>CAKQUE010000017.1 GCA_934277435.1 uncultured Alphaproteobacteria bacterium | reverse complement strand
AAGGTTACCGAAAGGTAGCCTTTTTTGTTATTCGGAGTGGCGGGATGAGGAGCCACGAAAAAGTGGGGCCGACAAGGGCGAGAGGCGGATGGAAGTACGCCGACGAGGTGAAACCGAGCGAGGACGCAGCGGCAAAGCCAATCCCATTGCCCGCTCCAATAATAAAAGAAGGTTACCGAAAGGTAGCCTTTTTTGTTATTCGGAGTGGCGGGATGAGGAGCCACGAAAAAGTGGGGCCGACAAGGGCGAGAGGCGGATGGAAGTACGCCGACGAGGTGAAACCGAGCGAGGACGCAGCGGCAACGCATATCACTTGCGTATTTAATTTTTGCAACCTAATTAAAATAATATAAATCTTATTTTAGAAAAGGAGCATAGATGAATTACAAAGAAATTATACCTTTTAGGGCATTGCGCAAATTTGATGAAATGTGTTTGCATAATGAATATTTGCATCAAAATAAAGAACTTCAGCAACAGCTATTATCTTGGGCGGCGGAATTACTCGAAGAAGCAAGAAAAGATTGGAGCGATATTCATGCTACTACCTTTGAAGCTATTGTTGCTGAAGACCGCAAAGAGCAAGCCCAAAAGCGTGGCAAAGCCAGAGATAACAAATATGCGCCATTTAGAGAATATTTTAAGCAAGTCCAGAGAAAAAAGTTTATTGAATATAAAAAGGCAGGACAAAAGCTTACTGCAAACAGATACGTAGAATGGTTTTTAGAAAATCTATCGGAAAATGTTGTAATACCATATCGAGAGAGTAACATAAAAAACAAATTGATACAATTGGCTCAACAAAATAATCTGGAGCTTAAAAAAGCTTTTGCATGATAAAGTTGATATGTTGCTAACTATGGCGGATTGTCAAAGTTTTTTCTTATCGCTAAAGTAAAAATTGAACAATTATCTTGATGAATGTCAAGATTCTGTTCCAGTATATGTTAAATACCCAAAGAAATGGTAAAAACTATAAGGCAAGGAAAAATTCCTTGCCTTTTTCAAAAATGTTATTAGCATAATTAGTGCGAATTCGGATATTCTCATAATTTTCTATATAAAAGGAATGAATATGATAAAATATAAGATTTTTTTACCTATTTTATTTTTACTTTGGGCTTGTAACGATCAAATAAAAGGATTTGATGACACAGATTATGATTTATATAAAGAATCACAATTTGCCAACGGGTTTGCTCTGATTAAAGATCAATATGGGAAAAGATTGGATCCGCATCATAATGAAAAAAATTATGCAGATGGAATTATGAATGCCTCTGTTATGTTTGGCGAAATGAATTTATTAGAAATAAAAAAACAAGTCATAGCACAAATGGATAATCCTGATAATAAAAATGATGAAGAAGGATGTTGGCGACCGTTATACGATGGAGTGCTGCAATCTCATGGGCACGGGTATAATATGATAGATGCTTGGGTATATTGGTTTATTTTTAATCCGCAAGTAGATTATTCTGTTATTGGAGGGCCTAAAACAGATGGTTTAACCGATGTAGCAATTGTAACGGCTATATCCCGCGCAGATGCTGCTTATTGGCATGAAAAAACAATGAGTTGCTTAAAGAATAAAATGACACCGCAAGAAATGCAAACATTGCATGAATCATTGCCAGATAAAACTAAAGAATGTATGCAAGAATACACAAATATAATTAATGATATGGCAGCTAAGATATATCTAAAATTAAAGGCATTGCCACAATATCAACTTAACAAATAATTCTTCAAAATGTTAAACAATGTTGCAATTTCGCACAAAAGTTAACATTTTTTTATTATCCGTCTATCAGCCGGTTCAACATTGAAAAAAAGGGCAAAAGCAGTATCAAAGATTATAAAACGTGATAAAATGCCAATAATAGCCACCTTTGGGTTGATTTTTGAAGTTACCAAGGTTGATGTCGTGGAGCCGACAAGGACGAGAGGCGAACGGAAGTACGCCGGTGAGGCAAACTGCCGTTTAAATAGTTTTTGCCGAAAATTATACAAAAAAACAAGTTGGCGCGACATTAATATCGTGCCATAATCCAGACAATATCCAGACAATATTTCAATAAAACTTTTCAAGGAGTAAGAGATGACAAAATTTATGTATATCAATCCGGCAATGAAAAATCCTAAAACTGGAGAAAATGTTCGCGAACAAGAAATAGCTAAGTTGAAAGCATTAAAAGCGGAAGGTAAAAAAATCGTCGGTTTGGAAATGACGGTGGCTGATTTATCTGATATTTGTGACAAAAATATTGACCCTCAACACACTGATGGCAAGGCTGATGAATGCTGTGCCAAAACTGTTGCTGAAAATGCTAAGAAATTATTGGCAGAATTTAAAGGGCAGGATGTAGTATTTGTAACTAATCGTGTTGATGTTGACTCAATTGCAGCATATGTTATGGCTGATCGCTATTTACAAGGTAAACCGACTGAATATAATGGTAATTTAGCTAAAATAAATGAACACGATGCACATTTGGGTGCAAAATGGGAAGGTCCTAAACCAATTGAGCAAGCATTTAATCCGAATAATAAAGTTGCGGCTTTGGCCTCATCTGTAAAAGTATTTATGGTCACTCCGAAAAATATTGAAGATGTAAAAACGTTTATTGATACGGGGAAAGTTGACGAAACAGTAATGAATAATTATCGCACTGTTCAAACTGGTATTATTGACCGCGTTAAATCAGGTGAAATTAAAGCTGAAGTTGTCGGCGGTGTTGCTTATGTAGAAACCACACTTCCTTGTGCAACAAATGTAGGTTATTCAATGGCTCCGGTTGTTGTCGCAATAAATCCGGCAATGCGTAATCCAGATGGAACAACTTATCGAAAAGTAAGTATTTGCCAACATGAAGCAGGATATGCTGATTTAGAAGCAATTAAAAATGAATTATCGGCAAGAGAAGCTGGTTGGGGCGGAAGTCCAACATTTGTCGGTTCTCCTCAAGGGCAAACTTGCACAACAGAATTACCGTATATTAAAAAGTTGGTACATAAGAACTTAACTTCAGAATACAGAAAATCACAAATTCATCTTTGTAGTGTTCATACTAACAAAGGAAAAGGTATGGGTGAATAATGTATCAACTTAAAGGGGGGCTGATAAAAATTATCAACCCCATTTAAGTTGATGAGAAAAATATGGCTAAAAAATTTGGTGGAAATAAACTGTTATGATATCGCCTTGACGCTAATTCATTTTGATGTTATACTTGGGCAGTTAAAAAAAGAAACACAAACAGTAGGTGAAAATGAAATTATATCATTACATTCCCAAAAATAATACGGTGATGACAGACGGATTACAGTCTTTTGCCAAAAGTAAGAGCGTCAATCTAAAAAGCTATCTCTGGAGAGATAAAGAGTTAAAAACTCAAGAAGATGTTTGCAATTGGTTGGAAAAATCCTTTGTTGGACGCAGCAGAGGAATCAGATTTTTTACTGAGCCGATTAAGTGGTATGAGCAATCAGTTGATTTATTGAAGAACTTTGCCGAAAATAATGTTTTGGTATCCGTTGATATTGATAAATTAGTTGCCGATAATTTAATTGAAAGTGTTTATGTTTCACCTCCTCTCGGTGATAAATATCCTGAAAGTCTTGAACATCCAGAAACGATGTGGAAGAGTGATGAATTTTATGAAAAATTGGCATCCATAAAAGATATTGATTTTTCTCCTGTGGATTGGAGTATTTGCAATGACGCGGCAGGCCGCCGTTTTGCCTATGTGCGATATTATCTGCTTGTTATAAAAGGCGGTGTCATTCCACCAAAATATATAACTATTGTTTCATAAACAAAAATAAGGGTTTTCTGTTTTTTTGAAAGCCCTTATTTCTGTTTAATCAAATATTTTTACCCAGGAATTTTGCTTTCAATTTCCAAGAAATATTTTATGGTCGGTTCGCTCAAATCTGTAACAGCTTCTTTGTCGCAAACAATAATCCCATATTGATGTCGCTGCAGTTCAGATAAAGTCCAAACGTGGCTAATTCCTTCTTCTATGCTGTGTTTCAAGGCTTGAGCCTTATTTTTTCCGGTCGCCAAAATCATAACTTCTTCGGCGTCCATAATTGTGCCGACACCAACGGTCAGAGCTTGGGTAGGAACTTTTGACAAATCATAATCAAAAAATCTGGAGTTTGCTTTTATGGTGCTTTCGGTCAATGTTTTTACTCTGGTGCGAGAAGAAAGTGATGAAAATGGTTCATTAAAAGCAATATGACCGTCTTCGCCCACTCCGCCGATAAACAGATGGATACCGCCAATTTCTTTAATTTTGCGCTCATATTCAGAACATTCTTTTGCATAATCTTTAGTTAAGCCATCCAAAATATGAACATTTTTCTTTTGAATATCAATATGCTTAAAAAAGTTCTCAAACATAAAATAGTGATAACTTTGCGGATGTTCCGGCGCAAGACCGATGTATTCGTCCATATTAAAAGTAACAACGTTGGCAAATGAAACCTTGCCTTCTTGATATAGTTTAATCAGCTTATTATACATACCAAGCGGAGTAGAACCAGTCGGCAATCCCAAAACAAATGGTTTGCTTGGAGTTGGCTTAAACCGATTGATTTTATAGGCAACATAATTTGCCGCCCAATCGGCCACCAGTTCTTTGTCATCTTTTATTATTACGCGCATACCAATTTTCCTTTCTCATAAATTTTACCTTTTATAATTGTGTATTTTACTTTTAATTTGTCGCTTAGCATAACCAAATCCGCATCATATCCGGGGGCAATAACTCCCAAGTTATCTTGCCTCATAATTCTCGCCGGATTGGTTGAGGCCATATGAATTGCTTCTTCGAGCCTAAATCCGTAGGATACAATATTTTTTACACTGTCTATCATCGTCAAAGCCGAACCGGCAATCACATTATCCGATTTGCGATAAAAGCATTTATCCAAATATACCTCTTCACCGTTAGCCAGCAAGGGGCCGTGTTTTTGTTTAGTAGGCTTTAAAGCATCGGTCACCAAAACAACCTTATCCAAAGACTTGCAGGTCAATAAAAATTTTATAATTTCCGAATCTATATGAATACCATCGGCAATAATTTCACACGATAATTCTGGATGAATAAACACAGCGCCAACCGCACCAGGGTCACGATGATGCATTCGGCTCATCGCATTAAATAAATGCGTCACATGCATAATTCGCGCCTGCATACCCTCTATCATTTGCTTATAAGTGGCATTAGTGTGGCCGGCTTGCATAACAATTCCTTTAGAAATGCAATACAAAGCTAATTCTCGCATATTTTTTATTTCTGGCGCCAGTGTCATATTAATAATATGTCCTTCGGAAGCTTGCCATAATTCTTCCATCAAATTCAAATCTACCGGACTTATCGTATCTGGAGATTGCACACCCAATCTGTCGGGAGAAATAAACGGTCCTTCCAAATGGATACCAAGGATTTTTGCTCCGGTTTCTTTGCCCATTGCCTCAACAATAGCGCGAATACCGCGTATCATTTTGTCTTTCTTTTCGGAATATAGCGTTGGAATAAACGAAGTTACACCCCATTTAGCCAATCCTTCGGACATTTTCAGAATAGATTTTACCGAACAATCCTCAGTTCCATAACCACCAAAACCATGGATGTGAGTATCAATAAACCCCGGAGCAATACTGCAGCCCTTAGCGTCTATAAATCGAGTGTCTTCGCCGAATTTTTTTTGCGAAAATCGTTCTTCGTTGAACACATCAACAATTTTATCATTTCGGATTAAAACGGCGCAATTTTTCATCATTGAATAGCCGTTAAACACAACAGCATTATGAATACAAATATCAGCAGACATAAACGTACTCCCTTGGATAAAATAATTATAACATATCTGCAGATTTAACATAATTACTTGTATTTTGCAAGGGAGCAAAAAAACGTTCTTGCTCTTTCTATATCTTATTTTATTCGTTTTGATTAATTTACGCCTTTGTCCAGCGGATCAAAGTTTAAGCGCAAAGTGCTCCAGTTATCATAGTTGCCCGAATATTTGCCGGCAAACACATCTTTAAACACCTGCTGAGTGGCAATAATGGCGCGTTGCGCGCTCTCGGCAACCGAGCGATAGCTTGGATCAGAATTGAAACGTCCCATATCCAAAAATTCTATCTTTTTAATACTGCCGTCGCGGTTCAGATATACTCGAATTTCGACACGCATATTTTCCAAACCGATAGCTCCAGGGTCAAGATTCCAGTTTTGGCGCAACAGGCTGGCAATAGCGTCGGTTTCGGTAATAGTCAAATCACTCAAGTATGAACCATTGCTGTTACCGCCCTCTATCCCCATATTATTAACCTGAGTACCTTCTTTTATCATCGCGCTTTGTGTGGTTTCGCCAATATCCAAATTTTTGGTATTATCTATTTCTTGCATCAGACTCTTGAGCGCGTTGCTCTGTAAAGCGGCCTTTTCCTCCGGTTTAGCTTTTTTAGTATCTTTCGGCTTGGTATCCGGTTTTGGCTGCGGCTTTGGTTTTGGTTTTGGTTTAGAATCCGGTATCGGCGGCTTCTTTGGCGTAGGCTTTGGATCAGGCTTTCTTTCCGGTTTCTTTTCCGGCTTTGGCGCCTCTAAATAGTCTTGTTTTACTTCTGTCGGCTTTTCATCAGGAGCAACATCAGGCTGTTTTTCCGGAACAGCTTTTTCTTCGGGTTTAGCCGGTTCCGGTTCTGGCTCCGGCGCAGTATCTTTAGTATATTGAGTTTCTTTACGTTCGGCCACGGTTGCTTTTCTGTCTTCCGGACCAAACTCCGCCTTAGACGGCAAGTTAGTCATTTCATCAATGCGTACTTGCGACAAATCGACAATAATCGGCGCACTGCCCAAAGTCATATCATGATGCCAGTTTGGCAAATCAATCATGAAGAGCAAAAACACCGCTATATGCAAAACTATCGATTGTTTTAAGTACTTGTTCATCTGTCGTTATTTCTTGCTTTTTGTCTTATTTTTTCCTGCATTTTTACCAGCGTAAGGCTTGGCTTCGGTTTTTAGCCCCACCTTATCATAGCCAGCTTCTTTCAGCATTGCCATTAGGCCTATAACCCGCCCATAAGCAGTAGTTGTATCGCCTGAAATAGTGACAGACAAAGCATCATTGGCGCCTTTTATTGCCTTTAAGCGTTCCAAAATATCTTCATCGTTCACAACAGACTCACCAATATAGTAATAGCCATCTTTATCAACGCTGATGTTAACCGAGGTTTCATTACCATCTAGACTTTTACCGCCTACTTTAGGCAAATCCAAAGGAATACCAGAAGTCATCAGCGGAGCTGCCACCATAAACACCACCAACAAAACCATCATAACATCCATCAGGTTAGTGATGTTAACATCGGCTTTACGGCGCGACTGCCGGCGGATATATGAAGAATTTTGCATAAATGCCATAACTATTCTCCTGCCATATCGGCTTTCAAAGTTGTTTCATCAATTTCACGAGAAAGAATCGTTGAAAATTCCGCCATAAAATTCTCCAACTTTTTAGCATAGCGATCAATCGCCGTGGTAATAGCATTATAGGCAACCACAGCCGGAATAGCGGCAATCAAACCAAACGCAGTGGTAAACAAAGCTTCGGCAATACCAGGAGCCATAGCCGACAAAGAGTTACTCTGGGTAACGGCAATGGCGTTAAAGCTGTTAATAATACCCCAAACCGTACCAAACAAACCAATAAGCGGAGCCACTGAACCTGTTGTGGCCAAGAATCCCAAGTGAGTATCCAAACCATCAAGTTCTTTATCCATTGACACCAACATAGCTTTTTCAATACGCTGCTGCAATGATACACCACGGATACTGCGGTCTGTTTTACCTTTCATAAGCGTGTTGCGTTTCCACTCACGCATAGCGGCCACAAACATAGAAGACATCGGGTCGCGCGGACGGTTGCCGATTGCTTCAAAAAGTCTGTCCAAAGAACCGCCTGACCAAAAGGCCTCTTCAAATTTTTTAGACAAGCTGCGTACCTGACGCAAAGTTGCGAATTTTTCCATGATAATCGCCCAAGACCAGACTGAAACGGCAATCAGGCCAATCATCACCACTTTGGTGATTGTATCAGACGACCAAACCATATCCCATAAAGACATCTGTTCTGTTGCGGTTTGTGCAACATCTGAAAGAGTTTGTGTTTCCATTTGTATAACCTTATTAAATTGCAATTTTTATTTATTTGGCTGTAAATTAGCACGAATTATTAAATATTCAATTAAATTTTAACAGAAAATTACACTTTTTTTGTATAAAAAAAATCACGCTAAATAATCAAACATACATCTGAAAATTTAAGCGTGATACACTTTGTAAAGTTTCAGCCTTAGAAATCATCTCCCGAACCGCCTGTGCAGCCAATAGCGATTAAACCGGCAAAAACCAACATAAACAAAATGATGAACTCCATAATCAAAATTTTTTATGATTAAACCCTATAAGTAAAAAACAGTCATCATCCTAAAAAAGGAAAATTATGAATGTTCATAAATAATGATAACTATAATACTTAAAATAACACCTTTATTTTATAATATATTTTTCAGTAAGGCAATAAAAAACACGGTAATTTTTCGTTAGAAAAATAAACCGTGATAAAGTGTCGCATATTATAAATCATGATATCTGCGAATAACTTTGCATATAACCATCAGAATACCGATAATCATTGCGAACACAAAAATAGAATAGTCCATAACTTTTAATTTTTAATGATTTTACCTAAAATAAACTAACACTGACAAAAATTAAATTATGAATATAAAAACATAATTATTGATATAATACTAAAAATACGTTTGCGGGTATATATCAATTTTATGTTTTTGGCAATAAAAATATCGCGGTAATTTTCCAAACTTACATTTGAAGAATTACCACGATATTACGCTCACTTAAATAAAACCGTAAGTTTCATTATAATGAGCATGCCTGCTATCGCATAGAAAAATCCTGCAATAACTGTTGACATACTCCAACTAAAGCTTAATACTTCAGCTGGAGATGCAAATAGTGAACCTACCCACCAGAAAAATCCGATGGCTATGATTTCACCTATTACACTTTTTACACCGGAAAAATCTGCTACTGAGCAGATTCCGATGACAATTAAGGCTATAATGCCTATTATAAGTCCCATAATCGTTATTTTTATTAGATAAAACAATCAATTTAATTTGTATTTAAAGTAAAATAATTGTCTCTCCTCAAAAAGAAAAACATGAAACTTTTATACATAATTTCTTCTATAATACTTAATAAATACAACTTTATTATAGTCTATTTTTTCTCTTTTGGCAATAAAAAAAAGAGGCCGAAGCCCCTTCTTATTATTTTGGTCTAAACCATTTCACCGCATTGGCGCAATCTTCTTGGCTCATACCTTTTACTCGGCAACGGTTTACTTCAATGGTGGGAGTTTTATCCAAATGCAAACATCCCTCACCCAAGAGCATAATATCCTTATAATTATTAACCCCAGGTTCCAAGTGGTTCATTTGAATTGTAGTCGAAATATCAGGCCAATGCAGCTTAGCCCCAAAGCTTGTGATTTTGGTTTGCAAATCATTGAGCACATACATACGAATCGAGCAGCTAATCCAATTATCAAAGCGCTGATTTATCTTATAATTTCCGTAGTATACCAAAATATTGCGATCCGCATTGTCATCAACCACAATCTCGCCGTTTACCACCTTAAAGCTATAAACGCTGCGCTCTTCGGTATCGCGGGTTGGCTGCGGTTTTTCTTTGTTTTCAAAATTTTTAACCACATAATTTGGAGCGCCGTTTTCATCAAAAAAATCTTTAGGAAAAGTCTGCTGCCCTGATTTTGCGCTTTGCGCCTGCTTTTTAGCTGGCGAGGCGTTTTCTTTTGCCGGAGCAAGCACCTGAGCCGAAACGGCAACTGAATAGCAACACATCGTAAAGCATAATAGACTTTTAAAAATTTTTTTCATAGCGCACTCAAACCCTGATTAAATATTATTTGATTTCAGCTAAAACATTTCCAACTTTTTTCAAGTTATTCATTGTATCACGATAATCATTGCTGATTTTTTCAACTTCTTTTGCTTTTTCATCTTCTACTTGTTTAGACATAACGCTTTCAGGAACATCTTTAAATTCAGAGTAGTATTCCGGATTTTTAGAATCGATATAATCGAACTTGTCACCGCAGCTGTTAGCTTTGCCGACAACCTTGCTGTTTTTCATTTCTATCTTATCGCCTTCTGTTGCGCAAGAATCCACTGTATAGTTCAGATTATCAAACAGCAAAAAGCATTTATCTGTATCAACACTGCCTTCAAAGCTTTTTTGAGTATGCGGAGCAATATCGCTTAAAGTTATTTCTGCCGACACGTTTGTAGCAGCGTTTTTACCGGTATTTACTTTAATTTCTTTATTTTCAATAGTATATTTTGCCGCAATATTATCTTGCCAATTTAATTTTAATTTAGCTTCACGCACACCTTTATCCAAACGGTTAAATGCAGTCACCATAAACGTACATTTATTAATCAAGCCGTCTTTATCAGCAATTGGTTTAATATTTTCAACACGAAAAAGAATCGCATTAGCCTTTGAGGTTTCAGCGTCGGCGTTTTTATCTTCTGCCATAGCAGGATTAGCCAAAGAAAGCACTGTCAACGCTCCCAATCCGGATAATAAAATTTTATTGAACATGTTCATTTTTTTACTCCAAAGTATTTAAATTGCTGTCAGTATATTGCTTTATTCTTTAATTTTCCTTAATTTTTTTAAATTTCTAACCCTCGTTCAAATTACGCTGCAGACGCAACAAATCACTCCAAGCCTTAGATTTTTGCTGCGGCGTACGCAATAAATATGCCGGATGGAAACTCGACAAAGTCGGAATAGCCGTTCCATCAGAAGTTATGTAGTCTATTATATGACCGCGTAAATGCGAAATACTCTCGGCATTGTTCAAAACGGCGTTTGCCGCGCTGCCGCCAAGCAAAAATATGCATTTAGGCTTTATCAATTCAATTTGGCGCTGCAAAAACGGCAGGCAAACAGCAATTTCGCCATCGGTCGGCGTTCTGTTTCCAGGTGGACGCCATGGCAACACATTGGTAATATAACATTCTTCTCGGTCTATACCTATCGCCGCCAGCATTTTAGTCAATAACTGACCGCTACGCCCAACAAACGGCACACCTTCCATATCTTCATCGGCTCCGGGAGCCTCGCCGATAAGCATCAACTTAGCTTTTGGACTGCCATGGCCAAACACTGTTGAATTTGCCGAAAATTTCAAAGAACAGCCCTCAAATTTTTCCATCACCGCTTTTAGCTCAGCCAAAGTTTTGGCGGCTGCGCAAACTTCTCGCGCATTATTGCATGCTCCGCTATTATTTTGCGCCAACAAAGTTGTTGCCGGACGCTGCGGCGTATCTGATAATTGATAATAGGTTGCTATTATTGGCTGACTGGTCACCGTATTTTTAGAAACATTAGAAATATTGCTCAAAACGTCAGCTTTGGCTTGAACTAAAGCATTAAGCGGTTTTTCGTCGCAAAACTCATTCACTCCGCTCAAAAGATACCAACGCAATATTTCTTCTATATTTTCCATTTAATCTCCATTAGGCGTATTATATTCATAAATACTTTTTTTGCAATATCCGAAAGACTCTTTACACATTGCTAATAAATTATATATATTATAGGGTTGAATTATGCGTTTAGGATAAAAAGGTAATGAAAGATATTATGAAAAAAACCATATTTGCTGTTGTATTGATTTCCACCGCTGTTTTGGCTTGCTCTAGAAACATTTTTAACTTTGACGAAGCCAACAAATCACCTGTGGTGTTTGATAAAGACGGTTATTGGAAAACACCGGATTTTCGCATCAAATTAGAAAAAGACGGCACAGTAGCGTATTATGGTTCAAACTCAAAATACGGAGCCTATTTGGCCGGACGCGTCGCTCATATGCGCCATGATTTTAACAACGCTACTGAATACTATAAAATAGTTTTGGAAAAAGACCCTAAAAACATGGATATTTCACGCTATACCTACCAATTAATGGCCTTAAACGGCAACTTTGACGAAGCGGCAGTTTTTGCCAAACAAGATATCAATAGCGGCGACAAAGGTATTATTCCTCTGACTATTGCCGCGGTTAACGATTTTCAAAACGGACAATATGAAAAAGCCAGAAATGATGTTTTACCTCTAAATAAAGAACCAGCCTATAAAAACATTGTCAATCCTTTATTTAACGCATGGACATTTGCCGGTGAAAAAAATGAAAAAGACGCCATACTCAGCCTCAACAAAATCAAAGAACAAGCCTTTATTTCTTTGCAGCTGATTCATAAAGGGCTTATTTATGAATACCTCGGCAATATAGAAAAAGCCGATGAATGTTTTTCGGATTTGCTGAAAAATTATCCGCAAGAAGTGACTTATAGAGTTTTGGATATTGTAACAAATTTTTACGCCCGAACAGGCAACAAATCACGCGCTCAACAAATTTTTTCGCGCTATAATGATAACAGTTCGCTGTCATTGTTGATTTCCGGACTAAAAGAAAAGATTGAGCAAGCAGATCCAAAATCTAACGCCCTGATTGACACACCGCAAAAAGGCTTGGCCGAAGTTATGTTTAACATTGGCACAATCTATAGAGTTTCAAACAACAATGAACTGGCGCCGCTATATATTGCCGCCGCCACTTATTTGAACCCCAAATATGAAATTGCCAAACTGGCGCTTGCCAATATTTATGAAGAAAATGGGCTATACACAGAAGCCAACCGCAACTATGCGCAAATCAAAGATGATTCTGGTTCTTATTTTATTGCTCGCCTGAAAATGATAGAAAACCTGAACACAATGAAAGACTATACAGCCGCAGAAAAAGCCCTGAAAGAGCTGCTTAAAGAATATCCAAACAACACTCAACTACTAAACAATTTAGCCGACATTGAGCGTAAACTAAATAAAACCGAAGAAGCAATAAAGCTTTATAAAAAAGCATTAGAGGTGCAAAAACAACCAGATAACAATATTTGGCCGGTTTATTACGCCTTGGGCACAAGTTATTACACTGATAAACAGCTGGACAAAGCCGACGAATATTTAACTAAAGCGCTGGAATTGAGCAACCGTAATCCCAATGTTTTGAATTATATAGGCTATATGTATTTGACCAATGATAAAAACATTGATGTCGCTGTAAAAATGATTTTAGACGCATATAACCAATATTCTTATGAAGGTCACATTATCGATAGCTTGGGCTGGGTATTTTTCCGCTTGGGAGAATATGATAAAGCCATTGCTTATTTGGAACAAGCCGCCGATATGAATCCGGCAAACGCAGTAATCTGCGACCATTTGGGCGACGCCTACTGGTTTGGCGGACGCAAAAATGAAGCTGTCTTTCAGTGGCAGCATGCATTGGTCTTAAAAGAAGACGCAGATTCGATTGACCACGAAATTATTCAAAAGAAAATTGATGACGGCGCGGTAGAAAACAAAATAATTTCTTTGCAAAACCAAGAAATATATAAAGAATTAAACGCTTTAAATCCAAGTGAAGAAGCAAAATAAGAACAATATAAAATTATGTATACCTCACTAAACCTTGTTTTAGCAATTTATCCCTAAGCACTATTGTTGAAAAGTGCAACAAATGTATCACTAGAGATATGTGCTATATCAATATGGTATGACAATTAAACATAAAGCCCATTATAACATTCCTCGCTAAAGCGCTTGCTTGGGCGGATTTTGTTTTTATCAACCGATATTTTAATTAGGGTTAAGCTGCACTTGTACACTACAATAAGGGTGATCTTGGCATTTGCGGCACATTTGCAAAATCTGCATTGGAGTTGCGGTTTTTATGGTCGAATAATTGAATTCAACTTGCTGTGCATATCCTCGCCAATTTTCATCATCATTTTTATCTTTGTTTCCCAAAAAAGTCTGAATACTTTTAAGATTTTTTGAATTTTCTTTAGCAACATTTGCTATGTTAACGCATAAATCTTCTGATGTTGGCACCAGTGCTGAATCTGTTTTTATAAATCTAACACTAAAAGCCATTAAAAATTCACAGGTCTGTTCATCACTGTCCTTATTAGATTTCCAACATCTCTTTCCATACTCAATAGAATACTTATTACCTGTTTTATCAACAATATCTCCATTATACTTCATACCAGCAGGAACTTCATCTAAAGCGTATAAAATCTCTGCCACATTTCCTGACCTTTCGTCATATTGCCTATCGTGGCTTAAATCATACCGCAGTCTGATTAGAGATTGAAAAAGTTGGGTTAATTGCTCTTTTTGCAAATTAGAATTCCACATCCGCATAGCCTTGCCGTAGCCTGCAATTCCGCCAACAGATAAAACCGCAATAATTGCCAATACCCCCAGCATTTCTATCATTGAACGACCTAATTGATTATTTTTCATAACAACTTCCTTTTATCTCACTAATTTAACAATAAAAAAGCTGTCGACGAGACAGCTGGAAGTTGGAAACCATTGCATAAGAAATAGTGTAGCATATTAGCTATTGTATACATAGCATATTTTGCTACCTTCCAGCTTTCGCTAGAAGGCAAAAACAAATTATCGTCTGTTTTGCAGACGCTTATGCAAAGGGTTTCCACACCCTAGACAGACTATCGACTATCCGTTTATGATTTTAATGAAAGATTGCTTAAAAGTAAAGATAAATTCAAAAAACACTGTATAAGAAAATTATGCTAACATCTATTTGCCTTTTTATGCTGAAACAGCGCCCCGCCGAAATTCGCCACAATCTCCGAAAACGCAAGGCAAAAAATGTGTTGTTTTTCCTCAAGCCCTCTCAGGGTTCGATTCCCCTCTATATAAAAAAACAAAAAGCACCCTATTGGGTGCATTTG
>CAKQUE010000016.1 GCA_934277435.1 uncultured Alphaproteobacteria bacterium | reverse complement strand
GTAAGGCTTGGGCATACGATTAAAAATGTTCCACCACATAGGCTCCTCCAAAATTTGTTTCAGCATACAATTAAGAGCATTGTAAGGCAAGCGGAAAAACAAAACTGCAAACAGAGAATATAAAATAAGAAATATATTTTATATTAAGATAAATTTATAATAAAATGCTTGACTTTAAAAGAATTTTATTATAAAAAATAAGAGAAATAATTTATAAGGAGAGAAAAATGTCAATACCAACAAGAAATTACATATATGGTTTATCACCGTTAAAGCGCGAAAATCCAGCTCGAGGGCAAAGTGAATGGTACTATTTTGACCCGCGCAATGCTTCTACTTTTTCGGATTTTAAGCAAATAGACGTGCCGAGTCAGGATACGCCTAATCCATACGCAAAAGAAATTCAGAATTATATTTTTAAAACAGATTCTGATAATTACAAACTGTTATATGGTAACGCACAGCCGCCGCAGGAAAATCAGCAAAATCAGCCGCAGCAGCCGGAAAACAACACCGCTAAGCCGATTTTTTCTAATCAGCAGAATAATCAGATATTTTCACAGCCGCAAAATGCGACAGGGCAAGCTATTGGCAATAATGTTGAGCAGTCACAGGCGGCAAATGAAACTATAAAAGTTCAGCCAGAAGATGATTCTACATTACGAGTAATGAAAGAAAATTCACTAATTTTTGGTAATAAAGAACCAAAAACAACATTGCAATCTATGGACGATATTGTAAAACAAGGAAAAACTGTGACGTCATTGCCTAATTTTCAAAAATTTACAGTAGCAGAAATAGCCAAAGATAGTGCAAAAAGTTTTGTTCAAGGATCTGTTGGAACTGCTGAGCGTGTTGTTAATGATCTTACTATGGATGCTTATAACGTGATAAATTCGGCTTTTTTAGATGGCTCATATAAACAACGTCAAGAGGAATTACGGCAATTAGCCAAAAGTTCTAATTTAGAAAGATGGTTTGACTTTGCTAATTGGGTTGCTTCTAATTCAACAAAAATTGCTACAACGTTATATTTGAAGAAAATAAAAGATCCTGCTTTATATATTTATGACAAAATAACTCATTTAAAACCACTTTAACTTGACTTGTATTTTTATATAAAGTATCATAGTAGGTGTTTTAGATATAAAATGCCTACTATATATTTATAGAAAGTATGGATATGGATAAATACTTTATAAAGTTGCAAGATAAAATATTTTGTGTGCTGCAATTATTTTCTTTTAGAGGGAAATATGACAGCGATATGTTTTGGCAGGTCGTTTTATATACATTATTGATAGTGCTTATCCCGACAAAATTTATGAATACCTATGCTTTTTTGGTCGGCGGACTTTTTTGCTTTTATATTATACTTGCTGCCTATCAAAAGCGTTTGCGTTATATGGGAAGAAAAGGTACTTGGCATATCATTATTTTGTCTGCTTATGCAATATGGTGTTTTTTGAGTATTTTACTGCCGGAAAATAAATTTATTCAAGATGATAAGGGGGTGCCATTTATTATATTTGCCTTTAGTTTTGCCGAATTGGAAGGAACAAAAACGCCGAAGAATGATAAAGATATCTCTAATCCGATTTTGCGCTATCCGTTTTTATATTTTGCTTTTTTTGTCAGCGTAACTGCGTTGTTGTGGTATTTGCTTTCAATGTGAGGTTAAAGATGAAATATATTTTAGTGCTGCTTAGCTTTCTGTATGTTGTTCCGACTTATGCAATGGAAAAGTCCGAATGCTTGAAAAAGGTTGAAAGTTTGGATATTGAACTAAGCAGATGTTCTATCAATATGCCTGAAAATGCGGAATCTACAGCTGAAATGAATGAGGCTCATTATAAATATATTGACTGTCTGACAGCGGCGGCTGATAAATTGTTTGATGCAATGTATCAGCATAGCAATAAGCAGGTGAAAGAAAATTTTAATAAACTGGTTGAAGCAGTATATGCAATGTCGCATGATATAAATGAACATAGCGATATTACTGAAAACATTGGAGGAACAATACGGACTACCGAAGCTTTGAGCGAGGCGGAATACTGGATTAAGCAGCTTGTGAAAAACTATATTAAAAGTGCAAAAGCTGACTGTTTGTAAATGTAGAAATTATAAAAGATGAGGTTCATATAAACCTCATCTTTTATAATCATCTAACATCGGATAGAATTCTAGCATATTTTCTTTATTTTCATTGAGCAGAGATTGTATGTAGTTTTTCAGCTGTTCGCTCATATCATCCATACGCTTTACATCACATATAATTCCTGCAGGCCAGCCGTATTTGTTGCGGCAATGTAGCATGCCATAGGCCTCTGACAAGGCTTGTTTATATTGCTTGTAATCTTTCAAATTCATGTCAGGATAAACATATAAATTTGTTAGTATTTTTTCAGCGATTTTATCATAGCAGGGAAATAGGTCTGGTAGCAATTTTGGGCAATTATCAAATTCAGCTTGATATTGTAAAAGCAGAGTGTAATCATCAATAATTTCTTTTATTTTAGCTTTGCTTTCCCAATCATTTGTTTTATAAATATAGTCAATGTCTATATTGTGGTAGGTTTTGGCATATGCTGTATTTTGTATAAGCATAATTGTACATAGAATAGCAAAAATTTTTTTCATTGTAATCTCCAGATTTTTTTATGAGTGTAGCAAGTCAGACAGCAAATGCAAGATATTTTTATAAAAAATTATAGTTTTAGTTGACTCTAGATAAAATATAGTTTATCAATACTAAACATAAAGATAGTATTTAATTTATAACTATTAATAATTGTTTTTTGTATAGGAGAAAGTTTATGCAGATAATGGCGGTATGTTGTTTTTTTATGAGTGTTGCTTTGATGATGATAACACGCAAATCTTATTGATTGTTTTTTATAAAGTTCTTTACATTTTAGCTTTTATTAGTCAATGCTGAAAAAATCCGGCTGAAACTTAAAAAAATACTTGAAAAATAATAATTTTCAGCTATAAAAATATCAGTTAATTTAGGGGTACGACTAAAAAACTATAAAATTTTAACCGCGTACAAGTCCGCCCATTGTGGGGTTGGCATTTTTTGAAATATAAATTTATATGACAAATACTGATATTAAAATGCCTGAAATGACAGAAAATTTTGCTGATTTGTTGAATGAACAATTCGGCGATAACGGCATTTTGGGTACTGTTGTTAAAGGTACCATTATTAAAGTTTCTCCAGATTTTGTGACCGTTGATGTTGGTTTGAAATCTGAAGGCAACATTCCTTTGCGCGAATTCGGCACAAATCCGGAATTGAAAGCCGGCGATGTGGTAGAAGTTTTGGTTGACCGTTATGAAGACAGAGACGGCAACATTGTTCTTTCTAGAGAAAAAGCTCGCCGCGAAGAAGTTTGGGCTGATTTGGAAAAGAGCATGAACGCCGGCGAACGCGTAAACGGTGTTATTTTTGGCCGTGTTAAAGGTGGTTTCACTGTTGATTTGAACGGTGCTATTGCTTTCTTGCCAGGCTCTCAAATTGATATCCGTCCAATCCGCGATATTACTCCTTTGATGGGTATTTCTCAGCCATTCCAAATTTTGAAAATGGACAAAGTTAGAGGCAACATCGTTGTTTCTCGCCGCGTTGTTTTGGAAGAAACCAGAGCAGAAGCTCGCGCTGAATTGATTGACGGTATTAAAGAAGGCGCTATTTTGGACGGTGTTGTTAAAAACATCACAGATTACGGCGCATTTATTGATTTGGGCGGTGTAGATGGTTTATTGCACGTTACCGATATTTCTTGGAAACGTATCAACCACCCTGCAGAAGTTTTGACTGTTGGTCAAAATGTAAAAGTTCAGGTTATTCGTTTCAACGAAGACAACCAACGCATCAGCTTGGGTATGAAACAACTTGAAAACGACCCATGGCAAGCTGTTGCCGACAAATACAATGTTGGCGAAGTTTACACCGGTAAAGTTACAAACATTACTGATTACGGCGCATTTGTTGAATTGGAAGACGGTATCGAAGGTTTGGTACACGTTTCTGAAATGAGCTGGACTCGTAAAAACGTACATCCGGGTAAAATCGTTTCTACTTCTGAAGAAGTTAAAGTTAAAATCTTGGAAGTTGATCCGGAAAAGAGACGTATCAGCTTGGGTATTAAACAATGCATGGCTAACCCTTGGGCTGCTTACATTGAAGAACATCCAGTTGGATCTGTTATCACCGGCAAAATCAAAAACATTACCGAATTCGGTTTGTTTGTTGGCTTGACAGATGAAATCGACGGTATGATTCACTTGTCTGACATTTCTTGGGATAAATCTGGTGAAGAAGCTGTTAAAGACTATTCTAAAGGTCAAGAAATTGAAGCTAAAATCATTGACGTTGATGTAGAAAAAGAACGCATTAGCTTGGGTATCAAACAGTTGTCTGAAGATACTGTTAGCGAAGCTTTGTCTGGTTTGAAAAAAGGCGATGTTGTTAAGGCTGTTGTAAAAGCAACCGAAGACAAAGGCATTATTGTTGAAGTAAACGGTTTGTCTACTTTGATTAAAAAAGCTGACTTGTCTAAAGACAAAGCCGGTCAAAACCCTGATAACTTCAAAGAAGGCGATGAAGTAGAAGCCAAAGTTACATCTTTGGATAAGAAAAACGGCAAATTCGGTTTGTCTATCAAAGCCTTGGAAGTAGAAGAAGAAAAGAAAGTTTTGGAAGAATATTCTAACACATCTTCTGGTTCTTCTTTGGGTGATGCTTTGGGCGAAGCTTTGAAAAAAGCTAACTAAGCGTAATCTGCTTTAGAAAAAAAGGAGGTCTTAACCGGCTTCCTTTTTTTTATTGCTTTTTGGGCTATTCCTTTTTATAATATACACAGCGTAAATGCGCGGAGCTTTCAACGGCTCTTATCGTTTTCGGTGTTAGGATATAACATCGTTAAATTGTCAGCTATTTGTTATTGCTGATAATCAAATATATCCCCGATACATAGCAGTATGGTCGGGGAGCTTTTAGCGTATGTCCAAAAATTGTATAATCTTCCTATGGAGAAAATATAGTTTTAAAGGCTAAGAGAATCATTTAAAACGATATGATTGTTGAACTCTCCGACCACCTGATGAAAAGGTGGTTTTTGTGTTATATATTAGGTGTCTGGAGATTGAAAAGATGTGTAATTTGTATGGTTTTGGCAGAAGCGGCAAAAATATCGGACAATTTGGTCGTAGCATGATAGAAATGTTGGGCGTGTTGGCTATAATAGGTGTTTTGTCTGTGGGTGGTATAGCCGGTTATTCTAAAGCTATGGAAAAATTTAGACATAATAGAATGATTGATGAATATAAAACATTGATTATGGGATTAATTGAATATCGTGAAAGTATAATGAATAGCATAACGGGAGTGAGCGGAGATAATTCGTTATATCAAATAATAATGGCAGCAGATTTGATTCCACCAACTTGGGAAAAGGTTGGTATATCTTTTACAGACACTTATGGAAACTTAATTTATACCTATGCTACAAATTATTCACAAACCAAGTATGAGCCTCATATTAATATGCATATAAGGTTAGGAGGAAATCAGGGTGAAAAACAAATTGGTTTTGATGACAACACCTGCGCAGATTTGTACAGTAATCTAATTCTGCCTTTGGTAGATACATTCCAGAGTGCTCGTCTAGAAAGAGGTCATCATTTTAGTGAAAGTAAAACTTATTATGGAAATGGAAAATGTGGAGAAAACAGAGAATGTATTAGTAAATTAACTCCTGTTGATATTTATAATATTTGTAAATCATGTGATAAAGAAAATGAACCTTGTTCTATAATATTATCTTTTTAACATAAAAATCTCTTGACTTAGAGTAAGCTCTAAGTTTTATGCTAAGCACAGAATCGTGACATTATAATTTTTAAGGAGAAAATTATGTTATTGGAAACAATAAACTCACCTAAAGATATAAAAAAACTTTCACTGGCAGAATTACAGCAGCTGGCTCAAGAAATCCGCGAGGGTATTTTGAACCGCGATAGCTTGATTGGCGGTCATGTGGGACCAAATTTGGGTATTGTGGAAACTATTATTGCTTTGCACTATGTTTTTGATACGCCGAAAGATAAAATTGTTTATGACGTTTCGCATCAATGCTATCCGCATAAAATGCTGACCGGCCGTTGGAAAGGCTTTTTTGACGCCGAAGAAATGCGGAAGATTTCCGGCTACACTAATCCTAATGAAAGCGAATATGACAACTTTATTGTGGGGCATACTTCAACATCTGTAAGTTTGGCAACCGGTTTGGCTAAGGCTCGCGACCTGCTAGGCGAACACCACAAGGTTATTGCTCTTATCGGCGATGGTTCACTTTCCGGCGGCGAGGCGTTAGAAGGCTTCAGCAACGCGGCGGTTTTAAACAGCAATATTTTGATTATTGTCAACGACAACGAAATGTCTATCGCTGAAAATCACGGCGGAATTTATACTAATCTGCGTTTACTGCGCGAAACCAATGGTACGGCCGAATGCAATATGTTCAAGGCATGGGGATTTGAATATCGCTACGTTGCCGACGGAAACAATCAAAAAAATATGATTAAGGTTTTGCAGGAACTTAAAGATGTGGAAAAGCCGACGGTTTTACATATTCATACCCTAAAAGGCAAAGGCTATGCGCCAGCAGAAGAAAATAAAGAGCGTTGGCACTGGAGTTTGCCGTTTGACCGCAAAACCGGAGAAATTACAGCTGATATATCTGGCGAAAATTACAGTGACATTACCTACGACTTTTTATATGCCCGTCATCAGCAAGATAAAAATATGGTGGTCATTTCCGCTGGCACTCCGGGGGCATATGGCTTAAATCCGGAACGACGCGCTTCATTCGGCGAAAACTATGTTGATGTTGGTATTGCCGAAGAACAGGCGGTGGCAATGGCTTCGGCTTTGGCAAAAGGCGGCTGCCGTCCGGTGTTTATGGTTTACAGCAGCTTTTTACAGCGTACTTACGACCAACTGTCGCAGGATTTGGCATTAAACAACAATCCGGCGGTTATTTTGGTGTTCAGCGCCGGTATCAGCGGTATGGACGCCACACACTTGGGCAGCTTTGATATTCCGCTGGTTGCTAATATTCCAAACATTGTTTATTTGGCGCCAACTGGCAAAGAAGAATATTTGGCTATGCTGAACTGGGGCTTGAAACAAAATGAACATCCGGTGGTTATTCGTGTTCCGTTAGCCGTAACCAAAGGCGGAAAAGCCGAAGAAAGTTATGGCGATTTGAATCGCTATCAGCTAGTTAAAGAAGGTTCTAAAGTTGCGGTTTTAGCGCTGGGTAGTTTTTTTGAACTCGGCGAAAGTGTGGTGGCTGAATTAAAAGAGCAGGGCATTGACGCGACTTTGGTTAACCCACGCTATATTACCGGTGTTGATAAAAAATTGCTGAAGGAATTAGCAAAAAATCATCAGGTTGTGGCAACTTTAGAAAATGGCGAGCTTGACGGCGGTTTTGGCGAGAAAATCGCTTCTTTCTATGGCGCTAGCAAAGTAAAAGTTTTGAACTTTGGAGCCAAAAAAGAATTCACCGACCGAGTTCCGTATGCCGAATTGATGAAGCGTTATCATCTAACGCCGGAACAAATTACTGCGGATATAATGAATGTTTTGAAATAATTTTTATTATTTCGGCATTAAAAAAAGAGCTTCTTTTCAGAAGCTCTTTTTTTGATTCAGCCCACACTATTGGGTGTTTGTTTTGTTGTTGCTAATCATTGTTTTAATATTAGCGTCTTTAACACCTTTGCCTTTATTGGTAGTTTGTCCCGTAACTTGACCGGTATTGACATCAAATCTGCCGCCGGACGGGCGTTCGTTGTAATCATCATTATGAGAACGTCCCATCGAGTTGTCGTGTGCTGCCGTTACATGGCTTCTGTCGGCACCATTGCTCAAAGCATAGGTGGCAAACTCGGTGAATTTTTGCAAAGTCATTAGTTTGCGAGGCAAATCTTGACCATTGTTAGACAAGTTGGTTTGGAACATATCTTGTCTGGCTTTAGCTGTTGCCTCTTTACCTTCTTTGGTTTCATGAAAACCTTTGACATCTTCTTTAGTAGGAGCGATTATCGTGGCTAGTTTTTCATCATAAGTGGCTTTGCGTTCGGCAATATAGTCAACCAAATTTGTGGTTTGTGTTTTTCCGGCTTCCCTATCGGCCTTCATTTCGTCCAAAACCAATTTTTTGTATGCTACTTCAGCCTTTTGTGTTGGCTCGATGCCATAAACGATTTTATATTCATCAGCCACCGGATTTTTGACCTCTATGGTTGGTTTTACATAGGTTTTTTTAGTCTCAGGAACACCTTTATTAGTAGGGGCTTTTTTACCGATAATTCTATCTTTTAGAGCTCCAACCCTATCGACTAGCTTATGAATCCAACCGCCATTGCGGATGCCTTGCATGCCAACGGCTATAGGCGCATCGTTATAATTTATTTTAGTGACTTCATCGTGTGCCGGAATAGCCTGTTGATCAATAACTTCATGTTGTTCATAACCGTTGTTGTTATGATTTGCATAAGTGTTGAACTCAGTACCTTTGTCACCATCTGCATGTACCGTTTGGTTGACGTCGTTAACAGTAGCGTTGCGGTGTAAAACACCATCTTGGTGGCCTTCCAAACGATTACCGCTGTTTGGATTTATTGTCGAACCAATTTCATTGTGAACGGAAACGGCGTATTTTACATCGTCAAATCCTTTTAGGGCGTCTGAGGTGATATGAATTGCTCCATCTGCGCCTCTGATGCCGCCAAGTGCGTGTACTCCGTCGGTATTTATGCCATATTGCTGCGCCCATGCATCTGTCATTACAAGATTATTACCGCCTGTGTGAACAATGCCTCCGCCGTCAACATGGTTAATAGTGTTGGTGCCGGTGTTCATGCCAGCATCGCAGGCGTTACGCAAGAACACTTCCGGAGAGATATCGTCGCGTCCCATAGCGTGTAGCTGTGCTTTGACTTGTGCCAAATCCTGTTCAAGACCTTCTGGATTGCCTTTATAAAAATTATCCAGCGTTTGTCTTGCGTGTCCGGCAAGTTCATCGCCTTCACGAAATTCCATATGAGATTTAGCTTTAACTTCTTCTTTATGCTCGACGTGTTCACCAAAATGGTTGTTAAAGAGGTTGGTCATGGCTTTGTTCATCAATAAGGCTGTGCCGACTTTTAGACCTGCGCCCAAAGTGGCTGCGGCAAGAGCTTTCCATTTGCTTTTACCGGCAGCGCGTAATTTTTTATAATCATTTGCTGCTGCTCGACCCACACCGATTGCTAAAGCAGCTGCACCTAGAGCGACAGCAACCGGCTGCGCCCCCGGAACAAACATACAGCCGACAGCTGCTTCGGTCAGAGCCGTGGTAGCCAGAGTCCAGCGCATATTTTTATCTTTCATAAAGGCTTTGAACCCTGTTGGTTTACCTTGAGCCTTTTGCTCTTTTCGCCACGAAAGAATTTGTTTGGTGGTCATGGCAATCGGGACAATGACGCTGGCCGCCAAAGCCAAGTTGGCAGTGGCAATACCGGTTACAGCGTGAGCTGCGCCAATAGCGCAAAGCTGAGCACCTTTAACACGAGCCGTACCAATTGCGGCGGCAGCCATGCCCTGCAGCGTTTCACTGGCGTAATTTTTCCAAACGTTTGGAGTAACCGCTTTTATAACACGTGAATTCGGGCGTTCGTCCAAAGGCTTGATGTTGTTGCAGACTTTGTTCAAAACCGGAGTTTTATCTACATCGTCATTAGATGTGACGCCCATTTGTTTAGCCAAAACACCTTGATAAGCATAGGCTTGATTAACCATACTATTTTTAACATTGCGGAAAGTGTTATCAGCAATTTCCATTGGTTTGTCATTGGCTTCAACCTGTTTAACAAACTCTTGAACATTTTTGTTGATGGTGTCGCGGTCTTTATACTGATCCGGTGTTTCTAAAACATTTTTTTCCACCAAGCTCTTGACGTTTGTGGCGTATAAAACCTGCGGTAAATATTCGGTCAAAGCCTTTTGTAATTCTTCTGGCTTAGGTTCTACGTTTGAGGTCAAATTGTTTTGTACATACAGCTGTTTAGCCATAGCCAAACTTTGGTCAAGTTTGCTGCCTTCAATAACCTTAGCACCTTCCGACCATTCGGTTGCTTTGTTGCCGTCTTTATCTTTGAATTGCGGCTCAACATTGCCGTCGGCGTCATAAAACTTTACGCTGCCGAGTAAAGAACCTAAAGTGATGTCTTTACCATCTTCGGTTTGTGTGATAACTTGCGCCGCAGTTTCGTCGTTTAGTTGAACATCTTTCAGTCCTTTAGATATTTCATCATAGCGCTTGTTCAAAGCTTCGGCGTTGTCTTTGCTAACACCTTGCAAGCCAAATGTTTCAAGATATGAATTATATTGCACATCCAAAGCCTGCTGACCATTTTCCATTTTTTGCAAACGGTCAGTGATTGCCGGATTTGGATTATTTTCATCTTGCTGCGCTTTCAAATCTTCGGCGCGTACGTCAAACATTTTTTTGTAACCGTCATAGACATCGGCAACGTTTGTGTCATCAGCGAAGAACAAGTCTTTATCATCGTGTGTATCCGCAACCAGCATATCGGTTAAGTCGTCAATGCGTTGGGCGATATTGCCTTTTTTGGCCAGCATTTCATTGCGTTCGGCAATCAGTTGCTGTTTTTTTGCGTCGTCGTCGCCGGCTTGTTCGATTTCTTGATTTTTTTGCGCCAGTTTGGTTGTGTAGGTTAAATATGCCTGTGCCAGCACAGAAGGCGGAACAGTTTCTAAAGTTGTTTCATTGGTGGCGACAGTGTCCACAAATTTAGTGTTAAATTCTTCATTTTCTTTTGCGCTGAGGCTGTCGACAGCTTTTTGAACGGTTTCGTGTATTTTTTCTTGATTTTTTAATTCTTCGTCAGATATAGCTTTGGTTTTACCCATAGATTGCAAAATACCATAGCTCAATCCGTCAATCATATATGCGTTAATATCAGAATCGTAGCTACGGACGCGGCGAAGGTCTTCTTCTTCTTTCAATTCTTTTTGTTTATTGTTTTCATTAGAATTTTTACCTGTGGCAACATTGACATTTAATGGAGCTTTTTGGTCAGTGTTGGTAGAATTGGTGTTGTTTATAGATTTTTCAGTCGTTTTCTTTTCTTCGGCGATTTCTTGGTCAAAATAGTAGTCATGACGCTTAGCAATTTCTTCTGGCGAAACATTCAAATTTGTAGCTAATTCTTGTGCCGCTTTGATGAAACATTGCTGGCTTGTTGTCAAATCAGAGAAATTTTTGCTGGAGCCAAAATAACAATGAGTATAATCATCTAGCGATTTTTGATAGGCTTGGGAGTCATTTTTTTGTTGTTTTGAACCAAAGTTCATAACTTTGTCAAACTCATTGTCGCTTAAATCGCCTTTTTCATATCTAAACATATAGTATGAAGAAACAGTGTCAATCATCGCTATTTTGTCTTGATGTATTGCATTATTCTCATTAGGAATTACATCTGTAATTTGAACTTTTTGACCTAAGAGATTGCGGACATATTCTTCAAACTCTTCTCTATGTTCGCCATCAGCGGTTAGTATATTTTTTTCATTATATTTTGACATTTCAGTTCTCCATAAACAAACTAATTTAAGTATATTGTAAGATATTTTGTCATTTTTTGCAACTATTTTTTCAAATATAGATTTTTTTTATTAAAAATAACTTAATATTAGAAAAAAATTATATTATTCAAAGTGTTAAATTGCCACGGATAGACGCTGAATAGAAGTAAATATTTTGTCTAAATAAAAAATGTACAAAATTTTTTCTATTTTGTTAATTAAATTAAGGAGAGTGCTGCCAGAAGATTCTTGACACAATGTTTAGAACAACGTTGAGAGCAGAGGGTAATACTTTGCACTATTACTTTGGATATAAGACTAAATTCTTCTTTACATTTCAAAATATTTTTGCTAACGTGATAATTGGATAGGCGATAGTCTGTCTGGGGTGTGGAAACCTCATAAAAGAGTACCTTTGCGCAAGGGTAAAATTTGTGCATGCCTTCTAGTCTTATGGCTGGAAGGTAGCTAAATAAGCTATATGTAATGTATGGCTAATAAGCTACACTATTTTTCTTTTAGTAGTTTCCAACTTCCAGCTGCCTTATCGGTAGCTATTTTTGTATGTTTAACAAGAATTATGGAAGAGAAAAACAATGAATAATTATAAGAAATTAGAATCCGGCCGTTCAATGATAGAAATGTTGGGCGTACTGGCTATTATCGGCGTACTGTCTGTTGGTGGTATTGCCGGCTATTCAAAAGCGATGAACAAATTCAAAACAAACAAGGTTGCAGACAACGTTTCTATGCTGGTGGCAAATACCAAAACCTTATATGCTCAGCAAAATACTTATACCGGATTGAATAACGAAAATGCGGTTTCTATGGGCATAGTGCCGGATGAGCTGGTTGTTAAAGACGCTCAAGGTAAATATAAAAGTTTGGTAAATGCGTTTAATGGTCCTGTTAGTATAGCAGTGTCTAATAGTACTGCTCCAGGTGATGAAAAAGCCTTCATTATTGAGTTTGATAATTTGTCAAAAGAAGCTTGCATTACCTTGGCTACTAATGATTGGGGTTCAGGATATTCTTCTGGTTTGATTGCCCTTCAAGTTAACAATGTTGCATCAAAAAAAGTTCCAGATACAAGTGCTGGGGCTAAACCGGGTGCAACTAAAGATGAAAGTACAAATACTTTATCTGGTGTTTACATTGGAAATGATGGTGTTAAATGTACCGCAACTAATTGTACTACAGTTACAGCAACACCAGGCGGAAAAAATCAGGCTGTTCCACTCAATGTTGTTGAAGCTGCAAAAGCATGCTCTTGCGATACAGGTAATACCTGTGCAATTGCTTGGAAATATTACTGAGTTTGGAAGAGCGTGACGGTTTGGGATACTAGTTGCAAACCGCCCGCACATTCCAAAGAACTGCCGTTACTCTCATTGTCTTATAGTCGGCAGTCTTTCTCCGGAAACGCCCTTGCTCCTAACTCGGGCGTTTCTTTTTGTTTTTTTATAAATAAACCTGACCAAATTCTTACATAGACTTTTGGCGGGGCTATGGTTTCTTTATGGCAAATGAAAATTATATTTTTTATATCAATTCAGCAAAAGGAGGAAACCATGAAAACACATACCTTTGCCAACGTTATTATTCATGATTTGTCATCGGCGGCGCATTTGCATGACGGTTTTGAAAGCAGCCGCAATATCATCAACCAAATGGTTGATGATTGGGATAAAAATATTTACATCATTCCGCAAAAAGCATTGCAATTTCACCATGAAGAACAGCGAAAATATTTTAATATGTAAAAAGTTTTTGGTTGCGACTCCTTTGTTTTTTGGAGAAGTCTTTGTCAAGATAGACGATGTTTTATGTTTAAAAAAATTTTAACTATTATTAAATTTTTGTTATCAAAATTATTTTAGAACGAGGTGATAAAATGAATACTGCAACACAAAATCAAAAATCTGAAATGAAAAATTATCTTTATTTTGCCGGCACGATTTATGACAGCTTTGAGGCCTTGGAAGAAGTTTTAGGCAAACTGAAATTAGAGCGTCCGCTGTTTTTGCTTTATGCCGCCAAAAAGGCTTATGCCGAAGAAGTTTTTGCCGCTGCCGGTGAAAAACCGGAAAAATCCGAAGATATTATGCTTTTGCCGCAGTCGCAAATAAAATTCAACGCTTGCCGGTGTTCGCGGCAGCTGCAATAAATTCGGTATTGCAATTTTGCAAAACTATGCCATTATGTCTCTAACAAAATTACTGTGGAGGAGATATAAAATGAGCGGTAAAGTTATTATCTTGATGATGGACTCTTTTGGAATTGGCGGAGCGCCTGACGCGGCCGCTTTTTCTAATGTCGGAGCCAATACGTTTGCGCATATTGCTCAAAAACAAGGTCGTTTAGAAGTACCAAATTTGGCTTATTTGGGCTTACAGCAAGCCGGATTTGAGGCCAGCGGCGATAAAACGGATTTACAGTGCCAAAACAAGCCGGCGTTTGCAATCGGTCATAAATTTGGTCATGCTAAAGAAATAAGCAAAGGTAAGGACACAACTTCCGGACACTGGGAAATGGCCGGAACTCCCGTGCTGTTTGACTGGGGCTATTTTAAGCCGGATTATCCGTCTTTTCCGCCGGAATTGATTGCCGAAATCTGCGCTAAAGGCGGTATTGACGGTATATTGGGTAATAAAGCCGCGTCCGGCACGGTTATTATAGAAGAACTTGGCGAAGAACACTTGAAAACAGGTAAGCCGATTTTTTACACTTCCGCCGACAGCGTGCTGCAAATTGCTTGTCATGAAGAGCATTTTGGTTTGGAACGCTTGTATAAACTTTGCGAAGTCGCTTTTGAAGCGGCAAAACCATATAACATCGCCCGCATTATCGCCCGTCCGTTTGTGGGCGAGCATAAAGGCGAATTTACCCGCACCAAAAATCGTCACGACTATTCGGTTACTCCGCCGGAAGTTACGGTTTTAAACAAAGCGGCAAATGCAGGACATGAAGTTATTTCGGTGGGTAAAATCCGCGATATTTACGCCGGTTCGGGGATTACTCAGGCCTATAAAGCCAGCGGTTTGGAAGAACTTTGGAATGTTACGTTGGAACAAGTGAAAAAAGCGCCGAAAAACGCCGTTGTTTTCACTAATTTTGTGGATTTTGATATGGTCTACGGACATCGCCGCGATGTTGCCGGCTATGCGCGCGGATTGGATTATTTTGACTCTCGTTTGCCGGAACTTTTGCCGCTTTTAGGCGATGATGACATTGTCTTTATTACCGCCGACCACGGCTGCGATCCGACATACGCCGGAACCGACCACACACGCGAACAAGTGCCGGTTATAATGTTTGGTAAAAAAGTACAGACGCAAAACATTGGGCAGCGCCAAACTTATGCTGATATTGCCCAAACAATCTGCGCTTTTTACGGACTTGAACCGATGAAATACGGGGAAAGCTTTTTATGAGTTGGCAGGCTTCTAATTTGATTGCCGCAAAGCATTGCTTTTTTGGCGCCAAAGGCGGTGTGTCGCAGGGGAAATACGCCTCGCTTAACACTAATTACAACAGCCAAGATTCAAAAGTGGCGGTGCGGCAAAATTTTGAGATTATCACCGCGTATTTTCATAAAAATTATGAAGATACGTTTACGCTGAATCAAGGTGTTTCCAATACGGTGGTTGAAGCAAATTTACCGCAGCAGTTTACGGTTACGGCGGACGGCGCTGTCACGACTAATCCCAATATTTTGCTTGGTATAAAAACTGCCGACTGCGCGCCGGTGTTGCTTGCCGACTACAAACACGGAGTTATCGGCGCGGCGCACGCCGGCTGGCGCGGAGCTTATCGCGGAGTGGTGGAAAACACCGTGGCTTTAATGCTGCGCAAAGGCGCAGAGCTAAAAAATATTGCCGCCGCTATTGGGCCTTGTATGCAGCAAGCTTCATTTGAAGTGCAAAACGATATGCGGACAACGTTGCTCAAAGAAAATTCGGTAAATGCAAAATATTTTGCCACCGGTAAAGACAGCGAGCATTTTTATTTTGATTTGAGCGGCTATTTGGAAGATAAGTTGCATAATTTGGGGATTGACAATGTTGTTAATTCGCATATAGATACATATCCGGCGCAAAACGGCTATTTCAGCTATCGCCGCAACACACATCTGGGACTAATCAGCCAACCAAAAGATTACCCAACCCAATATTCGTTTATTTGTTTATAGAGGAAAAAATGAGAACTCATATGTTGCCGTATTTTAATGAACGTCCCGCAAAAATCAGCGCTTTGGTTTTGCATTGCAGCGCGCATGACACCAAAGATATGATTGCCGTGCTGGAAAAAGAAGAGCTCAGCGCCCATTATGTGGTGGGGTTGAACGGCGATGTGACCAAGCTGGTTCCGGAAGAAAAACGCGCTTGGCATGCCGGCATAAGCTCATGGCGTGAATTTGATAATTTGAACCATAATTCTATTGGTATAGAAATCAGTACTATGTCAATGGGGCAAGAGCCGTATAGCGAACGGCAGATACAAAGTTTGATTGAACTGTGTCAGGGGATTATTGAACGTCATCATATTCCGGCAAAAAATGTGGTTGGACATTCGGATATTGCACCAACACGCAAGCCCGACCCCGGAGTGGCTTTTCCATGGCAAAAGCTGGCGGAAAATGGTATTGGATTGTGGTATGATTTGAATGACGCGGCAAAAGAAAAAGAAACTAATCCCGAAATTTTGCTGCAAAAAATCGGCTATAATACCGAAAATTCAGCGGCGGCGATGTGGGCTTTTTGTCGGCACTTTATTCCGCAAGAAGTGGCTATAAATCCGGATATTCACGATTTGCTGCAGCATCCTTATCCCGAAGGTTTTGCTCTAGATGAAAAATATTTGCCAATCCTCAAAGCCTGCAGCGTGCAATATGAAAAATAAAAAAACAGCTCTGATAAATTAAAATCAGGGCTGCGTTTTTTTTTAATCAATCAAATGAAGCTAATCAATCAAATGAAGAGACTTTAGAACAATAGCGCAGATGGCAATCGAAATTAGACAGATAATTCCTAAAATACCGGCAAAATCTGTTCTATGCTCAGTCTTTTCAGGGTGTTGTTTACTGAAATGTTCGTCAAGATAGCTGCCGTAAAGCAGTGCGACAACAAAGCAGACAATCGCGCTAATTAAAAAAATTGAATCATGATTCATAGACAATAATTTTTAGATAATTAATATTTATCTGCAAAGTATGACTTTTTGTGTATTTTGTCAATATGATATCTTAAAAAAATAGCCTGTGACTACTAGGTAGTACAAGGCATTTTTCTACTTGTTTATCAGCTGAAAAGTATTACTTTTGAGATGATGAAACCGGCGGCAACCAGCAGCAAGGAATATATGCAAACATATCCTGCGGTAAAATCTCCGGCAGAAACGGCAATATTTGTGCGGTTATTCTTGTACTCACGGCGGTTCAACATAATTCCGGCAACGGCCATAACAGCTAACACTGCCACAATACTAACGCTCATAAAAACTTTTACAATCATAATAATAATTTTATTGAATTAATAATTTAAAATCGGCGCTTAACATAGCATTATTGTTATGCATGTCAAGATAATTTTGTAATTGATTTTATTTTTTTACAGTATATCTTTGTGTATATTTGAGAAAGGATTGAAAATATGAAAAAAATTTTTAATATTTGCTTGCTTCTGGTCTTGGCGGCGTGCCAAAAAAATAATGCGTTGGAAACAAAGCGTTTTAGTTTACAGGAAGAAAATGAAAAAGTATCAATAAGCGTTGCCATGGATTATCCGCAAAAAGGCGAGGGAATTGCTTTGCCTGAAATCAGACAGCAGGTTGTTGAGTTTTTGCTGCCGAAATATGAAGGTAATTTAGATAACGCCGACGCGATTTTGAAACAATTTGCACAAGCTGAAAATAAAGATTTGCAGCCGGAAGAAGATTTGGAATATTCATTTAAGGCGACTTATAGCGGAAATGTGGATTTAATAGCGCAAAATCCAAAGTTTGTGACTTTTGTTTATGATTCCTATGTTTTTACCGGCGGTGCGCATGGAATGTCGTTTTGGCAGGCTAAAACCATAAGCAAAAGCAATGGTAAGCTTATCAATGATAATATACTTAATGACAAGGTAAATACAGCTGAATTTAAGCCGTTATTGAAACAGGGGTTGAATGCCTATTTCACAGCCCAAAAAGGTGCTGTCTATCAGTGTGATTTTCAAGAAGCTGATTTGCAAAACGAGGTATTTGGCGAATATAATGTAAATAATTTACCGCTGCCGCAGTCTAAACCGTTTTTGACCGATAATGGCGTTGGTTTTGCCTATCTGCCGTATGAAATTTCGTGGTATGCAAACGGCCGCATTTCTTTTGTGTTGCCATATGAAATTATGAAACCATATTTGACATCGGAAGCTTTGGATTTTGTTGCCGGTTACAGTAATAAAAACGTTTCTGCTCAAGCTTATGTTGATGAACAGATTCATGCTGATTATCAAAAATATAGAGCGCAAGCAGAACATAAAAAATGTGCCGACTAAATTCATTAAAGTTAAATTTTTTTCTTGACAAAAAATGAGAGAAAATTATATTTGAATTAAATTTATATTATTAACTGTTTAAATTATTTTGTGCTTATGAATGTTTTAAAAAGACTTTATTTTCAGTATGTGGCTCTCAAGGGTGATTTTTCACTTGGAACTTTACATGGTTTGTGTGAAGCTTATGAGTATGATTCTGATGAAAACAAAGATTGGCAATCGGAAATCGCCTGGAATATGAAATGGTGTAAAAAAGGCGGGCAAACAACAGACCGCGAGTTGCGACGGGTTTTGAGTATTTTCTTTATCAATAATTCGTTTGTTTGTGATAAGGCTTTTGCTAAAATTATGGCTTATCGCAAGCGAGTGCTGCCGCTGTTTATGGCTTGTTTGAAAAAACGCGAAGAACCATTAACCAAGGCCGAAAGCGAAGTGATTATAAAACTTTCGCAAGAGGATTTTGAACGCTTGCCAAAACCTTTGCATCCGTGGATTGAAAAGGAACTTTTGATGTCAGACGATGTCAAAAAAATCTCTTGGTATTGTAGTAAATTTGTCCTTTCTACTGATTCGGAAATGTGTTTGATTGTGCTGACCGCATGTAATGGCTACGATACCACGCCTAAATGCAGCTTGGACTATAAAAAACTGCTGCTGGAATATGTTAACAATCATAAAGAAGCATTGCTTGATGATTGTTCATTTGATTTGCTGTGTAAGCAAAGCGGATTGAATGAAGTTAAAGACGTGGTTTTAAGCCGTCGTGCTGATGCCTAGAATGATACCGCCGGCGCAAGCCGGTGGAAGCTCGTTTGTTTAATTAAATCGTCGCATATGAAAAAGATTATTATCGTGATGCTAATCATTTTAGGATTTGCATCGTGTACAAAGAATGTTTCACATCAAGATGGTGAAGTTTATACCGTCGAAGATGTGACAGCTACTTCAACTGACATGACTTTCAAGTTTGAAGGTGTGACCGAGCCTCAAACATTTTCTGTTGAGGCTTGTCAATACAGTGAAAACTATCCGGCTTACAAAAAAGGCGACGTGGTGGAGATTGAAAATTCTCGTCTTAGCCATGTGCATTCTCAGAATATTTGGGATATTATTGTTCCTTTGTGGGTTGGCTTTGTCGTTGTTTGTATAGGTGGTTTTATTTTGTATCTTGGACGTTTAGCTATTAATAGTTAATTTTCTGTTTGCAAAAAAAGGGGTGTTGAAAAAATGCTCCTTTTTTTGTTTTAAAAAGGTGTTGTTCCAAAATAGAAATGCAACACTAGCATAAAAAGAAGTAAAAATTGCTTTATGTATTCATACTTTGTTTCTATATCTGTTTTCATCTTTTTTTATCCTTTGAAAACATTTTAATGTAACATTTCTATTTTGCTATGATAATATTGCCTTTTCTTGTTGACTTTTTGTGAATTTTGTCTATAAAATGAGGTGTTAACTAAATTATTAACTTAATTTTATAGATTATGGCTGATTTTGATTATTCTGAGTTTTCGTGGGATGATGCTGAACAAGGTAAACTTATCCCTGAGCAAATTTTGAAACTTGTGACCCATGTGTGTAAAGCAAAAGATGCTCAGCAGGCAGAGCAGCTGTTGGTAGAGCAATTCTCACACATGCCGGATGAAAAAATGTTGAATTATATTAACTTAAATCCGGTCAAGCTGCTGGGAGTCGCTATTCATTCACGCCAAGAAATTCCGTACGGTGCTGAATTGGAACAGCTCATTTTGGACAGCGAATACACCTATATGATGGACCATGCGCTTAGTGCTGAAGCTGAACAAAAGTTGGTGGCTATGAGTTCAGGTTATGGTGAGTGCAAGCGTGATGATTACGGCGAGCCGCTGGAATCTAAATGCCGTAAACTGTCGTATTATGTCGGTAGGTTCAGTAGTATTCGGCTTTTGCGTTTGTTGCTGAAACAGGCTAAAAATGCTGAAAATCCGGCTAAGGAAAAACTTTGGGCGCTGGAAAGAGCTATGCATTATTTACCGGATAACGTGGTAGCTCAAAAGCTGTTGCCGGATGTTGATTTGCAGTTGGATATTTTGGAACTTCAAAATAAAAAAGTCAGCAAATGGCTGCTTAGTAAATTTACGTTCAAAAACTATCCGGCACCGGAAATTATTCAGCAGCTTATTAAAACAGATAGTGTGGATTTGCTGCGCTTTTTAATGGCATTCAGTACAGTCGGTACGGAAATGCCTGAAGTTTGCAAAGCTTATCCGCAGCTGAAAACTGAAGTGTTTTTGGCAGAACTGACACGTTTGGCTGCGTTTTTTGTCGGTATTACAACAATTTCGTACGTTGTCGATGATATTATTGAGGGAAAAAATACCGACGATATTTTTAGGCATATTGAGAACTATACGGGGCATAAATTGACAGATACGATGGAGGCAATCTGTGTGCGTCTGTATTTGGCGGTAGATGTCAAAAAGGCGCGGAAAAAATGCTATTATGATGCTTTGAATTTTTGCAAAGCTCACAGCAATGTGGTAGAAATAGCCTTTTTTGAGAGCATGCTTCATCATATTGAAGATTTCTAACTAAACAATAAAGTCTGATGTTTTGTAACATCAGGCTTTTGTTGTTATTGAAGATTGTTTAGATGAAATATTATACATACTTGATGACTATTGCGCAAAATATCCGATGTCTTTAGATTGTCAGATTTATATAAAAAGGGGTGTTGGAAAAATGCTCCTTTTCTGTTTTAAAAAAGGTGTTGACAAGCGGTGATTTTTTAAGTATAAACTAAGCAAATTTAGTGAATTTTTACCAAAAGAGTCGTAAAAAATTCAAGCTCCGAGGAGTCCGTCAGCCAGCGAGGTTTCGCACACTGACGTAAATTTGTTTGTATTAACAAGGTGATAAAGGTAAAAACAGAAATGTTTGAAAATTTGACCGACAAGCTGAGCCAGGCTTTTTCTAAGATAACCTCCAGAGGAGTGCTGTCAGAAAAAGATATTGACGATGCTATGCGTGAAATTCGCGTGGCGCTGCTTGAAGCCGATGTTTCATTGCCGGTAGTTAAAAGCTTTATTGCCAAAGTTAAAGAACAAGCCTTGGGCGAAAAGGTGGTTAAATCGGTGCAGCCAGGGCAAATGGTTGTTAAAATCGTACATGATGAATTGGTTAAACTGCTTGGTGACGGTGATGAAAGTTTGAACTTTAACGCGCCGGCTCCTGTTTGTTTTTTGATGGTTGGTCTGCAAGGTTCGGGTAAAACTACCACAACCGCTAAAATTGCCGCTAAGCTGAAAAAAAATAAACGTATTTTGCTGGCTTCATTAGACGTATACCGTCCGGCCGCTCAAGAGCAATTAGCTCAACTCGGCAAACAAATCGGTGTTGATACATTGCCGATTGTTGCCGGTGAAAAGCCGCTTGAAATTACCAAACGCGCGTTGGCTGAGGCTAAAAAAGGCGTGTATGATTTGCTGATTTTGGATACGGCCGGCCGTTTGCAAATTGATGAAGTTTTAATGCAGGAAGTTGCTGAAGTTAAAAAGCTGGCGCAGCCGGTTGAAACTTTGTTGGTTGCCGATGCTTTAATCGGTCAGGAAGCCTGCAATGTGGCTAAAGAATTTAACGACAAAATTGGTATTACCGGTTTGGTTTTGACCCGTATAGACGGTTCGTCTCGCGCGGGTGCCGCTCTTTCTATGAAAATGATTTCCGGTGCGCCGGTAAAGTTTTTGGGAACGGGCGAAAAAATTGATGAATT
>CAKQUE010000015.1 GCA_934277435.1 uncultured Alphaproteobacteria bacterium | reverse complement strand
CTTTTTTTTCAACCGCACCTCATCGGCCGGTGATTGACTGTATAGAATAATCCTTTTCCAAAGTCAACACCTTTTTTCAATTTTTTTTATTTTTTTTCATTTAACGTGTCAAACAAGAACATATTACCATTTATATTTTATACTTCAATCTGTCATTTAGTTGTAAATACAAATTGTTATTAATGTTATCCACAGAATGCAGTCGAAAACAACTTTTTTTCAAGTTATTTTGCATTTTATTCAAACAGGCTTTCACTTTATACTTATTAATATATATGCGCCTATAAATATCTTTATCTCTTATTTTTATATTTTCAAACCGAATCTTTATTTGAGCGATTCGGATTTTTGGTATTACTGCCTCTAAAAATAATGAAAAAGAATCGTTTTTATTCTTGATAATATTAATTTGTTCTATATTATACTATTTGTAAGTATAATTTTAGGAGGAATAAGGATTCTATAATGAGTGACGCTCAAATGCATGATGATGACGGACCAAATATTAACGAAAACATTAAAGCTAAACAGGTTCGTTTGATTGACGCCAACAATGAAAATCGCGGCGTTGTTTCGATTCGCGAAGCTTTGGCTCTGGCAGAAGAAGAAGGTTTAGACTTGATTGAAATTTCACCGCAGGCGACTCCGCCGGTTTGTAAGATTTTGGATTTTGGTAAATATCGTTACGAACAACAAAAACGTAAAAATGAAGCCAAGAAAAATCAAAAAGTTGTGGAAGTAAAAGAACTTAAACTGCGTCCGATGATTGAAACACATGACTATGAAGTCAAGGTTAAACAAGCTAAAAAGTTTTTGGATCAAGGCAATAAAGTAAAATTCACAATGCGTTTTAAGGGGCGTGAACTCAGTGCCAATGATATGGGTAAAAAGATTTTAGCTCAGTTGCTTGATGATTTGGACGGGGTTTGCAAAGTCGATTCGGAAATGAAACTTGAAGGCAGACAGATGACAATGGTTGTCGCGCCGGCAAAATAAAATTTCGTTACTTTTCAAAAGCCTCGTCAACCACGAGGCTTTTTTGTTATAAAAGGATATAATATGGGATTTAAAATACTTATTTTTGTTGCCAGTATTGCTATAATAGCCGGATTTATATTGATTGTCTGGTCATTTAAAATTGAGCCTAATTTATTGGAAATAAAGCATTATTTTATAAAAAATAAAAATTTAAACGGACTGCGAATCGTCTACGCCGTCGATTTTCATATTGCAAAGCATGATAAAAAACGTCTGGAAAAAATTATAGAGACAATAAATGCCCAAAATGCAGATTTAATTTTGCTGGGCGGAGATTTTATTAAAGGTCATAATGATTTAAGAACAATGCCACCGGAACGAATCGCGGCAAAACTGCGTAAATTACATGCGCCGCTTGGAGTTTTCAGTGTTTTGGGCAATCACGATTGGTACATCGGCGGGCGGAAGATGAAACATGCACTGCAAGCTGCCGGAATTGTGGTTTTAGAAAACGACAATGAGATTATTCCGTTTAACAAAGGAAAATTTACGCTTGCCGGAGTCGCAGATAAAATAACGTGTGTAGCCGATTCTCATCAAGCATTGAAAAACACTCCGGAGCCGCGAATCCTTTTAACTCATACGCCTGATGTTTTTCCGGATATTACCGATTCGGTTGAGTTAGTTTTGGCCGGCCACACCCATGGCGGACAAGTAAAACTGCCATTTATCGGCGCGTTGATAGTACCACTGGAACATGGGCGCCGTTATGCCGAAGGATTTATTGAAGAAAACGGAAAGAAAATGATTGTGTCAAAAGGTTTGGGAACCAGCCGCATTTCGATTCGCTTTAATTGCAAACCGGAAATTGTGGTTATTGAATTTAAGAAATGATGAGTACAGTTATAAATCGTCAAAATTATGATTATTTATTATAGATTTTATTTATATAAATCATCAAGCAAATTAACCCAAACAAAAAAGTTAAAAGCGTCCTGATTTTTATCAAGACGCTTTTAACTTTATCAAAGTTTTTGCATATATTTTTCTGCTGCATACATAGCATCAATAAATGAAACCGGATTGATGAAAATGATTAAATTTTCATAGCAATTAAGAGCGGTCAAATATCGACGCTGCAAGCGAGAAAAACATATAGATAAACTTTCTTTATCATATTTGCCAACAAGTTCAAAAAGACTATCGTCATTTTTGTTAATAACGACGGTGGCCTGTTCTCCTGCCGAAAAGCGGTATGCATCCTTTGAGCAGACAAACAAGTTTTTACTTCCGGCTACGGCGCCATAATAGTAACCATCTATCAACACGGCATAGCAACAAGCCAGAAAACCTCGTTTATCATCAAAAATATTCAACAACTCTATCTGACTGCCGGTAATTTGAAGCGACCGGTTCAGATATTGCGGCAAAAAAGCATTCAAGCTGCCTAATATATCCAGAGGAAACACAACGTTAAATCCCAGTTTCCAGATTATCTTCATTTTCTGAAAATAAGGCACTCTCTTTTTGAACAAATTGCAGCCAGAAGCAAAATTTTTAACAATTCTATTTTCTGTGTCTGCGGAACAGCGGTTAACAATATTTTCCATACATAAGAATTTTAGTTCAACAATAATATTAAATTGCAACTACTATAACAAAAGTCATTTTTTTGTCAAGTTTTCCTTTAATAATCAGATAGACTTTCAGACAATTAGTAAAATTTATAAAAATTATTTATTCGTTATAAACGCAAAAGGCTGCCGATAGCAGCAGCCTTTTTTATAGCAAATTTCAAGAAAATTATTTTTCTAAATCTGCGCCTGTTTCTTGGTTAACGCGTTTTGCTGACAATTTAATTTTTCCGCGATTGTCAGAACCCATACATTTAACCCAAATAGTGTCGCCTTCTTTATAGAAGTCAGAAACAGAGGCAATTCGTTCATTTTTAATTTCTGAAATATGAACCAAACCTTCTGTTTGTCCCAAAAAGCGAACAAATGCGCCAAAGTCCATAATTTTTGTAATTACACCTTTGTATATTTTGCCCTCTTCCGGAACCGCAATAATACCATTGATAATATCGATAGCTGCTTCACAATTTTCACTGTTATTAGAAGCAATTGTTACCACACCATCGTCGGTGATATCAATTTTGGTATTGGTTTTTTCAATAATTTCACGAATAACCTTACCACCGGTACCAATAACTTCACGGATTTTATCTACTGGAATTTTCATAGAGAAAATACGCGGAGCTTTTGGAGAAACCTGCGGACGTGGCTCGGCTATTGCTTTAGCCATTTCGCCCAAAATGTGAATACGTCCTTCGTGAGCCTGAGCCAAGGCGTTTTTCATAATATCTTTGGTAATGGATGTAATTTTAATATCCATTTGCAAAGCGGTTACACCGTCTTTTGTACCAGCAACTTTGAAATCCATATCGCCAAGGTGGTCTTCATCACCCAAGATATCGGTCAAAATAGCCACACGGCCGTCATTTTCTTTAATCAAGCCCATGGCAATACCGGCAACAGGCTTTTTCATTGGAACGCCAGCGTCCATCAAAGATAAGCAGGTACCGCAAACGGTCGCCATTGAAGAAGAACCATTAGACTCCATAATATCGGAAACGACACGGATTGTGTATGGGAACACATCTTTATCTTTAGGCAACATCGGGTGAATAGCGCGCCATGCCAATTTACCGTGACCGATTTCACGACGGCCCGGAGTACCCAAACGACCACATTCACCAACAGAGAATGGAGGGAAGTTGTAGAACAGCATAAAGTCTTGGTCATATTCGGCTAACAAACCGTCCACCAACTGTGCATCATCAGGTGTACCCAAAGTGGTGGCAACCATAGCTTGAGTTTCACCGCGAGTAAACAAGGCTGAACCATGTGCTTCTGGCAACAAACCAACTTCGCACTGAATTGGGCGAACAGTTTTGGTGTCACGGCCGTCAATACGGTGGCCTGTTGACAGAACTTTTTCACGCATTGTGTGGTGCATAACATTTTCAATCGCATCAGCAACAAAAGCATTTTCAATTTCATTTTCTGGGTCAATAGAAGCTTTTACTTCTTCAGCCAATTGCCCCAGCACTGTGCCACGCTCTTGCTTATCGGTAATAGAAAAAGCAGCGTTATAGCGGTCGCCGTAATCTTTCATAATACGTTGGCTCAAAGCTTCATATTCTGGAGGAAATGCCGGAACATCCCATTTTTCTTTGCCAGCTTCAGCGGCCAATTCTTTAATCATGGCAATAACTGGTTGGAAACTGTCAAAACCAAACATAACAGCGCCAAGCATTGTTTCTTCTGAAAGTTCGTTTGCTTCAGACTCAACCATCAAAACACCTTCTTCTGTGCCGGCAACAGTCAATTCCAATTCAGAAGTTTTTTGTTCTTCAATACTTGGGTTCAAAATGTACATACCATCTTTATAGCCAACTTTGGCAGCACCGATTGGTCCCATAAACGGAATGCCAGAAATTGCCAAAGCTGCAGATGCGGCAACCATTGCCACTACATCAGAATCATTCTTTTGGTCATGAGAGATAACTGTACAAATAATTTGTACCTCATTTTTGAAAGCATCAGGAAACAGCGGACGAATCGGGCGGTCAATCAAACGAGAAATCAAAATTTCGCGTTCTGAAGGTTTACCCTCGCGCTTATTAAAGCCTCCCGGAATTTTACCGGTAGCATAATATTTTTCTTGATAGTTGACTGTTAAAGGAAAGAAATCCTGATCAGCTTTAACCTCTTTTGCAGCAACAACCGTTGCCACAACTTTTGTATCTCCATAACTTGCGACTACCGCACCGGTTGCCTGTCTGGCAATTTTACCGGTTTCCAAAACTAATTTACGTCCGCCCCATTCCATCTCTTTGCGGCATACTTTAAAATCGATCATATATTCTATTCCTTTCTCTTCATCTCTATATCATCTTTATAAAACCTCACCTGTCCAGAAACAGGATTTTTTAGGGGCTGCGAACATAGCCGCAACCCCCTTTTTGCCGGATATTACTTACGCAAATCCAACTTTTTAATGATATTCTGGTATCTTTCTTCGCTTGTTTTCTTCAAGTGGTCAAGCAAGTGACGACGGCGGCTAACCATTTTCATCAAGCCTAAACGAGAATGCAAGTCTTTTGTGTGAACATTAAAGTGTTCAATCAAAGCATTAATACGATAAGTCCAAATAGCAATTTGAACTTCCGGAGAACCGGTATCGTCAGCAGACGTACCATATTTAGCTACGATTTCTTTTTTTACTTCACTTGTAATCGACATCTTTATTTTTCCTTTTTATTAATTTAAGTTAAACACGCGAATCGGTGAAATTTTACGTTCATCAATCCGCACCAACGCAATCAAACAACTATGGAAATAAGCAGCCACGCACTCTGACGGTTTAGCGTCATAATTTTTGGGCGAAATGCTTTGTCCCATACTTAATTTTTTTGCATCTTCTTCCGAAACAGCAATCTCCGCGATGTCGCGCAGAGATGTTTCTATCGGCAGAAGCAGCTTACGCCGTTCTTCTACATACTCCATTTTTTCTAAATTTTCCAGTAAAATCGTATGTTTAGTATTAAAAATTCCGCATTTTGTGCGTCTTAGCATAATCAAATGTCCCAATGTTCCCAAAGATTGCGCCAAATCTTTGCCCAATGTCCGCACATAAGTACCTTTAGAGCACTCCACTCTAAACTTTGCCGAATCGGCATACTCTTCTAACAGATCCAAGTTATATATTTCTATTTCACGAGCCGGAATATTTACTTCTTGCCCTTTACGAGCCAATTTATAGGCTGGCTGTCCTTTGATTTTTATAGCAGAATAAACAGGGGGAATCTGGGTTATTTTTCCGATAAAATGAGGAATAGCCGCCAAAATTTCTGTGTGCGTTGGAATTTTTTCACAACGGGCTACGACTTCGCTATCTGTATCATCAGTCACGGTTTGCTCACCCCATTTGACTATGAACTCATATTCTTTTTTACCATCGGTTACAAACGGCACCAACTTTGTCGCCTCGCCAAAGGCAATTGGCAAAACTCCACTGGCAAACGGGTCCAAAGTACCAGTATGGCCATTTTTGTTGGCGTGCATTAACCACCGCGTTTTACCAACCACTTCGGTTGACCCCATGCCGCATGGCTTATCAACTATCAGCCAGCCGTTTACATTATCTGCTTTTGTATGTTTCATTTTGTCATTTCCAAAAATTCATCTTCAGTTAAAATTTTTACACCGAGTTCCTGCGCTTTTTTGGCTTTTGAGCCGGCATCGTCCCCCATAACCACATAATCTGTATGGCTTGATACAGAACCGGCAACTTTAGCACCGCATTTTTGCGCCATAGCCTTAGCTTCTGCTCTAGCCAAACCGGCCAAAGTTCCTGTAAACACCACGGTTTTACCGTTAAGTGGCGAATCCGAAACAGTTTCTGCCACATATTCTTCCACCGTCACAAATTTCAACAATTCAGCAATTGTTTTTTGGTTGTGCGCCTCGCAGAAAAATTCGACAATATCTGTTCCCATAGAAGCGCCAATGCCATCTATCGTCACCAATTTTTCAGTTTCGCGGTTTTCCATATCGTGCTGCAACGCCGCAAATGTTCCGTAGTTTTTAGCCAACAGCAAAGCCGTAGCAGCGCCAACTTGCGGAATACCCAACGCATAAATAAAACGCGGCAGCGAAATAGTGCGACGGTTATTTATAGCGGCAAAAAGGTTTTTAACCGACAATCTCCCCCAACCAGAGCGTTTTTCCAAATGCAAAGCCTGATTGTTTTGACTGAATAAATCGTCTTCCGGCGCCTGATTTCTTTCTTCAAGTGTAAAAATATCGGCCGGACCATGCAAAAAACCTTCATCAAAAAATTCTTCAATAACCTTATCGCCCAGTCCAACAATATCAAACGCTTCCTTAGACACAAAATGCTTCAAGCGCTCTTTGGCCTGTGCCGGACAAGTTAAACCTCCGGTACAGCGGCGAATTGCCTCATTTTCTTCACGAATGGCATGCGCACCGCATTCCGGACAAACCGTTGGGAACTCATACGGTTGCGAATCCGCCGGACGCTTATCTAAAATCACTTCCACAACCTGCGGAATCACGTCTCCGGCACGCTGTATCACCACCATATCGCCAATGCGAAAATCTTTGCGTTTTATCTCATCTTCATTGTGCAAAGTAGCATGCGAAACCAGCACTCCGCCCACATTTACCGGCTCCAAATCGGCAACCGGCGTCAAAGCTCCGGTGCGTCCAACCTGTATGCGAATATTATTAATGCGCGTAATCGCCTGCTCTGCCGGAAATTTATGGGCTATCGCCCAACGCGGCGTACGGGTTAAAAAGCCCAAACGGTTTTGCAATTCGATGGAATTAACTTTATAAACCAAACCATCAATATCATATGGCAAATCGGCTCGTTTTTCCATAACGGCAGCAAAATTTTCCTCTATCTCCTCAATAGAATTGCAAACTTTGTTATTAGGATTTATCGGAAAACCCCATTCCTGCAATTTTTCAAAAAATTCTTCTTGTGTTTGCCATTGGCGTTCCGAAACCTCTCCCCATGTATAAGCCCAAATACTCAGCTTGCGAGCGGCAGTAATTTTAGGATTAAGCTGACGCAAAGAACCAGCAGCGGCGTTACGAGGATTAGCAAATATTTTCTTTTTTTCCGCCGCATTTTTTTCATTCAGCGCCAAAAAATCCTTTTTTGACATATAGACTTCGCCGCGCACTTCCAACACCTCAGGAACACCTGCCGGCAGCTGCAACGGAAGTTGGCGAATCGTCTTCAAATTTTCGGTAATATCTTCACCGACAACCCCGTCACCGCGAGTTGCACCCGATATGAAGCGCCCGTTCTCATAGCGAGCGGCAAAAGATAACCCATCTATTTTCAATTCCGCCATAAAAGGAATATTTTCTGCCGTATTCAAAAAACGCTTTACGCCCTGCACAAAATCTTCCACTTCTTCAATCGAAAAAACATCGGCCAGCGACAGCATCGGAAAACGATGTTCTATTTTGTTAAACTTGCTTTGCACCGCTGCACCGACACGCTTAGACGGACTATCGGCACGCACCAAATCCGGATAGATTTTTTCAATTGCCGTATTACGGTGTTTCAACCTATCATATTCGGCATCAGTCAAATACGGTTCGTCATTTTGATAATAAGCATTATCCGAGCGGGCGATTTCCGCCGCCAAATAAGCCAATTCCACCGCCGCTTCTTCACGGCTTAATTCTGCAGGTTCTTTCATTTTTTCTCCTTTGCTTTTTAATATAGAACACAAAGAAGCAATGTCAATTTTTTCGGAATATTTATTACAGTTATAAAAAAAGCGGCATTGCTGCCGCCAAAACTTAAACATTAAACAAGAAATTCATCAAATCGCCGTCTTGCACAACATAATCCTTGCCTTCGGAACGCATTTTTCCGGCGTCTTTACAGCCTTGCTCACCGCCGAATTTCACATAATCATCATAAGAAATTGTTTCGGCGCGAATAAAACCACGTTCAAAATCGGTATGAATAATTCCGGCGCATTGCGGAGCTTTCATTCCTTTAACAAAAGTCCAAGCGCGAACTTCTTTTGGTCCGGCCGTAAAATAGGTTTGCAAACCCAAAAGATTGTAGCCGGCGCGAATAATTTTTGCCAAGCCGGTTTCTTCCAAGCCCAAAGCGCTCAAAAATTCTTGTTTTTCACTTTCAGATTCCAGTTGTGCCACTTCCGACTCAATTTCGGCAGAAATAATAACCGACTCAGCGCCTTCGTCAGCTGCCATTTCCTGCACAGCTTTTGAAAATTCATTACCTGTTGCCGCCGAATCCTCATCAACATTGCAAACATACAAAACAGGCTTAGATGTCAGCAGCTGCAGCATTTTATAGCACTTTACCGCTTCTTTATCCTGAGCATCCGGAGCAGCAGAACGAGCCGGCTTGCCAGCCTGTAAAGCGGCAATAATCGGCTCTATAACCCGCACGTTTACAGCGGCGTCCTTATCTCCGGCCGTGGCTTTTTTACGCAGCTGGTCAATTCTTTTTTGCAACGAATCCAAATCAGCAATCATCAATTCTGTTTTTACAATATCCGCATCACGCACCGGATCAACAGTACCCTCAACGTGGGTGATATTATCATTTTCAAAACAGCGCAAAACGTGGATTACAGCGTCTGTTTCACGAATATTGGCCAAAAACTGATTTCCCAAGCCCTCGCCCTTTGACGCGCCTTTTACCAAACCAGCAATATCCACAAACTCCAATTGTGTCGGCACCACATTTTTAGGCTGAACCATTTCAACCAATTTATCCAAACGTTTATCCGGAACAGCGACACGACCGGTGTTTGGCTCAATTGTGCAAAACGGAAAATTCGCAGCCTGAGCGGCAATTGTTTGTGTTAAAGCGTTAAAAAGCGTAGACTTGCCAACATTCGGCAAACCAACGATACCACAGTTAAATCCCATAATCAAAACTCCTAACGGGCTGTATTTCTTAAAATTTTATTTGTTATAGACAATTAGCCGCCGCTTTGCAAGCACTATTTATACTCATTATGATAAATGAATTTTTAAAGAAAAAAAAACAGCAGTTTTTACATCTGCTGTTTTTTACAAACAAAATCGCTTTAGAAGTTGTAATTATAATTATGACTGCGAAGATATTTCAAAAATTCGTCGTCATACCTTGACATAAAACCAAAAATGCGCAAAAATTCTTCTGCAATATTCTTACAACCTAGTTCAAATAGAGCAATTATCTGTTTTCCATTCAAATAGAAATCCGCTTTATCAAAATACTTTTCTATGTAGGCTTTATTTTTCGTATAAATAGCGACCTTAAAAACATAACCTCTTAAAGTGCTTTTTGACAAAAGCCGACAGATTCTATTATCTTGCTTAGCAAGCAATGCAGCAACAAACGCCTCGGAAGGAAAATAGCAAGCATCTTCGTCTTGAGACGGATAGCTAAACGATTGTATTACAGAACATATTGCCGGAAATGAACCTTTCCGAGCCAATACATACGCTTCTAGCGGAGTTAAATTATCCATACGCAATAATATTAAATTAAAAATTAAGTTATTGCATAAGATATACAAAAAATGATTTTATCTGTCAAATAAAATCATTTTTACCTCATTCTTATTTTTCTTCAAATGTCAAAGCTTTGCCATCAGAAGTAATCAAGGTCAATATGTCATTCTGCAAAGTAAAATTTCTAACTTTATCCAAGTCGGCAAAATAGCGTCCTTCGGCTTCCATTTCCTCACGCGGCCCCATCATCATAGTTGTTCCGCCGGCGCTAAAAGTTATTTTATCGTTAAATATTTTATAGCTGCCAAAATAATTGTTGACCACTTGTCCGTAATAATCATTTCCACTATCGGCAAATTCCAAAGTAACGGTTGTACCGGCTTCAGAATTTTGCATAACAAATTTTTTACCGGCCAATGAAATTTGTTCGCCGGCACTACTGCAACCGGCCAAAAGACAAATACCAGCCAGCAAACTCAAAAATTTTTTCATTTTCATCTCCTTATGTTTGAAAAACAAATCCCCACTCAAGCGGGCGGGGATTCAAATAAACTACAACACAGAAAAGACTAGAAGCCCTCGGTGTCTAAGCGTTTGCGCATCTGTTTGCGAGCACGGCGGATAGCTTCTGCTTTACGACGAGCTTTCTTTTCAGAATTCTTTTCATGGCAACGGCGCAGTTTCATTTCGCGGAAATCGCCTTCTCTTTGCATTTTCTTTTTCAAGATTTTCAAAGACTGGTTTACATCGTTTCCGATAACTGTTACTTGTACCACTTAAATCACCTCTTTTCTAAAATTTTCTAAAGTTTAACAACAAATTTAGCCTTTATTTAACACATACTTTTTTATTTTTCAAGCAAAAAATAGCATTACAAAAAAATTAAAGCGCCGCCCTTTTGATAAGAGCAACGCTTTAATTTAGTTAGATGAGTTTAGATGAGTTTAGATACATACTTCATCTTGGATTTCAGAAGTGTCTTAATTTCTTCGTCCAAAGAAGCCAAATCCTTGAACATCGGTTCATTGTCTACAATCTCCTTTAAAAAAGAAAGAGACATATTGTCCGAAGACAACATCTTTTTAACAGTTTCAGCTTTCAGATGATATCCGCAGCCATGATAGGTTTTATAAGTTGTTTCATTGAGATACATCTCAACAACAGAATCAAAACCATCAAACTCCAGATTGAGTTTTTTGCAACTGCTAAGAAGGCTCGCCAAATAGCAATTTGCCGATTTCAACATCACTATGTACTCATAGTTTGTGTTAGCAGCAATAAGACGACGAGCAACCTCATTATCTTTTTGAGCCAGCAAATCAGCAATTACAGCCTGAGGCAATCCGTTTTTAAGCACAACTGCTTCTGCAATCTCAGCTGCCAAATGGGCTTTTCCATACATCATAGCCACAGCAATCAGCTTATGCACAACTTTAGCAGAGCGGCACTGGCTCATAAACCAATCATATACAAGCTGCCACTTAACTGTTTCATATTGCAGTATATACTCAAAAATATCAAACATAGCCTCCTCCGGAAGCTTGCTTTTCATAAGACTAAACTGTTTCAGATTGTATTCAGCATTGTGATTATTCCACATTTTCATAAATGCGCCTGAAGACAGCTTATACAGAGCATTTTTATCCCCTTTATGCAAATCTTCATACCAGCGAATCTGATTTTCAGCAGGCCAAATATACGGTTCTGTTTCTTCCACAAAATACGGATTAAACTTGAATTTAGCAGATTTTATCCAAGATGTCAGAAACATAAAGACTTCTCTTGCCACCGGATAATGCCACTCAAACTTATAATTGTAAAAATAGAAGAGTATTGCATCTCCCATATCTTTACAACCACGTCTATTTTGCCATCTACTCCAGCATTTGGCGGCAGAAACAGGAAAAGCATAAGCCCAAACAACCATCAGCAGCGCTTCAATAACAGCCACCGGAGTAGCTATCAATGCCGTTATGACAAATCCGCAGGCAATAAGCGCCGAGAAAGCAATGAGCAGAACACCGGACAGAGCCATCCACAAGAGTGTACCCACATTTTTACAAAAGGCACCAGCTTTTGAAACAAAATTCTCCATAATGAAAAAGATTTTTGACAACATAATCTCCCATGTCATCGTGAATAAATTTATAAGCTGTTTCAGAGATTTCGGTAAAAACTATTTTAGCCGAGAAACAACGCCTTACGCAAAATTTTCAAACATTCAGACAAAGTTAATCAGTTATATGAGCAAAACTCGCCAACCAACAATTTATATCCTAATAATTTTACACAATTCTTTATAAAGCAATTTAAGAATACCATATTTTTTATTTTTGTCAAACATAACAATAAAGCTCGCCAAACAGCGAGCCATATAATTTTATCAAAAAAATTGAATTAGGCTATAATATTTGGGTTTATAGAATTTTCTACTTTACTGATTTTTTTTGCCAATCCGACTTTTTGCCCAGCCAACTGTTTTGCCTGATAAAAATCAACGGTTTTACCTTGTTTAAGCAATCTTGACATATCGGTATTAACATGTCTTTGCTCAAGCTTCAGCTCACACAACAACAGTTGAAGTTTAGCCGTTTTATCATTACCTATCATCAGTAAAATAATCCTTTCTGCAATTTTCTTGTAACAAAATCCATTTTTTTGTGGATTTTTTCGTTCAAAGTTGTAAAGAGTATACATTATTTTTTGACTGATTGCAATAATTTTAAATGGAGTTTTTATAGAATGAACGACATCAAAAAAATTGGTATTTTAACCAGCGGCGGTGACTGCGCCGGACTTAATGCTGTTATTATGGCCGTAGTAAACGCTGCCACAAAGCAAGGCTGGGAAGTTTACGGTATTCATGATGGTACTGACGGCTTAACCAATCGTCCGCTTTCGTATGAAATTTTGACTGAAGAAAACTTTAGCAGTTCTCCGTGGCCAAGAATGGCTGGTTCATATTTAGGCTCGCTCAATACCGGCGTAAAAGAATCGCAAGAAGTTTTGGCTCAGCGCTTTGGCGAAGGCGTTCGCGAATTGGGTTTGGATGCTGTTGTGGTTGTTGGCGGTGACGGAAGTATGAATATTGTCAGTGCATATTGCAAAATGGCCGGCGTAAAAATGATTGGTATTCCAAAGACTATTGATAACGATACTCCACTGACAGAATTTTCAGTTGGTTTCAACACAGCTTGTCAAGTTTGCACCAATGCTTTGGACGATTTGATGACAACAGCACGTTCACATCACCGCGCACTGATTTTGGAAGTTATGGGACGCGACGCCGGACACTTAGCCATGCATTCTGCCATTGCCGGTTTTGCCGATATTTGCCTGGTGCCGGAAATTCCATATACTTTGGACGGTATTGTTAAAAAGCTGGAAGCAGTAAAAGCCAGCGGGCGCACCAGCGCTTTGATTGTAGTTTCCGAAGGCGTTAAAACCGAAAAAGGCGAAGCTGTTACCAGTGCAGTAAATATGGTCGGTGAAAAAATCAACGGCGGTATCGGCGATTATTTGAGCAGTTTAATCAACGCCAACTACAAAGGTTTTCAAACCCGCGTTACCAAATTAGGACACGTTCAGCGTTCCGGCAATCCGACTTCATTTGACCGCACCTTAGCCGTAGTATTGGGTGCCGAAGCCGTTCGCTTGTTGGCAGAAGGACATACCGACCGTATGGTATCTTTGAGCAACGGCAAAATCACATCATTCACTTTAGACGAAGTTGTTGCCGCCGGCACCACCGGTTTGGACGCGCACAGCGATTATGTTAAAGCAGCACACGCCATCGGTATGTATGTCGGCGAAGTTGATAAAATATAATTTATCCGCATAAACAAAAAAGAGTTGTCTTAAAAGGCAACTCTTTTTTTGTTTTGTACGAAACAATTATTTCTTCTTGTCTTGAAGTTTCAGATAAGCGAAACCGCCGGCAAGCAACACCACAACCGCAATTATCACATAAATAACGGTGTTCAAGATGATGTTAACAAAAATCAGCAGGTTGATAACAGTTATTCCACCGCGATAAACCAGCATTGGCGGCCAAATTTCCAGCAGCGGGCAGTATAAGCCCAAGAGCAGAAAGACAGCGGCAACGGCGCTTACCACAAGAGCGTGCCCAATGTGAAGTTTTGCCACAGTTCCGATAAAAACTAAATCGAGCAACACGGCAAAAGCCAAAGGCACAACGTTAACAAGCCATAATGAAGTGATTACGGCAAAACCCAGCAACCCGACAATGAGACGAGCGCGACCCAAATCCTTGTTTTCCATAAAAAATAAAATTAAAGATTAATAATTGAATGAATAATTAAAAGATAACCTCGCTATACCCCATTTTTTATAAAATGCAAGATATTTATTGACAAAATTGACATTTATTTATATATTACCACCAATTTCTATATTATTAACTTAATTTTTAGGCGTATGAAATTTTTAGTATTGAGCATTTTTGCCACCGTATCAATTTTGCTTTTTGCCTGCGGCATAGCCTGGTTATGCACCTTTTCAATCGGTTCCTGGCTGGTTCTATCGCTTTTTGTCGCTTATGTGTTTTACATTTGCCTCAAAGCAAGCGATAAAACAAAATTGTCCGACATTATTTGCAAAAACATATTACCTATTTGCATCGGTCTGTTTGCGTGTTTGGCACTTTTTTGGTTTATCGGGCATTTTGCATTGGATAACATAGTTCCTTTTGCGTCTGTCGGCTACACCATTATATGGGGCATATTATTAGCAATGTGCGCTGTCAACGTAATTTTTGCGGTAGCATTCATCGTCCAGTTTTTGACTAAAGCGTTGGATGTTATCTTTTTACAAAAACACTCTGCTCGAAAATCCGTAAAGAGCAGTGCAACTTTTATTGTATCCAGCATTTGCTGTTTGGCAATCTTCCTTGCAGCAATGTACTATGTACTTTACCCTATCGGGTTGGCTTAATCCTCAAAAAAAACTCCGTTGTTTTAACAGCGGAGTTTTTTTATTGCACTTATAAATCTAAAAATTAAGCAACAGTTTTTTTAGAAGCGATAGTTTTTTTAATTTTTTTAGCTTCTTCTGTCAGTTTGGTATTAGATGTTTTTTCCAAATAAGAATCCAAACCGCCGTTGTGTTCAATAGAACGCAAAGTTTTAGAGCAAACTTTCAATTTGAATACTTTATTTAATGCTTCACTGAACAGAGAAACAACTTGCAAGTTAGGCAAAAAACGACGACGAGTTTTGTTATTTGCATGGCTTACATTATTGCCGCTCATAACGCCGGTGCCCAAAATATCACATTTCTTAGCCATTTTTAAAAATCCTCAAAGTTAAATTTCAACATATATTTGTTGCTTGTTAATACATTCATTTCATTGACAAGTCAAGTAAAATTATGTAAAAAGATGAAAAATTATGTTTTACAGACTATGTATCCGTAGCTCAATTGGATAGAGTGTCGGCCTCCGACGCCGAAGGTTGCGAGTTCGAGCCTCGCCGGATACGCCATTTTGGCTTTATGATTTCCGCCTATAAATCGCAACGAGTTTGTTTTATACCTTTTTGCTGGCAAACCATAAGCCTATCACTGTTGGGCAAATTTTCCATCTCTCCATAGTTATACATTTCTGCATCAAAATCTGCGTCGCGCGATTGAATTGTCGGCGTCAAACGGTCCTCTTCTATGACTCTGACATGAAAATCTTTACTTCCAGCCTGCAAAGAAATGTACAAAGGTTTATTTATCTTCTTTTTCATTTTATCCCCCCGTTTTTTACCTTTATATATATTGAATCGTAAACTTTTAAAGACTTGCCAGTTTCATTTTATCGTGTTAAATTTTATATCATATAAATTGTCATCGAGGTTATTATGAAACATTTATTATTGCTGCTTTCGGCTTTCAACTTTTTTATATTTTCTGCCAATGCCGAAATTGTCAGCGAAGATATAGAAGATGCTTATGTGCAAAAAATTTTAGACTCCGGCGATACATCTGCATTGCAAAAGCTTATTGATGAAGGACTTGATGTAAATTCTCGAGATGCTAAAGGTGATACTATGTTGTTTTATCTATTAACTCATTATGCCGATTTTGACATGGCTAAAACTTTGATAAACGCCGGCGCCGATGTCAACCTGCCATCTAATAACGGATTGACACCGTTGTTGGTTGCCACCGCACTGGCCGGCGAACTACAGAAACAAAAAATTGCTACAGAGCCGGAAAATGTGACTCAAGAAATAAAAAATGCCAAACTGAAAGAACAAACTGAATTTTTAATGACTCGCTCACAAAAACTGCTGCAGCTTTTGATTGACAGCGGCGCAGACGTTAATCAAGAAACTCCGCGAGGCACGCCGTTAATGAGTGCTGCCACCAGCGAATTAAACCTACCTATTGTAGAAACCCTACTCAAAACCGGCGCCAAAGTAAATCAGAGGGATAGATTTGGTCGAACCGCCCTGTTTTATGCCGCAGCCTTTGGCTGTGACAACATGACAACATTTTTGCTTAAATCCGGAGCAGATATCACTGTTTTAGATGTTGAAGGCAAGTCGTATATGGATGTTTCCGCAGAAGATATCACAAAAAACTACTAGTCAAGCATACTTATCCACGGTTTAATAAAATTATATCTTTTTGTAGTGATTAATTAACGTTTATGGGATAGAATGCTCACACCGGCCGGTAAGGGAGAACTTACAGAGGTCATTTCATTAATTTTTTTAGAGGATTAGATTATGTTTATCAGCAGAAAAAAAATCGGTAATGTTGCATTAGCAGCGTTAGCCTTTATCGCATCTGCCGTCAGCAGCGCGCAAGCCTCGGAACTAGACTTGGTTATTCCGTCGCTTTCACAAGCTACTTACAGCATTTTGGGATTAGAAATCTCTGGTAACGGTTTACTCTTAAGTGGTATGGCCGTTTGCCTTTTGGGTATGTTTTTTGGTTTGTGGGAATTTTTACGCATAAAGAAAATGCCCGCTCACGAAGCTATGCTCAAAGTATCTGAAACAATTTATGCAACTTGCACAACTTATATGAAACAGCAAGCAAAACTGCTGCTTGTTCTTGAAGTGTTTATCGGTGCCTGCATTATATATTACTTTGCTATTTTAAATGGTACTCCTTTATTGAAAGTTTTAAACATTTTATTATGGTCGGTTTTGGGTATTTTAGGTTCATTCAGCGTGGCTTGGTTTGGTATGCGCATCAACACTTACGCCAACTCCCGCACCTCTTTTGCCTCTTTAGAAGGTAAAGCTTATCCGGTGATGAATTTACCGCTGCGTTCGGGTATGTCCATCGGTGTACTGCTAATTTGCGTTGAATTGATTATGATGATGTTCATTTTGGTATTTATTCCTCGCGACACTGCCGGAGCTTGCTTTATTGGTTTTGCCATTGGTGAATCTTTGGGTGCTTCTGCTTTGCGTATTTGCGGCGGTATCTTTACCAAAATAGCAGATATTGGCGCAGACTTAATGAAAATTATTTTCAAAATTGATGAAGATGATGCCCGCAACCCTGGTGTGATTGCAGATTGCACCGGTGACAATGCCGGCGACTCTTGCGGTCCGACTGCCGATGGCTTTGAAACCTATGGCGTAACCGGAGTGGCTTTAATCAGCTTTATTGTTTTGGCTGCAGGTATGACTATGACTGCCGACGGCGCAATTTCTGCCCACGTTTGGGCACCAGAATTGCAAGCTCGTTTGATTACTTGGATTTTTGCAATGCGCGTTTTGATGATTATCACTTCAGTTGTTGCATACGCATTAAACGGTTACATTGCTAAAAAAATCTACGGCGACAAAAAATCGTTTGACTTTGAAGCTCCTTTAACCAGCCTGATTTGGTTAACATCTTTGATTTCTATTATGGTAACTTTCGGTGTTTCTTATTTGATGCTGCCCAAAGAAAGCTTTGGTTCAAACATTTGGTGGGAAATGTCCGTTATTATCAGCTGCGGAACTTTAGCTGCTGCCATTATTCCGGAATTTACAAAGATTTTCACATCTTCAAAATCTCAGCACGTTCAAGAAGTTGTTAACGCCAGCCGCGAAGCCGGTGCTTCTCTGAACATCATTTCTGGTATTGTTGCCGGTAACTTCTCTGGTTTTTGGCAAGGCGTAGTTATGGCCGGTTTGATGGCTGTTGCTTACCTCACCTCGTTAGGTGATTTATCACAGATTATGATTTATCCGACCATATTTGCTTTTGGTCTGGTGGCGTTTGGTATGCTTGGCATGGGACCTGTTACTATCGCCGTAGACAGCTATGGTCCGGTAACAGATAATGCACAGTCTGTGTTTGAACTTTCGCAAATTGAAGACATCAAAGGCATCAAAAAAGAAATTAAAAACGACTATGGTTTTGAACCAGACTTTGAACAAGGTAAACATTTGCTGGAGGCTAACGACTCGGCAGGAAATACTTTCAAAGCCACATCTAAACCAGTATTAATCGGTACAGCCGTTATTGGTGCCACAACCATGATTTTCTCTATCATCTTACTTTTGAACCTGCAACTGAACTTGCTTGATGCTCGCGTTTTGCTTGGTTTGATTTTGGGTGGTGCGGTAATTTACTGGTTCTCCGGAGCGTCTATTCAGGCGGTTTCTACCGGTGCTTATCGTGCTGTAAATTACATTAAAGAGCATATTAAATTAGATACAAACAAAGCTGCTTCAGTTGAAGATTCTAAAACAGTGGTTAAAATCTGCACACAGTATGCGCAAAAAGGTATGTTTAACATCTTTATTGTCATTTTCTCTTTTGCAATTGCTTTTGCATTCTTTAGTCCGGAATTATTTGCCAGCTACTTGATTTCTATTGCTATTTTTGGTTTGTATCAGGCTTTGTATATGGCTAACGCCGGCGGAGCATGGGACAACGCTAAAAAGGTGGTTGAAGTAGATCTTAATGAAAAAGGTACAGAACTGCACGCTGCTTCTGTTGTGGGAGACACTGTTGGTGACCCTTATAAAGACACCGCTTCAGTTGCATTGAATCCAATTATTAAGTTTACAACTTTGTTTGGATTGTTGGCGGCGGAAATGGCTGCAAAAGTTTCAGCGCAATCAGAATGTCTGGCAACATCTATCGGTATTGTATTCTTTGTTATCGGTATTGTGTTTGTATGGCGTTCTTTCTATAAAATGCGCATTGAAGCAAAAAAGATTGACTAATTCAATTTAGTTTGCTAGAACGGCGGCGATATAAAAATATCGCCGTTTTTCTTTTTTTATTTAGGAGTTTTAAATGGAAACCTTAACCGCTTTTTTAAGCACTTATAATACCACGCAGTTTTTGAGTGCGTTTGTAGTTTTATTTGCCATAATAGATATTATCGGCGTTTTACCGGTTGTCTTAAACCTATTACAAGACGGACGCACAATTCACGCCGGACGCGCCTCTATTATTTCGCTTATTTTATTTATTGGCTTTATGTATATGGGTAATGCCTTTCTGCAATTATTCAGCCTAGACATTTCATCATTTGCCATTGCCGGTTCAATCATTATTTTCATTATTTCTATGGAAATGATTTTGGACGTGCATATTTTTCATGAAAATAAATATTCTGCCAACGACGCTACTTTTACGCCGATTGTTTTTCCGTTAATTGCCGGCGCCGGTGCGTTTACCACAATTTTAGCCATTCGTTCGCAATATGCGGATTTGAACATTATCTTAGCTATTGTATTAAACATTATCGTGGTATATCTGGGCTTAAAATTGGCTCCAAAATTAGAAAAAATACTTTCACCTGGAATTATTTGCATCTTCCAAAAAGCTTTTGGTATTATCTTGATGTCCATTGCAGTGAAATTGTTCACTTCAAATCTTACTATGTTGGTAGAAGGCACGCCTGTGCAATAAAAACTAAATCCCTTGTTCCTGATAGAACAAGGGACTTTTTTTATGTAAGCAGATTAATACATCATCAAATTATATTTCAAATTAGAATCCACTTCATCAGGACCATTGCGATAGTCACCCTGATACGACAAAGTATAGCTGTAAACCAAAAATCCATAAGGATTTAGCAAACGCTCTTCCGGTTTACTGAAACGCAATCCACCATCATAACCAACACGCAAGGTTGCTCGCCACAAGTCTACCTTTGGTTTGGGATTATCGCGAGTTATATCATATGTTTTAAACTGTACCATCCACATTGATAAAGACATACGTTTAGTCCAATCAATTTCGACATATCTCTGTAAACCAATAGCTTTGAATTGTTTAGTTGCCGCTTCGGCTTCATTTTTAGTAAAGTCTTCAAAAATCTGGTCGGTAGAATACCAATATAAAATAGAATTTTTACGCCATCTGTCTTGCAACTCGGCATAGTCTTCGGTAATGGTGTAACGCAACACTATATAGTCACGAATATACTGCTCGGCAATTAAATCGCTGGCATAATAATACCTCTCATCAGGTTCTAAAACTTTTACCTGATTAACATCATTATCCAAAACAAAAAGTCTTGGCCGCACATGCTGTTCTGGCAGCAGCAAATAAATTATGCAGGCTATCAGCATATTGAAACATATGCTTAGACAGGTCAGCATAACCAAAAAACGCGAGGTCCACAAATAGCGGCGCTCTGGAAAAGCATCAACATGGACTCGTTCGGGAAAATATCCCAAAACATCTGGAGATTCTTTTTCTTTGTACTTAAACAGTGTGCCTAAGATAGAAACCATTATTTTTTACCTCAATTTTTTACTTAGTTTCCATATTATAAATAAAAGTGTAACAAAATGTTAATTTTTAGAGATTATTATCAAAGCAGAATAACTAAAGTATACTTAAGGATATAATAATGAAAAAACTGTTGTTTTTAATGTTGGGAATATTGGCTGCAGCCGGTTGCTCTGATAAAGAAAACTATAATAACAAACAACCTGACGCCGCCTACTATTCTGATTGGGATAGAGCTATCCGCTACGATGTTGATATGCAAAATATGTATGCCAACGCGCCGCTGAAACTTGAAAAGCCGCTTGACATGTATATGTCAATGGCCTTGGCTCTGAAATATAATTACACCGGACGTATGATTCGCTATCAAGAAAGCTTGCTTAAAGCCGGAAAATCAGCTTATTCTCAGTTGCCAGAAATTGCCACCAACGCCGGTTATGTTAACACAAACAACAATTCGCAAACCAGTCCGGATTTGAAAGTGGCTTGGAATGTATTGGATTTATCCACCATCTATTATATGAAATCTACTCCAGAATTCAAAAAAAGCGTGGCGGTTGAACAAAGCCGAAAAGTAATTCAAAACATTTTGCAAGAAGCCCGTATTTTATACTGGAAAGCCTTGACCGCGCAACGTTTGATACCGGTAATCGACGACACCATTGAGCATATTACTCTGGACGTTGATGAAATGAACGCCAAAGCGAAAGAAATGGCTCAGCAAGGATTGAATCCATCAACTGAAGAATTACAGAAAAAACGTAAATACATGGAAGCGGTGAAAAAACTTTCCAACCTAAAACGGGACATGGAAACCGCACATGAACAGTTGGCTTCATTGATGGGACTACATCCGGCCACACAATTTATGCTGGTTGGTAAAGAGTACGGCAACTTTGCTTTGCCGGAAATTAAATCAAACCTTTCTCGTTTGGAATGGTTGGCGCTTACCAATCGTCCAGAGCTGAAAGTGCATGATTTGCTGACGAGTTCCGATGATTTGGAAATGATTATTTCTAACTTCCGCGATGATAACGGCAGCGGCTATAAAAACAATCCAAACACCTACAATCAAAAATGGTGCAATGCCGCTAAAGAGGCTTCTATGCTGGTATATGAAGACACCCGCGCCGGTGTAAGCCAACAAATGATGACTGATTTGCGCCGTCAACGTATGACTTCTTTGATTTTGAATCAGGTATATATTGCCTGGGCCAGATACACTTCGGCAACAGAAGACTATCAGATTGCCTATGAAATTGCCGGAACTTCAGAAAATATTGCTGAAGACGTAACTTCAGCCAATGGCAGCCACGCTGAAAAAAGTCAGTTAGAGGCAGCACGCGCCATCGCCGATGAAACTAAGGCCTCTTTGGCTTATGTTGATTTGCAGGACGCCTTAGCCACACTTTATGCCACTATCGGATTAGACGCCGTTCCTTATTATATGTTAAACGAATCGCCGTCTAAAATTGCCGTTGCCCTACGCGACAACTTGGATAAATGGCGCAAAGGCGAGTTTATTCCGGATAACCGTCCGTATTTGATGGATATTCCAAGCCGTCGTCCTCCGGTTAATTTGTCGTCAGAAAAATTGCTGCCGGACGTAACTTATGAAACGGGTGAACATATCAATATTGTCGTTCCTAGCTCGGTATTTGAAAAAATGGGCTGGAAAGATGAAAACATCACAACCAAAGCCGGTTTGATAGATGACACACCGCTGCCAAAATGGCTCAAATACAATCCAACCACACGTGTGTTCAGCGGTATGGCAATGCCTCGCGACGGCGGCGTGTATAAAATCAAAATCTATGCTTTGGATAAAAACAACAACATCGCCTATTTGACATTCAAATTGACTATTGTTGAAGTTTATGTTCCGTCTATTAAAGTTCGCGGCCTCAACCGCAGCCGCAAAGCTACGGTGATGAAACGCTGCCACGGCAATCAATGTACTGATGAAACTCTTGATGACGTGCAGGTTTTTGCCCCTGTCAGATAGATTTTGAGCATTTATAAATTGAGCCTGTATTTTGTACAGGCTCTTTTATTTTAAAAAGAGAATCGGATTTTTAAGAAAATTACACTTGCGACTCCTTTTTATAAGAATGATATTGCCATTTTCCTCTAAAATAAAATTTTTAAACTACTTGAATCAAACTGTTGTATGTAACTGCTTGTTTTTAAATCTAAGAAATATATCCCACAGCATTAATAAAGATTAACAATGTTATATACATACCAAAAAAATTTTTTGTTCGCAAAATTAGAGAGTTAGATAAATTTTACAAAATCGTAACATTATTTTCCTTGTCGAAATGCGCTTTATTTTTCTAGTATGTATTTCAGAAAATACAAAATACTTCGCTGTAAAATAAAAAGTTGGGTATACTATATATTGTTTGTTTACAAAATATTCATACTATATGTAGTATAAGCCAATAAATATTTTACAACGTCAAAGGGAGAATTTTATAATGGGTACAGAGCAAAATACCAAAATAAACAAAATCGACACTAAAGTTGAAAGCATTACCAAGCGTGACGGAACTTTGGCTCCGTTTGATGAAACCAAAATCTATAATGCTATTTTGAAAGCAGGTGCTTCGACTGGAGAATTTGACGAATCCGATGCTTGGCTTTTAACCGCACAAGTTATGAAAGTTATCAATCACAAATTCACCGAATCTCTGCCTTCAATTGAACAAATTCAAGACATTGTTGAACAAGTGTTGATTTCTGCAAACTATTTTGCCACTGCCAAAGCTTATATTCTGTACCGCGACAAACGCAACCGTATGCGTTCGGACCACAAAGTTATGGTAGACGTTGAAAGCTCTATTAATGAATATCTGGAAAAGTTGGACTGGCGTGTTAATGCTAATGCAAATCAGGGTTATTCTAACGGTGGTTTGATTTTGAACGTTTCCGGTAAAGTTACCGCCAACTACTGGTTGAGCCATGTTTATCCGGCAGAAGTCGGCGAAGCTCACCGCAACGGCGATATTCATATTCATGATTTGGATATGCTGGCTGCTTATTGCGCCGGTTGGTCTTTGAAAAACTTATTAAAAGAAGGTTTTAACGGTGTAAAGGGCAAAGCCGAAGCCAATCCGCCAAAACACTTGACTTCTGCTGTTGGTCAAATGGTTAACTTTATGGGTACTTTGCAAAACGAATGGGCAGGCGCGCAAGCATTTTCATCAGTTGACACCTATTTGGCTCCATACGTTAAAAAAGATAATTTAACATTTGAGCAGGTTAAACAATCTATCCAAGAATTAGTTTATAACTTAAATGTTCCTTCTCGCTGGGGTTCACAAACACCGTTCACAAACTTTACTTTTGACTGGGTTTGCCCAGAAGATTTACGCAATCAGCATCCGTATATCGGTGGTCATATTGCCGGTCATGATGAAAATTATATGCCGATTATTGAAGGTCAGGAAGAAATGCCGTTTACTTACGGTGATTGCCAAAAAGAAATGGATATGATTAACCGCGCCTATATTGAAGTTATGATGGCAGGCGATGTGATGGAGCGTCCGTTTACATTCCCTATTCCAACATATAATATGACACCTGATTTTCCATGGGATGACGAAAAATCACAGCTTTTATTTGAAATGACAGCTAAATACGGTATGCCTTATTTCCAAAACTTTATTAACTCTGTTTTGAAACCAGGTCAAATCCGCTCTATGTGCTGCCGTTTGCAACTGGATTTGCGTGAATTATTGGCAAAAGGAAACGGTTTGTTTGGTTCGGCTGAACAAACAGGTTCTATCGGTGTAGTAACGTTCAACTGCGCTCGCTTGGGCTATATGTTCAAAGGCAATGAACAAGCATTGTTCGCTCGTGTTGATGAATTGATGAATATTGCCCGCACTTCTTTGGAAATTAAGAGAAAAGTTATTCAACGCTTGATTGACAATGGTTTGTACCCATACACAAAGCGCTATTTAGGAACTTTGCGCAACCACTTCTCTACTATCGGTGTAAATGGTATTAACGAGATGATTCGCAACTTTACTAATGACGAACACAATATTGCCGATGAATGGGGTAAAGCTTTTGCAGAAAAATTCTTAGACTATATCCGTGGCTGCCTAGTAAAAATTCAAGAAGAAACAGGCCATATGTACAATTTGGAAGCAACTCCGGCAGAAAGCGCGACTTATCGCTTTGCGCGTGAAGATAAAAAGCGCTTCACTGGAATTATTCAGGCCGGCACAAAAGAAGACCCTTATTACACAAATTCTTCACAACTGCCGGTTGGATATACTGATGACCCGTTTGAAGCTTTGGATTTGCAAGCTACCTTACAATCTAAATACACCGGTGGCACCGTGTTGCACCTTTATATGAGTCAGCGTATTTCTTCGGCAAAAGTTTGTGGCGAACTGATTAAAAAAGTTTTGACAAACTACCGCTTGCCATACATCACAATTACTCCGACTTTCTCTATTTGTCCGAAACATGGCTATTTGGCCGGTGAGCACAAATTCTGCCCGATTTGCGACGAAGAGAAGAAAGCCGCAAAATTGAAAAAATTAAAAGCCAGCAATGCTGCTTAACTTTACAAAATAAATATATTAAACATTTTTTAGGAGATAAAATTATGACAAACACCATCAATATTGAAGACATCAAATTAACAGACGCCGAAAGACAGCCTTGCGAAATTTGGACCAGAGTTATGGGCTATCATCGTCCGGTTTCTGAATTCAATAAAGGTAAAAAGTCAGAATATTATTCTCGTAAATGTTTTTGTGAAGAAAAAGCCGTTATGTATTTGGATAATGACTGCGGCTGCACTTTGGCGGCGGAATAAGAAGATTTTTTATGACTTCTGATTTGTTAAGAATCGGCGATATTGAAAAATTCAGTATCGTCGATTTTCCAACTAAGATAGCCGCTGTTGTTTTTATGCAAGGCTGTCCATGGCGCTGTCCGTTTTGCTATAACGCTTCGCTGCAAAATCCTAACAGCAATGACAACACCGGTTGGGATAAGCTTATAAATTTGCTAGAACATCGCAAAGGTATTTTGGACGCAGTTGTGTTTAGCGGCGGCGAGCCGTTAATGCAAAGCAATTTACCGCAAGCGATGGATATTGTAAAAGATATGGGCTTTGAAATAGGATTACACACCGGCGGATATAACCCCCAAGCGCTAAAAAAGGTTATTGATAAAGTTTCTTGGGTAGGTATGGATATAAAAGTTCCGCTGGATACAGAAAGATACACAAAAGTTACTGGTTGTCCGACGCCTATCGGCAATATCAAAGAAAGCTTGCAGATTTTGATTGGCAGCGGCATACACTTTGAATGTCGCACCACTTGTGATCCACGTATTTTAGAAATTGCAGATATTTATAACATAGCCGATGAGCTATCTGCCTTGGGCGTTAAAGAATACTATTTGCAAAAATATCGACCGATACCAACAGATAAAACCACGCAGGATTCCGATTGTGATAAATTCTTTGATGATTCCGCACTATTAAGCTATCTAAAATCTAAATTCGAAATTTTTGATGTAAGAAAGTAAAAAAGAGAGAAACTATTCAAAAATAGTTTCTCTCTTTTTTTAGTTTAAATCTTGTTTGAGCCGCATAAACATATCGCGTAAATCGCAAAAATAATACACATATACGAAAATTGCACCTATATACACAAACGGCACATAAACCGCCATAGCTAAGGTCAAAAGCACCAAAGCCCCGCCATCCATATTTGGATAAGCGTTTAGCAGCAATTTAAATAAATACACGGCGTTGATGCCTGCATTTACTGCACAAATAAGAACCACTCCGCCAACAAGAGCAAATGCCAAACTGGCTTTTTTGCGGTTGAAACGATGCATCCAAAACAAACCGATGAGCAAAACAAAAATTCCGCCCAAAAGTTCGCAGCTTCTGAATTCAAACGGACAGCCGAAAAAACATTCAACTGCAGCCAAAATCAAAGTTACGGCTGTTAAGACTAACAAAATAATATAATTTTTCATAAGCTTAAAATAATAAACAAAAATTATAAATTATCTATGTTTAATCTAGCTTTTTTTGAAATAAAAATCAAGCGTATTTTTTAGATGTTTTCCGTTCATAACTTGCATTTTCTACTTGGTAAATTTGGCGGTTCGGGCTATATTTGTTCTATGTGAAAAATTAGATTTTAAGAGGATTTTCAATGACTGAATTAACAGAAGAAGAATACTTGAAAAGTGAACAAGAATATAACGCCGACTCCATCAAAGTTTTGCGCGGTTTGGACGCTGTGCGCAAACGTCCGGGAATGTATATCGGCGATACCGATGACGGTTCCGGTCTGCACCACATGATTTATGAGGTATTGGATAACGCTATTGATGAAGCGCTGGCTGGATATTGTGATAAAACTTTGGTTATTCTTAATCCTGATGGTTCGGCAACTATTCGTGACAATGGACGCGGTATGCCTGTTGATACGCACAAAGAAGAAGGTATTTCTGCCGCAGAAGTTATCATGACAGAATTGCACTCCGGCGGTAAGTTTGACAACAATTCCTATAAAGTTTCCGGTGGTTTGCACGGTGTGGGCGTTTCGGTAGTAAATGCCCTGTCTACTTGGCTAAAGTTAAAAATTTGGCGTAACGATAAAGAATATGAAGCCAGCTTTGCCGACGGCAATGTGGTAGAACACGTTCACGTTGTGGCCGACGCACCGAATCGCCACGGCACAGAAGTAACATTTTTGCCATCGCCGAAAACATTTACACAAGTTGAATTTAATTTTGAAACCTTGGAACGTTCTATTCGTGAAAAAGCTTTTTTAAACTCCGGCGTATATTTGCGTTTGATAGACAACCGCGGCGCCGAACCGAAAGAATTGGATTTTCACTATGAAGGCGGTTTGTCGGCGTTTGTC
>CAKQUE010000014.1 GCA_934277435.1 uncultured Alphaproteobacteria bacterium | reverse complement strand
AGCGCAGCCAATCCCTCTCAAAGCTCGTCTTTAGACGGGCTTTTTTGTTATTCTGACGGGTAAGGGATTTGAACCCGGAAAAGAGGGTTCAACCAGGACGAGAGGCGGATGTAAATACGCCGGTGAGGCACAGCCGAGCGAGGACGCAGCGGCGAAGCGCCAGCGCAGCCAATCCCTCTCAAAGCTCGTCTTTAGACGGGCTTTTTTGTTATTCTGACGGGTAAGGGATTTGAACCCGAAAAAGAGGGTTCGACTAGGACGAGAGGCGGATGAAAATACGCCGGTGAGGCACAGCCGAGCGAGGACGCAGCGGCGAAGCGCCAGCGCAGCCAATTCCTCTCAATGCTCGTTTTTAGACGGGCTTTTTTGTTATTCTGACGGGTAAGGGATTTGAACCCGAAAAAGAGGGTTCGACCAGGACGAGAGGCGGATGGAAATACGCCGGTGAGGCAAAGCCGAGCGAGGACGCAGCGGCGAAGCGTCAGAGCAGCCAATCCCTATCTATCCGTACAAAAAAGAGCCCCACGTTTTGAGCGTGGAGCTCTACTGCAAAAACCGCCGTATTTTTTCCAATACAACGATTTTTAATGTAGTTATAAAAATTATTGAGCGTTAATCAAAGTAATTTCTACACGGCGGTTTTGCGCTTTGCCCTCAGCTGTGGCATTTGAGGCAATCGGGTTAGCTGCCCCTGCTCCATATGAGCTGATACGGCCGCCCTGTACTCCACGCAAAGCCAAATAATTGGCAACCGCTGCGGAACGGCGCTCTGACAACGGCTGATTAATTTTATCATTACCGGTGCTGTCGGTGTAACCAACAATCTGTAATCTGGTTTTGTCATATTCCTTAGCCACCAACGCAACAGAATCAAGCACATTGTTGGCAGATGTTTTAATAACAGATTCGTTGGTGTTGAAAGTAATGCTGTTTGGCATAATCAAACGAATATTATCACCGTCACGCGCAACTTGTACGCCAGTTCCGGTTAATTTTTGGCGCAATTTGCTAGCCTGTATATCCATATAACCACCGGTAGCCGCACCGGTAGCGCCACCAATACCGGCACCGATCAAAGCACCTTTTTCACCGCCGATTAAAGCGCCGATACCAGCTCCGGCAACAGCGCCAATACCTGTACCCCACGCAGTTTTAGCAACTTTGCTTTCTCCAGTATAAGGGTCGGTAGCACAAGCAGACATAAAACATACGGCGACCAGACTTAAAATTATTTTTTTCATTTCTATCTCCTTAAAAATTTGCAATACGAGCCAAAGCTTCTTCAACTTTAGCTTTATTTTCCTGAGCTTCAGCCTGACGGCGTTTTTCTTCGGCAACAACTGCCGCCGGAGCTTTAGCAACAAAGCTTTCATTATTCAACTTACGACTGTAGCCTTCCAAGTTTTTGTTTAATGCTTCCAGTTCTTTTTGTAAACGAGAGCGCTCGGCCTCAAAATCAACCACACCTTTTAACGGAATCAAAATTGCGGCTTCACGGCTAACCGTCTGCACCATATCTTTTGTGACTTCACGATTGCCCAAAGCGTCCAATTCTTCCAAGCGAGCCAGTTTGCAAATCAAAGTTTTTTGGCGTTCTACCACTGACAATGTTTCTGCCGCTGCATCTTTTACAAACGCATGCAATTTGGCACCGGCAGGTAAATTCATGGCTGAACGCAAAGAACGAATTGCAGAAATAATATCAATAGCTCGATCAATTTCATTTTTATCTGCAGCGTTGACTGTTTCATCTGTTGGCCATGCGGCGTGAATCAATTTGCCGGAACGAACCGTCAAATTATCCCACAATTCTTCGGTAATAAACGGCATAAACGGATGCAACATTACCAAAATTCTATCCAATGTCCAAGCTGTAACAGCGCGAATTTCTTTAATTTCATCGGCATTTTCACCATAGAAAATCGGTTTAATCAATTCAATGTACCAATCGCAGAATGTACCCCAAATAAATTGATAAACTGCATTTGCCGCATCAGAAAAACGGAAATTATTAAGATTTTCTGTCACTTCGGCAGAGGCTTCTTTAGCTTTTGCCATAATCCATTTACTGATTTCGAGTTTAGCTGATGTCACATCAAAATCGTTAACCGAATAGCATTCGTTCATTTCACAAAAACGAGCGGCGTTCCACAACTTTGTGGCAAAGTTACGATAACCTTGAATGCGCGAATCCGACAAATTGATGTCTCGTCCCTGTGTTTCCATGGCTGCCATAAAAAAGCGTAAAGCGTCGGCGCCGTATTTTTCGATTGTTTCCATCGGGTCAACCGTATTACCTTTTGATTTGCTCATCTTACGGCCTTGTTCGTCACGCACCAAACCATGAATATAGCATTTTTTGAACGGCACGCGCTTCATCATATACATGCTCATCATCATCATGCGGGCAACCCAGAAGAAAATAATATCAAAACCGGTAACCAAAACCGAAGTCGGATAAAATGTTTTCAAAAATTCGGTTTCATCAGGCCAGCCCATAGTTGAAAACGCCCACAAACCTGAAGAAAACCAGGTATCCAACACATCGGTTTCACGAGTCAATTCAACCTCTTTGCCATAGTGCTTGGCTGCGGCAACTTTCGCCTCTTCTTCATTTTCTTCACAGAAAATTTCACCGTCCGGACCATACCAAATCGGCATTTGATGTCCCCACCAAAGTTGGCGAGAAATACACCACGGCTGAATATTACGCATCCACTCAAAGTATGTTTTTTCATAGCTCTTTGGCACAAATTGCATATCGCCGTCTTCCACCGCTTTAATCGCAGCAACAGCCAATTTCGGAGCATCTACAAACCATTGGTCGGTCATCAAAGGTTCAATAACCACGCCGCTGCGGTCACCGTACGGAATAACCATTGGGTGGTCTTCAATTTTATCCATCAATCCCAATTCGGTCAATTTTTCAATCGTTTTAGCACGAGCTTCCATAGTGGTTAAACCGGCATACGGAGTGTTTTCGTTCATTGTCGCATCAGGATTCAAAACATTAATCATTGGCAAATTATGACGTTTACCAACTTCAAAGTCGTTAAAATCATGCGCCGGAGTAATCTTTACGGCACCGGTACCTTTTTCAGGGTCTGCGTGCTCATCGCCAACAATCGGAATTACACGGTTGATAATTGGAATAATGCAGTTTTTGCCAATTAGATGAGCCAGTTTAGGATTGTCTTTTGAAACAGCCACTGCCGTATCGCCGAACATAGTTTCAGGACGAGTGGTGGCAATATGGATATATTCACCTTCTGTTCCTTCAATCGGATATTTGTAGTAATACATTTTGCCGACAGTTTCTTTTTGCACCACTTCCAAATCAGAAACGGCTGTACCAAGTTTAGGATCCCAGTTAACCAGCTTTTTAGCCTTAAAAATCAGGCCGTCTTTATACAACGAAACAAAAATTTTACGCACGGCGCGAGAAAGCCCCTCATCCATGGTAAAACGCTCGCGGCTCCAGTCACAAGAAGCGCCCAAACGACGCAGCTGGCGACAAATTGTTCCGCCGGACTGCTTGCGCCATTCCCAAACTTTTTCAATAAACTTTTCACGTCCTAAATCGTGGCGGGTAATACCTTCTTTAGCCAAATTACGTTCCACCACCATTTGTGTGGCAATACCGGCATGGTCCGTTCCCGGCTGCCATAAAACTTTTTTGCCCAGCATACGGTTATAACGAATCAAAATATCTTGCAAAGTATCGTCCAAAGCGTGTCCCATATGCAAAACGCCTGTTACGTTAGGAGGCGGTATCACAATCGAAAACGCCTCGCTATCACTTCTCATATCCGGTTTAAAATCGCCGTCATTTTCCCATTTTTCATAAATTTTTTCTTCAAAATCTTTTGGATTGTAGTTCTTTTCTAACATCTTTCATTATTCCGTTTTTTCACGTTATTCTTAAGTAATTTATTTTCAAAAAAAATCAGGGAGGAAAATAAGCCGTTAGGCAAAATTATTTTCCTTTACACTCACTCGGTCGTCATGATTGTCATTTGAATTAGAAATATCTGTTTTTACCGAATGCTTAGCAAAATAAGTTTGGTATTTTTTCATAATTTTTTTGGCGACATCGTCAAAGCTCCAAACACCAAGCTGATACGGAATATCTTCACGTTTGACCATCATTGTTTTAGTCAACTCAAAAATCTCGTCTTGTTCTTCAGCAGCCGTAAAAACAGGTTCTTTTTTTTCTGTATTTTTACGCTGTTCTTTTTCAATAATCGCCTCACGAATCGACTTTAGAATCGAATCGATAGACGCGTCTTCTGCTTTTGCCATAAAATTATGCCTCAAGTTAAAATTAAAACCTGAGGCATATTAGCAAAATTTATTTTAATTGGCAATAGGTTTGCTTTATTTATCAATGGATAAAGTCAACCATTTGCCTTTGGTGTTTTTATAATGCTCTTCTGCATCATAAAAGTTAACTTTCAAAGCCAACTTCTGAGCTGTTAATTTGCCCATCGACTGCATAAGTTGCAAGCCAGATACATAGTAGTCATGCAAAGCCTTTACTTCATTAACTTGAGAAGTTAGCAATGTTTGATAAGCATTCAGCACATCTAAAACCGTGCGGTTGCCCAAAGCCTCTTCTTTTTGTGTGCCTTCCAGGGCAATAGCCGAAGCCTTTACCTGAGCTTGAATAGAGGTGATGTTTGACTTGTTTGCCTGCATAGATTGCCAATAACTAGTAACTCCAGCCACAACTGCGCGTTCAGCCTCTAAAACTCCTTCTTGAGCCTGCCATTTTTGATATTTGCTTTTGCGGATTTTAGCACGGGTTGCACCGCCGGTATACAATGGAACATTCATATCCAAAGAATATTGAGTGCTGGTTGTGCTTGGATTTTTAGCCATATCATGATTTGATTGCGTGGTTTTGCCACTAGAAGCCGTAAAGCTTACATCTGGCAGCAAAGCGCCCTTGTTGCTGCTAACACTGTAGGAAGCGGCATCAAGCTGTTTTTTAGCTGCAAGCAGAGAATAGTTGTTGCTGCGAGCATAATTCATAGCCTCGTCAAAACGGGTTGGAAACATTTTGGTAATAGAAGCCGGATTTTGCAAATCTTTAGGTTCTTTGCCCACCATCTGCAAATATGTGGCTTTAGAAATAGCTAAATTACCTTCAGCCGAAATCACATCTGACTGCGCTTGCGCATAGCTAGCACGGGACTGAGCAACATCGGTGCGGGTAACCTCGCCCACATCAAAACGAGCCAATGTTTCGTCTAATTGTTTTTTCAACAAACGTTCATTATTTTTTTGCAAACGAACAATCGCTTCATCACGCATAACATCAAGATAAGCTGTTGAAGCACCGAGTAAAACAGTTTGTTCCACAGCGTATAAGTCCTGAATACCGGCTTTGGCGGCAGAATCGGCGGCTTTTACGGCGTTATATGTGGAAAACCCATTAAACACCGGCTGAGTAATACTTCCGTTATAGCCTTTTTGATATCCGTCAACAGTGGCGTTTCCGGTTTTTCTAACATGCGTATCCGAATAATTGCCGTTTACTCCGATTGTTGGGCGAAAACCAGAACGGGCAGCTGCCGCATCTTCATTGGTAGCACCGCTGGCTGCGCGCTGTCCATGCAAAGTAGGGTTGCTGTTATAGGCTTCACTCATGGCCTCATAAATTGTATCTGCATTTGCGTTAACACTAATCAAAGCGCTCAACGAAACTGCTAAAAGTAATTTTTTATTCATTGCTATCACTCTGTATAAATTCCTTATTTTCACATTTTTAGCTATAAAGCCAAAAAATTTAAAAATCAAACAATATCTTCTTTTCAAAAATAAAAATGTTATATTGTTAAGTAATTTTCAATCAATTTCTAATAGTGTCTGGTATAAAAAGGTATGTTAAAAATTATGGGAGATAAACTGTGGTAACAGAAAATAAAAGTGTTATGGATGAAATTGACCGCGCTCGTTTGAAACTTTCTATCGAGCATTATGCTAAATATTTTATCGGCAAGCGGAATTGCGAACTTACAAAAGAAGAGGCTTTCAAAGTTATTGCTCTGGCCGTGCGTGAATTTGCCATGGACAGAATGTATGACACAATTGCTCGCTACAACGAACACGGCACCAAACGCATCTACTACTTGTCTATTGAATATTTAATCGGCCGTTCATTGGAAAATAACCTTTACAATCTGGGTTTATACGATATTTTAAAAGACATAAAAATCGAAGGTTTTCCAGACTTTGCTTTAAGCGATATTTTTGACGCCGAATACGACCCTGCTCTTGGAAACGGCGGCTTGGGACGCTTGGCTGCCTGCTATTTGGATTCAATGGCTTCTTTAGGTATTCCGGGGTTTGGTTATGGTATTGACTATGAATATGGTTTGTTCAAACAAAAATTTGAAAACGGCTATCAAGTTGAACAGGCTGATAACTGGCTGGGAGAAGACTCACCATGGCAGTTTGCCCGCACCGACCGCACTGTGACGATTCCTATTGGCGGTAATGTTGAAATGTATAACAAACCAGACGGCAAAGTAAGTTATGTTTGGACCAACACTCATACTTTATACGGTGTTCCATACGATTTTCCGGTTGTCGGCTATAATGGAAAATCTGTAAATTACCTGCGTTTATTCTCGGCCAAAACCGATGATGAGCTAGATTTAAACATCTTCAACAACGGCGGTTACATTGAGGCCGTACGCGATAAAATCCGCACCGAAACAATTTCTAAAGTTTTGTATCCGTCTGACAACATTGAACAAGGTAAAGAATTGCGTTTAACTCAGCAATACTTCTTTGTTTCTTGCGCTATTCAAGATATTATTCGCCGCTTTATGGAAAAAAGCAATGACTTTAAGAAAATGCCGGATTATGTCTGCATTCAACTAAACGACACCCACCCTGCTTTGGCAATTGTGGAAATGATGCGCCAATTGATGGATGTATACGGACAAGAATGGGACGACTCTTGGGAAATCGTCACCAAAATTTTTGCCTATACAAACCACACATTGCTGCCAGAAGCCTTGGAAAAATGGAGCAGTTCCATTATCCGCCGCTTTTTGCCGCGCCATTTGCAGATTATTTATGAAATCAACCGCCGCTTTATGGAATTTGCCCGCAGCCGCTTTGGCGAAGATTCTTACAAATTGGGCAAAGTTTCGATTGTGGACGGCGAAGGCGACAATCAAGTTATCCGCATGGCAAATCTTTCTATTGTCGGTTCGTTTTCAATAAACGGTGTAGCCAAGTTGCACTCTGAATTGGTAAAACATTCTTTGGTACCGGAATTTTATGAATTGTGGCCAGAAAAATTTACCAACGTGACCAACGGCGTAACACCTCGCCGCTGGATGCTGCGCGCCAACCACGATTTGGCAAATCTTATTTCTGATAAAATCGGAACATCGTGGATTACCAACTTGGACGAATTGCAAAATATTGAAAAATATTTCGAAGACAAATCTTTCTTGAAAGAATTTTTGAAAATCAAAAATGAAAACAAGCAGCGTTTGGCTCAAAAAGTATATCGCGCAACCCGCATTATGGTTGACCCGAACAGCATGTATATTGTACATGCCAAACGAATTCACGAATATAAACGCCAATTGATGACCGTTTTGCAAATTATCGGCGACTATTTGGCAATCACCCGCGACAATGTACGTCCAATTACGCCTAAGACTTATATTTTTGCCGGTAAGGCCGCGCCTTCATACACATTTGCCAAACTTATCATCAAACTTATTAATAATGTGGCAGAAGTGGTTAATAATGACGAACGTTCAAATAAATTTTTGAAAGTTGTCTTTATTCCTGATTATAAGGTTTCAGTAGCCGAATATTTGATTCCGGCCGCCGATGTCAGCTGTCAAGTTTCCACCGCCGGCTTTGAAGCCTCCGGCACCAGCAATATGAAATTTGCCTTAAACGGAGCTTTAACCATTGGAACTTATGACGGCGCCAACATTGAAATTCGCGAGGCCGTGGGTGAAGAAAACTTTTATTTGTTTGGCTTGACCGATGAGCAAGTACGCGGCAAACGTATGACCTACAATCCGCGTGAACTTTATGAAAAATCAGACTACATCAAACGTATTTTGAATGCTGTAAATTCAAGTATGTTCTGCGAAAAAGACTATCCGCAGCTGTTCCGTCCGATTTTTGACACTTTGCTCGGCAGCGACTACTACTTTATTTTGGCAGATATGGAAGCGTTTAACAATGCTGTACATCAGGCAGAACGCGACTATAACAACAAAGAAAAGTGGGCTAAAGAAGCACTGCTTAACGTTGCCCGTATCGGCAATTTTTCCAGCGACCGTGCGGTTATGGAATATGCTGACAGAATATGGCACGTTAAACCTGTTGTTGATGAAAAATAATTTCATTATGCAAATATCCCCGTTACTTGCTTGTAACGGGGATATTTTTTTAAGCCGCTAAAGTTTTAGATTAAATTACTGCCATCAAAATAATTAATTTTCATAGCCTTGCGAACATCTTCCAATGTAGCTGCAGCTTTAGCTTCTGCCGCCGCGCTGCCTTGTTTCAAAATTTCTACAACTTCAGGCATTTTTTGTTCCCAAATCTTACGACGTTCACGAATCGGACTTAGTTCTGCTTGCAAAACATTATTCAAAAACTTTTTAACCTTTACATCGCCCAAACCACCGCGTTTATAATGAGCTTTCAATTCATCTAAATTTTGATATTCAGGCAAAAATTCGGCAAAATGTTCCGGCTTGCTGAAAGCGTCCAAATAAATAAAGACCGGATTACCCTCTACCTGCCCTGGGTCTTCTACGCGCAAATGGTTAGGGTCAGTAAACATTGACATAACTTTTTTACGGATATCTTCGGCTTCATCAGACAAATATATGCAGTTGCCCAAAGATTTGCTCATTTTCGCTTTGCCGTCTATCCCCGGCAAACGCAGACACGCTTTGTTTGACGGTAATACAATTTTTGGCTCAACCAATGTTTCTCCGTATATATTGTTAAATTTATTCACAATTTCCCGACATTGCTCCAACATAGGTTCCTGATCTTCACCAGCCGGAACATCGGTAGCCTTAAACGCAGTGATATCGGCGGCTTGGCTTATAGGGTAGCAAAAAAAGCCCACCGGAATGCTGGTTTCAAATTTTCTCATCTGAATTTCACTCTTTACGGTCGGATTGCGTTGCAAACGAGAAACTGTTACCAAATTTTGATAATAAAACGACAACTCGGTTAACTGAGGAACCATTGACTGAATAAATATAGTCGACTTTTCTGGATTAATGCCGCAAGCCAAATAGTCTAACGCAACTTGCATAATATTTTGGCGCACTTTTTCCGGGTGTTCAGCATTATCGGTTAGAGCCTGCGCATCAGCAATCATAATATTGATTTCATCATAAATCCCTGAATTTTGCAGCTTGACACGCTCGCTCAAAGAGCCGACATAATGCCCAACATGCAGCTTTCCGGTCGGACGGTCGCCGGTTAAAATAATCTTTTTCATATTTTTCTCCATTTTCTATATTTGCTCCTTTTTAACACTCATCTTTGTAAAAGGCAAGAACACAAAACATTTTTCACAAAGCATTTGTATCTATAAATGTTTTGCTGGCTCAATGAGAAAGCATCAGAAGAAAATCACGAAACTATCAATGCAACCTCAATTATGGCAGATAGATAATAGATATGGCTCCGACCGTTATGTAATCGGAGCCATATTTCAGTTGATAGAAGATGACAGTTTTTCTGATTTCAGATTATAGATTAAAGTTTTCTTGCCCATAAATCCGGCAACACTTTTTTTATGCAAATTAATCACAACTAAGTTGTCATCATCGTAGCGCGGACGCAGCTCATCTAGAACATAGCCGTTTTTAGCCAAATATTCAGCGCTCAAAACCGGAACAAGCTTACCAAATCGACAATCAAACAATTCCATTTGCCCTCGCCGTTTGCCAATAAAAACCAGACCGCGGCAATTGCAAAACGGATTGTCAAAATTATCTTGTATCCAATCAACAAGCACCACATTGTCACCAGCTATTAAACGATACATCTTAACCATCTTGCCGTTTTGATTCTCTTGTTTAGAAACCCAAAACAATGAAGTATTTTCAATGCGATTACGCTGAATAATGCTTCGGTCAGAATAAACGCACGCCATAACAACGCAGAACAAACCTAACGTCAGAACAACAATAAATTTAAACTTTTTCATCTTTAAAGAGTTTAATAATTACATGAATAATAAATTTCGCAAACTTTATTATAGTTAAATTCTAACAATTTAGCAATAGCTAAAAAACAAACAATTATTTAAAAACAAAAATCATATTTTTTGTCAAATTTTCTTACAATTAAACCAAATTATTGCTAAAATATTTTCATATATTCTGTAAAATATTCAAAGGAGCATAAATTATGGGTGTATTTGTTGACGCTAACGGCAATGAAATAAGAGAAGTTACAGCCGAAAATATTGAAGACTATAAAAAGTGGCTGCAAACCGATAAAAATCCAGATGTTTCTCATCTGTTTAATTCTAATGACATTTCTTTAGCAGACCTTGCCGTATCGCCATATTTGGATGACAAACAAACAGCGGCCGCTGCAATGATGGTTTGTAGAGATGTCGCCAGTAATCCTGAGAAAAACAGATTGAATGAATATATTGATTTAGCCAAGAAAAACCGTCCGGTTGTCGCTGAAAGCTGGATGTCTATGGTAAATTGGAGAGCTTTTGAAGATGTTTTACACACTATGAATAAACGTCCGGCAGCCGAAAATTTGGCATTCATGTTGGCTTCTATGGAGGCTCGCATCCCAAATGTAGACCATTACACAGGGAAACCCGATGATTTCAGCAAAATTTCAGGTGAAAACAAAAAATATGCTGAAGAATTGCTGAATCTGGCCGCTCCAGTTTATCTTAAAGGACGTTATGACGGAAGTGATCCTAAAACAAGCATTTCTTATATGTGCGTCAAAGGCTTGATTCAAAATGGTTCAATGATAAATTTAAAAACATCTAATGAAAACCGTGAAGTAATTTCAAAAGCCATTATGAACAATGAATATCGTTATGTTCTAAAAAATTTAGAAGCATTAAAACCTGAATATCTGAATGAAGAGATGCTGAAAAGGCTTGCAACAAAGTATGCTCCGGCTCAGCAGTATAAAGATACTAAAAATGCTAAAACTCAAGCCGAGAAAAATGTCAACATTTTGCCGAAGGGTTATCACAATTTCAAAAAAGCAGTTTTAAATCTGATTAACAAACAAGACAAATACGACCGTTCGCGCTATGGTGAAGAAAGAGGATTGAATGAACGCTACTTAGAGGTTTGTCAAAAACTTGATGTATCCGAAGGAATTGCTCGCAATCCGAAATGTATGGCCGGTTTATATTTGGAAACTGCCCGTAAAGACATTGAAGAAGGACGGGCTGCTCGTTTGGATAAAACAGCTTTATCCGATGTTTTAAAGCATGATGACGGCAAATATCTAGCTATGTTGCCGCAGGAATATGTACAAAAAAATAAGAGCCTGATTGAACACTCTTTACCGGAAAAAGTAAAAATCAGATTAGCCGAACAAAATGTTGCCGATGCTTATAATTTTAGCATTGCTTCATTGGGAGAACGTAACCGTACAACTAAAGAAAACAAAAAGCTGGTAGAGAATCTAAATGCTGAGCAAGAAAAAATTGCGCCGAAAATCGATTATCTGCAAAAAGATAAAGAAGAAATTGAACAGCTAAAACAAACTGCTACCGCTAAGTACAATATTTTTGCGGCAGAAGAAAATAACGCCAAAGCTATATTTTCACTGCAAGATTGTTATGACAGCATTAAACGCTATATGAAAGAAGGCAAAGACGCCGAACAGATTTTATCAAAAGAAGCGGTAGAAAAAGTTATAGCCGAAAGATTAGAAGGTAAAAATTCAATATTGCAAATGCCGCAAGAAGGCTCTTTGCCAATAATGTTTGGTCGTAAAGAAGAAAAAGAACGCCGTGAAAAACTAGCTAATAAAATAACAGAATTTAATCAGAGAATGGATTCTGTAGTACCTTATCTAAAAAAAGAATATGCTGGAGAAATTTTATCGCCAGATGCGTATAATCAAGCACTGAAAAAAACAGAAACAACTAAGCAAGAATACAACAATGCCGCTTATACTCATTCATCGCGCTTAATTTCTCAAGGGCGACAAAACACAAATGAACTGGAAAATTTAACCCAACGCAATAATTTTATTGAACAAGCACGCGAGCGTATTCAAGAAAAAGAAACCCAGAAAAAAGAAGCAGTTAAAAAGTTAGCCGGCGTTCCGGATAAGTCAGCAATACAAGCTGTCCCGCAAAGTGCTGAAAAAGCCGAAAAAGCACGAATCCGCAAGCAAAATAAACAGGTTGAAGATAAGTTGGCAACCAAAGAAAAAACTTTTGCCGGAAAATCTGATGCCGAAAAAGTCGGTCTGCAAAAGCAGCGCCAAAATCAAGCAATGCGCTGATAAAACGGACTAAACATTAAAGAGCTTTTCTAGATTAGAAAAGCTCTTTTTTTATTACTTAGCAAACAGCGGCAAACTATTTGACAGCCCTTTATTTTAAATATCCAAATTATCCACGAATTTAGCACGCTCGATAATAAAGCGGAAACGCTGTTCTGGATCTTTTCCCATCAAACGCTCCACTTGGCGACGGGTTTCAAAATCTTCGGCCCTACCCTCTTCGGTTGAGGTATTAGGAATTACCACACGCAGCAAAATGCGATTGTTTTTATCCATAGTCGTTTCTTTCAGCTGCTGCGGACTCATTTCGCCCAAACCTTTAAAGCGGCTGATATCCGGCTTGGTATTGCCTTTTACGACCTTTGCCAGAATCTTGTCTTTTTCTTCATCGTCCAGAGCATAGTAGTTTTTGCCGCCGGCGACAATTTTATACAGCGGAGGGGTGGCAATATAAAGGTGTCCGTTTTCAATCAGCTTCGGCATATGCTGATAAAAGAACGTCATCAGCAAAGAGGTAATGTGCGCCCCGTCCACGTCGGCATCGGTCATGATGATAATTTTTTCATAGCGCAGATTGTCTTCATTATAGTTGTCTTTAACGCCGCAACCCAAGGCTTCTATCATATCCTTAATTTCTTGGTTTTGCGATATACGTTCCAAAGACGCGCTAGCCACGTTCAAAATTTTACCACGCAAAGGCAAAATAGCTTGCGTAACTCTGTCGCGCCCCTGTTTGGCAGAACCGCCGGCAGAATCTCCCTCCACAATAAATATTTCGGTATTTTCGGCAGCGGCCTGCGAACAATCGGCAAGTTTGCCCGGCAGGCGCAGTTTTTTAGTCGGCGCCTTACGGTTTTGAACTTTTTCTTCTTTTTTCTTTTTGCGGGCTTCGGCTCGGTCCAAAACATATTCTATCAGAGCCTTGGCGTTTTCCACATCAGAAGAAAGCCAATGGTCAAACGAATCTTTTACCGCAGTTTCAACCAAGCGAATCGCCTTGGTTGAAGTTAATTTATCTTTAGTTTGTCCCTGAAATTGCGGATCGGTAATGAAAACCGAAAGCATAAGACAAGCGTTGCTTAAAAAGTCCTCGGCGGTTGCGGCGGCGATTTTTTTAAAACCGGCCATTTCGCCGTATTCTTTCAAACCTCGGAGCAAAGCGGCGCGGAAACCTGTTTCATGCGTTCCGCCCTCCGGAGTTATCACCGTGTTGCAATATGAATAAGAAAATCCGTTTTCATCTACCGGCCAAGTGATAGCCCATTCCACACGCCCTTCATTGTTGGATAAATCCGATTCACCAACAAACGCCGCGCGGTTAATGGTGCTGCGTTCGCCGATTTGAATGTTCAAAAAGTCCGCCAAACCATTCGGATAATGCAATTCGGCTTTTTGCGGGGTTGACTCGCCGTTGGCAATCAATTCGGGCGCACAGCTCCAGTTGATTTTGATGCCTTTAAATAAAAAAGCTTTGGAGCGCGCCATACGATAAATGCGGTTGACAATAAACTTGTTGTTGCCCTCAAAAATTTCGGCATCAGGCTTAAATGTGATAGAAGTGCCGCGGCGATTTGGACAATTACTGATAAATTCCAACTCAGTTAACGGCTTTCCTTTTGAATACTCTTGTCGATACAGCTTTTTATCGCGAGCAACTTCAACCACCAATTTTTCGGACAAAGCGTTAACAACAGACAAACCGACGCCGTGCAAACCGCCAGAAACTTTATAGGCGCCACCGCCAAACTTGCCGCCGGAATGCAATGTGGTTAAAATAACCTCAAGTGCCGATTTTCCTGGGTATTTAGGGTGTTCGTCCACCGGAATACCGCGTCCGTTATCGGCAATTGTAACAGAGCCATCGGCATTCATTGTCACATCAATATGATTGGCAAAACCGGCAACAGCCTCATCCATTGAGTTGTCCAAAATCTCAGCCACCAAATGGTGCATAGCTTGAATATCGGTGCCGCCGATATACATTCCGGGACGATGGCGAACCGGCTCTAAGCCTTCAAGCACTTCAATATCTTGCGCCGAATATTCAGTTTTTGCCGGCGCCGTGGACGAGTCAAACAAATCTGTCATTTTTACCTCAAAACACTTTATTAAATTGTAGACAAACTACAAAACTTTGGTGCAAAAAACAAGCAAAAACCCCAATCCATAAACAAAAATTTACCTTTTATTAAAAAATGACATTTTTTTGAAAAAAATACTTGCAAATTTATAGGGTTATGCTAAAAATACGCCAGAAGTCGCAATGGTGCGGCTTTGTAATTTCACACGCAGACAGGCGGAAGAGTTTTATCTCATTCGCTCCGGTGCTGTCAAAAGCCGAAGTCTGCGGAGGTTTAACCGGAAAATAAAGGATATATAAATATGACACTTCCTACTTTTACTTTGCGCCAAATGGTTGAAGCCGGCGTACACTTTGGTCACCATGCCCGTCGCTGGAATCCGCAAATGGCTCCGTTTATCTACGGAAAAAAAGATAATATTCACATTATCGATTTGCAAAAAACTTACCCTATGCTTTACAATGCTTTGAATGCTGTTCGCGATGTTGCTGCCAACGGCGGTAAGGTTTTGTTTGTTGCCACAAAACGTCAGGCTCAAGACATTGTTAAAGAAAGCGCTGGCCGCTGCGGTCAATATTATGTTAACTATCGTTGGTTGGGCGGTATGCTGACAAACTGGAAAACTGTTTACAAATCAATTTCTCGTTTGAACAAGCTCAACGAAATGGAAGCTAACAACGCTTACGAAGGGTATACCAAAAAAGAAGTTATGAACCTGAAAAAAGAACGCGAAAAATTGGCAATTACTTTGGATGGTATTAAAGATATGGGTGGTCAACCGGATATGTTGTTTGTGATTGACACACCTAAAGAATCTTTGGCTATTAAAGAAGCTAAAAAATTGGGTATTCCTGTTGTTGGTATTGTTGATACTAACGCTAACCCTAATGAAGTAGAATTCCCAGTTCCGGGAAATGATGACGCTATCCGCGCTATCCAATTCTATTGTGATTTGGTTTCTGACGCTGTTTTGGACGGTGTTCAGGCAGAAATGGAAGCTAAAGGCTTAGAAGTTTCTGACGCTGAAACAGTTGAGGCAGAAGAAAAAGCTGCTCCAAAGAAAAGAGCTTCTCGCAAAAAAGCAGAATCTGCTGCTGAATAAGCAAGCGCTTCTTTGAAGGTAAAAAATAAAAACGGCGCGGCGGTTGGTTTTTGATTGCCGCGCCTAATAAAATCTGAGATTATACACTACTATATTAGAGGAATTTAAATTATGGCAGATATTACAGCCGCTATGGTTAAAGAATTGAGAGAAACTACCGGTGCCGGTATGTTGGATTGTAAAAAAGCATTGGTTGAAGCTAACGGCGATATGGAACAAGCTGTTGACTGGCTGCGTAAAAAAGGTTTGGCTTCGGCTGCAAAAAAATCTAGCCGTGTTGCCGCAGAAGGTTTGGTAGCCGTTGCCGTAGACGGCAATAAAGGCGCCGCTGTTGAAGTAAACTCTGAAACAGACTTTGTCGCTAAAAATGAAATTTTCCAAGAATATGTTGAAGATGCCGCTAAAGTTGCTTTACATTGCAACGGCGATGTAGAAGCTATGAAGGCTTTTGTTTGCCCTAAATGCGCAGACTCCAAAACTTTTGGCGAACGCTTGACCGATATGATTGCTAAAATCGGTGAAAATATGAACTTGCGCCGTGCAAAAGTTATTAGCGTAAACAATGGCGTTGTTTGCTCTTATGTTCATAATGCTGTTCGCAACGGCTTGGGCAAAATCGGCGTTTTGGTTGCTTTGGAATCTACTGCAGATAAAGCAAAATTAGAAGAACTCGGCAAACACATCGCTATGCACATTGCCGCTACTGCTCCTATCGCTTTGAACATTGCCGGCGTTGCTCCAGAAGCTGTTGAACACGAAAAATCTATTTTTGCCGAACAGGCAAAAGCTTCTGGCAAACCTGCAAACATTATTGAAAAAATGGTTGAAGGCCGTATCCGTAAATTCTATGAAGAAGTTGTTTTAGAAGAACAAGCTTTCATTATGGATCCGGATAAAAAAATCAAAGACATTGTTGCCGATGCTGCTAAAGAATGCGGTACCGACATTAAATTGACTGATTTTGTATTCTTTAAACTCGGTGATGGTTTGCAGAAAAAAGAAGAAGATTTTGCCGCTGAAGTTGCTGCTCAATTAGGCAAATAATTTTAGCTTAAAATTCTTTATTAAAAGTTCCGTTCTTTATGAGCGGAATTTTTTTATAAAAAAAGACAAAAATATACAAAAAAACTATTGACAAATGTTTTTTGTCATGATATATGTAATACATAAATTAAATAATTATGATAATTTTTATAAACAAAGGAAATAGAATTCGCGACAGACCCAATTTTTGATTGAATTTAAATGTTTAACTTAAATTGCCGCTTATGGTTAGAGCACCTTAGATAGTTTTTTATATTAAGAATCGTTCCGTATATATTAAAAACTGTGTAATATGATTAGACCTCCTTAAAAACGCTTTTATATTCGTAACCTGTGTATGATTTGTTTACGTAAATATTTAAAACCGTTTTAATATGATTAGAGCTCCATGTTAGTAACAACTTAATGATTAATGTTATTTAACTTCCAGCTATGATTAGAGCGTCTCCTGTCGGACATTAATTAGTATAATGTCATTTCCTTTACAGTTACATAAAGAAATAAGTATCCTGAACAAATCAGCCTTATAATTCTTTACCTCCCTGCTACTCGGCTAGGAGGTTTTCTTTTTTTAAATATAGTCAATTTTTTATGCATTATTTGTTCTGTTTTGTTGTAATGATACAGAAAAGTTTGTATTATCTGCAAAAATGGAGAAAATAAATGAAAGCGTTGATTTTAGCTATCGGAAAATGCAAACACGGCTCACCGGAAGCGGCAATAATCGCCGAATATGTTAAACGTTCGGGCTGGGATGTGATTATTAAAGAAAAAGACAATTCCACTCAAGAAGACGAAGCTAAATTTTTGCAGAACTCGATTCCTAACGGCGCTAAAGTGATTGTGCTTGACGAACGCGGAGTAAATATTTCCAGTATGGAATTGGCGTCTAAAGTTGAGCACTGGATTCTTGACGGCTGTTCAGAAATTTGTTTTTTAATCGGCGGCGCGGACGGGCATTTGCAATCTACCCGCGACAAAGCGGATTTAATTCTTTCGTTTGGCAAACTCACTTTGCCGCACATGTTGATGCGGGCGGTTTTAAGCGAACAAATTTATCGTATGCAGACAATTATAAATCATCATCCCTATCATCGGCAATAAAATCCATTCCCATAATTTCGGATACAACATCATAATCAAAACCGGCGCGGATTAAGGCAGCCATATCTTTTTGCCTATTAAGCTTACGAGTTTCCTCATCAGGGCGGAATGGACCGATTTTTTTACGCTTTGCCAATTTTAGAGCCATTTCTTGCGGATTATAGCCAAAGTCGTCCAGCATTTCTTCAATTTGCGCATTGGCAATACCTTTTTCACGCAGTTTGTTTTGAATATAGCGAGCCGGTTTGCCGGTAGAAAGATAATGTCGGACTTTAATTTCCGTAAAACGCTCATCATCAAGATAATGCAGCTTTTCAAACTCCGCCAAAACATTTTCCACCCATTGATAAGCCTCTTCTTTGTTAAAATCAGGATTTTCTCGCGCATATTGATTAACTCGTTTTTGCAAAACCGAACGAAGATTTTCTACCGAAGATTCAAAACGTTTTAAATAATATAACCCGATATTCTTTAGTCGCTGCGGTGTGATTTTTTTTGCCGGACGCTTGCGTTTTTTTTGTTCTTCTTCGGGATTATTTTCGTAACTCACTTGAAATATCTCCTTATTTAACCTAAATTCTAGCATAATAGAACAATAGTTTAATCACAAAGAGGTTTTTAAAAGATGAATAAAGATAAATGCGTTTCCTTTAATTTGGATAACAATGCGTTTCGCGGGCGTTTGGTGCGCTTGGATAATGTTTTGTCTGAAGTGTTTTCTCATCACAAATATCCGGACAATGTGGGAGCGGCAGTAGCCGAAACTACAGCTTTGGGCGTTATGCTCGCAAGCCTTATGAAGTTTGATGGTCTATTTACCCTGCAAATTCAAGGCGATGGTCCAATTTCTGATTTAGTTACTGACGTTACCTCTGAAGGTAAAGTGCGTGCAACCGCCAGATTTGATGAACAGAAGATGAAAGAGGCGCAGGCTTTGCGAAAAACTGAGGGCGAATTGGAAGCAGCGCCGTTTTGGCTTGGCAAGGGTAGTTTGATTTTTACGATTGACCAAGGAAAAGGAACAGACTTATATCAAGGAGTTGTGGATTTGCAAGGCAACACATTGGAAGCCTGCGCTTTGCGTTATTTTAAATATTCCGAGCAAATTGACACCCATTTACATTTGTACCTGAACAAGAATGGAGATTATTGGCAAGCTGCCGGTATTTTAATTCAGAAAATGCCAACGGCCGGCGGTAAGGAAATTACAGAAAGCGAAGAAGACATTGCCGAAAAATGGAATGAAGATAAAATATTATTAGATAGCTTGACCGCGGCGGAAATGTTTGACGGCCGTTTGACCGCTGACGATATTTTGTTCCGCTTGTTCCATGAACATCAGGTACGCGTTGTAAAGGCCAACGAATATTACTTTGGCTGTCGCTGCAGCCGCGAAAAACTGTTGACTACTTTAAGCTCTATGAAAGAAGACGACATCAATGATATGGTAGAAAACGGTAAAATCACCGCAACTTGCAATTTTTGCGGACAAGTTTATTCTTTTGATAAAGGCGAACTTTTGAAACATTAAGCTTAATTTTTAAGCATATCTTAAACTTTACCCTGTAAGTTAGACCTAAATATTAGGTTCAACTTATGGGGTATAATAATATGACAAGTTTTTTCAAAACATTTTGTGCGGTTTCTTTTGCCGGAATTTTGAGCGCATGTTCAACTATGAACAACAATGAAGCGGCTCCGGAAAAATATAGCGATTTGCATTTTGACAACAAAAAGCCAATTGAGTTAATGGTTAAAAAAATTGAAGTAAAATCTGAGTTTACCCCATCTTTTACTCGTCCAAATGTTGAGCATTTATTCCCGATTTCTATTGAAAAAACAGCCAAAACTTGGGCTGATGAACGCTTGGAAGCCGTTGACTATTCGTCTGACCGCGTAGCAGAGTTCATTATTAAAGATGCTAGCGTGACCGAAAAAGAAGAAAAAGCTGAACAGCTGCTGCAAAAAGATAGATTAAAATATCATGCGAATCTGAGTGTGTTGCTCAAAGTTACCGATAACAAATCATCTGCTCAGACTTCTGTTGAAGCGTATCGCGAGCTGAGTATGCCAATCGACACCAATATTGAAGACAAAGAAAAATATTGGAATGAAATGGTCGTAAAACTGTTTAATGCTTTTGATGAACATATGGAAATGAACATTCAGAAATATCTGAATATGTATGTAAAAGGCAACACTTCTATTACTGAATATTAATCAGCAAAAACAAACTGAAGAATTTTTAGAAGAACTCAAATTAATTACTGGTAATTTAATTTTGAGTTCTTTTCCTTTTGTGGTAAGAGCTTTGCAATAGCCATAAATAACAGCGGCAGCACCGTCTAGTTGAGCAGTATCTTCAAATTCAAAGCATTCACCAGGTTCTAAATCAGGAAGTTCACCGTTAAAACCTAAACTCGGCAAGCAGCGGCTGTTACCGTTTTCGTCAGTAATACACAAGTCTTTAGCCAGCAAGCGTATACGTTCATTAGAATTATTTTCAATACGCAGCATATAGCCCCAAAGCTCATGACGGGATTCATTTCCTTCCAACAATTCTTGGCAAGCCGAAACCATGATATCGCCTGTTTGCATAGTAGAATAATCAAAATTTTCTAACATAAAAGAATCCCTCCAAACTTTACGTTAAGGATTCATTAACCTTTTAAAAAGTTCAAGAGGGATTCTTCAAAATGCCAGACTTATGCACAAAAAGTTTATTTTGTGCGACCATACTTGTCTTCAAAGCGGACAATATCATTTTCATCAAGATTTTCACCAACTTGAACTTCAATAAATTCCATTGGTTCGGTAGTGGTGTTTTGAATTCTGTGCTTGGTTTCTACAGGAATATACACAGATTCGCCGGCTTTTTTCTCGATAATTTCTTCACCGAGTGTCACTGTTGCGGTGCCGCGCACAATATTCCAATGTTCAGCTCGACCATGGTGCAGCTGCAAAGATAAAATCCCATTTGGATCAACCACAATGTGTTTTACGCAAAAACCATCGCCGCAATCAATAACTTCCCATGTACCCCAAGGGCGTCTATCATTTTGCCCGCGTTTATAAGTATTAGCCATTTTATTCTCCTTTTTTTGTGTTTACATAAAGTAAAAAGTAGTATAAACAGTAAATGTATTGTTGCAACTATAATTTAGAAATACACAGGATTTTAAAATGAACACATCGGGCATTGTCAGCGAGGCTCTGGCTATTCAAAAAATTATCAGCGAAGAATTATCCGCAAAATCTACTATGCCTGAAAAAATCCATATAATTCTTAAGTCTTTGGTCGATTCGCTAAAAGCGGACGGTGCTCTTTTATACGCTACCGTCGATGAAAATTATTTGGAGCTGATGGGGCGTTATAATGTAGATGAATACAAAAATAATATCCGTTACGAAGAAGGTATTATCGGTAGCAGCGCTTCAAGCAAAATTGTTCGATTTTCGGCAGATACCTCAAAAAATATTTCAAAAATCTGCATTCCTATAACTCGTTTGCATATTACAATCGGCGTTATTGTTTTGCTAAAACATAATGCCGATGGGTATGATGATGCAAAAATCGATGAAACTGAAACTCTATGTTTGCCGTTGGTTGATTTAGTATCGTCACGAATATTTGAAGATTATAAAAACCAGATTATACGTGAAAAAGGTATTGTGGTTCGAGATGTTTTGCGCGGCGTCAGTATGAATAAAGGCTATGGCGTCGGCAAAGCCGTGTTGCATTATCGTCAGCGCGAGCTGGTTAATATATTTGCCGATAACGTGGAGCTTGAACAGTCAAAACTTGCCGAAGGCCAGCGCAAAATGGTGGAATATATTGATAAAAAAATAGCTCAAGCCAGTAGTTATATGGGAAACACTACCGAAATTATGGAAGCCTACCGTATGTTTGCCATGGATAAAGGCTGGTATAAAAAAATTAGCGCTGATATTGCTAAAGGCTATACTGCAGAAGCGGCTGTAGAACATGTTTATGAAGATATGTGGGGACGTCTTTCTAGCACAAATGACCCTTATATTAAAGAAAAACTTTATGATTTGCGCGATGTTTCGGATAGACTGCGGGCATTTATTGGCGGTGATGTGGAGCGCAATTTTGTTTCTGGCGATGAAGATATTGTGATTATTGCCCAAAGTATGGGACCGGCTGATTTAATGGACTACAATTATGCCAAAATAAAAGCTTTGGTAATTGAAGAATGTTCACCAACTTTGCACGTGGTTATCGTGGCCAAGGCGCTGAATATTCCGGTTATAGCCAAAATATATGGCGTTTTAAAAGAGGTAAAAGCCGGTGAAATTGTGGCTGTTGACGGTGATGAAGGACTGTTATACCCTAATCCAAGCGAAAAGCTAATTGACGAATATCAAAAAAAATCTGTCGGACGGCAGAAAATTTTTGATGAATTGGAAAGTTTGAGCTCAAAAACAACCAAAACTAAAGATGATATCAAAATTAATTTGGCACTGAATTATGGCTTGGATTTGGATTATGATTATATAAAGCCGACTCATTGCGACGGAATAGGCTTATATCGCACGGAAATAACTTTTATGTATGCCGACAAAATGCCTGATGTGGAAAGCCAGCGCAAGCAATATAGCCGGTTATTTGAGGCTTTGGATAATAAAAAAATAATTTTCCGCAGTTTAGATGTGGGTTCGGATAAATTTTTGCCTTATTGGGGAGAAATTAAAGAAGATAATCCGGCTATTGGCTGGCGCTCTATTCGCATCACGCTTGACCGGCGCTCCATTTTGCGGCAACAAATTCGCGCTATGCTGCGAGCAGCCGCAGGAAAAGAGCTGAATGTTATGTTTCCGATGATATCAACTTGTGAAGAATTTTTGGAAGCCAAAGAAACATTAATGCTGGAATATGAGCGCGAAAAACAGCGCGGTCACCAAACAGCAGAAAAAGTAAACGTCGGTATAATGATTGAAGTGCCGTCTGTGCTATTCCAGCTTGATGAAATTTTACAACAGGTCGATTTTGTTTCGGTCGGCACAAATGATTTGTATCAGTTTGTTTTTGCCTGCGACCGAGGAAATCCGCGACTTACCGCCCGTTATGACGTGCTTTCGGCTCCATTTTTGAAATTGATGAAGATGATTGTCGACAAGGCTGGTCAATACAAAGTTTATTGCTCTGTTTGCGGTGAAATGGCCAGCAACCCGCTGGAGGCTATGGTTTTGATTGGCTTGGGATATCGTAATCTTTCGGTATCCGGCGCCGCATACGCCAATGTAAAAAAAATGATTTTGAGTATGAAAAACGAAGATGTCGCTGATTATGTGCGCAGTTTGCTGAAATCTACCAAAACCAGCGTGCGCCCGCAATTATTAGCTTATGCTTATGATCATACTATTGCAATCGACTAAAAAGTATGTTATAACCGGCCCAAAATAAAGAAAAAGGTGATTGATGATGGAAGAATTTGATGATGCTCAAAACGTTGGCGAATTACTGCGCAATACACGTTTGAAAAAAGGCAAAACTTTAGGAGATGTTTCAAAAGATTTATGCATCCGCAAGGTATATTTGGAAGCAATTGAAAATCTTGATACAAAAAATCTGCCGCAAATGCCATATGGTTTGGGTTTTGTCCGTAGCTATTCCGAATATTTGGGACTAAATTCCGCCAGAATCGTTCAAGCTTATCGTCAGGCCGCTTATGCAGGTGAAGAAAAAGAAATAATTAATGAAGAAAATGCTGTCTCAGCACCTGAATACAGTGGGCCTAGTTTGCTGCATATTTGCATTGGCTTGATTGGTATCGCCGCCGTGTTTGCAATATGGTCTGGAGTTTCTTCATATAATCAATCAAAACAAATCACTGAAGAAAAAGAAGTTTTGGAAAGCGATGTGGTTCCGGAACCGGTAATTATTGAAGAAAATGATGCCTCTTTATCCGAAATGGGAATTGATGATGCTGTAAATAATGAAGAAAGCAGTGAAAATCTCCAAAATTCTGAACAGAATACTTCTGTTGAAGGTGTAGAAAAAAAAGTAGAAAAAACAGAGGCTGAACCAATTGCAGAAGAAAAAACTGAAGATGCAGACGCTGTTGCCTCGCCACGTGTACAAATTGTTTTGTCAGGGCCGTCTTGGCTGGAATTGAAACAGGGGGACAAAGTGCTGCTGAGCGGTATATACAGCAAAGGTTTTAAATATGATGTGCCTAACGAAATGGGATTTATAGTTTCTGTCGGGCGCTATTATAACGTGGATTTTTATATTGACGGCAAGCTAACAAAAATAGCTTCGGCAATGAAACAGACTAATATCAGTCTTGATAAATATATTTCAGCAGAACAGAAACAGGATTAAATATGTCTAAAGTGCAAAGTGTGCGCGGCACTTACGATTTGTATGGCGCCGCTAAAAGAAAAATGAAAAAAGTAGTAGAAGAAGCTTCTTCTGTGGTAGAAAAATACGGATTTGAAGAAATTGAAACTCCGATTTTTGAATTTACGGAAGTTTTTGCCCGCAACTTGGGGGATACCTCAGATATTGTGACCAAAGAGATGTATTGCTTCAATGACAAGGGCGGCGAAAGTTTAACTTTACGTCCCGAAGGCACGGCCGGCGTGGTGCGTGCGTTTGTTTCTAACGGTATGCAGCAAAATCTGCCGGTAAAATTTTATTATACCGGTCCGATGTTTCGTTATGAACGTCCGCAAAAAGGCCGTCAGCGTCAATTTACACAATTTGGCGTCGAACTCTTGGGCGTAGAAACTCCGCAAGCTGATGTTGAAGTTATTGCCATGGCTTATGAATTTTTAGAAAAATTGGGCTTGAGCGGTCAAGTCACGGTTGAAATTAATTCTTTGGGCGACGCAGAAAGCCGTGACGAATATCGCACAAAATTGGTGGCATATTTAAAAGAACACTATAATGAACTTTCGGAAGACAGTAAAAACCGTTTGGAGCGCAATCCGCTGCGTGTTTTAGACTCTAAAGAAGAATGCGATAAAGTGGTGGTGGAAAATGCCCCGCTCTATGCCGACAGCTTGAATGAAACTTCAAAAGAATTTTTTGCCAAAGTTTTACACGGACTAGATTTGTTAGGTATAAAATACCGTGTAAATAACCGTTTGGTACGCGGTTTAGATTATTATACGCACACTGTTTTTGAGCTGACAACCGATAAACTTGGCGCGCAAGGTACAGTTTTGGCCGGCGGTCGTTATAACGGCTTGGTGGCTCAGATGGGCGGCGGCGATGTTGCCGGTATCGGCTGGGCTTGCGGTGTTGAACGTTTGGCAATGCTCTTGGAAAATGATGTGGAAATGTCACGTCCGGTAGCTGTTATTCCAATGGGAGAAGATGCCGAGGATAAGGCTCTGGAGATATCTAATCAGCTGCGCCGCGCTGGTTTTAGAGTTGAACAAAGTTATAGCGGAAATATGAAAAAACGTATGACTAAGGCTGTCAAAGCAAATGCGTTTAAGGCTGTGATTATTGGTTCTGATGAACTGGCAAAAAGCGAAGCCGCGGTAAAAGATTTGGATAGCGGCGAACAAAAAAATATTAAGTTTGCAAATATTGTTGAGGAAATAAACGCATGAATTTTGAAGAAAAATTAGCCAACGTTGTTAACCGCTATGAAGAAGTGCAAGCTCTGCTTTCTACCAATATTTCTTCTGATGAATTGGTAAAACTCAACAAAGAACTGTCGGTTTTGGAACCGGTTGTAGGCGCTATTGAAAACTACAAAAAGCATACGCAGTCTATGCAAGACGATAAAGCCATGATGGAAGACGCGTCCTTAGATAAGGAAATGCGCGAAATGGCGGAGGCGGAATATTATGAAATCAAAGAACAGCTGCCAGAAATGGAAAAAGAAATCCGCGTTCTGTTACTCCCTAAAGAAGCTGATGACGAAAAGAACGCAATTTTAGAAGTTCGTGCCGGTACGGGCGGCGATGAGGCTGCCTTGTTTGCGGCGGTACTGTTTGAAATGTATCAGCGTTATTCACAAAAACAAGGCTGGAAATTTGAAATTTTAGACGCCAATGAAAATGGCTTGGGCGGCTATAAGGAGGCTTCGGCAAAAATTACCGGTAAAGATGTTTTTGCTAAGCTAAAATTTGAATCCGGCGCTCACCGCGTGCAACGCGTGCCTGTTACCGAATCCCAAGGACGAGTGCATACCTCAGCAGCCACAGTGGCGGTTTTACCAGAAATTGAAGAAGTTGATATGTATATCAATCCTGCCGACTTAAAAATTGATGTGTACAGAGCTTCAGGCGCCGGCGGACAACACGTTAACCGTACGGAATCAGCGGTGCGTATTACCCATATTCCAACCGGAATTGTCGTGCAATGCCAAGATGATCGTTCGCAGTTCAAAAATAAAGAAAAGGCGATGAATCACTTGCGCGCTAGATTGTATGACAGCCAAAAATCGGCAATTGACGCCAGTTATTCTGAAAAACGTAAATTACAAGTGGGCAGCGGCGACCGCAGTGAGCGAATCCGCACCTATAACTATCCACAAGGACGCGTGACCGACCACCGAATTAATCTGACATTATATAAGCTGGACGAAGTGGTTTCCGGAGAAGCATTAGGTGAAATTATAGACGCATTAATCGCAGAAGACCAAGCAGACCGCTTAGCCGAAATGGATTAAAAAATTTAATCAGCTAGTTACAGATACTAGATATAAAAAACTAATAGACTTAAAGAAGGGAGATTTTGGATTAAAGCTCCCTTCTTTATTTTGCAAATTTTTGCTGCAGCAACTAAAAAATATTTTAGCAAATTGTGCAAATTTATGACTATTCGTAACAAAAATGTTACGAAAGATGGTTTAATTTAGCATCCAGAAAATCAATTTCCGTTATTAATGACTAATTTTATATCACAATTTTGTTTGGCACAAACAGAACATTTTTGAGCAATCTTTATAAAATTATATTCTTTGGTACACTTAATAACCCTTACCATCGAATCCGGTATTGATTTTCCGCACACGGAAAGAATACCGCCAATTCCGACACTATCTTCATTTAGAGTTGTACTCCAAGCATCTTCAAAATCTTTTAGAAACTCAAATAATATTTGACATTGTTTTACCGAAACATTGTTTGGCAGTGTTTTAAGTTGCAAGGTAAAATGAGATTCTTCCACCCCTAAATGAGGATTAGAACGGGCGTAAATTACTAATCTATTACCAAAAATATCTTGATTGGAGTTTGTCAGCATACTCTGTGGAATAATATTCAGGTTTTTATAGAAATTAGTTAAATCTGTTTCTTCTACTTCAGAATAGCTGCGGCTGCTGATAAAATCCGTTTTGAGATTTGCAGTCATCATTACAAAATCTGATTTCCATTTATTTAATTTGTACATCTGCATTGCCTTGCTGTATCCGGCGATACCGCCAACGGAAAGAACCGCGATAAGAGCCAGTACGCCCAGCATTTCTACCATACTGCGTCCGATTTGATTACATTTCATTTCAACCTCCATATATTTTATTATAAATAAAAAACCACCTGCAAAAAGGTGGTCGGGAAGTTGACAAATCATATCATAACAAAATGACTCTTTCAGCCTTTAAAGCCGTATCTGCTCCATAAATGGATGATACAGCTTTTGGACATACGCTAAAAGCTCCCCAACCATATCACTATGAATCGGGGATATATTTTGCTATCGGCAAGTTAAACCTGCCGATAATTTAACGATGTTATACCCTAACACCGGTTATGATGAGAGCTTGTCACAGCTCAACCACTTCTTTTTTTGAGAAGCAGTCGCTTAAAACTATATATGAGTTTTTAAATATTTCAACAGATTTTGTTTAAATATAAAAAATGCGCTCTGCCTATTTCTAAACACAGCGCATTAGGATAAAAAAAACAGATTATTCTTTTCGTAAATTAGCCGCAGAAGTCCACATTTTTTCCAAATTATAAAACTCACGAACTTCAGGACGGAAAATATGCACAATCACATCAAAAGCGTCAATCAAAACCCAATCAGCTTTAGTTTCACCCTCGACCGAACAACGGCAACCTGCAGCTTTCAAAGCTTCTTCAATTTTTTGCGCAATAGAGGCCACATGACGGTTAGATGTACCGCTCGCCACCACCATATAACCGGCAATTGAAGTTTTGCCTTCCAAATCAATTATAGAAATATCTTCTGCCTTCATATCGTCCAAGGCTTTGGTGATTATGTCCAATACTTTTGTATCTTTTGCTGCCACGATTTTACTCCTTAAAATTTTAGTCCAATGGCGACCATGGTTTAGTTGTTGTTTCTATTTGTTCATTTTCTGCAGGTTGATTCTGCATTTTGCGATTGCGGCTAACAAACTTATCAACAGCGGCTAAACAATCGTTCAAATTTTTACCGGCAACAGCCGAAATTGCAAAAACCTGATTTTTTGTAACTTTTTGCAAAGCTGCTAGCTTTTCTTCTAATTCTTCAGCCGTTAAAGCGTCACACTTATTCAAAGCCACTACTTCCGCCTTATTTTTTAGCTTATCGTTATACAATTCCAGCTCTTTGCGAATCGTCAAGTAGTCGTTAGCAACATCTTCGGCAGTGCCATCAAGCAAATGTAAAAACACCGAGCAGCGCTCAACGTGTTTCAAAAATCTATCACCCAAGCCAACACCTTCGTGCGCGCCTTCAATCAGCCCAGGGATATCAGCCAAAACCAATTCCTTACCGCCAATCCAAGCCACACCCAAATGCGGATGCAATGTTGTAAATGGATAAGAGGCAATTTTTGGACGAGCCGATGTAACCGCCGACAAAAATGTTGATTTACCAGCGTTTGGCAAACCAATCAGCCCGACATCGGCAATAATTTTTAAGCGCAGCCAAACCCAAATTTCTTCGCCTGGAGTCCCTGGACCGGCATAGCGCGGCGCTTGATTGGTAGAGCTTTTAAAACGAGTGTTACCCAAACCACCCTTACCGCCTTTGGCAATCAAAAAACGTTCACCAGGTTTAACCATATCGGCAATCACCGTTTCGCCATCGTCAGCCACGATTTCAGTGCCAACCGGAACTTTGATTATTAAATCTTCGCCTTTATATCCGGTCATTTCCGAGCCCATGCCTTGCTGGCCTTTTTGTGCTTTAAAATGCTGTTGATAGCGAAAATCTATAAGAGTGTTTAGATTTTCTACAGCTTCAAAATAAACGCTGCCGCCATCGCCGCCATCACCACCGTTCGGACCGCCGAACTCGATAAACTTTTCGCGCCGAAAAGCCACGCAGCCTTTACCGCCGTCACCAGCTTTGATATATATTTTTGCCTGATCCAAAAACTTCATTTCTTTTCCTTTTGTTTAAGGTCAAATAATAGCCTTAAATAAAAAATAAAGGGGCATAACGCCCCTATTTTAACTCTTCTGCAAGATTATTCAGCAACAAC
>CAKQUE010000013.1 GCA_934277435.1 uncultured Alphaproteobacteria bacterium | reverse complement strand
ATGTAATTATTTGAATAAAGGGGATAAAAGATGAAGTATACTCGCAACGCGTTGGGGCTTTTGAATGCGCAATATCGTAGTGTGTTGAAAAAATGTTTGCTGATTAATCTTGGTTTGTTTGCCCTTGGCGCGGGTGCAGCGAATGCTGAAGATTATTCCCTAAAAGCAGAAGATTTAAGCACCTCAAAAAATATAATTTGGAAAGAAATCAGCGCTGACGAGTATGAAGCTGATAATCCTAATATGCTCAAAGTTGAGCTTTCCGCCGACAAAACGCAATATTTTGAATATACCTACACTAAGCCTGAGGTTGGCACTGTCTATAACGAACGCAAAGAAGGCAAAGAAGGAGCTTTGACCGGTGATATAACCGCCGACTTTAAGGATAGTATTTCGAATGTTGATGGTGGAGCTTTGTCTAACGCCGCTGGAAACACCCTAAACATTACCGGTGATTTTTTAAATAACCAGATAGATAACACCGGTTCCGGTAATTATGGCGGCGCCATTTATAACCTAGGAACGATTTCCATCAATGGCGATATGATTGGCAATAGTATAGTCAGAGATGATGGTGCTTTCGGCGGAGCTATTTCGACAGAAAATAATGCCAACATTACTGAAATTATTGGCAATTACATTGGCAATTATCTTGTTTCTAATACGCGTAATGCTTTGGGCGGTGCGATTTTTAACCATAATAAAGCAGAAATTGACAAAATTGAAGGTAAATTTATCGGTAACTATGCTATTGGTAATTTAGATGAAAATGGTAAAATTGGCGCCGAAGGCGGAGCTATAAATAACTGGGGTTCTGAAATAAAAAGCATAACAGGTGAATTTATTAATAACTATACTAAAAATGCTGATGGCCAAAGTAGTGCCACCGGTGGAGCGATTGGCAACCGTGAAGCCAACGGAGTTATTGGCAATATTGAAGCGGTGTTTATAAATAACTATTCAACCAGTTTAGAGGGATTAACGCAAGGCGGCGCCATTTATAACTTTACAGATTCGCACATCGGCGATATCAAAGGTAAATTCAGTGGCAATCATCTCTGGTCAAAAATACAATCTGGAGGTGGGGCGATTTTGAATATGAATGCCACGATGGACAATATCTATGCCGATTTTACCAACAATTACATTTATTCCGAAAACTATTCTCGTGGTGGAGCGATTGCTAACGAAAAAGGTGATGACACATATACCGGAGAAATAAGCATCAAAGATGTGGTTGGTAACTTTATTAATAACTATGCCGAAGCTAAAAATAGTTCAGCTAGGGGAGGAGCTATTTACAACTCATTAGCAACAATTGATAATATAACCGGAGATTTTATTGGCAACTATGCAAAATCTGTAAACGGACAAGTTATTGGTGGAGCTATTTACAACAAATCTGCAAAAATTGGTGATATCACCGGTGATTTTACTGGTAATTATGCAAAATCTGAAAAAGGCGTAGCACAAGGCGGAGCGATTTATAACTTTACAGACTCGCACATCGGCGATGTCAAAGGGAAATTCAGCGGCAATCATCTCTGGTCAAAAAAAGGATCTGTAGGTGGGGCGATTTTGAATATGAATGCCAAGATGGACAATATCTATGCCGATTTTACCAACAATTACATTTATTCCGAGGGACATTCCCATGGCGGAGCTATTGCTAACGTAAAAGGTGATAACACATATACCGGAGAAATAAGCATCAAAGATGTGGTTGGTAATTTTATAAATAACTATGCCGAAGCTAAAAATAGTTCAGCTATTGGTGGAGCTATGTATAACGTATTTGCAACAATTGATAATATAACCGGAGATTTTAGCGGCAACTATGCTCAATCTATAAATAATATTTCTTATGGCGGGGCTATAGCTAATATGCAATCCTCCATAAATGAAATTAAGGGTAACTTTACAAGTAACTATGTTTTAGGTGGAGCAAATTCCAATGGCGGAGCTATTAATAATAATACGAATGGTATTATAGTTTTAATTACAGGTGACTTTGAAGGCAACTACGCCGAAAGTAACGGCGGTGCGGCAATGGCTCGTGGCGGGGCTCTATTTAATATGGGTAGTATTACCAATCTAACGGCTAATTTCAGCAACAATCACGCTTTGACCAATGGCACTTTTGCCATTGGCGGAGCTGTAACTAATAAGTACAATAATGCAAATTCAAAGGGTATCACCACGCTTTCCGGTAATTTCAGCAATAACTTCGCGCAGACCACCGGCGCTGGCAACAATGCCTACGCTCAAGGCGGCGCAATCTACAATTCGGCGAGAATGGCGATTGACGATATCCAGTCTTCGACCTTTAGCGGCAACTATGTGAGCGGCGCGAGAGAAAAGAAGACCGACGGCGGCGCGGTTTGGAACGCAGGCACCATCGGCTTTAGCGGCAAAAATGTTTTCAAAGACAATTACAAAGTCGTGAACGGCGTCAAAACCGCCAACGATATTTATAACTCCGGCACCGTCAACGTGGCCGAAAACGGTTCGCTCGACATTAGCGACGGCATTACCGGCGGCATTACCGGCGACGGCAAAATTAATTTGGCTCAAAACGCCGCGCTGAACCTCAACAACGCGACTTCCGCCGGCAATAATCTGACGCTGGAAAAAGACGCGACTTTGGCTTTTAACGTGAACGAAATCAACACCTCGTCCACCACGCAAAAGGGCGGCAAAGTCGATGGCGACATCAAACTGAACGCCGACAGCAACCTCAAGGTTTCGACCTATGTCGAGCATGGCGTGGCCAACGGCGAAGGCACATATAAATTTGCCAACACCGTCGACACCGCCAACGGCAAATGGAACCCCATCATCACCAACAGCCTCTATAACTATGATTTTAGGCTCAACGACGAAAACAACACGCTGATTTTGGAATTTGCTAAGAAAAATGCCGACGAAATTGCCAAAGAATTTGACACCAGTAAAGACAAGGCGGACGAGATTTTGGCAATTACCGACTCAAAAAGCGACAATCAGCAATTTGACCGTATTAGCGAAACGGTGAACAAACAGGCGCAAGACGGCGATAAAAACTTGACGAGCGCGCTCGATGATTTGAACGATAACACGCAGGCCAATTTGGAAACCGGTCGTTATATCGGCGATATCATCGCTAAAAATGTGGCGGACCGACTGAACACGCGTCCGGATAAAAGCAGCGTCTATGGCTTGGCCGGCGGCGATGTGGCAGAATATGAGCCGGAAGTTTGGGCAAACGCCGTGTATCAGACGGCGGAAAACAGCGGCGATTTGGATTATTCGGCCGACACCAAAGGCGTGATTGCGGCGGTTGACGGCAAAGCCGGTAAAAACTGGACAGTCGGCGCTGGTTATGCGTATTTGCAAACAGATTTGGACAGCGGCGCCAAAAGTTCGGACATTGACGACCACACGGTTTTCGCCTATGCCGAATATGGCCGCAACAGCTGGTTTGCCAACGGTTTGGCCGCTTATCACTGGTTGAGTTTTGACCAAAACAAAAAAGCGTTTGGCGAAAATATTAAAGGCAGTTTCGATATGCAGATGCTGGGCTTGCAAGCCTTGGTCGGACGTGAGTTTTATGGCTGCGCCGACGAGCATGTTTTGCGCCTGCGTCCGCAAGCCGGTTTGCGCTACTACAAAATCAGTCAAGACGGCTACACCGACAGCGCCGGTATGAAATATAACAGCGCTGACAGCGATATTTTGACCGGAGTTTTGGGCGTTTCTTTGACCGATGAAACCGAGGTTAACGGCTATGAAGTTATGCCAAAAGCGTTTGTGAACGCCACTTATGACCTGCAAAACGACGACAATACGACCATAGTTCATTTGCCGAACGGCGGTTCATATGCAATTGCACAGGAAAGCAACGGCAAATTTGGCGTGGAAACGGGAATCGGCGTGGAAATGGCTGTCAGCGAAAATGCTAAAGTCGGTTTGACTTATGAGTATGATTGGCGTGACGATTATTCGGCCCACACCGGCCTTTTGAACCTCAAATACGCTTTCTAAAAGCTGAGGCAAAACGAAAAAACAAGACCGTTGGTTCTAAAATCAGCGGTCTTGTTTTTGTTGGATATCAATTACACTTCTTTTACGTCTATGCGTTTTTTGGCGGGATTGTAAGAAATCGCCAATTTGCCGCGGCAAAGCTGTTGCGCATCGGCGCCAAAAACCTCAAATCGCCAACCTTGCAGGGTTGAAGTGTTTTGCGGCTGGTTTAAGATAATAAAACGCAAATCGGCGTCAGTGGCAATCAGACGCGCAGAAACTCCGCATTCCAGACTTTTGATTTTTAGCAGCATACGCAGCATTTCAAACAAACTTTGCTCATGATTTGGCACAGACACTTCTTTTTTGCGGTCTTGACGGCAAAGCTCCGTCGAAATTGGATTTTGCCGCGCTTGCTGCAGAGCTTCCATAATTTCTCCACCCAATTTGCCTTTGATAACATCGGCTTTTAAGTTTCTAACCTGTTTCAGCTCATCGAGAGTTTTGGGAAAAGTGCTGGCAATGTTTAAAAGTACATCGTCTTTCAATATTCCCGAACGCGGAGTATCACATTTTTGGGCTTTGTTTTCTCGCCACGCCGCCAAATATTTTAGCGCAGAAAGAAAATGCTGGCTGTGAACATTGTGACGAATGCGCATCCACGCGTCATCCGGATTGATATGATAGCAATGCTCGTCGCAAAGCGCAGCAGTTTCTTCATCTATCCAATGCAAGCGGTTTTCAGCTGCCATTTTTTGGTGCAGATATTTGTAGCAATCCACCAAATAAGTCACGTCATGCAAGGCATAAACCAGCTGATTTTCATCAAGCGGGCGAATGCTCCAATCTGTCAAACGGCACGATTTATCCAGCTCAACACCAGTAATCGCCTGCACCAAATTGCCATAGCCGATGTTTTCGGCAAAGCCACAAACCATGGCGGCAATTTGCGTGTCAAAAATATTGGCCGGAATTTTACCGGTCAGGTTATAAAAAATTTCTATATCCTGACGTCCGGCGTGAAAAACTTTTACAATGTTTGGATTGTCTAAAACGGCAAAAAACGGACTTAAATCCAACCCTTTGGCCAAAGGGTCAACAATGGCGGCGCCGCCGTCATAGCCCAGCTGCAAAAGGCAAAGTTTTGGGTAATAGGTGCGTTCGCGTATAAATTCCGAGTCGACGGTTATAAAAGATTGGGTGTTTAATATCTCGCAAAATTGCGCTAATTTTTCGGTTGTGTCTATTAAATTCATTATTATTTCTCCATAATGCACAGAATAGCCTCGATTGCTTAAGATTTTTTTAATTTGTGATTGATTTTATTTTTATTTAGTTTTAAAACAGTAGAAGTTTTAATAAATTTTATGAGGATAGAATGAACGAATATCGGACGCATACCTGCGGACAGCTTAGAGCCGCAGATGTCGGACAACATGTTAAATTGGCCGGCTGGATTCATCGTAAACGCAATCTGGGCAATTTGTGCTTTGTCGATTTGCGCGACCACTATGGTATTACTCAATGCGTGTTTGACAGCTCTTCGGATTTGTTTGCAAAAATTAAAGACACCAGAGTTGAAAGCGTTGTTGGTATAGAAGGCGAAGTTGTAGCGCGTGAAAGTGTGAATAAAAATATGCCGACCGGCGATGTAGAAATCAAAGTTTCGGCCGTTGAAATTTATTCAGAAGCCGATGTTTTGCCGATTCAGGTTTTTGGCGAAGGCGATGAACCAGAAGAAATGCGCTTGAAGTATCGTTTTTTGGATTTGCGCCGCGAACGTATTCACAACAATATTTTGCTGCGTTGCAAGGTGATTGCCGAAATGCGCCGCTTGATGACAGAGCAGGGATTTAATGAATATCAAACTCCGATTTTGACAGCTTCTTCTCCGGAAGGCGCACGCGACTTTTTGGTGCCGTCACGCTTAAACCCGGGGAAGTTTTATGCTTTGCCGCAAGCTCCGCAGCAGTTTAAGCAGCTGCTGATGGTTTCTGGCTTTGACCGCTATTTTCAAATTGCTCCGTGTTTTCGTGATGAAGACCCGCGCGCCGACCGTTCTCCGGGTGAATTTTATCAGCTGGATATGGAAATGTCTTTTGTTACGCAAGAAGACGTGTTTAAAGTTATTGAAACCACTATGGGCGGGATTTTTAACAAATTTGCCAACGGTCGCACCGTTACGCAAGCTCCGTTTCCAAGAATCGCTTTCCGCGACGCTATGCTGAAATATGGCAGCGATAAGCCGGATTTACGCAATCCTTTGTTTATTGTGGACGCTACTCAGTTCTTTAATAACTCCGGTTTTAGCGTTTATGATGCTAAGGTGGCTAACGGCGAGCAAATCCGCGCCATCAAAGCTCCGGCTGCCGGCAACAAACCTCGCTCTTTCTTTGATAAACTTGATGGTTATGCCAAAGAAGAAGGTTTTGGCGGTATGGCTTATGTGGCTTTGTCGGATAACGGCGCTAAAGGTATTGCCAAGTATTTCTCTGAAGAAAAAATGGACGAGCTCAAAGCTTTGTTTGATGTTAAAGACGGCGATGCGGTTCTGTTTATGGGTGGTCCGGCTAAAACAATCAACAAATTTGCCGGAAAAGTTCGCAATAAATTGGGCGAAGAACTTGATTTGTTTGAAAAAAATACTTTCAAACTGTGCTGGGTGGTTGATTTTCCGTTTTATGAAGAAAATGAAGAAACCGGCGCTATTGAGTTTTCTCACAATCCGTTCTCTATGCCTCAGGGCGGTTTGGATGCTTTGAACAACAAAAATCCGCTGGATATTTTGGCTTATCAATATGACTTGGTTTGCAATGGTGTAGAATTAGCTTCGGGCGCTGTACGCAACCACGTTCCAGAAATTATGTATCGTGCGTTTGAAATCGCCGGTTATGACCGCAGCGTTGTCGACAACAAATTTGGCGGTATGATTAGCGCGTTCAAATATGGTGCACCTCCGCACGCCGGCTGCGCCCCTGGTATTGACCGCACAGTTATGCTGCTTTTGGACGAGCCGATTATCCGCGATGTGATTTTGTTCCCGCTAAACGGTAAGGCTCAAGATTTGATGATGCAGGCGCCGAATACGGTTACTGAACAACAACTAAAAGAACTGCATATTCAAATTAAAGAGTAATTAGGCAAAAGGCTCTGTCATTAAAAGGCAGAGCCTTTAATAAATTGCTTGCAAATAGGATAAATCAGGTTAAACTAAAGAATATTGTAAATTTTGGAGCTTAGACATTATGAATAAATATTTATTGATGACCTGTGCTATGTTGATGGCACTACCTGCATATGCGACAACAGATGAATTGATTGAAAATGTGAAAAACAAAAATCTTACGGCAGTTGAAACTTTGCTCGCCGGCGGAGAAAACGTTAACGGTACAAACGCTCAGGGAAACACAGCTTTGCATTATGCTGTGGCCACCGGCAATACCGAGATGGTAAAACTTTTGCTGGCGCATAACGCAAATATGAACGCGGCAAATTCCAAAGGCTGGACACCGCTGAAAATCGCTGAAAAGAAAAACGTGGGTGAAGTTTATAATGTTTTGGAAGAAAAAATCGCCTCAGATAAATTTGCGGCAGAAGAAGCAGCTAAAGCTGCGGAAAAATTAGCTCAGCAAAAAGCAGAGGCGGAAGCTAAAGCTAAAAAGGAAGCTGAAAAATTAGCTCAGCAAAAAGCAGAGGCTGAAGCCAAGGCTAAAAAGGAAGCTGAAGAAAAAGCTCAAAAAATCAAAGAAGCTCAGGCCAGAATAGAAGCAGAAAAAGCTGCTCTAACACAAAAAGCAGAAAAGAAGAAGACAGAAGTTAAATCAACTATGAAAAATAAGACTGCAAAGGCGCAAATTCCGCTGAAAAAAAGTGAAACAAAAGTCAAACCAAGCAAAACACCTGCTAAAAAAGTAGCTAAAGCTCCGGCAAAAAAACAACTTCCGCAGAGAAAATCATCTTTATCCAGCAAAATTTATCAAGGTGATGAAGAAGTTGTCTATTGTCTGCAATATTTAGGCTTACAGGGGGAACAAAAAAATATGACTGTTGCCGCCGGTTTTTATGCTGTTGACGCCGGAGTTAACAAAACTCGTCACGATGTTGCTGTGGAAGAGGCTAAACATTATTATGAAAACGCATCGGCTGCAGATATCAAAACCAGAGCTGATGAATGTGGAAAATACATTACACCAAAGCAAACAGCTAAGCAAAATCAAATTATACGCAGTATCAATAAATCTATTGGTATCTAGGTTATTTTTAGATTTAATAATGCCTTGCTTTTTATAAAAGAGCAGGGCATTTTTCTTGGTGGAAAATATAAAATATATTTGAATTTTTCTATATTTTTGCCTATAATGGCTTTGTTTTTGGGGTTATAGCTCAGTTGGGAGAGCGACAGGTTCGCAATCTGTAGGTCAGGAGTTCGATCCTCCTTAGCTCCACCATTAAAATCAAGGTTCCAAGTGTGTTTGGAGCCTTTTTTAGTTTAAAAGTCCGTCTAATAAAGTTTTAAGAATTTTTAACAATGATGAATTTTGTTGTCAGCCGCTTAAATTGATTTTGCTTGACTCTGAACACAAATTTCATATATTGAAAATTGAATTTTGTATAATTTTGTTTAATTTATTATCATTATGAAGTTAAAGTATATTACTTGTTCAGGCGCCAACGAGCATACAAACATTGATGAGTTGCTGGCATTGGCAAAAGAATACCCCATGATGGAAATTGGTATTCAGGTATCAGACAAAAAAGTTACGAATAATCCTGCTCGTTTTGACTGGATTATGGCTCTGCAAGAAAAAGTTGCCGCCCAAAAACTTGCCCCTAACATAGCTTTGCATGTTAATGGTAATTGGGTGCAGCAGTTTGCTAATCGGGAAATGATTCCTGAGCTGGACTATTTTTTAAGTCTTGGTAATGGTAGCAATGGTAGGCTGATAAGTCGCCTGCAAATCAATTTTTTGATAGACAATGGCTATCGTATTAATTTTGGGCGTTTTTGTCAGGCAATGACCGATAATTCGCGTTTATCAATAGTGCTACCGTATAATGACCAAAATGCTGCTTTTGTGCATCGTTTGCATGATAAAAGCATCAAATTCGATTGCTTGTTTGATAGTTCGCACGGTGAGGGAGTTTTACCGCAACAGCAGCAGCCTCCGGTTTTTAGAAATTGTCTACAAGGCTATTCCGGCGGTTTGTCGGCAGATAATGTGGCAGAACAGCTACAAAAACTGTCACTTGTGGTCAAGCCTAAACGCTCTATTTATATAGATGCCGAAGGTAAATTAAAAGGTTCAAACGGGCATTTGGATTTGCAAAAATGCGAAGCTTATATCAAAAATGCTCTGTCTGCTTTAGATTGAAAGAAAAAGCTGTCTTATAAACAATAAGGCGGCTTTTTTTGTATATATACATACTTGACTTTAGACAAAAAATAAAATATTCTTAGTTCCTAAAAATTTTTTTATGTTTTATTTTTAACTTTTATCATTATGAATAAAAATTGGAACTTAAACGTAGTTTTTGCTTCTCAAGCTATGGCGGAAAAAACAATGAAAAGAGTGTTAGATGATGTAAAAGATTTTCGTATTTTTTATGAATATCGTTTGCGTGAGTTAACATCTCAGGCTATTGATGTGGTGTTAAAACGCTATATTGAGTTGATGATTAACGCCGGAAGAGTGAATGACTATGCTTATCTTTTACATTCAACAAATTTGAACAACGCCAGTATTTCGGCGTTTTATCAAGATGTGTGCGAGAAGATAAGCTCTGTTGAAAAACAGTTGGTGTTTTTTGTTAATTGGCTGAAGAATGGTGAAAATATCCATTTTGACGAGCTAAAAACAGTTTTACCTGCAGGTACTTTTGCCTGGCTGAAACAAATTCATCGCTTCCAAAGGCACACCATTGACATCAAACTTCAGCAGTTGTTTGAAGATGAGAGCAGTGTGGAACAATATTGGATTCGTCTTTATGATGAAACTCGCGCGGAGATGACATTCAAAATCAATGGTAAAATGCTTTCGGAAGGCGATGCTTTAGCCTTGCTTAGTTCTGATAGCAGTAAAATCCGTAAAGATGCCGGTCAAGCTCTGTCTAATGAATATAATAAAAAACGCTCTACTTTTGCTCTGATTTATAACGCGTTGCTGCGTAGCCGTCAGATTGATACTCAATGGCATAACTATAATTATCCGGAAGAACAGTCTGTGTTGGAAAACAACATTGAGGCGGAAGATTTGGATAATTTAGTTGATACGGTGCTGTGTAACAATAATGTGCCGCAGCGTTATTATAAGCTGAAAGCCAAAGCTTTAGGCTTGGAGCAAATCTCTTATTGGGACAGAATGGCGCCGTTTCCGTTTGTTGCAAATACAGAACAGGAAACTTACACCATTGAACAAGCCAAAGATTTGGTGTTGGAGGCTTTCAACGCTTTTTCACCGGAATTTGCCAGCATTGCGCAAAGATTCTTTGACGAGGATTTGATAGATTACTATCCTTGCAAGGGCAAAGACAGTGGAGCATATTGCATTGAGATGGCCGGTAACGCTATGCCTATGGTCTTTTTGAACTTTACAGGTTCAACCGACAGCGTTATTACTATGGCGCACGAGTTGGGACATGCTGTGCATGAATATTTGAGCAAAAAGCAGGGCGAACTTGGACGCCGCAAATCTTGCGCTCAAGCTGAAACTGCTTCTATTTTTGCCGAACAGCTGGTCTTTAATTTGTTGTTGAAAAAAGCAAAAACACCCAAGCAGCGTTTTTGCTTGTTGGCCGAACATCTGGAAGATATGATTGCCACTGCCTATCGTCAAATAGCTTTTCATGGTTTTGAAAGCTCTGCCGCAAACATGCGTCTTGAAGGTGAAATCTCTGCTTATAAGCTTGAAAAACTGTGGCTGAAATATATGAAAGGCTACTTAGGCGAAAGCGTCGACACTTCTAATTTGGCACCGATGTGGGCTGGTATTTTGCACTTTTTCCAGTATCCGTTCTATGTCTATTCATATTGTTTTGCTTGTTGTGTTGTCAACACGCTGTATGAGATTTATCTCAACAATACAATAGATGGATTTGCGGAAAAATATATGCAAATGCTGCGCAACGGCGGTGTGGAAAACTATCGCGAGGCCTTGGCGCATTTTGGCGTTGACGCTTCTAAGCCTGATTTTTGGCAGAAAGGTTTGAATCTGGGTAAAGAATATCTATCTGAACTCGAAAAACTTTATGAACAAATCCAAAAAGAAGGATAATCTGATTAAACAGTCGTCTTATAAATAAGGCGGCTGTTTTTTGTATGCAGCTAAAAATATCTTTACAATAAATCTTTTTCCGAATACTATTGTTTTGAAAATGCAATAGCATTTTTAGGGCGTCAGAAACCCTTTAAAATAACAGTCGCTCTAGCATAGCGGCTATATAAAATTATGCCGATTTTCTGTTCGTTGGACGGATGTCGGCTGAATAAGGTTTCGGCCAAATAAGTCGAGCCATTTGTTATTTTATGGTTTCTGAACATCCGCCCGCTTTGCAGCGGGTTTTATTTTTTGTGTTTTTAGGAGGTTTGGAAATATGAATAAAAATGTTAAAAACAGGCAGTGCAGCGGTCGCTCAATGATAGAAATGCTGGGGGTGCTAGCTATTATCGGTGTACTAAGTGTCGGCGGTATTGCCGGATATTCCAAAGCTATGTTAAATTATAAAATTAACAAGTCAGTTGAATCTCATCGAGATGTTATTTTAGGTCTAGTTCAATATAAAGATAGGCTAAAACCGGCAGAAGGGAAGAATTTAATTAATGAAGAAGTGGCCGCTTTAGGGCTTAAACCTGATAATTGGCGCAAAAATGGTATTTATTTGGTTGATGATGTGAATAACACGATATTTATTGGTGTTTATGGTAATGATAAACATATTGGTTATGAAATAAGAATGCCGGCTCGAGCGATTTCACATAGTGCAGACGGAAGAGTAGTGCAAAGCTATCCGTATCATTTTTGTGTGGCGACGATTAAACAATTAATTTTTCCACTGTCGGAAATGATTGAGGAATTTGCATTTTATAGAACTAAAAGCGGTTGGGATTCTTTTTATGACAGTAAATTTTGTGGTAAAAATCGCAAATGCCTAAGTCAAATAAATGTTTCTCAGATGTTCGCCGAATGCCAGACTTGCGGCAGTTCTGACGGTGAAGGTTGTTCAATTATCTTAAATTTTAAATGATTATAAAATATTTATTGATGCAAAATCATTTGGAGGCTTAGGGGTGGTTAATTTATTGTGAGGCGGTTAAATCTTTGGAACATATTTTATATAATAACCATTTGTCGCATAATGTCATCAGGATTATGTTGAGTTTTTACTGAACATAATCCGCATTATACGACAAGCTCCTTGAAAAGGAGTAAAATATGTCAAGATTTGGTAAAAAGGTTTTAAGACGTCATTTGCGTCGTATTGTTCGCCGTGCTGCAAAAAAGCGCGGTTTTCGTCGTATGGTTAAAAAAGGCAAACGAGTTAAATCTATTAACTTTGCACGTCCGACCGACGGCGGATATATGTTGACTTAATGGAGTGCACTCATCCGGTTTTACGCCGTATCAAGGGAACTCGTGAATATGTTCAAACGCCTTGCGGAATTTGTGCAAACTGTCGGAAAAATTTCGCTCATATGTGGGGTACTAGAATTTATCATGAAAGTCGTATGTATCCAGTTAGTACATTTCTCACTTTGACTTATAGCAATGAAAATTTACCGATTGGACCGTATGGTATACCGACACTTGTTAAAGATGATGTTCAAAAGTTTATGAAACGCTTGCGTCAGTGGTTATATCCTCAAAAAGTCAGATTTTTCTGTGGTGCTGAGTATGGTGATACTACAAAAAGACCTCATTATCATTTGGCTTTGTTTGGAGTTAATCCTCAAGATGATAGAATTTTTGACCATTTTGAAAAGCAAGATGATGGTTATTTGTGTAGGTGTAAAGCTTGGAATTTAGGATTGTCCCATGTTGGTGAAGTTGATATTGGTTCTGCTAATTATATTGGTGGTTATTGTCTTAAAAAAGTAATGGGTAAAGGAGCTAAACAGTATTATGAGGATAAAGGTATTATTGCTCCGTTTTCTCTTATGTCTAGAAGGCCTGGAATTGGTTTTGACTATATGGAGAAATACGCTGATGAATTTTTGAAACATGGTAATTGTTTAGTTAATTCACAAGCAACTGGATTGCCTCGTTACTATAAGGAAAAACTCAATTTTAAGGATACTGATTTTTATCATGATTTTATGGATAAAAGACAGGAATATCTGGAAAAAGTTTATTCTGATATGTGGATGTCATCTACTGATTTGCAGAAGTCAATAAAAGACCATTTGGAACAACAGCGACAAGCTGAGGAAAGTTCAAAATTTTATGAAAGGATTATTAAACATGCAAAAATTTAAAACGTTTCTTTATTATTGTACGATTATCCCGCCTATCATTAAGAAAGTTATTGATATTATTAACTTTTTTATTGAGTTTAATCGTACGAATAAACAAGTAATTCAGGCGAGAGATGATTTAGCTAAGTTGATTGATGAGGCTAAACAGTCAGGTTATGATTTCAACAAAATTATGGAGGATTAAATGGGTGAAGTTTTAAAAGACGCTTACGAAAATGAGTATAAAAAGCGTCAATTTAAGGATAAACTAGGCGGTTTAATGTATCGTTACGCTACTGTTTTAGGTATGCTTAAGACTTATCAAGCTGAGATTGATAATATTAATAAAGAAATAGAATCTACTATTGATGAGGTGTCTAATGAAGATAGCAAACTTTGATAAAAGAAATAGGTTTTCGTACAAGTACGACAATCTTTTTACTTGTAAAATGGGTAAATTAATACCGTTTGATGTTATTCCAGTTCTTCCTGGTGATACTTGGAAAATTAGGTCAATTCCTATGGCTAGAATGATGGCTTTATTGTCACCTGCTTTTGGTGAAGTTATCGTTAGACTTCATGAATTTTTCGTTCCATATCGTATTGTATGGCCACATTTCTATGAGGGTTACATGATACCGAAAGAAAATGATGATGGTACTTTGACAACTTCGGCTATTCCAACAATCACTAAAACATGGATTGAAGGCTCATTAGGTGATTATTTAGGTTATCCGCTTGGTGTTCCTTTTACTAGTACAGCTTTTAAAATTCGTGCTTATCAAAAAGTTGTCCGTGATTGGTTTCAGAATATGAACATTGAAGAGCTTTCAGAAGTTCCATTGTCAACCGATGACGGTGCCGATACTACTACTTCAACGGAATTGTTTAATGTTAACTGGCCTAAAGACAGGTTTACAGGTGCATTTCCTGAAAAACAGCGTGGTCCTGAGGTTCGTTTACCGCTAGGTGATAGTGCTCCTCTTAAATGGGAGTCAGATGATAAGGCAAATAACTGGTTGCTTGGTCGTACTTCCGGTGCTACTGGTGTTTTAATACCTGCAACAACTTCTTCCGCTCCTGATATTTCTGGCTTTACCGGTACTCAATGGCAGAAAAACGAAACTTTAACCCTTAATCCTGGCGCTATTCAGGTTGATTTAACTAGTGCTGTTGGTGTAAAGCCGTCTGATTTTCGCATGGCTTGGCAGCTTAACATGAAGTTGTTAATGGATATGCGTGGAGGTTCTCGTACTCCTGAATGGTTGCTTACTCATTATGGTGTACGTTGCTCTGACGCTCGTTTACAACGTTCTGAATTTTTAGGCGGTTCTAAGTCATATTTTAATGTATCTGAAGTTCTTCAGACTTCTTCAACTGATAGCACATCACCTCAAGGTAATATGTCCGGTCACGGTTTTTCTGTATTTGCTACAGCGCCACGTACTAAGACATTTGAAGAGCATGGCTGTATTGTTCGTGTATTGTCTATCGTTCCTCGTGCTATGTACTCTCAAGGTGCGCCTAGAGAAGATTTAAAGCGTACTCCGGAAGAATTTGGTTTACCTGTACTTTCTCATACTATTATGGATGCTGTGTACAAAGGTGAAGTAATGTGGACTGGTACAAATACCGATATGCAACCTCTTGGTTATCGTAATATTTACGATGAGTATAGACAAATGTATTCTCGTGTTGCTGGTCAATTTAGAGGTTCATTAGATTATTGGACTTGGTGCCGTAAATTTGCTTCTCAACCTGCTTTGAATAAAAATTTCATTCAAGTTGAACAGATAGACCGACCTTTTGCAACAGAAAATACTGATCATTTTTTAGTTGATGTAAAGACTATTGCTAAAGCATATAGACCGTTACCGAAACGTGGTGACCAAGGATTAATTGATCATAAATAGAGGAGTATAAGATGAATAGAACGAATAAATACACTGGCGAGGTTTTGCCATGGAAAACGATTTCAAATGTTGACCCTGATGAAGGTATAAACAAGGACCCTGGTGAAGATTTGTGTCGTTTAGAAGATTTTGAGCCTATTTCTGAGGTGATTAATCGTTATTTGAGAAATTCTGGTATTATTGGCAATGAGTATGGTACTCCTGACCATGAACTTGCTGATAAAGCCCTTGATAAAGATTTGCCGTCTGATTTGTACGATGAAAATTGCGATGATGTCATGGAAACACAAATGGACTTAGAGTGCTATTTGGACAGTCATCCGGCGCAAGCCGTCGGCAATGATTTCGCAAATGGTTCAAACAATAGCGAAAAATCAGCAGAGGAAAGCAACAACGGCGAAGAGCAAGGAGGAAGTAGCGCAGCGGATGACGACGGCTCTCAGCAGTAAAAAAATAGGCTCTGTAGGCGATTTTTCGTGCTTGTGTAGACACCTAGTGCGAAACTTGCCGAGGTAGAGCTAGACGGATGACGGTCCGCACTTATTACTTGTTTATTAGTGCGGACTGACATCTCACTGAAAAAACGTTATTTTTTAGGAGATAAAAAATGGGATGGTTTAAGAAACTTACAGGAATGTCTACAAAAAGTGCCTTAAATCTAGGTACTCAAGCTGGATTAGCTTTTATGACTGGTGGTACTAGTTTAGGCGCAACCGGTTTAGGTTCTTTTGGTGGTTTGCTTGGTGATGTTGCACAAAGTCAATATAATCAGGCAATGCAAAAAGACATGGCTAAATATAACGCTTCTCAACAATCTGCATTGAATAATCAAGCTTTTCAGCAAAATTTACAGATGTGGAATTTGAAAAATCAGTATGATAGCCCAGCTGAACAGATGAAACGTTATGAGGCTGCCGGATTGAATAAAAATTTAATTTACGGTCAGTCTAATACTTCCGGTAATGTTCCGGAGTTATCGCCAGCCACTTATGACGCTGGTCATTATAAGCCGGTTGATAATCGGATGCAACGTGCGCAACTTCAACTTGCACTAGCTGAACAGCATCAACGGGTGACTAATCAAGCTATAGAGAATGATTTAGCAAGGCAGCGCTTGTCTCTTGCTGAGCGTAGTGCTAACCGTGAAGATGCACTTACTCGCGCTCAGATTACTGCGCTTGGTGCAAATTTAGGCTTGACAAATGCTAAAATTAATGATTTAGTAAATAAACCTCAATCAGCAATAGGTCGTAATTGGTATGATATTAAGAGGGCTTTTAAGCATGATTTAGGTATTGGCAATGGTGTTTCTGCAGAGTTATTCTAATGAGTGTTGAAGAAATTTTAAGAAGAATTTATAATCGTTTATTTTGGATATCTTTGTGGTTATTTATTATTGCTTTGAATTCTTGTGATTTAGTTTCTAGATAGCGCATTATGAAAGGAAAAAAATTAATTTAGGCATAAAATAGTTGAATTTTCTATTAACAATGCTATCTAGGAAGTAATTATTATGTTTTGTTTTAACTGAGCTGTCGCATAATGTCTATTATGTATACTTTAAGATATCAAAAAGCCAATATTAACTAAATTAAGCTATAATTTTACAGCAACGATGCTTGAATAAGCTGCTGCGTGTATGGTTGTTGCGGCTGTTCAAATATCTGCTTTGTTGGGCCTTGTTCAATAACTTTACCATCTTTCATTACCATAATTTGGTGCGACACAGCGCGTACGGCATTCATATCATGAGAAATAAAAATATAGGATATATTATATTTTTTTTGCAGACTTTTCAAAAGTTCCACAATTTGCGCCTGCACAGTCACATCTAACGCTGATGTCGGCTCATCTAAAATAATAATTTTTGGCTGTAAAATCAAAGCCCGTGCCAGCGCAATTCTTTGCCGCTGTCCGCCAGAAAATTCATGCGGATACTTATCCATAATATTTTCATCAAGGTTAACTTCTTTTAAGATTGCTTTTATTTGTGCTAATTTTTCATTTTCATTAAGTTTTTTGAAATGAACAGTCAAACCTTCTTCTATTATCTGTTTAATGGTCATACGCGGATTCAGCGAATTATACGGATCTTGAAAAACAATTTGTAAATCTTTACTGAATTTTTGTAGAATTTCAGTTTTATTGCCGCTAATTATTTTGACATTTCCTTTATGTTTCAATAAGTTAACCATAGATAAAGCCAATGATGTTTTACCCGAACCGGACTCGCCGACAATACCCAAAGTTTCCCCTTGCCTTAAACTAAAACTAACTTTATCTACAGCCTTAAAATCGGCAATAATCCGACCAAAAATATTTTTTTTACGCGGAAAATCAACTTCTATGTTTTGAACTTCTAACAAAATCTTAGAATCATTTTTATGTCGTAAATTCAATAATAAATTAGATGATATTAATTTTTTAGTGTAATCTGATTTCGGCTGTTCAAAAACCTGTTTCGCTGGTCCGTATTCTAATAATTCGCCTCGATACATAACGGCAATATGGTCGGCAATTTTATGAACCAAACGCAAATTATGACTAATAAAAATAATAGACATATTCAGCTTGTGTTTTAATTCTAGCAACAAATCAATTATTTGCTCTTGAATTGTGACGTCAAGGGCTGTTGTCGGCTCATCAGCAATCAAAATCTGCGGATTATTGGCAATTGCCATGGCTATCATAACTCTTTGTCGCTGTCCGCCGGAAAGCTCAAACGGATAAGCATTTATTTTTTGCTCAGGCTCAGGAATTTTTACCAGTTGCAGCAGCTCTAATGTCCGTTTTTTTATTTGTTCTCGGCTCAAATTTTGATGTATTTTTAAGCTTTCTGCTATTTGCGCCCCAATTTTATGCAAAGGATTCAGTGATGACATCGGCTCTTGAAAAATAAAGGATATTTTATTGCCGCGAATTTGCCTGAAGTCCTTTTCAGCTAATCCAATGAGTTCTTGCTGATTAAAAATTATAGATGATTCCTTAGTATGGTAGGCTTTTGGATATGGCAGCAACCCCAAAATTGATAAAGCTGTAACAGATTTCCCCGAGCCGGATTCTCCTACAATTCCGAGTATTTCCCCCTGCTCAACTTTGAAACTTACATCTTTTACAGCCTTAAAATCTTCTTGATTATTTCGTTTAAAAGATAAAGATAAGTGTTTGATTTCTAAGATATCCATTAGCCATTCTTCCTTGTATCAAACACGTCGCGAACACCTTCGCCGATAAATATCAACATTGAAAGTAATCCCGACAATACTACAAAAATGCTGATGCCTATCCAAGGCGCTTGCAAATTATCTTTTCCCTGTCGCACTAAATCTCCTAACGATGGATAATCCTGCGACAATCCAAGTCCCAAAAAATCTAGAGCGCTCAAAGAAGTTATTGCCTCAGCCATAATAAAAGGAATAAAAGTTATTGATGTTACCAGAGCGTTGGGCAAAATATGCCTAAACATAATGCGAAAGTTGCCAACTCCAAGAACTTGAGCCGCTTTTACATATTCAAAATTTCGCAACCGCAAAAATTCGGCTCTAACCATTCCGGTTAAACCAGTCCAAGAAAAAAGCAATAAAATGACTAGCAAGCTTAAAAAGGTTGGCAAAAATACACTGGCGATGATGATTAAAATAAATAATTGCGGTAAAGAATCCCAAATTTCAATAAATCTTTGCAAAATAATATCCGTTTTTCCGCCAAAATACCCCTGCACTGCGCCGACAAATATCCCGATAGCCGAGGAAATAAAAGTTAGAACCAAGGCAAAAATCAAAGATAACCTAATACCATACAAAATGCGCGCCAAAACATCTCGTCCTTCTTCATCTGTTCCCAGCCAATGTTTTTTGCTAGGAGCTGACGGAGTGGCGCTGTCAAGATAGTAGTCAACCGTATTAAATGAGTATGGTATCGGCGGCATAATCAACCAGCCGTTTTGTTTGATATTATTTTGTATCAAGCTGTCGCTGTAATTGGCAGCTGTTGGAAAATCTCCACCCCAAAACTCATCGCTGTAATTATGAAACACAGGAAAATATAATTCGTTTTTATATTTTACAATCAATGGCTTATCATTAGATATTAATTCTGAAAATAAAGATAGCACAAAAATAAAAATCAACAGCAGAAAAGAACAATAAGCTCTTTTATTTTTTTTGAAAATCGATATTTTTTCTGCCCATTTCATTAAAGCTATAATCCAAAATATTCATCGCTAAAGCTATCATTTTGCATATTTTCACTTTTTTCTTTCAACAAAACTAAATCCGATAACTTTTTGATATTAACAGAAATTTTTTCTTGATTAGCACTTTCCCAATGTTTGTACCATTCTTCAAATTCTTTTTGCGCATTCATTTTCATATCTGCAGCCAAATAGCCTATTTTATTATCAATATTTTTTACAATGGTGTCATGAACTTTCATTTTTTGCAATTTAGGACATTTATTTTTTCCGCTCAAATAAGAGTCAACCAACTGATTGGTATCACAAAAACGCCAATCTATATTATGTTTGGGATTTTTTCCCTCATATATTGCCAGATTAACTAAACGGTTAGCCATAAAGTCCGTACTAAAGTCATCATCTCTTTCGCTGCTGAAACCGTTAACACTGGAAGTTCCCTGCAGAATAATGGTTGTGTTTTTCAGCAAATTATGTTCTTGCAGCTGCTGCATAAAATATTCAAGTTCTCCATACAAACAGCGGGTTTGCTGCATATAAGCCTTACTGCGTTTTTCGGTTAAATCATTTTTAATCCAAGGCAAATTAGAAATATCATACCATTTGTCAATCGGTTTTATTTGGCAATATTCATCATAAATATACATATTTGACGGCAAATCTACAAATACAAAATAAGCTTGCTTGCCTTTATCTTCTAAAATGTTTTGTAGTAAAATGTTAAATGTTTTGGTCGAGTTTACAACATACAAATTGCTGTAATCAATACCAACCATCGGTGTTTGCTGCAAGTTAACAAATTTTGACATAAATGAAAAAATAGAGGTCATATTGTTAATAATCCGCATACTGGCTATCCATTCCATCAGCAAAATATTAACTTTTGACATTTTAGATAATTTTATATCATAAATATTCACCGGCTGGTTTACTTTTTCTATGCAGCGATCAACATTAATTTCATGGTTTTTATGACACATATCAAAATCACGAGACTTATAAGCCGATATCATATAGCCTTTTTGTTTGAAATAGTCATATAAACTATTATCTTTCAAATTTATATATTCGTGACGAATGTTATAAAAACGCCAATACTCGGATAATAAACGAGTTTTCAAAATATGCGTTTTGCTAGCTTCTTTAGATTCAGGATTCAAAGCTCTGACCATATTCTGCAAAAAGCTTTCTTCCGGAGCAAAGGCTTTTGGATAGACCATAAATTTATTTTTTTGATAAAATCCGTTTATAATTTTACGTGTTTTGAACGCTGTTGGTGATTTATCCATTGCCATATACGAGTATGAAGATAAGTTAGGTAAAAAGAAATATACAAATTTTTCTTCGGCTCCTTCGCCTTTTTTTTGCGAATTATAAGATTCTAAAAATTCCGGCTGATTATGATGTCCGATATAAGCAATGTAAACATGAACAAACAGCGTTCCGGCCGCAACCAATAAAAGCAATCGAACAAAAAAGTTGCCATAGTTCAAAATTCCATAGCAAATAATGGCAAATCCTAAACCAAGAGCAACATAAACCGGAATTCGCGTATCACCTATTGCCATAATTTGCTGGATTGTCGAAAATTGGCGATAGAGCACAAAAACCAAACCAAAAGATATCAACGAGGCAAACATGTTTTTAGCAATTTTGCAATTACGCAGAAAGTAAACAATCAAAGAAGAAAAAACTAAAAACAATAAAATAATGAATGATACTTCCGGAATAGGAAATATTGAGTTGCGGAAAACTTCAACATTTCCGGAACCGGAGAATAAAATAAAATCTGAGGACAATAAAAAGGTTACAAACAGCACAATTAAAGCATTATCAAAAAATGCTTGTGTTTTTTCATTCACTACCACCGGCTTTCCTTTGCGAGAAAATCGGCCGCTGGTATCGTGATAGAGAGGTGCTGCCGTATTTTGTTGTATCGGAGCCTCAGAATTTAAATCATTCATAAACATTAATTATCTAACTTTTCTCTTACCAGTTTGTTTACAATAGCTGGATTAGCCTTGCCTTGTGACATTTTCAAGGTTTGGCCGACAAACCAGCCGGCTAAATTTGTTTTACCATTTTTATAAGCTTCTACATTGGCTGGATTAGAAGCGATTACCTCAGCAATAATAGCTTCAATCGCTGCCGTATCAGTTACCTGTTTCAAGCCTTTTTCTTCAACAATCTTTTCAGGATTTTCACCGGTTTCGCTCATAATTTCAAAAACATCTTTGGCGATTTTACCAGAAATAACTTCTTTACTGATAAGTTCTACCAATTTGCCAAGATTTTCGGCGCTTACCGGACTGTGAAGAATATCCAATTTCTTTTTGTTCAGCATAGCAAAAAAGTCGCTCATCATCCAGTTTGCTACTTTTTTAGCGTCGTGACCGGCAGCCGCTTGCTCAAAGAAATCGGCAACCTCTTTATTTTCACACAAAACAGAGGCATCATAAGGTGTTAGCCCCATAGTATCAACAAAACGCTGTTTTTTAGCATCAGGAAGTTCCACCATTTCTTTTTTGATTTGTTCGATGTATTCATCACTCAAAACCAACGGAGGTAAATCCGGTTCCGGAAAATAGCGGTAGTCATGAGCAAATTCTTTTTTACGCATAACTTTTGTTTGTCCGGTAGTTGGATCAAACTGACGGGTTTCCTGACAGATATCGCCACCGTTTTCATAAACTTCCACATGGCGTTTTGCTTCATTTTCAATAGCTTGCATAACAAACTTAACGCTATTTACGTTTTTCATTTCGCAACGTGTACGCAGCTCGTTTGTACCATACGGACGGACAGAAACATTTACATCGCAGCGCATAGAACCTTCGTCCATATTACCGTCGCAAGTACCCAAATAACGCAAAATTGAACGTAGTTTACGCAAAAACGCTCCAGCTTCTTCCGGTGCTCTAAAATCTGGCTTGGTCACAATTTCCATCAATCCGACGCCAGCGCGGTTTAAGTCAATAAAACTCTTATGCGGGCTCAAATCATGAATAGATTTTCCGGCGTCTTGTTCAATGTGCATACGCTCAATACCAATCATTTTAGAGCTGCCGTCGCTCAAATCAATGCGGATACTGCCCTCGCCCACAATCGGAAAACGAAACTGCGTGATTTGATATCCACTCGGCAAATCGGCATAAAAATAGTTTTTACGCGAAAACTCGGAATATTTATTGATTTTGGCGTTTAGTCCCAAGCCGGTCTTAACGGCCTGATGCACGCATTGTTTGTTCAAAGTCGGAAGCATCCCCGGCATACCGGCGTCAACAAAAGACACATTAACATTTGGATCATCGCCAAATTCAGTTGACGCTCCGCTGAATATCTTAGACTTAGAAATAATCTGGCAATGGATTTCCAAACCCACAACAACTTCCCATTTGCCTTTAGCCGTTTCGATAATATATTCTGCCATTTTATTTCCTTTCAAACTTTGCATCTGCTTCAATTTTTGCCGCAACGTTGAATATTGTGCCTTCATCAAACGGTTTGCCAATCAACTGCATACCATAAGGCAGACCATTTTCAGAAAGACCTATCGGCAAGCTCAACGCCGGCAAACCAGCCAAGTTAACCGAAACAGTAAACACATCGTTAAAATACATATTAATCGGATTATTTACCATATTCTCATCGCCAATTGGAAAAGCGGTTATCGGTGATGTCGGGGTCAATATAACATCGCACTTGTTAAACGCATTGATAAAGTCATCGTGAATTAAACGGCGCATTTTTTGAGCCTTGATATAATACGCGTCATAATAACCGGCCGATAGAACATAAGTACCAATCATAATACGACGTTTAACTTCGGCGCCAAAGCCTTCGGTGCGGGTGTTTATATACAGCTTATCCAAGGTTTCACCTTCTTTGCGCAAGCCATAGCGAATACCGTCATAACGTGCCAAGTTTGAAGATGCTTCGGCCGGTGCCAAAACATAGTATGTTGCCAAAGCATATTTTGTGTGAGGTAAAGAAATTTCAACCACTTCGGCGCCGCGAGCTTTTAGATATTCCGCAGCTTTATCCCAATATGCGCAAACTTCTGAATTCAAACCTTCCGGACGATACTCTTTAGGCAAACCAACTTTCAAACCTTTGATATCTTGGTTCAGAAAACTTGTAAAATCAGGTACTTTTATATCACAAGAAGTAGAATCCTTGGCATCAAAACCAGCCATGCTATTTAGCAAAATAGCACAATCCTTAACATCTTTGGCTATTGGTCCGGCTTGGTCTAAAGATGACGCAAAAGCCATAATTCCATAGCGAGAACAACGTCCATAAGTCGGTTTTATACCGGTGCAGCCGCAAAATGCAGCTGGTTCGCGGATTGAACCTCCGGTGTCAGTTGCCGTAGCTCCGGCGCACATATTTGCTGCGACTGCTGCCGCCGAACCGCCGGAAGAACCACCTGGAACCAAATCAATATTTTTGCTCCACGGGTTTATAACCGGACCAAAACAGCTGGTTTCATTGCTGCCGCCCATGGCAAACTCGTCCATATTCAATTTACCTAAAAAAACTGCTCCGTCATTCAGCAATTTAGATGTTACGGTAGATTCATAAGGCGGAATAAAATTGTCTAAAATATGAGAACAAGCCGTGGTGCGAATGTCTTTGGTGCAGAACAAATCTTTGACACCAAGAGGAATACCTTCTAACGGACGATTATCTCCGGCGGCATAATGTTTGTCTGCTTCAACAGCCTGAGCCAAAGCTTTATCGGCGCATTCGGTCACATAGGCGTTATAGCGTTTGCCTGCGGCCATATTTTCAAGGTAAGCTTGTGTTAATTCAACAGCTGTAAACTTCTTATTTTTTAATCCGTCAAGTGTTTCATGAATAGTTAATTTTGTGATTTCTTTCATTGTTTTACTCCACAACCTTTGGTACGGCAAAATAATCATATTCTTTATCCGGCGCGTTTTTCAAAACAGCCTCTTGATAATTTCCGTCCGTAATTTCATCATCACGCAGACGTAATGTTGTGTCATTCACAGAAATTAAGGGTTCTACATTATCTGTGTTAACTTCGTTTAGCTCTTCTATCCAAGATAAAATTTTATTAAATTCTTTTTCTGTTGCCTCTATTTTGGCATCATCAATCTTTAGACGAGAGAGAAAGGCCACTCTCTTGACGGTTTCAGTATCTATAGCCATTGTTTTTTTACCTCTTTTTTACATATTTATTTTAAATGGTAGTAATACAGTATCATATTGTAAGCGTTTGAAAAGTTTTAAATTCGTGATATCAACACCGCTTTCTTCAATCAACTTTTCAGTTTGTATACTTCCTGTATTTGCTATTAAATCTCCCATCTTTTCGCTAAAACTTTTTGCTTTAGGAAAAGAAACTATCTTAATATTTTGATTTTGAGCTATTTTTCCCATTTCAATAGCCTTGTTCAAAGCATTGGAATATCCCCCAAGTTCATCAATAAGCCCCAATGACAAAGCCTGACGTCCGGTCCAAACGCGTCCTCTGGCCACTTTATCAATCGGTTTTGTCAGCTTGCGGTTTTCAACCACTTTAGAAGTAAAATCCCGATAAACTTCATCAAGCGAATTATTAAAAATCTTTTTTTCGGCTTGACTAAACGGTTTATTGGCGCTCAAAATGCCTGCATTTTTACCCAAAGCTATATATTCCCAATTGACTCCTAATTTTTGCCACAGTTTTTCGAGTACCATTTTACCGCCCAAAACTCCGATTGAACCGGTTATAGTCATTGGCTCGGCCAAAATATAATCTCCGGCCAAAGAAATAAAGTAACCGCCAGACGCAGCATACGCCGATTGTGAAACAATCAAAGGCACTTTGGTTTCTTTTTTCAGCTGTTGTAAAGCAAAATATATTTCATCAGAAGCATTATAGCTTCCTCCTGGGCTGTTAATATTCACCACAACCGCTTTCAAGTCGTCCAATTTTTTTATTTTTTCAATATCTTCAACCACATTTTGACTGCCGATTATATTATTTTGGCGCAAACTATTTTCGCTCTTGCCGTCAACAATTTCTCCATTGAGGTTTAACACTGCGATTGTCGGCAAATTTCCGTCATTAGGATATAAACCGGCCGCATAATCCTTTATGCCGACAAAATGCTTTGCGCCATTATCTTTCAAAAGCTTATCTAATTCTTGAGCATACATAACGCCGTCTATCAAATTAAATTTCAAGCCTTGTTCTATGGTAAGAGGTGCTTGGTTTATAATATTTTTCAGAGGCTCGCTGATTTTACGGTTATTTGTAATATCTGCCTCAATCTCGCTCATAAGACTTTTCCCTAGCCCGCGCATTTCTTCATTATAGGCCGCGGACATTTTATTATCTGTCAATGACGCCATAGCGTTTTTATATTCATATCGAGCATAAAATTCCGGCGAAACGCCTATTTTATTCAATATATCCTTAAAAAACGGGACTTCTATCTCTATACCGGTTAAACCAATATAAGTATGCGGCTGCATATAGATTTTATCAAAGAACGACGCCAAATAATATTCCATATTGCCATGGCCGAATGGTCCAAATCCTTGTGAAAAAACAACTGTTTTTTTGTTTGCCGCTTTAAAAATAGCAACGGCGCGCGCTATATCCTGCACCTGAGCCGGTTCGAGCCCTAAAGTATTTATTTTTGCCACCAAACCGGTAATATTTTCATCTTCCGAAGCATATTCAATTGACTGCAGCAACTTAGTGAAAGATAACGGTTGCTCGTCGGCTAATTCTTCTAACAAGGTAGAATTTTCATTTTCCGAGATAGTCTGCTGATTGAAATCAATAACCAAATAAGTGTTTTTTTCTATGGCCGCCGGATATCGATTAACTATTCCATATATTGACAATCCAACCAAAAATACCAAGCATATACAACCTGTAACAGTACATAAAGCGCGTAAAAATTTTAGTATTTTTTTACCTATTTTAAACATATATCACTCCTTGTGAGCCGCCATCATTTTAGCCACATAAGGATATTTTTTAACAGCTTCAGCGTTTAGTTCGCGACACTTATTTTCAATAACCGTCTGCAGCTCAGTCATAAATTCTTCTTTAGTTTTGCCCTTAGCGCTGATTGGCGGTAAAAATTCAAATACCGCTGTCCCCGGATAGCGATAGAACGAATTTTTAGCCCAAAATAAACCTGTGTTTATAGCCACTGGAACAATCGGCAAATCCAAATTTTCACCCAAGAAAAAAATACCTGACTTATAGCCTTTTGTTGTCCCAGGCTGGCAACGTGTTCCCTCAGGAAAGATGACAACCGGACGTCCGGCATCGGTTTTCTTTTTAACCTCGGTCAGCATATGTTTCATGGCGCTGGCTCCGCCTTTACGATTGACCGGAATCATACCATAAAAATATTGCGCCCAGCCAAAGAACGGTAAAAAGATTAACTCTCGTTTTAAAATATAGGTGGTTGTTGGTGAAAATTGTGTAAAAGAATAAGTTTCCAAAGCGGATTCATGCTTGCAGGCGTATAAAACATCATGATGACGGATATTTTCAACGCCGCGAACCTCAAGTTTTATACCGCCGAACAGGCGTACCCAAAACAAAGCCACCGGCATCACTACTTTATCCCAATAAAATATAGTCACTTTTTGCGGCAACAGAGCCAAGGGCAGCTGAATTACACACCCTACTCCCAAAGTTCCGAAAAAGAAAATATTAGTCAATAAAGAACGAATAAACAGCATATTGTTTTCTCCTTAATAAATATGTAAATGCCGGCAAAGATACACCACCAAAAACTTGTTATATTCCATTATCAGCAGCCGGAATGTTCCCCAGCTTTTCCACCAATTGTGATTGACATTCGGCGAATAAATAGGATTTAGTATAACTTCCAAATCGTTTCCCTTAGTCACATAAATAATAAATTCTTGCAGGCTGCGCGGAATATGATAGCTCGAAGTCACCAAGCGGATAGATTTTATATTATTCTTCTTAATCCACTCTTCTGTTTCTATGGCGTTTTCCAATGTATTTTTAGCTTTGCGGCCCAGCTCTATTTTATTTTCATCATCAGCGGTGATGTTGGCTTGTTTTTCTATTTGTTTTATCGAAATATCGGCAGGAACTCCAGAAATAAAAAGCTTGTCCGCCAAATTATCGTTCAAAAGCCTAATACCTTCCGAAATACGATTGCGGCCTCCGGTTAAGACAATAATGGCGTCTGTTTTGGTATGGGTGTCAATATCATAAGAGTTTATATAATGAGCAAACCAGATAAACCCTCCGAACCACGCCAAAAACGCGCTTATTATTCCATATAAAATCCAGCGTTTCATTAAACCATTTTCTCCAAAGACTTTCTGACAGTCCAATATGAAGTCACCATTGCATATAAAGAAGAAAACAACGGCGTTATCATAATCAAACACCAAGCAAACGTTGAAAGCTGAGCGCCTTTTATCAAGCCGCTTCCGGTAGAAATTCCATACTTACCGACTAAAATTATGCATGGTACGGCAGCCATCAAACCGATAATTCCCGAAAAAAAGCCAATCTTGGCAAAATTGCGGGCATATTGTTTGGCTATATAGTCGTCCTTAGCACCGATAATATGCAAAATTTCTATGGTATTCAGATTTATACCCAAACTGGTGCGAGTCGAATAATAAATAGAAAAAGCGCAGATGGCAACAACCATTAACAACACAGATAAAGCAATATTTTTAAGCGATGAGGCAAATTTTATCAATCTATTCAGCCAAAGACGATGATTGTCAATGGAGGCGTTTTCGGCAACCTGACGCAGTCCTCTGGTGACCTCATCATAATTTAGTTCCGTGTTTGGTTTTAGTTTGACATCAAGCAGCACCGGAATTGGCAAAGACGAAATATCGACTTTATTTCCCAGCCATGGCGTCATCAGCTTTTCGACTGTTTGTGCGTCTAAAGCTCTGACACTTTCAACATCAGATAAATTTTCCATATATTGCAGCACTTTATTTTGTTGTTCCAGCGTTTTTGCTTCATCTATATGCTTGTTTTCATCTTCAATAGGAATAATCTGAACTGTAACCGAACCCATAATATCTTTTTTCCAGTTGTCGGCCATGGCGTTAATAGCCATAACAATCGCCAACACCACAATAAACAGATACATATAGATTGAAGTTAATACGTACATAAATGCCGAAGTATCGTCATCTTCAGTATTAATCTCATTACGGCGGCCTGTTACTAAATCACTTTTCATTGCTTAACATTCCTCTCATACTTTTCCTAAAGCTGGATACAATTTTGCCGAACCATTAGCCAGCGCAATACGCGGATAGTTGTAACTTGAAGTTAATTGCTCATTGTGGGTGGCAATCACAACCGTGGTGCCGACTTTGTTTAGCTCCACAAACAAGCGCATTAATTTATTGGCAATTTCAGCATCAACACTGCCTGTCGGTTCGTCAGCAAATAGAATTTCCGGTCGATTGATAACGGCACGAGCAATAGCTACACGCTGTTTTTCACCGCCGGATAGCGAAGCGCAAACCTTGTAGATACTTTTATTCAGTTCTACCCACTGCAGCAATTCGGTCACCCGCTTATATATTTCTTTTTCACCCATACCGCGAACACGCAACGGCAAAGCTATATTATCAAACACACTTAAATGTTCCAATAAACGGAAATCCTGAAAAACAACGCCGATTTTTTGTCTTAATCCCGCCAGGGTATCTCGGTTTGAAAAATTGATGTTATTGCCAAAAACCTTTAAAACGCCCTTACGCGGCTTTTTTATCAAATATAACATATTTAAAAGTGTTGTTTTGCCGGCACCGCTTTTTCCGGTCACAAAAGTAAATGACCCCGGAAGCAGAGAAAAATAAATATTTTGCAAAACATCTTCTCGATTATCATAACCAACAGCTACATTTTGCAAATCTATAATCGGTTGAGTTACAGTTGATTGGTTGTTTTCCATTACATTCCTCCAATTTTGATTTAGAATATATCAATAATCTATTTAATAAAATGTTTTTTTTCTTTTATTCCGCAGATTTTTAGAATATAGTGCAAAAAAAAGAGGTTAGAATGTTAATAAGTTGTCCAAAATGTAATGCCGTTTATCAGGTTCCGGAAAATCAAATTCCAGCTGACGGAAAAAAATTTAAATGTGCCGAATGCGGCGAAATTTGGTTTGTACGCCCGCAAGCAAAACCAAAAGAAAATGTTGTTTCCATTGCCCCTGCTGTATCTAAAACAGCAGAGCAGCCGGCAAAAGTGCAAATTAATCCACAAATAATCAGTACAGAAGCAGCCCAAGATGATGATTTGGAAAAAATGTTTAATCGTTTATCCAAAGATACTAAAGGATTGTTTAGCGGAAAAGAATCCGCTGACACTCGTATTGAACGAGCTAAGCGTAAGTTTTTTATGTTCTTTTCACCATTTATGATAAATTGCTCCATTCTTTTATTTATTTTTGTTTGCACGCTTTATATTGGTTATGCCAATCGCTTTGAGTTGGTGTCGGCAATTCCACAGCTAGAAAATTTTTATAATAAACTAGGTGTCAACAGTTTGTATAAAGGTAAAAATTTAGTCTTTCAAAATGTATCGGCGCGTAATATTGAACACGATGGCAAAGCCTATGTCGAAATTAGCGGCAATGTCTATAATGACGGCGATATGACAGCTATTGTTTTACCGATTAAAGTTACATTGCAGCATCTTGATGGTTCTATTGAGGCTGAGGCTGTAAAAAACTTGACTTTAGATAGACTGGAACCTAATTTTAAAGCATTGTTCAGGATTTTGCTGCCTGACAGCTCTTTGGACGAGAAAAAAGTTATTTTAAGTTTTGATGAAAATGCTCAGCCGCAATCTAAAGAAAAAGCTAAGAAATTTTCTGATAAAGAATAATAAAGGAGATAAAAATGTTAAGAGAAGATTTACAAAACAGCTTAAAAGACGCTATGAAAAATAAAGATATGAAAACAGTCGGCGCAATACGTCTTATTATTGCCGGTCAAAAAGAAAAAGACGTGGAAGCCCGTGGTAAAGGCTTGGAAAAAGCTAGCGACGCCGATTTGCTTTCTATGATGCAAACTATGATTAAACAAAGAAACGAATCTGTTAAAATCTATACAGAAAGCAATCGTCCTGATTTGGCTGAAAAAGAACAGGCAGAAATTGAAGTTATTAATCGTTTTTTGCCAAAGCAAATGGATGCTGCAGAAATTGATGAAGCAATCAAAGCCGCTATTGCCGAAACCGGAGCTGCCGGTATCCGCGATATGGGTAAAGTTATGGGCGCTTTAAAAGCTAAATACGCCGGTAAAATGGACTTTGGAGCAGCATCAGCCGCTATTAAAAAGTTTTTGGCTTAATTTAGTATTTATTATCGACGATGAATGATGATTTACAAAAATTTCTAGACGAGTTGCGTAGTCGTATATCGATTGCCGATGTAGTTGGAAACAAGGTAAAACTGACGAAAAGAGGGCGTGAGTATTTGGGCTTATGCCCTTTTCATCACGAAAAAACACCATCATTCACCGTCAATGAAAGCAAGGGATTTTATCATTGTTTTGGCTGTGGAGCTCATGGAGATATTGTAAAATTTGAAATGGACGCCAACGGCTTGCCGTTTATTGAAGCTGTTAAAAAATTAGCTGATAAAGTTGGCATGCAGCTCCCGACTTGGTCTAAAGAAAGCCAAGAACAGAGCCTCAAGCGCAAGTCTTTATATGAAATTATGGATATTGCCTGCGCCTATTTTGAAAAATGCCTGAGAATGCCGGTTGGCGCACAAGGTTTGGCCTATTTTAGAGATAAACGCGCTTTAAGCGAAGAAACCATAAAAAAGTTTCGCCTAGGCTATGCTCCAAGCGGAAACGGTCTAAAAGCTTTGTTAGCTTCTAAAGGCGTATCAGAACATGATATGGCCGAATTGGGATTGATTGCCGTGCCAGAAGATAAAAATCGTGCGCCGCATGACTTTTTCCGCGACAGAGTAATGATTCCAATAATGGATAAGCAAGGTAATGTTATTGCTTTTGGTGGGCGCATTTTGGACAACAGTCAGCCCAAATACCTCAACTCTCCGGAAACTCCTATTTTTAACAAACGCCGCATTCTATACAACATGAACAACGCTCGTGAGCCGGCATATGGTTCTAAACGACTGATTATTTGTGAAGGCTATATGGATGTGATTGCGCTGGACAGTTTTAACTTTAACTATGCAGTGGCGCCGCTGGGAACAGCATTAACTGAAGAACAAATTATTGAGGCCTGGAGGGTTTGTAACACCCCTACTCTTTGCTTTGACGGTGACGGCGCCGGAATTAAAGCCGCTATTCGCTCAATTGACCGTGTGCTACCAATATTAAAAGCCGGTTATTCAGTAAATTACATTTTCTTAAAAGAAAAAAAAGACCCAGATGAGTTGCTGCACAGCTTGGGCGCTCCGGTGTTTGAACAATATTTGCAACGAACAAAACCTTTGGTTGATATTTTGTGGCACAAATGCAAAATGAATAAAGATACCGACACGCCGGAACAAAAAGCTTTAATTGAAAAAGAAACTTTTGAGGAAGTGGCTAAAATCAAAGATGAACAAATTCGCAACTATTATACTCAAGAAATGAAAAGGCGAATTTATTACACTTTTGGCAAAGGTTCTATTTATAAAAATGCTCAAAACAATCCGAGCGCAGAGCCGCAAACTGCAGAAGATTCTACCAAAAAAACATATACCCCTCGCCGTAAAAAACAAGAAACAGAACCGGTTTATCATTTTGTTAAAAAGCCGCCTCTAAATGATTTGGTTATCCGCGGGATTATTGCAGCAATGATTTTATATCCGGAACTAATTGATAAATATGAAGAAAAACTCACGGCGTTTGAAATTAATGACACGCGAATGGCTAAAGTTTTGGCGGAAATCATAGAAATTCATCAAGAAGATGAAAATTTCGACAGCGAACAATTAATCGAAAAATTAAAGCTGAATTTTGCCGCTGAAATTGGTGATTTGTGGGAAATAAATATGTATAAATCTCAAAAATCTACATTGCCGAGTCTAAAAGCTGAAATTGATAACGGCTTATTAGAAATTCAATTAAAACAAATTGATAGCGAACTAAAAGAATGTACAACTTTAATGAGTAGTCAACCAGAAAACTCAGCAGAAATATATGCTCGCTATCAGCAATTAATCAAAGAACGCAATAATCTGATTTTAGCCAGAGAATAAACGTAAAAATAATTGAAAAAATCAAAATAATACTTGACTAAGGCAAATTCTTATCATATTGTGACGTTGCTAATCAGGGAGGGCGCTTAGCTCAGTTGGTTAGAGCCGGCCGCTCATAACGGTCTGGTCGCAAGTTCGAGTCTTGCAGCGCCCACCATAAAAACCACTCTTCAGGAGTGTTTTTTTTGTGGGCATTTTAAAAGGTTCTCGAACTT
>CAKQUE010000012.1 GCA_934277435.1 uncultured Alphaproteobacteria bacterium | reverse complement strand
TATTGTTTGTTTTATTTTAACTCCTGACTTTATCCTCGATAAAGTCAGGAGTTTTTCTTTTTCTCAAAACAATTCAGAGTGTTATAATAAACGTTATTCAGGTAATTTTTGTTTAATGGGGCTCATCTATAATATGTGAAGTTCTTTTGCCTTATAGATGTGTTTGATGTTTGTCTGAATTGTTGCTATCGTTTGCGAAAACTTATTTTTGTTTCTAAATATCAAAATGAATGTGATGTCGCGCTTCTTTTGCCACTTGCTTTATTTTTTTGATGATGTTGAAACTGAGGTTTTTTATATTATTTGTAAAAGTTCATTGCCAACACCAAATAAGGAATTATATTTGCCGAATTGAATGATTGCGGCAGATTGATTTGGTGCAAAATCATAAATCTAGCTAATTATGGTGCTTTGTTCTCATTTCGGGGCACCTAATGAATATAAAAGAAATTTATATTCATTAGGTGTTTGATGTTTTTCGAAATATATCCTCTTTTTTAGTTGTTATATAATTCTAAAAATTGCTATTTTTTTATTCTAGGGCATTGCTGTAATCAAAAATAATTGGCTGTTCACGCTTGCTTGCGTTATTACCTATCTTCTCATTTTTATAATCATATTCTTAATCTAATTCTTTCGTTTGTTGACGATTTTATCACTCCGTGGCACTAAATAAATACGTTGATTTAATAACTATGCCGGTGCACAATTTTACCTAAACATTATTAAAAATGCTGAACGAAATGTAAAAAAAATAAGCAAATATTGCTTTACAAAACAACTCCAAAATAGTACTATAAAATTGACAAAAGTATTATTATGTAAAACTATTAGCAACAATATGGTTATTCATAATATACTTAAACTTAATAAAACTTTTATATTATGAATTTCTTGATGATTTTATTGATGATTTTATTGATTTTCTTCTCTCTTATCGTCTTTATCCTTTTTTGGGGAGCGCTGTTAGAGTTGAAAGAGAAAGAACTTATCCGCATTTGCACAGAGCCTGATGTAGATAAGCTGATTTCGCTTTTGGAAAAAGGGTTAGACCCAAATACAAAAGTGAAAAGGAAACGTTATATTGGGGAATATTGTTGTGGTCGAATCGTTGTATTCGATTATGAACCTCTGATAAAAGTGGCCAGCGATACGCATGTACAAGATTTGTTAATTGCGTATGGAGCTAAAACTAAGGAGGAACTTGAAGCGGAAGAACGCGCTGAAGAAGCGAAGGCAGCGAAAAGAGAGGAAGCCGAAAGACTTGCTCGTAAGGCCAAAAAGGCGTCAGATATTGCTAAAGTAGAAGCTCATTTAAAAGGGCTTAGACCTTGTCAATAAACCCTAAAATAAAAAACCACCTCTCTCTATGGTGAGGTGTTTTTTTTAAGCAAAAATAGATGATTACACGAATGGTTCAATCTGAAATAAATAAGTCTTATATCTTCTGTTCTGTATATCTTTGTTAATTTTTGACTGATGGGATTTACCTGTTTCTTTTGAACTCCGTGGCACAGCTATAATCTAAAAATTATTTTATATTATAGCTGTGGTGGATATTATCCGAGAAATATTAATTTGCTTGTCTGATTTTTTGTATATATCAAGGCAATCTATCCAATACAAAATTATTTGTGTTGGAGAGATTGTTTGACATTATATCAAGTAATTAGTGTGATAAAGGATGATAAATTTGGTGTTGTTTTCCGGTATGGGTTTCTTTTTTTAAGTATATCAGATTTGTGACGCTGTTATTATATGAGTTATTATCTATGTGGTGAACAACATAACCGCCGTTATTATAATCTTCCGGTTTTTGCAAAAATCTTTCGGCCACCATAATGTGAACATCTACGCCATTTTTGATTTCTTCCAGATAATTAACATGCAGGCAGACTTCTATTGAGCCATTGCTGTTGTTAAACGGATTGGCAATGTGTTTTTTTATGGAATTTTTCTGCTCATTATTCAGATTTTTGAAAATAACGCCATCGTTTTTTAAATCATCAAATTTATCGGCAAATATTTTTTTTGCTTCTTCTTCATCAAAACGTGCAACATATCCCAAATTGCTGATGTATAGGTTGCGGTAATAAAATTTCCAAGTTTCTTCAATTTGCATACTTCCTATATAGCCCATATTTTGGATGCTATTTTCTTGCTTTGAAAAAACAGTTTGGGAATTGTCGGCTTTTTCCAACCATATTCTTTGAGAAATAGTGTCACTGCTGTCGGCATTTTTGAGACAAACTCTAAGAGCCGGATTAAATATTTGTTTCACTTCTGTTTTGTTTATGTCTGTTTTATGGTGTTTACACATTATTTTAAAAACTTCTAAAATTTTATTCATTTAATTTTCTCCAAGTATAGTAAATATACGCAATATGTTAGTCTAAACGATTTTGCAAGGGGTGTTGTGTATTCCATTTTGCTTGATAATCATATTCAACCGGAAAAATTTTTAAGTCTGCTTGATAATCGTAATCTACAAAAAATATTTTGATTGTAGCCTGATAGTCATTGTCAACAAAATACCATTTTTCATCACCTTTTGCATTGTAGTCGTATTCTTCCTTATGGAATAGTAAATCGGCTTTGTAGTCATAATCTGTCACAAAAACTTTTATGTCAGCCTGATAATCATAATCTGTTATAAAAACTTTTGCCATTTATATCTCCTTAAAAAATTTTACACATAATTATATATAATATTGCTATACGCCAACTTATGACGTGAACTTTGTTATATAAATAAAAAACTAACCACCATAATGGTGGTCGGAGAGTTCGAAAATCATATCATTACAGATGACTATTTTAGCCTTTAAGCCATTCAGATGCTTTGGACATACGCTAAAATCTCCCCAACCATATTACTATGCATCGGGGATATATTTTACTATCGGCAGCCATAAACAGCCGATAATCTGACGATGTTATATCCTAACACCGGTAATGATAGGAGCTTTCGACAGCTCCGCACCTTTTGGGTGCTAAGTACTTAATGTATGTACTTAATTTGTCTTAGCAAAATTGTAAGCATATTGCAACTACTTTATGATTTTATAAAGAAAAATGTATATGAATTCAGTTGCGATGAAGCCTGCAAATATATTGACGCATTGAAAGATACTATGTATTTTTTAGGGTGATTGACACTATATAAATTAAAAAAACAGCCAGAGTTGTTTTTGAGGCGTTTGTATTTGATATTTTATGAAATATATCCTCTTTTTTATTGTCAATCGTTCGTTTTCTATTTTTAATTTACAATAATCAATTCTTGCATTTTGCCCGGCAAAAATGCGAAAACGAGTTGCAAGCACAATACAACGCTCAAGGTATTATCGAAAACTGGGATGATTTTTGGACTAATTTAGCGGTAAACGGAGCGACTAATAATATAGGTTTGCAAATTGAACAACTTCCTATGTGGAGAGCAGCTGGGAGCACTTTAGGTAAATTTTTTGCTAAAAATGGTCTTAAAACGTTAAAACAAGGTATAAATTCTTTTGCTGACAAAATGAAAAATATGTATTATCATAATGATGAAGATGAGGAAAAATACCACTATTAGTAAAAAATACAAAAAGGAATAGAATATGGAAAAAGGGGTTATAAAAACAAAACTCATAGAGTTTATCAGTTATGCGGTAGAAATCATTAAGCTTTTATTGAACTTCAAATGGTATATTATTTTTGATTTTGTATTTTTTTTGTTGTTAATGCATGAATATTTTAATCCTCCATCAGTAAATGATCCTATTTGGAATAGTGAAGCTATGCTTGGTGCATGGAACTATCAAAATCAACAATTATATATTCAAAGCTGTAAATATAGCTTAATTATTTCCGGATTATTTTTTCTGATTGGAACAAGTAATATGCGTAATCATCGGATGATAGCTAAAATCATTTTTTTATTTCCATTATATGCTGGTTGGATAGGGTTATTGTAATTATATCCAAATGGAGATTTGTTATACACTAAAAATATTTTTATATTTGTTTTCGCTTATAATCTATCTTATCTTTATTATGTAATTCACTTAATTTGATGGACGATGGTGTTAAATAAGCATAACCAACCGTTTTACCAAGAGGTCTTATATCATAAAAGACAAAACTTTTTATGTTTACAAACGTTATCTGAGAATTTTAATTTATTTTATTTTTCATTGCTTTTTGTGAGATTTCTTTTTATATTGAATGCAGTGCCTTTGGGTACGGAGCTGTCGAAAGCTCTTATCACATTCGGTGTTAGGATATAACATCGTTATAAAATCTATCTTTGAAGAAGATAGATAGTAAATTATATTCCCGATTATAGCAATATGGTCGGGGAGCTTTTAGCGTATGTTCAGAGCTCTTGGCTCAAAGGCTGAAAGAGTCATTTAATGTGATATGATTTTCGAACTCTCCGACCGCTTATTTCAAGCGGTTTTTTGTTTGGCTAAATATGGTTTTGTTGCCGGTAAAACAGGTATGCAAAACTTAAAAGATATAAGAATTTATATTCCGGAATATTTTTATCCGCTTCCGTTCAATACAAAGTTTGAGGCGGCGCTGATAACCGATGATACATATTCCGTTCATTGGGGGAAAGGCAGCTGGAGCCGGCCGGAAGTTATTGAGTGGTTGAAAAATAAAAATAGTTTTGTGGTTTAGTGCTTTGGGGATTAAAAAAACGCTTTCTTTAGATTAAGAAAGCGTTTTTGTCATTAATAATGATAGTAATACGGAGGCAGCGGGTAGGAGTATCTGGTCACAACCGGAGCGTTGTAGTAGATTACCGTGCCGTAAGGATTAATGTAATACCCATCAGGGTAGTATGAATATGGCTCAATGAGCTCAATCCCTATACTGCCGCAGCTGCTCAAAGTAAAAATACTTATAGCCGCAAATAAGAAAAATAATAACCTTTTCATGTGTCAAAAAATTAAATGAGACATAATGATAAACTTTATGCCTCATATTTTAGTCCAAAATTTTATATTTGTCTAGAAGTATTTTCAGTTTTCTTCTTCCAGATAATCTTTATAAGACACGCCGTCAATCTTCAAATCGGTAATAAGCGGTTTATAACCGGATTGATATGAAAATTCCAGCACCACATTTTTAGCAGCAATGGCTTTTTCCAGCTTTTTGGCTGTATCTTCTTTTACATAAAAAGAATAAACTTCGGCAAATTCTTTTTTAGGGCAAGCGTTATCCTTAAACTGAGTGCAATCGGTTTTTTGCCAATTCGGCTGCAGAGCGACATAATAACCGGAAAAAAAGTCTTTAGGGTCATAGCCTTTTACCGCAATTTCTACTTTTTCAAAATGGGCTAAATATGTCAGCCGCAGCATATACACCGACAAAATTACAACCGGTACAAACAATAAAACAGCGCAAATTTTAGCAAATTTAGTCATGTTTTTTCTCCCACAATAACTTACCATATTTAACCAGAGCAAAAATCGTTGCCAGCAACAGCAAGCCGGAGCCAATCAGATATATTCCCAAATAGGTTAAATTGCTTGCGTCGGCATAATAGTAGAGCAGACGGATAACCGCCGCCAACACCGCCACATTAAACAAGCGGCGGCTATTGTTCAGATAGGCGTAAACAGACAAAGCCGCGCAAATAAGCAAAGACGGAATAAGATTAAACACATCCCAGCTGAAAGTGGCAAAGAACCAGACCAACAGCGCAAACAAAGTCAAATATCTGAAACGCGGCATTTTGTGGTAATAAGCGTAACCCCACATCAGCAACAAGCTGGTCAGAGCCAAAACAGATTCCACATTGTTTTGTAAAATATTAAATTTCAACAGTACGCTTTCAACCACAAATCCCAGTAAAAACCAAGGCATAAAGCTAACTCTGTGGTGTTTGCGGTTTAAGGCATAAATAAGAAATGCCGCTAAAATATATCCGTAAGAAGACAGAGCAATAGTTGACCACGGAATTTGAGTAAAGGCAACATTGGTAATCAAGGGGCGGCAACTTAGCGGAGCGGCCGACAGCAGCAATGTTCCGCAATAAAATTTTAAGGGACGCTCAATGGTTTTGTTGCTTGGTTTGGCGTAAAGCATCCAAAGTTCATAGGCAAAAATTAAGCCATAAAAAACAAGCAAGCTGTAAATGTAATTTACTGTGGCATAACTCCAACCGCTTTCAGACAGCAGTACATCTCCGACAAAAGTGTTATAAATAGCAAAAGATTTTGTTCCGACAAAAAGCAAAGGTATCCAAAGCCAGAGCAGGCGCGGCGTGATTAAAAACAGCGGCCAAGCGCATAGCGCCCATAACAGGCAAGCTCCGCTGACATCTGAACGCAGTTGGAATATTTGCCCAATCAGTCCGATTACCGCCATAATCAAAGCGGCAAACACTCCGCACAGCACCTGAGTCAGTATGTTTTTTTTGAATTTCATAGATAGTATCACCGCAGAAGCGTTGGCTATCATCAAAACTATTGCGCCGCCGAGTTTTACATTGTTTGGAATTTGTTCCCAGTTGGCGGCAACCAAAGCGATAATTCCCAAGCCGATTAAAAAAGCGGCAAAATAGGCTAAAATCATCAGCCAATAATTTTCATCGTGCAATTTTTCCGGCGTTTGTGTTGATGTTTTTTCCATTTTATTCTCCTTGATTTGCGGCTTTCAGCATAACTTCCGGTGCTTCAATACCCAACAAATACAGCATTAAGGTCAGAACGTCGCGCACCAGCTTAGCCATTTTCAGACGTGAAGCAGCCAGTTCCGGTGTGCCAGCTGACATAATCGGGCAAGCGTTGTAAAATGTGCTGAATGTTTGCGCCAAAGTGTAGGCATAATCGGCGATAATGCTTGGCTCTTTGTCTTTTAAGGCGCGCATAATCACACTGTTTATCTGCGCCAGTTTTAAAGCTAAAACCCGCTCTTCATTGGCTTGTAAAATAACTTTGCCGGCGGTCAGATTATTGGTCTTTGCCTTGCGCAAAATAGAGTTAATACGGGCTATGGCATATTGAATGTACGGACCGGTTTTGCCTTCAAATTTGGCAAAGTCTTCCAGCTCAAAGACATAGCCTGAAGCAATAGTGTTTTTCAAATCTTGGAATTTGATGGCGGCAACGGCAATTTGCGAAACCAGTTTTTCAATTTCCGCTTCGCCGTAACCTTCAACTTCTCCGGCTTTTGGCAGTGATTGGCGGACTTTATCCTTAGACATCTCTATCAAGGTTTCCAAATTCATCACGCCGCCGTCACGGGTTTTAAACGGCTTGCCATCGGCGCCGTTGACCGTGCCAAACACAATATGCTCCAGTTCAACATTTGGCGCGATACCAAGTTTTGACACTCCTTCAAACACCTGTTCAAAGTGCAGGGCTTGGCGGCTGTCGGTAAAATAAACAATTTCCTCAGCCTGCAGCTGGTCAACACGCATTTTGATGGTGGCAATATCGGTGGTGTGATAGGTGTAGCCGCCGTCAGATTTAATCAAAATTACCGGCGGTTTTGGTTTATTGCCTTCTTCCAAACGGATAATCTCGGCACCGTTATCAACTTCGGAAATGCCTTTTTCACGCGCCAGTTTTACAATCTCGCCGCAAGTTTCGTGAGCGTCGCTTTCGCCCCACCACAAATCAAAATGCACATCCAACTGTTCATAATTCTTTTTAATGGCGTTTACCGACTCGCTGCGCAGATGCTGCCAAGCCTTGCGGTATTCCGGATTACCTTCTTGCAAAGCTGCGGTGATTTTGCGAGCCGTTTCTTTGGCGGCTTCATCTTCTTTGCAACGGATATTGGCTTTTTTATAAAATACGGTAATTTCTTCAATATTATAATTATTTACCTTGGATAAATCGCCGTCTTGATGTATAATTTCGGCCAAAATCATACCCATCGGAGTTCCCCAATCACCCAAGTGAACGTCTGAAATAACTTTGTTGCCGGCAAAGCGTTCAATACGCTGAATACTTTCGCCGATAACGCCGGAGCGCAGGTGACCGACGTGCATTTCTTTTGCCACATTCGGACCGCCGAAATCCAAAACAACTTTATGCGGATTTTCAGTCAATCCGCAGCCTAAGCGCTCGTCAGCCGCCATTTTATCCATGGTTTCGGCTATAAATTCGTTAGTCAATTTAATGTTTATAAACCCAGGGCCGTCAACCGAAACAGCTTCTATTTCCGGATAATTTTTCAGTTCTTCGGCAATAGATTGAGCTATTTCACGCGGATTTTTATGGGCAATTTTTGCCAGAGCTAAAGCTCCGTTGCATTGAAAATCGCTTAAATCGGCGCGGTCAGATACTTTTACCACAGCAAATTTAGTATCAAGCTCCAATTTTTTAAAGATTTCGGTTAAATCGGCGTTTAATTTATTTTCCGGTTGAAGATTCATTTTCTATTCCTTTTTTGTTTACACATTTATAATGAGCATGGCTAGGCAGCAATAATTTGCCGTCCAGATGAGTTTTTTCTTGAAATTCGGCGTAGTTTCCGGTTCCGTGTTTGACACATTCGGCGGTGGCGAGCTCTTGCAAGTCTTCATCACTGCTCCACAGGCCGTTGTAGCAAACCACAGGCGCGTCTGGTTTTGAAGGACCGCTGTATAGTCTGGATATGTCTTGAGTTCCAGGGTTGCGGCGGCGGTCTATATAGGGATTTAAAAGGCTGCAGCCGCATAAATTTAGCATAAATATCGTGCTTATCACTAATTTTAGACTAGACAATTTAAAAAACTCCATTAAATTATACTTTCAGTGAAAGGTATCATATACGAAGAATATTAAAATGAAAAGCGAAAATAAATATATTGGTGATGATAAATTTAAAAAATTTTTAGAACACTATAATTGCCCGACACCGTTAGACGTGGTTAAACTGCGTTTTGCCGGCGCAATATGCAGTCCAAATACTGAGCTGCGTCCAACAGATGTTATAGCTTCTCTTTGGGAAAATAACCAAGCTCCTCGTTTAGAAACAAAAAACGAAGCCGAATTGTTTTTCAAATTTTTTATGGGACTATGGGACGAAATGTTTGAATTGGTTTCGGCTAACAGTGTTGTTTTGCCACGGATTGAGCCGACAGCCGATTTGATTGAGGTTTGCGAAAAACGCTACAACGAATTGGAACTTGGTTTTATTGAAGGTTTTTGGGGCGGTAAAGATGATGCCAAACTTCCGGCTTATATAGCGGAAGTTGTTGATTCTCTGTCACAATTGGCAGAAGTCTATAAATCGATGATAAGTAAAATTCACCCTGAAAAAGATAATAAAAATATTTTTGACGCAATAATTCAATGTGATAAAATGGCGGTAAAATCAATTAATTTTTTAGTTGAACATTATGTTTTGCCGCATATAGACAGTTTGCGCCGCACAGTTAATTAAGGAGAAAATAAAAAATGGATTTGTTAGAAGGTTTGAAAACGCGCCGTTCGGTTCGTATGTATGATACAACCAAAAAGATTCCGCACGAGGATATTGAAAAAATTTTAGAGGCTGTTTCATATTCTCCGTCGGCTCATAACAAACAACCGTGGGAATTTTTGGTGATTGAAGATGCTGAAAAATTAGCTTCTTTACGCATGGTTCAGCCATGGACGTCTTTTGCTAAAAATGCGTCTTGCGCCATTATTGTTTGCAGCAATACCGATGAATCGTTTCATCGTGACAAAGAAAATGAAAAGTGGTCGTATGCCGATGTTGACGGCACAATAGCCGCTTATGGTGTGTTGTTGGCAGCTCACGCTTTGGGGTATGGCGCTTGTTTTTGCGGCGCGGCTCCGATGCCGTTGATTATTGAAAATCTGCAAGAAAAACTGCATATTCCAGCAAATATGCGTCCGATTGCAATTATTCCGATGGGTGTACCGGCCGAAGAGCCAAAACAACCGGCAAGTCGCTATAATCCGGATAAAGTTCATTGGGAAAAATGGTAGTATTATGGTTGTAAAGGAGTTGTAAAATGAAAAAGCTTTTGTTGGCCATGATGTTTGTTGCCGGTGCGGCGCAGGCAGAAAATGCCGATTTGAATAAAATTGAAAATTATTTGAATAATATTAACACGCTTGAAGCCAGCTTTGTGCAAATGTCTAGCAACGGTGGTTCGGCCGAAGGTAAAATTTATATTGAAAAGCCGAGTAAAATCCGTATGGAATATACAGCTCCAGATCCGCTTTTAATTGTTGGTAATGGTGATTACATTATCTATAACGATAAAGAATTGGATCAAATTACTAATATTGATTACAAAGATATTCCAGCAACGATGATTTTAAGCAATAAGATAAAATTTGACGGTAAAAATTTGAAAGTTGCAGATTTTTATAAAGATAGCGGCCAAACCTCGGTGACGGTTGAAATGCCAAATTCTCCGGGGGTGAAACCAATTACTTTGATTTTTGATAATTCGCCGTTCCGTTTGAAACAATGGAAGGTGATTGATCAGCAAAATATCGAAGTAACAATTTCTTTGTTTGACGCCGAGCAGGATAAAAAGCTGAGCGCAGATTTGTTTAAATTTAATAAAAAATCAGAGAAATCATCGTCTTCTTCTGCCAGCAGAAGAAAATAAAACAAATAATTTATTGAGGTTGTAAGGGCAAAAAAATATCCTTGCCCTTTTTCTTTTGAAATAATGATTGCAAAAAAAACTCCCTTTGGTGCAAAGGGAGTTTTAACATGTTAGAATAACATCTAGTCTAGCAACATATATTCAATGCGGTCTGGATATACATCCATAACTTTGAACTTTACGCCATTGATATCAACCAAATCTTGGTCTTGCGGAAAAACATAGCGTTGAAAATATCCTTCGGTAGCGTTGGCGTTGCTGTAATCGGTATAGATAAACGCCATATAACCGTTTTCCAAACCGTCGTATTTAACTTCAAACTGCAATTTAGGATCGCTGACGCTTTCTCTCGTGTCTTTTTGCGGTTCCAAACGCAGATTTTTATTGCTTATATATGCTTTTTCTCTTGGGAGAAGCAATTCTCCGTGATAGAGGTGACAAATCATTGGTAAAAATTTACCATCTTCGTCAACAAGCAAAAAGTCGCCTTGGTCACTGGCATTAACAACTAAAAAGTAGGCGCTGTTCATTTTGATTTCGCCAATCGGCTCAAAAGTTTGGTTTTGTGCAATGTTAACAGTTTGACCGTTGTTAGAAATATAGCCGCTGCTGTTGGCTGCTAATTTAGGTTTGGTAAAATTTTGCACGGTGTAAGTTTGAGCATCAACCATACGTTGCCCTAAATTAGCCGAAACAACAACATTATGCTGATAGGTGCGAGTGTTAAGAGTTTTGCTTTCAGTTAATTTTTCCTGAGCAGCTTCATCGTCAGGATTATAAAAGTTGATAGGCATTGTTCTATAAGGGCGGACTTGGTTTAACCAATAGTCGTCATGGTCTTTTTCAAAATAAGTGCAGGCCGCCAGTAACATAGCTGAAAAAGTGATAAATATTTTTTTCATGATAAGCTCTTTTAAAGGTTTATTTACTATACTAATCATAATTTTATATCACAGTTAGTAAAAAAAGTAATAACGAAAGATAAAAAAATGAGTAATAATTCAGGAAGTTGCAAAATTGCCAAATTTGAGCCGACAGCCGAAATTGATGAAACTTTGCAGGCGTTTGCCGATGATTTTTTTGAAGTGACATCTATTGATTACAGCGATGATGGGTTGGAACAATTGGTGGGGTATTTGCGGCAAGACGCTAAAGAAGATGATTTGGTTGCCGCCGCTGCGGCTCAAGGCGTTAAGTTGCCGTCTTATACTTGGGATTTGCTGCAAAGCGATGATTGGTTGACAGAAAATGTAATGAATTTTGCGCCGTTGGAAGAGGCAGAATTTTTTATTTGCAGTATTAATGATAACACGCCGCTGCCAAAAGATAAATTGGGATTAAAAGTGTATGCGGCAACAGCGTTTGGTTCGGAACATCAAACAACAAGAGGCTGTTTAGATGCGTTGTCAGATATTAATAAGCTAAGCGCTGAGAAGCCGCAAAAAATACTTGATGTCGGTACCGGTTCGGGAATTTTGGCGCTGGCGGCAGCAAAACTTTGGCATCAGGCTCAGATTGTGGCGGTGGATATTGATGATGAAGCGGTGCGTGTTGCCAAGCAAAATGCTATTGATAATCAGGCAGAAGCACAAATAAAAGCAGATTTGAGTGACGGTTATCAATCGGAGTTGGTACAAAAAAATGCACCGTATGACGTTATATTGGCAAATATTTTAGCTCGTCCGCTGATTGCAATGGCGCCGGATATGGCAAATAACTTGAAAAAAGGCGGTTATGCTGTTATTTCCGGTTTTATTGATGACCAAGTTGACTGGGTTGTCGGTGAACATGAAAAACAAGGTTTGAAACTCAAAAAATTATATGAAAAAGAAAATTGGCGAGTAGCGTTGCTGGAGAAATAAAATGACTATTGACGATATTCAACAAAAATTGAAACAAGAAAGTTTAGATGCTTATATTATCGGCTATGAAAACAGGTTTTTAGGACAAGATATTCTACCGCAAGAACATAAAATAAAATACTTGTGCGGATTCTCCGGCTCGGCTGGTATGCTGGCGTTTACAACCGATAAGGTGTTTTTGTTTGTTGATGGTCGTTATGAGCTGCAAGCTCGTCAGGAAGTTGATACAAATAAAATATCAGTAGTTAATCAAACTCCTTGTCTGGAAAATGTTTTGTGTTTTTTAAAACAGCAAAAGGTGCAAAAAATAGGCTTTGACGGTTGGTCTGTTGCGGCTGGAGAAATTGCAGAAAATGAAAGCTTATTTCCAAAATTGCAGCTTGTTGATGTTGGCACTTGGGTGGATTTGGAGGCCAAGAGCATAGTTGAAGTGAAAGAAAGGTCCAGTGTTTATGCGGGAGTGAGCCGCAAAGATAAATTGCGTTTGCTTATAGATATTATGCAAGCCAGTGGGGCTGATTATTATTTGGTTACGGCGGCAGACAGTGTGTCTTGGCTTTTGAACATATATGCCAAAGATTTGCAGTGTTCGCCGGTGGTGAGAGCCTATGCGTTAATTGATAAAAACGGCGAGATTAAACTGATAGCCGACAATTTGCAGACAGATTTGTCGGTTTGTACTTTTTGTGAATTTGAAAACTGGCTGAAAACACAGACGGCGAAGATTTTGTATACGGCTACGAGTATTCCATCACATTTGAAAAAAATATTGAAAAACGGCGTGCCGGTTCAAGATATTTGTCAGCTGCAAAAAGCCGAAAAAAATGAAACAGAGCTGCAAGGTATGATTAATTGTCACCGGCGCGATGGTGTTGCTTTGGTTAAATTGCTTTATTGGCTGCAGAATCATTGGCGCGGAAAAACAGAACTTGAGATAGTACAAAAGTTGCATGAATTGCGGCAAGAGCAAGATTTGTTTTTTGAAGAGAGTTTTGAAACAATTGCCGGAGCTGCCGAAAACGGGGCTATAGTCCATTATCAACCAACCGAAAAAACAAACCGCAAACTGCAAGAAAACAATTTGCTTTTATTAGATAGTGGCGGACAGTATTTTGACGGAACAACCGATGTGACCAGAACTGTTGCTTTGGGGATTCCGTCAGCCGAAATGATACATGATTTCACCTTGGTGCTGAAAGGACACATTGCTTTAGAACGTGCCATTTTTCCCAAAGAAACAAGCGGGGTGCAATTAGATGCGCTGGCTCGTTTGCCGCTTTGGCTTGAAGGTAAAGATTATAAGCATGGAACCGGACATGGTGTAGGCTGTTTTGGAAACGTGCATGAAGGTCCAAACCGTATTTCAAACAAAGGAAGTATGTATGGTTTCAAAGCCAATATGGTGACATCTATCGAGCCGGGGTATTATAAAGAAAATGCCTATGGTATTCGCATAGAAAATTTGGTGTATAGCAAGCCTTCGAAAAAGTATGAAAATTTTTTGGAGTTTGAAACCCTAACCTTAGTGCCTATTGATAAAAAGCTGATTGATGTATATCTCCTTGATGCGGGAGAACAAGACTGGCTGAACAATTATCACCGCAAAGTGTATGAAAGTTTGGCCGCGTGTGTAAATGATGATGAAAAGAAGTGGCTGAAAGAGTCTTGTTCTCCTCTGTGATTTTTATGGGGAGAATATAAAATGAAAATGCTTGGCGGACTCGTGCTTGGAGTTGGTTTGATATGTGCCTCGGTCTGCAAAGCGCAATGGGTTGATTTGTCTGGCAGCACGCCGTATATAAGGCAATATGTGGAAGAAAACGAAGATAATTGGAACAAATCTATTATCTATGTTTTTTATAATAATGAACCTTGTGAGCATTGTGCCGAGGCTATGGGATTGCTGTATGATATTTATCAGCAGGATTATAGTAATCAGTTCAGTTATTTTGAAATAAACTATCAAGAGCAAGGAGAGTTTGTTTTTTCAACCGCTTATATGCTTGAACAGCCGCTTTCTGTGGTGTTGGTGAAAATAAACGATGGTATAAGCCGCGGTTATTATAAAATAGAAAATCCACAGCAATGGCTTGATAATAAACAATTTTTTGTCCAGCAAATAACTACGGCGATAAATAACTTTTTGGTAAATTAAAATTTTATCTAAAAATTTACTAATTAAGGTTAGAATATGTCCCTAAATGGTATAATATTAACACTTAGGGAAAGATGAACAAAACAATTAAACATATTTCACGTATTCGCGATGAATTTGATATTGTTATTTGCGGTGTCAACGGCGTGTTGACGGACGGTCAGCGAATTTTTCCTGAAAGTGTTGATGTTTTGGTCAAGCTGTATCAAAGCGGTAAAAAAATTGCTTTGGCTTCAAACACCGGAATGCGCGTGCAAAATCTATTTTGGTTTTTGAAACGCAGCGGCGTACCGATGAATATTTTTTATGCGGTTATCACAGCCGGTGAAATTGCTCACTATCATCTAAAAAATCAGATAAAGTCTGGTTCAACTTATTTTTCGCTGGATAAAAATAATCAGTGTTCGGTTGAGGGGTTGGCTTTTGAAAAAGTCGACAGCGTTGTTTTGGCTGATTTTATTTTAGCAGAAACCAATCAATTTGGGGTTGAAACAGAGCAGTGGAGTTCTGTTTTGGAGCAAGCGTTGAATTTGCATCTGCCGTTTTTGTGCGTTGGTAATGATACGAGTGTGCTGACAAAAGATGGGATAAAAGCCAATGTTGGTTCATTGGCAGAGCAATTTGCTATAATGGGTGGTAAAATTATTCCGTTTGGCAAGCCGGATTTGCGTATAGCTACATATTTGACTGAAAATATAGATGATTTTGATGCGTCACGCTGTTTGTTTATTGGCGATAATATGGCAACAGATATGCGTTTAGGTAATAATTTTGGCGGTAAAAATCTGTTGTTGACAAACGGCGTTCATCAGATAAAAGGCGACTTGGCAAAGCAAGTCGATGAGCTTTCGACAAGCTATGGTTTGAGCGTTGATTATTGTATGGAGAAATTGCAATGGTAATTTCAGGTAATAAACGCTTAATGATGTTGGTTTTGTGTGTTTGTCTTATTTTTTCTGTATTGAAATGTCAGGTTGCAGAACTTGGTTGGGAACGTTTTAAAGAAGAAATAGCTGAAAAACAGCAAAGGTATACAGAAAAAATTTCGGCTGAAGAGCTTGATGATTTTATTAGTTCGTGGGCGCAATTTAAAAAATTGGGCTGGGCAGATGATTTGATGGTGTCATATAAAATCAGCAGTCCGTCCAAATTTATGGATTGGAAAATCAAGATATGGTTTGTTTATCATAAATGGGACGCCGACAGATTTTTTTATGTGCAGCAGCGATTATCCGCTTTGCTATATACGCTGAGTGTTCGCCGCCACGCTGAAGAGCTCATTTCTATGTTGCAAAATCGGACTGATTCGGTAGCAAAGCAAATGCTTGAGATTCAAAAACAACGCAGTCTTTCTGGCCAAGAAGACTTGGATGAATTAAATCTTGTAGAAAGTAAAGAAGAAGTTTTAAAAAAATTATTTGAGTAATGCTTTTGGCCGGATTTGAGCTGAAATAGTGCTAAAAAGTCGGCAATATGCTTATTTTTTATTTTTCTTATTAATAAAATTATAACTTTATCGGATAATAATGGGATTTAACACGAAAATAAGTGAGAAAAATAATGGATACTAAAACAATTTTGAACACAATAATCAATGCCGATTGCATCGAAACTATGAATCAGATGGAAGAAAATTCGGTAGATGTGATTTTTGCCGACCCACCATATAATATGCAATTGGGGGAGGCGTTGTTGCGTCCGGATAATACGGTTGTTAACGGCGTTGATGAAGAGTGGGATAGTTTTGAAAGCTTGGCCGCATACGATGAATATACAAAACAATGGCTGAGCGCCGCTCGTCGTATTTTGAAAGATGACGGCAGTATTTGGGTTATTGGTTCGTATCACAATATTTTCCGTGTCGGTTATATTTTACAAAATCTGGGATTTTGGATTTTAAATGACGTGGTTTGGAATAAAACAAATCCAATGCCTAATTTTAAAGGCACGCGTTTTACAAATGCACATGAAACTTTGATTTGGGCGGTAAAAAATCCTAAAGCAAAATATACTTTTAATTATGAGGCTATGAAAGCGCTGAATGATGAAACGCAAATGCGCAGTATTTGGGAAATTCCTATTTGCACAGGCAAAGAACGCTTGAAAAACAATCAGGGCGAAAAATTACACCCAACGCAAAAACCTGAAGCATTGCTGTATCGTGTAATTTTGGCGTCAACCAAGCCCGGCGATGTTGTTTTAGACCCGTTTTTTGGTACCGGAACAACCGGCGCAATAGCAAAGAAAATGGGACGTAATTTTATTGGTATTGAACGTGATAAGTCGTATGTTGCCGGTGCTCAAGCTCGTGTAGATGGCATTGAGACATTAAGCGGCGATGCTTTGGACTATACGGTTAAAAAGAAACTGCAGCGCGTGCCATTTGGAGCGGTGATTGAACATGGAATGCTATCTCCGGGAGATGTTTTGAGCGATGCCAGCGGCAAACATTTTGCAACCATTCGGGCTGATGGCTCTATCAAAAGCAGCACGGCGGAAGGTTCTATTCACCAAGTTGGTGCTGCCGAGCAAAACGCAGCTGCTTGCAATGGTTGGGAATATTGGTATTTCAAAGATAATAAAAACGGTTTAGTTTGTATTGACGAACTGCGGTGTCAGTTACGTCAGGAAATGTATGGGGCAAAATAAAATTGAATACAGGGCGGAAACCGGATTATAGAGAGTTTAGAGATAAAAAAGAGGCAGAAGAGAGCAATGTTTTGCCAAAGGGGGATTGTTATGCGGCCATAGATTTGGGAACAAACTCTTGCCGATTGGTTATAGCTCAGCCTACTCCTAGCTCTTTTCATGTGGTTGAAACCTTTTCTCGTATAACTCGTTTGGGTGAAGGAATTATCAACGGTAATATGCTTTCTAAGCCGGCTATCCGCCGCACCATTGCCGCGCTAAAAGTTTGCAGCGCCATATTGAACGAATATCAGCCGATTGTTCGTATGCGTTTTGTGGCAACGGCCGCTTGTCGGCGTGCGCTGAACTGCAAAGAATTTGAAATGGCGGTAAAGCAATCTACAGGTTTGAATATGGAAGTTATATCTTCCAAAGAAGAGGCTCGTTTGGCGGTGGTTGGATGTATGCCGCTTTTAAACCGTATGATTAAGCGGGCGTTAGTTTTTGATATTGGCGGAGGTTCAACCGAAATTTCGTTGGCGCGGGTTACGGAGACCGGTAAAACTTTTATTGAAGGTTTTGTGTCGTTGCCGTATGGCGTGGTTACCATTGCTGAAGCTTTCCCCGGTAAGGATATGACAACTTTGGCCTATGATACCATTGTAGAGCGTACGCAAAAAATATTGCAAGAATTTGAAGATAAATATCATATAAGTGAAGCAATCAGCAATCAAGAAATACAAATTATAGGTACTTCCGGAACAGTTACGGTTTTGGGTGCAGTACATTTAAATTTGCCCCGCTATAATCGTGCCGCTGTAGATGGAATAGCGCTTTCCGGAGCAGATATTGCAAAAGTTATCCGGCGTATTAAAAATATGGGATATGAGGGGCGCTGTAAACATTCTTGCATTGGCAAACTTAAAGCTGATTTGACAATAGCTGGTTGCACTATTATTGAATCGTTATGTTCTTTTTGGCCGGTTAGCGAAATTACCATTGCGGATAGAGGTATTCGGGAAGGTATCCTTTTGGATATGATGCATCATCAAAAGAATAATTATTTTCATAAAGGTGGTAAACGCCATAAACTTTTTAGAAAGGGACGTCACTATGGACAAAGAAAATCTGGCGGCGATTGATTTGGGGACAAACTCCTGCCGTTTGCGTATTACAGATGCTAAAGGCAATATTTTGTATCGTGATGCTGTGACCGTTAAATTGGGTGAAGGGCTTTATGAAAGCGGAAATTTTTTGGAAACTTCTATTCAGCGCGGTGTGGATTGTTTGGTTAGTTTTTCTGAATTGATGAAAGACTATCATGTTGGACATTATCGTGCGGTGGCGACTGCTTCATGCCGCAAAGCGCAAAACAGCGATGTTTTTATTCGAATGGTGCAGGAACTTAGTGGTATCAAATTGGAGGTTATTTCAGCCGAAGAGGAGGCTTTACTCAATTTGAAAGGCGCGGTTCTGAATGTTCCAAAGACAGCCAAGTATGTGCTTTTATATGATTTGGGTGGGGGGTCAACAGAAATAATTTTGGCGGAAAACGGCAAAAATCCAACTGAAATTTATACCTTATCCATACCTTGGGGGGCCAGAACTGCTTCAGAAGCTTTTGATTTGATAGAATATGACGAAGAAAAAGCTAAAAAGCTTGAAGCTGAAATTAAAAAGCATGTTGAAGAGTTTTTGCAAAACTCAGAATTTTTGATGTATTTACCGCAATGCTTTTGTGTGGCGACTTCTAGCACTCCTCTGCGTCTTTTGAGTATGATTAACAAAACCGGTTATTATGATATGGATATTGCTGACGGTATGACTGTATCAACCGAACAAATTGATAAACAAATTGCCGAAATTTTTAAAATGAATTTGGAGCAACTTAGTGAAAGTCCGTACATCGGGGAAAATCGTGCGCCGATTTTTGTGGCTGCCTGCATTATTTTCCGCACTGTTTATAAGATTTTGCAAATTAAAAATCTAACCGCATCGCTAAAAGGCGCTCAAGAAGCAATTATAGATGAATTGGAGCAAAAATGGCAAAACTAACAGCGTCGGCCAAAATTGTTCGTGGCCGCAATCATTTGACTGTAAAAGTAAAAACGGCAAAATATAACAAACCTTCGTCCAATCGATGGTTACAGCGTCAATTAAATGATCCTTATGTGTCGGAGTCTAAGCGTTTGGGATATCGTTCTCGGGCTGCTTTTAAACTGATTCAGCTTGATGAAAAATATCATTTTTTAGGTAAAGGCAAGACAATTGTCGATTTAGGCTGCGCGCCTGGTGGTTGGACACAAGTTGCAGCGCAGCGTAACAAAGGCAGCGGGCAGATTGTGGGAATGGACTTGCTGCCGGCAGAGCCAATAGAAGGTGCTATTTTGTTGCAGCAAGATTTTACCGAGCCGAGCGCTGCCGATAAGCTGAAAGAACTTTTGCATGGTCCTGCCGATGTAGTGATGAGTGATATGGCGGCCAACACTACTGGTCATCAGCAAACCGACCATTTGCGCACCATTGCTTTGGTTGAATTGGCATATACTTTTGCCAAAGAGGTTTTGGCCGAAGGTGGAATTTTTATAGCCAAAGTTTTTCAGGGTGGAACCGAAGGCGAGCTTTTAACGGATATGAAAAAAAATTTTACAAAGGTAACGCATTTTAAACCAGATGCCAGCAGGCAGGATTCAGTAGAGATGTATGTGGTTGCTCAAGGTTTCAAAAAGTAATTAGGGGAAACTCGTCTAGCTGGTATCTGCTAGGGATTTTTGCGCTCGTGTACCTCATTGTACACGGCGCAAAAAAGTTAATGCGTATTAGCCTCATTATCCGAGTTTCTGAGAGCAAGAGCAACGCGCCTAACAGCACATCTAAAGGCAACTTACGTTCATTCAGAAAATTTATGTACTTCTATGTACACTAGGATTTTCTTCAGAACTAGAGTTGCCTTTATCTGTACAATTATTCGCATTGCTTTATGGAGTATGCTGCTGTTTTGTTTTTAGTTTGTATACGTCGCTTAAAAATTCCGTTGCATCTACGCACGCTATCCGAGTTTCTTAAGAGCAAGAGCAACGCGCCTAACGGCACATCTAAAGGCAACTTACGTTCATTAAATGATATTGAATGTGTATATATAAGAAAAAATTTGTACATAAGCGCAAAAATTCTGTATTCATTAATAAAAACATACAACACAAGAACGTAAGGTATATAGTTATGCATTTAAAAATTTTTTTTTCCAAAACTAAGCAAAAAATTAAAGGTAAAGGAAATATTATTGAACTCCCCAAAAAAAACAATTATAAAGGGAAAATAAAAATAATAGGAGATTACAATAAAATTGAAATAGCAGATAATGTAAAATATTATGATTTAAATATTGTAATATATGGAAACCATAATAATATTCGGATAGATGAGTATTGTGAGCTTAATGAGGCTTGTTTTAGCATTGGAATTAAATATACGCCGGCAAACAATGCTTGTATAAATTTGGGAACAGGAATCTCTATAAGTGGAAAAAGTCATTTATTCTGTGCTGAAGATGATTCTAAGATTATTATAAACGAAAATTGCTTATTATCTTCTGGTATTGATATTTGGTGTACAGATACGCATAGTATACATGATATTAACGGAAATATTCTTAATATGGGAAAAGAAGTTATTATTGGTAAACATGTCTGGATAGGTAAAGATGTAAAAATTTGTAAAAATACCAAAATAGCAGATAATTGCGTTATCGGTTGGAATATCGTTATAACTTCTTCAATTTCAAATAAACATAATGCAAATTCAGTTATAGCGGGTAATCCGGCAAAGGTTGTTAAAGAAAATATCTTATGGTCAAAAGAACGGCCAAATATAAAACATATTGAATGTTAAATAAAAAGGTAGAGATTTTATTCTCTACCTTTTTCCTAAGTTTATCTTAAGACTTATAAAAAGTAATTGCGCAGATAATCAGCTAAATCGGCTGTGTTGACGCGGATTTGTTCCATAGTGTCGCGGTCACGCAAAGTTACGCTTTCCGGCTGCTGTTCAATGGTTTCAAAATCAACAGTCAAACAAAGCGGGGTGCCGACTTCATCATGACGGCGATAGGCCTTGCCGATGTTACCGGTGTTTTCCAAAGCCACACGACCGATACCAAGTTTCATCAGCTGTTTTTTCAGCTCATGGCATTTAGCCATAATTTGCTCGTTATTCTTTTTCAGCGGAATAATCGCCACTTTAATCGGAGCCAAATGCTTTTTGAGTTTCAAAACCACACGGCTGTTGCCGTCGCCTAAATCTTCTTCGGTATAAGCCTCGGTCAGCACGGCCAAAACGCCTCTGTCCACACCCATAGACGGTTCAATCACAAATGGAATCACCCATTTGCCGTTTTCATCTTGAATGCACAATTTGGTTGTAGAATCCGGATTGGCGTGACAATGCGCCTCCAGCTGAAATTCGCTTTGATTTTTGGTGTGGTTGCCCAAATCATAGTCGCGGCGATTGGCAATGCCTTCCAGCTCTTCCATGCCATGCGGAAATTGATATTCTATATCATAGCAGGCCTTAGCATAGTGCGCCAAATCATCGTCAGGAGTTTTATAGATATTCATATGCTCTTTAACCAAACCCTGGTCAAGCCACCATTGAATACGGGTTTCTTTCCATTTTTCATGCCATTCCATATCGGTTCCAGGGGCTACAAAATACTCCAGTTCGGCTTGTTCAAATTCGCGCACGCGGAAAATAAAGTTACGCGGAGTAATCTCATTGCGGAAAGACTTGCCGATTTGGGCAATACCAAATGGTAGTTTGCGAGAAGTCGAATCCACAACATTCTTAAACTGTGTGAAAATTGCTTGTGCCGTTTCCGGACGCAGATAGGCAATGTTTTCATCACATTCTACCGGACCGACTTGGGTTTTAAACATTAGGTTAAACGGACGTGGCTCTGTCAAATCAGTTGAGCCGCAAATAGGACATTTGCCGCCAATTTGGTCAGCGCGGAAACGGCCTTTGCACTTTTTGCAATCTACCATTGGGTCAGAAAAAGTATCTTCATGACCGGAATATTTCAAAACTTTGCGGTTGGTTAAAATAGCGGCGTCCAAACCTTCAACATCATCGCGCTCATAAACCATAGCGCGCCACCAAGCGGCTTTTAGGTTGTTTTTGAGTTCCACACCCAGCGGACCATAGTCATAAACGCCTTGCATACCGCCGTAGATATCAGCGTTTTGAAAAATAAAACCTCTTCTTTTGCACAAAGAAACCAACTGGTCCATAGAAGTTGCTACCATAATTTTAAATCCTTCTTTCTCTTTATTGTTTTTTAATAAGTTTGTTTTACTGTATAATTTTAGAAAATGCAAGAGGGATTAAAGATGAAGAGAACAAAAGTAGCGTTTGCTTATGATTTTGATGAAACGCTCAGTACAACTTATATGCAGGATTATTTTTTGATTCCGGAACTGGGAATGAAACCGGAAAATTTTTGGAAAGAAGCCAACGCTTGGTCAGAGGCAAACGGTGTGGACCAAGTGACCGGAAGTATGTATTACTTTAAAAAGACGGCAGAAGAAATCGGTTTGAAACTGACTAAAGAAAATATGTTTTGCTGCGGCGAGTTTATTGTTTTTTTCAAAGGCGTGACCGAGTGGTTTGAGCGTATCAACGCCTATGGCAAAACTCTGGGATTGGATATTGAACACTATATAATTTCTTCTGGCTATGAAGAGATTATTGAAGGTTGCAGCATACGCAAGTTTTTTAAAGACGTTTATGGCTGCGCTTTTGCCTATAATGAAGAAGGTCTGCCGGTTTGGCCGGCGCGCGTGGTTAACTATTCCGGAAAGGTTCAATATCTTTCTAAAATCAACAAAGGTTTAGGAAAATTTGAAGATAAAGCCGTAAATGATTATACTCCAGATGACAAGCGACGCATACCGTTTAGCCGTATTATCTATTTTGGCGACGGACTAACCGATATTCCATCTATGCGTATGGTAAAAGAGCATAACGGCACGGCGATTGCGGTGTATAAACCACGCAGCCACCACAAAGAAAAAGCCATAAAATTACTGAAAGATAATCGTGTTAATTTTGCTTTGGCTGCTGATTATCGCGAGGGCAAAGAAATTGATTGCGTTGTGAAAACAATTTTAAATAAAATTGCCACCGACCGTGATTTGGAAATTTTGCGCAAACGTGAAGACCGTAAAAAAGAAGGTTGTGGTATTTAATTTTAGTTTTGTTCAGCAATTTTTATGTGGGCGGTTTGTGTTGTGATGAACCGCTTATATTTATTTTAGCAGCGTATCCAGCCTTATGCCGAGGAGGGGAAAGTTTTGTCAGACATACTGGAACATCTGATTTATATGAATAATGTAAAAGACGGATGCTAATCAGAGATTTTTAGAGAGGCAAAATAAACCTCTTGACTTTATTTATATTAAAATTATACTAAAAACAATTAAAAGGGGAATATGAAATATGAAAAAAGTGTTGTTAATTTTATTGTCATTTTTGTATGTTAGTAAAGTGGCGTTAGCGGAAGAAATAGGGAAAACTAAGTTTGATAGTGTAGAGAAACAAATGGATAAATATAAAAATGAATGCTTTAATAAATATGCTTTTCCCAAAGGAATTGATAATTATAGTATGTATAATGATGATATCAAAAACGGAGATTTTAGATATCATCAATGTTTAAAAAATGTTATTATTAGAAAAATAAAAGAAATATCATCTGCTGACGATGCGAAACTAATGATAGAAGATTTGAACAAAATACAAGATTCTTTTAGTGGTTTTTATTGGACATTGTACAATAGAAAAGATACGGGAGTATTTGGTAGAGGAATAAACGATGCCGTTCTAGGACGTCGTTTTGAGGACATCCTAGAAGACATTTTGTACTATCAATCTACATATAATATTGATTAAGGATAATTTTTTAATAATTCTTGTGCTTTTTTACATTCATCTAAAAATCGTTGTTTTATAGAATCTTGTACTTCAGGTGTGCTTTTACTGAAATATCTTTTGACATTGTATCGTTCGTTATAGATGAGGTTAATAATATCCTCATTGCTAAGAAGAGAAGCTTAAACCGCAGAAGATGGAAATACGGCATTAGAAAATAATGCAGAATTGGCTGAGTAATAAAGCTTTTTTGTGTTAAACCTCTTGACTTTATTTATATTAAAATTATTATAAAAACAATTAAAAGGGGAATATTTGATATGAAAAAGGTGTTGTTAATTTTAGGTGTGTGGTTGATTGGGATTAATTCTGCCGTGGCGGAAATTTATCACGGCATAGACATTGATGAAGTATTTGCTACCAGTGATTGGAATAGCAAAGATGAAATTAAAGATATTATAGACGATTATACACTGATTTTAAAATATAATAAAGACCTAACAGAATGTAGAAATGCTTATAAAATAGATTGTTTAAATGAGTTAACAAAAAAAATTATGGCTCATTTTTATAGTTTTAATTATGAAACTAATTTAAAAAATTATAATAATTATGTTAAAGCAACTTTTGCTGCTTATGGGACTGTTTATTGTTTCGATAAATATGATATACCTTCAGGAACAATGTGTAATCAAGAAAATGAAGGGAAATCAATAGAAGTTATTACCGAGTATGTAAATAATCTTATATCTAGAGTAAATACTAAGATTTTAAATTATTATGGTTTTATTGCGAAATATGAATAATAAAACGAAAAGTATGTAGTTTGTTGATTTTTTTTCTTATTAATATAATTAAAAGGGGAATATGAAATATGAAAAAGGTGTTGTTGATTTTATTGTCATTTTTATATGTTAGTAAAGTGGTGTTAGCGGAAGAATTAAATATTAATGAATATAAACAAGTATTGAAACAATGTTATAATAATTTTGAACAGGATGAAAAGCGTTGTTCAGATTGGAATTCAAGATGTTTTAATCAGCTTCTGGCGGAGCAAGAAAAACTGCAGAAATGTTATCAGAAAGTTGCTGTTAGTATTTTTACGAAATTTTATGATTTATCAAATGAAGATGCTATGCAAAAATTTGATAATTATAAAAATTTTTTACAGATTGAGTATAAGTTTATTTATAGTGATTCAATTTATTGTAAGAAAAATAATTGTGGCATAGCACCGAATTTATATAGTGAATATGCCACAAGCCAAGGTTTATATAATTATATTAATAAAACAATAAATTATATTGAAAATCAATAAGTATTGCTTCTTCTTATCCAGCCTTTTTCAAAGATTTTTTGAGATGCATCTTGTTTTGTTATATTTTTTATTCTAGATTTAACATTATTAATGAAATTTTGTTTAATCGTTAGATAATTAGCGTTGTTAAAAGCATTTAAAGTGGCCGGGCCTATTATTCCATCATCCTTAATTCCTAAAGCTTTTTGTAAAAGTTTTATACTTGTATTCTGGCCTTGTACAACACTATTATCAAATACAATATCAGCAATTTCATCTGGAAGTAGATTAATTTTAGGTTTAATCCAATAATCTCTATAAAATATTGCACTGGCTCGTTCAGGTGTCATATTTTTTATATTTTCATTAGGATAATATTTAGAGCTAATTCCATAATTAGTTTCGCCACCTTTATCGTTTTTATTATTACTATATCCTCCTTCAATACATTTAGTTCTTTTTATAGCTTGTTGAAAGCGGTTGTCATTGAGAATTTCATTAATATATTCTTTACTAAAATCATCACCATATAAAGAATAATTTATTTTAGGAGAATTATTTGGGAAACCCCAAGCACTTTCGGTGGTGTAACTGTTTGATTTATTTAAAGGCTTTAGGCTTAAATCCATTTGCAAGGATGGTGGATTATTAAATAATTCCATTGAGTTTGCTTTATTCAAACTATTAGACTGTAATTGATTTAAAGTTTGAGGCTGCGTTTGAATATTAGTCGTATTAAACGTTCCATTACTGCCAACAGCATTGTAAATGTTATTTGGTTTTAGGTTGTTGGTATTAGTATCAAAACCATAGTTCTGATTTTTAAGCGAATTGGTGACGTTTTCAATATTATCACTGATGTTAGAGGTGCCGAAACCATAGTTGTTAGCCGGATTGTTGCCCCAAAAGTTGGTGTTGTACTGCGGATAGTCTTGCGTTATGCCTTGATTGTTGTAGTTTTTTATCAGTTCGTTTTCCCGATTAGTTCTCGCCATTTGATAAGATACTTCATCACGCAGGGAAAAGTTACTGTGGTCAACGCCGTAAGAATCTATTTTGTTTTCACCATTTTCATAGCCTAATTGAGATTTAAAATTTCTGTACATATTTTTCTCCAAAGTTTATTGTTTTTAGCTTATTAAATAATTTATTTCTTATTGTGTATGCGTATAATATTAAACCGCAAAGCCTTAATCAGCCGCAACAATACAACAAGATAAATTATTTTAATGTGGTATTGTTATCATAAATATCTTTTAAAGTCAAGTTTAAAATAAGAAATAAATTATAATTGTGTTAAAATTATTATTAACATTAATCAAAAAAAGTGCTTTACATCTGGAAAAAGTGTGGTATAAGTGTTGACAACAATAAAGAATTATAGGAGTGGAGCTGAAAAGCCCCGCTTTTTTGTTAAAGGAAATTAAATGCAAAAACACTATTTACAGGATTTGATTGAACCCGTGGTGGAAAATGCCGGATTTGAGTTGGTGCGCGTGATGACTATCGGCCAGGCGAATCCCACCTTGCAGGTGATGATTGATGTTGCCGACCATTCGCGTGATTTGACAGTTGATGACTGCGCTGAGGTTAGCCGCAAACTTTCGGATGTTTTAGATGAAAAAGACCCGATAAAAGAAAAATATTCGCTGGAAGTCAGCTCTCCGGGGCTGGATAGACCATTGACCAAACCTGAGCATTTTCAGCGTTTTTGCAACTATGTCATTAAGGTTGAAACCGCTGATAAGGTGGAAAACCGCAAACGTTTCAAAGGTATGCTCTTGCGTGCCGATGACAAAGAAATTGTTATGGATATGGACGGAGTTGAATATACCATTCCGTATGATGCCATGACTAAAGCCAAACTGGTTCTGACTGATGAACTTTGGGAAGAATATCAGGCAGCTCATGAAGCTGTTGAACTTTAATTTTTTGATGAGGAAAAAATGGAAAATTTTGAAAATATGCCGAGACCTGAAATCGTGTTAGTGGCTGACACGGTTGCCAGAGAAAAAAATATTGACAGAGAAGATGTTTTTGTGGCGATGGAAGTTGCTATTCAAAAAGCCGGACGTACAAAATATGGCTTTGAGCATGATATTCGCGCGACTATCGACCGTAAAACCGGCGCTATTTCTTTGGCTCGCTATCGTGAAGTTGTGCCTGATGACGCTATTATTGAAAATGAAGCGGCTCAAATTACATTGAAAGACGCTAAATGCTATGACCGCAATTTAAAAGTAGGCGATTTTATTATTGACGCTTTGCCGCCGATTGATTTTGGCCGTATTGCCGCCCAAACCGCTAAACAGGTTATTATGCAAAAAGTACGTGAGGCAGAACGCAACAAACAATTTGAAGAATATAAAGAAAAAATCGGCACCATTATCAATGGTACGGTTAAGAGAATTGAATTTGGCAATGTGATTTTGGATATTGGCAAAACCGAAGCTGTTTTGCGTCATGATGAAATCATTCCAAGAGAAAAATTTAAAAACGGTGACCGCGTTCGCGCTTATGTTTTAGATGTTCGTCGTGAAGTTAAAGGACCGCAAATTTTCTTGTCCCGCACATGTCCAGAATTTATGGCAAAATTGTTTACACAAGAAGTTCCAGAAATTTATGATGGTATTGTGCAAATTATGGGTGTTGCCCGTGACCCTGGTTCAAAGGCCAAAATTGCCGTACGCGCAACAGATAAAACCATTGATCCGGTTGGTGCTTGCGTGGGCTTGCGCGGTATCCGCGTTCAGGCTGTGGTAACCGAATTGCAAGGTGAAAAAATTGATATTGTTCCTTATTCTGAAGACAAGGCGCAATATATTGTCAGCGCTTTGGCTCCGGCAGAAGTTTCTAAAGTTGTTTTAGATGAAGAAAATAACCGCATAGAAGCAGTTGTTTCGGAAGACCAGTTTTCTTTGGCTATTGGCCGCAGAGGTCAAAATGTTAAATTGGCGTCGCAGCTGCTTGGCGCAGATATTGACGTATTGACCGAAGAACAAGAGCATGAACGCCGTGCTAATGAAAATAAAGTTCGTTTGCAACGCTTTATGGAAGCTTTGGATGTGGACGATATGATTGCTCATTTGTTGGTTGCCGAAGGATTTTCTACTATTGATGAAATCGCTATGGTTGACCTGAAAGAGCTGGCGGATATTGAAGGTTTTGACGAAGATGTAGCTGCTGAATTGCAAAATCGTGCCAAAGAATATATTGCTAAACGCAATGCAGAATTTGCTGAAAAGAGTAAATCTTTGAAAATTGATGAAAGCTTAAAAGAAGTTAAAGGCTTGGATCAGGATATGATTATCACTTTGGCTGAAAAAGGTGTTAAAAATATTGATGATTTGGCTGATTTGGCTGCTGATGAGCTGCGCGATATGCTGGGCGAAAATTCTTTGTCTGAGGTTGAAGCCAACGATATTATCATGTCGGCGCGCGAACACTGGTTCAAAGAAGAAAACAGCGAAAATAAAGAATAGTTTTTGCTGAAAGGAAATTGCAATGGCTAAAGAGTTGGAAACAAGAAAATGCGTGATAAGCGGAGAAGTCCTGAACAAGGAAAATCTGCTGCGTTTTGTAACGTTGAAAGATGGTACAATGTTGCCTGATTTTAACAAAAAAATTGACGGACGCGGTTTTTATGTTTCCAACTCAAAAAAGCTGCTGCAAAGTCTGGTAGAAAAACACCCGTTTAACAAAATTCTGCATAAAAAGGTTGAATATGCGCCGAATATGCCGGAAATTGTTGAAGGAATTTTAACCAAAAAAGGTTTAGACGCACTCAATTTGGCGCGTAAAGCCGGCGATTTGGTTTTAGGATTTGAAAAAGTAAAAGAATTGATTATAAAAGGAAGGGCAGCCTTTGTGATAGAAGCAACAGACGCCGGCGCAGACGGCAGGCAGAAAATTGCAGAATTGTCCGCAAATTTAGAAAAGTTTACACTGTATGATACTGAAACTTTAAGTACAGCGTTTGACCGTGAAAATACCGTCTATTTGGCGGTAAAAAAAGGTAAAATGAGCGATATGGTCAGATTGGCTTTGAAACGGTATCAGACATTTTTGGATATATAATTGGAGTATTGACTAGATGACAGAAGAAAGTGCAAAGGGCAAATTAACATTGTCTGGAAAATCGACCCTCACTTTGAAAAATCTTAATAAATCACCGGCCGCTGACGGTAAAAAAGTGGTGCAGGTTGAAGTGCGTAAAAAAAGAGTAATTAATCAATCGGCGCCGGTTGCTCCGAAAAAAGAAATTGATGAGGCAACAGCGCAAAAATTAAAGCTTTTGGCAGAGGCTAAAGAGCATGACGCTAAACGTAAGCAGGAAGAAGAAGCTCGTAACGCTCAGCGGCTTAAACTGCAGGAAGAACGCTCTAAAGCTCAGCAAGAAAAAGAAGATGCCGAAAAAGCTAAAGTTCAGGCCGAAGCAGATGCTAAAGCTGTTGCCGAAAAGGCTAAAAAAGCGGCTGAAGAGGCTAAAAAGCAACCAGAAAAAAACGCTGCTAAGCCTGCGCCTAAAAATGAAGGTCTTGAACATCGTTTGAAAAAGTCTAAAGAAGATTATGACGATGATGATGAAGAAGAAAATTATCATAAAAAAGGCAAAAAGTCGGCTGTGGTTGAAAAGCACGTTATGACACGTGAAGAAACCTTTGAGCAGGAACGTAAAAAAATTCAAAAACGTAGTTTTGAGCCGCAGCGCCGCAATAACAAAATTAATCTGAACTCTTATATGAACAGTGATGATGACGATGATTATGGTTATGGTGCGCCGCGTCGCCACTTTAAGAAAAAGCAGCCAAAACCGGTACAGGTGCAAGCTCCGCAAGAAAAAATTGTTAAGGAAGTGATTATTCCGGAAACAATTACCGTGCAAGAGTTGGCAAACCGTATGGCTGAAAAAAGCGCCGACGTGATTAAACGCTTGATGTCTTTGGGTGTGATGGCAACAATTAACCAAGCTATTGATGCCGACACAGCGCAAATAGTGGTTGAAGATATGGGACACAAATTTAAACGTGTGGCCGATAGCGATGTGGAAGAGGGCTTGACCGGTCCGGCTGATACAGAGGCAGATTTGCAGCCGCGCGCGCCGATTGTGACAGTTATGGGACACGTTGACCATGGTAAAACCTCGTTGCTGGATGCTTTGCGTGAAACAAACGTGGCAGCTAAAGAGGCCGGTGGTATTACACAACATATCGGTGCTTATCAAATCAAAGTTGCCAGCGGTCAAAAAATTACTTTTATTGATACTCCGGGACACGAAGCGTTCTCTGAAATGCGCGCCCGCGGTGCTAAAGTTACGGATATTGTGGTTTTGGTGGTTGCCGCCAATGACGGTATCATGCCGCAAACCGTGGAAGCTATCCGCCATGCTCAAGCCGCTGAAGTTCCGATTGTGGTAGCAATTAACAAAATCGACTTGCCAGGGGCTGACCCGCTGAAAGTTAAAACCGAATTGCTGCAATATGGTATCGGCGTTGAAGAGATGGGCGGCGAATGTTTATGTGCCGAAGTTTCTGCTAAAAAACGCATTAATATTGATAAGTTGGTTGAGGCGATTTTGCTGCAGGCAGAAATGCTCGATTTGAAAGCAAATCCAAATCACGCAGCCGAAGGTGCGGTAATTGAAGCAAAAATGGAAAAAGGACGCGGCAGCGTGGCGACAGTTTTGGTTCAGCGCGGAACTTTGCATGTGGGTGATATTTTGATTGCCGGTAAAGAATGGGGACGCGTACGCGCTATGTTTAACGAACACGGACGCAAAGTCAGCGAAGCCGAACCGGCTACTCCGGTAGAAGTTTTGGGCTTGCAGGGTACGCCTATGGCCGGTGATACTTTTGTGGTGGTCAAAGATGAAAACCAAGCTAAAGAAGTTACCGGTTATCGTATTCGTAAAGAGCGTGATGCCAAATTGGTTAAGAGTGCCAAATCGGCAATGGAACAGATGATGGATAAGATTAAATCTGGTGAGTCTAAACACTTGTCTGTGATTATTAAAGCAGATGTTCAAGGTTCTATTGAGGCATTGGAAGGTACTTTGAAAAAACTTTCTAACGATGAAGTTTCGGTGCAAATCCTGCATTCGGCCGTTGGTCCGATTTCTGAATCCGATATTACTTTGGCTAAGGCTTCTGATGCGTTTGTTATCGGCTTTAATGTTCGTGCCAACGCTCAGGCTCGTGATATGGCTCATCGCGACGGGGTTGATATTCGTTACTACTCCATTATTTATACGGTAGTAGATGATGTTAAAAAAGCCCTTGAAGGTATGTTAACTCCTGAACTGCGCGAAAAGATTTTGGGTTATGCGCAAATTCGCAGCGTGTTCAATATTACCGGTGTGGGCAAAGTTGCCGGCTGTATGATTACCGAAGGTATGGTTAAGCGTGGTGCTAAAATCAGATTGCTGCGCGATAACGTGGTGATTCATGACGGTAATCTTGGTCAGTTGAAACGTTATAAAGATGATGTTAAAGAAGTTAAAGAAGGTTATGAGTGCGGTATGAGTTTTGAAAACTACAACGACATTCAGGTAAATGATTCTATTGAGTGCTACGAAGTAGAAGAAATTGCTAAAACCCTCTAAAGAAAGGAGTTAAAAATGGCTCATGAATTGTCACAGCGACAGCTGCGTGTGGGACAGGAAATCCGCAAAGTTATTGCTACCGCTTTAGAAAAAGGCGAGGTGCGTAGTCCGGAGATTGCCGAAGCTTTTATCACTATCACGCAAGTGGTTATGTCGCCGGATTTGAAATATGCCACGGTTTATTTAATGACCTTAAACGGCAAAAATCTGGGCGTGATTTTGGAACAGTTGAATGCCGAAAAATGGGTATTCAAAAAGCTGGTTGCGTCAAAATTAAAACTGCGTTTCACTCCAGACATCAATTTTAGAGTAGATGACACTTTTGAAGAAGCGGACAGAATTAATAAGTTGATGAATGATCCGAAAGTTAGAGCTGATATAGAGAAACTCGACTAATTTGGTGGGGAAACTCGTCTAATGGTCTACTACTTTTAACTTTTTGTGCTTGTGTACCATTTTGTACACGGCGCAAAAAAGTTAATGCGTATTAGACTCATTATCCGAGTTTCTGAGAGCTATGTGAGTTTGGCGCTCGTGTACTATTATGTACACGTCGCTTAAAAATTCCGTCGCATCTACGCACGCTATACGAGTTTTCTCTAGTTTGTGCCGGTTGCAACAATAAGCAGCCGGTTTTTCTTATGTACTAGTTTGTACACTGCGAAAAAATCTTACTTCGCATTAAGCTCATTATCCGAGTTTCTGAGAGCAAAAGCAACGCGCCTAACGTCACATCTAAAGGCAACTTACATTCATTCAGAAAATTCATGTACTTCTATGTACACTAGGATTTTCTTCAGAACTAGAGTTGCCTTTATCTGCACCATTATCCGCATTGCTTGGTAGAGTATGTTTTTTAATCTTGCCCCCTGCTGGAGAGGTTGAAGCTTCGCTCCGGGTGAGGGGTATAAATAAAACGTCTAGTGTTCGTATCACTAGACGTTTTCCAACATAGGAAAGAAGTTGAACACCCAACTTCCCAATCATATATTGGAAGTATGACATAAAAACAGATAAATGTCAAACTTTCAAAGAATTAGTATGGTGAGGCGGAGTTTTCAAGCTCAACCAATTGATATTGTGGTAAAAAATTTATCTTAACATAATCTTTTGAAGTTGCTAAAATTCTAAAACCAATAAGCAATAATCGGTTCCAATTACACAGGATGTGCAAGCATTTTGTATGTCGGATAGAGTCATATTGATTAGGCATTTATTGCCATTGGTACATGAAGAATCGCC
>CAKQUE010000011.1 GCA_934277435.1 uncultured Alphaproteobacteria bacterium | reverse complement strand
CCTTTCGTTTGTAGTGAACCGACTTTTTCGTCGGTTCAACTCCTTGCAACACATATAAACCCAAAAAAGCCACCATAAAGGTGACTTTTCTGTTTTATTGGTTGCGGGGGAAGGATTTGAACCGACGACCTTCAGGTTATGAGCCTGACGAGCTACCAAGCTGCTCTACCCCGCGATTGCGATAACGTGCTCTATATATCTTATTTTTGTGTCTATGTCAAGTACAAAAATGCAAAATTTGTGAAAAAATATAAAAATTTCCTTTTTTCAAGCCAATAAAAGCATTTACAAGTCTTGACAAACATCTCTTTACGTTGTAGCACTCGCTCATAATTTTGAGGAGAGATAAAAAAATGAAACGAAAGAATAGGGGAATTTTGCTTGGTATTTGGGGAACGTGCTGCTATGGTACAAATCCGTTGTTTGCTTTGCCTTTGTACGCAGCCGGAATCACGGTAAATTCAGTTTTGTTTTATCGCTATGCGTTAGCGCTGATAATTTTTGGATTGTGGCTGACATTGCGCAAAAAAATCTCGTTGAAAATATCATGGAGAGAAGCCGGAGTTTTGATGCCGTTAGGTGTGGTTTTTGCCATTTCTTCGCTAACTTTGTTTCAAAGTTACATCTATATCGGTGCCGGTATAGCTTCGACGATTTTGTTTATATATCCAATTATGGTAGCGCTGATGATGGCGATGTTTTTTCATGAAAAAATTTCGCTAAAAACTGTAGCGGCAATTGTTTTGACCACTGTTGGCATTGGTTTGTTTTATGAGGGCAAAGACGGTCAGACACTGAATATGCTTGGCGTTTTGCTGGTTTTAATTTCGGCTTTGGCGTATGCGGTTTATATGGTGGCGCTCAAAAACGTAAAAATGCTGAAGCGGATTAAATACTCTAAAATAACGTTTTATGTAATGTTTTTTGGGTTGTTTGTATTCTTTTTTGCCTCTAATTTTGGGCTAGAATTACAGCCGATAAACTCTTGGTTTATGCTTGCGTGCTTGTTGTGTTCGGCTGTTATTCCGACTATTATATCGCTAGAAACAATGACCATTGCCATAAAATTAATTGGTCCGACCTTATCGGCTATTTTGGGTGCTTTAGAGCCGGTTACAGCGGTGTTTATCGGTGTCGCGGTGTTTAATGAGCATCTATCTGTGCGTATTGTCTGCGGAATTATTTTGATTTTGGCGGCGGTAATGATGATTGTTATTGGCGACGGTAAAAAGCCTAAGCTAAATAAATAACAAATTAAACAAAAAATTCAGGGCCTTGCGGGATAATCGGCAAGGCTCTTTTAGTTGTATAAAGAAAAGCCGCATCTTTTGCAAGAAACGGCTTTCAAAAGTTTTAGGTATTTAATTATTTATTTTCTTCAATCATAGCCAAAGCTTTGTCGGTGTATTCTTTCATAATTTCGGCGCTGGATTTTAATTTTGCGCGTTCATCATCAGAAAGTTTTGGAGAAATAACGTGGAAAACACCTTTTTTATTAATAACTGTCGGCAATGACAAACTTACGCCTTTTACGCCTTCAATATCATCGTGGTGAGATGATACGGTCAAAATAGCGTATTCATTATTGTTGATGGCGCGACAAATTTGAGTCAATGCGCCGGCAATACCATAGAAAGTAGCACCTTTGCCTTCAATAATTTTATAAGCAGCGTTAACAACTCCGTCTTTGATTTCGGCTTTTTTAGCATCGTCCAAAACTTTATTCACACTAGCGGCGTATTCGTCCAAAGACAAAGTTCCGGCTTCGGCGTTAGACCAAATCAAAACCTCGCTGTCGCCGTGCTCGCCAATAACATCGGCGTGTACTGATTTTGTGGAAACACCCAAGTAAAAGGCCAACAATGTTCTGAAACGAGAAGTGTCCAAAACCGTGCCGCTGCCGATAACGCGCTCTTTTGGAAAACCAGAAAGTTTGCGGGCAACTTCTGTCATAATGTCGGCAGGGTTGGCGGTGATTAACAAAATTGAATTCGGAGCATGTTTGGCAACCTGCGGAATAATGCTCTCAAAAATTTTAACGTTGCGTCCCAAAAGGTCAATGCGGGTTTCACCCGGTTTTTGGTTAGCGCCAGCGGTAACGATAACAACTTCGCAGCCTTCCAAATCTTCATAAGTTCCGGCTTTGATTTTTCCGGCATGGCCAAATGGAGCTGCGTGAGCAATGTCCATAGCTTCGGCTTGAGCTTTTTTTTCATTCATATCAATCAATACAACTTTGTGAGCAACGCCTGTCATCATCAATGAAAATGCCGCAGCACTTCCAACAGAACCGGCACCGATAATACCAACTTTCATGTTTTCTCTCCAATTTAAAATATGTTCAAAAATTCATCTACTTATATAGATATCTTTGTAGCCAAATTGCAATACCTTTTTTCAATTTTTTACAATTTTTTTTCTATAAAAAACAGGGTTGACAGATTGAGCGAAAGTTTATATAGAAAAATTATGAAAAATGTAGAGAAAATGATAAAAACTAACGCTATGCGGATTGTGGAAACTGCCAAAATTCCGTATAAGGTGTATGAGTATGAGGTGACCGACGGTGTTGACGCCAAAAGTGTGGCGCAATATTTGCAAAAGCCGGAAGAGCAGGTGTTTAAAACTTTGGTGACGCAATCGCCAAACGATCAGCACGGTTTTGAACATTTTGTTTTTGTGATTCCGGCAAACGCCGAACTCAGCGTTAAAAAAGCCGCTCATGCCGCCGGTGTAAAAAATTTGGAAATGCTGCCGCTGAAAAAACTTTTGCCACTGACCGGCTATGTACACGGCGGATGCTCTCCGTTGGGAATGAAAAAACAATTTCCGGTTTTTATTGATGAAACGGCAATTTTATTTGACACATTTTGCCTTTCGGGCGGAAAAATCGGTGTTACACTGGAGCTGAACGCCGAAGCTTTGGCCGCGGCAATCGGAGCAAAATTTGCAGATTTAACGCTGTAAATAAGGAGTAAGAAAATGAAATATTTATTGATGGCTTGTTTATTACTGCCACTATCGGCGCAGGCATTTTGTTTGGGTGAGGTAAGCAATCAGCGTACCAATAGTTTGGGTGATACTGAATACCGCGATAACAGCGGGCAGTTACTGGGGACTTCTCGGCAAAACGGATTGGGAGAAACTGAATATCGTGACAATAGCGGACGCTTGGTTGGCACTTCACGAGAAAACAGTTTAGGCGAAACAGAATATCGCAACAGTAGCGGTATGCTGACAGGAACTTCGCGGCAAAATAGTCTTGGTGACACAGAATATCGCAATGATAGCGGTATGCTGGTGGGGACTTCGCATGAAAACAGTTTGGGAGATACAGAGTATCGGGATAACAGCGGGCAGCTGAAAAGAACATCTCGCCAAAACGGTTTAGGCGAAACAATTTATTATAACTACTAGGAGAATTTTTGATGAACGAAATTTTACGTTTGGCTATTGAACAGGCGCGCAAAACTATGAATGAAAATATCGGTGGTCCGTTCGGCGCGGCAGTAATTGCAGCGAACGGCGAAATTTTGGCTGTGACTTCAAATTCGGTTCTGCGCGACAACGACCCAACAGCACACGCCGAAGTCAATGCTATCCGCGTCGCTTGCAAAAAGGCTGGCAGTTATGATTTAAGCGGCTGTGTTTTATATACCACAGCTTATCCTTGTCCAATGTGTCTGTCGGCCATTATTTGGGCAAATATCAAAAAAGTGTATTTCGGCTGCCGTCCCGAAGATGCAGAACACATTGGTTTTAGAGATGATTTTATGTATCGTTTTATAGAAGACAAGTGCAAAGACAAATCCGTTTTGGATATGACGGAATTGGATAGGGACGATTGCTTGAAGTTGTTTGAAGAATATAGTAAGAAAAATAAAACAATATACTAAAAAAATCCGTCTGTTTCTTATAAACAGGCGGATTTTTTTTGATTAGAAGTAAAAGTCATTTCCACGGTTGCTGCGTATTTTATCCAGTCTTTCTCGGATTATATCAGCAAGCTTAGGCGGAAATGTTTTCAGCTCTTGTTCAATCAACTTTTCGCCAACGGCTTTAGTGTCTGCCGAGGCATAGTCTGTCAAAAACTCTTCCAACGTCATAATGGCGTTTGGGTGGCAGCAGTTGTGAATCTGCTTGGCTTTACAAAGTTCCATAAAGCGGTCGCCGGTGCGGCCAGAACGATAGCAAGCCGTGCAAAAACTAGGCACATAACCAAGACGCATCAGCCAATTTATGACTTCATCAAGCGAACGGGTATCTTCAACCTCAAACTGCTCAGAATGCTCATTTTCTGCTTCTGGTTTGGCATAGCCGCCGACAGAAGTTTTAGAGCCGCCGGAGATTTGCGAGATACCAAGTTTCAAAACTTGTTCACGAGTTTTTTGACTCTCGCGGGTAGAAACAATCATGCCGGTATAAGGCACGGCGATGCGGATTAAAGCCACAATTTTGGCAAAAATGCTATCCGGAACGCAGTTGCTGAATTGACTAGGGTCAATGTCGTCGGCTGAACGCAGGCGAGGGACGCTGATGGTGTGCGGTCCAACTCCAAAAACGGCTTCCAAATGTTCGGCGTGCATCAACAAACCGCTAAATTCGTAACGATAGGTTGACAAACCAAACAAAACACCAAGTCCAACATCGTCAATACCGCCTTGCATAGCCCTGTCCATAGCTTCAGTATGCCAAGCATAATTGTGCTTAGGTCCTTTGGGGTGCAGCTGTTCGTAAGATTCCTTGTTATAGGTTTCTTGAAACAAAATATAAGTGCCAATACCAGCCTTGTGCAGCTTAGCATAGTTTTCAACTGTGGTGGCGGCAATGTTGACATTGACGCGGCGGATTGCTCCGTTTTTGTGCTTAATTCCATAAATGGTATCAATGCTTTCCAAAACGTATTCAATCGGGTTGTTTATGGGGTCTTCTCCCAGTTCCAACGCCAAGCGCTTATGTCCCATATCCTGCAAAGCAATAACTTCTTGACGGATTTCCTCTTGAGTCATCTTTTTGCGGAAGATATGCTTGTTTTTAATGTGGTATGGGCAGTAAACACAGCTGTTTACGCAATAGTTGGAAAGATAAAGCGGGGCAAAAAGCACAATGCGGTTGCCGTAGTAGTTTTGTTTTATACGTTCGGCAAGTGCAAAAATTTCTGCCTCAATCTTTGGATTGTCACAAGCCAGCAAAACCGAAGCTTCACGATGAGACAAACCTTTTTCTTGCTTGGCTTTGTCTAAAATATGCCGAACTAAAGCAAGATTGTTTTTGTTTTGGTCGGCATATTTCAGCGTGGCGCAGATTTCGTTGTGCGAAATAAATTCCTCAGCTTTGGAAGACTTTGGATTATAAACAAATTTTTCCATAATGATTATATTAAAAATGAAACATCAAAATAAAAAATACAGCGCTAAGATAACACTGTATTTTTTTGTTTGCAATATTTTATTTTAGAAGTTATTTGTTTGGATTGTAGGGATCATTGTCATCGGCAAGCAAATCTTCTACTGAGATTTTATCATCGTTTTGATTATTTCCATTATCTTTTAAAATGTCTAAATCAGCTATTTCTGAGGCAAAATTATCATTGAATATATCATCAAGTTTAACATTGCTTTCTTCATTAGGCAAATCCAAAGAAACAGGCTCTTCATCTTCTAAATCCAACGTTATCGGTTTTTCGTCAGTCAGAGGTTGTTTGTCGGCCAAATCTTCAAAATGTTCCGGCGAAGGGTTAAACGGATCTGATGCTTCCAAAGAAAAAGAAGGTGGCAACTCTTGAGGTGCTATGTTTTCTGGTGTTGCTGTATCTTGGAAATTAGCCGTTGTATCAAATGTTTCAGACTGTTCATTTGGAGTTTCAAAATACGGTTCAATAGCTGTTTGCTGTTGCGTATATGCTTGTTCTGCGTCGTTGATTTCGGCAGAGAGAGGTTCTTCCCAAGGCTCTTTTGTTTCTTTGGCAGCAATATCATCAGCAACTTGGTCTTCAACCAGAGTTTCAGATTTGAGCTCTGTTAAATCATTTGTTTTAGGCTCAAAACTTTCGTCGGTTAACGGGGTTTTTAATAGCTCGTCAATACGCTGTTCATTCTCTTGTTGAATTTCCTCATCTTCTTCAACTTCGTCAGGGACTTCTTCAACATCATCAGAATCTTCCGTAACTTTGTCTATTTTTTCATCTGTGGAGTTTTTTAGCTGTTCTTCATAAAAATCAGCCACAGATTGCGGTGCTTCTACGCTATCATCAATATTTTTTGTTGTGATTGGTGTTAGAGCAGAAGGAGAAATAGGAGATTCCGACATAGTCGCAGAGCTGCCTACGCTGTTTTTCGCTAACAAAATTTTTTGCAGTAATTCTTTTATTTCATTATCTATATCCGTATGACTTTGAATGCTTGTTGTGACATTTTTGCTTATTTTGTTAACCACATCAAGCATACGTCCGTTTAAGTCATTTAAATCTGAACTCAAACGGGAAACGGTGGCCACCAAAACATCAAAGTTGCCGCTATGTCCTGCATTGCGCTGATTTTCTTTGGCGTTTTCTGTTTTGATATTATCGACATACTGCGATATTTCTCCGCAAATAGCGGTTAGCTGCTGCAAGGTGTTTTGAAAATTAGTACCGTTTAAATCAGATTTGTTATTGAGATTGTTTATTCCCTCGGTTAGTTCTTTAAAATGTCCGTCTAACAGCTGGTTTGTTAGATTGTTGAAAGAAGCAATTTTTACCAATAAATCAGTAATGTTGCTATTTTCGGTATTTCTATTTAAATCTGTGCCTTTTAAAAGTTTTACCAAATCGCTTTCATTGTTTTTGTTTTGATAAACGTCAAACAAAATAAAAAGCAGGGCAAAAGTCACAGATGAGATTAAAAACACTACCAATGCTATATTGGCAGTAAACAAATTGTCGGCATCCTTGGTGGTTTGATATTGGTATGTGTAATATAAAAAAGCGCCAAAAACAAATGCGGAAAGCACGCCGCTGAAAATTTTAATTAAACCTGCAGCAAATTTCATCAGTTTATCTCCTTTGTTTACTGATAATTTATTTTAAAACATTAAAGCAAACCTGACAAAAACGCAAGGTTTGCTTTATATTTCTTAACAGGGAACAAATTAAATTGTTTGTTCGCGGGTTTTGTGCAGTTCCAAATGCGGAAAATCTTCTTTGATTTTGCCCAAATGCCAAGCGTTGCGGGCTAAAAATACTTTTTGTCCGTCATAGTCATCGGCAATATTCATTTGGTTGGTGTTATAAAATTTTTCCAATTCAGCTTTATCTGTGCTGCTCACCCAACGCGCAGTATAATATTGAGTAGGCTCAAAAATAACATCAATATTAAATTCTGTGCGCAAGCGGTCAGCGATAACTTCAAATTGCAGCACGCCCACCACGCCGACAATATATTCAGAACCGACTACCGGTTTGAATACGCTGGCTCCGCCTTCTTCAGCAATTTGTTGAAGAGCGTTTGATAAGTGTTTGGATTTTAATGGGTCTTTTGCTCGCACTGATTTCAATAATTCCGGCGCGAAACTCGGAATGCCGGTATAGTGCAGCTTTTCTCCCTCAGTCAAAGTATCGCCGATACGCAATTGTCCGTGGTTGGGAATACCAATAATATCGCCGGCATAGGCATCTTCGGCCAATTCTCGTTCTTGTGCCAAAAACATAACCGGTGTCGGTACTTTAATATCTTTACCAGTGCGAACCTGTAACAGACTCATACCGCGTTTGAAGTGACCGGAGCAAATACGCATAAAAGCAATGCGGTCGCGGTGTTTGGGGTCCATATTAGCTTGAATTTTGAAAACAAAGCCGGTTACTTTCTTTTCATCGGCATTGACCACACGTTCAGCGCTTGGCTGCGGGCGAGGTGTTGGCGCAAATTTGTGCAGGCCGTTTAATACTTCACGCACGCCAAAATTGTTGACGGCGCTGCCAAAAAATACCGGAGTTAGAGCGCCGGCAAGATATAATTCCAAATCAAAAGCCGGACAAAGTTCACGCACCATTTCTACGTCTTCACGCAATTTTTTTACGGCGTAAGCCGGCAAAAGTTCGTCAAGTTTGGGGTCGTCCAAACCATTGCAGGTTTCAATAGTGTCATTAATCAGGGATTTAGAACCATTTTTATTCATTAAAATCAGCTGGTCATTAATCAAATCATAGCAACCCAAAAAATCTTTGCCGCTGCCAATCGGCCAGCTGGCAGGAGTAACGTCAAGTGCCAAAGTTTTTTCAATGTCGTCTAATAGTTCAAAAGGATCAAGACCTTCGCGGTCTAATTTGTTGATAAAAGTGATAATCGGGATATTGCGCAAACGGCAAACTTCAAACAATTTTTTAGTTTGAGTTTCAATACCTTTGGCAGAATCCAAAACCATTACCGCCGAATCAACGGCAGTCAACACACGATAAGTATCTTCAGAAAAGTCTTCGTGGCCAGGAGTATCAAGCAAATTAAAAGTAATGCCGTTATAATCAAAATTCATCACAGAAGAAGCAACGGAAATACCGCGTTCTTGTTCCACTTTCATCCAGTCGGAGTGGGCGTGACGGCTTTCACCGCGGGCTTTGACGGCACCTGCTTGCTGAATTGCGCCGCCAAACAGCAATAGTTTTTCGGTTAAGGTTGTTTTACCGGCGTCCGGATGTGAAATTATGGCAAAAGTTTTGCGTTTATTGACAATTTGTTCAGGCATTTTTCCCTCTATACTTTATTTATTAGGCTTGTTATAAACAAAATTTGCGAATTTGCAAGATTTTTGTGGGCTAAATGCTAAATTTTGCTTGATTTATAAAAAGTTTTATGTTCTAATCCGCGGTAATTGGGATATAAGAGTCCCAGCGCGGGTATGGTGAAATTGGTAGACACGCCAGACTTAGGATCTGGTGCCGCGAGGCTTAAGAGTTCGAGTCTCTTTACCCGCACCATCTTTTTTTTGATGGTGATTCAGTAATAACAATTTATTTTAGAGAAAATCACAATGAACGTAAAAGAAGAAAAAGCAAAGGGTTTGAATAAAAAGTATAATGTTACTTTGGCTGCTGCCGATTTTGCCGCTGCTGTTGATAAAAAACTAGAACAGGTTGCAAAAAAAATTAAACTTCCTGGTTTTAGAGCCGGCCATGCACCAAAAGCTATGGTTGAAAAACAATATCGTCCAAGTGTTTTGGGCGAGGTTCTTGACGATATGATTCGCGATGCCGTAAATGATGTTATCGCCAACAACAAATTGCGTCCGGCTGTTACTCCGGATATCAAAATTGAAAAATTTGAAGATGGCAAAGATATTGAATTTACTGTAGAAGTAGAGGTTTTGCCAGAAATCAAAGTCGGTGATTTTTCTAAAATTACTTTGAATAAATATGTTGCTAAAGTTCCGGCCGAAGAAATTGAAAAAGCTGTTAAATATATGGTAGATTCTCGCCGCGATTCGGCAAAAGTAGAAGAAGATAGAGCCACCAAAAAAGGCGATATCGCTGTGATTGACTTTGTTGGTTCTGTTGACGGCGTTGAGTTCCAAGGCGGAAAAGGCAACGCATATCCTTTGGAACTGGGTTCTAATTCCTTTATCCCAGGGTATGAAGACCAATTAATCGGTAAAAAAGCCGGTGAAACCGTTGAGGTTAAAACCACATTCCCTGCCGATTATCACGCAAAAGATTTGGCTGGCAAAGAAGCTTTGTTTGTGACTACAATCAAAGAAATCCGTGAATATAAACCGGCAGAATTGAATGATGAATTTGCTAAATCTATGGGTGCAAAAGATGTGGCTGATTTGAAATCTAAAATTGAAGCCCGCATTTTGGAAGACTACAATGCAACTTCTCGCATTAAATTGAAACGCGATTTGTTGGATGCTTTGGATAAAGAATATAACTTTGATGTTCCGCAAAAATTGATTGATGCTGAATATGCTGCTATTGAAAAACAATATCAAGACGCTAAGGCTAAAAATCAGCTTGATGAAAGCGAAAAAGCTCGTGATGAAAAAGACGTTTTGGCAGAATATAAAGAAATTGCTTTGCGTCGTGTTAAATTGGGCTTATTGCTTTCTGAAATTGGTGCTGACGCTAAATTGCAATTGTCTGCCGATGATGTAAACAAAGCTATTATGAATGAAGCTAAGCGTTATCCAGGACAAGAAAAAATGGTTTTGGAATATTATGTAAAGAATAAAGATGCTGTTGAAGCATTGAAAGCTCCTGCATATGAAGAAAAAATCGTTGATTATGTTTTGGAAAAAGCTAACGTGGCTGATAAAGAAGTTTCTGTTGAAGAACTGTATGATTTTAGCGACGCTGGTGCTAAAAAAGAAAAAAAAGCTAAAAAAACAGCTTAAATTTTTTCGATTTGGCTTTGATATTAAGCACTTATAAAAAAAACTCCCTTTTTGTATGAACAGAAAGGGAGTTTAATATTTTACAATTCAAAAAACAACAAACAGCTGTTTATAAAATGTATCAGAAAATCTGATGCCTTGAAAAAAGGTGCTTTGAAAGCAGTTTAGATATTTCGTTTCAGGCATTTGATTAAAAAATATAAAGTCGGATTATTCTGAACACAGCGAGCATAATTTTCAAGTAAATCACAACGCTTCAGGTCTATTAAATTATAGATATAAGCGTCGCTGATGTTGTTACCGTCAATCAAAGCTTTGATTTCTTGTCCGATGTTGCGGTGCAAAATTTCATTAACAGTGTATTTAGAAACCTTATAAATCCGCGCCATACAGGCAATTTCATCTTTAGAGCCGCGAGCAATAATTTGTTTTTCAAACCATTCCTGCTTCTTCATTTGTTTCAGTAAATGAGATAGCTGGTTGCTATGGCGAAGCAAAGCAAAAACCAATAACTCATCACCTTTTTCAAGCACAGTCGCAATGATTTTTTCTGTAAAAGGCATGTAGCCGCCGCAATCAATGTTCAGACATCGCGCTGCAAGCTGATAAAAACCATTGTCAATCAAATACACGATGGCTTTTTCACTAGGTAAAAAGCCACTATCCAAATAAGCGATGATTTCTTCCGAATTGCCACGGAAAATAATTTTGTCACGGCTTTCTTCGTCTAAAATAGGCGCGTCATAGCGATTTTTCAATGACTTCAGCATAGAAAGAATTTCTTGAGAATTACCTTTGCTGACAATTTCAGCATTGTGTTTTATCTCTATTCGATTTTTCAGCTGCAGCAAGGTAGTAGCTGTTTGACTTCGAAGATCGATTATGTCAAAAACGCGATGATTATCCATCAATGTTTTCGCTTCATCCAGACGGCCACGCTCGGCAACCATTTTAATGACGCCGATTGAGATATCTCTCTGAAAGATAAGCAGATGCTTGATTTCAGTTTCAATGTCTCGTTTCATAACAGCATTCTGAACGTTTTCGGGAACTTTTTGATTATGCAGCAATAGTTTTATATTGTCGCTGTTGCCATTTTGCACAATCATTTCAGCAGCTTTATCGCAGACAGATTGATGTTCTATCAAATCGAAAATCTCTGAAGGCATCTGTTCTGTCAAAAGAACTTGATTCTCATCGCTTAAAACGCGTTTCCTGATAAAATAGCCTCTTATCTCAGCTTCATTTTTGCGTAAAATAAGAGCCTCTTGCGCTTTTTTCGAAAATTTATAGTCTGAATCCATCAGTTGAAAAACTTCATCAGTAGTACCTTTTTGCACTAGTTTTGCAAAGCGGTTATGAAAATAATTCCAAAACATAATGATATAATTTTAGTGAAACAATAATAAAAAAATATGATTATGATGTATCATAATCGTATTTTTTTGTCAAGCCGGTATTTGTCTAAATGACGCCTATCAGGCTTTGTTTTATATTTTCGGCAACGTCCAATCGGTAATAGTTTTTGTTTGAAACATTTTGCGGATAATATTCGGATATGCCTTTTTCAAAGATATGTTTAACTTTTTTTGGGGAAGGGGTTGACTTTGCTTTTTTCTGTGCTACAACAAAGCTGTTTCAATTATAATTTATAGTATTTTTAATTTAAAATTTATGTGTATGAGACAGATGTTTCTTTGCCTTATGGCATTGACGTTGTGTTTAACTTTTTCTTCTTGCAATCATAAGAGCTGCAATAAAACAGCTAATGATGAGCAACAGGAGATTGGATTTTTTGATGCCGCCTTGAGTTGGCTGCAGTCAGAAGAAACTCTGAAAACAGGAGATGATTTCGAAACTTCGTATACCACCGAAGAAGATGAAAATGGAAATCTTCGTCCAGTACAAGTAATGCCAGCCCAAAATTTGGCTGATGTGAAGTATGTAAACACTTGCGAAAGTATTTCTGCTGGTGATTTTGTCTTGGTTTGGAAAAATGGCCTTTTCACGTATTTGATTAAATGTGACAATGACTTAACTTTCCACGAACGTATTGAAAAGGCGCGTAAATGGTGTGCCGAAAAATTAGGGTATCCCGTATACGCTAAAAATTATTTAGCCTATCGCTATCCGCGTGTGATGAGGGTGCAATAAGAAAAAACTTTTAAAACCGCTTCTTTTTGAGAGGCGGTTTTTGCGTTTGCGACTAAAAAACAGAAATTTATATGTAAATCGCTAATTATAAAACTAAAAGGAAAAATTAACTAATTTATAATAAAATTGCAAAAAAACAGAGGAGGTATTGCGATGACAAATGGTTTTGAATATGTGACGGATTTAAGCTTGAATGAAAAATTGGTGTTTTTGCGTATGATTATTCGTCTGATTGGTAAAGATAGTCATATAGATGACAGTGAACGAGCTTTTATGAAAGAATTGGCCGTACAATATCAAATTCCTAGGGAATGTAGCGCGCAAATAAACCAACCTATGCCTGAAGAAGATTTGATTGCAGAAGCCCAAAAACTGTTGGGACGAAAAAAATCGCTGTATTTGATTAAAGAACTATTGACTGTAGCCAATTCTGACGACGATTTAGATGACAGTGAAATTGATTTTGTGATTAAAGTCAGTAAAGCCTTGGGGATAGAAGACGAAAAAGTATCAGAAATTAATCAGCTTGTCTTAGACCAAATGTCATGGCTTGAGCGCTATCATCAGGCTTTAGAACTGTAGAAGTAAGGGCTTATTGATATAAGCCCTTAAAAGTATTGGTAATTTGCGACATTTCCTCGTTGGTTATTTTCCCGTCTTGGTCGATATCAAAAAGCTGGAAAACCATTTTATTATTGTTTAGCATACCTTTTTGCAGAAAATGGAATAATTCTTCGTGGTCAAGGTAATTGTTGTTGTCAATATCTGCATTGGCAAAGCGCTGGGCGATACCATTTAAAGTTTCACTATCGGTAGATTGCTTGCTATAATAAGCGGCAATTTCTTCTTTAGATATTTGTCCGTCGCGGTTTAAATCTAGCTCGGTAAATGTTTTATTTACAAGTGTTGAAAAGTTGTTTTGCTGAAACTGTAAAAGTTCGTCTTCTTCTATGACGCCGTCATGATTTATATCCGCTTTACTAAAGTCGTCTTCATTTAACATATTGAAATTATCCGCATTATCGGTCAAATTAAAGTCAAAGTCATCTTGCATTGTTTCTTCGGTATTTGAAGACATATCTTGCAATTGCTGCAACAATTCTTGTTCGTTGAGTTGTGGATTTTCGGTGTTTTGAGTGGTGTCTTCGGTTTGAGTAGAAGCAGATGGTAAGCTAGGCTGTCTCCAATTCCATTTTTGGGCGGCAGAAACTGTGGTGGTTGTTAGTAAAATTGCAGTAAAAATCAAAGCTGGTAATTTCATAGGGAAGTCTCCTTATTGATAAGTGTAACCATTTACGGTCAGTTTTGTGGTAAATAAAATAAAGCACATTCCAGGGTTTTGTCCTCCCATCACATATTCATGATGTTGATTGGTTCGAGTGCCGGTGAGCATACCCATGGACGGCACATCAACCAGATAACCTTCTAAATATACAATATCTCCGGCAAGTAGTGTATGCAAGCCTTTGTTTATCTTTTCATTGGCCGGAATCGGGTGATAGTTGTTGAATTGGTTAGAATTTATATGCGGATTGCAAAGTGCATAATTTTTTTCGCTTTTTTCACGCTCAGAGGCAGAAGAGTAAAATGAGAAAAATGATTCCTTGTATTTCACGCCTTTACATTTGATAAAGCCTGCTCGTTCTTCGTGGTCAAATTCAAACAGCTTATAGATTTCGGGTTTTGCCATATCACCGTAAACCATTAATAAATCAACAGGTACTAAATTAAGATATTCACTTTGACTATGACCACGATACATTTTGTTGAAAAAAGTGTCATAGTGGTCAACATAACCGATTTTAGCTGTTATGCTATATTTTGTTTTGGGCTGCAGATTATAAAGATAGTTGTTTCTGGTAAAGTTAAAAACGTTTGGACTAACATCTTCGTAACTGCCGTCTTGAGAAATTTCCAGTTTTTCAGATGTTTTTTCACCAAATAAAAACGGATAAATCAGTCGCTTAGGATATTCTGGAAACAAAAACAGGAGCGCAAGCAACACGCCGATAATTGTGCTGTTTTTTACGGCTTTCTTTTGTGGTTTTACCCGTCGTAAAACATGCAAACTTGGCATGAGTCGGACTCCTGTTTTTACAAGATAATTAAGCTAATTTAGCCAGAGCAGCTTTAATTCGCTGCAAAGTTTCGTTTTTACCTAAAATATGCGCCAATTCGGTCGCGCCACCAGGGGTGGTTTCTTTACCGGAAAGAGCTATGCGCACCGGATAAAGAATTTGTCCGTTTTTCATTTCATTGGCAACGGCCGTTTCTTTTAGGGTGTTAAACAAATTTTCGTTAGTCCAATCTGTAACATTTTCCAAAATCGGCAAAACAATTTGCAAAGCTTTAGCGGCAATTTCCGGATTAGTTTTCATTTTTTTATTTTCATACAAAGACACATCATATTCCGGCATTTTTGCTAAGAAATCTGTTTGTTCTGTAATCTGATTTAAAACTTCAATACGCGGTTGTAACACTTTGCTTAAAAAGAATAAATCTATATTTTTATTTTCTAAATCTTTATAATATGGCAAAGCCAGCCTATGAAAATCCTCGGCTGAAAGATTGCGGATATAGCAACCATTCATCCATGTAAGTTTAGTAATATCAAAAATAGCAGGAGATTTATTTAATCTTTCACTTGAAAAACATTGTTTAAGTTCTTCTAAAGAAAAGATTTCTTGTTCTGTTCCTGGGTTCCAGCCGAGTAGGGCGATATAGTTCAAAATAGCTTCCGGCAAATAGCCTTTAGCCACCAAATCTTGGAAAGAGGCGTCGCCGTTGCGTTTGCTTAATTTGTGCTGAGCGTCTTTCATAACCGGCGGAACATGCACATAAATCGGCGGTGTCCAGCCGAAAGCCTCGTAAATCAAATTATATTTAGGGGTGGAAGAAATATATTCATTACCGCGCACAACATGAGTTATCTGCATCAAATGGTCGTCCACCACATTGGCAAAATTATAGGTAGGCAATCCGTCAGATTTTAGCAACACTCCTTCGTCAAGCTCGTCATAATCAATTTCAATATCGCCATAAACCACGTCATGAAAAATGGAAGTCCCTTTTTTATTTATGGTTTGGCGGATGGTATAAGGCTCACCGGCGGCAACACGTTTTTTAGCTTCTTCTAAAGAAATTTTCAAACAAGGGTCTTTGAATTTTATATGAGCTTCAGGAGTGTCTTCATCAACATCTTCGTTTTCTTCTTTTTGAGCGCAGAAACAATAATGCGCGCCCCCAAGCTCAACTAATTTATGGGCATATTCCTGATAAATTCCGCGGCGTTCTGATTGTATATATGGACCAAATTCGCCGCCGATATCCGGACCTTCATCCCAATTCATGCCAACGCGTTTCAGGGTTTTAAATATAATATCGGTAGCACCTTCAACATAGCGTTTTTGGTCGGTGTCTTCAATACGTAGAATAAAATCGCCGTCTGCAGACTTGGCAATCAAATATTCATATAAAGCTGTACGCAAGTTGCCGATATGCATGTAGCCGGTAGGACTTGGCGCAAATCTGGTTCTGTTTTTCATTATTATAGCAATCCTTTAATATAATTTTTTATAAATTATTCTCAGCATAGACTAAAAATTGCTTAATGCAAGAGTTTTATCAATATTTTCAACCTATAAAATATATAGTGTCAAAATATTGGTTTTTTAATTCTTAATCTTGGCGGAGATTTGAGTGAAAATTGTGTAAAAAAAACGACCGTTTAAAATGGACAGTTTTTAGGCTGTTTTTTGTAATCTAGCAAAGGTTGCCGGAATTTGCAATAACTTTTTATATTTGCGATGTTTTTTGTGGTTTTGTGAGAATTATCAGCGTCTTATTCTGAGTGTGTAAAAATAACGGTCGTTTTTTTTACACAATTAAGGAGAAATAAGATGTTTAAGAGTATAGAATTTTTTAAAGGAAAGAGCAGGGGTGAGGGTTCTGGATTGCTTTGCGTTGCTCGCAATGACATTTGTTCAGCCGGTCGTTCCATGATAGAAATGCTGGGCGTATTGGCAATTGTCGGCGTACTTTCTGTCGGAGGAATTGCCGGATATTCCAAAGCGATGGAAAAGTTCAAGCTTAATAAAACTATCAGCGAATATAGCTATCTTATATATGGTCTGCTGGAGCATATAGATGATTTAAAAAGTGTTCCGGTCGGTATTGGAAAATTTAATTTCACAGACTTTGCCCGCGCCACAAATATTGTTCCGTCCAGTTGGACAGCTGAAGATAATAAGGCAATGTGGGATAACAGCGGCAATATTGTGCAGTCTTATAGTGGCGGCAATGTTTTGCTTCTGGATTTTTATTTAGGCGGCTGGCAAGAAACCGCGGACAGCAAGATATCCACAAATTTTTCACCTAAACTATGCGTCGAGATGTTTAACAATATTATGACGCCGCTGCATTCCGCTGTTTATTCAATAAACACTTTTAATTCGACTAAAGGCGATATAACATTTTATGGAGATGCTTATTGCTCAAACGGGCGTATGTGTTTAAGCAATGCTACTTTGGCTCAAATAAAATCGGCCTGTGAACATTGCGATGCTTCAGGAGTATGCTGTATAACTATCCGTTTTCCGTTGTGATTATGTCAGTTTCTTTGCTCTTCTAAAAGCTGACAGATTGCCCCGACCATATTTTGCGCGCCTTGACAAACGTCAAGCATATTTGTGGCAAGCATATATGCCGGAGTGCTGCAAACCAGATTATTGCGGTCTACACAAACATCGGAAACGCCTACTTCTTCGTGAATCGCACCGAGTTCTTCCAGCTTTTGGGCGGTTTCGCCGCCGGCGCCAAGTGTGAATTTAACGTGTTTATCGGCCAAAACCAAAGCAATCAAAACCGGAGCGATGCACATTGCGCCGATAACCACTTTGTCTTCCCAGCATTTGCGGATAACCTGCTTTACGCTGGTGTTGATATTGCAAGAAACACCGCGTCCGGCAAAATCGCACCAGTTGGTGACAGCGCCGAGTCCACCGGGGAAGATAATGGCGTCAAAATCTTTGGTGTTAAATGCCTTTAAATCTAAAATATTGCCGCGGGCAATGCGGGCAGATTCCACCAAAACATTGCGTTTTTCATTCATCGCTTGGTTGTTTAGATGATTAACCACCGCCGCTTGGTCAATATCCGGCGCAAAGCATTGATAGGTGCAGCCCATATTTTCTATGCAAAGCAAGGCGCAGACCGCTTCGTGAATTTCTGAGCCATCAGCACGGCCACAGCCTGAAAGCACAACGGCAAAATGTAATTTTTTCCCCATTATATACCCCCTTATAAGTTTTATGTTGATTTATCCTAATCAGACAATATAATACTGTCATATGTAATTTTTTAGAATAAGGCAAGATTTTTTATGGAAGTTAAATTAACAACGTTAAAAAACGGTTTGCGAGTTGCCTCTGTTGAACGCCCGCAGACTGAAACTGTTTCTTTGGGTATTTGGGTAAACACCGGAAGCGCTTGCGAAACGCTGGAAAGAAACGGAATTTCGCATTTTGTTGAACATACCGTGTTTAAAGGTACAAAAAAACGGAACTCTTTGCAAATTTCCGAAGATATCGAAAACGTGGGAGGGCAGACCAACGCTTATACTTCGCGCGAATTTACGGCTTTTTATGCTAAAATGCTGAAAAATGACGTGGAATTGGCTACAGATGTGCTGGCAGATTTGATTGTGGCTCCGACTTTTGACGCTGCCGAATTGGCAAAAGAAAAAGAAGTCGTAGTGCAAGAAATCAAACAGACCAATGATGACCCAAGCGATATTGTTTATGACTATTTTCAAGAAACAGCCTTTGCTAATCAGGCTTTGGGGCGCAGTATTCTTGGTCCGGCGGAAAAAGTCCGCTCATTTAATGCCGATAAGCTGCATGATTATATGAAACATAACTACGCCGCTGAAAATATGGTGGTTGCCGCTGTCGGTAATTTGAACCATGATGAATTTGTTAAAATGGTGGAGGACCGTATGTCCGGTTTGCGTGAAAAAACAGACTATGTTAAAGACGCGCAGTATTATACCGGAGGTTCATCTATCAAAACCCGCGATATTGAACAAGCTCAGGTTTTACTTGGCTTTGAGGGAGTTCCGTATAACGATGCGGACTATTATCCGGTAACTGTGCTTTCAACCTTGCTGGGCGGCAGTATGTCTTCGCGTTTGTTCCAAGAAATTCGAGAGAAGCGCGGTTTGGTTTATACGGTATACAGCTTTGCCAACGCACACACCGGCAGCGGTATGTTTGGTATTTACGCCGGTTTGAATGAAGAAGAAATCAAGCAATATGTGCCTGTTGTGGCTGATGAGCTGAAAAAAGTTGTTAATGAATATGTGACCGACAAAGAATTGGAGCGTGTAAAAGTTCAGCTCAAGGCAAGTATGCTGATGGCTTTGGAAAGCTCTTCTTCTACCGCCGAAGTGATTGCCCGTCAGCATCTTTTATATAACCGCGTGATTCCGGTTGAAGAAATTGTGGAAAAAATCAACGCTATCAATAAAGATGATATTCAGCGTGTGGCGCGGCGTTTGTTTGCCAGCAAGCCGACTTATACGCTTTTGGGTAATCTGCACGACTATCCAAGTTATGATATTGTAGAGAAGTATTTGCGTTTTTAAGCGGATTGTGATATTATAAGCCATAAATGCAACAACAGGAGATGTCGCCATGTCAAGAGCTGAAGATATATTTGAAAAGCTGGTCTATTTTGGCGAGGACGCGCTGGACGAATTTATTCGCGAGCGGCAGACAGAAGAGTTGTTTTTGGACTTTAAGCAGGCGGCTTCTACCGGCAAGCATGGTCAGGCGCTGTGTAGTGATGATAGGCGCAATCTTTCTAAGTGTATATCCGGTTTTGGCAATTCCGAAGGCGGAGTGATTATTTGGGGCGTTGAATGTTCTCGCGACTGTGAGGTTGGCGATGTGGCAAAAAGCAAAGTCAAAGTTCACAACGTACACCGCTTTATGAGCTGGGTGGAAAACGCCATCTCCGGCTGCACCATTCCAAGTCACAATAAAGTGCGCAACCACATAATTGCTTGCGATAAAAATGGTGACGGCTATTTGGCTACATATATTCCAAAATCCGATTTGGCTCCACTGATGACAACAATCGGCAGTCATATTTACATTCGTTCGGGTTCAAACAATGTACCGGCTCCATATTCGGTGATTGCCGGAATGTTTGGACGCCAACCACAGCCTAATGTGGAACTGATGATAGAAAACCGCAAGCTGGAAATTGTGCAGAATGATGAAGCTGAAATTCTTTATCTGAAAAGTAAAAAAGGCAAGGCGGTGCGCAAATATGTCAAAGTTTCGTTTGATGTATTTTGTAAAAATGAAAGCAATGTGATTGCCAGCGAGCTTTATTTGACTTGCACTACCGAAAATTATGGCGGTGTTAATAATAAAGTGCGGTTTTTGGATTATAACCAAATGTATTCTATTCAGGGAATAGCAGGGCATTTGAACCTGATAACTAAGCCGGAATTGCGTCTGCCGCCGCGCGGAATCTTGAAGTTTACAAGAATTGAGATAATTTTGTCACCGCTGGTTGACGATGATTTGCTGCTGGATGGTGTTGTTGGGGCAGAGCGCGCCGCGCCGAAATCATTTAGAATAAGCGGGCTGAAAAATAATTTACGCTCATTTGTGGCCAAGGCTTTGCGGACTGATGAAAAAAATAACGAGTGGCTGATTAATGAATTTTTTAACGAGTTTTTACGAAAAGTGGAATAAATGACGGCAAGAGTGGAGATTTTTACGGACGGAGCTTGTTCCGGCAACCCCGGAGTCGGTGGTTGGGGCGCAATTTTACGCTATAAAGATATTGAAAAAGAACTGAGCGGTGGAGAAGAAAACACTACTAACAATCGTATGGAGCTGATGGCTGTTATTATGGCATTGAGCGCGCTTAAAACCAAGTGCAATATTTCACTTTACACCGACAGTAAATATGTGATGAACGGCATAACCGAATGGCTGGCTAATTGGAAACGCAACAACTGGCAGACGGCAAATAAAAAGCAAGCGGTTAAAAATGTGGATTTATGGCAGCGCTTGGACGAGCTAACGCAACAGCATGAAATTCGCTGGCTGTGGGTAAAAGGACATAACGGTCACCCCGAAAACGAACGCTGTGACGCGCTTGCCCGTGGTGAAGTTGCAAAAATTAAAGAAGAAAAAATAGCGGATAAAGCTTAAAAATGCATTTTAGTTTTTTGAATGTAAAGTTCTTTTGTTGAGAATATGAAAAATATTTATAAAATTTGTGTTCAACCTATTGACATTGATGGGGGATAGAGTTAGCATAAAGATGTTTTATAAATAATTTAAATATATTTTTGTGTTATGGCAACTGTTATTTCTGTTATCGAGGCCGTTGGTGGACTTGGTTTTTTAGTGTTAGTTGGACTTTGTTCTATGTGGTATCAACTTAACAAGCATAGAAAGGATATCCAACAGATTGTGAAGCAATAACATCTATGCTTTTAGAAAAACGAGGCTTTTTGACATTTGTTCAAAACCCTCGTTTTTTTGTGTTTTTAATGGTGTAAAATGAAGAGTTTTGCATATTCATTATAGAATTCTAAAAATATAAAACCTGTGCAAAAGTTACAGAGATTGTATACTTTTGTTTACTTTTTGTTAAGATATACTTGTTTTGAAGTACTTTTTTACAAGGAGCGTAAAATGAAAAAAATTTTAGGAACAATGGCAGTTTTATCTGTTGTATGTTTGGCTGGTACCGCTCACGCTGTTGACAGCACCGGCGGTTGCGGTTTGGGCTCTATGGCTTGGCGCGGTCAAAGCGGTGTAATTCCTCAGTCTTTGGCTATGACCACCAACTCTTGGTTTTCTAACACTATTGGTGTGACGATGGGAACTTCCGGCTGCGATCCTAACGGTCGTGTAACTGGTGGTACAGGTCGTATGACTTTGGCCTTTTTGCAAGACAATATGGAACAGTTTGCAATGGACGCAGCTGCAGGACGTGGCGAAACCATTGAAACTTTGGCTGGTATTTTGAATGTAGACAGTGAAACTTTGGGTCAAGAAGTTCAACAGAACTTTGCTTATATTTTCCCTAATGACAATGTTGAAGCTGCTGATGTGGCTTTGAAAGTTATGGAAATTGCCAAAGCTTAATGGCTGAAATAAGGGAGAGCCGTTTTATTACCGAAAATGATTTTTGCGGTGGAGAAACGGCTCTTTTATTTTGTGTATGCGAAAAATTCTGATTTTTTTGAGTACTTTATGGTGGTGCAACGCGGCAATGGCGGCAAGCGGTTCGGCGTATGATGAAGCGTGGCTGAAACTGCTGCATTATCATAAAACGCTTAATGGCTATCAAGGTTTGGTGGAAAATCAAGAGTTTTATATAAGTTCAGACGGACGAAACAATCCGCAAACTGAATTTATGGCGGAAGTGCAAGCTTTTGCTAAAGGTGAGGAAAAGTGCCGCTTTCCGGCAAGATTTAATTATCTGAAACAATTAGGAAAAGTGCAGGGTGATTTGAGCGGCTGCAAAGAGTATCAGCAATTTATGCATGATGTGCGTCCGAACGGTATCACGATTTTGTTTACCAACGCATATATGAGTAATCCGGCTTCACTGTTTGGGCATACACTGGTGCGTATAGACACGGCGCGCAAAGGGACGCAGATGCTAGCGCACGGTTCAAATTTTGGTGCGGATTCCGGAACTGAGTATGGAGTGATGTTTGCGCTTAAAGGTTTGTTTGGCGGATATCTCGGGGTATATAGCGTCAGTCCGTATTGGGAAATTATAAACACCTATAATAATATTGAAAATAGAGATATTTGGGAATACAATCTTAATTTAACAGATGAAGAAAAGCAAAAATTTGTAGATCATCTTTATGAAATGCGGCAAGCTAAAATCCGCTACTATTTTTTGAGTAAAAATTGCTCATATATGATTTTGGAGCTGTTGGAGGCGGTGCGTCCAAGTTTGGAGCTGACTAGACAATATCCGGCTTGGGTGATTCCGCTGGATACGCTCAAAACAATCAATAATGAGCCAAACTTGGTTAAGTCGCAAAACTATCGTCCGGCGCGTTATACGCAGATTCAAAACTTGTTAAAAGCAATGAATAATGAGCAATATCAAGCGTTTTTGCGCGGTATAGAAGAATATGATTTTGCGGCGGAAAATTTGACAGATGAGGAAAAATCTGCGGTTTATGAAGCAGTTTATCAATATTTTCAATATGAATACACTGCTGGAAATATGCCGCTGAAAGAATATCGAAAGGCCAGTTTCGGCGTGTTGCGAAAACGCAGTGCTTTGCCGATTGGGGAAAAAGTTCAGCCGGTTGGCGAAAATCCGGCGTTGTCGCATGATTCTATGCAAATATCATTCAGCGGCGGGGTGGAACGCCATAAAAGCTTTGAAGAAGTAGAAGTCCGTCCGGCTTATACGGCTTTGACCGATAGCAGTTTTGGTTTGGTTAAAGGGGCCGAAATCAGTGTGATGTCCAGTAAGTGGCGCTATTATAACAAATCTCATAAAACGGTTTTACAAAACTTTGTACCGATAAAAATCAAATCATTAGTGCCGGCTGGGAGGGTGTTTGACCCGATTTCTTATGCCGTTGGGGCGGAAATTAAACGCGACTATAATCCGCAGAATTATGATGAAGGTTATGTCGGTTACGGCTATGGCGGGGTAGGTAAAACCATTGCGTTGCCGGCAAATATTTGGCTTTATGGTTTGCTGAAAATCAATGGCGCGTATGGTGGTTTTATTCCGCATAACAGCTGGGGCGGTCTGGCACCTGAAATTGGAATTTTGAAAGATTTTGGCGCGGTGCGGCTGCATTTTAATGCCGAAAAAACTTGGGCGACTCGCAAATTTGGCGATAGGCTGATTTATAAAGCCGCCGCTTCATTGGGCATAACCGATAATTTGTCGCTTGAAATAGGCTATGAAGGAAGTCACAACATTGGACGCAACAGCGAAAGTTGGCAGCTATGGCTGCGGCAAAGTTTTTAGGAAAATTATTGACAAAAACAAGAAAATAAGATAAGACAAATTCATAAATTTATTTTTGTGTGTAACTAAAATTATTCACATATGGAAAATTTTATAATGATTGCCGCGTTTTTACTAATCTTGTGTGTTTTAGGTATGGCCGGAATTTTTATGGGTTATATTGACAAACATGGCGATAAGTAAAACATAGACAGTGCGGCGCGATAAATTTTTTATCACTAAGTTTGATTTAAAATATTTTGTTATGACTGTAGCAAATTTAGTAATCGAAATTTTTGAAGTTATGTGTTTAGTGTTTGTCATGGTTTGTTTGTGGAAAATTAACAAAAAACTATGAAAATGTTGGGCATTGTTTGTGGCTGTATGGCTGTGATTATGCTGGGAATTATAGTATGTTTCTCTTGTCTTAATGTTATGGAGATGGAAGCATATCCTCCAGCGATTATGTTTGTGCTTTATATGACTTTGTTTGCTTTTGTATTTATCTATAATTCAAAGAATACAAAGTAAGTCTAGTAAAAAAACTGTGGAATCTTTAGTTTGGTTTCACAGTCTTTTTATTTGTAACTTGACAAAAAATAAAAAATGATAGCTTAAGTATAAATTTTATTTTTGTATGTTTTAAATTTTTTTGCAGGATGTATAATTATTATTTTAGGTGGTCAGTCACAATTTTATTTTGCGCTGCCGCAATTTTATTGCTTTTTAGCCCGAAAAGCGAGGCTCTTTCGATGTTTTTTGTTTTTCTGTTAGCGGCATTTATGAAAATGCTATTGTCACTTTATAGTCTTATGAAGTATAAATTGACAGAAAAATGTTTTGAACAAAAGGCTTGCAGTGAAACTGAAATTGAAGCTGAATTGAAGTGCAAAAGAGGACTTTGTGTCATTTTTTGCTGTATGCTTATGGAGCTTTGTTTGGCTCTGACAATTAATTGGATGTCAATCTTTAGAAATTTTGCCGATTGGGTGCAGATGTTTTTTAGCTGAAATTCAATTTTTTAATCTAATAACAAAAAACATTGCCGTCTTTGGGGCGACAGTGTTTTTTTGTAATTATGCGATTATTTTTCTAGAATAAAAGTGCAGGGACCGTCATTGGTAAGCGCAACTTTCATGTCTGCTTGAAAAATTCCGGTTTGCACGGGCAGATTGTAGGTTTGCAGCTGCGAAACAAAATATTCGTACAGCAACTTTGCCTCTTCCGGTCGGGCGGCGCTGTCAAATCCGGGGCGGTTGCCGCGGCTTAAATCTGCGGCTAATGTAAATTGAGAGACCGCCAAAATTTCGCCTTTAACATCTTGTATAGATAAATTCATTTTATTGTTTTCATCTTCAAAAATCCGCAGATTAGCAATTTTTTTCGCTAAAAAATCAGCTTGAGTTTGAGTATCGCCTTTTTCCACTCCGATAAACAATAAAAATCCTTGATTAATTTGTGAAACAAGCTGTTTGTTTACGGTTACGGAAGCATTTAGGACTTTTTGCACCAAAATTTTCATTTTAGATTCCTTAATAAAAAATGTAGGAGATTATGATTGAAGCGACAACACCGATAAAATCGGCAAACAATGCGCAAGGCAAGGCTGCACCGGTTTTGGCTATTTTAACGGCGCCAAAATACAGGGCTATTACATAAAATGTGGTTTCGGTTGAGCCTTGAATGACCGCCGAAACAAAAGCCGGAAAACTATCTGCGCCATAAGTTTGCATGGTTTCAATCATTAAGGCTCGAGCGCCGTTGCCGGAAAGCGGTTTCATCAAAGCCGTAGGCAAAGCGCCGATAAATCCGGTATCACAGCCAATTGCGGTAAATATTTTTTCAAAGCACCAAACCAAAGCGTCTAAGACGCCGGAATAGCGCATAACAGCAATGGCAGCTAGCATCGCTACTAAATATGGAATGATTTGCACGGCAATTTGAAATCCCTCTTTGGCACCGGTGATAAATGTTTCATAAAGATTTAGCTTTTTGCAAGCGCCAAATAGCAGAAAAAAGGTTATAAAACCTAAAATCAGCGCATTACCGCAAGTTTCGGAATAAGTCAGGCGTTTTTCGGGTTCCAGTTGATAGAAGCAATAGCTGATTAATCCGACAATGGCGACGATTCCAATTAAATAGGCCAGCATTTTGCGATTGAAGACGGCTAATTTTTGCGTGATGGCAACAGCTAAAAAGCCGGCGAGGGTGGAACATAGCGTGGCCAGTAAAATCGGTACAAACACGGCGCCAGGATTAGCTGCTCCCTGCAAATGGCGGTACATCAAAATAGAAATCGGGAGAATTGTCAAAGAAGAGGCGTTTAGCACAATAAACATTATTTGCGCTTTAGATGCTTGGTCTTTATGCGGATTAACTTCTTGCAGCTGTTCCATGGCTTTTAGCCCCATCGGGGTGGCGGCGTTATCTAGCCCGAGCATATTGGCAGCCATATTCATAACCATTGAGCCGACAGCCGGACTATTTTGCGGTAAATCAGGCATAATTGTTTTGAACAACGGACTCAGGGCTTTGGCAAATATTTCGGTCAGACCGGATTTTTCGGCGATTTTTAAAAGTCCAAGCCACAAGCAAAGCATTCCGGTCAAATTTAGCGCTATCTGAAAAGCTCCGGTAGCTGCTTCAAACAAGTGATTGGCAAGTGTTGTCCAAATTTGCGGATTGCCTAAAAAACAAGCCTGAATAAAAGCAGCAATAAAACTGATGATAAAAAATGAAGTCCACAGAATATTAAGCATGGTTATTTCCTTATATTTGCGCTTATTTTACGCGTCTAAAAAGGAAATGCAAATAATTTGCTTAAAAAGACTGGTTGTTGTGAATAATTAATTGACAAAAAAAGCTTTTCGGGCTATACTGTGAATAACTTAGGAGAAATAAAATGGCTTTGAAAGATAAATTAAACCAGTTGAAAACAGTGGCTATGGGTGTAACTATGGCTTTGAAAGATAAATTAAACCAGTTGAAAACAGTGGCTATGGGTGTAATTATGGCTGCAACTTTGACTAATTGCACCGATAAACATCAGGAAGAACCACCATTTCAAGATATGTTGACTATTAAAACTGTCAAGGATGTTGATATGTATGGCAATGAGGTTCATCTGCATAAAGTATCAGTTCCTATTTATAAAGATAAAAATATGAAAAATGAAGGATATATGCAGCTGTTGTGGGGTTTTGATAGTAATCGTGAAGTTTCCGTAAAACGTGCAGGTGCAAAAACACATCCTGAAGAATATGAACTGCCAAACGGCGATACTTTTGTGGTTGAAGTATATGATGACGGTGTGTTGAAAGCTAATAACAGTATGATTCTTATTAATAGAAAAATTTATGTTGTGGGTGATTCTAAACATTATCAAGAAAATCTAAATCGTCGCGCTGCAGAATTGCAAGAACGTGCTAACGCTGCAAAACGCCGTAGATTGGAGCAAATTCGCGCAGAGGAACGCGCTAACGCTGTAAAGCGGAAAAAGAATGCTGCTCAAGAAGTTGTTGGAGATACACTGGTTGTTAAAAGCGATAGTTTGAATGTGAATAATGTGAATAATGTGAATGATTCTATAAAGAATAATGATCATAAACAGAATAATGATCATAAACAGAATAATGATCATAAATATGTAAATTCGCTACCGCCTGACACTATGAAATATATAAAAAATAAAGAACGCGAATAGTTGATTTTTATTGACAAACAAGGTTAAAAAATATACTCTTTTGTCATAAAGAGTATATTTTTGTTTATTATTAATTTTAAGCTTATGAAAAAGAATTTTTTAGTTCTGTCGCCAAAATGTTTGGCCGGAATAGCGATTGTTTTTTATATGATTGTGGCTAATTTGTTTTATTTATTAGCCAGACAACCTCGCTATACAAACAAGGATGCCAAAGCGAATGCCGAAATGTATGACGCATGCATACCAAAGGCTATTGTTTTGATGGGGTATATGAACGGAGTGCAGCTTGATGCTGTTAAAACCGGCGGCGGTACATATATTATGTATTGCGGTGTGGTGGCGGTCAAAGATAAATTGGTTCAACCCAATGATTATGTTCTCCGCTCTGGTGTGTATCCGGCTATGCAAGAATACTTTGCCGACATCAAAACTGTGTTTTTGGAAAATTTGCAGACCAGGCTGGAGCCTAATCAGATGGCGGCAATGATGGTTGTTTGTTCTCGTGTTGGTGTAGGTAATTTTAGCAAGCGTTTGGAAAAACTTCAGCACGGAAATGAAAATGGTACTGTTTATGAAGTATCCGAAGATACTTTAATAAAAGAGTTTTTCTATCGCCAGTCTAAAAGCAATGTGGAGGTTCAACAATATTTTTGGACTTTGGGGCAAGTGTTTGCTGATGAGCTAAAAATTAGGGATTTATATGAATTGCCTGTGATGTCTTATAGATATCTGGATGTAGGTTGTTTATATACAAGTTTGGGTAGACCTCGTACGCAAAGAGGATTACTTTTGCGGTATACCAATCTGAAGGCAAAATCCATTAAGTTGGAGTGTATTATTCCCTATGCACAAATTTCTAAATTGTAGTACAAAAATCCGTTTATCTTTTATAGATAGGCGGATTTTTTTACGCTTTACAAAGTTAATTTTTATTTATATTATCAAACTGAAGGCGTAATAGCGCTTTTGGGGTGTCAGAAACCCTTTTTGCATGTAGTCGTTAAGCATAATACGACTTAAAATTTGTTATGCCGATTTCCGTTGGACGGATGTCGGCTGAATAAGGCTATGCGCTGAATAAGCCGAGCCGTTTTACATGCATACGGTTTCTGAACATCCGCCCGCTTTTTTATAGCGGGTTTTGTTTTTTAAATACAAATTTCGGAGGTTTAGAAGTATGGATAATTTAAAAAATAGTTTGGGCTTTTGTCGGCAAGATTCTTGCTTGGCCAAAGATTTTTGGCACAAATCTGAGAATGGTGTCAAGAGTAAGTTGAAGTATGATATTTGCTGTGTCGGGCGTTCTATGATAGAAATGCTGGGTGTTCTGGCTATCATTGCAGTTCTGAGTGTGGGCGGTATTGCTGGCTACTCTAAAGCAATGCAAATGTATAAACTAAATAAGTGGACTGCAAATTTTGTGCAAATAATTGCGGATATTCAAACAGCCTATATAAATCAAAAATCTTATGGTGATAGGGCGGGAGACATTACTCAATATTTATTAAATGCGGATATCATCAACAAGAGTCAAATTAGCTCAAATCATAGAGATATTTTTGGTAATTATTTTACTGTTTATCTGCGAGATGATTATCAAAAAATAATAAGACTTAATATCGAACATTTACTCAAAGCCGGAAACGATAGTGTTGAGTGTTGTAAAAAGTTGTTTGAGCTGGGACAGTACTACAATAGTAATTGGATTGTAATGAATTATAGTTTTAGGTTTTCAGTTTGCGGCAAAGCGGCCCCTGCTGAATATGTTGAATTTGTGGAGTGTCAGCCATATAATTTGGTCGCTATTGCTAAAAATTGTGAAAATTGCAGAACCAATCAATGCCGTATACAGTTTTTGTTGGATAATAATGTGTTTTAGAGAAAGGTTTAAACGCAAAAAAAAGGCTGTCTTGCGACAGCCTTTTTTAGTGGCTCCGACTATCTGATTCGAACAGATGACCGATCGGTTAACAGCCGATTGCTCTACCGCTGAGCTAAGTCGGAATAAATTGGAGGCCGGTACCGGAATTGAACCGATATAAAAGGATTTGCAGTCCTCTGCATGAGCCATTCTGCCAACCGGCCGGTTCGTACCGAAGTACCAAACTCACTTAACAGAAATCATATATACCGATTTTTTTGCAAACGTCAACACTTTTTTTCATTTTTTTTCATTTTTTTTATATCGGTGGAAAATTACTGTTTTTTAATAGCTAATTTTTCTTGTTATATTATATAGTTGTGTCAACAAAAGGAGGGGCAAATGAAAATAGCTATCGCGTCCGATCATGGCGGATTTGAATTGAAAGAAGAACTGAAACAGCATTACACCGGCTTAAATTTGAACGATTTAGGTACATATTCTACAGAATCGGTGGATTATCCGGATATTGCGGATAAAATGGCGCAAGAAATTTTAACTAAAAAGGCTGATTTAGGGATTTTAATTTGCGGTACGGGAATCGGTATTTCCATTGCCGCCAACCGTCACAAAGGAATCCGCGCGGCTTTGCTTTATAATATTGAAGCGGCACGATTGGCAAAACAGCATAATAATGCCAATGTGATTGTATTTGGCGGACGTACAATGAAATTTGCCGATGTTGTGGCTGAAATCGATGCTTTTATGGCTGCCGAATATGAAGGCGGACGCCACCAGCGACGTTTGGATAAACTGGATAAGGGAGAATAAAATGGATTTTGAACATGGTTTGCAAATAGAAGACAGAGATGTTTACGATATTATTCAAAAAGAATTGAAACGCCAACGCGAACAAGTTGAACTTATTGCCAGTGAAAATATTGTGTCGCGCGCGGTTATGGAAGCGCAAGGTTCGGTTTTGACCAATAAATATGCCGAAGGGTATCCGGCGCATCGTTATTATTGCGGCTGCGAATTTATTGATGAAGTCGAATCTTTGGCTCAAGAACGTGCTAAAAAAATATTTAAGGCTCAATATGTTAATGTACAGCCTCATTCCGGTTCTCAGGCTAATATGGCGGTTTATTTTGCTTTACTGAATCCTGGGGATACGATTATGGGTATGAGCTTGGACGCCGGCGGTCATTTGACGCATGGAGCAAAAGTTTCGATGTCGGGCAAGCTGTTTAATGCGGTGCAGTATGGCGTGCGTGAAGATACCGGTTTGATTGATTATGATGAAGCAGAATGTTTGGCTTTGGATAGCAAACCAAAATTGATTGTCGCCGGAGGTTCAGCTTATCCACGGCAGATAAATTTTGCGCGTTTTAGAGAAATTGCTGACAGAGTCGGTGCTTATTTGATGGTTGATATGGCGCATTTTGCCGGTTTGGTTGCCGGTGGGCAACACCCGAATCCGTTGGATTTTGCCGATGTGGTCACCACTACCACGCACAAAACTTTGCGTGGTCCGCGAGGAGGCATGATTTTAACTAATAACGCCGATATTTATAAAAAAGTAAATTCGGCAGTATTTCCTGGTTCTCAAGGCGGACCTTTGGAACATGTGATTGCCGGTAAAGCTGTGTGCTTTGGCGAGGCTTTGACACCGCAGTTTCAAGAATATGCCAAACAAGTTATTATAAATGCCAAAGTTTTGGGTAATACTTTGCTGAAACGCGGCATGGCTTTGGTTTCCGGCGGAACGGACACTCATTTGGTTTTGGTGGATTTGCGCCCTAAGAATTTGACCGGCGACGTGGTTACCACGGCTTTGGAAAAAGCTCATATTACTTGTAATAAAAATGCCATTCCGTTTGATCCGCAGCCGCCAAAAGTGACCTCCGGCGTGCGTTTAGGCTCTCCGGCAGGAACGACTCGCGGTTTTAAAGAAAAAGAATTTGAGTTTATTGGCAATTGCATCGGCGATGTGGTTGATGCTTTGGCGCAAGGCAATGCAGATGAAGTTATTAAACAAACAAAAGAAAAAATAATAGAACTTTGTAACAACTTTCCAATTTATGATTAAAGGGATAGAAAAATGATTAAGAGTTTTTTCAACGAATTTAAAAAGTTTGCAATGCGCGGCAATGTTATGGATATGGCCGTTGGTATTATCATTGGTGCCGCTTTTGGTAAAATTGTCGATTCTATGGTTAAAGATATTATAATGCCGCCAATCGGTTTGCTTTTAGGCAAGGTCGATTTTTCTGATTTGAAAATAAAACTTGCTGACGATGTTTCAATCAATTACGGTATTTTCTTAAACAATGTCATTAGCTTTATTATTGTTGCGTTTGCGGTGTTTGTTTTGATTAAAGCCGTAAATAAACTGCAAGAAAAAATGATAAAAGAAGAAGCTGCGGCACCGACTACCAAAAAATGTCCGTATTGCTGCGAAGATATTCCTTTAGCTGCGGTAAAATGTCCGCATTGCACTTCGGATTTATCAAATAAATAAATTGTTTGCGCCGGTCTTAAAAACCGGCGTTTTTCTTATTTTTTTAATGATTTTTAAAAGAAAATCCGTTACAATAGCCACATTGTTTATGAGGTACGATAAAATGAATAAAATCAAAATGTTGATTTGCGGGGTGTTGGGAGCGGTGATGCTCTTGGCTGGTAGCGGAACTGTTTTGGCGGCGGAAAAAAATAAAAATACTCCGCCTAAAGAGTGGACTGTTTGGTTGGAAAGTCTAAAGCGAGAGATGATTTCTAAAGGCATTTCGCAAAAAACAATTGATGAAGCTTATAAAGGTAAAAATTATTATCATCCTTTGCCGGAAGTGGTGCAGATGGATAAGAAACAAACCGAGCTGGTACTGACAACCTGTGCCTATGTCAATCGTTTGGTTTCGGCAAAACGCGTGCAAGAAGCCAGAAAACACAACAACAGATTAACTAAAAAATATAAAAATGTGGAAAATAAATATGGTGTGCCAATGCCGTATTTAACCGCATTTTGGGCTGTAGAAACCAACTTTGGGCAAAATAAAGGCACATATCATTTAATTGATAGTTTGACTAACCTCAGCTATAAAAATCGGCGGTCTAAGTTTTTTAAAAGTGAATTGTATCAGGTTTTGAAAATTATGGATAAGACCAAACTCAGTGAAGATAAAATGCTTGGTTCTTGGGCCGGTGCAATGGGGCATTTTCAATTTATGCCTTCAACATATAACAGTTACGCCGTGGATTTTGACGGCGACGGCGTACCGGATATTTGGAATTCATTTGATGATGCTATCGCTTCTGCTGCCAACTATTTAGGCTCTTTGGGCTGGAAAAAAGACGAACCGTGGGGAATGAGGATTTCTTTGCCGTGGAATTTTGATTTTAGTCAGGTTGGCCGACAAAACACTAAAAAGGTGGAAGAATGGAAAAAGCTTGGGGTTAAAACCTATTATGGATACAATTTGCCGTATAAAGCCGATTTGAAAGGTTCAATTATTTTGCCTGATGGACGTAAAGGACCGGCGTATATTGTGTTTGGTAACTTTAAGCGGGTTATGATTTGGAATCGTTCGGATAATTATGCGCTGGCGATTGTCAGTTTGGCGGATTATATAAAAAATCCCAAGAAAAAATGGGCGCCGATTTATGCCGATGAACAATATGTGATGAATAGTGACGAGATAAAACTTATTCAGCAGTTTTATAATAAATTTGTACGCAATAAAATTAAAGAGGATGGCAAACTGGGCAGCGATACTCGCAAAGCTGTTAAGTTTTTGCAGCACAAGGCCAAATTGCCGGAAGACGGATATCCAGATTATCAGCTATTAACAAAAATTAAAAACTATAATGCCAAAGTTGGTTTTGGCGTACCTCTCCCTAATGAAAAAAAGCCGCTGAAAACGGCAAAAAAATCAAAAACGGCGGTTAAAACTACTGCTGCGAAAAAGACAAAGCATAAGTAGTGAATAATACTTGCCGAAAATAAAAAAACAGAGTAGGCTGAGGCAACTGTAATGTTGAAGTGATAAAAAATAATGAACTGTATTAAACAAATCTTGTTTTTGGCTTTAGGCGCCGGAATATTAAGCTCATGTTCCACCGGAACGCCGGAATTATCCGGCTTATCACCGCAGGCTCAGGCAGAGATTATCAAAAATTACGGCGGTATTTATAAAGTTGGCAATCCCTATAAAATTGCCGGCAAATGGTATTATCCAAAAGAAGATTACAGCTATTCTGAAGTTGGTACAGCTTCTTGGTATGGTGAAGATTTTAACGGCAAACCGACCGCAAACGGCGAACGCTATAATATGAACACCTTGACGGCGGCGCACCGAACTTTGCCGCTGCCGAGTATAGTGCGTGTGACCAATTTGCAAAACGGTAGGTCAATTATTTTGCGCGTTAATGATAGAGGGCCATACGTTAAAGACCGAATTATCGACCTTTCTAAACGCGGAGCTCAGCTTTTGGGCTATATGGGGCAGGGAACAACCAGAGTAAAAGTTGAAGTGCTGCCTAAAGAAAGTAAAGCTTTGAAAGAGGCTCTGCTCAATTTGTCTTCGGCAAAAGGTAAAGCGTTGGCGGCAAAATCAACTCCAGCGCCGTCTTTGTATGAATCATCGGCTGAACGAATTGAAATTTCTGAACACGTGGCAGAGCAGGCAAATGTTTATGCCAGCGCCGGCGACAAAACTTATAGCGCTGGAACATATACTCCGACTGGAGCTACGGCAGAGCCGGCTGTTTATGGCAGCGCAGCGGCAGCTGACGGCGTACGTAAAACCGGCTCAATCGGTACAATCGGCGCCGGTTCGGTTAAAACTGCTGAAAATAGCGGTATATACGGCGTTGCAGCTAAAAATCCGGAAAAAGGCGATACCCGGGCGGTAACAGGTCGAGGCTATCAATATTTGTCCGGATACTATTATATCCACGCAGGAGCTTTTACACAATATGACAAAGCGCATACGCTGATGGTCCGTCTAAAAGAATACGGCAGCAGTCATATTGTAAAAGTAGATGTCAGCGGAACAATATATTATCGTGTTTCCGTAGGTCCGTACAGCCGTGTGGAAGAAGCCAAAGTGGCGCAAGCTAAATTAAAATATTACGGTATTAATGATACCAGAATAGAAAAAAAATAGGAGATAACAAATGAAAATCAATAAGTTTGGTTTAACAGTTTTATTGTGCAGCACTGTTTGCGGCTTTAACGCCATGGGCTTTGAAACCGCTGCCCGCAACGCTATTTTGATGGACTATGATACGGGCGAATATTTGTTTGAAAAAAATATTGCTGAAAGTGTTCCTCCTGCTTCTATGAGCAAGCTGATGACTGTTTATATTTTGATGAGCAAAATTAAAGACGGCAGCATAAAGCTTGACGATACTTTTTCGGTTAGTGAAAATGCGTGGCGTAAAGGCGGTGCTGCTACCGGCGGTTCAACAATGTTTCTTTCTATAGGCGACAATGTAAGCGTAGAAAATTTGATTAAAGGTATTGTTATCCAATCTGGTAATGATGCTTGTATTGTGGTGGCCGAAAATATTGCCGGTTCGGAAGATGATTTTGTGATTTTGATGAATAAAACCGCTAAAAAATTGGGCTTGAAGAACAGTCATTTTGAAAATGCCACTGGTTTGCCGCATCCGGATCATAGAATGTCAATGGAAGATTTGGCAATATTGGCTCGTCATATCATTAAAGAATTTCCTGAATTGTATCATTATTTCAGCCAAAAAGAATTTGTGTATAACAACATTAAACAAGGCAACCGTAATCCGCTTTTATACACCATGAAGGGCGCGGACGGATTAAAAACCGGTCATACAGAAGAAGCTGGATTCTGTTTGGCTGCGTCGGCGACAAAAGGTGAACGCCGTTTGATAGAAGTTATGAGCGGTATGAGCAGCAATCGTGAACGCTCGGAAGAGGCCGAACGTTTGATGAGCTGGGGTTTTCGCGAATTTAACAACTTCAAAATTTTAACAAAAGGTCAAACCGTGGCCACAGCAAAAGTTTGGTATGGTAAAGAAGACAGTGTTAATCTGACTGTTGCTGACGATGTGTTGAAAACCGTACATATGAGCCAGCAAGATAATGTTAAAGCTACGGCAGAATTTGATGAGCCGGTTAAAGCTCCGATTAAAGCCGGACAAGAAATTGGAACAATTAAAATAGAAATTGAGGGGCAGTCGCCTTTGAATGTGCCTTTGATTGCCGCAAATGATGTGTCTGAAACCGGTATGTTGGGCAAGTTTTGGGCAAATGTTAAATACTTTATTTTTGGGGCTAAATAATGCGCGGTAAATACATTACGCTGGAAGGCGGCGAAGGGTGCGGTAAATCAACGCAAGTCCGCCTTTTGGCGCAATATTTGGAACAGCACGGCATAGATTGCGTGCAAAGCAAAGAGCCTGGAAGTACGGAAGAGGGTAAAATTATCCGTAATTTGTTGGTTACCGGTGACAAAGATAAGTTTGATGCTATCAGCGAATGTTTGCTTTATTATGCTGATCGCCGCTGTGATTTGACAAAAGTGGTGTGGCCGGCGCTGGAAAGAGGCAAATGGGTTGTTAGCGACAGATATGCGGATTCAACCGAGGCTTATCAATATTATGGCTATGATAAGCGTGTGCCTTTGGAAACGCTGCATAATCTATATAAGATTGTAGCCGGAGATTTTAAGCCTGATTTGACTATTATCCTTGATATGGAACCAGAAATCGGTATGCGCCGTTCATATGCCAAAGCAGAAACAATGGCGGTTAAAGAACTGCGTTTTGAAAGCAGACAGCTGGAATTTCATAATAATCTGCGCCGCGGTTTTTTAGAAATTGCCAAACGAGAGCCTGAACGTTGCGTGGTTTTGAATGCTGATACCGATATTGAAACTTTGCATCAGCAGATTGTGAAAATCGTAGAAGAAAGGTTGGGGCGCTGATGGCTGATGATATCAACATCACACCAAAAAATAACAGCTTTTTGCTGGGGCAAGAAAAGGCTGAGCAAGTTTTTTTGCAAGCTTGGAAAAATCAAAATATGCATCATGCTTGGATTTTGAACGGTCCAAAAGGTATTGGTAAAGCGACTTTGGCCTATAGAATCGCTCGTTTTTTGCTCTGGGCTGATGAAAATGAAAAAGAAAAATATACATCATTAAATGTACCGGAAGATTCGACTGTGTTTAAGCAGGTGGCAACTGGGTCGCATTTGGATTTGATGCCGGTTGAACGTGATTATATTGAAACCGATCGCAAAAAAATCATCAAAGCAATTCAAAAGGGCGAAGCGCCTGATGAAGAAGAACTTAGCACAATGAAAAAATCTGCGTTTATTCGCGTTGATGATGTGCGTAAGGTTAATGAGTTTTTATCCAAAACCTCTTTTAATAACAACTGGCGGGTAGTGATTATTGATAGTGCGGACGATATGAATAAAAATGCGGCCAACGCTCTGCTGAAAATTTTGGAAGAACCGCCGGCTCACACTGTTTTGCTGCTTATAAGTCACAACGCGGGAATGCTGCTTCCTACTATTCGTTCGCGCTGTGCTAAATTGCCGCTGCAAATGCTTGATGCCAATATAACAGCCAGCTTGTTGCGCCGCTATCGTCCGCATTTGAATGAAGCGATGATAAGCAAAGTTGCAGAAATGTGTCCACAAAGCATTGGGCAAGCTATATTATATGCAGATTTAGATGCTGTCGGAATGTATGATAAATTGTGCAAAATACTTTATTCTAAACAAAAATTTATATTGAGCGAATTGTTGGATTTTTGTTCTGATGCTGTGGCAAACGCCGATGGATTTGATTTGTTGCAAGAGTTGATACTGAAATTTATCCGAGAAAATATGCCGCAGAGTCAAGATGTTGAGGCTTTATATTCATGTTGGGACGAAACAAATCGTATGTTTGCCGATTGTCAGAATATAAATATGGATAAAAAGCAAATGCTTATTAATTTAATAACAAAAATATGCAAGGTTTTGTAGATGTTTACTGATAGTCATTGCCATATTAACGCCGCAGATTTTTCTAAAGATAGAGAAGAAACCGTGTTACGGGCGCGTGAGATGCGGGTTGATTATATTTTAGATGTTTGCGATGATATAGAGGATATGCCTCGTTTGCTTGATTTTTGCCAAAGACATGAACATATTTATACATCCGCCGGCGTACATCCGGAATTGGCTGACAAATATGCAAATTTGACAACTGAACAAATTTTGGAACAAATAAAATCTCCGTATGTGGTTGGTGTTGGCGAATGCGGCTTGGACTATTATTACAATATGGATATAAAAGAACAGCAATTAACTGTTTTAGAAAAGCATATTGAAGCGGCGCAAATAAGCGGTTTGCCTCTGATTATACATAACCGCGATTCTGATGAAGATATGATATCCATGCTGAGCGAGGCTTATAAAAAGAAAAAGTTTACAGGTGAACTACACTGTTTTTCGTCATCGGAAAAGCTATTGGAAACAGCGCTTTCTCTTGGTTTTTATGTATCTGCTTCAGGGATTGTCACATTCAAAAAAAGTGAAGATTTGCGAAATATGTTTAAAGAGGTTCCAAATAATAGATTATTGATTGAAACTGACTCGCCGTATTTGGCGCCGGTACCACACCGAGGGCAGCGTAATGAGCCGGCTTTTGTGGTGAACACCGCCGAAGTTTTGGCAGAATTGAAAAATATGTCAATTGAAGAATTGGCTAAACTTACAACAGATAATTTTTTTGATTTGTTTTATAAGGTAAAAAGATAATGAGCAGAGCGATAATTTTAGGTAGCGGCGCCGCTCCGGGAGTTCCGTCTGTTTCTGGTGGCTGGGGCGCTTGCAATCCGAATAATCCTAAAAACAAAAGACAGCGCGCCGGAGTTTATTTGACCGATGGAACAACGCAGATTTTGATTGATACTTCGCCGGATTTAAAAAATCAGCTTATTGCCAATGATATAAAAGTAGTTGACGGCGTATTATATACGCATACGCACGCCGACCATCTGCATGGTATTGATGATTTACGAGGAATAACACGAAATACTAGGAAAAGTTTGAAATTTTATGCCACAGCGCAGCAAATTGCAGAAATTAAAGAACGTTTTCGTTATGTGTTTGCAAATGTTGAACATAGCGATATTACAAATCATCCTGAATTGCTGCCGGTAGAAATAGAATATAATAAAGATTTTCAAATCGGTTCTTTTAAAATTAAGCCTTTAGAATTTGCCGGACATACAATGATAACAACCGGATATTCGTTTAACGACGGGCAGTTAGTGTTGGTGCCGGATTTTAAATTAATGCCGGAATCGACTTTGAGCTATTTGCGGCAAATTGATGTGAATGTTTTGATTATGCCCTTGACTATTCTGCATGAGGGCAGCTATCATGCTGGTATTGATATTATTTTGGAATACGCTTCACAAATCAAAGCTAAGCAGGTTGTTTTGACGCATATGGCTACAGAGTGTGATTATGATGAAGTTATGAAGCTTACGCCGGAAAATATGGAGCCGGCTTTTGATAATATGATGATTGAGTTTTAAGGAGTTTATAGATGCTGTGTATTTACCATATTGCCGATCATGACGGAAAAGGTTCGGCCGCGATTGTAAAAAGCAAATTTCCGGAAATTGAGTTAATGGGGTTGAATCATGATATGGAAATCCCGTATGAGGAAATTGAAAAACATGATAAATTGGTGATTTGTGATATTGCTTTGCCGGTTAAATATATGCTTGAACTCAATAAAAAAATTGATTTAACATGGATTGACCACCATGTTTCGGTTATCAAAGAATATGATGAATTGATGAAAACAGGTGAGTATGAACCAATTAAAGGTGTGCGCAAAGTAGGTACGGCGGCGATTGTTTTAACTTGGGGCTATTTTTATCCGGAAAAAGAGCTTCCGGAAGGAATTCGTTTGTTGGGATTGAATGATATATACGATTTGCGCGACCGTAGAGTTCGCCCGTTTGAATATGCAATTCAAACATATGGGGTCAACCGTCCTACCGACAAAATCTGGACACAGCTGATGAATAATGAAGTAGACATCAAAGCTATGGTTGAAAAAGGTTCTGCTATTTTGTCTTGGGTGCGTCACCGCAACTATCGTTTAGTACGCGGTATGGGTTTTGAAAGCGAATATAAGGGAATGCGCTGCGTTTGCGCTAATATGGCTCAAGGTCAGTCCGAATTTTTTGATTCTTTGGAAAATATTAAAGATTTTGATTTCATGGTAATTTTCTTTATGAATAAAAAGAATTTGTGGAATATGACTTTTTATACGGCTAAAAACAATGTCGATGTATCTTTAATAGCCAAAGAGTTTGGTGGCGGCGGTCATGCAAAAGCGGCAGGCGCATCTTCATTAAAAGAATTGCCTGACTTTTTGAAAAACGGCAAACCTTGGAGCAAGCCGCAGCAAGCTTAGGAGTATTGTGTAGGTGTCAAAAAATCCCTTAAACTTTGTAGCTTAAGGGATTTTTTGTATAAAAACATTAACTGAGTTTAGTCTAAATTACCAAGCAAGCGATTTTTAATTGTGTCACCGATTTTGATATTGTTAGCTTTTATTTGTCCGGCATTCAGCTCTAATACGGCGCGCGGGCGTTTGGTTGGATAGATACCTTTTGTTGAATATGGTTCAGCGTTTTCATACATATCAAAGATTACGCCGTTCTCATCAATAAACAGCATATCCAAAGGAATAATAGTGTCTTTCATCCACATAGCCACTTGCATATCTTGTGGAACAATTGTTACATCAAGAATCATACCGGCATTTTCGGACATAGAATTACGTCCCATCAAACCACGATATAGGGTTTCTTTAGTGTCGGCAACTTCAACTTTGTACTCATAATTGGTTTCGCCGGACTGAATAATCAATTTTTCTGTTTTATTTTCACCTTGTTTAGAGCAAGCCGCACTAAATACAAGGGCCGATAAAACCATAACTTTTAACAATTTATACATAATTTCTCCTTATTCAGTATTAACCACTGAGAATTAGTATAACAAAATTTCAATAAGTTTCAACATAAAAAGCGCAAAATATACCTGTTATAAAATGTTTTTTTCAGCTTGTCTAACGAGCTGATTTTTATTAGAATACAGAAATATAAAGAAATGGAGGCTGGTTATGAATAAAATAAATACTTTATTGATATTGTTTTTATTGATGGGCGGATGCTCTGATTTGATGAGTGGTAAACGCTGCAATGATGTACAACAAACGGAATTAAAACCGGTTATATATATTGAGCAGGCTCCTAAAATAGAAAAAACTGCGGCTATAATTTATTTCGCCGACGGTAGTAGTAATTTGACAGCGGAAGAAAAACAAATTTTACGTCAGGTTGCCGCAACAGCCAGACAACTTAACGCCGAACTGAAGATACAGGGGCATGCGTCGGAACGTACACGAAAAACTACTATTGTTCAGCACACAATGATAAATCTGAACATTTCGAGCCAGCGGGCTTTGAAAGTTGTGGAGGCTTTATCGCAAGACGGCGTACCTCTAAATCGTATGCGTTATGAGGCTCTTTCTGATAGTCAGCCAGCGGAAGCAGAAATAAACCGCCGAGCCGAGGCTTTAAACCGCCGTGTTGAAATCTTTTATGTTTATTAAGGAATTATAATAACTTATGAATAATCAAGACATATCGTTGGGCGGAAATATCTGGCAGCAATCAAAAGTTGACGAAGGTGCTGTGGAACGAATGGCGTTAGCCTATAATTTGCCGCAGCATTTAGCTCGTTTGTTGTGTGTGCGTGGAGTGGCTTTTAATGATGTTAATAATTTTATAAATCCTAAAGTGCAAAATTTGATGCCGGATCCGTATGTGTTGAAGGATATGCAAAAAGCTGTCGAGCTTGTTGCAGCCGCAGTTATGAATGGTGAAAAAATCGGAATTATCGGGGATTATGATGTTGATGGCGCTACTTCAACTTCAGAGCTGACAAAATTTTTTCGGCAGGTTGGGATAAATCCGCAGATACATATTCCAAGCCGTGAAGAAGGGTATGGACCAAGTGATTTGGCATTTGGCGAGTTTGCGGCGTCTGACACAAAGTTAGTTATTACCATAGATTGCGGAACAACTGCTTTTGATGTTTTGAATCGTGCGGCGCAAAACGGATTTGAAATAATAGTGATAGACCACCATGAGGCGGAGGCTATTTTACCAGCGGTATATGCTGTTGTGAACCCCAAACGTTTGGACGAAGATAATCAATATCCGTATTTAGAGTATATGTCGGCGGTTGGCGTGGGATTTATGTTTTTGGTGGCGCTGAATCGCGAACTTCGTAACAAAGGTTTTTATCAATCGCATACGGCGCCTGATTTGCTAAAATTATTGGATTTGGTTGCTTTGGGGACTGTTTGTGATGTGGTTCCGCTGCTGGGACTAAATCGGGCTTATGTGCGTCAAGGGCTGAAAGTTATGGCGCAGCAGCAGAATATCGGCTTAAAAAATCTGTTAAAAGCGGCGGCAGTTGAAAGCGCGCCTAGTTCTTATCATTTGGGTTTTGTTTTGGGACCGCGGATAAACGCCTGCGGACGTGTGGGTGATGCGGCGCTTGGCAGCAAGCTTCTTTGTTCTGAAAATGAAATAGAGGCTCAAATGCTGGCCGAAAAATTCAACACGCTTAACGCCGAGCGAAAAGATATTGAAAATTATGTGCTTTTGCAGGCAATTGAACAGGTAGAAAGTCAAGCTCAAGAATATCCGATAGCTTTTGCTTATGGCGATGATTGGCATCAGGGGGTGATTGGCATTGTTGCCGGAAAACTTAAAGAACGCTACAATGTACCATCATTTGTGATGTCTATTGAACCTGATGAAGTTAAAGGCTCTGCTCGTTCAATTGAGGGAATAGATTTAGGCGCACTGATTATTGCCGCCAAAGAAAAAGGAGTGATTACCCATGGCGGCGGTCATATTATGGCGGCCGGATTTTCTTTGACAACCGAACAAATTCCGGAATTTAAAAAATTTGTCGGAGAATATGTGGAAGAACGTTTGGGCAAAGAAAAAATTTCACCGGTTTTGAATATTGATATAGCTTTGTCGATGAGTGGAATTACCGAGGAATTTGCCAACAGTTTAGCTATGTTGGAACCATATGGAGCTGGTAATCCTGAACCGCTGATAATGCTAAAAAATGTAAATATAAACCGCCCACGTTTAGTCGGTAGCGGACATATAAGCTGCTTTTTAGGTTCTCCTTACGGCGGAAGTTTGAAAGCCATAGCGTTTAGAGCCGCGGATAATGAAATAGGCAATGCCATGCTGCATGACAGCGGAGAACTTTTTGATGTTGTGGGACAGATAAAAACCGATGTATGGCAAGGACGAAAAACAATTCAAATGATTATAAGCGATATAAAAAGAGTGGAACGATGAGAGAAGAAAAAATAGAAGAGGCTTCAAAAAAAGTTGGCAGTAAAATAAAAAGTTATTTTTTTACCGGTATTGTAGTGACCGCGCCGGTGGCTATTACAGTGTATATGTCTTATCATTTGCTGATATGGATTAATGACGTTACCAGCCGTTTGGTGCCAAAACAGTGGTCAATCGGCGATTTTGTGCCGTATGCGGTGCCGGGGGCAGGTTTGCTGCTGTTGATTATTGCCATGATTTTTATTGGTATGCTCACAACTGGTTATGTTGGTAAATTTTTTGTGCGTTTATGGGAAGCGTTTGTGCGTAAAATGCCGATTGTTTCAAGTATATATTCTTTGATGAAACAAATTTTTGAAACTTTTTTATCGCAAAAAACACGGTCTTTCAGCGAAGTGGTTTTGATAGAATATCCGCGGAAAGGTTTGTGGACAATCGCTTTTGTTAGTAAAGATGAAACCGGTGGTGAAGTTGATGAAAAAATACAAAACAAAACAATCAGCGTTTTTGTACCGACAACACCGAACCCGACTTCTGGTTTTTTAATCTTTTTGCCGGAAAATGATGTGGTTAAGTTGGATATGAGTGTTGAAGACGGAATAAAATATGTGATATCGTGCGGTATTGTTACACCGACAGAATTAAAGAATAGGATAAAAAAATAATGAAAAAAATAGCACTATTGCTGAGTTTGGCGTTTTTAGCCGTTAAACCTGCAGAAGCCGGCACATTAGCTGATTGGGGAAACTTTTTGCTTGAGGATATCAAAGATATTCGCTGTCAGCATAATTATGATGTGTATGTACCTTTTTATGCTTGGCACAATCGTTTGGCTTATGACCAAGAGCATATTGATAAATATAATGAAAATGCTTGGGGCTTTGGCTTGGGAATTTCACATACAAACGATGAGCAAACTTGGTCCGGCATATATGCGATGGGGTTTAAGGATTCAAATTCTTATTTGGAAACCTATTTTGGTTATGCTCGCCAATGGAACTGGACAGCAGGCGATGAAAATCAATGGAGAGCTGGCATCGGCTATACATTGGGACTGACACAGCGTCATGAATATGCATATATTCCAGTGCCTTTACCTCTGCCGTTGTTTGGTGTTGGCTACCGCAATATTAATGTGCAGGCGGCGTATGTACCGGGGATAAAAAATGACGGCAACGTATTGTTCGTTTTCTCGCGTTTTAGTTTTTAGTTAATTTTAAGGAGCAAAAAATATGGAACAAAAAGTGATTAAAGTCGGTAAAGTTGAGCTGGGTAATAAATTGCCGCTTGCAATTATAGCCGGTCCATGTCAAATAGAAAGCCGTGAGCACGCTATTTTTATTGCCGGTAAAATGGTGGAGATTACCAAAAAATTGGGCGTTCCATATATTTTTAAGGCTTCATTTGATAAGGCTAACCGCACATCTATTAACGGCGCGCGCGGCGTGGGATTGGAAGAAGGTATGCGCACATTTGAAGAAATCCGCAAACTTTATCCTGATTTGCCGATTTTGACTGATATTCATGAGCGCGAGCAATGTCCGATTGTGGCAAAATATGTTGATATGCTGCAAATTCCGGCTTTTTTGTGCCGTCAGACCGATTTGGTGGTGGCTGCGGCAAAAACAGGCAAAGTGGTAAATATTAAAAAAGGGCAGTTTTTGGCACCGTGGGATGTGAAAAACATTGTGAAAAAAGTTGAAGATTCCGGCAACTTTAATATTTGTGTGACAGAACGAGGCACCAGTTTCGGCTATAACACGCTTGTAACCGATATGCGAGCTTTTCCGCAAATTGCTAAAGATTGCGGCTATCCGCTGATTTTTGACGCTACTCACTCGGTTCAACAACCGGGAGGACTTGGCGGCAGTACCGGCGGTCAGCGAGAGTTTGCTCCGGTTTTGGCGCGCGCGGCTGTGGCGGTTGGCGTGGCAGCAGTGTTTATCGAAACACACGAAAATCCGGAAAAAGCTTTGTCTGACGGACCAAACTCCATTTATCTGTCAGACATGGAAAGAGTTATCAGTGAGTTGATGGCATTCGATAAGGTTAATAAATCTATTATTCACGAGTATTAAGCCAAAATGCAGTTCAGCGGCGAGGGATATATTATCAAATTGAAAAATCATGGCGAAAAGTCGATGATTGCAACTTTGGTTTGTCCTGAATATGGTAAAATCGTCGGCTATATCAATGGAGCGCACAGCAAACGTAGCTTGGGTGTGTATCAGCTTGGCAATTATATTTCGTTCAACGCTTACGCGCGGGTAGAAGAAAATATGCTGAGCCTGAAGGGCGCCGAATTGGTGGAATCTCACACGGCTGATTTTATGTTGGATACAGATAAGATTGAAGCGCTTTCTTCACTATGTCGGCTGCTAGATGTTTGCGTGGCAGAAAATGATAATTTAGGCTATTTTTACAAGGTGATAAAAGATTTTTTTCAACATATACATGAAGATAACTGGCTGGTGTATTATTCGTTTTTTGAATATTATCTGTTAGATTTTTTGGGTGTTGGACTAGATGTGAGCGAATGCGCTGTAACAGGCAAGACTAATGATTTGTCATATATCTCGCCAAAAACCGGACGCGCTGTGTGCGCTGCAGTGGGAGAGCCGTATAAAGACAAACTCTATGCTTATCCGCATTATATTGTGGATAAAAACTATCGTCCGCAGCGCGCGGAAGTGGCAGATTTATTAAAGATGACGGGTGGATTTTTAACAAAGAATTTTTTAGCCGGTCATAACTTGCAATTGCCGGAAAAACGTGCTAATTTGCTGAACGTTGTTAAAAAATATCAAATGAAAATGTAGGTGGAAAATGGTTGAAGAAAATGCCAAAATAAAAGATGTGCAACTCGGTGAAGAGCTTAGCAAACGTTATTTATCGTATGCTATGTCAACCATTGTTTCGCGTTCTCTTCCGGATGTGCGCGATGGTTTGAAACCTGTGCATCGCCGCTTGATGTATGCTATGCGCCAACTGCACTTGGACCCTAAAAACGGCTTTAAAAAATGCGCCCGTGTGGTCGGCGATGTTATCGGTAAATATCACCCACACGGCGATACGGCAGTTTATGGCGCCATGGTGCGTTTGGCGCAAGATTTTTCGGTGCGCTATCCGCTGGTTGACGGGCAGGGGAACTTTGGTAATATCGATGGTGACGGCGCGGCGGCTATGCGTTATACCGAAGCTCGTTTGACCGAATTTGCCATGGATTTGATGGACGGCTTAAACGATGATGCCGTTGATTTTATGGATACATACGATGGTGAAGACAGCGAGCCGGTTGTGATGCCGGCAATGGTGCCGAATTTGCTGTGCAACGGTTCTATGGGTATTGCCGTGGGTATGGCAACCAATATTCCGCCGCATAATCTAAGTGAAATCAGCGATGCTTTGCTGTATTTGATAGAGAATCCGGATAGCGATGACGAGCCGTTGGTGCGCCGTTTGAAAGGACCGGATTTTCCGACCGGCGGTGTGATTATTGACTCGTTTGACACAATTTTGAACAATTATAAGCAAGGCAAGGGCAGTTTTCGTATCCGCGCCAAATGGACAACCGAAGATTTGGGACACGGACAATATCAAATTGTGGTAACGGAGATTCCGTATCAGGTGATAAAATCTAAGTTGATTGAAAAAATCGCTGAGTTACTGCTGAATAAAAAACTTCCGTTTTTGAGCGATGTGCGCGATGAATCGGCGCAAGACGTGCGCATTGTGCTAGAGCCTAAAAACCGCACGGTAGACGCCGCTATGCTGATGGAACAACTATTCCGCCAAACCGATTTGGAAGCCAAGTTTAACATGAATATGAACGTGTTGGATTTGGACTGCGTCCCTAGAGTGATGAGCATAAAAGAAGTGCTGCATGACTATTTGGTGCATCGCAACGCTGTTTTGCTGCGTAAAATCAAATTCCGCCTGAGTAAAATTAACGCGCGTTTAGAGATTTTGGAAGGCTATTTGACTGCGTATTTGAATTTGGATGAAATTATCCGCATAATCCGCGAAGAAGACGAGCCGAAAAAAATTATGATGGCGGAATTTAAGTTGACGGATAATCAAGCTGAAGCCATTTTGAATATGAAACTGCGTAATTTGCGCAAGCTTGATGAAGAGCAGATTAACGCCGAACATTCGGATTTGCTGGAAGAAAAGGCTAAATTAGAAATTTTGCACGATGATGAGGCCGAGCGCTGGAAGGCTATTGCCGAAGAAATTAAAAAAACTAAAGAAAAATACAGTAAAAAAACGGCTTTAGGTCGTCGCCGCACCGAATTTGCCGAAGCTCCGGCGGATATAGATGTTCCGGTGGAAGCGTTGATAGAAAAAGAGCCGATTACGGTTATTTTGTCGCAAAAAGGCTGGATACGCTGCATTAAAGGCCATGCCGATTTGAACGATGAATTTAAGTTCAAAGACGATGACGCATTGCTTTATGCTTTGCACGCGCAGACTACGGATAAAATTGTGCTGCTGGATAACAAAGGCAAGTTTTTCAACATTGCCGCTAAAGATATTCCAAGCGGCCGCGGTTTTGGTCAGCCGGTGCGGTTGATGATAGATTTGGCCAACAATGATGATGTTGTGGCAATGTTTGTATATGAGGCCGGAACGAGCTATTTGATTGCTTCGGACAAAGGCTATGGCTTTATTGTTGATGAAAATCATTTGCTGGCGCAAACTCGTAACGGGCGCAAAATTATGAATGTTGCCGATGATGAAAATATGAAATTCTGCTTGCCGATGACCGGAGATTATGTGGCTGTGGTGGGTGAAAACCGTCGTTTACTGGTGTTTAAGGCCGAGGAAATCCCGACTATGGCGCGTGGTCACGGCGTGTTGCTGCAAAAGTATAAAGACGGCAATATATCGGATATTCAAATTTTCAAAGGCGAGGACGGTTTCAGCTATAACCGCGCCGGCGGAATCAGTACCGAAAAAGAACTAATCGGCTGGTTGGGACACAGGGCGCAAATTGGTAAGGTTGTACCGTTTGGTTTTCCAAAAAGTAACAAGTTTTTCAAATAGCGAGGTGAGTTGATATGTTAAAAATCGCATATCAGGGGACTCCGGGGGCGTATTCGCACATTGCCTGCCAACAGCTTTTCCCAAACCAAGAATATGTGCCATGCGACACTTTTGAAATCGCTATGGAAATGGTCAAAAACGGCAGCGTGGACAAGGCTGTTATTCCGGTGGAAAATTCCAACGCCGGACGGGTTACCGATGTGCATTTTTTGCTGCCAAAAGTTGGATTGCACATTGTGGGAGAGCATTTTTTGCGGGTGGAACATCAGCTGATAGGCGTCAAAGGCGCAAGGCTTGAAGATATTGTGTGTGCGGCGTCGCATCCGCAAGCTTTGGCGCAATGCTCCGAGTTTTTGCAAAAACATAATATCAAGGCGCTGAACCGTATTGACACGGCAAAATCTTGTGAAAAAATAGCCCAAGAGCAAGACAAAACTAAGGCGGCTATTGCCTCTAGATTGGCGGCAGAAATTTATGGGCTGCAGATTTTGGCGTCTAATATTGAAAACGCCGACAACAACACGACTCGTTTTTTGATTATGCAAAAAGAAGAGGTTGTGCCGGTTGATGACGGGGGCAAGTTTATCACCAGTATTGTGTTTGTAACAAAACATATTCCAGCGGCTTTGTATAAGGTTTTGGGTGGTTTTGCCACCAATGGAATCAATATCTGCAAGTTGGAAAGCTATTTACTGAACGGGCATTTCTTTTCGGCGCAGTTTTATATTGAGGTGGAGCAGCATGTGGAAGCAAAAGCTTTGCGCTACGCTTTAGAAGAGCTGAAGTTTTTTTCGGAAGAATTTCAGATTTTGGGCTGCTACAAAGCCAATTTATATCGGGAGCGTAAAAACAAGTGAAATTTGCTCAAAGTCAAGAATTAGCCGATTTTCTACGAAAAGAGCAAATTTTTCCGCAAATTTTGAGTGTGAAAGAAATTTGTATTGGTGGAAGCTCGTATAATTTTTGCATAAAAACTGTACAAGGTGTATTCTTCTTAAAGCTGATTTCTGCAGAGAGAGAGAGAGGCATATTTTTGCATATGAAAAATGTGCTGTCGCAGCTAGATTTTTTATATCCGCTACGGCAAGAAAAGTTTGCTGATTTTTATTTATTGGCAATGCCTTATGTAACTGGACACAAGCTAAAATATAAAGATTGTTCGCCGGAGTTGTTTGCTAAATTGCAAACGGAGTACAGCAAGTTTCAGGCTTGCGATGTAGCTAAGGAATATATTAGGCCTCAGCAGAATATGCCAAAGATGATTGAAAAAATCTCGGAATGTCTGCAAAAAGACACAAGCTTAGCCGGACGATTGCTTGGCAAATATTTTTGGCAAAAAATCAAGCCCGAGTTGGTATGTTTGGAAAGCAGCGCCAAGTTTATTCACGGTGATTTGACAGCAAACAATATTTTACTAGATAAAAACGGCGTACCGCATTTGCTTGATTTTGAACAAATCCGCTATGGTTATGAAATTGAGGATATTTGTTACCTGTTTTTGCAGCTTTGCGGTTTTCGTGGTCTGTGGGGTAGAATAGGGCATTTTGCCCGTCTGCGTAAAATGATTGAACCGCTTTTGCAAAATGAAATCAGTGCGGAATATTGGCTTTATGGCGTGCAGCTGTTTTATCTTAATCATTTATATCGGCGTTTGATTAATCCTAAAAAACATAGCAGTTTCCGCAAGGAAATGTGTCTGCTTTGGAGTCTGCGCCAATACTTTAGACTTTCTCGTTATTTGCATTTAGTTTAGTTTTTTTTGCTTTGGTTAGGTGTTTGTTGATGTCATTCTTGCCACCACACCCAACTGGCTGTGGTCGGCGAGAATCCATAACGTCATTTAGGCAGCAATGTCAATATGCGTTGCCGATGGCAACAAAGTCGTGGATTCTCCAGTCTGCCTCAGCCTATAAAGCGGCATGAG
>CAKQUE010000010.1 GCA_934277435.1 uncultured Alphaproteobacteria bacterium | reverse complement strand
TCCCAATTTTTATACATTTTTCAAACTCCGTTTAATGTTACATAAAAACAAAACCCGCTTTGAAGCGGGCGGATGTTGAGAAACCGTATACACATAAACGGCTCGGCTTATTCAGCCAAATAGCCTTATTCAGCCGACATCCGTCCGACGGAAATCGGCATAAAAAATTTTAAGTCGCTATGCTGTAACGACTATGTGTATAAAAGGGTTCTCACGCCCTAGGCAGACTAACACCTGCCTGTTTAAGAGTTTAACTAAAGAAATAAAAAATGTAAAGTAAAAAACTAGGTCCGCTTAGTAAAGCTGTTGACGCTGGTAGGAAAAAGATTTATGCTGACGTAAAATTTATGTCGTAAGGGGTATTTTATAATGTTTGAAAGCGGATTTATAAGTTTGGAAAATGATAAGGCTAAATGTAAATTGGCGCTCTGGGGTGCAGATTTGTTTTCGTATTGTCCCAAAGGTGAAGAGCATGATGTGTTTTGGCTGGGAAATTTGAATAAATTTGACCATAGTCAAGCTATTCGCGGCGGTGTGCCTGTTTGTTGGCTGCGTTTTGCGGCAGAAAAACTGAATGATAATCTTCCGCGTCACGGTTTTGCCCGTATTTCTGACTGGCAAGTGCAAAATGTTGTTTCCAATAGTCAAAAATCAGAGATAGAGCTATATTTACAGCCTGATGAAAAATATAATTTGTCGGTTAGCGCAAAGCTGTTAATAAAAATTAGCGATAAGCTGGAATATTGCTTGGAAACCACAAATAATGGTGCTGAGGATTTTTCTTTTAGTGAAGCGCTGCATTGTTACTTTAATATTAGTTCACTTGAAAATATTACAATAAAAGGTTTGAGCGGACATCAATATAAAAGTTCATTAGACGGCAAAGTATATGAACTTGCCGATGACTTACAGATTGGCGGCGAATTTGACGCGGCATTCTTAAATCATAGCGGTAATATAGAGATTGTTGATAAGGGCTATAAACGGAAAATATGTATTGAAAAAAGCGGTTCAAAATCAACAGTGGTTTGGAATCCGGCTAAAGATTTGGCAGAAATGTCGGCTGGGCAATACAAGCAATTTGTTTGCGTTGAACCGGCTAATCAGGGGGATTATTTTGTACGTTTGAAACCGCATGAAACACACCGTATTTCTATGGTAATTCAGGTTGAAAAATTGTGATGATTTATTTGAGCGGCGGGAGAAATCTCGCCGTTTTTAAGCAATTGACATTTACCTTTAGTTGATATATACAAAAATTGTCCGGTGGACAGACCGGACATAATTTTAACTACGAAAGGGGTTAAACCATTTCTTTAACCAATTTCTATGTTAAGGATAACCTATTTTTAACTTGTTGTCAAGTTTTTAAATAGGCACGGCTTTTCCCCTTTCCAACAGCGAAAGGTAAAAATAATGATAATTAGGTTAATTATTGTTATTCGGAAATTCCGAATTTACATTTCTATCAAACGATAGTTTTGCAAGAGCGGCGGAAGAAATCTCGCCGTTTTTAAGCAATTGACATTTACCTTTAGCTTATTTTCTGTCTTCGGGTTCCCATGGGAAGTTTATCCATAATCCCATAGGTTCAGAAATTGGAAAGTAATCTGGTTTTATTTCCGGATTTTTGTTGATTAGGGTATAGATTTGCGCCAAAGGATATTTATGGCGTAAATATTGCACTGTTTCGCCGCTGTCGCATAAGTCGTCGATTATATAAGTGTTGGCGGCGTTAGGAATTTCATCCAGCGTTGTATCAACCATTTCAGACTGTGATTTGCTTTCGTCGCTGTATGAAGAAAGACGTATAAAGCGAATGTCTTTGTGTTTGAGATAGTGTGAAATAATGGTTGCCGGAACAAGTCCGCCGCGGGAAACAGCTGCTAAAATAAAGCCGTTTGGCGAGCGTTCTTGGATTTTTTGCGCAATCATAAAGCAGGCATTATCTACTTGAGCTTGAGTAATTTCTTTCATGGTTCTATCTCCAACAAATTAAATAATGCTCTGCTTTATAACCACAGAAAAAGTAAAGGTCAATAATTTTATTAAGAATTTATTTGTAAGCGGCAAAATTTGCGGAAATATAAATATTCGGCAATGCTCAGCGCTCCAAACGCAAAAATGTAGAAGCCGACATAAAGCACCAGAGCTGCTTCTCCAAATGACTGGTATGATAAAATCAAAAAGGCTAAAATAATGCCCAATATACCGCTTAACATACTCCAGCCCCACGGCAAGCCAAGCTTTTTAATGTCTAAACTGCCGGAGATTTGCATAACGCCGGTAGCCAAAAACCAAAAGGCAAATAAAATTGGTAAGGTTTGCACTGTTAAACCAAGATTGGTTAATAAAATCAAACCGATAAATAAATCTAATAAGCCGACAACAAAATACCAGCCTGAATATTCGCTGAAAGAAAAGGTAATATAGCCGCAGCCAAGCAAAAATACGGCACCGCCGAAATATATTGCTATAGCATAAAGCGACGACAGCGGGTTTGCCCAAACCACAATACCTAAAATCAGCATGATTATGCCTGAAATCAAGTGCCAAATACTGCATCTTCTGTCTTTCATAAATTTTCTCCTTTATCAAAAAAATATGCTCCGGTTTTGAGGTATGATTTTTTTGCTGAAAAACAAGGGAAATAGAAGAAAAATGTTGCAAAATAATGAGGAAAAGTCTATAATCCGGTCAGTTTAAAGCAGACGGATGAAAATCCGTGTGCCTATTATTTGGTGAATATGGCTAAGAGTGTGGATTTATCAGGGGTTTGGCTATATTCAATTTAAACGTTTTATAAGTTTAACCTTCTGCGGACGGGATTGAAATTTTTTTCAAAAGAATTGCCGCAGAATCAAAATGTTAGAGGAAATATACATGAAAGAGTCTTATACGGAGAAAAAGCGTGTAAGAAAAAATTTCGGCCGAATCGAAGCAGTTGCTGATATGCCGAATTTAATTGACGTTCAAACCGGCTCTTATTCAAGCTTTATCAATAATGTTGACGCCAACGGCGAACATTGTGAGTTTGGCTTGGAAGAAGTTTTCAAATCTATTTTCCCAATTACAGATTTTTCTGGTAACGGAGAGTTGGAATTCGTAAAATATGTTTTGGAAGAGCCAAAATATGATGTGGAAGAATGCTTAAAGCGTGATATGACATATGCTGCTCCAATCAGAGCAACTTTGCGTTTGGTGGTTTGGGATATTGACGAAGCTACCGGTGCAAAGTCTATTCACGATATTAAAGAACAAGACGTTTATATGGGCGATATTCCGTTGATGACGGACAAAGGTACGTTTATTTTTAACGGCACCGAGCGCGTTGTGGTTTCACAAATGCACCGTTCTCCAGGCGTGTTCTTTGACAGCGATGGCGGAAAAACAATTTCTTCCGGTAAAAAACTGTTTTCTGCACGCATTATTCCATACCGCGGTTCTTGGCTTGATTTTGAATTTGATGCCAAAGATTTGGTTTATGCCCGCATTGATAGACGCCGTAAACTGCCGGTAACTTCTATTTTCTATTCTCTGTACTCCAAAGAAACCGAAGAAAAAGCTGCAGAATTGGCTAAAGAAGGCAAAACTATTGAATTGGCTGATGTAAAAGGTATGAATAAAGAAGAAATTTTGAATTACTTCTATGATACCGAAACATATTTGGCAGATAAGAAAAATTGGAAAATGAAATTTGAACCTTCTCGCATGAAGGGCGTTAAATTCAATTTTGCTTTGATTAATGCTGCCACTGGCGAAACAGTTTGGGATGCCGGTAAAAAATTAACTCCGAGATCTGCTCAGAAATTGGCTGACGAAGGTTTGGAATATTTTGTTGTTTCTAAAGACCAAATGTATGGCAAATTCTTGGCAAAAGACATTGTTATTGCTAAAACCGGCGAAGTTTTGGCCGAAGCCGGCGATGAAATCAACGAAGATTTGATGAACACTTTGACTGAAAACAAAATTAAGTCAGTTGAAACATTGTTTATTGATGGTCTGAATGTTGGTCCGTATATCCGCAATACTTTGGCTGCAGACAAAAATAAATCACGTCAGGAAGCTTTATTTGATATTTATCGTGTAATGCGTCCGGGTGAACCTGCTACATATGAAGCTGCAGATGCTTTGTTCCATCAGCTGTTTTTTGATTCTGAACGCTATGATTTGTCGGCTGTGGGTCGTGTTAAAATGAATGCATCTTTAGATGTTTCATTTGATGAAGCTCCGGATACAGTTCGTATTTTGCGTAAAGATGATATTTTGCGTATTATCAAAAAATTGGTTGCAATCCGTGATGGCAAAGGCGAGGTTGATGATATTGACCATTTGGGTAACCGTCGTGTTCGCTCTGTTGGTGAATTGATGGAAAATCAATATCGTATGGGTTTGCTGCGTATGGAACGCGCTATTAAAGAAAAAATGAGCGCCGAAATTTTGAACAACGTTAAACCGCAGGATTTGGTAAATGCTAAGCCTATAGCTTCTGTAATCAGAGAATTCTTTGGTTCTTCTCAGTTGTCACAATTTATGGACCAGAACAACCCATTGTCAGAAATTACACACAAACGCCGTTTGTCTGCCTTGGGCCCAGGCGGCTTGAGCCGTGACCGTGCTGGTTTTGAAGTGCGCGACGTGCACCCAACTCACTATGGTCGTATCTGCCCAATTGAATCTCCAGAAGGTCCAAACATTGGTTTGATTAACTCACTTTCTACATATGCTCGCGTAAACAAATATGGCTTTATTGAATGCCCATACCGTAAGGTTATTGATGGTGTGGTTACCTCTGATGTTGTATATTTGTCTGCCGATGATGAAGGTAAAGTTGTTATTGCCGAGGCTAACGCTAAAGTTGATGATAACGGTCACTTTGTGAACGATTTGGTTACCTGCCGCCGCGGTGGTGAAGTAGAATTTGATAAACCAGAAAACATCAATTACATCGACGTTTCACCAAAACAGTTGGTTTCAGTGGCTGCGGCTTTGATTCCATTCTTGGAAAACGATGATGCTAACCGTGCGTTGATGGGTTCAAACATGCAACGCCAAGGCGTGCCTTTGTTGCGTTCAGAAGCTCCATTGGTTGGTACCGGTATTGAAGCTACAGTGGCTAAAGATTCCGGCGCTACTTTGGTTGCCAAATATGATGGTGTTGTTGACGCCGTTGACGCCAACCGCATAGTTATTCGCTCTAACGACAATGATGCACACGATGTTGGTGTTGAAATTTATAAATTATCAAAATTCCGCCGCTCTAACCAAAACACTTGTATCAACCAAGTGCCGTTGGTAAAAGTTGGCGATAAAGTACAAAAAGGCGATATTATCGCCGATGGCCCTTGTACAAATTTGGGCGAGTTAGCTTTGGGTAAAAACTTGCTTGTGGCCTTTATGCCTTGGAACGGCTTGAACTACGAAGATGCTATTTTGCTATCTGAAAGAATTTCACGCGACGATGTTTTGACTTCTTTGCACATTGAAGAATTTGAAGTAATGGCGCGCGATACCAAATTAGGCCAAGAAGAAATCACCCGCGATATTCCAAACGTTGGTGAAGATGCTTTGCGTAACCTTGATGAAGCTGGTATTGTGTATGTTGGTGCACATGTTAAAGCCGGTGATATTTTGGTGGGTAAAGTTACTCCAAAAGGTGAATCTCCAGTTACTCCGGAAGAAAAATTGCTGCGCGCCATTTTTGGTGAAAAAGCCAGCGATGTTCGCGATACTTCTTTACGTGCACAACCGGGTATTGACGGTATTGTCGTAGACGTTCATATTTTCTCTCGCCGCGGCGTAGAAAAAGACGAACGTGCTTTGGCTATTGAACAAGAAGAAATTTCTAATCTGGCTAAAGACCGCGACGATGAAATCGCCATTATCAGAAGAAGTTATGAAGCTCGTTTGAAATCAATGCTTGACGGTCAGACAGTTGTTGATGCTCCGAAGGGTATTGCTAAAAACGTTAAATTGACTTCAGATATCTTGGAAGCAATTCCGTCATCTCAATGGCGTAAAATTGTTGTTAAAAACGAAGATATCATGGCTAAAATTGAAGAGTTTTCGGCAGCTTATGACGCTCGTATGGAAAACATTCAAAAACGTTTTGAAAACAAAGTTGAAAAAGTTCAGCGCGGTGATGATTTGTTGCCGGGTGTTCTCAAAATGGTTAAAGTTTTCATTGCAACCAAGAGAAAAATGCAAACCGGTGATAAAATGGCCGGACGCCATGGTAACAAAGGTACGGTTTCACGCGTATTGCCACTGGCCGATATGCCTTATACAGAAGATGGTACTCCGGTTGATGTAGTTTTGAACCCGCTTGGTGTGCCTTCACGTATGAACGTGGGACAAATTTTGGAAACACACTTGGGCTGGGCAGCCAAAGAACTTGGTGCGCAACTCAATGAAATGTGCGAACAATATAAACGTGGTGAAAAAACTATTGATGAATTGAATGCGCGCTTGAGAGAAATCTATGGTGATAAGCAGTATAAACGCGATGTTGAGCCGCTTACCGAACCAGAAAAAATTGAAATGATTTCTAATTTGAAACGCGGTGTTCCTATGGCTACTCCGGTATTTGACGGCGCCACAGGCGATGATATCAACAATATGTTGTCAATGGCAGGTTTGCCGACATCTGGTCAAATTGACTTGTATGACGGTCGTACCGGTGAAAAATTTGATCGTAAAGTAACCGTTGGTGTTATGTATATGATTAAACTGCACCACATTGTTGATGAAAAAATGCACGCACGTTCAGTTGGTCCATACAGCTTGGTTACTCAACAACCTTTGGGCGGTAAGGCTCAATTTGGTGGTCAACGTTTTGGTGAAATGGAAGTTTGGGCTTTGCAGGCATATGGTGCTGCCTATACTTTGCAAGAAATGCTTACCATTAAATCAGATGACGTTGCCGGCAGAACAAAAGTTTATGAAGCTATTGTTCGCGGTGAAGACAGTTTTGAAACAGGTGTACCTGAATCCTTTAACGTATTGGTTAAAGAAATCAAGTCTCTGTGCTTGAATGTTGAAATGTTAAATGAAGAAGCGTAAGCTGAGGAGTCATAACAAATGAATAATGAAATAATGAATATGTTTAATCAGCAGCAGCCATCGACTGAAGAAAATTTTGACGAAATCAAAATTTCGATTGCTTCTCCTGAACAAATTCGTTCTTGGTCTTATGGTGAAGTTAAAAAACCTGAAACCATTAACTATAGAACATTCAAACCAGAAAAAGACGGTTTGTTCTGCGCCCGCATTTTTGGTCCGGTAAAAGACTATGAATGCTTGTGCGGTAAATATAAACGTATGAAATATCGCGGTATTGTCTGCGAAAAGTGCGGTGTGGAAGTTACTTTGTCAAAAGTTCGCCGCGAAAGAATGGGTCACATTGAATTGGCAGCTCCGGTTGCACATATTTGGTTCCTGAAATCTTTGCCGTCACGTATTTCTGTGTTGACCGGTATTCCAATGAAGGCTTTGGAAAGAGTTTTGTACTTTGAAAGCTATGTTGTGATTGAACCAGGTTTGACACCGTTGACAGTTAATCAATTGCTGACTGAAGATGAATATCAAGATGCTATTGATCAATATGGCGAAGATTCATTTAGAGCCGGCATTGGTGCCGAGGCTTTGCGCGAAATCCTTTCTAATATTGATTTGGAAGCAGAACGCGCTTCTATGCGTGCAGAGTTGAAAGAAACAACTTCCGAAGCTAAACGTAAGAACTTGGTTAAACGTTTGAAATTAGTTGAAGCTTTCTTGGAATCAAACACCAAACCAGAATGGATGATTCTGACTGTATTGCCGGTTATTCCGCCTGATTTGCGTCCGTTGGTTCCATTGGACGGTGGTCGTTTTGCTACATCTGATTTGAACGATTTGTATCGCCGTGTGATTAACCGTAACAACCGTTTGAAGAGATTGTTGGAATTGCACGCTCCGGATATCATTATCCGCAATGAAAAACGTATGCTGCAAGAATCTGTTGACGCTTTGTTTGATAACGGTCGTCGTGGCCGCGCTATTACCGGCACCAGCAAGCGTCCGCTGAAGTCTTTGTCAGATATGCTTAAAGGTAAACAAGGTCGTTTCCGTCAAAACTTGTTGGGTAAACGTGTTGACTACTCTGGTCGTTCAGTTATTACTGTTGGTCCAGAACTTAAAATGCACCAATGCGGTTTGCCAAAGAAGATGGCTTTGGAATTGTTCAAACCTTTCGTTTATGCTAAATTGGAAATGTATGGCATGGCCACAACCATTAAAGCTGCTAAGCGTATGGTGGAAAAAGAACGTCCGGAAGTTTGGGATATTTTGGAAGAAGTTATCCGCGAGCATCCTGTATTGCTGAACCGTGCGCCGACTTTGCACAGATTGGGTATTCAAGCCTATGAACCGGTTTTGGTTGAAGGTAAGGCAATTCACTTGCACCCATTGGCTTGTACAGCGTTCAACGCCGACTTCGATGGTGACCAAATGGCTGTTCACGTTCCATTGTCTATTGAAGCACAATTAGAAGCCCGCGTTTTGATGATGTCTTCAAACAACATTTTGTCACCGGCTTCGGGTAAACCTATTATCGTGCCTTCACAAGATATGGTATTGGGTATTTACTACTTGTCATATGATGCCGATGATATGTTGGGTCAGGGCAGCGTTTATGCTAGTCCGGAAGAATGTATGCTGGCTTTGAATGCCAAAGCAGTGGATATGCATGCTAAAATTAAATGCCGTATGGATTATGTTGGTGATGATGGTAAATTGCATCATGGCATAGTTGACACAACTCCTGGGCGTTTGATTATCTCTGACATTTTGCCAAGAAAAGACGGTAAACTGATTGAAGGCGTTCCGTTCTCACTCGTTAACCGTTTGATGAAAAAGAAACAAATTTCGCAAATTATTGACGAAGTATATCGTGTATGCGGCGGTAAAGAAACTTGTATCATGGTTGATAAAATTATGGGTATGGGTTATAAATACGCCTGCTTGTCTGGTATTTCATTTGGTAAAGACGATTTGATTGTTCCGGCTTCTAAGGAAAAATTGATTGCCGAAACATCTGCTCAAGTTAAAGAATTTGAACAGCAATATCAAAACGGTTTGATTACCAAAGGCGAAAAATATAACAAAGTGGTAGATATTTGGGCTGCTTGTACTGATAAAGTTGCCGATGAAATGATGAAAAACATTTCTAAAGCCGACCATGGCTACTATAACTCAGTATTCATGATGGCTGACTCCGGTGCCCGTGGTAGTGCTGCGCAAATGCGTCAATTGGCCGGTATGCGTGGTTTGATGGCTAAACCGTCTGGTGAAATTATCGAACAACCGATTATTTCTAACTTTAAAGAAGGTTTGACCGTGTCTGAATACTTCAACTCAACCCACGGTGCGCGTAAAGGTTTGGCAGATACCGCTTTGAAGACTGCTAACGCCGGTTATTTGACTCGTCGTTTGGTTGATGTTGGTCAAGATGTGGTAATTACCGAAACCGATTGCGGTACTGAACGCGGCATTATCGTACGTCCTGTTGTTGATGGTGGCAATGTTATTGCTTCTATCGGTGAAAGAATTTTGGGACGTACGGCTCAAGAAGATATCTTGCACCCAGAAACCGGCGAAGTTTTGGTTAAAAAAGGCAAATTGATTGACGAAGCCGATGTTGAAAAAGTTGAAAAGGCTGGTGTTGAACAAGTTAAGATTCGTTCGGTATTAACCTGCGAATGCGAAAACGGTGTTTGCGCTGCATGCTATGGTCGTGACCTGGCTCGCGGTAATCCGGTTAACATTGGTGAAGCTGTCGGTGTTATTGCCGCTCAGTCAATCGGTGAACCAGGTACCCAATTGACACTGCGTACGTTCCACATTGGTGGTGCGGCTTCTAAATCTGCCGAGCAGGCAAGTATTGAAGTTCCATTTGCCGGTATTTTGAAACTTGAAAACGGTCATACTGTTACCAATGCCGATAATCACTTGATTATTTTGTCCCGTAACTGTGATATCGTTATCCAAGACGCTCAAGGCCGTGAAAAATCACGTCACCATGTACCTTATGGTGCCAAAGTTTTGGCTCAGGAAGGCGTTGAAGTGGCTAAGGGTCAAAAGATTGCCGAGTGGGATCCGTTTATGGTTCCGGTTATTTCAGAAAAAGCCGGTAAAGCTCAGTTGGTAGACCTTATTCCAAATGTTTCTGTAAAAGAAAATATGGATGAGACAACGGGTATTTCTTCTAAAATCGTTATTGATTGGCAGTCTGGTCCGTCTTCTAATGCAAGCTTGAAACCAAGCATTACTTTGAAAGACGAAAATGGCAATCCGGTAACTTATGATTCTGGTAAAGAAGTGCGCTACTATCTGTCGGTTGATGCTGTGCTGAATGTTGACAACGGCGACGAAATCAAAGTTGGTGACATTATTGCTCGTATTCCAAGAGAAAGCACAAAAACAAAAGATATTACCGGTGGTTTGCCGCGTGTGGCTGAATTGTTTGAAGCTCGCCGTCCAAAGGATCCGGCTATTATCTCGGATATTGATGGTATGGTTGAATACGGTAAAGACTATAAAGCTAAACAACGCATTATGGTTATTCCGACAGAGGGCAATCCGGTTGAATACTTGATTCCAAAGGGACGTCGTTTGGTAGTTCAAGACGGTGATATTGTAAAGAAAGGTGATATGCTTGTAGAAGGTACACCGGCTCCGCACGATATCTTGCGCGTTTTGGGTGTAGAAAAATTGGCCGAGTATTTGGTTCAAGAAGTTCAAGCCGTTTACCGCTTGCAAGGTGTGGCCATCAATGATAAGCACATTGAAGTGATTGTATCACAAATGCTGCGTAAAGTTGAAATTACCGCTCCTGGCGATACCACATTCTTGGTTGGTGAACAAGTTGACCGCGATGTATTTGAAACCGAAAATAACAAAGTGATTAAAGAAGGCGGACAGCCTGCTGTTGCTGATCCTATTCTTTTGGGTATCACTAAGGCTTCATTGCAGACCAAGTCATTTATTTCTGCCGCTTCATTCCAAGAGACAACTCGTGTCTTGACCGAAGCCGCTGTTGAAGGCAAGGTAGATAAACTGACAGGTTTGAAAGAAAACGTAATTGTTGGTCGTTTGATTCCTGCCGGTACAGGTAATGTATTGCGTTCTTTGCGCCGTGTGGCTGCTCAAAATGACAAGGAAATTCTTGCCATGAGAGAAGCTCAGACCGCCGAAGATGGAAATGCTGCATTAGAAAATAATGCAGAACCAGCTGAATAAAACAGTTGTTTTCTAGCTAAAAAAAGCTTCCTTGTTCGTTGAATGAGGAAGCTTTTTTTTAGTTTGAGGAGGGGGGAATGCAAAATTATGTTTTGGTTAGTTTATGCTTTATATAAAAATAGTTGACAAAAATGGGCGTGTGTGGTAAATAGTATATGATATTTGTATTATTTAGTCTAACCTAATTGAATGATTATTATGGATTTTAAAAAGCTTGTTCAGGATTTTTACCGCATATTGCGGAATCTTCCTAACTACGGCAAAATTTTAGCCGTGGCTTCAGTAGCTACATTGTGTGTAGCCATTCATCCGACTGTTACCGAACCTAAGGCTATACATCGGCACTACAACAGGGTGATTGAGAAAAACGGTAAGCTTGATTTTATGCTTACTCCGATGTTTATTACAAAATTTCCGAAAAATTCGGAATATATAAACACCGGAACAAAGCCGCATCTTGATGATCAATTTGTGGTTTTAAAAACCGATGAAAAAGATGGTAGTCACAAGTACTATATCTATCGCCACGTATTTGGACACAATCTGAATGAATGGTATGCCTCTATTATGGAGTATCGAAAAAAGGAAAAGCGAAAAAAAATGACGGCGTCATTTTTGTTCTCAATAAGCCTTTGTATGGCCTCATATCCAGGGCTTATAAGAAGAATGATTAAGCTGATTCCTAAAAAGTAAATGGAAAAAAACGACCTCATTTTTTATATGAGGTTGTTTTTTTTTGACCAAAATTACACAAAAAACTTGACAATATATTTTTTGGGGCTACTATAAAGGTAGTTTTTTATAATTAATTTATTTTTTAATCTTAATTTTTTTGCGTATGAAAAGGTTTCTTTTATCTTTGGTCGTAGTTTTTGTTAGCGCTTTGTGTTTAACATCATGCGGTAGCAAGAGTGGCAGTTCTGATGGGTATTCCCGCAGTGAACTGTTTGGCACGTCTACAACGGACGTGTCCGTAAACAACTACATGAAAAAATTCTTCTTGGTTTCACAAGGAGAAGACGGTAAGCTCTATTTAGGTAACCCTAGGTTTGAGCACAAGATTAGCGACAAGGTGTATGCTAATACCGAGGATCCTGTGAAACAAGGTGACAAGGTTAAAGTTTGGAAAAAGGGCGACCGCTTCTTTTTGTTGCGTGCCGATCCTCAAGTTCCAGTTTTTAATCAAGCAACTGTATTGAATGAGTGGGCTCGGGAAAATCTGAGTGACGAAGTTCAAAAAGTTGATGATGAACCTGAAATTGAATGATGCACAGTACATCAAGAATAAAACTCCATAGTACAATTAATGTCTATGGAGTTTTATTTTTAAGCATTTGCTTTGTAACTAACCAAATCTTGCTTGATGTGCTCATAAAAATCAGGCGTGATATAATGAAAATTTATTGACTAAGTTAGTTACTTGTTGCCACAAGATTCTATGCACGGGGCATAGAATGACTGGTATAAAAAACGTTAGCTTGGTTTATCCTGTTAGATTCTCCTCGCAATGACTATATGTGAATTAAAATTCCAGCAAATTGCTGCATAAGCCGCCAAGCAAGCCGCAGACATAGAGTAGGGCAATGATTTTTAAATTTTGTTTTAGCGGGCGATTTACTCTGAACAGCACCAACAATCCTACGCCGCCGCTAACTAAGCTGCCGCTCATCATGGTGCTGAAGTCAATGTAATTTAAGATAAACATCTGCGTCAAAATAACCGAGGCAGAGCAATTCGGGATAAGTCCGATTAAAGCGCTGAACATTTCGCCGAGCAACGGATATTGCAGCAGTTGCGGAAGTTTATCGGAGCTGCCGTAATATTGCAGACAGATATTCAAAATTAGGCTGACAATCAAAATAAACAGTGTAATGCGCACGGCGTGATAAAGCGCAGGTTTCCATAGCGGTTCGTTTTCTTCACAATGGCAATGCTCATTTTGACAAAGAGTTTCAATATCCGGAGTTGGTAACTTATAACGTTTGTTGAATGCAAAATCAATGATATAGCCAAAGATAATTCCGCAAACAGCCTTATAGCCGATGATTAGGGCAATAAGCGACAGCGGAGCTTCATAAGAAATTAAAATCGGCAATAGTTCGTCTGAGGTGGAAAGAAAAATTGCTATCAGCGTACCCATCGTTATCACGCGGGCAGCAAATAAATTAGCGGCAACAACCGAAAATCCGCATTGCGGCAAAACACCTAAAATACTACCGATAAACGGTCCTGCTTTGGTGGATTTTTGAATAGCCGCAGTGGTTTTATCCGAAGTTTTGCGTTCTAAATATTCCAAAAACAAATAAGTGATAAACAGAAACGGAAAAATCTTTATATTATCAATTAGAGTTTCGGCCAATATTTCTAACATTTTATAACTCTCCCTTTTGCTAAGGTATATAGTTTATTGCCGGCAATTATGCAAGACAAAAAAAAGAGGTACGTTGTAAAAACGTACCCCTTTGATAGAAGATTAGGTTAGTTTGGCGTCTACTCCGCGTTCAGAGCATCAACTCGCTCCATTACGGCGCGCTCGGCACTTGAAAAGGCCGGCTTTTCGGGCGCAGATGCAACCTTTGGCTCAGGAGACATTGCCTTGAGAATGGCATCCTCCGTCGGATACGGCTTGTTGGTGTAAAGCACACAAGTCATCTTCTTGGAGAAAATATCCTGAGCGGCGTAGCGAACATCGCTGGCTGAAACTTCCCAGATATTGGCAATCGCACGATCATTGTCATAGTCAATGTTGCGACCGAGCAAAGCCCAAGCAGCCTCAACCGAACGAGGAAGAGCCTCATTAGAGATTGCAAGACGCTCAGTCATGGCGCGCTGACGAGATGTTTCCATGCGACGGTCAGATGCAAGACCAAGCTGCAGGCGCTTAACGTTATCACAAACAATCGTTATGCACTTGTTGAAATCGCTTTTGCTGGCGCAAGAAACGCCGATGCGCAAGGTGCGAAGACCAAAGTAACCTGCAATCTTAACTTCAGATTCTGCGGCGAGACCGGCTTCACCAAGCGAGCGTTCCATACGACCCGAAAGCAAGCTGAGCAACACATTTACCTCGGCGGTGTTACATCCCTTTGAGATGTCCCAACCAAAAAGCGCGAGCTGCAGAGCGCCGTTACCCTCGATAACCGAAAAACCACCGGTATACTCCAGATTGATGTCTGCGCGCTTACCCTTGTCGAGTGAGCCGAAGTATCTTTCTGCAATCTCCACAACAGTCTCAAAGTCCTCCTTGTGGCCGCGGTAGCTGATAACCAGGTTGCGACCGACGAAATTGCTGGCGATGTAGTCCTTGACGTCTGCGACAGTCAACTCTGAAAGACGAGAGATGTAATCTTCAGGTTTCCAGAACACCTCATTCTTGCCGAAAGCCGTGTGCTTGTACGCAAGTTTTGCTTGGCGCTTTGGAAGCGGAGCCAAATCCCGAGTATGCTTGACAATGTCAGCGATTGCGTTCTTGAGAGCCTTCGGTGTAACAGCTGTGTTGTAACAGTTGTCAAACAAGCTCTTGATAGCCACGGTGATAGAACTCTTTACACCGGTAACAAAAGACGTGAGCGAACCGCCGCAAACAGAGCCCAAGTTACTTGAGTTCTGAGCCACGATATTCTCGTAAACAGCGGCAAGACCGAGCTTAGGCTCGTTAACATGTCCACACTTGAAGGTCAAAGACACTTCCTGATTGTTAGAGATTGAACACAACACGGTCAAACCGTTAGCTAAAATCTTCTTCATACTGAAATAATTTTAGAGTGAATAATACTTAAATAATTAACTGATAACATCATGTATATGACTATTTTTGACAAAAGTCAATAACTTTATTTAAAATTTTTTAATTTTTTGTCATTTTGTGTGTAAATTACATTTTTGCAGGTAAATTTGCCTATAATTAAGTATGTGGTAAAACTGTTTTTAAAAACTTGATTTTTATGTGCAATATGCTATAAATTCGCCATAAACATTATTGTTTTGTAACCACTACAAAACCTTTGGTGCTAAGCCTTTGATGTTTTGTAATTTTAATTTAAACTTTTAAGGATACTATCTATGTCAGATGTAAAAATGAAAATGATGGATGCCAACGAAGCGTGTTCTTCTGTTGCACACCGCATGAACGAAGTCTGCGTTATTTACCCGATTACTCCGTCTTCTCCGATGGGTGAATGGGCTGATGCGTGGTCTGCCGCTAAACAGAAGAATCTATGGGGTGTGATTCCTGAAGTGCAGGAAATGCAGTCAGAAGCAGGCGCTGCCGGTGCTTGCCATGGTTCTTTGCAAGCAGGTGCTTTAACCACAACATTTACGGCTTCTCAAGGTCTTTTGTTGATGATTCCGAACATGTATAAAATTGCCGGTGAGTTGATGCCTTTTGTTATGCATGTTGCGGCTCGTTCACTTGCTTATCACGCTTTGTCAATTTATGGCGATCACTCCGATGTTATGGGCTGTCGCCAGACCGGCTTTGCTATGCTTTGTTCAAACTCTGTGCAAGAAGCTCATGATATGGCAGCTATTGCGCAAACAGCTACTTTGCGTTCTCGCGTTCCGTTTTTACATTTCTTTGACGGTTTCAGAACTTCTCACGAAATTAAAAAAATCAAATTGCTGTCTGATGACGATTTGCGCGCAATGCTGAAAGACGTTAACTACAAATTTAACGCCGAACACGCTCTGCGTCCTGAAAATCCGGTTATTCGCGGTACTGCGCAAAATCCAGACGTGTTCTTCCAAGGCCGTGAAGCTGCTAATATATATTATGATAAAGTAGAAGGCATTGTTCAAGAAGAAATGGATAAATTCGCTAAAATCAGCGGTCGTCAATATCACGTTGTTGACTATGTTGGTGCGGAAGATGCCGAAAATGTTGTTGTAGTTATGGGCTCAGGTGCCGAAACTGTTGAAGAAGCTATTGAATATTTGAACGCTCACGGCGCTAAGCTGGGCGTTTTGAAAGTTCATTTGTATCGTCCGTTCCCAACCGAATCTTTCTTGAAAGCTCTGCCGAAAACAGTTAAAACTGTTTCTGTTTTGGATAGAACAAAAGAATCCGGCTCTTTGGGCGAACCTTTGTATTTGGATGTTGTTACCGCTTTGTCGCAAGCCTTTTCAAACGGCAAACTGGCAAGCTTGCCAAAAATTTATGGCGGCCGCTATGGTTTGTCTTCTAAAGAATTTACACCGGCTATGGCTAAAGCTGTGTTTGATAACGCTGTTTCTGCCGCTCCGATTAACGGCTTTACTGTTGGTATTAACGACGATTTGACACACAAATCATTGGCTTATGACGCTAAATTTGATGTTGAACCAGACGATGTTGTGCGCGCAGTATTCTTTGGTTTGGGTGCCGATGGTACAGTTGGCGCGAACAAGAACTCTATTAAAATCATTGCTGAAGACGCCGGCAAATATGGTCAAGGCTACTTTGTTTACGATTCTCGTAAATCCGGCTCTATGACCACATCTCACTTGCGTTTTTCCGACAATCCGATTCGTTCGGCTTATTTGATTACTTCGGCAGATTTTGTGGCTTGTCACCAATTCCAATTTATGAATAAAGTAGATATTCTGCGCATTGCCAAAGACGGCGCTACATTCTTGTTGAATGCTCCGTACAAAGCTGATGAAGTTTGGAATCATCTTCCGATTGAAGTTCAAGAAGAAATTTTGGCTAAACACCTGAAATTGTACACAATTAACGCAGTTGAAGTTGCTCGTGCCACCGGTATGGGACAACGTATTAACACCGTTATGCAGACTTGCTTCTTTGCAATTTCTAACATTTTGCCAAAAGATGAAGCTATTGCACAGATTAAAGCTGCCATTAAAAAGACTTACAGCAAAAAAGGCGACGCCATTGTGCAAAAGAACTATGCCGCTGTTGACGCTTCTTTGGAACACTTGTTCGAGGTTTCTTATCCAGACCATGTTACATCTACATTCCATCGCCAAGCTCCGGTTCCGGCCGATGCGCCTAAGTTTGTACAAGGCTTGACCGCAACTTTGATTGCCGATAATGGCGACAGCATTAAAACTTCTGATTTGCAAGAAGTTGTTGACGGTACATGGCCGACAGCTACAACTCAATATGAAAAACGCTGCATCGCTACCGAAGTTCCGGTTTGGGATGCCAACACCTGTATTCAATGCGGTAAATGCTCTATCGTTTGCCCGCACGGCGTAATTCGTATGAAAGTTGCTTCGGAAGAAGAATTAAAGAACGCTCCGGCTACTTTGAAAACTGCCGATTATAAAGGTAAAGAATTTGCCGGTAAGAAGTTTATGTTGCAAATTTCTCCTGAAGACTGCACAGGCTGCGGCGTATGCGTAACAGCTTGTCCGGCTAAAAACAAAGAAAATCCGGAATTGCACGCTATCAATATGGATCACATTGAAAACCACTTGGAAGAAGAAAAAGCCAACTGGAAGTTCTTTGAAACATTGCCTTATGTAAAGAGAACTGAAGTTGCTAAAAACTTGCCGAAGACAACACAAATGATTCAGCCTTTGTTTGAATTCTCTGGTGCTTGCGCCGGCTGCGGTGAAACTCCATACATCAAATTGCTGACTCAATTGTTTGGTGACCGTATGGTTGTGGCAAACGCAACAGGTTGTTCTTCAATTTATTCCGGTAACTTGCCGACAACGCCTTATTGCAAAGATGAAAAAGGTCATGGTCCGGCTTGGGCAAACTCTTTGTTTGAAGACAACGCCGAATTTGGTTTGGGTATGCGTATTTCTATTGACCACGAAAAAGTTACAGCCAAAACCTTGCTGGAATCTATGAAAGCAGAATTGGGCGAAGTTGCTGAAAAGATTTTGAGTAATCCTCAGTCTAATGATATGGAAATTGATGCTCAACGCGACAATGTGGCTGCTTTGCGCGCTAAATTGGCAACAATGAACAGCGAAGAAGCTAAGCATTTGAGTGAAATCGCCGACTATCTGATTAAAAAATCCGTATGGATTATCGGTGGTGACGGTTGGGCTTATGATATTGGTTTTGGCGGTGTTGACCACGTTATCGCTTCCGGTCGCAATGTCAATATTTTGGTTGTCGATACCGGCGTATATTCTAACACCGGTGGTCAACAATCCAAGGCTACTCCAATGGGCGCTTCTGCCAAATTTGCCACAGCCGGTAAAGAATTGCCGAAAAAAGATTTGGCTATGATTGCTATGTCTTATGGCAATGTTTATGTAGCTCAGGTTGCTATGGGTGCAAATGATATGCAGGTTATTAAAGCCATGAACGAAGCAGAGGCCTATGACGGTCCGTCTTTGATTATCGCTTATTGCCCATGCATCAACCAAGGTTTGAATATGGCTGATGGTTTGGCTCACCAAAAGAATGCTGTTGAAACAGGCAGTTGGCCTTTGTTCCGTTTCAATCCGTTGAACGAAACAGCAGGCAAAGCTCCGTTGACATTGGATTCTAAAGCTCCATCTAAACCTTTGGCTGAGTTTATGTCTAGTGAAACACGTTTCCAGGTTGTCAACAAGATGAACCCGGCACGTTATGAAGAATTGCTGGAAAAAGCTCAGAAAAACGTTAACGACAAACATACTTTATTGGAATATATGAGCCAATATAAATAGTATGCGAGCTTGACGCAACACACCTAAAGGCAACTTACGTTCATTCAGAAAATTTATGTGCTATTATGTACACTAAGATTTTTTTCAGAACTGAAGTTGCCTTTATCTGTTGTTGATTTTTTGATTGGATATAAATAAAAAGCCTTGTATGTTGCAACTACTTGGCTTTTTTTCAACATTAGAAAGAAGTTGAAGCACCTGCTTTCTACCTGATATTGGAAGTATGGTATAAAAACAGATAAATGTTAAAGATAAATCCGGCAAATAAATATTTTCCCGTTATATATACCTGTATTTGAGTTTTTTTTCTTGATTTTCAAAGCCCAAATTTATATATTAAGCAAGAGTTAAAGAGGGAAAAATGTTTTGTTCTAAAAAAATTATGGCTTTTGCGGCGGCTTTATTATGTGCAGCTCCTGTTTATGCCAATGAAGATGATGGCGCGTTAGAAACATATAATCGAGCTATGTTTGATTTTAATATGAAGGTTGATGAATATGTTCTAAAGCCAATGGCAAAGGGCTATCGAGCTATTACAAATGAGTTTATTCGCGAGCGTGTCAGCAATGTTTTCAAAAATTTAAGAGAACCGGCGACAATGATTAATCATTCTTTGCAAGGAAGTTTTGCAGATTCAGGTAAATCAGCAGGTCGCTTTGTGGTGAACAGCACTTTGGGTTTGCTTGGTATGTTTGATGTTGCTTCCGGCTGGAATATTCCAACTAATAAGACTGGTTTTGATGAAACTTTGGCAGCTTGGTGTGTGCCAGATGGCCCGTTTGTTGTGTTGCCTCTGTTTGGACCAAGCACACCGCGTGCGGCAACCGGCAGGGCAGTAGACGCTGTGGCCGATCCGTTGTATTGGTCTAATCAATATATCAACTTTGGTGAAGATTGGAAACGCTATAGCTTTATATATGGTTTGACGGCGCTTGGTTTTGTGAGTGCGCGAGAAGAGAATCTGGAGTTTTTGGACAATTTAACTGCAAATTCTGTTGATGCGTATAGCATGGTTAAATCGGCGTATGTGCAGAATCGTCTGAAAATAGGCTCTTGCCGCAGTGTAGAAGCCGAGCAGCAAGCGGCCAGCTATGATTTTGATTTTGATGACGAAGATGAATAATTAAAAAAAAGGTAGTGACTAATGAAAAAACTGTTTATTCTTTTGTTTTTGGGCTTATTTGTGGTTGCTTTTCAGGCTAATGCCGCAATAGATAGCACTGAGGCTGAAAATTTTATTAAAAAAACAACGCAACAAGGTATTGAAGAGCTAATCAACTCCAAAGTTTCGGAAGCAGAAAAAAAAACTCGTTTTACTAAATTGTTTAATGAAGATTTGGATTTGGATTTTATTGGTAAATTTGTTTTGGGGCGCTATTGGAAAACTTCGACTCCAAAACAACGCACCGATTTTATTGATGTGTACCGCAAACTGAATATACAAACTTGGTCAGAACGCTTTAATGAATTCAAGGGTAAGCATTTTGAATTTTTGGGTACAGAAAGCTCAAAATCTGCAGACCAAATTTTTGTAAATACGCAGGTTCCGATGGAAGAGGGTGCTCCGGCTTCGGTAAAATGGCGGCTAAAAGAAACAAATGGTCGCTTGCGTATTGTGGATATAGTGATTGAAAACGTTAGCTTGGCGCAAACCGCCCGCAGCGAATATACGGCGTATATCAAAAAATCGCCAAATGGAATCGACGGGCTGATAAAAGATTTGCGCGCGCGTTTAAAATAATTGAACATAATTTGATATAAGGGGCTTGCAAAGCCCCTTAAAGTTTGTTATATTATTTTTCGTATTTGCGGAGAAATTGAGTCGATGATAGTTGACGGTTACAACACAAAACAACGAAATATATTGATTAACAAATGCTTTTATCAAACAACAATGAAAATTATGCATTTGTTTCAAGAAAAAGGGAATAATGATTTTGCCAACAAAACCATTGAGGCTATTGCCGCCTATCACGAGATTGTCCAGCATAAAAAACGCAACAATTTTGATCAGGACTATAACGCTGCGTTTGAAACCATAGATTCGGCCATTAGAAATATTGCCAACAAAGTTTTTTATATTTACGGCACAGATAGTTTTAATCATGCTTATGATTCTTTTAGGGATTATAATTATGTGCAAGCTGTGCGCGGACGTTTGCATAAAGATTTTTTGCGTTAATAAGCTGTTGATTTCTTGCTTGTTGGGATTGCTAATTTTTTAGCAATGATTGATAATATCCTATATTATTTAATAAGAGAGGTTATCATGAAACAAATATCTGTAATCGGTTGTGGTCGTTGGGGGACGTTTTTGGCGTGGTATGTGGCTAATTATTGCCATGTGGATAGCGTTTTGCTGTATGGTATGTCTGGTTCGCCGTCGTATGAAGAGCTGAAGAACACTCGCAAAAATGAATATTTGACTCTGAGCGACAATATGCTGTTAATCACGGATATGGCCGAAACTTTGAAAAATGACTTTGTGATTATTTCTATCAGCTGTCAAAATTTGCGCAGTTTGGCTAAGCAAATTAACGGCTACAATGTAGAGGGCAAAACATTTTTGCTGGCGATGAAGGGCTTGGAAGAGCCGTCGGCAGAAATTTTGGCCGATGTTTTCAAAGAAGAAATTAAGCAGAATATTCATATTGCCACTTTGGGCGGCCCTGGGCATGTGGAAGACTATATGCGTAAAGTTCCGTCGGCAGCGGTTATTGATAGCTATGACGCCGAAACTCAAGATAGAGTGATTAAATTTTTGCAGAGTGATTTAATTCGTTTTTATTATGGCACGGATTTAGTTGGCAATCAGGTGGGCGCGGCTCTTAAAAATGTGATTGGCATTGCTGCCGGAATTTTGGATGGTTTGGGCTGGTATGGCTTGAAAGGGGCTTTAATGGCTCGCGCGCCGATAGAAGTTGGGCGTTTAATCAAATTCAAGGGCGGAAATCCGGCGTCGGCATATGGATTGGCGCATTTAGGCGATTATGAAGCCACTTTGTTTTCTAAAAACAGTCACAATCGTATGTTTGGTGAAATGTTTGCCAAAGGCGAACGCTATGGCAAATTGGCCGAAGGTGTTGACACTTTGCGTGCGGTAAAGGCTATTGCCGACCGTGAACATATAGATATGCCGATTTGTCAGGCTTTGTATAAAGTTATTTTTGAAGATGCGGACATAGAAAAAACAATCCGCGGATTGTTTGACCGCTCGCTGAAAAAAGAGTTTGATTCAATTTGCTAGTTTAGCATATTTACTTTTGTTGTCATACTTGGGAGGCACACCCCACAGGATGTGCCAATCCCGAGTATCCATAACGCCATTGCGGCAGCAATGTCAATATGCGTTGCCGATGGCAACAAAGTTGTGGATTCTCCAGTCTGCCTCAGCCTATAAAGCGGCATGAGGCGCTGAAGAATGACGCCGAGAGCGGAGAAGTAGAAAAACGTTGCAACAAGTAGTAGCCAGCGCTCCTAGCACCAGTCATTATCGGGCCTGTCCCGATAATCTTGTGTAAGCATACTCCTTATGCAATAATATGGCTAATTTATGGACTTGGTTAGGTGTTTGTTGCCAGAAGATCCTAGGTACAAGACCTAGGATGACTGGTGTAAAAAAACGAAAAAACTGTGTCGGCTTTTGCGGCTTAAAATGAGTAAAAAAAACGGTCGTTATTTTTGGACTTTTAAGACAGTATAAATAATCATTTTTCAAATGCAAGAAAAATTTACAACCCTATGATTTTGCGTGTTTTCAATTCTAAATTGTACATGTATTAGGCGTCCCAATTTAAACGACCGTTTTTTTGGACATTGTGTTTGATGTAATTATTTGAATAAAGGGGATAAAAGATGAAGTATACTCGCAACGCGTTGGGGCTTTTGAATGCGCAATATCGCAGTGTGTTGAAAAAATGTTTGCTGATTAACTTGGTTTTGTTTGCCCTTGGCGCGGGTGCGGCAAATGCTGAAGATTATTCCCTAAAAGCAGAAGATTTAAGCACCTCAAAAAATATAATTTGGAAAGAAATTAGCGCTGACGAGTATAAATCCGATAACCCCAATATGCTCAAAGTTGAGCTTTCCGCCGACAAAACGCAATATTTTGAATATACCTACACTAAGCCTGAGGGTGGCACTGTCTATAACGAACGCAAAGAAGGCAAAGAAGGAGCTTTAACCGGTGATATAACCGCCGACTTTAAGGATAGTATTTCGAATGTTGATGGTGGAGCTTTGTCTAACGCCGCTGGAAACACCCTAAACATTACCGGTGATTTTTTAAATAACCAAATAGATAACACCGGTTCCGGTGATGAGGGTGGTGCGATTAATAACAAAGGCACACTTTCAATCAAAGGCGATATGATAGGCAATCACATTGTTCGTGATGACAGTGCTAAGGGCGGTGCTATTTTTAATGACTCAAACAACGTCAATATTACGGAAATTATTGGTAATTACATTGGCAATTATGTTATTTCTAATTCTAGCTTCGCTTATGGTGGAGCTATTAGAAACTATGATGGAGCTGTGATTGGTAAAATTGAAGGTAAATTTATCGGAAATTATGCTATTGGTAATTGGAATCAAGCTAATGGAATTGATGTCCAGGGTGGAGCTATTGGTAACAAAAATGCTAAAATAGATAGTATCAGAGGAGTATTTATTAATAACTTTATTAAAGGTGAAAGCAATATTGCATCTACCCAAGGTGGGGTAATTAACAATAATAGTTCCACAACAATTGGTGATATCACCGCTGATTTTACTAGCAACTATGCTCAGTCTATAAATAATAAATCTGATGGCGGTGCTATATTAAATATGGAATCAAGCATAAATGAAATTAAGGGTAACTTTACAGATAACTATGCTTTAGGTGGTGGTCGAGCCAGCGGCGGAGCCGTTAATAACAACAAATTAGGTATTATAGGTTCAATTACCGGTGACTTTGAAGGCAACTACGCCGAAAGTAACGGCGGCGCGGCGGAGGCTCGCGGCGGTGCTTTGCTCAATTTTGGAAATATTACCAATCTAACGGCTAATTTTAGCAACAATCACGCTTTGACCAATGGCACTTTTGCCATTGGCGGAGCTGTGGCTAATATGCTAAGTTCTTCTCCGCAGCATGGTATCACAAAGTTTTCTGGTAATTTCAGCAATAACTTCGCGCAGACCACCGGCGCTGGCAACAATGCCTACGCTCAAGGCGGCGCAATCTACAATTCGGCGAGAATGGCGATTGACGATATCCAGTCTTCGACCTTTAGCGGCAACTATGTGAGCGGCGCGAGAGAAAAGAAGACCGACGGCGGCGCGGTTTGGAACGCAGGCACCATCGGCTTTAGCGGCAAAAATGTTTTCAAAGACAATTACAAAGTCGTGAACGGCGTCAAAACCGCCAACGATATTTATAACTCCGGCACCGTCAACGTGGCCGAAAACGGTTCGCTCGACATTAGCGACGGCATTACCGGCGGCATTACCGGCGACGGCAAAATTAATTTGGCTCAAAACGCCGCGCTGAACCTCAACAACGCGACTTCCGCCGGCAATAATCTGACGCTGGAAAAAGACGCGACTTTGGCTTTTAACGTGAACGAAATCAACACCTCGTCCACCACGCAAAAGGGCGGCAAAGTCGATGGCGACATCAAACTGAACGCCGACAGCAACCTCAAGGTTTCGACCTATGTCGAGCATGGCGTGGCCAACGGCGAAGGCACATATAAATTTGCCAACACCGTCGACACCGCCAACGGCAAATGGAACCCCATCATCACCAACAGCCTCTATAACTATGATTTTAGACTCAACGACGAAAACAACATGCTGATTTTGGAATTTGCCAAGAAAAACGCCGACGAAATCGCCAAAGAATTTGACACCAGCAAAGACAAAGCGGACGAGATTTTGGCAATTACCGACTCAAAAAGCGACAACCGGCAGTTTAACCGCATCAGCGAAACGGTGAACAGACAGGCGCAAGACGGCGATAAAAACTTGACGAGCGCGCTCGATGATTTGAACGACAACACGCAAGCCAATTTGGAAACCGGTCGCTATATCGGCGATATAATCGCCAAGAATGTGGCGGACCGACTGAACACGCGTCCGGATAAAAGCAGCGTCTATGGCTTGGCCGGCGGCGATGCGGCGGAATATGAGCCGGAAGTTTGGGCAAACGCCGTATATCAAACGGCGGAAAACAGCGGCGATTTGGATTATTCGGCCGACACCAAAGGCGTGATTGCGGCGGTTGACGGCAAAGCCGATAAAAACTGGACAGTCGGCGCTGGTTACGCGTATTTGCAAACAGATTTGGACAGCGGCGCCAAAAGTTCGGACATTGACGACCACACGGTTTTCGCCTATGCCGAATATGGCCGCAACAGCTGGTTTGCCAACGGTTTGGCCGCTTATCACTGGTTGAGTTTTGACCAAAACAAAAAAGCGTTTGGCGAAAATATTAAAGGCAGTTTCGATATGCAGATGCTGGGCTTGCAAGCCTTGGTCGGACGTGAGTTTTATGGCTGCGCCGACGAGCATGTTTTGCGCCTGCGTCCGCAAGCCGGTTTGCGCTACTACAAAATCAGTCAAGACGGCTACACCGACAGCGCCGGTATGAAATATAACAGTGCGGACAGCGATATCTTGACCGGAGTTTTGGGCGTTTCTTTGACCGATGAAACCGAAGTAAACGGCTATGAAGTTATGCCAAAAGCGTTTGTGAACGCCACTTATGACCTGCAAAACGACGACAACACGACCATAGTTCATTTGCCAAATGGCGGTTCGTACGCAATTGCACAGGAAAGCAACGGCAAATTTGGCGTGGAAACGGGAATCGGCGTGGAAATGGTAGTTAGCGAAAATGCTAAAGTCGGTCTGACTTATGAGTATGATTGGCGTGACGATTATTCGGCCCACACCGGCCTTTTGAACCTCAAATACGCTTTTTAAAAGCTGGAATTTTGCGCAAAATTGCCGCCTTGTTCTATAAAAAAACAGGGCGGTTTTTTATTCCGCTTTTAGTTGATAAAAGGTATGATTGATATTTGATTTTTATTGACTGAATATTTTTTATAATTTATAGAGGTGTTATATATAGTGTATAATTTTTTTGTTGTTTTAGAGTGCTAGATGTTATGGTGACAAATTTTTATGGCATTTTCAAATGTTGCTGGTTGAAAAATACTTTTAAGCATATGGTTTGGTATATGCCGGCAATTTGGTTTGGCGCTATGAATGTTGCAAATGCCGGCACAGAGGGCGAAATGCTGCCAAGGTCTTTAGACGAGGCTTTTAATTCTGGCGGTGTTTATATTTTGCCCCACGATATTGTCATAAATTCTAAAATTGTTGTCAGTTCAAATAATGGTATAGAAATACAGCTGAATGATTATAATATTTCTGCCGCGCTTGATGATGCAGCTAATAATTTGTTTTTGGTTGAAAATGACGGCGTTTTGATTTTGAGTGGAAAAGAACCGGCAGGCGAAGAAAAAACTGCAGATAAAAACAGCGTGACGGCCGGAAATAATGCTGATATACTGAATGTTAACGGGGGTTTGGTTAAACTCTCTAATCTAACCTTAAAAAACAGCAAAACTGCGGCGATTATTGCAGATTCAGCCGTTTTTCAGGCTATCAACGCAAGGTTTGCCAATATGAATAACGGCGCGGTTAAAAATGCCGGCAATGCGAGTTTTAGCGGAAAAAATGACTTTGTTGATAATAGCGTTGCAACCGGAAACGGCGGTGCTTTGAATTTGGAAAAAGAATCCGAAACAAAATTTTCGGATTATTCTTTGTTTGATAATAATAAGGCGGCAGATGGAAACGGCGGTGCAATTTATGGCGATGGTTCGCTTTATTTTGGCGACCAAAACAAACTTATCAGCGCGGTTTTTACAAATAATACGGCAACAGACGGCGGCGCGGTTTTTGTTGATGAAAATGGAAAATTTGTCGGTTATGGAGAATTTATATTCGGACAGAATGCGGGCGCTAATGGTAATGTGGCGACAAATTATGGCGGCGCGATTTATAATAAAGGGCAAATGTCTTTTGTGGGTTTCAATGGTAAAGAAACTAAAAGTATTATGTTTGCCGCAAACCAAGCTACAAATGGCGGCGCAATCTATAATACAGGTGCGTTGAATTTAAACGGGCAGCTAAGTTTTATCGATAATTCGGCTTTATATAATGGCAAAGATGACACAAAAGGTTTTGGCGGCGCAATTTATAACACAGGGACGCTGGATATTTATGGAACAGATGTGAAATTCGGCAATAACGAGGCGCAAAAAGCCGGCGGCAACACGGCGCAAAAAGCCGGCGGCGCGATTTATAATAACGGCGGTGTGGTCAATATTTCCGGTTCAGGAATTTTATTTGATAACAATAAAGTTTTGGAAACTGATAAAGTCGATTTTGTAAACTGGAAAAATGATGCTAAAAAAGGTTTTGGTGGCGCGATTGCTAATATGGAAGGCAGCCGCTTAAACATATCGGGAAACGTTACTTTTTCTAACAACGGTAAGGATTCAAAAATTGCGGGCGGTGGTGCCGTTTATAATCGTGGATATATGACTATTTCCGGCACTCGTATAACAAAAGACGGACGAGATACAACAGATAGCTACAAGAACGCCGACGCCAGTATTGTGTTTGAAAACAACGTCGCGTCTAAAGGTATCGGCGGTGCGATTGAGGCCAAAGGTTCACACTCGGGCACAAATACGGTGGCTTTGTCGGTGATTAGAGGCGTCAACTTTATTGGTAATAGTTCTAATGCCGATAAACAAGGAGATTCCAGAGCCGGTGCTATCAGAGCCAATAATGATTCCATTACTATTTTGGATAATGTTGTTTTTAAGGGTAATTCTTCAAAAGCTGCCGGCGGCGCAATTTCTACGGCCAATAATCTTAAAGATTCTGCTTTGGGAACATTTATTTCTATTTCAAACGCTTATTTTGACGGCAACTCGGTTTCTATGGTTGGCGCGGACGGCGGAGCGATACGAACCGGCGGCGCTCTTTCGATGACAAACGTGCAATTTGAGAATAACGAAAATAAAAATGATTTAGACGGCGCGGCGCTTTCTTTTGACGGCACTTCTTTACTTTTGGTGGCCGACAACGGAAATGTTTTATTTAAGGGAAATATTGCCAAAAAAGGTCTTACAGGCCAACAAAGTTCGTCCGGTATTCATATTGATGGCAAAGATGCTAAAAAAATTATGTTTAATGCCGGAAATGGCGGCGAAGTTATATTTTTTGATAAAATTGTAAACGCCGGTACGGGCGCAGGCGCGAATCTTACTTTGGAACTGAATAAAAGTAATGTCTTAAATGCGACTTCAACTCAATTAGAACAAATTTATGCCAAATTTTTTGATGCCGGCGGTGCATATATCGGAACAAATTCAAGAGATGAAATGCAAGAAACTATTTTGGGCGCTAATTCTGTTTATTGGCTTTCTAAAGAAGAGGCAGCTGCCGCCGGAAAACTCAAACTCCAGAAATGGAATTATTTGCATGAAGTTGAGGGGATTAAAACAGCTCCGACAGACGGAAAAATTATTTTTAATACGCAGATAAGCGATACAAGTTTGAACTTGCATAACGGCGAATTGCTTTTGGCTGATGAAATTACCGATGAAATAAGAAACAAGCCGTATATCAAGGGAAATTCAAACTTAAATTTATACGGCGGAAAACTTGATGTATCAAATAACAATATAGAAAGCAAAGATCAGCTCGCGTTTAATAAAATAAATGTTGAGGGCGAAGCTGAACTTAATCTGGATATTGATATTTTACACAATCAAATAGATTATCTTGGACAACACGGCATAACCGGAACAGATAAGGGAAAATTAGTTATTTCTGAAATAGGAATCTTAAATGAAGCTACAAATTGGAGTTTGGGCGACGGTTCGGAATTGCTTAAGTTTACGGGCAGCAATGTTGTTAAAACAGAATTATCGAAAATGACTCAGGTGATTGTAACATCAAATGCCGGTTATTATTTTACTTTGGGCAAGGTTGACGGTTCGTCTCAGAATAATGCGGTTAAGCTGTATAAGGTTTTATCCGGCGGCGGTTTGGGAGTTGCTTTGGACAGCGGCTCTGAATTTGGTATCAGCATGAAGCAATCCGGCGGCGTGGAAACAGTTAATTGGGCAGAAAAATATGATATATATGATCCGAAAACCGGAAAAACATATTCCGATATGGTTGGAACCAATGTCCAAAAAGGAGCGGTATTTACTCTTAAAGGCGAAAAAGAAAGTGTTGTTAAGGCAGGGGACGATGCAAATAATAAAGTCGGTATTGTCGCCGGAACTAAAAAATTTGGTGCTGACGGAAAAGTGTATACTTTGGCTATGAATGAGGCAGCAAATGATATAAAAAACCGCGAAACTTCTGTTGGCAGAAATACTTGGTACACATACAACAAAAATGAAACTACCGGCATCAGAGAAGAAGGCGCAGAAGTGGCCGATATGTCTGGAACTAAAGGGCAAAATCTGAATATTTCCAACATAAAATTTGAGGGCTTCGATACGGCAATCACCAACTACGAAACCGGAGTTATAAATCTTGAAAATGTGGGATTTTCAAATAATACGTTAGATATTTATAACCTTGGAACGTTGAATTTGAAAGGCGAAAATACTTTTACAAACGGAATTGGCGGTAAAGACAGTTTGGGTGTGATGAGCATTATAAATGGTAAAACAATTTCAAACAGTGAAATCAACCAACAAAATGTAATCATCAATGATATTGCCTCTTTGACGGTTAATTCTGACCATTTGAAATCGGTTACAACCAACAACGGCGAACTTAATTTAGGCAAAGGGACTTTGGCATATAAAGTAACCGGTGCTGGTAAAACATATATTTCCGCCGGAACGGAAGAAAATAAAAACAAATTTTCTTTGGCTGATAATGTAACGATTAAGCAGAATAGTTTTTCTGTTTTGAAAAATGCAGATGCCGAAAATGTTAAAGGCGGAAAAATTATTGCCGACACCATAAAAATAGCCGAAAGCGGAGCTTTATCTACTAAAGTCGGCGAACATTTGCAAGGAAATATTGATAACCACGGAACTTTGACACTTTTTGGCAGCGGCGATAAAAGTGTTACGGAGCTGTTTAGTAATGCTCTGGTTGATTCTTATGGCGAAAAAACCGGCAAATTGGTTATTGATGAAAGTGCAAATATAAAAGCTACTGAAAAAATAAATCAAAATACCATGGTGAATAATGGTACTTTTTATGCAGATATTAATAAATTGGCTATTGAAGATAAAAATTCAGGTATAACCAACGATGGAGTTTTGTATTTGAATGGTTCGGCAACAAATGAGGTTGCAGCTCAGAACAATCTGATAACAACGGTTCGTGGTAATGGTGTTTTGTATTTGAGCAATAATGTTGTGAACACTCAAAATATTACTCAAAAGAAAATTCATTTAATTGATAATGCAAATGTAGAGGCAGAAAATGATTCTACTCTAAAAGCCAAAATAAAATTAGATGAAGGCACTAAACTTGCTATCAATGCTGAGAATTTAATCTCAAATAAACCTGCCGATGAAATTGACGGAAATTGGATAGATGTTGAAAATGAAGGCAGTTTGAATCTGAGCGGAAATTTACTGAATGTTGTTATTGGAAAAGCTACAGATAAGGAAAACGGCGGACTTGTAAATATCAACAGTTCAATCAGTTTTGGCGAAAACGGCGAAATACGCAATAATACGGTTAATATTAAAAATGATGGTGTGGGCTTGACGGCGAATGCTGATAAAATCACAAATGGTGTGATTTATGTAAATAATAATTCGCTGACCTTAACCGGCGGAACTAATACAAATATTATCCGAAAAGACTTTACTCCAAAGGCAGAAACCACTTTGGGCGGAACGACATATATCGGTAATAGTCTTAATGCGGCAAATGTAATAAATAAAGAAAAAATAGAAACAGATTTGTTTATCAGCAATCGGGCCAATCTGACTTCAGAACTTGCAGATTTGAGCGGTAAAATATCAATGGGAAACTTAGGAACACTGACTTTGGTAAAAGACGCAGTGTTGGCCGAAAATCGCAAAATATACGGCAAGGGAAATGTGATAATCGGAAATAATTCGCTGATTATGAAAAATAATTCTTCAATAGAAGGAATGCTTTCTTCTGACAGAGGAACGTTGAATTTGGCTTATGATAAAGCAAGCGTAACTGATGCCGTATCCATAGGTGCTTTGGGCGGAAATTTGAATTTAGCCATAAAAATGGCATTGTCAGACTTGACTGAAAATAAAGGAATGGCAAGCAGTCTGAAAATAAATAATGGTGATGCGTTAGCCAATAAAAATAGTAAAATTATTTTATCAAACATAAATCTAACCAAAGGTTTTTTAGAAACAACTCCTGATGGAACTTCTTATTCTAAATTTGTGACTGTTGCCGATGGCGATTTTGATAATATAACATTCGGTTTTACTGACGGCAATGTGATGAAAAGTACCGATGGTAAATATATTTATAATTTTACTTGGAATAATGAGGTCGATGGCAAAGGCAAGCTTGATGTTAAAGGCATAAAAATCGGCGGCGCGTCCGGGTTACCTATGTTTGTTAAAGGTTCGGACTATTTTGGTGATGTAGTAATATATCAAATGTCTGATAGTTTGGTTTATAGTTCTTTAGACGGAAATGCTATCGGTACAACCTATAGAACCGAGGGAAACAGCAAAAATTTAACCTTAAATATGGGAAATAATAATCTTGTTGCAGAGGCTAAGGACGACGAAAACAACAATGTTTTAGATGGGATAACTGTTGCCGGCGGCTATACTTTTAATGTTAATGCTTCAAATACAGAAGCGGATAAGGGGATAATATCAGGTTTTAAAACAGCGTTTGAGGTGATGACCGGCGGTATTTTGAATATAAATAACGTTAAATTTGAAAATAACACCGATGATGTCAAAAATGAAGGTACTGTTAATTTGGCGGAAAATATTGTATTAAACGCGATTTCAGGGGTAGATGGTATATTAAATATTTTGGATAGCGCTGATGTCACTATTGGAAGTATAAAACAAAAGTTATTGGTTAATAACGGTACTTTGACAATATCTGCAGATAATCTTCAAACAACTGAAGCCGTTGAAAATAATAATAAATTAAATTTAACAGGCGGTAAGCTGGGTGTTGGTATAAATGGTTTGGGAACAACCGATTTTTCCAATAATAATGCTCTTAATGATAATATTGTTGTTTCTCAAGCAAAAATTATCAACTCAGGTATTTTAGACGCAACAAAAGGAAAGTTGATTTCAGATGATATAATATCTACCGGAACTCTGAAACTAAAAGGAGATATAACGGCATCACAGGTTATCAGCGGCGGCAAAAATAACGATGGCGGTTTACTGAAACTCGGTACATTAGAATTATCAGACGCAACAATATTCGGCGATGTGGTGCAAGATAAGATAATTTTAGGCGGTACAGTTACAAATAATAAGAATATGATATTTAATGAGTTGAAAAATAACGGAATTTTTTCAACTTTAGCAGATGGTATTTCCGGTGATTTGACAAATGATGTAAATGCCGAACTCAATTTGAACGGCGGCACTTTGAATGCGAATGTCAGCGGCGGTAAGACCAACATCAATGGCGATGTGGTTTTGGCTTCAAGTTCCAATATTGCCGCAAGCGCTGTAAATGTGGCAGAAAATAAGAGTTTGACCATAGCCGCCGGCAGTTTGTGGAATAATGCAATCAGCGGAAACGGAACAACCATTTTCGGAGCTGATTTTAACGGAAACAACAATGCGGTAATTGAAACATTGCTTACAAATAATGGTGTATTAACCTCAAATACAGCTAATATCAAAGGTAATGTAAACAATAACAACAAGCTGACCTTAAACAGCAATAACGATGTGTTTGATAATACGATTACCGGTAACGGCAATTTGACCTTAAACGGAGTTATGGCTGCCAATAAAACAATCAGTCAAAAAAGTATAACCAATAACGGCAGCTTAACCGCAAACGCGGAGATAATCGGAGCGGTGCAGAACAACGGCACACTTAATTCTGCGGCAGAAAATATAAAAACTTCTGTTACCAATAAGGCTGACGCCGAGCTTAATTTGAACGGTGGCACTTTGAATGCGAATGTCAGCGGCGGCAAAACCAACATCAATGGCGATGTGGTTTTGGCTTCAAGTTCCAATATTGCGTCAAGCGCTGTAAATGTGGCAGAAAATAAGAGCTTAACCATAGCCGCCGGCAGTTTGTGGGATAACGCAGTCAGCGGAAAAGGAACAACTATTTTCGGAGCTGATTTTGACGGAAGCAACAACGCGGTAATTGAAACATTGCTTACAAATAATGGTATATTAACCACGGATACCGACAAAATAAAAGGCAACGTAACCAACAACAATAAGCTGACCTTAAACAGCAATAACGATGTGTTTGATAATACGATTACCGGCAATGGTGATTTGATTTTAAACGGAGCTATGACTGCCAATAAAACAATCAGTCAAAAAAGTATAACCAATAACGGAACACTTACTTCTTCGGCAGAAAACATAAAAACTTCCGTGACTAATAAAGCTGAATTAAATTTGAGCGGCGGAACTTTGAATGCGGCAGTCAGCGGCGGCAAAACCAACATCACAGGCGATGTGGTTTTAGCTTCAAGTTCCAAGATTGCCGCAAGCGCTGTAAATGTGGCAGAAAATAAGAGCTTAACCATAGCCGCCGGCAGTTTGTGGAATAACAAAATCAGTGGAAACGGAACAACTATTTTCGGAGCTGATTTTGACGGAAGCAACAACGCGGTAATTGAAACATTGCTTACAAATAATGGTGTATTAACCTCAAATACAGCCAATATCAAAGGTAATGTAAACAATAACAAGAAGCTGACATTAAACAGCAATAACGATGTGTTTGATAATACGATTACCGGTAACGGTGATTTGACCTTAAACGGAGTTATGACTGCCAATAAAACAATCAGTCAAAAAAGTATAACCAATAACGGAACACTAAATTCTTCAATTGATAATTTGAACGGTGAGTTGATAAATACCGGAATATTTAATGTCGCTGGGGCAAATGTTGTCTTGAATAAGAATATTGCCGGTGAGGGAACAACTGTTTTAGAAAATGGGGCAATTTTAAAATTTGGCGACAGCGGCAAAATTGAAGGTGTATTAAAAACAAATGGCGCTACTGTTGATTTGCAAGATACGGCAAACAAATATACCGATGTTAAAATAGGCTCAATTTCCGGTGATTTGAAGTTGAAAATTGATGCCGATTTAAGCAATGCAAGCAGCGATGCTTTAGAATTGACTTCATCAAATTTAAGCAACGGCAATGTTATTTTGAGTTCTATCAATGTGCAAAAAGACGGCGACAAAAGCGTTACTTTCTTAAAGGGTAATATCGGCGGCATTACATCAAGCTTGGATACAGCTTCCACAATATCAACAATAACCAATGATTACACTTATACTTTTGGTATTTCCGGCAATAATAAATTAGATGTGCTGAGCGCAGTTTTGAACACAAAACCGAATACTCTAAAAGATTTTGTTACCGGAAATTTAGCGATTTCTGCCAACACATATTCAATGACCAAAGATATAAGCATTACGTCGGCGGAAAATGATAATTTTGGTACTACGGCCGGAGCAAATAAAGAGCTGAATCTAAATCTGAACGGACATAATTTGTACGGAACCTTAAACGGCGTTAAAAAAGATGGTATCGCCGTAGGTAACGGATATACTCTAAATATCAATGGAACAGACGGAACATCAAGAGGCAATATCAGCGGTTTTGATAATGCACTGAAAGTTGAAAACGGTGGCATTTTGAATATTGAAAATACTGTGCTGAATAATGATACGGATATAAATAACCAAGGAACTCTGTATGCAAATAATATCAACGTCAACAAAGTTGCTACAGCTTCAAATGCGGTTATCAAAAACAGTAATATTACCGATTTGAAAAATAGAGGCACGGCTGCACTAAAAGGAACAAATGCTTTAACTAATATTACAGAAGCTGGTAATTTGATTGTTAATGATGGTAAAACAACGGTTTTAGGCAAGCTGGAACAAAACAGCGTAACTGTTGCGAATAATGCTGTCTTAGAAGCTGTGTTGGATAAGTTTGTTGTGTCTTCAAACACAATAAACAACGGTGTGTTAAACTTGTTTGGCGGTGGCGCAATAAACAAAGATATAACCGGAAACGGCAGCTTAAATTTAGGTGGAATTGTTGATAACAATGCGGCGATAACTCAAAAAGATTTAACTTTAGCAAGCGGAAAATTTATAAACTCCGGAACAATCAGTATTATCGATATTATGAATATAAACGGAGATATGACAAATAACGGTAGTGTCAGCGCCAAAGATTTGATTGTGTCAGGCAATTTTGCAAACAAGGCAAATGCGGCAATAAATGGCGTTCTGACTCTCAAAGAAAATACAGCGGCAACAGCTGAAAATAATGGAATAATAACAGGTGGCGTTATTGTTGAAAATAACAGAATATTGGCCAATAATAACCTCGTTTCCGGCAAAGTTAATGTTGGTAACAATGGAAAGATTTTGGGAAACTCCGGTGTTATGAACATAACAGAAACCTCGGAAAATAATGGCGAAATAAATCAACATAAGTTTACAATTTCTAATACCGGTGGTTTTGTAAATAAGGGAGTTTTGACTTCAGCCGTATTAGAAAACAACAATAATTTGATAAACAGCAATAAAATAACTGCGGCTATGCTGAAAAATAACGGCAATATTGATAATACAAACGGAACGATTGAAGGTGTTATAACTAACGAAAATATTATCAACGGCGGAAAGATTATTGCTAATGACGGTTCTGTAAATAATAAGACGATTAACGCCGATTTAACAAGCAAAGGAAAGTTTACGAACAAAGGCAATATTGCAGGAACTGTTACAAGCACTGGTTTGTTTAGCAATACCGATGTGGCTAAGGTAACCGGTAACATTTTGAGCAGTGGCGACATTGATAACAGCGGTATTATAAACGGCGATGTTACAAGCGGCGGCAGCTTTAAAAATGCCGGTATAATCAAAGGAAATGTTACAAATAACGGCGATTTAACCTCGGCTATCGAGAATATTATGGGCACTGTAATAAATAACGGTACATACAAAACTTCCGGCGGAATAATGAATTATGATATAAATGGTGCGGGAAACACAGAAATAAACGGTAACGTTGTTATGGGAGCCGGAATGTTTGGCGCAAATCAAAGTGTAGACATAACAGCAGGAAGTTTGCTTGATATTGGTGCGAAAACCGTAAATCTCAATAATTTGAAGTTAAACGGCACTCTTGGATTGGAAATCACAAGCATTGCCAATAAAAGTTCTGAGTATGTTGGCGGAAAATTGCTTGTGAATAATGCGGATTTGTCCGGCGGAAAAATTCAATTTACGGTAAATCAAGGTTTGTTGAATAAAAAAGAACAGACCGGAGATTTATCTATAATCGGTTTAAAATCAGGTTCGTCCGGAAGTATTGTCGGTGATTTGACCAAAGTTTTTGAAAAAAATAATCGCTATGAGATTATACAGGGAACAAAAAATGGTACGGTTATTATCAAAAATATTGCCAGCTCGAGCGATGTGGCTTCGCTTGTGGGAAACAGAAATAATAAAAATACAGCTGCGGCGTGGGAAAATGCAACATTGACATCAGGAACAGCTGCGGCAAATATTCAAAAAGCATTAGACAGCATGTCTCAGCATAATGCTCAAGGGTATAGACGAGCTTTGAATGAATTGGCTCCTTCTGATTCTCAGATGAACTTGGAAACTGTGCGTTTGGTGCAAAATATTATAGGTCGAGAAACCGGAAAGAGATTTGAAAAAGGCAAGGGCGTATGCAGTCTATATAAACCTGCGTCTATGTGGGTTAAAGGAATAGGCGCTAGTCACTATATGGATAACAGAGCCGCGGCGCAGGGCTTTAATGCGGATACCGCCGGCTATGTTATGGGATATGATGGAAATGTGGATTGTGATACGTCTGTTGGTTTGGGATATGCATACACAAACACCAAAGGGAATACTAATAGCCGAAAAAGTTCAATATCTGCGCAAAATGTGTTTGTTTATGGCAAGTACCAAACTAAGCTGACTTATATTCGCGGTGCATTTATGTATGGCTTGGCTGACTATGATGATAAAACATCTGTTGCCGGATATGGTATAAGTTCTAAATATAATATGCATTCAGTTGGGGCTGAAACGGCCTTGGGACATGAATATCAGAATGGTTTGAACCCTGAAGCCGGTTTGCGTTATACTAATCTGATGCCTAATGATTATACAGACAGCATTGGCCAAAAAGTTGAAAATGAAAACATTACCGCTATTTCGGCGTTTGCAAAGCTGAAATATAAAGCCGAAGTAAAAACAGATAATCAGATTTTGTTTAAACCTGCAATTTATATTGGTGCAAACTATGATTTGAACAACAGTTCACACAAAATTAACGTTGCTGTTGCAAATAGCAGATACAAAATTTCATCTGAACCAATGTCGCGTTTTGGCTTTAATGGCGGTTTGGAATTAGCTGTCAGCCATGATAATGTGGATTTGATTTTGGGATATGATTTGAATTTGCATACAAAATATAACGCTCATTCCGGTCAAATTCAATTTCGTTATAACTTTTGAGATTTGAGTACTTATTTGGGATATTTAAGATTATTCTTTTATCCAATTGTGGCGATGAACCTGAACCCACGGCGATACAGAGCGGAATGATTTAAAATGAAAAAAGATGAAGTAGAAACTTCCTCTTTTCAACTTGGTAGCGAGGGGGAGATTGACTTCACTTTGTTACGTCGACTCTGCACTCATCAGCTTTGCTGACCGGCATCCTAAAGTCTGCCTTTCGTTTGTTCTCGAACTCTCTTTCCGAGTTCAAATCTCCGGCTATCCTATAACAAAAAAAAGCCCTCAAAAGAGGACTTTTTTTGTTATGGTAGTGGAAAGCTGTCAACACAATAAAAGCTATACGAATTTTAAATTTATGTGACTTTTATAGCGTATTCGTAGTAAAAATTCATATAATATTTATGAAGAATTTTTTGCTTACAGCATTTATGTTTTGACGTTTTAACTTTAACTATTTATCCAGTACTTCCCAATGACCACCTTTGTCTGGACCGACACGGCGGATTAAATTCTGTTCCTTAAGTTGTCTCAGGTTTTTCTCTACACCGGCTATGCTTAAATTAGCAAGTTCGACCAATTGATTTGTGGTGATTTGAGGATTTTCGGAGATAAAGCGCATAATTTTCTCCTTACTTTTCTCCTTACTTTTTTCTATTTTCTCCTTACTTTCCACATTACTCTTTATCTTCATTTCTCGGTTATCCAGTAAATTATTTTCACCCAACAGTAAATTACCGAAAAACTTATTTAAAAATTCCATAGTATAAGGGATGTCTTCTGCTAAATTCTGATAATTTGCACGCACCAAAGCATTGCGGAAATATTTAGAATAGGCTTTAAACATATCATTATTGGTAGAAAATTCAAGCGTATATAAATACTTTATAATAGATATCAACCAGTTTACTGGTGGATATCTATTATTTTTAAAATAATTTATAAAAACGAGTTATTAGACGAATAAAAATTTTAATAATATAAACAGTTATAGATATCGGCTCACAAAACCATCGAAAAAATTTTTTGATAGGGGTAATAAAATTTTGAAAGTGTTTATTTAACTTTATAAGATATTTTTCTATTTTTAATTCTTCTTTATAGCGGTATTTTAGCGGAAGTTTCAATTTTGAATCGCAATATTTTTTATACAGCGCCTGCCAACAGCAAAAATGCAGCAGGTGCCATCTGTCTTCGGTGTAAAGCCATTTCAAGCTATCTTTAAGCGGATAGATTCCGTATTGTTCAAAATCCAAACAAACAAAATTGTTAGCCAAAGATTTTTCACCAGCGTCAATGCTTTTGGAATTTACATCCGAACAATCTTTCATAATTTTCCAAACGCCACGATATTTTTTAGCCAAACAGCTCATCCAAAGATGTTGTTCCGGTATGTATCTAAACAAACCTTGAACAAGCCGATAACGTTCAGTGTTTACAGGCGTGTGCTTATAGAACCATTCCGCGTTGGATTTTGTCATTAGTTTAATATCAAACAGGTTAAGCAAATCTTCGGTTAATCCGAAAAACAAAAAATCGCATGGAAAAAATGAAAAATAATCAGGTTTATTTCCCATAACTGAAAGAACACGCTCTTTAAAAACACGATAATCGTTGGAAAATTTGTTATATTTATCTACATATTTCAAAAATCCGGTGTGTTTAATTTCAAAATCAGTGCGCATTTTCAGCGCGTATGGGGTTTTTACCTTTTTTAAGCCGTTTAAGGTGGATACAATTTGCCGATTAATGTTATTGGGATTATCTCCGATATTCAGTTCGGGAGCATACATGCGAGCAATGGCTCCGGGGTCTTTGCTAAACACAACCTCATCAAAATCAAGTCCTTCAACATCTGTGCCTTGCCAAGTGGAAAGAATGATATGCGCCTTTGGTAAATGCTTGCGAATGCTTTGCAAACATTTTGGGGTAAACACCGGATGAACCGCGCCTTGCACCACAACTGATATATCTAACATTATAAATCCTTAAATTTTTTCACAACAAGCGGTCTGGCCTGCATGTTTAGATGAACTCCGTCTCTGTAATATTCACCTTTGCTGGTCATGTCGTCATTTAGCAATTCTGACAAAACAGAAACAAATCCCATACCGTTTTGTTGGCAAAATGACTTTAATTTTTCGCCAAACATCTGAGATATTTTATTTCTTTCAATCTCTGTGCCATATCTCGGAAATTGCGGGTCTATGTTCACGGTCTCTTTTTGTGAGGCTATTGGCGCGTAAGCGTAAACTCTGTATCCTTTTCGTTTTAGCTTTAACAGTATTGTGCCATAATGCTCTATTATGCTGTCCACCACTTTTTCAACCGAGCAGTTTTGTTTTTCTGCTTGCTTTTTAACATGGACTCTAACATCTATTTCACCAAGCGAAAACACAACTTTGGCATGTTTTGGCAAATATTTGTTGTCAATCAACCAGTTTACTTTTTCCAGGCCCTTCATGGTTGAGCCATAGCGATTCATATTATACGCCAACACGGCGTCCAAATGATAGGTTACAAAATCAGGAGCAGAATAAGTGCAGCCCCAAAGGTTTGATTTTAATTGGTCATATCCCAGCAAAACCTTTTTATCAAACATGTTCTGATTAAATATGTCCGTATGCGAATCTCCGACAACAAAAAAGGTTTCGGGTGTAAAAACTTTTCTAAAGTTATTGTAATTTTTCAGCCAATTTTTCGCAAATTTATAATTTTCTTTGCGTTTTTGAGAATGCGTGAGCAAATATAAGAGTTTATTTTTTACATATTTTACCAGCATTCTATTTTTTTGATGACACATTTTTCATCCTTTCCAGTTGCTCGGTTAAATTTTTTAACGATTTAGCTTGCAAATCTTTGGTTAAATCAAACAAAACCTTTTGCCGTTTCAAATATTCTTCCGGCGTCATTTTTATAGCCTGTTTCATGCCTTTTGCCAAATCTTTATACACAACGGCGTTGTTATTGCCTAAAAGATAGGATTTTGCAAAAAATTCGTGCATTAAAGGAAGTTTTACAAACGCGTAAAACAAAATGCTGCTACCGGTCGCCCAATTATCCAAATATTTGTGATGTTCTTTATTTTTCGGGTCAAACAAGTTCAACAAATAATCACCTTGTTCTATTTTATCAAACATGTCTTTGTAGGTTAGCGCGCCCAACAACTTGAAATATGGGCGAATGTTTGCCGGAATATCGTTAATGCTTCCGCAACCAATAACATGAATTTCAAAATTTTTCACACCGTCTTTCAACAAATTTTCGCACGCGTCAAAAAGTATTTGATAATTTTTGTTGCTGGGATGAATTGTGCCAATGCTCAAAAATTTGATAACATCCGTATTCTTGGGGGTGATTTTGACCTCGCCCAAATATGATGAAGACAGCATTTTAGTTTTTCTAAAGCCCAGTAAGGTAAACAAATTTCCTTGTTTTATGTATTTTTCCTCATGATATTTTTTCACATAAGGTTCATAGTTATGCTCAATCATCAAGGTTCCGTATTTGCCGGCCGGAACTTTACCCACAAGTTTAAACACCGACTGGCCTTTTGGATATGGCGCCAACTCGCCGTAATAAAACGTGGTGTTGACAAAAACAAAGTCATATTTTTTTATTTTGGCGGAATTAAGCGCCTGCATCAAATCATGCTCATTGCCAACAAACGCGGTGTATGGACAAGTTAAACGACACAGCGGTTGCCAATCCACATTTTGCCCAAACCTCAAAAAGCAATCAACATTATATCCGAGCTCGGCAAAATAGTTTATATAGCCGGGCAAAGTTATTCCGTGAAAATCGTTAAATTCCAAAACCAAAACACTTTTAGGCTTAATTTTGTGTTTGGCAAATTCGGCAATAACATGATAGTTGCCTAAACCATGCAATTTTTTCAGCGTGTTTATTTGCGCAAAATGCGCTTTCCACTTTTTTCTGAAATTGCGTCTTTTTGTTTTGTTTGGAATAAACAAGGCCAAAAAATGAATAAGGAAATTTATCATTCAAAATACTCCTTTATATTGCTGTTTCTAGGCAAAGTGATTGCAATGCCGGACGGATAAGGATTAGTTGGCGCGAAATCGTTAATCACCACCCGCGCGGCGTGGTTCATGCCCATTAAAATCGCATAAGGTTTTAAGCCTGCGTTTGCAAGCAATTTTTCTAAAGCCGGACGAAACTCCTCGGGACGGGAAGTCGTAATCACTATTTGCGCTCCATCGGCTTGCAATTTGCGCAAAACTTCAACATTTTCTTCTAAATACGTGGTGTTGTTATACCAATTTATTTTGCCGTATTTGCCGGAGTTTTTCATAATCACGCCGTCAACATCCACAAAATAGGTGCGCCATTTTTTCTGTTCGGCTTTCCATTCGGTTAAGGTTCCCCAATCGTCGTAGGAGGTCGCCATTTGTGCTTCAAACACATATTTGTTGGTGGAAAGCAAATATGAAATCAAATGACTGATATACATTTCGCCGCTGATTTTGCGCGCGGTCATTTCTTGATAGGCCTTAATAAAATCTTGCGCATTTTCAAAGCAATACACGCCAAGACAGATAATGTTTGACACAACCTGTTTTTCTATTATGTCCTGTATCAAATTTTGCTCGTTCACAATCAAAAAACTTTTTCCCGGAATGTTGGTAATGTCTTTATGCTCGCGCAAATCATAACCGACAATCATGTTTTTGATTTTGTTTTCAAAACGTACGCCAACCCTGTTGTCTGAATCCTTAATGACAAAAGAGCCTTCAACCTTCATTTTGGTCAAGGTCAAATAAATTGTTTCACTGGCTGAAGAAGTAAAGTCGTCCAACATGCAAATTTCTATTTTCGGATTGTTTGCAAAGACTTGCTCCATAATCAATTTTGCGTCATATTTTTCATCATGCGGTTTTACAATGGTGATGATAATTCGGTCAAAAACTTCTGTATTGATGTTTTCCATGGCCTTTTCAATCATCAATTTTCCGTCGGGATGTGTCAGCATGTATTTCGGTTTCATGTTCGGAAAACGGCTTGACTTTCCGGCGCACGGAATTATTAAGGTATTCATTTACTCCTCCATACTTTCTATTGTGTTCAAAACTTTTTCGGTTGCCGCGTTCAAAAAATTCATTGTTTCTTCATCGTGGGTGTAGGGATAAATTCGCAAAACATTTAGCAACAACACATAATAAATGTTTTTTAGCAATGTTTTGCCGTTTTCAATTTGCAAAATATCATCCATTAGCGCCTGTTTGGCTATGCCCAAACGCAAGTTTAGGTTATAATCACGCTTAATATGACGATACGACCAGCCTAAATCTATGTCTTGCAAAAGTTTGGCGACATCAATCATCCACGAGTTATAAAAAGAATCCAGCAAATCTATCAGATATATTTTGCCGGTCGGCGCCAAAATTATATTTTCCAAAGTTAAATCACCGCAGCAATGAGTTTGTGGAATTTGCTTAAAATCAAAATTTTCCAGCTTGGCAAACGCTTGTTTCAGCAAAGGATTTTCCGTCCCGAGTTTTTTCTTGAGCGAGCTTATTTTCGCTCCGAAAAGTTCGTTGGCTTTATTGTTTGTTTTACCGTCTTTTATCATTAACGATGAAAACAAAACTTTCATCAAATCAACAATTTCTTTGACTTTTATATTGTGCATGTATTCCGCCAAAGTTATGCCGTTTACAAATTCCATGTCAAACCAAAAAATTCCGTCTTTTTCGGTGCCGTATCTCAAAATTTTTGGAGTTTGCACAGTGGAAAGCAAAAACTTTTTCTGTTTGATAAACTGCTTTTTCAGACGGTGGCTGTATTCTTCACTGCCCGAGGATTTACGCACGAATATTTCTTCGCCGTCTTTGCATAAATCCACCTCGCAACCCGAATGTCCTGATAATTGTTTAATTATGCTAAAACTCATGTTAAATACCATTCACTAACTGCAATATATTAAGAATTGTGTCTTTAAGCCAGTATTTTGGCTGCCAACCAAGCTCTTTTGTCAATTTATGATTGCTACCCAAAACCAACATAACCTCGTTTGGTCTTAAACGAGTTTTATCAACTTCAATATTTGGCGTGATATCCAAAATATCCGAGGTTATTTTGATGATTTCTTGCAAGGAAACAGCTTTGCCTGAGCATACGTTATAAACTTCGCCTTTTTTACCTGTATGCAGTAGCTTGTAATAAGCATCAACAACATCTCTTACGTCCAAAAAATCTCGCTTAACCTTGATATTACCGACAAGCATTTTGTTTGGAGCTCCGTTTTTTATTTCAACAAGCTGTTTGATAAATGACGGAACGACAAATTTATCACTTTGCCGCGGTCCGATATGATTAAATGAACGAGTCATTACCACATCAATATTCATACTTTGGGCATATAGTTTGCAAAGTAATTCCTGCGATACTTTTGCCACGGCGTACGGATTTTGCGGGTTAAGAGGCATATCCTCTGTTAAAGGCATTTTTCCCGACGGATAATTTCCATATTCTTCGGAAGAGCCGATAGATAATATTCGGCTGTGCGGAGAGTTTTTAGCCACAGCTTCCAGTAGATTCAGCATAATATCTGTATTATTTTTAAAACAATCTGTCGGATTTTGCCAGCTTTGTCCAACAGAACTGATTGAAGCTAAATGTAAAACATAATCAGGTTGAAGCTCTTTTAACAGTAAGTTGAGTGCCTGAGCATCGCATAAATCCAATGCCGTATGGTTAATATCCAAATCACAGGCAGAGGCTCTGTCTATACCGTAAATAAGCGCATCTGGTTCGTGTTTTTGTAAATATTCCACAAAATATCGCCCGACAAACCCTGTCACACCTGTGATTAGATACTTACTCATATCGTTTCTCCCTCAGTCGGCGTAGGTGGTGTTTTCAGCAAAGCCGTTGTCGTTTAAGAGCTTTTCTTTAGCCGCGATTTTAGCGTCTTCCTGCACCATTTCATGCGCCAAAGCTGCCAAATCATAGTTCGGTTTCCAGCCCAATACCGTGCGAGCTTTGGTGCTGTCGCCCAACAGCAAATCTACTTCCGCCGGACGGAAAAATTCCGGATTTACCGCTACTACGACTTTGCCGGTCGCTTTGTTTACGGCTTTTTCCTCAACGCCTTTACCCGACCATTCCAGTTCAATGCCGCATTCCTTGAATGCTAATTTTACAAAATCGCGGATAGAAGTGGTAGTGCCTGTTGCCAGTACAAAATCTTCCGGCTTGTCTGCTTGAAGCATACGCCACATGCCCTCTACATAGTCTTTGGCATGACCCCAGTCGCGTTTTGAATCCAAATTGCCTAAATACAAGCAATCCTGCAAGCCGGCTTTAATGCGGGTAGCCGCCAAAGTGATTTTGCGGGTTACAAAGTTTTCGCCGCGGCGCGGAGATTCGTGGTTAAACAAAATTCCATTGCAGGCAAAAATGCCGAAACTTTCACGATAGTTTACGGTAATCCAATAGCCGTAAAGTTTGGCAACACCGTACGGAGAGCGCGGATAAAACGGAGTTTTTTCAGACTGTATCGGCTCTTGAATTAAACCGAACAGCTCAGATGTAGAAGCCTGATAAAAACGAGTTTTTTTAGTCAAACCGTTAATGCGGATAGCTTCCAGCAGGCGCAAAGTACCGAGCGCGTCGCTTTCTGCCGTAAATTCCGGACAATCCCAGCTGATTTTAACATGGCTTTGTGCGCCTAAATTATAAATTTCATCAGGTTCAATTTCTTTTACCAAACGCACAATGTTTAATGAATCGGTCAAATCGCCGTAGTACAAATGCAAGTGCGGATTGCCCAGCAAATGTTCAATACGCTGGGTGTTGTGCGAAGAACTGCGGCGAACCAGCCCATGAACTTCGTAGCCTTTTTCCAGCAGCAGTTCGCTCAAATATGAACCGTCTTGACCTGTGATACCTGTAATTAACGCTGTTTTTTTCATTGTTTTTTTCCTTTATTTATTGTTCCATTTTTCCAAAATCCAAGAAGATGAATTGGCTTTGTTGTCGCCGCCGACACCGAAAGCCAAATCCACCTGACATTCTTTGCATGTTGCGGTTTCCGGAATATTATCCTTGCCGCGATCGCCACCGTTGGCAAACACAAGATGCGCATCAGGATATTTGGCGCGGGCTTTACGAATACCGTCAGACGCCGAGTTATCGGAATCATCAAATTCCAACACATCTATCACGCCTTTTAAATTTTCTAAAATTGCCAAACGGGTTTTAATATTGTGAAAATTCTTGCCTTTTTTACGGCACAGCCACGCATCGGAATTAGCTAAAACAATAACGCCGTCCGAATTGGCTGCTGATTGCTTTATCATTTCTATATGCCCTTCGTGTATCGGATCAAACCCGCCGCTCACTATGTAATATGTTGTCATTTAATTATCCTTTATGATTTGAGAAATTTCTTTGATGAAATCTTTAATGTTGAAATATTCAAAAACAGATTGTTGAGCTCTTCTACCAAGTTCTTTGGCCTGTTGGGTATGAGTGTATATCCAGTTCAAATAATCTGCCGCTTGTGTAATATTCGGGGCAGCCCATTTTTCTACAAAAGCGTAAGTTTTATAGTCCAAGTTTTGCGGCCGCATATAACCATAATCAACCAAGAAACTATTTTCTTTATTCATAAATTCTGTGTTTCCGCCAAAGTTTGTGGCAATTACTGGTTTTGCTAAAGCCATTGCTTCTAGCATTCCAAGTCCCAAACCTTCGCCTCTGTGTAGAGATATAAACACATCGCAAGCGTTCATAAGTTCCATAATTTGATTGCGGGTTAAAAATGAATTTACAAATACTGTTTGATTTTCAATATGTTGCTGAATAACAAAGTTTTTCAATTTTTCTACTTTATTTGGATTTTGAATAAAGCCATTGGTTTTTATAACTAATTTTGCTTTGGAATTACCCTTAAACGTTTTGGCAAACGCCATAACAACCGCTTCAGGGTTTTTGCGTTCGTAGCAGGAGTTATAATCAAAAGCATAATAAACCACAAAATCATCGGTTTTAAGATTATATTCTTTTCGTACTTCTTCCGGTTTATGTGATATTTCCCAATTTTTTATAAATGGATATTTTACTTTATATAGTTTTACATTCTGCGGAATAATAGTTTCAAAATAGTTGTAACAGAAATCTGAAAAAGCAATTACCGAATGGACATCTTCAAACAAATTTGGAAAGACTTCAAGCATACCTGACTCAAATTCCCAAAATGGCGTAGTTATATTGTCATATTCTGGTTCCTTATAACATTCGCCAGCCATGCAAAGAATTTTCTTTTTATATGGTAAAAAGTCAGAAATTTGTTCTGTATATGACGAGGCTATTTTCCATTTGCTTTGTGAAATATCTCCGCTTACTTTCGTATCGAAAACAGCAAACGGAATATCGGTCTGCTTCAATTTATCTATTAAATCTCGTCCAACTTGTCCTAAAGAATTTGCTCCAGCCATATCCAAAGATATACCTATACCGGTATTAGCCAGATGCAATCCTTTTTTATATGAGCGGCGCGATAAATATTGGCCCTTTAATTTGATAATTTTACAGCGGGCAGATTTTTTATCTACAAAACAAAGTAATCTTGCAATAACCACTATCAAACGCTTTATTTTATATATCAAAATTTCTTGAAAGTTGCTATACGGATATAATTTTATTACAACTACAGGTATTCTAAATATTTTTACAATAAGATTGCCTTTACGAGTCATTTTCTTTTGAAACAGAAAACGTTTTAATTTGTCTGAAATTATTTGCAATTTATAAGATTTATATTTTACGCCTTGAATTTTATAACCTTGAGCCGTTACAGCCAAGCAGAACAAACGTTCTAAAACGTGTGCCAATGTATTGTCATGAACACTCTTATCGGAAATTGTAAAATCCTCAATTTTATATTTCAAAAACGGCCGCAATAGTTTTGCTCGTACAAAAAACATAGTGCCAGCCACAAAATGTAAGTCTTTCGGCATCGTTAAGCCGATTTTCTGCATTTCTGCCGACAGGGTAGGAAGTGGCAACAAACTTGCTTTTTCATCGGTTAAAATATAATCGCTGCCAATCATGCCGACTGTCGGATTTTCCGCCATTATACGTAAATTAGCTTTCACGGCTTGCGGCGAACATAACACGCCGTCAAGCAGCATGTTCCGCCATGTTTTCACGCTAAAGCGTTTGTGATTGAACAGACAATAATCGTCGCTGACGCGTTTGGTGTGAATTTTTAAGACATAATCATAATTATCAAGTTTTATTTTATGCAAAAAATCAATGAATGGACCAATATCATAGCCAAAATTTGGAGTTTGCCAAATTGTTGCCTGCGGATTGAATTTAAGAATTTTTTTCTGCGCTTGCTGATTTAATTCTGACATTGTGACAAACAAATCATACTTGCAGCCATCTAAATAGCTCAATCTTTGTAAAATATCATCAAGCTGTTCGAGGTAATACAGATGCAAATGTACGGCAATTTTAGACATTTACCATATCTCCAATATGGTTATTCCGCACCGACTTGCGAAATATCGGTGCGGAAACTATGTAACAAGTCCTACATAGGAAGCGTGTAATTTTATATTTAAGCTTTATAGTATAAACTTTAGTCATCGTTTTTACCCCATAAAGCTTCTTTAAGTTCCGGTGTTTGATTGATGTAATTATAAAGCGAAAAGATAGACATACCAGTCTGTTTGGCAACTTGTGTTCGCGGTACACCTGCTAGTAATTTTTGCTTTATTTCATCTTCTTTGCCATTCCAAATGTGTTTTTTATTTTTACTTCCTTTGCGTCCCAATTTGTAGCCTTGTTCTTTTTTGTTTTTTAAAGCCCGTTTTGCTACAACCGAAATCATACTTTTCATAATATCTAAAGCCTGTTCCAAGCCTTGTAATAAAAAGTCTGCGTTTTTACCCGATTCTAAAATCATATTTTCTTTAATGCTGATGATTTTTAAATTTTTAGAGAGTAAAAGACGTAGATTATCTTTAACTTGAGCCAAATTTTCGCCAATACTCACAATATTGGCAAAAAGCACGATATGTCCGGTGGTCTGAAAACTTTCTGTTACCTGTAACACAGTGTCATAATTATAAAAAACGTCAATAATCAAACCATTAGCAAGTGCATAGTCACTAATAATCTTACGCTGCGTTTCGGCATCAACGTTCTTTTTATTGTTATTTATACAACCAACTATCATCTCTATCGGCTCAAAAATTATTAGCGTGTAAGGTTCATTTGACGCCCATAAATGTAAAAAGGTGGCAATAAAATACAGAATATGTTGATATAGAAACAATTTTTGTATTAAAACTAGAATTGTCATTGACTTAGATTGTTGTTTAATAGTATAAGAAACAGATGAACCTTTAATTCTAAAGGGGTGCAAATTTGTTGTATTGAAGAATTTTCCAATGCTTCAAAGGTCTTTATTTTTCAAAAATTCATAGATTGTGTAAATGCTGACACCGTGAATTTTTGCAACCTGTGTTTTAGGCACGCCTTTGTGGATAAGTTTTAAGATGCTTTGTTCTTTGCCGTCCAAAATATGTTTTTTGTTTTTACTGCCATAAACGCGTCCTAATTTTTTCCCGTTAGCTTTAAGGCGGGCGAGGGCTTCTTTGGTGCGTTGACTAATTAAATTTCGTTCAATTTCAGCCGAGAGCGAAAAGGCAAAAGCCAGAACTTTACTTTGGATATCCTTGCCCAAACGATAATTGTCTTTTATGGTCCAAACCTGAACTTCTTTTTTCATACAAATATTCAGGATTGTCATAATTTGCAACAAATTACGTCCTAAACGAGAAATTTCAGAACATATCAGAATATCATCTTTTCTGAGCTTCTTTAGTAATTTTCCAAGTTTTCGTTTTTCAAAATCCTTAGTTCCGCTAATGGTTTCTGTTACCCATTTTTCAATTTTAATATTTTCATTTTCGCAAAAATTGTTAATTTCAAATTTTTGATTTTCCAAAGTTTGTTTGTCAGTTGAAACTCTTAAATATCCGTATATCATCTTATTTTTCTCCATTTAAATACAAAAAAAGAACCTCCCATTATCGCTAATGAGAGGCGTACATTCATATATTGCGTTATTACAGTCAATTGACTTTTCATTTGTTGGTATTTTTTTCACTTCTGACAATTTCCACAATACCGAACGCGGAAACGGCCAAAGCGACGATATGTTCCGCCAACTCTGGACTTATCGCCACGCCCAGACCTGACAAAAGACCGATTAAACCGCGCCATGTCGATGGCTGATTAAGTTTTAGAAGCTCAATAAGTTTAAGCATATTTATTCCTTTCATAAAAAAAGCCCTCTTAGGGCCGGTTAAAAGCAAGATTTATTCCTTGCAAAATTGTATCGTCAGAATACGGTTGCACGCCGTTTTCCATACGAATCACGGCTTTGATGAACACGCAAAGCACGCCTTTTTCTTCAATATCTATTACTGTGTCAGGATAAACGCCAAGTTGTTTTGCCACCGCTTGAATATAAGCCTGTGTTTGATTTTCGTTTGGCGGAGCGTAACGACCGATAATCTGCCGCACCGTGCGCAAATTATGGATTTTTTTATAGTTTATAAGCACTTTAGCTAATGCTCTGATGCCGTAAACAGGTGAGGTGAACACGCAAAAGGCGGGATCTATTTTCCCGCCTTCTGGATTTAAGCCCAACCAATTCTGCCCGTGACGTATGTTGCCGGGGTTGTTATTTCTTATTCCTCGTGGTAGTTTTAGCTTCATTATGTATCTCCCAAATAAGTTGCCGAAGTTCGTCGATTTTAAGCTCAAGCCGATTGATATTCACTTGCGTAGCGTATTCCTTGGCGACTTGAACCTTAAAATCGTTCAGTTCCTTGCGCATTTCGCCGAATTTATGAACCAGCCAAACAAACGCCGGAACACAGACTATTTGTAAAAATTGCAGCCAATCCATAGTTTTCCTTTCATTAAGATATTGCTAAAGTTATACTAATAACAAAAAGCCAAGTTGTTAAACTTGGCTTAGATTTGTTTTGTTGTTAAATTTTAATCTACTTGATAAATTCGGTTTGGTTTACGAAGTGCTGCGTGTGGAGCTTTGCCATCAGTATATCCTAAAACACAATGGCCAATGCCTTCAT
>CAKQUE010000009.1 GCA_934277435.1 uncultured Alphaproteobacteria bacterium | reverse complement strand
TTGCACCAAGCCTTGCCGAACTCCAAGCTGATTATCAACGCCGGCAGCGGACACTCCACCCCTCGCCTGTTTGAAGCGGTGCAACGCGCCGTCGCCGAATTTTTGGAGCCTGAAAAATGAAAATTGTCAACATTATGATTGCGCGCGGCTTAGGCGGAATTGAACAGGCGTTTTTAGACTATAATAACGCTCTGCTTTCACAAGGTTTTGATGTGCTTGCCATTACCGATAAACGCGCTAAGATTAACGAAAAAATCACACCGCATCAAAATTTGAAACAATGCAAAATCCGCTTTTCACACCTCAACTTGTTTTTGATTTGGACATTTTACCGCTGTTTTAAAAAATATCAGCCGGATTTGATTATTGTGCATAGCAAAAAAGCGCTGGAGCTGGTGATTGCCGCCGCCAAAATGCTGGGTATAAAAGTTGTTGGCGTGGCGCACAATCCAAAATTTAAGCATCTGGAAAAATGCGCCGCCATATTTTCCATCACCCAACATCAAAAGCGGATTTTCGCCGGCTATGGTTTTCCGGCTGACAAAATTTTTGTAATTCCGAATTTAGTGTCCGAACCTCAGCCGTTTCGCCCGCTGCCGCCATATCATCAGCCGCCTGTTATCGGCGCAGTCGGACGTTTTGACCCGATGAAAGGTTTTTGCGACTATATTTTGGCGTTGGCGGAATTAAAAAAGCGCGGTATTCCTTTTCAAGCGGTTTTGGGAGGCGGCGCTTCGGCAACGTATGCTCATGAAGACGCTAAAATCCGCAAATTGATTACCGACAACCGGCTTGAAAATGATGTCAAACTTTTGGGCTGGATAAAAGATAAAGACGAGTTTTATAAATCGCTGGATATTTTTGTGCTGCCGTCCAATTTTGAGCCGTTCGGCATTGTGCTTTTAGAGGCGATGAACTATTCTCTGCCAATTGTGACTTCGCTTGCCGAAGGACCGGCGGAGATTTTTGCCGACCACAAAGACGCCGCCTATACTTTTAGGATAAAAGCGGTAAATGAGTTGGCCGACAAGCTGCAATACGCACTTGAACACTATGAACAAACCAAAAAAGTGGCGGAAAACGGCTATAACCTGCTGCAAAACAACTATACTTTGCCGCAAGTGGCAAAAAAGCTGGCTGCCGCAGTTACCTCCGTGCTGAAAGGATAAGATATGACCGAACCTTTAATTTCTATTGTCATTCCCGTTTATAATGCGGAAAAATATCTGCGCGCTTGCTTGGACAGCGTGTGGGCGCAAACTTATAAAAATTGGGAAGCCATTTGCGTCAACGACGGCTCAAGCGACAATTCAGCGCAAATTCTTGAAGAATACGCCGCCAAAGACGCCCGTTTTCATATCATAAACCAACCAAATTCCGGCTTAGCTGGAGCCAGAAACAGCGGTATGAAAAAAGTAAATGGCACATACCTTATGTATTTGGATAGTGATGATATTTGGCATCCGCAAACTTTAGAAATTTTGCAAAATGTCATGGAAAAATCAAATGCCGATATGTGCTGTTTTAAATATCAAGAAGTTTACCCTGATAGCAACATAACCTTTCCTAAATATATGTCTGAAGCAAAATTTACTCTATGCAAAACCCCTCTTTCGAGTTTTATAGAAAGAAAAATTAAAACTAGCGTTATTGTTTGGAATAAGATTTATAAAACAGAATTTGCCTTAAAAAATACATTTTACACCATTCACCCCGGCGAAGATGATATTTACACATTTACGTTAATGACACAAATTTCAAGTATCGCTATGCTCGACAATGTACTATATTATTATATGCAAAATCCGCAATCTATTATGCACCAAGCTGATGAAGCAAAAATCCGCGGCAACAGACTTAAAATTGAAGAAAAAATAACCGCCATAATTCAAGATTATTGTTTGCGCAGTTCTGATGAATTATTAAAAAAAGAATGTCAAAAATATTTGAGCGAAAAAATTTTGTTTCGTGAACATTTGCTTTATGCTTTGCGAAAGAACAAGTCTAAAATTTCTCAGGAATTAGATTATCTTTCAGAACTTAAAACCCAAAATGTTTTTCAGCCGAATTTAATGCGCCTTCGTTTCAAAATTATTTGGTGGCTGGCTAATCATCGACTGCTGAGTTTTGCTGAATTAGTTGCAAAATTATAGGAAAAAACAATGAGTAAACAACTGCACAAAATTTCTAAACTAATTAAAAGAGGCATAAACTATATTTATGCGCACACCAAAACAAAACCGCTGAATGTTTTTACAGCTTCTGATTTTGAAACTCCCAAAATGTTAGATATTTTTGTGGTCGCTTTCAATGATGCTAAACTGATTGAAACCCAATATCAATTTATGCAAAAAAATTTACAGCAAAACCAATACCACTATATAATTTGCGACAATTCAAACAATCTTGAAATTGCCGATAAAATTTTTGAATTTTGCCAAACGCATAACATCACTTATTATCGCTTACCTCAATTTTTATATATTGGTCCCAGTCATAGCCACGGTTATGCGCTGAACTGGATTTATAAGAATCTCATTAAAAAACGTAAAAACAACTTTGCTTTTATCGACCACGATGTTTTCCCGATAAAACCTATTGATTTAAGCAAATATCTGGTAAAACCATTAAGCGGCGTCAAACGAGTATGGCATGGCTATTGGTATCCTTGGGTCGCTTTCAGTTTTTACAACTTTGATTTTATGAAAACTAAAACCGTCAATTTTCTGCCTTGTCGTTACAAACATAAGCATTTAGACACAGGCGGCGGCAATTATCAGGCTATTTATAAAAACCTTGATAAAAATTTATGGAAAACTTTGCCTGAACATTATATAAACTTGCACACAGACGAAAACATAGAATATAACTCTTTAAATTACAAAGAGTTGGATGAATTTATTTATAACAATGCTGTTGAAATTATAGACGATAAATGGCTGCACATTATCGGTGGTGCTCAGTGGGGCGGCAAACATAATAAATTTGCTTTAGCTATGAAAATGTTTGGAGATTGTAACAACTAAAATCAGCCTTTCACTAAAAAAACAAATAACTATCTATGCGTTTTTGCACAAACACTTCCGCTTGCTTAATTCTATTTTACCTTAAACGGGTTGAAACGATTGCTATAGCCAAGCTCGGAAAGCAGTTTTTCGGCACGTTCAAAGTGTTGTCCCAGCATAGAAACATCATGCGCGTCGTCGCTGATAATAACCGGTACGCCGCGTTTGTTCAGCTCTTCTAACATCCAGGTCGTCGGGTGCTGCATATCTATGCGGTTATAGCCGCTGGTGTTCAGCTCAAACGGCTGCTTATGCTTTGCCAACGCCTCAATCACACGCCATTTATACTCATCCCATTCCGGCTCAACGCACAAATTAAAAATCGTGATATAGTCAACATGGGCAATAAAAGTAAAATATCCGCTTTCCACAGCCGCGACAATGTTGCGCCAATAGTTGCGGAGATATTCCTTAAATTCAGGCTGCTGCGGCAAATCCGGATGATATTTCATATGATAAATATTGCACAAAAAACTCTCGTCTGCCGAGCGAATAAAATGCGTTGAACCAATAAGATAATCGACGTCCAGATTTTTGAGCATTTTTTCAAAATTATCACGCCAATATGCCGACGGAAAAAAATCCACCTCAAAACCGACCCGCACTTTTATATGGTGTTTTTCCGCCGCTTGCCGTATCAGCTCAATATGTTTTTTGTAGCACTCCTCTCCGCTCTTAAAATCTTGCCGAAACATCGGCTGATAGCCGTTTTCAATACGCAAATTTTTATGACATATCAAATGATTTGAAACCCCGATTTCCGCAAAACCTTTTTCTTCGGCGGCGGCAATCATTTCTTCGGCGCTCTGATGTCCGTCAAAATCTTGTTCATGATTATGCGTATGATAAGTAAAATTCTGCATTATTTTTTAGCCTCTTTTAAAAATTTTTTCAGTTCCGGCAAAAGTTTTATAGCGTCGCCGCGCCCCAAGTCATAAACCGCCTGCAACACTTTTTTATCTGTTTCCATATGATGAATTTTAACATTTTTACTCGGACGGATAACAAACGCCGCGCCGTTTTTTTGCGCCTGTTCAATCTGCTCCAGCTCGTTGTTATACATTATATGCCTATTTTTTATGGCGGCAGCAAACTTTGGATATTTGCGATACACCAGCGGCGCCAGCCACCCCAGCTTATTTGGCTTTTTTTGGTATCCGGCGGCTCTGGTTTGCACCACCACGCAACGCTCATAGCCCATTTTTTGAAACGCGCGCAAAGGAATGCTGTCGCAAATTCCGCCGTCCAAATATTTTTTTCCGCCGATTTCCGAAATCCGCGAAACAAAAGGCATAGAAGCCGACGCCCGCAAATAGGCCAACCCTGTCTTATCCATTTTTGCGCATTTGACATATTCCGCTTGCCCTGTTTGCAAATTACTGCACACAGCATAAAAATCCGTGTTGTTTGCCTCAAAAGCTTTGTGGTCAAACGGAAAAAGTTTTTCCGGCAGAGTATGATAGCAAAACTCCTCATTAACCATATTTCCGGTTGTCAAAAATGAATACCAGCTCATATAGTTTTTATCTCCGGCATAAGCCAAAGTATAATCAATACTGCGCCGATGCTGTCCCGAAACAAACGAACAGCCGTGAATTGCTCCGGCCGAAACGCCGATGACGCCGTCAAACGTTATGCCGTTTTCCATAAACACATCTAAAACGCCGGCGGTATATATGGCGCGTTGCGCTCCGCCCTCTAAAACCAAACCAGTTTTCATCAATCCCCGCATGTCATAATTTCGGTTGTGCGTGCGGCTCTGATTTCTTGTTTTTGCCCGTCAACCACGCAGTAGCCTTTTTCAAAATATCCGTTTTTATAGCTCAAACGCCCTTTTAGCTTGCCTTTTTCGGTGTAATATTCCACTTTGCCATGCAAATATCCGTCTTTATATTCGGCAAACGACTTGATAGTGCGGTTATCATAAAAAATTTTTTCCACACCGTTTTTCTTTCCGTTTTTATAATAGGTTTTGCTGGCTATTTTGCCCTCGGCGTTCCAAACTGTGGTCAACCCGCTAAGCCTGCCGCTTTGATAGGTAGAGAGCATTTTTTCTTTGCCGTTGTAGCGCGAAACCTGCCCCGTAAACGGCCTTCCGCCCTCACGCTCGCAATAAGTTCCATCGGCGTTGCAATTAACATCATCTGCCGTCAAAACTTTTTCTTTTGCCGTAGCCGCACCGCTTAAAAACATTAAACAAAGAAAAGCACCTATAAAAACCTGTTTCATTTTACAGCTCCTATTTTTTGTTTAAATATAATCAAGCTCAACTTAATGTCAATTATTATCATTAAATTGACATGATAAAAAAGGGAGCGCTCAGCCCCCTTTATTCATTTTATTCCGCCGCCGCATATTGGCGTTCTGAAAGTCCGAGCTCGTCGGTCTTCATATTCAAACAATAAATGCAGCAATCGTCACCGGTGTCATAATATTCCGGCAAAACGGCTCCAAGTCTGAAACCACATTTTTCATAAAAACGTCGGGTTGGCTCATATTGCGCCGTACTGTCAGTTTTAACATACAGACGCTCGGCACCCAAGCTTTTTAAATGAGTAATCAAATAGTCAACCAATTGACGGCCGATACCCAATCCGCGATATTCATTCAAAGTAGAAAGCCAATATAGCTCATAAGTTCCGGCTTTAGCGTCCGGTAATTCCTCAAAACAAGCATAAGCCACCGTTTTGCCATTATATTCGGCAAACAAAAAACGATGCTCGCAATCTTTGTTGCGCAGCAAATGGCGGGCGATATCAGCGTTTAGCTTAACATCTTTATCATCAAAAAAACCTGTTGAAGAAGCAATTTGAGCAATAACCTCTGGGTCATTTTCTCGCAAAGTATTTCTGAAACTGAGCATAGTTACACTCCTTTCAGAATGGCATTTCCCTCGGTATAAGATAAGAAAGTTGTTTCAAATAAAAAGATGAACCTGTGATGGTCTCCATCATTAGAACCGCATAAGGCAGCGGCCGACGCACGATTTAACATAAAAACTCCATCGTTGTTAATCCAATGTAACAATGCCCATAAAAGCCTTGTTACATTTATGATTATAAACATTTTGCTTTAGCTTTTCAAGCAAAAAGATAAAAATCCCCCGCAAAACAAAAAAACGGAAGAAATATTATAAAAACATTTCTCCCGTTTACTCAATCAGCGGCTAAAATAATTAACCAATTCATCAGGCAAGCATTCGGCAAGCACAAAGTTGCAGAAGCGGCCTTTTTCATAAACATTACAACCCAAAAGGCGAAGTTTGTCACCGGCAGCAGAACGTGGATACAATCCCTCAAAATGAGAAAAACAATGTTCGCCTTCCGGCAGCATAAACACGGGGCGGAATGATTTCAACTTCCGATTAAAGAAGTGTTCAATCTCCAAACGATGACATGACTTAAAAGCAAACGTTTTTCCGGTTTCTCGCAGATTGTGATAAGCCTGAATTTTTTCAATGTAAGAAAATCTTACATCAAAACGAACCTGTTTCACGACTTTTAAATGTCCGCGGTTTTCAAATTCGCACTCCAGCTGCAATCCTTCATAAGACTCATCTTTTTTAGACAGCCAACGCTGACCGCCAGACATGGAAAACAGTACCGGAGTTTGATTCAAACTCAATTTCATTACATACTGCGGCTCTTCATCTTTTTCATCAGACGACACTGCCAAACGCTGCTCATACATTTCTGCGCCGGCTAGACGATTGTCTTTATAAACGCCGCGCAAAAAAGTCAATTTGCTCGAAAGCAATTTATCCGCAACCAGATTGCTTTGCCAAAAATAAGGTAGCTTTTTCATAACTAATAATTTTTTAATAATACAAAATCAAACGCACGTTAGCACAACATATGAAAATTTCAAGTTATTTTATATTTTGACAAAAAAACGTTGCATATTACGCAAAAGCGTAGTATATATAAAGTATTCAATTATTTTTATGTCTAACTTAATTAATGTATCATTATGAACACTATGTTTAAGCTTTCCAAGAACTTTAGTTTGTCAGAACTTATTTCTTCTGGTACCGCGCAGGCTCATAACCTTGCAAATACCCCAGACGAAAAGGATTTGGGCAAATTAAAGCGTCTTTGCACGGATATTCTGCAGCCTGTCCGCGACCATTTTGGCAAACCGGTAAAGATTCGTTCAGGCTATCGCTCGGCCGAAGTCAATGCGCTGCTTAATGGAGCGCCTAATTCGCGCCACACCATGTGCGAGGCTGTCGACTTTAGAGTTTCGGGAGTCCATTTGGCAGATGTCTGCGATTATATTGCCAAAAACCTAAAGTTTGATATTTTGCAGCTGGAGTTTCCTAACAACGACAACACGCAAAACGGCTGGGTTCATGTGGCTTATAATCCTTACGGAGAAAACCGCAGACTTAACTTGCAAACTTTTGCGGCACGTAAACAGCTGATGTTGTCTAAAAACTTTAGTTTGTATGAACTGACGCACTCCAACACTGCTGTGGCTCGCAAAATCTATAACTTGCCTGACGAGGCCGGAATCGAACGCTTGCGCCAAGTTTGCGAACACATTTTGCAGCCGGTACGCGACCATTTTGGCAAACCGGTCCGCGTCAACTCTGGTTATCGCTCGCTTGCATTGAATACTGCAATTAAAGGAGCTAAATCTTCACAGCATGTGAAATGCGAGGCGGCAGACTATGAGATTGACGGTATGAGCAACCGCAATTTGGCTAAATGGGTTGCGGCAAACTTGCAGTTTGACCAGGTTATTTTGGAGTTCCACAACAACTTGAATGACCCGAACAGCGGCTGGGTTCACACTTCTTATGTGGCTCCTCCGCGTCAGAACCGCAAGCAGCAGCTGACCATAGACAGCCGCGGCACCCGCTTGGGTATTGCCTAAACACCAAAAAAAGACTCTGTATTTTTATACAGAGTCTTTTTTCGTACATTTTACAGGCAATAAATGCAATTGCAAGCATACACAAAACCCGCCTCGGAAGCTTCATTTACAACTTCGGCTTTTTGCAATAACCAATTTGCTGCAAACGGAACATTATTTCATCATCGGCTTTTTGTAATTCAGAATTTTCTGGATTTTGTTCTGTTAACAAATCAGTATAAGCGTCCAAGATAATTTCCATATCACTGGCCGGAATTTTGCATATAACGCTATAATCGGCAAATTTCTCGCCTATATTCAGCTGATTCAGCAATCTGATTGTGCATCCGCCATTTTCAACTTTAGAAGTCAGCCCTTTGGTTATTATCACCTCATTAAGCGTACGGCGGTGCAAATAAGCATTATGCCCTTCGGCATATCTACTGCAAACATTCAGCTCTTGCAGCAAACCAGAATACTCATATTTAGGCTGATAACTCATAATATCCTGATTTTGCAACAAATGTCTGATATCTGTCATACTATGAATATTCGCCAGTAATTCCATCGGCACCGAGAGCATAAAATCATCATAAAGCAAACGGCAGCGTCCATCAATTTTTCCGGCAATAACAACTTCTTCCCTACCAGACAAATTTTGCTGCTCTTTATTAGGTTGACACTGATATAATGAAACCATAAAATCAGCCGAAAAATTGCTTGGGTCAGGCAAATATTCCATTGGTTCAGGTTCTGGTTCAGGTTCAGGTTCTGGTTCTATTTCGTTTTGCTTTTCCGGCTGCTGATTTTCAACATTTTCAAGATTTCCGCCCAAGTTTTCAGCCGCTTTATCTTTCGGTTCTATTCCCGACAGCATTTCTATATTTTCATCATCTTTATCAAGGTTTTCAGCATATGTTTCACTATCAGCTGCTGCATTTTCTGCAACCAAAAGAGGCTGTGCGCTCAATGGCATAACTACAAAAAACGCCAGCAAAAATTCCCAATATTTTTTCATTTTCAGCTCCTTACTAAAGCAAGTAATAACATCAAATTTTATAATTTTAAAGTGCTATTTATTTTTTGTGCTCACCATAACCCTGACCTATCGTACGTCCAATACTCATAATTTTTAGACCAATACAGCTGCGGCAATGCGCCGGCGTATCATTTACACAAATTTTCCCCGGATAGAGTTCATAAAGCTTGCGATATTCTCCTTCCGTAATATTGGGCATAACCACATTAGCCCCGCTTTTAAGAGCTTTTATCCGCCCCTGTGGATGCAGACTCTCCATTGCCGTCGTGGCCGGAATATTAATATCTGGAAGCAGCAACCTCATTATAGCCATTGTCCGCAAAGCCAAATCCAAGGTGCCGCCGGCGGCATTTTTAAGCGGCGTGTGTTGGTGCGGAATAAACGGTCCAATTCCAGCCATATCCACTTCAAGTTCTTTCAAAAACAGCAAATCATCGGCAATGGATTCTATGCTTTGTTCCGGAAGTCCAACCATACTGCCAGAACCTAGTTCATAACCAAGTTCTTTCAGCATCAGCAAACATTCATAGCGTTTTTGCCAGCTCATATTCGGATCTAGTTTATGATACAAATCTTTATCCGTTGTTTCTATCCGCATCAAATAACGGTCAGCACCGGCTTCTTTAAAAGCTTTATATTCTTGATAGGTTCGCTCACCCACGCTAAGCGTCACTGCCACATCAAATTTTTTAATAGCTTCCACAATACGGCACATTCTTTCAGGGGTATAGTGCAAATCCTCTCCAGATTGCAAAACAATAGTCTTAAATCCCAACGCCGCGCCGCGTTTTGCAGTTTCTATTAGCTCTTCTTCCGTCATTCGATAACGGCAAAGGTGAGCATTATCCCGCCTAATACCGCAATAAAGGCAATTATTTCGGCAAATATTAGAAAATTCGATAAGTCCGCGCAAATGCACTTCATCACCCACATAATCATGACGGGTTCTATCTGCCTCGGCTAAAAGTTCCGCCTGCCCTTCGTCATCTTTCAGACGGCGTACAATCTCATTTCTATCTAACTTTTTCATATTTTCAGAATAGCAGCTGATTCATTAAAAACAAGATATTTTATAAAATTATCACTATTTGTAAAAACGTAAAGCCCGCATGGCATTCAAAATAGAAATCACCGATACGCCGACATCTGCAAACACCGCCGCCCAAATAGAGGCGTATCCCGCCGCGCCCAAGCCTAATACCGCAAATTTAACCGCTAAAATAAACACCACGTTTTCATGCACTAAACGCAATGTTTTTTGCGAAATTTCGATAGCTTTGGCAATTTTTGACGGTTCATCAGTCATAATCACCACATCAGCCGCTTCAATAGCCGCATCAGAACCAACTCCGCCCATGGCGATTCCAATATCAGACCGCGCTAAAACCGGCGCGTCATTAATACCATCACCCACAAACAGCACTTTGCCTTTTTGTGTTTTAGACGCCAGCATTTTTTCAAATTTATGCACTTTATCTGCCGGCAAAAGTTCGGCATAAAAATTATCTAGTTTTAGTTTTTGCGCCACATTTTTAGCCGTATTTTTTCTATCGCCGGTCAACATTACCGTTTGCGATATTCCTAAATTTTTCAGCTGATTAATTGCCAAAACGGCATCTTGTTTTATTTCATCTTCTATCCGCAAATATCCCTGGTACACACCGTTTTTTAAAACATACACAACAGTACCGTCAGCCCGCACCTTTGGTACATTCACTCCTCTATCCTTCAGCATTTGCGCATTGCCTAAAACAACCTCGTCATTATCCAGATTGCCGCAAATTCCTTTGCCCAAAAAATCCTTAACTTTTGAAACACGTTTTAAATTTGGTTCTTTACCATATGCTTTTTTGATGGAAATTGCTATTGGGTGTGACGAATATGCCTCTAGATAAGCAGCAATTTCCAACAACTCTGACGCCGAAATGCTATTTTCCGGCACAATTTCCGTCACAGCAAACACACCTTTGGTCAAAGTTCCGGTCTTGTCAAACACCACGGTTTCAGTTTGCGCCAAAGCCTCCAAATAATTACTGCCTTTTATTAAAACTCCGCATTTAGAAGCCGCACCTATTCCGCCAAAAAAACTAAGCGGAATAGAAATAACCAACGCACACGGGCAAGAAATCACCAAAAATGTAATCGCTCGATACACCCAAACTTGCCACGACTGCCCTAAAAAACACGGCGGCACACAGGCCAAAAAGACAGCAATAACAACCACGGAAGGCGTATACCAACGTGCAAATTTAGTAATAAAATTTTCCACCTCGGCTTTTTTAGAAGAGGCGTTTTCTACCAAGTCCAAAATTTTTGCCACTGTTGATTCAGCATAAACGCTTGTGGTTTTTACCTTTAAAACCCCGTCCAAATTAATAGTGCCGCTCAAAATACTATCGCCTTTTTTGACTTCTTTCGGCAAAGCTTCTCCGGTTAAAGAAGATGTGTCTAAACTAGAAACTCCGTCAACCACAACACCATCCAACGGTACTTTTTCACCGGAACGAATTTCAATAATTTCCCCCTTTTCCACTCTTTCCGGACTAACGTCTGTCAATTCACCGTTTTTCTGCACCCTTGCAAAATCTGGACGAATGTCCATCAGCGCTGCAATGGACTTACGCGAACGATTAACCGCATAGCTCTGAAAAAATTCGCCAACCTGAAAAAACAGCATAACCGCCACCGCTTCCGGATATTCTCCCAAAGCGACAGCTCCTAAAGTAGCGATAGTCATTAAAAAATTCTCATCAAAAACTTCACCGTTTTTAATATTATTCGCAGCTTTTTTCACAATCGGCAACCCAACAATAAAATAAGACACAGCAAAACAGACTAGCTTAGCAAATTGCGAAATAGGTAAAAAAGCCGCCGCAAAAAACGCAGCCGCCCCTAAAATTTTATATAACATCTTACGTAATTTTTTAGTCATTATCACCTCGTCTGCTACAAAATAATAGTACAATCCGGCTCAATTTTTTCTACCAATTTAGCCACTTTTTTCATAACCTCATCAATATTCTGATTGGTTTCAATCGTCATCTTTTGCGTCATAAAATTTACACTGACGTTATCCACGCCTTCCAGCTCTTTAACTGCGGCTTCTATTTTGGCCGCGCAAACTGCGCAATCCAAATCTTCTAATTCAAATACTTTTTTCATTTTTTCCTTCGCCTTAATTAAACGATTAAATATGTGTTTAATTGTATACTAAATAACCAGCTATGTCAAGTGATTATTTTTAAGAACAAAGGCAATGTAAAATAAAAACGAACAATAGCAAATAAAAAGCTTATAAAGGACATTTGATATCTAAAATATCATCTAAAGCTCGATGCAACAATGCGGCTTCGGCTGTTTCAGCCAATTTATAATACATTTCTTTTCCTTCGCGGCGGCTAATCAGCAATCCGGCTTGTTTAAGCAAACGCAAATGATGGCTAACTGCCGGAGAACTCATATTCACCAAAACGGCAATATTATTAACGCAAATTTCATTATGGCAGAGCAACCACAAAATTTTCAATCTTGTCGCATCAGAAATCAGCTGAAAAGTTTCTGCCGTTCGTGCAAAAGCCTTGTCATCTGGCACATTTTGCATATTTTGTTCATGATTATGATGATGTAAATGCGGTGTTTTTTCCATTGTATTTCTTTCAGTCTACCTAATTTTACAGAACTTAAACCATGCTGTCAACCAAATTTAAGGAATATATCTGCATGACTGCGGAGCAATAAAATCAGACATAAACTTGTTTGGTTCTAGTGGTTCGGCATAACGCACAGCTTTTTCAGCTTCCAAAGCATAAGCCTTGCTGTGGTTATGATAATAAGCATCAAAAAATTCTTTATTTATACCGGCAAATTCAGATGTTTGACGCCAAATTTGTTCTGGCATTCCCTCATAAACTTTCTTCAATTTAAATTCGCCAACAATTTTTCCAACCGGCTTAGTGGCGTATAAAATCACCGTATCTACAGATTTAGAAAATCCTTGTTTTCTAAATTCATAACGCTTGCTTCCATTCAAAATTTTTTCGGCAAACTCTGGCTTTATAGATAACAAAACACGCATATATTTTTCCTTTTTTTCAATTTAAGCAACAATCCAATCACAAAGCAAGCAAAAATTTACCAAATTGCAAAACTGTAACAAAAAAATTTAATATCTGTAAAAAAAAGTTATTGACAACGCAAAAACACTAGTGTATAAGACATCTCAGTTGTGACGCCGACATAGCTCAGTTGGTAGAGCTACTGATTTGTAATCAGTGGGTCGGGAGTTCAAGTCTCTCTGTCGGCACCATTAAAAAGCAAAGGGTTATGAGAAATCATAGCCCTTTTTAATTTTTCAAAATACCACTCCTAAAACTATTTATCGTCTAGGCAAAAAAGCAATATTCTGTTATGCTGAGCATACATTTACACCGCCGCAGAACAACCTATAACAACTAATACGTCTCCTTTATAAACCGGCCGCTTCTTTTTTTAATCCACGTCCAGCAAATCGCGGATAATTTCTCCAGCCATCAGCAATCCAGCCACCGCCGGCACATACGCCATGCTCCCCGGAGTTTGACGCTTATTACTGTCTTCTGCAGTTCCTTGCGGTGTTAAAGCCGGTTCTTCCGAATACACCACCTTAAAATGAGATATGCCGCGTTTGCGCAGCTCCCTACGCATTACTTTTGCCAGCGGACAAACCGCGGTTTTACTGATATCCGCAACCTTAAAGCTGCCGGCATCCAATTTATTACCAGCTCCCATAGCGCAAATAATCGGCGTTTCAGCCTCCGCCGCACGCTGCACCAAAGCTATTTTTCCGGCGACGGTATCAATAGCATCAGCCACATAATCATATTGCTTAAAATCAAAACCATCGGCTGTTTCCGGCAAATAAAAACAATTGTGACAAACAATTTTCAAATCCGGATTAATATCTAAAAGGCGCTGCTTTGCCGCCTCAGTTTTGAGCATTCCGATAGTTGAATGCAGCGCCAGAATTTGTCGATTTAGATTACTCAAGCTGACCTCATCATTATCCACTAAATCAAGCGCTCCAATTCCGGCTCTGGCCAAGGCTTCTGCCACATATCCTCCAACACCGCCCAGACCAAACACAGCCACTCTGGAGTTTTTCAGTTTTTCTACTCCCTTAGCGCCAATCAACAATTCTGTGCGAGAAAATTGCGTAATCATTTTGCCTTCTCTTTTGTTTTATTGCGAATAAAATTTTCAACTTCGTCTTTAAGAACTTCTTGCAACTGACCGTTTTGCCGATTATATTCCACAAATTGATATTCTTCAAACAGATTATTGCCATGTACAAAAAACACATCATCGCTATAATTTGGATTTGTAACTTTATACCCTAAATATTGCGCCACCAATTCAGAAATTTCATAATGAGAAATCACGCCTTTTGGTAAAACCGGATTTTTGCCTCCAATATTATACAAGAAAAACGGCACTTTCATATCTTCTATAACCAATTGATTATGACCATAACGCCCATCAGGAAATCCCAGCATTTCACCATGGTCCGAAGTAAATATAAACTGCGAGTTGGCAACGTTCAAGCGTTCAAATTCTTCAAGCAGCTGCCCCAAAATACTGTCTATATACAAAATCGCATTATCATAGGCGGCATTTTCCTCTTCAAAACGACTGTCATCTTTGGGCTTAAACACATCAAATTCTTTATGATGGCTGTAGTTTTCCTCATAGGGAGAATGCACGCTTTTAAAATTCAAAACCACAAAATTTTTGCCATTTTTCAAATCCAGCTTTTTAAACATTTTCAGCAGCAAATCTTCTTTTTTATGCTTAAACTTACGCGGATTATGCTCGGAAGTAACCATTTCATCAATATAACGCACACCAATTAAATTTGTTTGTTTCATATCATAAGCCGAATAAAAATAGGTTTTAAAACCATTTTCTTTGGCCATCCGAAACAAATTTGTATCTTCTTTTTCCAGCTTTAGAATATTCCCAGGTTCTTTCATCATATTGAAAAAAATCGGCAATGAAGAATGCGTAGAAACTGCGTCGGAAATCGCCGTGCTATAGGCAAAACCGGTTTTGTCTTTCATTTTATCAAGACAAGGCGTAGTTTGCCGCGCGCCTGGATTAAACAAATGCATTTTATCGGCGTTAGTGCTTTCCCCCATAATCAGCACCACCAGCTGCGAAGATTTCGGCAGTTTTTCCACTTTGTACGGCAGATAAAAATCTTGCGGCACAATATCATGAATATTTTTGCTGTCGGCACCATTCACCAAATAAAAAGAAAAAGAATTAATCGAATTATGAATAGAATAGCGTGTTTCCGGCGGCAAAAAAGAATGCAAACCGCGTCGAGTTGCCCGTTCTGGCTTGACACCTAAAAAGACGATAACCGCCACAATCCCGATAACCGAAAAATATAGTTTTTTCCGCCATTTAAATTCCATAAGCAACAAAATTAAAAACGGTAGCACCGCCGCAACCGGCACAAACCAAAAGTCATCGAAATCAGACATACCAGCAGAATAAACATCATCAAATTCGCCAAAAACTTTACCAATATCAAGTGGATTTATCGGGCGGGCAAAATAAGCAATGTGTCCTAGCTGAATCAGCTGCATAAACATAAACAGCAAACAGCATACAGCATACACCCACACCCCAGAAAGTGAAAGGAAAAAGCCAAACACAAACATAACCGCCAAAAATACGTAGTCAGTCAAATATCTCACATTTGGCAAAAAAGCCTCAAACAAATAATCCGGCAGCACCACCAAAAAAGCAAACAATAATCCCATAAGCGCGTTATATTTCAACTTTGTCAAAAACGCCATGCTTCTGCTAAAAAAAATATTCATTAGTCCCTCAAAATATAGTCCAGTTATTTTGCTCTATAATATAATTTTTGCGTTTTGATAACAAAATAAGAACAACTATCCACATCTATAAAAGTTTTATAATTTCAGCAAAAAAAAGGCTGCGTAAAAAACACAACCTTTTATCTGCTTAGTAGTTTTAGTCGTTTTCAAAACCAAATGCTTCACATCATTTTCATAATTTATTGGCTGACTGCATAAAAACAAACAATTATTTGCGACAAGAATATTAAAATAATTTTTTATGCAAACTTAATTTTAATCCCAATATTCTTAAAACATATTTATTTGATACATATTTATACGAAAACAGATATTCATACCAATGATTACATTCTTTAGCCCATAAAGCATCTTCTATTTTCTTTATATTTTCTGCCGTATTCCAATTACCACTGCCGCAATCAAGACTATTATAAAATTTATCTTCTTCTGTTATAATATTTAAATTTTTATACCATGGTAAATGACGTGCTTCATACGGTTTTCCAACTCTTATCGCCTTAAAAAACTGTTTGCCTTTAACATTTTTCTGAGGTCGATACATGGCAAAAGTCGTATCAATCGCCGAATTATAATAAATAGGAGCAAAATTGTTCATAGCCTTTTTATAATATTGTTTTTCCCAGCGCATAATTAAACTCTTCATTACATTATATTCCGGCAAATCGTCAGTTTTTAAAGAAAATCCTACCTTATTTATTTTGGGATAAGATTTAAGTAAATGATAAAATAAATCCATAAAATCGGCTGGACAATCATCTGTAGGCACCACATCTGGATCTGTAAGCACAAAGTAACTATTTTCCCTTACTTTCTTGAATTCATCTGCTTCAAAAAACACCTTATGACCATAATTTTTTGACATATGATAGACTTTATACGGTGTTTTTTTCAAATATTCCAGCAAAGGAGGATAAGTTGACGCATTATCAATTATATGAATATTTTTTAAACTATATCTTTCTAAAACCTCTATTATTTTCTGTAAATATGAAAGACGATTGAATGAAATAATATATATAGGCATATTTGAACAATCTTTTATGTAAATAGGCTCATTTCTTTTAACCTTTAACAAATTTAAAATTTTATAGCAAACCTGACATCCTTTCACTTGACGGCTTACAATTGGCAAACCACAAAAAGATATTGTTTGTTTATTTGTGGCTAAAGCATAAATTTTAGAATATTTATTTTCAATAATAGCGTGAATTTCTTTAGATGCTTTTTTCATTTTATATTTTTGAGTTTTAGAAGTGTTGCCTTGATAGTCACGATATTTAAATAACACTTCTGGAATATTAGCAAATTTTGTCTTATCAATAAGTCTTACCCATAACGCATAATCTTCAGCCGGAGAAAATTCTTTTTCATACTTTATATTATATTTATCTAAAATAGACTTACGCAACATAGACGAAGGATGCAAAACAGCACAACCAAACATTAAATCTTTTTTAATTTGAAAATCTGTAACATAACGTCTTTTTAGTTTATATTTTGGAAATTTTTCATACCAGCATCCAACAACTCCGACATCTGGATGGTTATCTAAAAATTCAACTTCTCTTTCCAATCTCTGCGGCAATGAAATATCATCATGGTCCATAACAGCAACATATTCACCAACAGCCAAACTTAACAACTTATTTCTAGTGGCTGAAATTCCCATATTATTTTCATTTTTATAAACTTTTACTCTGAAATCCTGCTTTGCATAATCATTAAGCATATTCGTAATTTGCTCATTTTGAGAACAATCATCAACTATCAAAAATTCAAAATCCTTATAGGTCTGATTTAAGATACTTTCTATTGCTGATTTTAAATATTCTAAATTTGTTTTATATACAGCCATCAACACCGAAACTTTTACCACTTTACTTCTCCACATAGATTTTTTATCTTATATTATGCAAACGTTTTTTTTTTGCAATTTTTCCGTGTTAATACTGTGCATAACTTTTTCACTTATTACGTGTTTCGGCACATTTAATAATTGGCATGATTCATATATAAATAATATGCTCAAACAAAAATTGCCGGAATAGACAGTGTGTCACATCCGACAATTACTGGCACTTGAAAAGCTTATTAGTTGTCATTATACTATTGCTTACAGCACCAAACTACATAAGTTTTCATTTGCTTGGCTAAACTGGCTTACCCGCCACCTTAAACAAGCTTTACTTTTAATAAAAATAGTAGCGCGCGCCGATAGTAAATTCTTTGCTGTTGTTATAAGCGTCGCCGTCAGCTAAAGAATAACGATATATTGCTCTAAAGCCCCATTCCGGAGTAGGATTGATTTCACCGCCAACACCCAAACGCAAGGCATTCACAGAATCTTTATCGCTTTTACCATTATATTTTAGTTTAGATGAAATTCTTCCATAACCGACCGAGCCCAAAATTGTGGCGTCCGAAACATTATACATATCAATCAAAACATCGGCGCCATAGCCATATAAACGGCTGCGAGCAACATTAGGCCCCATAACTTTCTTTTCTTGCAAAGAACGCTCGGCAAAAAATTCTATAGAACCATAATCAACAAATTTTACACCTGCGGTCAGACTGCCCAAATCATAATTTTCGGCAAAATAATTTTCATAACGACCTTTTAAGTTTGGCGTCATATTGACATAGTCAAAACCCCAATATGGACGATATTCGCCGGCATTAGCCGAAACAGCCATCAATAAACCTGCAGCAAGTAACAAATATTTTTTCATTTTGCATTCTCCTTTTAATCTGTTATAATCTTTATACGACACAATTTATGACTGAAAGGTTAATACATACCTGGTTTTGCAATTTTAATGCGCCGAAGCCCAAGTATCGCCGACACCGGTTTCCACCACCATTTTCACTGCTGTATCTGCAGCTTCTTCCATAATTTTTTGTAACAACTCTGCTGTTTGCTGCGCATGTTCGGCTTTAACTTCCAGCACCAGCTCGTCATGCACTTGCAAAAGCAAACGTCCGTCCAGCTGATGTTCTTGCATCGCCTGATAAACTTTTTGCATAGCCAGTTTCACAATATCGGCCGCTCCGCCTTGTATCGGCGCGTTAATCGCCGCACGTTCGGCAAATGATACAATGCGATGATTTTTGTCATTAATCCCCAACACGGCGCATTTACGTCCCATCGGCGTTAAAACATAACCATGGCTACGGGCAAATTCTATTGTTTTTTCCATATAAGTTTTAACTTCCGGCATGACTGCAAAATATGAATCAATATATTGCTTAGCCACTTCTTTGGTAGTTCCGATTTGCTTGGCCAGACCAAACTGCGAAATACCGTAAACAATACCAAAATTGATAGCTTTAGCGCGGCTTCGATGTTCTCTATCCACTTCTTCAGGCTTCAATCCAAATACACGGGCGGCCGTGGCGGCGTGAATATCCACACCGGCGGCAAACGCCTCTTTCAAGGCTTTAACATCGGCAACCGACGCCAGCAAACGCAATTCCATTTGGCTATAATCGGCAGCCACGATTTTATAGCCCTTACGAGCCACAAAACAAGCACGGATTTTACGCCCGATTTCCGAACGATTCGGAATATTTTGCAAATTCGGATTAGAAGAAGCCAAACGCCCTGTGTTCACCACCGTTTGCGAAAAAGTGGTATGCACTCGGTTATTTTTATCTTTTACTTCCAGCAAAGCCGTGGTATAAGTTGATTTCAGCTTGGCATAACTGCGCCATTCCAAAATTTTGGCTGCGATTTCATGTTCTTCCGCCAACTGTTCCAAAACTTCGGCGCTGGTGTTGTAGTTGCCTGTGCCAGCCGTTTTTTTAGCTCCGCTAAAGCCCAGCTTGTCAAACAGAATTTCTCCGATTTGCTTTGGCGAACCAAGGTTAAACTCCATACCGGCCAGTGCGAAAATTTCACTTTCTATCTTACTCATCTGACGAGCAAATTCATCGTTCAATTCCGCCATAGAATTTTCATCAATAGTTATTCCCTCGTCTTCCATTTTCAGCAAAACTTGTAGCAAACGACGGTCGAGCATTTCATAAACATACATTTTATGCTCGTGAAAAAGGCTGTCTTTCAAAATATGATAAAGCCGCAAAACATAATCAGCGCTTTCAAAAACATAATTGCCATATTCGGGGCTGAAAAAATCAATTTTTTTAATTTTTGCCGAAAGTTTAGGTTGCGCTATTTTTTTATCCAGCAGCATATCGCTCAACACCGCTAAAGTATGCTCATGCAGCGAGCTGTCCACATCATACGACATTACCGCAACATCATGATACGGCCACAAATCCAGCTGTTTACCGCAAATTTTGTTCAAATAATGCCACTGCGTTTTCAAATCCAAAGCAATTTTTAAAATATTTGGATTTTCCAAAGTAGCAAGCAAAAACTTTTTAACCGTTTCATTGTCCAGCTGTGACACATCATGGTGCGAAAACAAATCTGCCTCGCCTGCCACTTGCGGTATCGGCAAATAATAGGCGCTGTTTTCCCTTGTGCAAACACTCAAAGCCTCCGGCTCAACACCATTATGCAAAACCTGAAAACCAAATTGCTGCGCCGAAACAATTTCTTGATATAATGCTTTCAAATCATCGCGGTTTTGAATTTTCAGATAACGCGCCGGCTCTTCTTTTTTAGCCGCAACAGGCGCATCGCCCAAAGCGCAGCAGCGCTCTTCAACCCATTTTTGCAACTTTGGCAAAATGCTTTTAAAACCAAGTTCCGTCACAAAATTAAGCAGCGTTTCGGCATCTGGCGCCTGACACTTGAATTCATCTAAAAAATGCTCCACCGGCACATCATTTTTAAGCGTCACTAATTTCAGCGAAAGTTCTGCGGCTTCTTTATTTTGCATAAGCACTTCACGGCGTTTGTTTTGCTTGATTTTATCGGCATTATCCAACACACCTTGCAACGAGCCGAACATATTAACCAGTTCGGCCGCCGTTTTTGGGCCAATCCCCGGAACACCTGGAATATTATCGATTTTATCGCCGGAAAGCGCCTGCACATCAACAACCTTATCCGGATAAACGCCAAACTTTTCATGCACATCTTCAGGGGTAAAAAATTTGTCTTTCATACCATCATAAAATTCCACATGCGGACGAATAAGCTGCATCAAATCCTTATCTGCCGACACCACAACCACATCATGACCAGCTTCAACTGCCTGTTTTGCATAGGTAGCAATCAAATCATCTGCTTCATATCCCTCTTGCAAAATATATGGCAAATTCAAATTCTGCACTGTTTTATAAATCAGCTCAAACTGCGGAATCAGCAATTCTGGAATCTCCGCGCGTGTCGCTTTGTAATCAGCAAAAAAGTTGTTGCGAAAATTCTGACGCTTGGCATCAAAAAGCACCGCGCAATAATCGCAAGGAATTGCTTTTATCAGCCGCATAAACATTGTCAAAAATCCATACACAGCGTTCACCGGCTTGCCGTTTGGCGCCGTCATAGTCGGAAGCGCGTAAAATGCTCTAAAAATATACCCTGAACCGTCAATCAAACAAACTTTTGCCATTTTATTTTCTCCTTATCCGCCAATATAGCGACTTTTTAAGCGTTCGCCAAGCATTAAAAATTTTTCTTTACGCTTTTGTTTATAAAACCTTCTTTAACTTATTTTATATATAGTGCAAACTACGTATATTTGACTAAAAATGAGAGAATACAATGCCGCAAAACGTAAAACAAAAAATTCGCCGCAACCTCAAAAAAGGCTTGGTTATTTTGGAAGACACCGTACGTAAGACCAAAGCGAAAAGTGCCGCCAAGAAAAAATCTGCTTCAAAGAAAAAACGCTCCGCAAAAAAGAAAAAAAGCGGCTCTTCATTATGGAAATCTTTGTTTATTCTCGGTTTATGGACGGGACTGTTTTTGTTTATAGCTGTTGGCTGTTATGTGGCGTATTGCTACTTTACCATGCCGGATATTGCCAAATCTGTGGCGCAAACCCGCCAGCCTTCAACCACCATTATGGCAGAAAACGGCAGCGATATTGCCTCGTTCGGCAATGTCTATGCCGAAGTGATATATCCGGATAATCTGCCAAAAAATCTGACTAACGCCATTATCGCCACCGAAGACCGCCGCTTTTACAAGCATTTTGGTTTTGATGTCTGGGGTTTTGGGCGCGCCATGATTACCAACCTGTTCCGTGGTCGCTATGCCCAAGGCGCTTCAACCATCACACAGCAAGTGGCAAAAAATATCTTTTTAACACCAAATAAAAATATCAAACGTAAAGTTCAGGAGCTGCTACTGGCGTTTTGGCTGGAAAATAAGCTGACTAAAAATCAAATTATGGCGCTGTATCTAAACCGCGTATACTTTGGCTCCGGAAACTATGGCGCCGAAGCTGCCGCAAACTGGTATTTCAACAAAAGCGCCGACAATTTAAACCTGCATGAAGCGGCAATTTTGGCTGGTATGCTCAAAGCACCAAATCGCTACAACCCGATTTTAAACCGTGAAAAATCGCTTGAACGCGCCAATGTCGTTTTGCATAATATGCTGGAGTGCGGCTACATAAATCAAAAACAATACGCTTCCGCCAAAACCTTGCCGATAAGCAACGGACAGCAATACCGCGTGAGCGGCGGCAAGCACTTTGCCCAATATGTTTATGACGAAGTCAACGGCTATATCGGCGAACGTTCGGTTGATGTGAATGTTATGACCACGCTTGACCAAAAGTTGCAGGAAAGCGCCGAAAAAATCTTGCGTTCGCATATTTGGGGCGCAAAAGGCAAAAACGTCAGCGAAGGCGCGATTGTGGTTATGGATTATAACGGCGCCATCAAAGCCATGGTCGGCGGCATGGATTATAACCGCAGCCAATTTAACCGCGCGGTGCAGGCTATCCGCCAATCCGGCTCGGCGTTTAAGCCGTTTGTTTATCTCACGGCTTTGCAATACGGCTTTGCACCGGACAGCATGGTCAACGACGCGCCGCTAAAAATCGGCAAATGGCAGCCGTCAAATTACAGTAAACGCTATTATGGTAATGTTACTTTGGATTTTGCCCTCACCCATTCACTAAACGTGGCAACCGCGGCGCTTTCTAAAGAGCTGTATCTCAAAGATATTGCCGCCAACGCCCGCAAAATGGGTATCAGTACAAAAATAGAGCAAACTCCGTCCATGGTTTTGGGTACAAACGGCGTAAAAGTGATTGATATGGCCACTGCTTATGCTGTGCTTGCCAACGGCGGCTATGCGGTTTGGCCACACGCAATTAACGAGATTTCCAGTAAAGACGGACATCAGCTTTATGTGCGTCAATCAAATCGGCAAAAACAGATTATAGATGGCAATATCGTTAAAGAAATGTCGCAAATGCTCAGCCATGTGATTACCCGCGGCACAGGCAAAAAAGCGCAGCTGCCATATTTTGCCGCCGGAAAAACCGGCACCACGCAAAACTACCGCGATGCTTGGTTTGTGGGCTGGGGCGGAGGCTATGTAGCCGCGGTTTGGGTTGGCAACGACAATGAAAAACCAATGAACAAAGTCGGCGGCGGCACTATTCCGGCTGAGATTTGGCACGATGTAATGCTGGCGGCGCACAATATCAAACCATTGGCTACAAACGCTGATGATATAGGCTCGCTGATTGATGATAACACTTCTGCAGATAGTATCGGCGATTTAATAGAAGAAGAGGATTTGGCTGATGACTCCAAAGCAAAAACTAAATCTGCTCCTTCCACTCTAGAAGGTTTGCTTGACAGTATATTCTAAATAATCTAAAAGGGAAGCAAGTGAATATTCTACTTGCTTTCCTCGGCTCTATTACCTTTATTTGCCGCATTTCAACAGATATAGAACTTTTTTACTGTTTTATCGGATTACAAAATATAATATAAAACTGCAAACTTCCGAAGCGCAGCTCTTACAAAAAGCGTTTTCTTGTACCGGAGTTAAAGTGTTAAAGCAAAGCACTCCGTTACGACAACGGTTTTTGCCGTATATTGCGCTGCTGACTTCATAACCGTTTATGGAATCATTTGAATTTCGGCTTTGCAAACTGACTAAATATTCGCCGAAAGCCCCGGCGGCTTTAACAATGTTATGACATTGCGTTTCTGAGGTTAAGGCAAAACTTGAACCATGCTGTTGCAATCTGATACTGACATAACTTTGCATATTGATTTTACACGGTCCGAGAGTGCCATCATCATAGCGGCATGTTCCGATACCGTAATACAGCGAAAAACTGTTGCCGTATGCGTCATACACATAATTACCTTTTACCGTCATACCTTCGGGAATACGGTTTATTGCCGCCAAAACCGGAATTCCCTGCCCTCCGCCGTCAGGATTCTTTTTTAATTCGTTAGAAAAATAGTCCATCGTGTCTAAAATATTATAAAACAGCATACTGATTTGTTCAAGCTGTTTATTTTCCTGCCATTTTCCCATGGCTTTGGAATATCCGGCAATTCCGCCGACGCTTAACACACCGATAATAGCCAGCACGCCCAGCATTTCTATCATACTGCGCCCCGATTGCCGGATATTTTGGACATTTTTCTTAAAACCTGACAACTTATACATCTTTTCAAATTCCCGATACTACATATAACATAAAAACCACCTTTTATCAGGTGGTCGGAGAGTTCGAAAATCACGTGTATTAAAATGACTCTTCCAGTCTTTCTGACTGCCATGTTTCAGAGATAATCGACAGTCATTGAACATACACTGGAAGCTCCCCGACCATATTGCTATGTATCGGGGATATTTGTTGCCTTTTTACAGACAACTGACGATGTATCCAACACCGTAATACACCAGAGCTTTCGACAGCTCCGCACCTATTCAGGCGCTAACCTAATTTTCATTAGCCGATTTTATAATAACAGGTAAAATATAATTTGCAATCTATTTATACGAAACTTTTTACTGTTATTAAAATATAATTTTATTATATCAAGTAACGAACAACAGCATACGTTCTATAAAATGTCTGACGGTGTTGCAACTAACTACGAATGTTTTGGCGATTTAATAGAAGAAGAGGATTTGGCTGATGACTCCAAAGCAAAAACTAAATCTGCTCCTTCCACTCTAGAAGGTTTGCTTGACAGTATTTTTTAGTCAAATCTTGTATATTTCCTCACCTGAAAACTTATTTAGTTTTCAGGTGTTTTTTGTCTTTACATTTTTTCTGCTCTCCGCTAAACTAATCATGAAAGCGATATACTGCTTTTAGGGCGTCGAAAACCCTTTATAAACACAGTCGTTAAGCATAGCGACTTAAAAATTTATATGCCGATTTTCGCCTGAGCGGATGTCGGCTAAATAAGGTTTCGGCCAAATAAGTCGAGCCGTTTGTGTTTATACGGTTTTCGAACATCCGCCCGCCATTTTGGTGGGTTTTGTTTTATATATTTTACGGAGGTTTGAAAATATGGATAAATTGACTAACTGTAAAAGTGGAAAAGATAAATTTGCAAAAAAAAATAAACCAAAGTGTACTTATTTTCGTTTGCAATGTGCGGCAAATGTGACAAGCTTTTTAAGCAATGCCTACAAAAAAAGCACACGAGTGCAAAAATTTCTAGCCGATGGCGTACAGTACGGACGAAGCATGATAGAGATGTTGGGCGTTTTGGCCATTGTCGGTGTTTTGAGCGTTGGTGGTATTACCGGCTATTCCAAAGCAATGCAAAAATGGAAAATAAATAAAGCCGTAAGTGAACATAGTTTTATGATTTTTGGATTATTAGACCACATAGAAAATATAAAGCAACAAACAATTGGTTTGGGATTCGTAGATTTAGCATATTCTCTTGATTTAGTTCCAAACACCTGGAAAAAGCAATCTGCCAGCTTCTTAATTGATGATTTTAACAATAATATTCATTTATTTAATGGTAAATTATATCGTTATGGTCAAACAACAACTGTTTTTGCATATGAAATATACTTTGGCCTAGATAGTAGAAGAGCAGTTGATAATCAAGAACATCAAATGCTTTGCCGCGAATTAATGAGAAACCTTGCCAAACCATTACATGAAGTTGTTTACTCAGTATATTTATGGAGAGGCCGAACTTCTTCGCCAAATGATTTGTTGTTTGGCAGCAAATACTGTACCGCCGGCAAAAAATGTTTGACAGATGTAACATTAACTGAAATTGAAAATCTTTGCAGAAGTTGCACGGTTGACAATAGCGGCGCTTGTTCTTTAGTTTTGTATTTTTAATTATATATTTATATTAAAACCAAATAAAAAAACAAGCGTGCTAAATTTTGCCATGTACTTTCTGATATATTTTCAGCCAAAAAGCCAAACGCGAGAAATTGCCCTGCAAAAACATTTTACATAAAAATTGATTAAACATACTTAATTTATGCGGAAAAAATACCTTTTGCTCCGCCAAATTTAAGCAAATTTTTTGATACTTTTGCCAATAGCTTTGATAGCCCGCATTTTTAAAATACGGATACGAACAACATTGCCGAAAGATTATTTTCGAAAAATCTTTTTTCATCAATTCATAACATTTTATATCTTCCATTGTTGCAAAATGCGTCATTATTTTTTGCGCCAACAAAATATGGTCGTTAATCTCCCGCTCCGAAAATTTTTGATGTGTCAGACTACTTTCCGTCTGCCGATAGAATAAAAGTTTATCTTTTACACACACACTAATTTTTTAACTCTTTCAAACACTAAAAATGAGTAATAATAATCTTCGGCCATTTGTTTAAAATCTGCAGAAAATAACAAATCTTCAAGAATTTCTCGTTTATATAATTTTCTCCATACCGCTATTTGCAGCTTTGGCTTTTTGCGTTTTAAAAAATAAGATATAGGATTAAATAATTCTTTCAATTCACATTGCTGGTATCGACATTTTTTGACATTATTACCCCTATTTTCATAACCGCAAACCGCTATATCACTGTTTGTTTTTTCCAGCGCTGCCGCCATATATTCCATAAATTGGCAATACAGCATATCGTCAGAATCCAAAAAAGCGATATAGTCGCCTTTAGCTTTTTGCAAGCCTGTGTTACGAGCTATTGAAACACCGGAATTTTTTTGATTTATAATCACAAAACGGCTGTCTTTTGCCGCATATTCTTGCAAAATTTGCCAAGAGCTGTCTGTCGAACCGTCATTAACGCAAATAGCTTCCCAATAAGGATATGTTTGCGCTTGCAAGCTATCTAAGCATTCGGCTAAATATTTTTCTACATTATAGACCGGAACAATTATCGAAATCAATTTATCTGAGCTGTTTTTTCCTGATGTTATTTGCATATTTTCTCCATTAGCCGTTCTAAAAACCAAAAAAAAGCCGCCTTGATGAGAGGCAGCAGGAAGTTAGAACCTATAATGGAAATAGTGTAGTGTATTTGGCGTAAGAGCAAGCTCCTACGCCTTATTAACTACCTTCCTGCTCTCAGGCAACAAGGTAGTTTTTCTCATCTGGAAAAACCAGCTATCCATTAGAGGGTTCTAAACCTCACACAGGTTATCAACCTATGCAATTTAAAGCTAAAAAATTTAGTGAGTAAAGTCAAATTGTTTTTTTAGTTTTAATACAAAAACTCTTTGATGGGGCAAAAAATTCCGGATATTACAGAAATTGGCACATTTTATAGAATATATTTTCAAAAAATAAAAACAAGCAACTCAAGCTCTAAAGAAAATCACCCTTGCACACAAGAGATACACAAATTTTCTAAATGAGCATAAGTTGCTTGTTTTTACAGTTTGTTAGGCAAATTGCGCTAGCTGTCAGAAACAAACAGATTTTATCTCACAAATCCATTGTATCCAACAATTCACGGGTATAAGCGCGCAGCTCACCGCTGTTCATCAAACTCAATTTAATGTTCGCGCGCTGCAAATCTGCATTTGTTCCGCAGTCAAAACGCAGACCTTTGCACAACACGCCATAAATAGGCATACCGCGCAAAGCAGCCAAATTCAAAGCATCGGTCAAATTAATTTCACCGTTGGTGCCTTTAGTAACCTCTGGCAAAATATCCAACACTTCGTTTGGTATAACATATGGTCCCATAGAAGCATAATTAGAAGGAACTTCCTCTAATTTTGGTTTTTCAATCAAACCCGTAGCGCGCACAACATTACCTTCGCGTTTAGCGCCAATCAAAGCCCCATAGCGCACCATCTCTTGACGCGGACATTCCATAATATTCTCTACAATTCCGCCCTTTTGTTCATAAACATCGCACAGCTGTTTCAAAACCCCGTCGCCATGCAAATTGATATACACATCATCAACCCACATCACGGCAAAATCACGCTTACCAATAAGCTCTTTAGCCATCAAAATTGCATGACCGTTTCCTTTTGGCTCACTTTGACGGGCAAAAGAAAATTTCATTCCGGCCGGAATAATCTTGCGAACGCTTTCCAGCAAATCCAATTTATTTTTAGATTGCAGATGAGCTTCCAGCTCTGGAGCCGGAGAATAATATTTTTCAAACATATGTTTGCAAGCGTCATCGCTATATATAAAAACGATTTCTTTGATACCGGCTTCGGCACAGCTGTCCACCGCATATTGGATAACCGGAATATTATCCAATGTCATAAAGCCTTTATGCAAAACTTTTGTCGTAGGCAGATTTCTTGTAGACAAGCCGGCAACCGGCAATACACAAACTTCAGGTTTTCTATTCATTTTTTATCTCCATAATTATTTATAAACTTAACTTAGCACTCAAATTTCTGCAACTCAACCAAAACTACCTTTTATTTCACAACTATTCTTCCGGTCGGCTTTTGCACTGCGCCGTCTGCTTCTTTCAATAAAGACTTGGTTGTTGTTTTAACTTCTGGCGTTTCAACCTCTTTTTCATAGGATTTTTTAATAGTTCCGCTGACTGTTTTTTCTACAATATTATTCGTAATTTTCCGCAATGTTGGACGATTTTTTTGATTTTCCATTGTTGGTCCCACTTCAAAAATTGCTTCCGGAGCCTCGTCATCAATATGCGTTTTTGCCACATCTACTATTGGCTGAGAACTTTCTTTTGGCATATCATTTTGGGTGTTTTTATTTTCTACATCCAACAAATTTGTATTTTCTCTCTGCTCGTTTAATTTTTGCTCAGCCTGTTTTTTAGCCTTTTCTTCTGCCAAAACTTTTTGCCTATTATCAACAAACTCCTGCAATTTTTGAGCCGTTTTAGCATATATATCTTCCATATTTTCATATTCAACAGCCACTGACTGCAAATTATTTTGCAAAACAACTGTCACATTTTCCAGAGCCAACACATCGTCTTTCAAACTTCCGGCATCTTCACATTGACGCACCAACGCGTCTATTTGCGGACTAATATTTGCATTCAGCTCATTAAGTTTAGTCTGAAAATCTTTAAGTTCCAAACTATCAGACGCTTGCTGCGCTGCTCCTAAATTTTCAAGTTCTTTGAGTTTATCTTGCTGCAATTGCTGATATTTTTGCATTAACTCAGACGTTTTATCATTATAAGCTTTGCTTTCATCTAAAATATTTTGATATCGATTCTGCACATCTTCATGATAGTGATTGGCGCTGTCTTTTTCCATATCGGTCAATTCTTGCAAAAGAGCCTCGCAGTCATTTTTGATTTGTTCAACATTTTCTTCAGTAAAATCAGCCAAATGCGCCATACTTTGCATAGAATCTACCTGTCTGTTGAGTTCATTAAGCCGTGCCAATCTGCCTTTATACCAAGCAATTTGAATTTCATTATCACTTTTATCTATGCGGCTCTCCAAAACCGGCACAATCCTGTTCACATAGTCCGAAACCAGTGTAACTTGCTGCTGAGCGGCGGCCATTTGTTCATTTAATTCTTTCAACCTAGCCGCTTTTTGCGCCTGCTTTTCCTCTTCAATTTCCTTCCAATGGGCGTCATATTTTTTCACAATATCTTCAATGTTAATATCCAATGAAGGCTTATTCAGCATTCCTGAGAGTGAAAAAGAAAATTGAGGCATCTCTGGCAATTGCTTAAGCGATACGTCAAACAAGTTATTTATTTTCCAATTTGGAATATCTACATTGCCAGAAACACTTATATCTACATTGTCGTTTTGCATCACAAAGTTATCATACTGTAAATTTCCCTGCTCTGCCGTAATATCTCCGCCAAACTTTGAAAAAGAAGTTTCTCCGTTTTGCAGACTATCTCTAACTTTTTGGAACAACCCTTTAGAATATTCACGCTGCGACAAATCGTTTTGAATTTGTATAAATTCCATTCCGGAAATCACCGTGTTTTCAGCCTCAAAATGAATTTTTCCGCTAAAATTATTAACAAACTCATCAATTGAAGAGGCTGGCATATTGAAATCAGTGTTAACCGACATTATTCCGTCTGAAAAACGATATAAAGAACCGCCGGCATTTTGCAAATTTATATTTTTTGCTTCCAAATGTCCTTTGACAGTCGAAAATTTATCATAAGATATCTGTATATTTCCGCCCAAATCCACATCGTTATAACCAACAGAAATATCGTTAAGCTGCATAATATTGTTTGAATTTAAAATATGCAGTTTCAAATCATTAAAGACTTTATCTTTATAGATTGCTTTATTTGTGGTCAATTTTACATCTAACAGCAAATTGCGATACAAATCAAAAACAAATGCGTCTTTGCTAAAATTAGGACGAACAAAAAAATCTTCTTTCTGCACGCGGTTTATAGCCGGAATATTTGACATAGATTGCATATCAATCACATTTTCAATATTAAACTCATCAACATTAACCTCGGCATTCAGACGATAATTATTTTTTTCTTTAGCCAAAGTTCCTTCGCCTTTATAATTTGCAATCCCCAAAACACAGTTGGTATTTTTAAATGACCAATTAGAAACTTTGCCGCTTACATCGCCTGTGCAATTAAACGCCCCTCGATTATTTGCCGTAGTTTTAAGTGAGCCGCCCAAATTATTCACCAGTTCGCTAAAATTCATGGTTTTGATTTCCATTTGTCCATCAAATCCAAATTCCTCTTCTTGCTTTACAACTCCCTTATAGGCAAAACGATTATCATCTGCCGATATTTTGATATCTAAATTTCCCTGATGCAAATCACCGCTATACCTTCCGTCTGCCTGAAAATTACCAGCTTTGAATATATTCCAATTTGGCCATGGAGTTTTGAGTTTATCATTAACTTCATTCATTTTATTAGATTGAAAGTCAAAAATAACTTCATCAAAATTCAAATCCAAACTTCCAAGTTTGCTGACTGCGGCAGAAAGTTTTATTTTGCTGCTCAAAGCGCCATTGGCCAAAAGTTCTTTTACCTGAAGATTACCATCTGCGGCTTCCATATTCAAATTGACGCCGGTCATCTGCACACCGCGGAAAGTTAAATTATCCGCACGCAAATACGCATGCATTTTCAGCCATTTCAAAAAGCTCAGATTTCGAATATCGGCTCTGATATTATCCATCATTGTCTGCGCTTTTTCATTTTTTGGCAGATAGTTATCCAAATTAAGCGTATCAGCCAGCAGCTGCAGTTCATAAACATTAGAATTGTCGCCAAAAGTTATTCCGGCCACGCCGCTGATATTCATTTTATCCATCATCAGTTTAATATCATTAGCCGACACAGCGTTATTATTTCCACTCAAATTAAAAGAAAACAAGGCGTTGCGATAAGTTGACTGTGTATAAGATTTAACTGACGCGCCCATACTGTTCAAAAACGCTAAAAAGTCTTTACTATCCAAAGAAACTTTCAAAAAATACTGCGGAGAATTTTTCTCTTCCACCAAGCTACCATCCATGGTCAAAACCGTATTTCCGGCGCAAGCCGCATAAAACTCATCAAGCGACAAAGTGTTATCAGCCCAGCTGCCCTTAAAACTTACACTTTCCCACGCACCGGTTTCACCGTCGTTCAAAACCACACGCTCCGAACTGATATCGGCGTTTATATTCACATTAAAGTCCGGTTTATAAACGCTGCCGTTTTCCACAAACTTTTTGTATTCGGCCTTCAAAATAGAAAGCAGCGGACGCAAATCCAAATTAACCAGCTGATATTTGATATCCACATTTTGACGTTGCTCTGCATTTTGCTGCAACGGAATAATAACTGTTCCCGAACCTTCAATAAAACCCTCATATTTAATAATAAAGCTAGAAAGTTTAATTTGCTCGCTATCAGTTTCCACTCCCACCGAAAACTGTAACGGAACATTATAGTTTTCATCTAAAATCTGCATACCGGATAAAATATTTGCAAAATTGGCCGTTTGTTTTGAACCGCCGCTGAAATCGCCCTTATAAGCTTGTTCATTTGGCATATAAGTACCATCAAAACGCAAAAAGCTTTCTGATTTTGGATGCGTTATAGCAAAATTAACCGGCACATCGGCCAAACCGGAAAAACTGCCCAAACTAACTGCCACGCCAAAATGGTCTTCATCTTTTACAAAATTACCGTCCAGACGATAAGGTCCGGCGAGTGTTTCAGCCTGTACATCGGCGTTTAATTGCGATAAATCAAATTTTATACCTGACTTTTCATTATTCAAATGCAGCAAAGCGTTTTGCAAACTGAGGCTTTGCAATCTGGTGTTTATATCCGAATCGCTGATTGATTTGCCATAATTAGACCAATTTAATTCACCTTTTTCATTAATATTTATCCAAATTTCTGTTCCTATCAATGAAAGCGACCGAATATCAGGCGAGCCTTTAAGCAGCGATTGCAAGGAAACTTCCGTATTCAAATTATCAATAGTGGCTAAAACGTCGGCCGGATTATTAGGATTAATAATCTTCACATTTTTGGCGCTCAGCGTTGGCTGCGGCAAAATCTGCACGTCAATAGAACCCGAAAATTCTATTTTTTTACCGGTAATTTCCGAAAATTTTTCGGCAATATCATTTTTATATGTATTCCAATCCACCGTAGAAACATAAGCGGACAAACCGCCTATTACCAACACAAAAAGTCCCAAAAATATCAAAATTATTTTCTTAACCAACGTTTTTCTCCTCAACGGATATAAAGATAAACTTGACTTTTAGTGTATATTATCCATACAATAAATCAATATTTTTTTCTATCACGGGGTAAAACTATGGATAATAAACAAAAGCTCTTTGAATTAGCTGGAAATTGCCGGTTAAATGCCTATACGCCGTATTCGCATTTCAAGGTTGGCGCGGCAATTTTAAGCAGTGGGCAAAAATTTTTTTGCGGCTGTAATGTCGAAAACGCCTCCTATCCTTGCGGAACTTGCGCTGAAGCCGGGGCGATTTCGGCCATGATTGCCGGAGGCGAAACCCAAATTTCAGAAATTTTAATCATTGCCGACACGGCGCAGATTCTGCCTTGTGGCAACTGTCTGCAAAAAATTCTTGAATTTGGCAGCCAAAACACGCTTATTCACAGCGCCAACCTCAACGGAATTGTAAAAACCTTTCATTTATATGATTTAATGCCCAACTTTTTTCAAGCGAAAGACCTAAAAAATGCTGACTAACTCACTCAATTACATCAAAGCACAAATCAAAGATTTTATACCTGATACAGCTTTAATTCTTGGCTCGGGGCTCGACGGCGTAAGCCAGACAATCGAAAATCCGCTTTATATTAATTACGCCGCCATTCCAGATTTTCCGCAAACCACGGTTGCCGGTCACAAAGGACGCTTCGCCTTTGGGCAAATTGGTTCACGCAAAGTCATTTGCATGGAAGGACGTTTTCACCTATATGAGGGCATCGCTCCGCAGCTGATTGCCGATATTGTTGGTTTGCTTGCCGCTTTGGGCGTAAAAGAGCTGATTATCACCAACGCCGCCGGTTCACTCAAAACCTCTATGCCGGCCGGCAGTTTGATGTTGATAAAAGACCATATTAATTTTAGCGGACGCAACCCGTTAATTGGTCCGCACGATGAACCATATTTTCCAGATATGAGCAACGCTTATGACGCGGTTTCTCGCCAAAAAGTGAAAACTCTGGCGCAGCAGCTGAATATTGAGCTTTTTGAAGGTGTGTATCTTATGGCAATGGGGCCAAACTATGAAACACCGTCCGAAGTAAAGCTTTTCCAGCTATTTGGCGCCGACGCGGTTGGTATGTCGACCGTGCCCGAAGTTATAGCCGCCGTGCATAAAGGGCTGAAAGTGCTGGCTTTTTCGGTGATTTCCAATTTAGGAACCGGACTAACATCTGAAGTGCAAAATCACCAAGATGTTTTAGCCCAAGTTCAAAAATCGTCAAAAAAGCTTGAGCAGCTGCTCAAAACCTACCTCAACCAATAAGGAGCCACCATCATGTTACCTCAAGAAATTATCCGCCGCAAACGCAATAAAGAAGTTTTATCCACCGCCGAAATCAACGAGTTTATTCAAGGATTAGCCAGCGGAGATGTCGCTGACGAACAAGTTGCGGCCTTGACTATGGCAATATTTTTGAACGGACTAAACAGCCAAGAGACCACTGCTTTGACTTTGGCAATGCGAAATTCGGGAGATATTTTGAGCTGGGAAGGTTTTGACAAGCCGATTGTAGATAAGCATTCCAGCGGCGGCGTCGGCGACAAAGTCAGCCTTATGCTGGCTCCGCTTTTGGCGGCGTGCGATGTCTATGTGCCAATGATTGCCGGACGCGGTTTGGGGCATACTGGCGGCACCATTGACAAACTTGAGTCGATAAAAGGTTACAACACGCAGGCAAATATAGACCTTTTCAAAAAGACTGTCAAAAATGTCGGCTGTGCCATTATTGGCCAAACCGCCAACCTTGCGCCGGCAGATAAAAAGATTTATGCCATCCGCGATGTTTGCGGCACAGTTGAATCCATTCCGCTGATTACAGCTTCTATACTTTCTAAAAAATTGGCAGCCGGACTGCAATATTTGGTTATGGATTTAAAATGCGGCAACGGTGCATTTATGGGTAGTTTTGATGACGCCAAAACTCTGGCGCAGTCTATTGTCAGCGTGGCTAACGCCGCCGGCACCAAAACCCGCGCGGTTTTGACTGATATGAACCAAGTTTTGGGTGCCACAGCCGGCAACGCCGTAGAAATCCGCGAAACTTTGGACTATTTGCAAAATAAAAATATCAACAGCCGTTTGGATATTGTGACCAAAGAGCTTGGCGCCGAACTTTTGTTGCAATGCGGACGCTGCCAGACTCTTGCTGAAGCGCACGAATTGCTGAACAAAGCACACTCTTCCGGCGCGGCGTTAGAAAAATTTGCCCAAATGACGGCGGCGCTGGGCGGAGCCAAAGACTTTGTAGAAAATCCGGAAAAATATTTGCCACATGCTCAATATCAAAAACCTATATATGCTGAATCTGACGGCTACGTTTGCGCCATGAATACCCGCGCGATTGGCGTCAGCATCATCAAACTGCACGGCGGACGTTCGATTCCGGGGCAAAAGCTGGATTTATCCACTGGATATACGGAATTTGCGCAAATCGGCGATAATATGGAAGCCGGAAAAACTCCGCTGGCGATTGTGCATTATAATCATGAAGAAGAATATGAAATTGCCAAAGCCGATATTCTTTCTGCTGTGGAAATAAAAGAAAAACAACCACCTGTGCATAATCCGATTTTACTGAAAATATAGAATCATTTTTTCTTGCAAAATTCTGCTAGTTTAGCGTCATTACTTTCGCTGTCATACTTGGGTGGCACACCCCACAGGATGTGCCAATCCCGAGTATCCATAACGTCATTGCGAATGCAATGTCAATATGCGTTGCCGATGGCAACAAAGTCGTGGATTCTCCAGTCTGCCTCAGCCTATAAAGCGGCATGAGGCGCTGAAGAATGACGCCGAGAGTGGAGAAGTAGAAAAACGTTGCGACAAGTAGTAGCCAGCGCTCCTAGCACCAGTCATTATCGGGCCTGTCCCGATAATCTTGTGTAAGCATACTCCTTATGCAATAATATGGCTAATTTATGGACTTGGTTAGGTGTTTGTTGCCAGAAGATCCTAGGTACAAGACCTAGGATGACTGGTGTAAAAAAACGAAAAAACTGTGTCGGCTTTTGCGGCTTAAAATGAGTAAAAAAAACGGTCGTTATTTTTGGACTTTTAAGACAGTATAAATAATCATTTTTCAAATGCAAGAAAAATTTACAACCCTATGATTTTGCGTGTTTTCAATTCTAAATTGTACATGTATTAGGCGTCCCAATTTAAACGACCGTTTTTTTGGACATTGTGTTTGATGTAATTATTTGAATAAAGGGGATAAAAGATGAAGTATACTCGCAACGCGTTGGGGCTTTTGAATGCGCAATATCGCAGTGTGTTGAAAAAATGTTTACTGATTAACTTGGGTTTGTTCGCCTTGGGCGCGGGTGCGGCGAATGCTGAAGATTATTCCCTAAAAGCTGAAGATTTAAGCACTTCAAAAAATATAACTTGGAAAGAAATCAGCGCAGATGAGTATAAAGCTGATAATCCTAATATGCTCAAAGTTGAGCTTTCCGCCGACAAAACGCAATATTTTGAATATACCTACACCAAGCCTGAGGGCGGCAAAGTCTACAACGAACGACAAGAAGGCAAAGAAGGAGCTTTGACCGGCGACATCACCGCCGACTTTAAGGATAGTATTTCGAATGTTGATGGTGGCGCTTTGTTTAACGGCGCCGGAAACACCCTAAACATTACCGGTGATTTCTTAAATAACCAGATAGATAACACCGGTTCTGGCAATTGGGGTGGTGCGATTAATAACAAAGGCACACTTTCAATCAAAGGCGATATGATTGGTAATCACATAGTTCGAAATGGTGATGTCTATGGCGGTGCTATCTATAACGAAAAGTCAACGGCGCAGATAACAGAAATTATTGGTAATTACATTGGCAACTATCTTGTTTCTAATACTGATGCTGCTTATGGCGGAGCTATTTATAATGATAACAGAGGAGCAATTGGTAAAATTAAAGGTAAATTTATTGGCAATTATGCTATTGGTAATTTAAACCGTGATGGTTATGCTGGTGCCGAGGGCGGAGCAATAGAAAACAAAGGGGCTAAAATAGAAAGCATAACCGGTGAATTTATTAACAACTATGCCAAAAATGCTAGCGGTTCTGGTGCCGCCGCAGGTGGAGCAATTGGCAACATTGAAGCCAATGGGATTATAGGCAATATTGAGGCAGTGTTTATAAATAACTATTCCATTAGTCTAGAGAACATGGTACAAGGCGGCGCCATTTATAACTTTACAGATTCGCACATCGGCGATATCAAAGGTAAATTCAGTGGCAATCATCTCTGGTCAAAAATACAATCTGGAGGTGGGGCGATTTTGAATATGAATGCCACGATGGACAATATCTATGCCGATTTTACCAACAATTACATTTATTCCGAAAACTATTCTCGTGGTGGAGCGATTGCTAACGAAAAAGGTGATGACACATATACCGGAGAAATAAGCATCAAAGATGTGGTTGGTAACTTTATTAATAACTATGCCGAAGCTAAAAATAGTTTAGCTAGGGGAGGAGCTATTTACAACTCATTAGCAACAATTGATAATATAACCGGAGATTTTACTGGTAATTATGCAAAATCTGTAAACGGACAAGCTAATGGCGGAACAATTTGCAACTACTTGTCCTCAATAATTGAAAATATAACCGGTAGCTTTACCGATAACTATACAATATCAGAAAACAGACAAGCTAACGGCGGAGCAGTTCATAATCAAAAAGCAACTATCAATATTATTTCCGGTAATTTTACATATAATTTTACTTTAAGCGGATTAAATTCCAGCGGCGGAGCTATCAATAATAACACTTCCAGTATTATAGGTTCAATTACCGGTGACTTTGAAGGCAACTACGCCGAAAGTAACGGCGGCACGGCGGAGGCTCGCGGCGGTGCTTTAGTTAATTATGGAAATATTACTAAATTAACCGGTAGTTTTAGCAACAATCACACTTTGACCAATGGCACTTTTGCCATCGGCGGAGCTGTAACTAATAAGTACAATAATGCAGATTCAAAGGGTATCACAACGCTTTCCGGTAATTTCAGCAATAACTTCGCGCAGACCACCGGCGCTGGCAACAATGCCTACGCTCAAGGCGGCGCAATCTACAATTCGGCGAGAATGGCGATTGACGATATCCAGTCTTCGACCTTTAGCGGCAACTATGTGAGCGGCGCGAGAGAAAAGAAGACCGACGGCGGCGCGGTTTGGAACGCAGGCACCATCGGCTTTAGCGGCAAAAATGTTTTCAAAGACAATTACAAAGTCGTGAACGGCGTCAAAACCGCCAACGATATTTATAACTCCGGCACCGTCAACGTGGCCGAAAACGGTTCGCTCGACATTAGCGACGGCATTACCGGCGGCATTACCGGCGACGGCAAAATTAATTTGGCTCAAAACGCCGCGCTGAACCTCAACAACGCGACTTCCGCCGGCAATAATCTGACGCTGGAAAAAGACGCGACTTTGGCTTTTAACGTGAACGAAATCAACACCTCGTCCACCACGCAAAAGGGCGGCAAAGTCGATGGCGACATCAAACTGAACGCCGACAGCAACCTCAAGGTTTCGACCTATGTCGAGCATGGCGTGGCCAACGGCGAAGGCACATATAAATTTGCCAACACCGTCGACACCGCCAACGGCAAATGGAACCCCATCATCACCAACAGCCTCTATAACTATGATTTTAGACTCAACGACGAAAACAACATGCTGATTTTGGAATTTGCCAAGAAAAACGCCGACGAAATCGCCAAAGAATTTGACACCAGCAAAGACAAAGCGGACGAGATTTTGGCAATTACCGACTCAAAAAGCGACAACCGACAGTTTGACCGCATTAGCGAAACGGTGAACAAACAGGCGCAAGACGGCGATAAAAACTTGACGAGCGCGCTTGATGATTTGAACGACAACACGCAGGCCAATTTGGAAACCGGTCGCTATATTGGCGATATCATCGCTAAAAATGTGGCGGACCGACTGAATACGCGTCCGGATAAAAGCAGCGTCTATGGCTTGGCTGGTGGCGATTTGGCAGAATATGAGCCGGAAGTTTGGGCAAACGCCGTATATCAGACGGCAGAAAACAGCGGCGATTTGGATTATTCGGCCGACACCAAAGGCGTGATTGCGGCGATTGACGGCAAAGCCGGCAAAAACTGGACAGTCGGCGCTGGTTACGCGTATTTGCAAACAGATTTGGACAGCGGCGCCAAAAGTTCGGACATTGACGACCACACGGTTTTCGCCTATGCCGAATATGGCCGCAACAGCTGGTTTGCCAACGGTTTGGCCGCTTATCACTGGTTGAGTTTTGACCAAAACAAAAAAGCGTTTGGCGAAAATATTAAAGGCAGTTTCGATATGCAGATGCTGGGCTTGCAAGCCTTGGTCGGACGTGAGTTTTATGGCTGCGCCGACGAGCATGTTTTGCGCCTGCGTCCGCAAGCCGGTTTGCGCTACTACAAAATCAGTCAGGACGGCTACACCGACAGCGCCGGTATGAAATATAACAGCGCGGACAGCGATATTTTAACCGGAGTTTTGGGCGTTTCTTTGACCGATGAAACCGAAGTAAACGGCTATGAAGTTATGCCGAAAGCGTTTGTAAACGCCACGTATGACCTGCAAAACGACGACAACACGACCATAGTTCATTTGCCAAATGGCGGTTCGTATGCAATTGCGCAGGAAAGCAACGGCAAATTCGGCGTGGAAACGGGAATCGGCGTGGAAATGGCAGTCAGCGAAAATGCTAAAGTCGGTTTGACTTATGAGTATGATTGGCGTGACGATTATTCGGCCCACACCGGCCTTTTGAACCTCAAATACGCTTTCTAGAAGCTTGGATAAGAGACATTTTCAATATGCGTTGCCGATGGCAACAAGGTCATGAATTCTCCAGTCTGCCTCAGCCTATAAAACGGCATGAGGCGCTGAAGAATGACGTGTACAAACTAAAAACTAAATAGAGGCATACTATACTACATAAAGCAATGCGCCAAACTCACACAGCTCTCAGAAACTCGGATAATGAGGCTAATACGCATTAACTTTTTTGCGCCGTGTATAAAATGGTACATAAGAAAAACCGGCTGCTTTAAGGCAACCGGCACTAACTCTCAGAAACTCGGATAATGAGGCTAATACGCATTAACTTTTTTGCGCCGTGTACAAAATGGTACACAAGAAAAACCGGCTGCTTTTACTGCAACCGGCACAAACTCTCAGAAACTCGGATAATGAGGCTAATACGCATTAACTTTTTTGCGCCGTGTACAAAATGGTACACAAGCACAAAAAGTTAAAAGTAGTAGACCATTAGACGAGTTTCCCCAAAAAACTATAGTTTTAGAGAAAGAACTTCCAACTCTTTGAGCTTGTCACGATATATCATGGCTTGCTCAAACTCCAAATTCTGCGCTGCTTCTTTCATTAATTTTGTGTATTCTTTGGTCATTTTTTCAATGTTTTTGATTTTTTCAACATCTTTTGTTTCATCTTTTACAAAATCGGTTTCCGTCATTTCTTTTAGGGTTGAAGAAATACTTTTCTTAATGGTCTGAGGAGTAATGCCGTGAGCAATGTTATATTCGGTTTGTTTTTTCCGCCGGCGCTCGGTTTCTTCTAAAGCAACTTTAATTGAATCCGTCATTTTATCGGCATAAAGAATCACCCTGCCCTCGGCATTGCGCGCGGCACGTCCAATGGTTTGAATAAGCGAACGGGTAGAACGTAAAAAGCCTTCTTTATCGGCGTCTAAAATCGCCACCAACGAACATTCAGGAATATCCAAACCTTCGCGCAAAAGGTTGATGCCGACCAACACGTCAAACACACCTAAACGCAAATCGCGGATAATCTCTATACGCTCCAAAGTGTCTATATCCGAGTGCATATAACGGACTTTGACGCCGTTGTCTTTGAGATATTCGGTTAAATCCTCCGCCATTTTTTTGGTCAATGTCGTCACCAAAACACGCTCACCTTTAGCGGCTGTTTTACGGCATTCTTCCATCAAATCATCAACCTGATTTTCGACCGGACGCACAATACACAACGGGTCGGTCAAACCAGTCGGACGAATAACTTGTTCCGAAAACACGCCTTTGCTTTGTTCCATTTCCCACTCTCCTGGGGTGGCCGAAACAAAAATGGTCTGCGGACGCATTTTATCCCACTCTTCAAACTTTAGAGGGCGATTGTCCAAACACGATGGTAACCGAAATCCATAGTCCGACAACGTCATTTTACGGTTGCGGTCGCCGCGATACATGGCGCCGATTTGCGGCACGGCAATATGGCTTTCATCTATAAACAGCAAAGCGTTTTTTGGAAAGTATTCAAACAAAGTCGGCGGCGGCTCTCCTGGGGCTCGTCCGGTTAAATAGCGCGAATAGTTTTCAATCCCTTTGCAATGTCCTGTGGTGTCCATCATTTCCAAATCAAAACGCGTGCGCTGTTCCAAACGCTGAGCTTCAAGCAATTTATCTTCAACCTTAAACTGTTTGAGGCGAATTTCCAAATCTTCTTTAATATGAGCCATTGCCTGCGAAAGCGCCGGACGCGGCGTAACATAGTGATTTGCCGGATAAACGGTAATTTCATCAAGCTGACGAGTTTTTTTGCCGGTCAAAACATCAAATTCATAGATTTCTTCAATTTCATCGCCAAAAAATGAAACTCTCCACGCCCTATCTTCATAGTGCGCCGGAAAAATATCCAAAGTATCGCCCTGCACGCGGAATGTGCTGCGTACAAAATTAACGCTGCAGCGTTCATATAAAAGTTCGGTCAAATGTCTGTTGACATCGTGAATATCCACCACATCTCCAACTTTTAACTGAAACACCATTGAAGAATAAGATTCCATACTGCCCAAGCCGTAAATACACGAAACCGACGCTACAATAATCACATCGCGTTCTTCCAAAACATTGCGGGTTGCACCGTGGCGCATACGGTCTATTTGCTCATTTATCGCCGAATCTTTTTCTATATAGGTGTCTGTTTTGGGAATATATGCTTCCGGCTGATAATAATCATAGTATGACACAAAATATTCCACACGGTTGTGAGGGAAAAACTCTTTCATTTCGGCATAGAGCTGCGCCGCCAAAATTTTATTAGGCTCCATAATCAACGCCGGACGTTGGCACTGCTCAATAATTTTTGCCATAGTAAACGTCTTGCCGGAGCCGGTAACACCAAGCAAAACTTGATTACGCTCTCCCCTTTCCACACCTTCGCACAATTCTTTTATGGCTTGCGGTTGGTCTCCGGACGGTTCAAAAGGACTTTCTATTTTAAATTCAACATCTTTCATTTTTGTTTAGTTTTTTGTTTAGTATTTATACTGATAAAATGAACGCAAATATTCAGCCATTTTTTCTCTGTCTTGCAAAACTGAGTTACTAATTTTGGCTGGAACAGCAGTTTTTGCTTGTTTTGCAGCCAAAATCTGCGATTTATTCAATGCTACCACATATTGACGAAGCTGAGCATCGGAATAGGTGTTCAAAATATGCTGCACATCTTGTTCCATTGGTCTGGTAGCTTCAAGAATATCTGTCGGAGATATAAAATTGGCGTTTCCCGTAGAAATTTTTTTTGCTTCTGCCTTTACTCCGCGGGTAATTTCTCCAGCCACCACATTTTGACATAAAAGCAAAGATAATATAACTGCTGACAATAAATATTTCATAATTTTTCCCCTTATTTCAAACTCTTCAAGGTGTCATCAATCGATCTTTCTATGTTATTTAGATTAGTCAGTCCTTTTACACTGCGCTTAGCTTTGTTTACAGACCGCTCTGCATCTTTTTTCATTTGTTCATAGCTACTCATTAAATCATCATATTCTTTCATAAAATCGCCATCAGATGAAGATTGCTGTTTGGCAGGAGCTGCTACCGGTTTGGAACTATCATCAGAAAAAAGATTGCCTATTTCATCTAAAATACCGCCGTCATCACCACCTGAAGAGCTTTGACTAGCCATCGCTTTAAGCTGTTCGTTCTGAGCTTTTTGTCTTGCTAAAGCTCTTTGCTGATTTTCTTGCTGCGCTTTTCTGACTTCGGCTGAACGCTTTTCTGCCCAAATTTCCATTGCAGACGGCTGTCTTTTAGTCATTTTTTCTTTAGTGTTTTGACTTGAATTCGTTATTTTAACAGTATTATTCGTTGAACTTGCCCACGGATTTATGGGTAAATCCTGCGCCAAACCGGCACTTGTCAGAGTTCCGCTAAAAAACAAAATCAGCAATATCTTTTTCATTATATTTTCCTCTAGCTAAAATATAGCAGAAAAAAGTCTTAAAGCCAAGTCTATTTTACTTTTTTATTTTTCTTTTCTGCCGGCTTTATAGATGCATCATCGTTTTCAATACCATAAGCGCAAAAAGTTTTACCTTTATCTGTAGATTTTTTAACGATATACGCCGGATTATTAACAACCGTGCTGTTATTCGGGATATCTTTTATTACAATAGCATTTGAGCCAATTTTAACATTATTGCCGATAACAATAGGTCCCAAAATTTGCGCGCCTGAGCCAATAATCACATTATCACCAATGGTAGGATGACGTTTTTCCAATTTTTTGCCATTTTCATCATAAAGTTTACGTCCACCCAAAGTAACATCGTGATAAAGTGTTACATTTTTACCAATAATCGTTGTTTCACCAATAACAACACCCATGCCATGGTCTATCATAAACCCCTCGCCGATTTGCGCTCCAGGATGAATTTCCACTCCTGTAAAAAAACGAGCTATTTGCGATATTATTCTTGCTGCCAAGAAAAAATCATGCTTCCACAACGCATGTGACAAGCGGTGAACCATTATGGCATGCAGCCCCGAAGAACAAATAATAGCCTCCAATTTACTGCGTGTTGCCGGATCTCTATCCATAATTGCCTGAATGTCTTTTAAAATTATCTTGTAATTTGAATTCATTGTGTGATATATTCCTATAAAATTAACAATTTTTATTTAATGTAGCACATTATATATTAAATAAAAGTAACAAAACGGAAAAAAACGGAAAAAAAATGGTAGAAGTTTTATTTAACGGTCATGCTGGCCGACTTGAAGGCAGATATTATAAAAGTGAACGACCAAATGCGCCGGTTGCTTTGATTCTACACCCTCATCCGCAATATGGCGGAACCATGAACAATAAAGTTGTTTACACCTTATTTAGCTGTTTTAAGGACTTGGGCTTTTCAGTCTTGCGCTTTAATTTTCGCAGCGTTGGACGCTCTCAGGGACAATTTGAAGACGGCCCAGGAGAACTTTCGGACGCAACTATCGCTTTGGATTGGCTGCAAAATATGAACCCAGACGCCAAACAATGCTGGATTGCCGGATATTCTTTTGGCGCTTGGATAGGTTTGCAGCTGTTGATGCGTCGTCCTGACATCAACAATTTTATTGCTGTATCTCCTCCGGCCAATGAAAAAGATTTTTCATTTTTGGCTCCTTGCCCTGCCTCTGGTCTAATTGTACAAGGCGGACGAGATGAAATTGTCAGCCCGTATCAGGTTGAAGAAATGGCTCACAAATTAAATCAGCAGCGCAACGTTGAAATTGATTTTGCCATGATTGAAGACGGAGACCATATGTATAACAACCATTTGGCTGATTTATACAAAGTTTCCGGACAATATGTCATCAGCGCTTTGCAACGCCGCACACCACTCAAAAAACGCCGTGGACGCCGTAAAAAATCTGAATTTGATGACGATTTACTGCTAGAAGGGCCGGAAGACGACGATACAATGCTTGATAATGAAATTGAAGATGATGAAGATTATGACAACGAGGAATAAATTGACTGACACTAAAAATACTTTAACCTCAAAATCGAATTCTATATCATCGGATAACACTAGTTTCAAAAACGCTTTCTGGGAAAACGTTAAGACTGTGTTTTTAGCCATTTTCATTGCCTTGATTATCCGAAGTTTTTTCTTTGAACCGTTTAGAATTCCTTCCGGCTCAATGTATCCAACCCTACGTGTAGGCGATTATTTGTTTGTCAGCAAATACACCTATGGCTACTCCAGATATTCTTTTCCCTTTGGACTTCCACTGTTTGAAGGACGTGTTTGGTATAGCGGACCGCAGCGCGGAGATGTTGTTGTTTTCCGCCCCCAAAACAAACCTAATACCGACTTTATTAAAAGAATTATCGGACTACCTGGAGATAAAATTCAAGTGATTGAAGGACGTTTGTATATCAATGACAAAATGTTGGAACGTCATGAAACTGAACGCTATATTGTTGATGAATATGTTGATATGCCTGAATTTTATCACCAATATACAGAAACTCTGCCAGAAGGGAAAGAACATAAGATTATTGAAATTTCGGACCACGAACGCATTGTTGACAACACCGATGTTTTTGAAGTTCCGCAAGACTCATTTTTTGTGATGGGTGACAACCGTGACCGTTCAGACGACAGCCGCATTAGCGTTGGTTTTGTACCCAAAGAAAATTTAGTCGGCAAAGCACGTTTTATCTTTTTCTCTCACAACGACAAAGGCGAAATATACGAGCCGTGGACTTGGTTTAGAGCCATTCGCTGGAACCGATTTTTTATGGGAATTTACTAAATATGCAATCACTGGAAGATATTTTACAATATCATTTTCATAACCCAAAACTGCTGACTCAGGCACTGACTCACAGCAGTGTAACCGGTAACGAACACCGCAATTATGAGCGTTTAGAATTTTTAGGCGACAGAGTCTTAGGAATGACCATGGCTCATCTTTTGTTTAAAATGTTTCCAAACGACCGCGAAGGACAACTAGCACAGCGTCATGTAAAACTAGTTTGCGCCGATGCTGTTGCCGAAGTGGCAAAAAATTTGCGTTTGAACGACTATATTATAGCTAAAGACGCCGAAACGGTGAAAAGCATAAATGTGCTATGCGACGTTGGTGAAGCTGTGATTGGAGCGATTTATATAGACTCAAATATTGAAGAAGCCATTTCTTTTGTTGAACGCAATTGGAAAAATTTGATTGATAAATCTGATAACGGTTCTAAAAAAGACTTCAAAACCAGCCTGCAAGAAAAATTTCATGCCCAGCACCTACCATCGCCGGCTTATGAATTGATAGCCAAAGAAGGCAGCGAGCACGAGCCGATATTCAAGGTTAAAGTTGCTTTAGATGACACAACATTTGCTTTTGGTCAAGGAAAAAACAAAAAAGCGGCAGAACAATTGGCCGCGCAACATCTTTTGGAATTAATGGATAAATAACATGAAAAAAACTCGCTGCGGATTTGTAGCCTTGATTGGCGCACCTAACGCCGGAAAATCAACCATAACCAACAATTTTGTCGGTTCAAAGGTTTCTATTGTATCGCCCAAAGCCCAAACCACACGCACCACAATCAAAGGTATTGGCATCTATGACAACACGCAAATAATTTTTTTGGATACCCCAGGAATTTTTGCGCCTAAACGCCGTCTGGATAGAGCAATGGTGGCTTCTGCTTGGAACGGATTTGGTGATGCGGATATAAACGTGTTGGTAGTTGACGCCAAGCGCGGAATGAATGAAGAAACATCGGCGATTATTGATGAACTGATAAAACGTGAAGCCCATGCTGTTTTGGCTTTTAATAAAATAGACCTTGTGCCGCAAGAACGCTTAAACGAGCTGAAAGAAGAATTTGAAAACCTGTTTCAATTTGACGCCGTCTTTATGTTTTCGGCACAATCAGGCGACCATATTACCGAATTTTATGAATATTTAGCCGAAAACCTGCCGGAAAGCCCTTGGTATTATCCCGAAGAACAAATGTCGGATATGCCACTAAAGCTACTTGCAGCTGAAATTGTTCGCGAAAAACTGTTTTTGAATTTGCGCCAAGAACTACCCTATGCTTTGACGGTTGAACCTGAATTATGGGAACATAAACCTGATGGTTCGATTCGCGCGGAAATGACAATTTATGTTGAACGCGATGGTCAAAAAACGATTATAATCGGCCACAACGGCTCTATGATAAAAAAAATCGGACAAGCAGCGCGACTAGAGCTTGAAGAACTGTTAGAAGAGCGTATCCATTTGTTTTTATTTGTAAAAGTGCGTGAAAATTGGGGCAATGACCCTGCCCGCTATAGCGATTGGGGACTAAATTTTAAATCATAAGCTTTAATTTTTACCAAACCTCTAAATCCTTGACTTTTCAAGGATTTTATTTTTTTCACACAAAATAAGCATTATTTTTCAAACAGTTAGTTTTAAGGTAATATAATACCGTTAAAATAAAATATTGAAAAATGTATATTTTTTTGATTGACAATGCATAAAGTTTGTGTATATTGAGAGCGAATTTAATAACATTTTTAAGAAAGAGATAAAAATGATTTCTACACATTCTACAAAACCTGCCGACATCGAAAGAAAATGGTATGTTGTTGATGCCAGCGGTGTTATTTTGGGCAGACTTTCTGCTGAAATCGCAAAGATTATCCGCGGTAAAAACAAGCCTTATTTCACTCCAAACTTGGATTGTGGCGACTATGTTGTCGTTATCAATGCTGATAAAGTTAAATTGACCGGTAAAAAATTGACCGACAAACACTATTATCAACACACAGGTTACATTGGTAGCGTAAAAGATACTACAGCCGGTAAAATTTTGAACAGCCGTTTCCCTGAAAGAGTTATTCAAAAAGCTGTTGAACGCATGATTTCACGCAACCCATTGGGCCGTCAGATGATGACAAAATTGAAAGTATATGCCGGTGAAAATCACCCTCATACTGCGCAAAATCCGATTGTTTTGGATATTGCTTCTCAAAACCCTAAAAATAAAAGGAGTGCTTTGTAATGGCTACTAAAAAAATCGAATCTTTGCAGGATATTAAAGCTGCTACTGTTGCTAACACAGAAGCTAAAGCTCCTCGCAAGTCTGTAAAAGACAAAAAAGGCCGCTCTTATGCTACAGGTAAAAGAAAAGACGCTGTTGCCAGAGTATGGGTTATGCCTGGTAAAGGTAACATCACCATCAATGACAAATCTATGGATGAATATTTTGCCCGTCCTGTTTTGAAAATGGTTATCAATCAGCCATTTGTTGTTGCCAACCGCGAAAATGAATTTGACGTTGTTTGCACAGTTAAAGGCGGCGGTTTGTCTGGTCAAGCAGGCGCTATCAAACACGGTATCGCTAAAGCTTTGAACGAATATGAACCAGAACTGAGAACAGTTTTGAAACAAGCTGGCTTCTTGACACGTGATGATCGTGTTGTAGAACGTAAAAAATACGGTAAAGCTAAAGCTCGTCGTTCTTACCAATTCTCTAAACGTTAATCGGCAAGAGAATTCAAAATATCAAAAGGCTGTGGAGTTTTTTCACAGCCCATTTTTTATTTCAGCCAACATTATCTAGCTTTTTATGGAAAAAACGAATTCTTACGCTCTGGCGAGCATTATAATGTACTGAATAGTGACTTTGAGAGATTAGCCAGCTAAAACATAGATAAAAATTCCACTTGTCAAAACTGATTTTGTTTGCTACAACCACTAAAGAAAAAAATTTTTTAAGGAGAAAAACAATGGCTGAAGAAAATGTAACTGCGGAAGTCGGTGGAGTTGCCGTTGACCGCTTGCGTTCTCTGATTGAAAGAATTGAACGTTTGGAAGAAGAAAAAAAAGGTATTCAAAGCGATATCCGTGATATTTTTGCCGAAGCGAAATCAGCAGGTTTTGACGTCAAAGCTATGCGCACCGTTTTGAAACTGCGCAAAATGAACGCCGCCGACCGCGACGAGCAAGAATTGGTGGTTGACACCTATCGCAAAGCTTTGGATATTTAATTTTTGCCAAATATTTAGTTACAGCGTCCCATTTTTGGGACGTTTTTTTATGGAAAAATATCAAGAATAAAAGCTGCTACCAACAACCAAAATGCAAAAAAATATTCCCAAAGACAACATCATTATATTTTTCTGCATAAAAATATTGACAAAAATAGCATTTTCCGCTATATTTTCAACATAAACAGAATCTTTACAATTTGAAAAAATATTAAAAGACGGGAATATTTTGCCTTGACAGAAAAATTTTTTTATGTAAACTCCAAAGCGTTTTATAAAGGAATGTAATGACTGCAAATTTTGAAAACACACTGCGCCTTTTGCGCAACCGCTTAATGCGACGATGACTTTTTTTATCCCCTTAAAGTCCGCCGTATGTTTTGAGTTATCTCAAACCTGTTGTTTAATAAAAATTTGAAAGCTGTTACCATGAACAAAAAACAATTAAGTGTGAAAAAATTAGATAGTGACAATTTGCAAGATGTAATGTCTTTGCAGCAAAAAATTATTGACGGTTTACACCCCGACGAACAACACTTTATTTTGCATCGCACAGAAGAAGATTATTTGAAATCACTAAACGGCGAAAATTCGCATATGCTAGGCGTGTTTGATCAAAACACTTTGATTGCGCAAGTTGTTTATCATATGCCGAAAAACTCCGAAAAAAGAGATATGCCGGAATTTAAGCCAAACACACCTAATGAAGATTTGGTTATTTACGAGGCCATTTTGGTTGACCCTGCTTACAGAGGCTCCAGCCTGATGAAAAGAATGCTGAACTATATTGAGGCGCACGCTCTGGATAACGGTCGCAAACACTCAATTATTCAAATCGCTGTTGATAATCCGGCCAGCTGGATAAATGCCCTGCACCACGGTATGTCTATCACAAAAGTTGACCTCGATCCGTCTGACGGCGCCAAAGTGATTTATTTGGAAAAAAACATTCATCAACAAGAGCAAAAAGCTCCGCTGTTACAGGATAATAATAAAACTTACACCATGTATTTGGGCGAGAATATTCATAAAAAAATTCCAAGTTTGTTTATGAAAATGCAATACCTCATCAGCAAAGGCTATCACGGCGTAAGCTTAAATAAAGAAACGCAAAGTCTAGTTTGGCAAAAGCAAGAAAAAATCCGTACGCTGGACTACATTATGCAGCAAAAGCAAAGCAAAGTGCTTTAAGCTCCGTTTTTTTTAGTCCCAAGATAATACCATTCGGCATCAATTTCTGCCGCATGATTTGGCAGCAGAATATAGCCATCAAACGGCGCGCTCAATATTTCTCCATTGTCATAAACAGCAATTGCCTGCCCTTTGCGCACCATGTCTAAATGCTTGTAATTTTGACAAAGCTTTCCAGCTTGTTTTTTTATTACATAACTATGCATTTGAATATGAGTTTTCTGCGGTTTGACAGTCACAGTGCCATCAATCATACCATAAACTTTCAGCGCGCTGACAATGGCCTTATAGGCAATATTTTCGGCTTCCGGCTCTTTGTGATATCCGCACTCCAGCGTGGTACCAGTGTTGCCGCAAAAATGAGCATACCCCTCGGTTGAAAAGTCAGTTATCTCACCTTGCGCCGCATACATTGCCGGCCAGCCTTCCAACACATAATCCACATCAAGAGCATTTATCAGAGGCGTGTTATATTCATCGGCGTAATCGCAAAAAGCAAAAGGCACATCGCCCTGGCAATGGGTAGAATGCAAATCTAAAATCATACGATTGGCTTTTATCAGCGGACAAATTTCATTTGCCAAACACTGCTCATAACTTTGCGGATTGAGATGCATTTTCATCACACGATTTAGGTTTTCTTCAATTGAGCGCACATCTTTTTGATAAGCAGCAGGGTTGCACACCGGCACAATGGTTAAGCGCCCGTTTTGGAGTTTGATTTTTCCTTGTTTTATCTCTTCAACAACCCTAAATCCGGCTTTAATACCAGCGGTTTCATTACCATGAACACCGCCTAAAATCAACAAATTCATACCCTTATTTTCACCGGTAAAAACATATTTTTCAATCAAACTCATTTTCATCTCCGTTTCTGAACCAAAGTTTAATCTCTGGCAAACAATTGTCAAGTTTTTCTTGCACTGCTGCATTTATTCCGCTACAATCAAAACAAAAAGGAGAAAAATTATGTCATTATTTACCATAAAATCTGAGTTTGACAGACTAAAAACAAAAGCCTACAAAGAAACTGATTTTAGCGAAAATCCGGGGTATTTTGGTTCTATCGGCAGTTTCTTTACCAGTATTGCCGCCTCCATGCGCTTTATTTTTACCGAAAAAGAAAATATTGTATTTGCGCTTTTACAATGGGCTACTATTGCTTTGGTTTATTTTATTTGGACGCAAGGTTTGTCGTGGATACCCGAAGAAATATGGAAAAATGACACAGGAAACACAGCCGCAAACTTAATTTTATTAGTCTGGTCGCTGGCCTGTGTAGGGCTCGCCGCTTTTCCGCTGGGAATTTTAACAGCATGTATGAATGCATCTTGCCTTTTGCGCTTTCAAAACAAAGAGTCCACTTTTACAGATTGTATGAAAGCTGCGTTCGGCCGCGCCGGCACGCTTTGGATTTTTTCTTGGATAGACGGTTGGTGGACGGTTAAACGCATTATGGAACGCCTACCAAAGAAGAATGACCACACATTAAGATCTGTAAAAATTGAACGAGAAATAATTTATCAGCTCTGGAAAATGATTAGCCTTGGTTTTATTCCTGCGCTCCTATACGGCCGCAGCTTTCAAGACGCCTGTAAAGATTCTTTGCTTTTGCTTAAAAAACGTTTTTTACCACTGATTAAATTGCGCCTTGGCTACTCTCTTGTTTGTTGGATAATTGGTATCGGCTGCTATATTAGCATTGCCCTTTTCTTTGCCTACATGGATAAAATGCCGGACGAATACGATATCTATTCATGGTATTTTTACGCCGGATTTCCGCTAATTTTAGCGCTGTTGATTATAATGATTTTGTTCCGCCCGCTATACATTATTTCTGCTTGCCGTATATATATCAACTACGCTTGCGACGAGGGTATAAAGCCTAATTTACCGCAAAGAACATCGGCCTTTATAAATATATTGGTTATTTTCATTTGTCTGGCGGTAATTGTCGGCGTTGTCATGTTATATCACCAAGAACTTGGAATAGATGCCTTAATGGTTGCCAAATAACAAAAAAAGCAGTGTTAAAAAACACTGCTTTTTTTGTAACACTATATAGTTAGTAAACAAGCTACCAAAGAACGTTATAAATAACAATCGGAGTTCGCACATCTACCCCAATAGGATAGAGTTGATTGTGAACCATAACAGTGGTCCACACCAACACACAAACAGCCAAAAATGCCATGATAGCCCAAAAAACGATTTGAACCACCTTTGGTACGTTATCTCTGTAAATAACCAGACAATAAATTCCGGCACACAAACAAAAAATAACCACCAGCCATAAAATAAAATTAATCAACATACATTAAAATTTTAAGGATTAATTAAGGATTAATAATAGTAATCATAATTCTAAGATAATGGTAGTATGCTGCTATTTTGACAAAAAGTCAACAAAATTTTAGCTGTGTTCCGCACAGTTTTTTGTTTTTGACACTGGTCAATATGAAATTTTTAAGCAACGCGTACAAACTAGTAACGAAACAGCGGCATACTACAACACATAAAGCAATGCGAATAATGGTACAGATAAAGGCAACTCTAGTTCTGAAGAAAATCCTAGTGTACATAGAAGTACATGAATTTTCTGAATGAACGTAAGTTGCCTTTAGATGTGCCGTTAGGCGCTTTGCTCTGCTCTTAAGAAACTCGGATAGCGTGCGTAGATGCGACGGAATTTTTAAGCGACGTGTACAAATTAGTACACGAGCGCAAAAATCCCTAGTAGATACCAGCTAGACGAGTTTCTTCTGGATTTTGACACGCGTAACCCTCATATTATCAACCGCTAAAATTTCGTATTGACAATACTCATCTTCAACAATGTCGCCAACTTTCGGTTCGCGTCCGACAAGGGCAAAAACATAGCCGCCGACGGTGCTTTCTTCGGGTTCATAATGCGGAAGTCCCATACAGTCAAAAGCGTCTTCCACCAAATAAAGGCCGTCAAATTCGCAAGATTTATCATCAATTTTTTTGATTGGCTCAATGGTGGCGTCATCATGTTCATCACGAATATCGCCGACAAGCTCTTCCAAGATATCTTCCATCGAAATCATACCGGCAGTTCCGCCGTATTCATCAACCACAATAGCCAAATGAATATGTTTGTGCATCATCTGGTGCAAAATATCAGAAATAGAGTGATTTTCGGGCACAAACAGAATATTGCGGGCGATATGGTTCAAAAAGTCTTTAGCGTCCTTGTCTTCGGGATGTTCCAAAATATCGCGGATATGCACCATACCAATGATGTGGTCCTTGTCTTTGTCACACAGCGGAAAACGGGTATGATTATGCTGCCGTACAAAATCCATAACTTCGTTATAGCTGGAGTTTTTGTAGATGCATTTCATATCCTGACGCGGAATCATAATTTCGTGGGCGCAAGTTTCAGAAAAGCAGATTGCGTTTTGGATAATTTCGCCCTCAGTATCATCGATAATACCATCTTTTTGCGACGCGTCGATAATCAGTTTAATTTCTTCTTCGGAGTGGGCGTCGCCGTTTTCGTTGCTAGATTGGATACCCATAATTTTCAAAATACCGATAGTCACATGGTCAAACACCCAAATAAACGGTGAAAATATATGGTTAAAAGTATAGAGAGCCGGCGCAATAGCCAAAGCATAGCGTTCGGTGTCCTGAATAGCCAGCGACTTTGGCACCAGTTCGCCCAAAACCACGTGAAACAGGGTGATAAGGCTGAACGCCACACCAAAGCTAAGAGAATGCAAAAGCACGGGATTATCGCTCAAAAACGAGCCAAACAGCACTTCCAAAAGTTTAGAAACCGCCGGTTCACCAATCCAACCCAAACCCAAAGAGGCCAGCGTGATACCCAGCTGAATAGCGCTTAAATAGGTGTTTAGATGGTCATTAATTTTGAGCCCGATTTTGGCGCGTTTGCTACCATTATGAGCCAATTCCTCCAATTTTGTGCGGCGAATTTTTACAATAGAAAATTCAGAAACTACAAAAAACGCATTGAAAAAAACTAAAAGAAAAACCAAAAACAGATTAAAGACATACACAAATATGGGACTACTCATAATTTATTTTTTAACTACCTCAAATTTATTAAAGATAAATTGCAGTGTAACGACAAAACAAGCGCTTGTCAATCAGATTTATATCATACCGACAAAAAAATAACGCCCTGCAAAAATAGCAAGGCGTTTGTTTGTCCCAAGTTCTAGAACTTGTATTTAGCGCTGACATAGCCGGTATGGTCTTGATAATGGCTGCGGAATTTGCCCTCGTAACCAACGCTGCTTTCCACATCTGGTGAAAGGTAGAAAGTCACGCCGGCGCCAGCTTCCACGCCAAAGCGGTTCAGACGCTGTCCTTTTACCACATAGCCAGAGCCGTTAGACAGGCTTACAACCGCGTTTTCTTTGTCCGAAATCAGGTCATATGTTGCCGCCAAACGTGCTTCCGGGCGCCAATAAACCTCGTGCAAACCAAAGCAGCTGACCAAATCTTTGCCCACTTTCAAGCCGGCGACCGCGGTCAAAACATCCATTGTTTCGGCCTTAACCGCCTGCCCCGCGCTATCCACATAATTATCGCGGTGAATGTTGTTATAGCGCAAACCTGTTTCCGGTGTCACGTCTACTTTTGCCACGCTGGCGTTATAGCCTGTCATCACCTGCGCGCCAATATTATCAACATCATATTTTGCTTTATAAACATCGCCGGCAACGTGTTTGTTTTCGTCATATTCAGAATAGCCGTACGAGGCAATCGCGTTGGTATACCAGTTGTTTGGACGATATTCGCCATATACAAAACCGGTGTGCGTGTTTACATCGCTATCGCGCATAAAGCCGTCGACATCGTTATAAAAATAGCTATAGCCCAAACCGACTTTGAACGCGTTGTTCAACTGTTTTTCAATACCCAATGTCGCACCGTAGCCGTCAGATTTGAAACCATACGCCTTGGAGGTGTTGTCAACTTTGGCATGGTTGCCAAACGCTTTTGCCCATACGCTCACACCGTCAACCACATCGCCCGATGACAAACCGTATTGATTCTTTTTGCTGACGTCGTCCAAATGCGACACCACAGCTCTAAACATTTCGGTGTTATGACTAATCGAGTTGATGCGGACTTCAGAGTTATCGCTCGGAGCCAAAGCGCTCAAAGCCTCGTTAAAGCCCTTGGCGTCGTTTTGCGCCAAATCGGCGAGCTTATCCGCCACATCGGCGCTGACCGAACCTTGTTCAAACTTAGAGCCATCAACCCAAGCTTTTGCCTCGCCGGCGTTGTTTTGCGTACCGCCGTTTTCTTGGCTGACATCTTCTGCTGTTTTTGCCAAACTAATGATATAATCACCGGCTTTTTCCGCCTTTTCAAAACGATACATATTGTTTTCCATCACATCGGCGAATTTGTTAACAAACTCGGTGCCGCTTTCAAGCAAAGTTACAGTTTTTTGCTTGTTTTGCATATTGACAACACCTTGTCCCAACGTGGCTTTGAGCGGACCGCCGTTTATGGTCAAATTTTCTGCCTTGAGCAAACCATTGCCATCGCTTTTTACGTTGATTGCCAAAGTCGAGCCGTCGTTAAACTCGGCGCTTTTCAGGCTCACTTTTTGGTCGCCCAAATTCAAAACACCACCATTGGCGACAAAGTCAACATCATCGGCAAACGAGCCCACAGAATCACCAAACTTTTCAGACTTATAATGCCCCAGTTTCAAAGTGCCTTGATTCAAGTTAATCGTGTTGCCGGAAACAGAATTGTTAAAAGTCGTCATACCATTGCTGGAGCTTGCTATATTTATAGTGCCATTTTTACCGGTTATGGCGTCATTGACCACTATATTGGTTCCCTCAAAATTAATGGTTCCTTCATTATGAATGGCGTTAGAAGTTTTCTTTCCCTTAACCTCAACATAATTATCTGTAAAAGTACTGGCGCCGGCAATGGTCAGCGTTTTCTTATTATAAATCGCGCCACCTTGAGCTTTTCCTCTTTCAGAAGAAGCATAGTTACCAATGAAATCTCCGGTTATGTTGCCGATTGTGCCATAATTATAAATCGCCCCACCTTTAGCAGTTCCATTTTCAGAACTAACTAAAGCATAGTTACCGATAAAATCTCCGGTTATATCACCGATTGT
>CAKQUE010000008.1 GCA_934277435.1 uncultured Alphaproteobacteria bacterium | reverse complement strand
TACTTCTTGCGTGCTTTGCGTGGTCGTTCTGCTCGTATTGCCGACGATTTGTCTGTATCTGTTAAAGACGCTAACGCTGGTAAATAAGCTATAAAGCAAATATTATGACACACCCTTGACTGATTTTAGGTTGAGGGTGTGTTTTTTTATCTGATAAAGTTTGTAATTTATATTTTTACGGCATGTGCCGAGGCCCAAGCCCAATGTAAATTGAAACCGCCAAGCTCGCCGGTAACGTCAAGAACTTCGCCAATAAAGAATAAATGCGGGCAAAGTTTACTTTCCATTGTTTGTGAGGAAATCTGACTGACATCAACTCCGCCGGCCGTAACTTCTGCGCGGTCAAATCCCATGGTTTTTTGCGGAGTAAAAGCAAATTTTGTAAGCCGTTCATTTAACAATTGTTTGTTTTTATTGCTTAGATTTTCAATTTTACAATCTAAGTCGCCCACAATTTTTTTGGCAAAATTAGAAGGTAAAACATTACTGATGATTTGGCTTATGGTCTTTTTATTTTGCTGCCGCAGCAAATCATCAAGGCTTTGTCTGTTCAAAAAATCTATGTAAAAAGTCTGCCCGCTTTGCCAATAAAGTGAAGCGATTAAAACAGCTGGACCGGAAATTCCCAAATGCGTAAAAAGTAAATCTCTGGCGATTTTTTTCTTGCCGATGGTGATGATTACCGGAACAGAAACACCGGCCAAATCAGAACAAAAATTCCGCAAATTAGGTAAAGCCGTCAAACCAACCAGCGCAGGACGGGGATTGATGATTTTATGCCCAAATTGACGAGCTATTTTATAGCCAAAATCGGTGGCGCCAATTCTAGGATATGACACACCGCCGGTGGCAACAATCAGATTAGCACAGGTATAGCAGCCAAAATTTGTTTCTATTTTGAATATATCATTGTTTTTTTCTACGCTTTCGATTAAGCATTTTGTTTGAATTTTTACATTTTTTTCTAAGCATTGTTTTAGCAACATATCGGCAATTTCTTGGGCGGAAAAAGCAAACATCTGTTGGTTTTGCCGTTCTTCATATTTAATATGGTTTTGCTGTAGAATTTTTATAATATCTTGCGGAGTAAAACGCGCCAGAGCCGACTTTACAAAATGTGGATTTGTGCAAAGGTAATTATTTGCGCTCACGCCTAAATTGGTGAAATTACACTTTCCGCCGCCGGATATTTTAACTTTGGCGGCAAGCTGCGGCTGTTTTTCTAAAATTAATACGCTTCCGGTTTTAGCAATATGTTTGGCGCACATCAATCCGGCCGCTCCGGCTCCAATAACAATACTATGGAAATTTTGTTTGTTTTGTTTCATTAGATTGCAAGTTTTAGTTAAAAATAAGTTGCTTATTGATATATCCTAAAAAATGATTTTTGTAAATTGAAAATGTTAAAATGAAATATATTATGTATTGGAATTACAATATTAGGATTTATAAAATAAAAAGGGGATGACTACACATCAAAATTGCTTTTGACTATCATCAGTACCCCACTCGAATTTCGATTATTATAGCTTCCTTTCCAAATCAGATATAAAATCAAAAAATTCTTGAATTAAGAGTATAATCTGTTAAACTGATTGTCAAGCAAAAAATAATTCAGGAGAACAAATTATGCGGAAAAGAATTTTTGGTTTTGATTTAGGTATTGCTTCTATCGGCTGGGCAGTAGTTGATTTTGATAAAGAATATTTTGACCATGAAACCGGAGAAGTAATTGAAGGACAAATTATTAAATCAGGAGTTCGTTGTTTTCCTGTGGCAGAGAATCCTAAAGATGGTTCTTCTTTAGCGGCACCACGCAGAGAAAAAAGACTAGCACGTAGAATTTGCAGACGTAAAGCGCGTCGCATGCAAGAAATTAAGCAATTATTTATAGATAGCGGATTGGTTGCTGATAGTGATATGCTGCAAAGATTGTATGCCGAACAGAAAGATGGAGATGTATGGAACTTACGAATAAAAGCTCTTACGCAAAAATTAACAGCGGCAGAACTAGTGCGTGTTTTGACGCATTTAGCTAAACACAGAGGTTTTAAATCATATAGAAAAGCAGCGGAAGAGAGTGATGCCGAAGGTGGAAAAGTTTTAAAAGCTATTAAAGCAAACAGTACACAGCTTTACGATAATAAAACATTGGCTCAAATTATTGTAGAACGTGCCGGAAAAAATGGTAAAAAGCGTAATTACACAGAAACTAATGCAAAAGGAAAAGAAGAAGCTGTTTACATCAATTCTATTCCGCGTACAGAAATTATACGGGAAACAAAACTGATTTATGAGGCTCAAAAAAAGGAAAAAGGCTTATTTACTGATGAGCTGTATGCAAAATTCTGCAAGATAGCTTTCCGCTATCGCGAAGCCGGCAGCGTTGCTAATATGGTCGGACAGTGTATTTTTGAGAAAGACGAAAAAAGAGCGCCGAGAGAAGCTCCAACATCAGAATTGTTTGTAGCCTTGACAAAGATTAACAATATGTCATTGAATGATAATGGAAAAATAAGAACAGTTAGTCCGACAGAAAGAAAACAAATCTTAGAGATATTAAAAAATACTAAATTGGTTAAATATAGCACATTATCTTCAAAAGTTTTTGCAAAAGGCGTAAAATTCAGAGATATTGACTATAACAAAACCGAAAAAAGAAATAAAAATAATGAAGTTAAAACAGTTAATCCTGAAGATATTACTTTTTATGAAATGAAAGGGTGGCATAAGTTAAAAGCTCAATTTGATAAAGACGAATGGGCAGTAGTTTCAAAAGATACACATTTACTTGATAAAGTGGTGAATATAATAGCTTGTGAAAAAAATGATGCGGCTATTACAAAGGCTTTAAAAGAGTTAGGTGTAAAAGATGAATGGATTGAAAAATTTAATAACTGTACATTTGATAAGTTTATAAATTTATCTTTTAAAGCACTGTATAATATTGTTCCTTATATGATGGATAGTTTGCACTATAATGAAGCGTGTGAAAAAGTCGGTTATGACCACAAATTAACGGTTGATAAATTGGTTGAACATAAAGGAATTTATTTAGAAGCTATTGCTTCGAATAAATTAACCAAAGTTCCTGTTGTTAATAGAACGGTTGCGCAATTTAGAAAAGTGTATAATGCAATGGCTCGCCAATATGGTTTACCAGACCAGATAAATATTGAAATGGGGCGTGATTTGAAAAAGACTTTTGATGAACGTAGAAATTTGAAAAATCGCCAAGATGAAAATATGAAACAAAGGGAGATTATTGAAAAAGAATTAAATGAACATAAGATTAAAGTTAATGCTAAAAATATTTTGAAGTATCGTTTGTATAAAGAACAAAGCTGCAAATGTATATATTCAGGCAAAACGATAGATTTAGAACGGCTGGAGGAAGTCGGATATTTGGATGTTGACCATATTATTCCGTATTCTCGTTCTTTTGATGATTCATATAATAATAAAGTATTATGTTTGTCTGAAGAAAACCGTAAAAAAGGAAATAAGACTCCATTTGATTACATTAAAAATGAAATGGATTGGGCGGAATTTGAGGCGCGTGTTAAACTGCTGCATAATAAGAAAAAAGAAGACTTGCTGTTATGTAATGATTTTCAGGATAGAGAATTGGCATTTAAAGAGCGTAATGCCAATGATAACAGTTATATTTCCCGTTATGTGAAACAATATTGCGAAGACGGCATTGATTTTTCATCTAGTCCTTGGAAAGATATCAAAAACAGAATTCAAATGCGTGCCGGATATTTAACCGACTATTTGCGTTGGCAATGGGGTTTGAGTAAAGACCGCAATGCAAATGATAGGCATCATGCACAAGATGCTATTGTGATAGCTTGTGCTACTCAAGGCATGGTTTCATATCTTTCGTATGTTTCTTCTGTTTTTGAAAATAAATTTGCTGTGCAAGCTAAAACCGGAGAGGCTTGGTATCAGTCTTTGAAAAAGAAATGGAATGAACCATGGACAGGTTTTAGAGATAGTGTGTTAAAATCGATAGAGGAGATTTTTGTTTCACGTCCGCCTCGCAAAAATGCTACCGGAGAAATTCATCAGGAGCGCATTAGAACCATAAACCCAAACAATAAGAAATATAGTGAAAAAGATGTTAAGTCAGGCATTTTTATTCGCGGAGGCTTGGCAAATAATGGAAATATGCTGAGGACAGATGTGTTTGTTAAAAAGAATAAAAAAGGTAAAGAACAATTTTATCTAGTGCCTGTTTATCTTTCTGATATGGGAAAAGAATTGCCAAATAAGGCGATTGTACCATTGAAGATGGAAAATGAGTGGTTAGAATTGAATGATAGTTATATATTTAAATTTAGTTTATATGCAGATGATTTTGTAAAAATTTCAAAAAATGGAAAAGAATGTTCAGGATATTTTAAAGGTACTGGACGAGCGACAGGTTCAATAACTTTAGAAGCACATGATAGAGAAAATATTATGCCAAGTATTGGTGTAAAAGGATTAGATAAATTTCAAAAGTTTTCTGTAGATCCGTTGGGTAATATAACAGAGATTAGGCAGGAAACAAGATTGCCTTTGACTAATATAAAATCCAACAAACAACGGATGGCGGAAAGAAAAGCGCGGCGAGAAAAGTTAGAGCAAGAAAAACAGCAACAGACAGAAACTTTATAACAAGGGAGTTAAAATTATGGGCTGGCGGATATTGCAAATTACTAAACCTTGTAAGTTATCGGTTAAAAACCGCCAGCTTCTGTATGAACCGCAAGAGGGATATTCCCTAAAGTTACCGCTAGAGGATATATCTGTAGTAATTTTAGAGAATAGGCAGATATTGCTTAGCAGCTCTTTGCTTTCGGAATTGGCTGAATATGATGTGGTTTTATTTTCTTGCGATGCCAGTCATTTGCCGTCCGGAACATTTTTCCCATATCATAACCATAGCCGCTATGCCGAAATTTCTTGGGCGCAAACTGAAGTAGGTGAGCCATTTAAAAAGCGAATGTGGCAAGAAGTGGTTAAAGCAAAAATCAATAATCAGGCAGCGGTATTGCAAGCATTGGATTTAGACGGAGCAAAAAAATTGCAGGAGATTGCTAAGCAGGTGCAATCCGGCGATACTAAAAATGCAGAGGCGTATGCTGCGAATTTGTATTGGAAATATTTGTTTGAAAAGTTTAACCGCAGCGACGAAAGTGATATTCGTAATTCGGCGTTGAACTATGGCTATGCGATTGTGCGCGGGGCTATGGCTCGGGCGGTGGTTGGTGCCGGTTTGTTGCCGTGTTTCGGTATTCATCATGCTAATAAATTAAATCAGTTTAATTTGGTAGACGATTTAATGGAGCCGTTTCGCGCCTTTGTTGATTATAAAGTTGCTTTAATGGAATGGGCTGAAGTTAAAGAATTGACCGCAGAGTTGAAAAATCAGCTGGTCAGCATTCTGACTAAAAATTGTTTTATCAATGATGAAGAAATCAGTTTGCTTTATAGCTGTGAGATAGAGGCGGCGTCAGTGGCTAAAAGTTTCAAAACTAAAAATTTAAAAGAGTTGCGAATTCCTATCTTAAAAAAAATTACCTCTTTTTGAGTGAGGCTGTGGATAAATGGCAGTTGGAGGAGAGAGATATATGAGGATAATCGTGTTTTTTGATCTGCCAACGCTGACAAAAAGCGATCGTAAAAATGCGAGTCGCTTTAGAAAATTCCTGGTAAACGACGGGTATATAATGCTGCAGTTGTCAGTTTATTCAAGAATCTGCAAAGGACAAGATGATGTGGATAAACACGCAAAACGGCTTAAATCCTTGATTCCAAAGGAAGGAAGTGTTAGACTACTGACAGTTACCGAAAAACAATATGCGTCTATGGAAATCTTGGTCGGGACGCAGAAAAAAGAGGAAGAAATTGGTGAAAAACAGCTTTTATTACTTTAGAATTTTACAAAAAAATAGAGCTAATTTGTTATTAAATCAACAAGTTAGCTCTAATCTATTATAGCATATCTGATTTGGAAAGGAAGCTATAACGACTCCAGTCGTGGACAGCCTAAAGATGATATTATAGCATATCTGATTTGGAAAGGAAGCTATAACAACAAAGATACGTTAAGCGCATTCATACAGATTATAGCATATCTGATTTGGAAAGGAAGCTATAACTAACGATTTATTATAGCTAAAGGTTTTCGGATTATAGCATATCTGATTTGGAAAGGAAGCTATAACCAACAATTATTTTATAGTATTTTTAATTTAATTATAGCATATCTGATTTGGAAAGGAAGCTATAACATACTCAAGTCTTTTACGCTCTCATTATAAATTATAGCATATCTGATTTGGAAAGGAAGCTATAACATAATCAAGTAAGAGGAATTCATTGGTATCATTATAGCATATCTGATTTGGAAAGGAGGCTATCAATAAGTTGTTGCTCTCTGTAATTTTTCTAAAAAATATCTTTAAACTAACAAGTTTTTAACCTATATGTGTGTATAGTTGTTATAAAATTTAACATTGTGAGGAAAAAATAATGCCTATTGATACACATACTAAAATTTTAGCCACTGTCGGACCGGCAACTGCTTCGGAAGAAATGCTTGAAAAGCTGGTGCTGTCTGGTGTGGACGCTTTTCGTTTTAACTTTAGCCATGGTACGCATGAAGAGCATGCTGAACGCTATCAAACTGTGCGTAAACTGGCCGAAAAATATAAGCGCCACCTGACGGTTATTGCCGATATGCAAGGCCCAAAATTACGTGTTGGAACTTTTAAAACGGATAAAGTTTTGCTTAAAAAGGGCAGCACTTTTGTTTTGGATATGGATGAAAAGCCCGGTGATGAAACTCGTGTTATGTTGCCGCATAAAGAAATTTTTGAAGCCGTAAAAGTCGGCGATATGCTGCTGCTCAATGATGGTAATATTGAACTGAGAGTTAGCAAAAAAGACGGCTATAGAATGGAAACAGAAGTTGTTGTCGGCGGTTATCTTTCGGCGCATAAAGGCGTAAATCTGCCAAACGTTAAATTGCCGATTTCTGCTATCACCGAAAAAGACAAGGTAGATCTGCAGTTTGCGCTTTCTTTGGGTGTGGATTGGATTTGCCTTTCCTTTGTGCAAAGCGTGGAAGATGTGCGCAATGCCCGTAAGCTTATTGGCGACAAAGCATGGATAATTTCTAAGCTGGAAAAGCCAAGCGCTATTACCGAACTTGATGATATTATTAAAGAATCTGACGGTATTATGGTGGCGCGCGGCGATTTGGGTGTTGAATGCCCAATTCAAACTGTTCCGGTGTTGCAAAAACGCATTGTCAAAACTTGCCGTAAATACGCTCGTCCGGTAATTGTGGCAACCCAAATGCTGGAATCTATGATTAATAATCCAACTCCAACCAGAGCCGAAGTTTCTGATGTGGCAACCGCTGTTTATGATGGCGCTGATGCGGTTATGCTTTCGGCGGAAACCGCAACCGGCAGCTATCCGGCAGAAACCGTGTCGATGATGCACCATATTATCACACAGGTAGAAAATGACCGTTCTTATTATTCATTTATTCAGCGTGACAAAGACTTGTCCGGTTGCGAAGATATGGCCGACGCCATTACCTATGCCGCCAGCGAAATGTCTGATGTTTTGCCAAATGTGGCTGCAGTTGTGACCTACACCGCTTCTGGCTTTACCACTTTGTCTATGGCGCGTGAACGTCCTGATTTGCCGATTTTGGCCGTTACAATGTCATTGGAAGTTGCCCGTCGTATGGGAATTGTTTGGGGTGTGAAAAGTGTTGTAAATCAAGAAGTTTTCCAAAACTTTGAACGTATGGAACAAACCGCTGTTGCTGTTGCTCAAGAAAACAAGCTTGGCAAAAAAGGCGATTATCTGATTATCACTGCCGGTTATCCAATTGGACAGAAGGGGATGACTAATTTGATTCACACCGTCCAAATATAATGAAACTCGTCTAGCTGGTATCTGCTAGGGATTTTTGCGCTCGTGTACCGCTTTGTACACGTCGCTTAAAAATTCCGTCGCATCTACGCACGCTATCCGAGTTTCTGAGAGCTAGTGCCGGTTGCAGTAAAAAGCAGCCGGTATTTTTTACCTCGCCCCCTGAGGGAGAGGTCGACACGAAGTGTCGGGTGAGGGGTATTATAAAATATTTGTACACGTCGCTTAAAAATTCCGTCGTATCTACGCACGCCATCCGAGTTTCTGAGAGCTAGTACCGGTTGCAGTAAAAAGCAGCCGGTATTTTATTATTTTCGTTGTCATACTTGGGTGGCACACCCCACAGGATGTGCCAATCCCGAGTATCCATAACGCCATTGCGGTAGCAATGTCAATGTGCGTTGCCGTTGGCAACAAGGTTGTGGATTCTCCAGTCTGCCTCAGCCTATAAAACGGCATGAGGCGCTGAAGAATGACGTTGAGAGTAAAGGCGTGAAAACCGTTGCAACAAGTGTTGCATTATCGTCCAGAGCACCATTATTTTCGTTGTCATACTTGGGTGGCACACCCCACAGGATGTGCCAATCCCGAGTATCCATAACGCCATTGCGGCAGCAATGTCAATGTGCGTTGCCGTTGGCAACAAGGTCATGGATTCTCCAGTCTGCCTCAGCCTATAAAACGGCATGAGGCGCTGAAGAATGACGCCGAGGGTGGAGGCGTGAAAAACGTTGCGACAAGTAGTAGCCAGCGCTCCTAGCACCAGTCATTATCGGGCCTGTCCCGATAATCTTGTGTAAGCATACTCCTTATGCAATAATATGGCTAATTAATTGACTAGGTTATGTGTTTGTTGGCAGAAGATCCTAGGTACAAGACCTAGGATGACTGGTGCAGAAAACAAAAAACTGTGTCGGTTTTTTGCTTGCATTTTTTAAATAATTAGTTATACTCTACTTAGAGTCTATCTAAAAAAACAGTGGGTTAGTAGACAGGTTGAACTAGAATGTAATTATTTGTATAAAGGGGAATGGATATGAAGTATACTCGCAACGCGTTGGGGCTTTTGAATGCGCAATATCGTAGTGTGTTGAAAAAATGTTTGCTGATTAACTTGGGTTTGTTCGCCTTGGGCGCGGGTGTGTCGACTGCCAATGCAGCGGTGACTTTGTCTCCGACATTGGATAGTTTGAAAGAACAGGCAAAAGACATCAGCCCTGATGCGAGCTATACTCTAACCAGACTAAATTATGGCGAAACTTTGCCTGAAGGTGCGGCGAAGGTAACCATAAACAAAGAAGCCTACTATTTTACCCCGAAAAGTGATAAAGATTTGCTGCAAACTTTAGCTGGAACATCTGCCGGAGTAATAACCGACGGAACGCCGAAATCTATAAGCTTTGATGTTAGTAAACTTCCGGCGAGTGTGTTTAAATATGAAACAGACACGAAAAACGACAATATTGATTTGAAACCGAATGAAATCGGTACTTCAAAGGCGATTAAGTGGAATATAAAGTCTGATGGAGCCATCGGAAGTGTAGAGGTAAAACTTCCTAATTCTGTTACTCCGACAAAATTATATTACACTATTGCCAACGGTGAAGATGGTCCTATACTAGTCACCACCAGATTAACCAATTTAACTGAGGATGTTGGTAGCGCCACCGAAAAAGTCTTGTTTAATGGCTTAAATCTCTCGGATTCATCTGAAGTGAAAGGCGGAGCTATTTATAACACTTCTACTGATGGTTATAATATCTATGCCGATTTCATCGGTAACTACGCTTCGGCTACTACCTCTTCTTCTTATACTAATGCTTATGCTTATGGTGGAGCGATTTATAATGGTGAAAATGGTACAATTGGTGACATAATCGGAGATTTTATTGGTAATTACGTTTCGGCTACAGCTACTACCTCTTCTTATGCTAAAGCTTATGGTGGGGCGATTTATAATGATGAAAAGGGAACAATCGGTAACATAACCGGAGATTTCATTGTAAACAAAGCTGATGCTGGCGGAGCGATTTATAATAACTATGGTACAATTGGCAACATAACCGGAGATTTTATCGGTAACCATGCTTTTTCTATGGGCGGAGCGATTTATAATAATGGAACAATCGGCAATATAACTGGAGATTTTATCGGTAACTACGCTTCTTCTGGCGGGGCGATTTACAATGAACTGTTTGGCACAATTGGTAACATAACCGGAGATTTTATTGGCAACTATGCTTATTCTGATGGCGGGGCGATTAAAAATGTAGATATAATCGGCAACATAAGCGGAGATTTTATTGGTAACTATGTTTCGTCTTCTTTTACTGCTTGGGGAGGTGGCGTTTATAATACTAATAGAATAAACAATATCACTGGAGATTTTATTGGTAATTATACTTTTTCTTCTTCTTCTGCTGCTTTGGGTGGGGCGATTTCTAATATTGATAGAATAGACAATATAACTGGAGATTTTATTGGCAACTATGCTTCTTCCTCTAAAGGCTCAAATGGTGGGGCGATTTATAATTATGGCACAATTGGCGGTATCACCGGAGATTTTATTGGCAATTATGTTTCTTCTGAAAGTGGAAGTGCTTTTGGTGGGGCAATTAATAATTCGGGAACTCTGACCATTGCCGGCGCTAGCACCTTTACAGATAACTATGTTGAAAAAAATGGTAAGAAAACTTCCAATGCTATACATAATGTAAAAATAGTTAATTTTTATGGAACCAATATAGTGGTTAACGACGCCATAACCGGTAATAATAATGGCACTATAAATATAGCAAGCTCAAGTGATGGTATGACTACTTTTAACAACTCTGTTTCCGGCAACACAGTTAACTTAAAGCAAGGCACTTTGAAACTGGGGCATTATGAGTCAGCACTATTGAACGAAAAATTTATTGGTACTTTAGGCTCCCAAGTAAGGTTTAATGTTACTGGTGGTTCGTTGACCACGCAAGACGGCGAAACTCATGACCATAACTTAGGCAATTTGAATTTAAGCGCAGATTTAAACACCTCAATAGATGTGGATTTGAACGCTAAAACCGGCGATACACTGACCGGCAGCACAGAGGCGGCCGCGGCTGGTGGCAAAAAGATTTTGATTGACAATATCAAGGTTTTGGCTGACGGCACAAATCATATTGTCAAAATTCAGGTGGCTGACGCAAACATTAGAGATGTTATGACTTTGGCAAATGATGTTAAGATTAAACTTGATGATAACGATTTGAACAACTATTTGATTGTTTATGAAAAAGACGCTAATTCCGGTAATCTGAAGTTTGGATTAGAGAACACGCTTGAAACCGCCGTGCAGTTTGAAAACGCCAATAAAGCGTTTGCGATGGGGTCGGATATCGCCACCGATACGGATTTGGGCGTGTTGACCGGCGAAAGTTTGTCCATCAGCGGTAACGGTCACACCATTGACGGCGCAGGTTTTGGCGGCATGACAATCGCCGATAACCAAACCGTGAGCCTGAATGATGTTTCGGTTAAGGGCTTTAGCGGCGCGTTTGCCGAAAATAACGGCACAATTAACCTAAAATCTGATACAAAATCTGATATTGATAGCGGAATCAGCGGAAACGGTAAAATTAATGTGGCCGGCGCTGGTGAAATCAACATCAACAGCGATATTGCTGCCAACAAAATGATGGTTTTGGGCGGCGAGCTGAATTTGAAGAACGGCTCTGAGCTGGCAAATGTCGAAAACTTTGTTGCCAACGGCGGTGTTTTGAATGTGGGCGACCAGACAGTTAACCTGAAAAAAGCCGAGTTTAACGACGGCTCGACTTTGGCAATCAACGTAAAAAGCGACGGCAATGGTTTGCTCAAGGCCGATAGTTTGACCGTAAACGGCGGTCAGCTCAAAGCCACGTTGGGACAAGGTCTTGTCGATATGCAAAACCAGCACAAAACCGTGACTTTGCTGGAGAGCGGCACCGAATTTGTTAACAAATTCGCCGATGTGATGGAAAACAATATGTATCGTTTTGAAAAGGCGGACAAAGCCGGTGATTATATCATCAGTTTGGCAAAAACAGCCGAAGATGTCAGCCAAGAAAACGGCGGTACGCAAAACAACGCCGAAACCGCAAAAGGCTGGGTTGACGGCTCTAAGTTTGAACAAGGTTCGGTCAGCGCCGATGTGGCGGATAAGCTCGCCGATTTGGCACAAAACGACGCCAAGGGCTTTAACGAGGCTTTGAGCGCTTTGGCTCCGAGCGATACTCCGGAAGTCCGCACCAACTCTGTTAATCATAACACCGAAATGTTTAGAGCCGTGGTGTCGCATTTGGACGATGTCAGCAAAAAGAAACAATACGGTTTGTCATCGGGCGATGCGGTTGACGGCGTGAGCGTGTGGGCAAAAGCGTTTGGCAACCATGCCAAAGTTGACAACACCTCCAAGGCGTATGGTTTCAAATCTGACGGCTACGGTGCGACATTGGGTATTGAAAAACAGTTGAACAACGCGTTCAAAGTCGGTTTGGGCTATAGCTATTTTTATAACGATGTCGACGGCTTTATGCGCGATAGCGATGTAAACACGCACACCGGTTTTGTATATGGCGAATATCGTCCAAACAACTGGTATACCAACGCGATTGCCTCGTACGGCTATTCTGAATACGACGAAAACAAACACGTTGCCGGCGATGTTTATAAAGCCAAATACGACGTTGACAACATTGGCGCGCAGGTTATGACCGGCTATAACGCCAGCGTGGCAAAAGTAGACGTGACGCCGGAAGCCGGTTTGCGCTATAACAATATTCACCGCGATAATTATGTGGATAGCGCAGGGCAGGCGGTTAAGGCCGAAACAATGGACGTTATGACCGCGGTCGCCGGCTTGAAAGTTGGCAAAGATTTGGTCAGCTGCTTTGGTTTGCACGAGGTTTATTGGCGTCCGGAAGCACGTTTGGCGGCAACATATGACCTGATTTCAGACAAAGAAAACGCGGTTGTAAGCCTGTCTAACGGCTCGGGCTATGTGGTAAAAGGTCAGCGTCTGAACCGCTTTGGCGTGGAAGCCGGCGCCGGTGTGACTTTCTACCTTTCACCAGATGTGGAAAGCAGCGTTGGTTACGAGGGCAAGTTCCGCAGCCATTATCAAGACCATACAGGCTATGTCAGCGCTAAATACAAGTTCTGATTTTGAGGCTAAGAACTATGTTTTAATGCTCCGGTTTGTGTGCCGGAGCATTAACTTTAAAATCCGTGCAGAAATTTTAAAAGGCGGTTGATTATTTGGTTAAATACGCTATTATGCCGCTTATGATTGATATGATGCCGGAAATAAAAGAATATACTGTGAGCGAAATTTCTGCCGCTATTAAAAAATTGGTGGAAAATTCGTTTGCGTTTGTGCGGGTAAAAGGTGAAATTTTTGGAGCTAAGCGCGCGGATTCCGGACATTGGTATTTGTCGCTGAAAGATGAAAATTCGCTGCTTGCTGCCGTTTGCTGGCGCGGTGTGGCAAATACTCTGCCGCTTAAAATTGAAGATGGTATAGAAGTGATTGCCAGCGGACGAATCACAACTTTTAACGGGCGTTCGTCATACCAATTGGTGATAGAAAAACTGGAAATCGCCGGCGAAGGTGCGTTGCTGAAACTTTTGGAAGAGCGCAAGCAAAAGTTTTTGGCCGAGGGTTTGTTTGCTCAAGAACATAAAAAGCCGATTCCGTATTTGCCGCAGACTATCGGTGTAATAACCAGTCCGACCGGTGCGGTGATTAGAGATATTATTCATCGGGTGCGCGATAGATTTCCAAGCCGCATTATTGTGTGGCCGACGCCGGTGCAAGGCGAGGGAGCTGCCGAAAAAATTGCCGCGGCTATTAAGGGGTTTAACGCTTTGCCGTTGGGGGATAAAAATCGTCCTGATGTGTTGATTGTGGCTCGCGGCGGCGGTAGTTTGGAAGATTTGTGGCCGTTTAATGAAGAAGTTGTGGTGCGGGCGGTTTATGATTCGGTTATTCCGCTGATTTCGGCGGTTGGGCATGAAACCGACACCATGTTGATTGACTATGCGGCGGATTTACGGGCTCCGACACCGACAGGTGCGGCGGAGTTGGCTGTACCGGTCAAAAAAGACATATACAACACATTGCTGACGGCGGATTTACGTATGCAAAATGCGGTTACTCGTTATATGAGTGAATTTAAGCAATACGTTGAAGCGCTGGGGCGGGGAATTCCGCCACTGGAGCAGTTGGTGCTGGAAAATCAGCAAAAAATTGATGACCGCAGCGAACGGCTGAAATTGGCGTTTGCAAATTTGCTGAAAGATAAAGATAATTTGTTAAAATTGACGAATTTGAAACCTTTTTATATTAAGAATCTGTTGGACGCTAAGAAAGAAAGCCTGAAAAATTTGGCTCTGCGTCTGGATTCCGTTTCGGTAGAATCGGTGTTAAAACGCGGATTTGCTTGGGTTTCGGACGGTCAGTTTAAAACGCTGTATTCAACTACTCAAGCTAAACGCTGTGATGAATTGCACATTCGATTTGTGGACGGAATCGTTAAGGTTAAAATGATGGAGAAACACAATGCCGTGCAAGGCGATTTGTTTGACGATTTGTAGTTTGCTGGCAGCGCTGCCGGCCGAAGCGCTTACTATGTGCGGTGCGGCGCAGCAAGGCGGAATTATCCGTTTGCAGGACAATAATTTGGCAAAAATTAAGCTAAACGGCAAAACTTATGACGCGGATAAAAGCGGCGAGTTGGCTATCGCTTTTGCCCGTGACGCCGAATTGTTTCAACCGTTGAAAATTTTTTATAAAGACGGTGCGATGCGGACATATAATTTGCAAATAGCTCAAACTAAATGGGACGTGCAAGAGATAAACGGTTTGCCTAGTTCTAAAGTCGCACCGGCAAAAACCGATTGGGCGGCTATTCAAAAAGAGCAAAAAGACGTTGGCGGTGCGCTGAATGAATTTAGCAATGACGAAAGTTGGAAAGCCGATATGCTGAAACCTGCGGAAGGACGTACCAGCGGTAATTTTGGCGGACAGCGCATTATGAACGGACAAAAGAAAAATCCGCATCAAGGCTGGGATATCGCCATGCCGGAAGGAACCAAAATTAAGGCGCCGGCTGACGGAATTGTCACTTTGAGCGACGGACCGTATTTTTATAGCGGTAATGTGGTGGTTTTGGAACATGGATATAATTTGAGCACGGTTTATGCGCATCTGCAAAAAACTTTGGTAAATAAAGGCGATAAGGTGCAAAGAGGGCAAGTTATCGGTTTGGCCGGTAAAACCGGCAGAGCGACCGGTTCGCACTTACATTGGGGCGCTTCGCTGAACGGGGTTCGTTTTGATGCTAAAAATCTGTTGAATTTTTATGATAAAGACTGCAAAAAAATAGAGGACTAAAATGACGACTTTTCATTTGACAATGTTGGCTTTGTTGCAAGGAATTACCGAATTTTTGCCGGTAAGTTCCTCGGGACATCTGATTTTATTTTCTAAATTTACTTCTTTTCCCGACCAAGGGTTGGAGATAGACGTGGCGCTGCATATCGGTTCGATTATTGCTGTGATGATTTATTTTTGGCGCGATATTTGGTATATGGCGGTTGGTGTGGCTAAAAGCAAATTACTGCCCGATTTTAAAATATATGGCTGCAAGGTGTTTTATTTGGTGCTGATTGCCACCATTCCGGCATTGCTTTGCGGCGCGGCTCTAAAGTTTATGGGGACAGAAGAACTTCGCAGTACCAAACTTATCGGTTGGAATATTCTGCTGTATGGACTGTTGCTGTGGGTTATAGATAGAATGTCGCTGACAGCTTTGAAAATCCGCAATCTGGAAGTAAAAGACGCGGTTTTAATTGGTTTGGCGCAATGTTTGGCTTTGCTTCCGGGAACAAGCCGTTCAGGTATTACTATTACCATGGGGAGATTCTTGGGTTTGGAGCGTCGTGAAGCCGCTAAATTTTCGATGTTGCTTTCTATCCCAACAATTATTGCTGCCGGATTGGTGGAAGGTTATGAAATTTGGCAAAGCGGAGATATGACACTGATTTTGAGAGCGTTTGACGGCGTTATTTATTCTTTTGGCTTTTCATTGATGGCGATTTTTGTTTTGATGCAATGGCTCAAAAAATGGTCGTTTTTCCCGTTTGTTTTGTATCGTGTGGCTTTGGGAACGGCCTTGCTTTTGGATGCTTATGGGATTTATGATATAAAGGCGCTGTTTTAGTTAGGATAAATATGAAAAAGGTATAAATGAAAGCTTTTTATGAGTGAATATTTAGTTTTTTAAGTTATATCTTTTTGACTTTATCGGTTAATATATAAAAAATTCTTGACAGAGTCAAAAAATGCGTCTATATGTTTTGCTGTCAAGATGCTCTGGTGGCGGAATTGGTAGACGCGCATGCTTCAGGTGCATGTGGGAGGTCTCCCGTGGAGGTTCAAGTCCTCTTCAGAGCACCAACAAATATAAGCTCTTCATTTTTTGAGGGGCTTTTTTTGTTTAAAAAATTATCGGATTGTGGCGCTGAAAAAATTATCAATTTAAGGCTGATTTTGAGTAAAGTTTCGGCGTTTTATAGTCTATAAATGATATACAAAAACCACCGTTTTTGTAGAGGGTAAAATAATAGGTTATGTGTTTTTCAAAAAAAATTGGAAAAACATTATTTTAGGGTTGATATTCACCTTTTGTTGGTGTAGACATTTTCTATATAATTTAAACGGTGGTTTTTGTAGAGATGATAGTTGGTTACATAAATAGCAATAAAAAGAACGTTGATGCCGCGGCACAGCGTCAGGCTATTAGTGACTATGCGCAGGCTAACGGATTGATTATAGATACTTTTTACACCTATGACAATGTGTCACAGCTGGCAGAAAGTTTTTTGACCGGCGGACATACTGTGCTATTTGCCAACATTGTCAGCGTGGGCGGAACCTTGCTGCAAGTTAAGGATAATTTGCGTTTTTTATTAGCAAAAAGCCTCAAAATCATCAGTATTAAAGAAAATATGATTTTAGAATCGGGCAAAGACGCCGAAATGCTGCTTCAAGGTTTGGAACAAGCCGCAGAAATTATGAGCAGTATGATATCCGTATCATCCAAACGCGCGTTGGCGGATAAAAAAGAGCAAGGCTATAAACTTGGCCGCAAAACCGGTTATCGCAATCAAAAATACATTTGGAGCGGCAAAGAAGAGGAGATAAAGCAAAAACTGCTTGCCGGAATGACACGCCGACAGGTTGCCCAAGACACGGGAATGTCCATCTTTTCGCTTTATAATTACATCAATCAAACACCGGAACTCAAAGAAGCTTTGGAGGCAGTTCGCAATGCCTAAAGTATCTGTTTTAATGCCGGTATATAAGACACCGGAAAAGTTTTTGCGAGAAGCTATAGAAAGCATTTTGGCGCAAACTTTTACGGATTTTGAATTTTTGATTTTGGACGATTGCCCGGCTGATGACCGAGAAAAAATTGTAAAATCATACGACGACAAACGTATAAAATATGCTAAAAATGCTCAAAATATGGGGATTTCCGCCAGCCGTAACAAGTTGATTGATATGGCGCAAGGCGAATATTTAGCTATTTTTGACCATGATGATATTTCTCTGCCGGAACGCTTAGAAAAGGAAGTTGCATATTTGGACACACACCCAAAATGCGGTGTTGTCAGTTGCGCAAAAAAGAACATTATCGGCGGAAAAGTTGTTGTTTATCCGGAAAATAATGCTGACATTACCCGTCAGTTGTTTGTGTCGTGTTGCGTGATTCATTCGGCGTCGATGGTGCGCAAATCGGTGCTTGAAGACAACAATATTCGTTACGAAACCGAATATTCTCCGGCGGAAGATTATGCTATGTATTGCCGTTTGGTTGGCAAAACCGAGTTTCATAATCTGCCGGAAGTGCTGTTTCATTACCGCAATTTTGCCGGTAACACCACGCATTTGCAAAAGCGAAAAATGACTGACAAAACCGTGCAGATAAAAGATTTTGTGCGGAAAGATAATCCCTTGCTGTGGGAAAAGATTTTGCCGAATGTTGAGCAAATCAGCCGCGTAAAATTTTTAGGCTTACCGCTTATAAAAATCGTGCGACGCGGTGAAATAACCAAAGGCTACCTCTTTGGAAAACTTCCGCTTTATACTACCAAAACCAAAGAGGTGCTGAAATGATACCTAAAATTATACATTTCTGCTGGTTTGGCGGCGGCAAAAAAAACGAGGTGATAGAAAGCTGTATGCAAAGCTGGCGCAAATTTTTGCCGGACTATGAAATTAGAGAATGGAATGAAAATAATTTTCCGCTGTTACAAAGCAATGCCTATGTTCGTGAGGCTTATGAGGCAAAAAAATGGGCGTTTGTCGCCGATGTTTGTCGGCTGTATGCTCTGTCGCAAGAGGGGGGAATTTATCTAGATACCGATGTTGAAGTTCGCAAGAGTTTTGACGAGTTTTTGAAACTGGATTTTTTCATAGGTTCGGAGAAAAATGGAACTTTTCACGGTATTGGCACCGGAGTAATCGGCGCGGCAAAAAATAACAAAATTATCAATGATATGCTGGCTTTATATAACGACTTGCATTTTGTAAAAGCCGATGGAAGCTACGATTTGCTGCAAAATACAAAACGTCTTATACCGGTTTTGCTGGCACGCGGCGCGGCGGATTTTTATGCAGAAGAGCAGGCGATTGAACTGAGTAAAAAAGCCAAAATCTATCCGATAAACTATTTTTGCGTGGATACGCCGGAAAGCTATGCCGTGCACCATTTTGAGGCCAGTTGGGTGGAAGACTACAAATTGCGTAATGCGTGGCATTTGCCGCTTGGAAATACCTATCGTCTTAGCCTTTATCGCTATAAAAAGATGAAGAAAAACGCGGTTTTCACCTATCCGCAGTCCTTATCCGCCAAAATTTTTGAACTCAACTATTCTAAAAAATGGAAACTTCTGCTGGAGGTGGAAAAAGCAAATTATTATCGCCGCAGTGAAGCTGTTAAGTTGGATTGGAAAATTGAAAAATATCATCATAAATATGCTGACAATGATAGAGAATTTTATTTGAAAACGTCTTGTTATGCGCTAAAATCTGCCTTAAAAAGTTTTAAATTGGTGGATAATTTTGGTGTTGATGACCAAATTTTACATATAAACATAAAACTTGGCGGCGGTTTGGGGGATATGATAATATCCTTGAATTATTTGCAGCAATTGTTTGCAAAGTTTTCAACTCGACTAGATGTATCAATCATTGTTTCTAAGATTTTTAAACAACAGATACGGCGTTTATTGCAAGGTCACTCATTTGTAAACAAGGTTTTGTCAGTTCAAGAAAAACTTCCTAAATGTGATGTTTCCGTCAGTTTGGTTCGTGTTCCGGTTTTGGAATTTGCCGATTTGCATAAAGTGAACGTTTTAGCTCCAAATTTGCGGGAATGGTTGGAAAAAATAAATAATTTTGCCGCAATTTGTCCGGAAATGCTAAATGCGGGAACAGTGAGCGACAACCTTTTGGAACGATACAGTATTTTGCAAAAACGCAATCGTTTATCACAGGCGGATATCGGAAATTTTGTAAAACCAACAACACAATTTAAAATTAGTTTGCCGCAAAACAAAGCAGAAATCTTGCAAAAATTTAAGCTTAATAAAAATTTTATTACCGTGCAAAGAGGTGTTGGTAAGGCTGATAAGCTGAATCATAATTCAACTCGTTGTTGGGCGGTAGAAAATTATAATCAACTGCTAAAACTGATAAAAAAAGATTATCCGAATTATCAAATTGTGCAGATTGGCGATGAGAGTTGCGCTGAAATTGAAAATATTGATTTTAATCTGTGCGGACAAACCTCTTTTGAAGAAATGTTGGTAATCTTAGATAATGCAAAAGTTCACATAGATGGCGAATGTGGTATGGTGCATTTGCGGCATTTTTTGAATGCTAAACCATCAGTAGTTTTATTTGGTCCAACTAATGAAAATTTTTACGGTTATCCCGAAAATGTTAATTTTACCGCTCGTCCGTGCGGCGCGGTTTGTGATTGGCTGCACCTTAAATGGCATGATTTTTGTTTGTTTAGCGGCGCAGAACCATTGTGTCAACAAGCTCTCACCCCTCAAAATGTTTATACTCAAATGAAAGGAATTTTGTAATGAAGTATTACTTTGAAAAACTTCAAAAACGAGTAGATAAGTATAAAAATAAGTACCAAGATAAACCACGTAAAGCTGCTTTTAAATTGTTTTGGTGGAATTTTAAATGCTTGTTCAAAACCTTTCCTAAACCAAAACAAATTAATCAACCTAAGATTAATGAGATGTTTACATCTTGGTTTAAAGTTCTTGAATTTGGTAACTCGGATATAACATATAAATATAAAAAAGAATTAGCTGAATTTAAAATTCCTCAGCTTAGCGGAAATTCACATATATATTTCAATATAGCAAAAGCTCTGGAATTAAATCCCAAAATAAAAAGATTAGGCTTGGTTTTCTTTATGGGTATCGGGGACTATTTTTATGCCACTAATTTTATAGAGATATTAAAAAAAGAATACCCTAATTTGATTTTAGATGCTTATGTTTCTAAAAACTTTGATGGTAATAATTCACCTTTAGTTGGTAAATGTTTGGAAACAAATCCTAATATTGATAAAATATATTATTATGATGGACATCAAAATATGGAATATTGGAAGAATTATGATTATTCGGAATGTTATAATCTAAAATCTGATGATACGTTAATTCTGCCGATGGTTTATGAACATAATGAGTATGTTTCTTCACGCACTGAAACACTTTGCAAAACATTTAATTTGCCAGAACCTTTAATAAATCCCTTACCAATAATTTATGATTATGAAGATAGCAAAGAAATAAAATCTTTGTTTAATCGATATAAAGATAAAATGAATAAAGTTGTATTCATTCAAATGACGGCTAGGTCTTCTAATTTTTCTTATCCGTTTGTTGACGAAATAATAGAACAATTGTTAGATGATGATTTCTTTGTCATCTCGGTAGAAAAAACAAGTATTGTAAATTCTAAATTGCTTGTTATTGATATAAAAAAATACACAATTAATGATTCTATTTCCTTAGTAAGGATGATAAAAAATAGCAATATTCCAATTTGTTTTCTAACTACTATTTCTTGTTTTGCTTCAATATCTTCGGCATTACAAATTCCTAATTTATGTATGCAACATATGTATGACCCTTGTATATCTTCGGTATATTATTCAAACATATATTTAGTTGTTAATAAAAAATACAACCAAATACCTGCAGATAGAACGTTTATTTGTCCACAATATAAAATTAAGGTCGTCGAAAACAGCAATAATTTAATATACTCATACGATTTTATTTTAACGGCATTCCAAAAGTTTATAAATCTAACCTCAATCAGTTAACCTAAGAATAAATGCTATGAAAACAATTTGTTACAATACAACAAGGCAATGGAATTGCGGAGATGAATTTATTCTTTTTGGTATAAAAAGAATATTTAATAAAGTATTAGGTGAACATAATTCTATTATTTACAATAGAAACCAAGCCATTCGTCCAGCTAACGGATATGACATATTTTATAGAAATGAAAAACTTCCTATAAATTATGATGATTATATAGATATTCAAAAAAATGGTGCTATGTATCGGTATGGTTTTCACGACAATTCCGTAAAATTTAATAGTGAATTACACTACGTTGATTTAGCTATTTTTGCTGGAACGCCTGAGTGGACTAATGCAAGATGTATCAATTTTTATGAACATATAATTAAAAACAACATGCCTTGTATGATTTTAGGTGTTGGAAGTATTCCTCAAAATATTCCTAGTTATATGGAAGATGTCATTTCTAAAAGCATTTTATGGACTGTTAGGGATAAAAAATATAAACAAACTCCTTTAGCTAAGAAGTATGGAGCAATATATTTACCTTGTCCGGCACTTTTATCTGCACCTACTGAGGTTGAAAAAAATATAACTGATGTGAAAAATATAGCATTAGTTTTTGGCGCGAATTTTGAACATTCTGTTCGTTGTAATTGTATTGATGATAAAACATATTTATATCACATTGAACTATACAAAAAAATATTAAAACAGTACTCTCAATATAAGTTTTCAATTATTTGTCATTATATAGATGAACTTGATATAGCATATAAAATTTTTGGTAAATATGATGTTGATATTCTATATTCATATGATGCTAAAGATTATATAAACATCTATAGAAAATTTGATTTTGTTATTTCTCCACGTGTTCACGGATGTGGATTGGCATCGTCTTTAGGAATACCAAATATAAATATTTCTCACGATGATAGAGGAACTACTTGTCGCGGATTTTTATCTGAAATAATAGACAATGAAACACAAGAATTACAATTTTATCAAACTTTTGAAAAAATGATATCAGGGATATCAAAACGGAATATACAAATTATTCAACATAAAAATAATGTTTTCAATGAATATGTAAATCTTATAAAAAAATCAATGAATAAACTTCATAAGATAACATATTCAAATAATATAGATTATTCTTCTTGTCAAATTTCAAATATAATCTACGAGCCACATAATGAAATTGCGAAAAAATCAGAAATAGTAAAACAAACAAGCTTTTATAAGTTGTTTTTATGCAGTTTTCGTTCTCTTATTTTTAATGGAAATTTTAAACATCTTCTCTCATTTAACAAATTTTGTAAGTATAAAGGAATAAAATCTTATGAAAGAAAGAATTAAATCTTTAGATGGGCTTAAAGGTATAGCCTGTTTACTCATAGCCTTTTTTTATCATTATTTTCCATTAGATGGTGAAATAAGACGGTTAGGACCTAGATTAGTAGAAGTATTTTTTGCCATATCTGGCTTTGGATTTGCCTATGTATATAAAGACATTATTAGCAAAAAAGCTTTTTCAGAATGGTTTTTAAAAAGATATTTTAAAATAATGCCTTTATATTGGATTACATTTATATGTTGTTTGATAATTCAACTTTATTCAGTCAAAATTAAAGGAGAAACAACTTCTAACATAGCTATAGATTTTTTACATATATTTTTGGGATTTATAGGAATGGAATCAGGTTGGATTATTAATGCTCTTCCTGTAAATGGACCAAGTTGGTTTGTAAGCACGCTATTTTTATGCTATATTTTGTATTTTCTAATATGTAAATGTAATAAAAAATTTTATTTTTTATTACTTGTTAGTTTATTGCTTTTCAGCTCCTGTGGCATACTTTTACAATGGCAGTATCCTTTTTTATATTTTGAAGCATCATTAAGAGGATATGCCTCATTTTGTATGGGAGCTTTAATGTATGAAGTGTACAAAAAGCTTTCATCTAAAGGAGGAGCAATACTCGCATATTCACTAATAATTATATATGCTGTATATGTGACTGTATTAAATAATATTGGAAGTTTCAAAGGGGAACAGTTAACTGGTGAAATGAGATTGTTAATAATCTTCTTTTTCATACCTACCATATTTTTAAGTATACTATACATTCCTCTCATCAAGATGTTCTTAGAAACAAAAGTTATACAAAAAATCGCTAATATAGCTATGGAAATATATTTATGGCACTATTCAGTTGAGATTGTTGTGGCTTTTACTAGTATTCACGAAACTTGGTTAGGATATGGAATAGTTGTAATAACAACATTAATTATCTCATTTTTAAGTCATAAAATATTAAATCCTCAAAAAACATCAAAATTTCTAATGAGTTACATTAACGATAATTTTATAAAAAAATAACCTAGGAAGCCTACTATGTCACTATTATCAACATATATAAATAACTTTAAACACATTAAAGCCTTGGTCATTGGCGATGTGATGCTGGACAAGTTTATGTACGGTAAAGTCGAGAGAATTTCTCCGGAAGCTCCGGTGCCGATTTTTAAATTCAGCCACGAAAAAGAAATGCTGGGCGGTGCCGGAAATGTGGTTGCCAATTTGGTGGCTCTTGGGTGCAAAACGACCTTTATCGGCATTATCGGAGATGATGAAAACGGAGCGAAAATTTCAGATTTAATGGAACAAACCGGAGCTTCTTCACATTTTTTGAAACTGAAGAATTTTCCGACCATTGTTAAAACCCGCTTGATTGCCGGCAACAATCATTTATTGCGCGCTGACCAAGAAGAAATTTTGCCGGTTATATCCGAGTTGTTGCCAAAGTTCAAAAAGGTTTTGCGACAGGCTATCAAAATGGCGGATATTGTTTTGGTCTCGGATTATAACAAAGGCTTGTTAACGCCTGTTACCACTCAGATGATTGTGGAAATCTGCCGCGAGCAAAATAAAAAAATCATTATAGATCCTAAAGGTTCGGATTATTCAAAATACGCCGGCGCGACATTAGTTAAACCGAATTTAAAAGAATTTTCTGAGGCAACCGGACGTAAATATAATCCGCAAGCCGCTGACTTTTTAGCTCAAGCCAAACAAGGCGCGGAATTTTTGTTTGCTAAATACGGCATAAAAAATTTGATTATCACCTTGAGTGAATACGGAATGTTGCACATTGGCGCCGATGACGCTGACGATATTCAGCAAGTGCCGACAGAGGCCAAAGAAGTGTTTGATGTTTCCGGTGCCGGTGACACGGCGTTGGCTACTTTAGGCGCTGCGCTTGGCTGTGACACGCCGATAAAGGACGCTTTGAAACTCGCCAACACCGCATCGGGAATTGTGGTGGGTAAATTGGGCACAGCTACGGTTTCCGCCGAGGAAATGCGCAATGCTTTGTCGTGTCGGGAGACTGCGGATAATAATTGGCCGCAAAAACGCAAAGTTGTCACTTTGGAACAAGCTGAAAAAATCGTGGCTGAGTTGCGCAAACAAAATAAAATTATCGGTTTTACCAATGGTTGTTTTGATTGCTGCCACTTGGGACATCTGCACTCGTTTATTGAGGCAAAAAAATATTGCGACGTGCTGTTTGTGGCTATGAACTCCGATGCTTGCGTCAAACGTCATAAAGGCGAAAATCGTCCGATACAAGATGAAAAAACACGCGCACTGCTTTTAGCATCGTTGGAATTTGTTGATTATGTCATTGTTTTTAACGATGACGTGCCGATGAATATTGTCAAAACTCTGCGTCCTGATGTTATAGCAAAAGAAGGATACCCGATTGAAAAATGGCCGGAAGCACAATTTGTGTTGAGTTACGGCGGAAAGCCAATTGTTCTGCAACGATTAGAAGGTTATTCAACCTCTAATCTGGCGGCAAAAATGAAAGGATAAATTATGCAAAAATATATTGAAAATCAGTTTGATGAATTGTCTGCCGATGTGGCGGAACTTAAAACGTTAGCCCCAACCATAGCTCAAGTGGCGGAAATTTGCACCAACGCTATCCGAAACGGGCATAAAGTAATTTTTTGCGGCAACGGCGGTTCGGCGGCGCAATCTCAGCATTTGGCGGCTGAATTGGTGGGACGCTATAAATTGGAACGTCCGGCAATGAATTCAATTTCTTTGACGGTTGATACCTCTAATTTGACGGCTATCGGCAATGATTATGGTTATGGTGTGGTGTTTTCTCGCCAGTTGGAAGGTGTGGGGCAAGCCGGAGATGTTTTGATTGGCTTATCCACCAGCGGCAATTCTAAAAACGTGGTTTTGGCATTTGAAATGGCAAAGAAAAAAGGTATTGCCACTGTGGCGTTGGTCGGCCGTAAAGGCGGTTTAATGAAAGATATGGCAGACTATGCTTTGCCGGTTCCGGCGGATACATCGGCGCATATTCAAGAAATGCACATTGCCATCGGGCATTTGATTTGCGACTTGATAGAGAGAAATATTTATGGTTAAAGCTCTGTTTTTGGATAGGGACGGCACAATCAACATTGATTACGGCTATGTTTTTCAGCCGGAAAAATTTGAGTTTATTAACGGAATTTTTGAGCTTTGCCGCAAGGCTCAGGAAAAAGGCTATTTGATTATTGTGATAACCAATCAATCGGGTATTGCCCGAGGTTATTTCAGCGAGCAGGATTTTGCTGAATTAAACAGCTATATGCTTGCCGAATTTACTAAACAAGGAATCAAAATCACCGATGTTTTTTATTGTCCGGAATTGAGTGGAAACGACCGCAAACCAAACTGCGGAATGTTTATCAAGGCGCGGGATAAATATGGTATTGATATGGCGCAATCTGTTTCCGTCGGCGACAAAGAACGCGATATTGAAGCCGCGCAAAAAGCCGGTTGCGGCAAAAACTTTTTATTTACAGGTGATAATTTTATTAAAATAATGGAAGAACTATAGTTAAAAATCCGGCAGATAAGATAATTTATTTTATAATGAAAAAAACCGAGAATATATCATCTCGGTTTTTTCTAGATTGGTGGAGGTAAGCGGGATCGAACCGCTGACCTCTTGCATGCCATGCAAGCGCTCTCCCAGCTGAGCTATACCCCCAACATTATAGAGAATGTCAACAAAACATTGCTTTAATAACATAAAGTTTTTTTCTTGTCAATTTTATTTTGCATATGTTGTTAAAAATATAAACACTTTCTCGCTAAATAAAGTTAGTTTGCCTGCAGGCTGCAATATTATCAGTCTGGTATTTTGATTTTTTTTAAATAATTATAAAGTGTCTTGCGATTACACTCCAATACTTTGGCTATTTGAACTTTTTTTATACCTTGTTTTACCATTTTTTTGATTTGTACTTTGTGCATATCCAGACGATTCTTACTGTTTTTGCTTCCATGCGGCCGACCAAGTTTTTGCCCCTCATTACGCACACGGCATAAGGCTTCTTTGGTACGTTGAGAGATGAGGTTTCGTTCAATTTCGGCCGATAGGCCAAAAGCAAAGGCTAAAACTTTACTCTGAATATCTGTACCCAAACGATAGTTATCCTTTATAGTCCAAATTTGAATGTCTTTACTTAAACAATAGTGCAAAATGCTCATAACTTGGAGCAAATTTCGCCCCAAGCGCGAAAGCTCGGAAGCAACAAGAATGTCGCGTTTTTGGAGCTCTTGCAGCAAAATCCCCAGTTTGCGCTTGTCCAAGTCTTTGGTGGCGCTAATGGTTTCCATTATCCATTTATCAATGTGCTTATGCTCTTTTTTGCAAAATTTTTCAATTTCAAATTTTTGGTTTTTAGTGGTTTGTTTGTCCGTGCTGACGCGGATATAGCCATATATCATTTCGTCTCCTTTTGTTGTGATATAAAGCTATATTGTGAAATAATAACTCTAAAGTTGCCACAAAATCTGCGCCTTCCGTCAATAATATCTCCACCGGAGATATTATTTTCCTACAGCTCGCGACCGAGGTCGCTCGTTCGAGCCAAAAAAAAACAATATATAACAAAAAAAGCCTTGGTAAAACCAAGGCTTCTTTAGTGGCGGGAGCGACGAGGCTCGTCTTGCTGCATAAGTTTTGCTCGGCGCTCTAAAGAGCTTGAGCACAACTAATTACGCTTCGGGCACTTGATTTTGAGGCTTGCGGCGCGTCGTGTCCTAGCTTGCGCGCCACAAAATCTGCGCCTTCCGTCAATAATATCTCCACCGGAGATATTATTTTCCTACAGCTCGCGACCGAGGTCGCTCGTTCGAGCCAAACAAACAATATATAACAAAAAAAGCCTTGGTAAAAACCAAGGCTTTCTTAGTGGCGGGAGCGACGAGGCTCGAACTCGCGACCTCATGCGTGACAGGCATGCATTCTAACCAACTGAACTACGCCCCCAACGACAAGACATCTTATATACAATAAAAAATAATAATGCAAGAACTTTTTTTATTTTTTTGCAAAAAAATTTTTAATTGTGGAAAACTGAGCCTTTTTATAGGTATAACTTGAATATCTACTTGCATTGATTTGTAAAATATATCATCATTCGAGCAATTATTGAATTGGATTAAAAATGCCTGGGTTTACAAATTTAAGAAAAAAAGTGCGTCGGCGCCGGATTGAAACTATCTTGCTTGCAGGATATGCGGTTGCCGTTACCTGTGCTTTGTTTGTTTCTATGCTGAATAAAAATGAAAGCCGAACAACGGCCGAACGTCAGTTTACCGACGAAAACTACGATTTTAATAATGATGTTATGACTCCGGCTTTTAATGATGTTAAAGATAATCCGTTTGATATTTTGTATGCTCAGGTAAATAATTTAAAACTGTTGAGCAATGATGAAGTTATTACTTCTAAATATATGCTGCGGCAAAATGGTCAGGCCGGCGTGGTTATGCCGATTCAGCCAAAACCGAAAAATTATGAACAAGCCGGAAGTTTTGAAGGAATCTATCAAAAAGAGCGCCGTGTGATTGTGGTTGCCCCAGGTGATAATTTTATTGGTATTTTGACTAATTTGGGAATGGAAACCAAAAGCGCCACCAACGCTTATACGACTTTGAAAAAAGTTTATGATGCTCGCAAACTTAAAGCTGGTCAACATATTGAATTGACAGCAACTTTTGATGTACAATCAAAGGCTTTGGAAGCTTTGGATACCTTGGTTATTGAACCTGTGCGCGGTACTAAATATATTTTGCAGATTAACGAATACGACCAGTTTGAAGCCAGAGTCGAACAAGAAAAATTTGCTTATGAAATAAAGGATATCAAAGGCACGGTTTCAGGCAATGTCAGCGCTTCTTTAAACAAGTCCGGTGTTCCGTATAAATTATGCGGGCAAATAACTCAAATGTTTTCGCATATGATTGATTTTAGGCGAGATGTTAAACATGGTGACACCTTTAATGTTAAATATGAAGTGAATAAAGCTGCAAATGGTGATATTGTGAGTGTCGGCGAGGTTATTTTCGCCTCTTTCACGGTTAATAATCGAATCTATAAACTGTATCGCTATAAGCCGCGCGGCGGTTCGGTAGGCTATTATGATGAAAAAGGCGGGGCTAAAAAGACTGGTTTGGATAAAAAACCTTTGGCTATGCGCAACGCGCGTATTTCTTCATTATTTGGTTATCGCCGCCATCCTATTTATAAAACTACCAAATTCCATAGCGGTGTAGACTATGCTGCTCCGCGCGGAACTGCCATATACGCCAGCGGCTCTGGCACTATTGAAATGGCTCGCTATGTGAACGGTTACGGTAATTTTATCAAGATTCGCCACAATTCGGAATATGAAACAGCTTATGGACATATGCATAAATTTGCTAGCGGTATGCGTCCTGGGGTTAAGGTTAAAAAAGGACAGATTATCGGCTATGTGGGCAGTACAGGGCGTTCGACAGGTCCGCATTTGCACTTTGAAATCCTCCGTAAGGGACAAAGAATCGACCCGCTTAAAGCTAAAGTTGCTACCGGTAATGATTTGACCGGCAATCAATTGGTAGAATTTAAGCGAATCGTGAAAAAGGTTGATAATATTAAGGCTACAGAATTGGTTGCGACTGAAAAGAAAAAAGAAGAAGTTGAGGCTAAAAAAACAGCAGAAACCGAAATAGATAAGAAAAATGAGGCTAATGCTGCCGCACTAAAAGAAGAGCCGGCAAACAAACCGATTGTAGTCGAAACAACAAATAAAAATAACGATAACGTGATTTCTTTACCAAATAAAGCAGATGTTTTTTCTGCAATACAAAACGCTCCGCAACCAGCAGAACAAGTTGAAAAAATGGTGGAAGAAAAAGCGATTGAAGAAAAAATGGTAGAAGAAAAAGAGGTTAGTCAACCTGAACCGGTTCAAAAAACAGATTCTATGGCAAATAGAAAGCTTATTTATCCTCCGAAAACTCCGGCTAAGAAAAAAAGCAGTTTACAGGCAGCTAACGCAAAATCAATGAATATTTATCGTTCAATTTCGCGTAAACCAAAAAGAAAATAATGGGATAACTGCGCCGAATTTTTAAACAATACTTGATATTGGCATTTATAAATCTTAGATTTTATAGCAAATAGGAGAGGTTTTTAAAAATGGATAATTTGCCTGAATTAAGAGATATACATTTGCCGTCCGACGGGGTTTCTATATTTCCTTTGGCTTATGGCTGGTGGGGATTGCTTTTGTTGGCTATTGCCATGATTTTTGCCGTTAAAATAATATGTTGGTTTAGAAAAAACAGTAAAAGAATTTATGCTCTGTACCTTTTGAAAAAAAATGCGTCCGAAAATAGCGCTTCAGCAGCGGTTAAAATGTCGGAATTGCTGCGCCGTATTTGTATTAGCCGCTATCCGGAAGCCGTTTCTTATTCCGGCAAAAATTGGATAGATTTTTTGAATAATCACGCTAAGCAAAAACTTTCAAAACAAACGGCGGCTCTTTTGCTTGACGCTCCGTATGCGCCGGCAAACAGCGATTTGTTTGCAGCTGAAAATGTGGCGGATTTGCGAGTTTTTTGCCAAAGTTGGATAGGAGCTAATCTATGATGATGCTGAATCATTTTGCCAATCCGCAGGCTGCTTGGCTGTTATTGTTGCCATTGGTGGTGTATTTTATGTTTCCGGCCATAAAAAAAACGTATGGCGATGCGTTGAAAGTACCGTTTTTGGCGGATATTAAACAAATACAATCGGTCAGCGGCAAAGGGATATCATTTAAACCGGCGGTGTTTTCGGCAATAAAAATTTTTTTGTTTGCGCTTGTGTGGGGTTTAATGGTGTTGGCTTTATGCCGTCCGCAGTGGGTTGGAAAACCGATACCGGTAAAAAATGAAGGCCGTGAGATTTTATTAGTGGTTGATATTTCCAATTCTATGAGCGAAGAGGATTTTCAGTATAAAAATAAAATGTATAGCCGTTTGACAGCGGTTAAAAATGTTATTGATAATTTTATAGATAAACGTACGTCAGATAGAATAGGGCTGGTTTTGTTTGGCACACAGGCTTATTTGCAGGCGCCGCTGACATATGACAAGCAATCGGTAAAAGAAATATTATGGAATGCTGATGCCGGTATGGCTGGTAATTCTACCTCTATTGGCGATGCGGTGGGAGTGGCTCTAAAAAATTTGGCGGAATCCGAGGGAAAACCTGAAAATAAGGTTATAATTTTGTTGACCGACGGTGAAAACAATGATGGAAGTTTATCTTTGCCGCAAGCGATTGCTTTAGCCAAAGAGGAAGGTGTGAAAATATATACAATCGGCGCCGGCAGCGATAGTGAAAGCTTTTTTGGCGGATTATTCAGCATTCCGGTCAATACGGGTTTAGATGAAGAGAGTCTGCAAGCTTTGGCGGCTGAAACTAAAGGAAATTATTTTAGGGCTAAAGATGTAAATTCTTTGTTTCAGATATATAACGAAATAGATAAGCTGGAGCCTATGACCAGTGAAAGTCGGTATGTGCAGGAAGTTAAAGAACTGTATCCATATGCGGCTGCTATGGCTTTGATTTTGTTTATGATTTTGGTGTTGTTGGCAAAAAGGATAGAATAAAATGTGGTGGCAGGATTTTCATTTTTTGCGTCCGTATTGGTTGATAGGCTTGATTTTGCCGGTTTTAATATATTTAAAATCATATTCGCAACAAAAAGCCGAGTCGGCGTGGAGCAAGGTTTGTGACGAAAATCTGCTTGATTTTTTGTTGATAAAAAGCAACGGTGAAAAAAGAAAATGGCCGATGATTAGCGCTGTTGTCACGGTTTTATTTTTGGTGGTGGCGTTAGCAGGTCCAACTTGGTCTAAAAAAAGCAATCCGGCTTTGAGTGTGGAAAATCCGGTAATGATAATGTTGAATATGTCGGGCGATATGTGGCAAAAAGATGTTTCGCCAAGCCGAATTGAACGCGCTAAATATGTGATAAAAGATTTGGTGAAAACGCTGAAAAATACTGAAAGCGGCTTGATTGTGTATAGTAAAGAGCCGTTTATGATTACTCCGTTGACGGAAGATGCGGCGATTATAGATAATCTGTTGCCAGCGTTGGAAATGAATATTATGCCGGAAAATGGCGATAGGCTGGATAGAGCCATAGATTTGGCGGTAGAACGTATGCAAGAAGCTGCGCTGCCAAGCGGAAACATCGTGGTTTTGACCGCTAATGTCGGCGAACGTTTTGACGCCGCTTTAGAAAGTGCATCAAAAGCTGCCGCAGCCGGTTATGACGTGGATATTGTGAATATGAGTTCGCAAGATAATGACAAGCTTAAAATGGTGGCGGAAAAAGGTCGAGGACTATATATTAGCTATAACAAAGGGTTGGATTTGCTGATAAAAAAAATTAATGACATTACCGCTAAAGAAATTAAACAAAGCCAAAATATGCAGACTGTTTGGAATGATATGGGATGGTATTTTTTGTGGCTGCCGGCTTTGTTGCTGTTGGGATATTTCCGGCGCGGTTTATTAATGATTGTGGTAATGTTTTTGCTCTTTGGGCAACCTGTCCAAGCAAGTTGGTTTTTAAATGATAACCAAGAAGCTTTAAAAAATTTTAAAGAGCAGAATTATGGTGCTGCAGCTGAAAAATTTACGGATACGCAATGGAAAGCGTCTGCTGCGTATAAGAGTGGCGACTATGACGCTGCGTTTAAAAATTTTGCCAAAGGAAATGATGTTACCGCTTTGTATAATCAGGGCAACGCATTGGCAAAAGGCGGAAAAATTGATGAAGCGATAAAAAAATATGAAGAAGTTTTACAACAACAACCAGACTTTGAAGATGCAAAATTCAATTTGGAATATTTGAAAAAACAACAAAAGCAAAATAATCAAAATCAGAGCAAAAATAACGACAATAAACAGCAGCAGAACCAGCAGCAACAGTCTGAGCAGCAGAACCAGCAGCAACAGTCTGAGCAGCAGAACCAGCAGCAACAGTCTGAGCAGCAGAAGCAGCAACAACAGTCTGAGCAGCAGAACCAACAGCAACAGTCTGAGCAGCAGAAGCAGCAACAACAGTCCGAACAGCAGAACCAGCAGCAACAGTCTGAGCAGCAGAACCAGCAACAACAGTCTGAGCAGCAGAAGCAGCAACAACAGTCTGAGCAGCAGAACCAGCAGCAACAACAGTCCGAGCAGCAGAAGCAGCAACAGTCTGAGCAGCAGAATCAGCAGTCGGAAGAGCAAAAAAGTGTTTCAATAGAAGCCAGTGATAAGCAGTCGCCGGCAGAACGAGAAAAAATTCGTGCCAGAATGCAGAAGTTTCGTAAAATTCCCGAAGATAAAGGTGGTTTGCTGCGAGCTTTTATAAAAAAAGAATATGCTAAAAAAAGATATGAAAAATAAGGTGAGGTTGAAATGAAAAAAATTTTGGTATTAACAACAGTCTTTATGGCTTTATTATCAAATGTGTTTGCCCAAACTCTAAAAGCTGATGTTGAGGCTGATAAAGTTCCACTGGGCGAAGTTTTTTATTTGAATCTTTCGTATGATGGCAAAGACGGGGCGTCATTGCAGCCTGATTTGAGCGGATTGCAAAAGGATTTTACCGTCTATTCCACTTCAAGTTCATCGCAAATGAATTATATAAATGGTCAAAGTTTTCAGCAGAGCGATTGGAATATTGGTTTGCTGCCAAAGCATGAGGGAAAAGTTACCATACCGGCAATAAAAGTTGGAAAGTATACGAGCCAACCGATAACCATCGAAGTTTTGCCTGCAGGGAGCGCGGTTGCCGGAGTGGGTAAACAAGGAAATGTTAAAAATGATAATCAGTTAGCGGAAGCCACAAAATTTTCGGTTGATTTAGAGATAGACAACACTAATCCTTATATACAGCAAGAAGTTAACGCCGTTTTGACAATTCATGATAAAATCGGTTTGCAATTGACATCTGCGCCGCAATTTGTCAATGCTGACAATTGGCTGATAAAAGAGTTGAAAAATTATGAAGTTAACAATGTAAACGGCGAAAGGGTTATAAAATTTTATTATGCCCTGTTTCCGCAAAAGAGCGGAAATTTGGAACTTCCAACGGCAAAAATAAACGGTTTTTATATCAGTGCGGATAAGATAAATAAACATCCTTTGCTGCAGCAAGGATTCAATAGCTTGTTTCAATTTATGAGCATGGATATTAATGATGTTTTCGGTACGCAAAAGCCGGTTGAGCTGTATTCTAAAACTGCACAGATAAATGTTTTGCCCGAAGTTGCTGATTATGGGCAAAATTGGTGGCTGCCGGCAGAAAATTTGAAGTTTGAAGCAATGTGGACCGAGAAAAAGCCTTTATTTATGGTGGGAGAAACCGTGGCCCGCGAAATTGCTCTGACGGTTTTAGGCGTGGCCGATACACAGTTACCGGAATTGTCATTTACTGATGATAAAAATTTTAAGCTTTATCCGGAAAATCCACAGTTTAATACCGAAGTGATAAAAGATAAAGTTGTTTCGCAAGCCGTGACCAGAGTGGTTTATATTCCGCAAAAAAACGGCGAGCAAATTCTACCGGAGCTTAAATTACAATGGTTTAATGTCAGAACAAAAAAAATAGAAACGGCAGTTATTCCGGCGGAAAAAGTTTTTGTGGAAGGTCATTCGGTTGAGCCGGAAACTAAGAGTATGCCAGCTGAAAATACAAAAACTCAGGTGACAGAACAAAAAACGGAAAAGACAGAAATTACGCCACAAAACTTGGTGTCTGACGAAAAAATTTTGATTTGGGTAATTGTTGCATTTTTGGCCGGATTACTCATAAGTTTTCTGTTTAGACATCCGCAAACTGCAGAAAAAAAAGAAACTAAAAGTCGGACAGATTGGAAATCAATTATTCGCCGCAATTTGGATAATAAGGATTACAGAGCTTTGCGCGATAACCTTATTTTGTGGGGCAATACTGTGTTTAAAGATGCAAATATAAGCAATTTACAGGATTTGGCTAAAGCTGTTAAACAAGATAATTTTGAAAATCAGCTGCAAAATTTAAATAAAATATTATATGGAGGAGAAAATGTGTCTTTAAACACAGCAATAATTTTGCAGGCTATAAGAAACAGTTCCGGTCATAAAAATAAAAATGAAGCGGAAGAGCTGCTGCCAAAGCTGTATAAATAGCTTGCATAAGAAAAAAAATTATGTTCTAATGTAGCAGATATTGGAAAAGGTTAAGTAAATGTCTTTGTTGAAAAATATAATATTGTTGGTTGTTTTTGCTGCGTTGATACATTTTGGCGGGGCAGGCACGCAAAGTGACAGCACATCTTTGCAAGGAATGGGCTTTGTAAGCGTGGTTATTGGTCTTATTGTCCTTTATATATTCTTGAAAATTATTTGGTCTGCCATGAGTATGTCGATGGCGCTGCTCGTGATAGGCGGCGTTGTGTGGTTTATTTTATATTCTTTGGGAATGCTGGGTTCAGACTCTGTAACTCAGAAATTAGGAGATAAATTTTTTAGCGCCAATGAGCCTTCTGTTGAATATGCGGAGGCTCAGCAACAAAATGGACAAATGGCAGATTTAGAACCAATCGGAACAGATGGAAACAATGGTTCTGTTGTTAATGCAACACCGTCCGAAGATGACGGTGGTTTTTTTTCTAAAGTTTCGGGATTGTTTGGCGCAAAACAAGAACCGGAGCAGATAAATAGCTTTAACCCAATGAACTATCCTGCTTTGAAAGGCGTTCCAAGGGTGATAACAGGCAGCGTGCTAAAAATTAAAGGCATACGTGTGAAACTGTTGGGCGTTGATGCGCCGAATTCTGAGCAGATATGTTCCAATTCTAAAGGAATATCGTATCACTGCGGTCAAAAGGCTATTACATGGCTGCAAGATTGGATACATGAACAAGAAGTTGAATGCCGAATTGTTGGTGATGTGATAAATCGCCGCGCAACCGGTGTTTGTTTTTTGGGGCAACATGATATCGGAGCTGCGATAGTCGGTGCCGGCTGGGCTGTTGCGTATACCAAAAATACCGATATTTATCTTCCTTATGAAAGACAGGCGCGGAATGACTTGCAAGGTATGTGGAATGGGCGCTTTTATCGTCCGGCAGATTGGCGTAAACTGCAAAAAAGAAGAGCGGAAATAGAGGTAAATAAAAGTTCGGATTGGTTAAATTTTGACGGGTGGTTTTAATGGAAAAGGTTTTTGTTTCTCATAGCGAGGCTGACACAATAGCGTTGGCCGAAAAATTGGCAGAAATTAGCGAACAAGGCGATATATGGGCGCTAAATGGAACATTAGGGGCGGGTAAAAGTGTTTTTGCCCGAGCTTTTATTCAAAAGCTGACCGGAGCCAAAGAAGTTCCTAGTCCAACGTTTACTTTGCTGCAAACTTATAGCGCTGAGGCGTTTGATATTTATCACTATGATTTGTATCGTTTGGAAAAACCGTCCGAAATTTTTGAGCTAGGCGTGGAAGAGGCTTTTTATTCCGGCGTTAGTTTAGTGGAATGGCCGGAAAGAATGGGGGCTTTTTCTCCGCGTAATATGTGGAATGTCCAAATAGAAATGACTGAAGATGGAAGAAAAATTACTATCTCGGCAACAGACGACAATAAGCAAAAACGGTTAGAAAATGTCTGAGTTATGCACAGTGCACGCCTCTTTGGTGCTATGGAAAAATAAAGGAATTTTATTTAAAGGCAAGTCTGGTAGCGGTAAATCGGAATTGGCATTGAAATTTATTGAAAATAAAAACGCGGTTTTGGTGGCAGATGATGTGGTGGCCTTGGAAACACGCAATAATATGCTTTTTGGCAGCGCGCCGCTCAATATCAGAGGTTTGTTGGAAATTCGAAATGTGGGAATTTCTAGGTATGAATTTGAAAAAGAAGCAGAAATCAATCTAGTGGTCAATTTGGTGCAGTCTAAAGAAAATTTGGAACGTCTGCCAAAAAATAAGTGCGAAAATATTTTAGGTGTTGAAATTCCCGCAATAGATTTGTATGCTGAAGACGCAACAATTTTGGAAAAGATTATTGTGAAACTTCGTGATAATCTTTTGCAAACAGAATAGGAAAATTGAATATGCTGAAGAAAAATATAGAAGCTTTTTTACAGCTTTTGGGTAAACCGCTGCTTTCTTTTGTGTTAGAACTTGGGGCTTTTACACGTTTTGTGGCAAAGTCGGTATATAACTGTTTTGTTCCGCCGTTTTATCTGAAATTATTTGTGAGCCAATTTTTGAATATGGGCTTCTATTCGTTGCCGGTTGTGGGATTGACAACCTTGTTTGCCGGTATGGTTATTGCTATTCAAACTTATTCTGGTTTTTCTAAATTCGGCGCCGAAAGCGCTGTGGCGACGGTGGTTTTGATTTCAGTAACTCGTGAGCTGGCTCCGGTTTTATCAGCCTTGATGGTTGCTGGGCGCATTGGCGCGGCTATGGCAGCAGAAATTGGCACAATGCGGGTTACAGAACAAATTGACGCGTTGGTTACATTGTCGGCCAATCCGTTTCGTTATTTGATGGCGCCAAGATTATGGGCCGGTGTGGTGGTTATGCCTTTGCTGGTGTTGTTTGGGGATATTATCGGTATTTTTGGCGGTTATGTTGTCGGCGTTTATAAATTAGATTTTAATCCGGCAAATTATATTAATGCAACTATGATGAATTTACAGGCTATTGATGTTATTTCCGGTATGGTGAAAGCCGGCGTTTTTGGCTTTATTATTTCTATTATGGGCTGCTATCATGGCTATCGCTCTAAAGGCGGTGCGCAAGGTGTGGGCGAGGCCACAACCAACGCGGTGGTTTCATCGTCTATTTTAGTTTTGATTTTTAACTATTTGATTACTGAAATTTTCTTTTCTAAATAAGGTGCGCCATGAGTGAAAATAAAATAGAAATTCGTAATTTATATAAAGCGTTTGGCAAGAAAAAAGTGCTTGACGGCGTGGATTTAGATATTAAAAAAGGCGAATCTTTAGTTGTTATCGGCGGTTCAGGTACAGGAAAATCTGTTTTGATTAAGTGCATACAAGGCTTGTTGACACCGGATTGCGGTTCTATAAAAATTGATGATGAAGAAACAATCGGCACAAAAAAAGATATCCATGAAAAAATGGGTATGCTTTTTCAGGGTGCGGCATTGTTTGATAGCTTGAGTGTGTGGGAAAACGTGGCTTTTCGGTTATTGCAAAAAGGCGAAAAATCACGCAAACAAGCCAAGGTTGCGGCTATTCGTGTGTTGCGTCAGGTTGGTTTGGCGCCCGATGTGGCCGATTTATCGCCGGCTGAACTTTCAGGCGGTATGCAAAAACGTGTTGGTTTGGCACGGGCTATTATCTGTCGTCCGGAAATTATTTTTTTTGATGAGCCGACAACAGGTTTGGATCCGATTATGGCTGATGTTATCAATGATTTGATTATCGAATCGGCTCGCGGTTTGGGGGCTACAACCTTGACAATTACACATGATATGGCGTCGGCGCGTAAAATTGCCGACAGAATCGCCATGCTTTATCAGGGAAAAATAATCTGGTCTGGTACGGTGAAAGAAATGGATAAGTCTGAAAATCCATATTTACAGCAATTTATTCACGGAAGCTCGCAAGGGCCGATAAAAATGGAAGTATAGTCATGGCAAAGAAAAGTGTCAGTTTGTATGTTTGTCAAAACTGTGGTGCGACTTATCCGCGCTGGCAGGGCAAGTGTGATTCTTGCGGCGAATGGAACTCTATTGTTGAAGAAGTACAAAAAAATGACGGCTTTTCTAAAATTAATCCACGCAAAGAAGGTAAAATTATAGATTTTGTGCCGCTTAAAGGAGAACAAAACACCTATGCCCGTTTGCAGACCGGAATTAATGAAATTGACCGCGTAACGGGCGGCGGATTGGTTCCGGGGTCGGTGATTTTGGTTGGCGGCGACCCTGGTATTGGCAAGTCGACGTTGTTGTTGCAAGTATGTGCTGGTTTAGCAAACAAAAATGAGCATTATCCATGCTATTATATTTCTGGCGAAGAGGCTATTGACCAAGTGCGTATACGCGCCAGCCGTTTAGGTTTGGCTGATAGTCCGGTTAATTTGGCTAGCGCCACTGATGTACGCAATATTATTGCCACGCTGGAAAAAACAGATGCGGCTGTGGTGATTATTGATTCTATTCAGACGATGTATTTGGACGAGGTAGAATCCACTCCTGGTAGCGTTGGACAGGTTAGAGCCTGCGCTTATGAGCTGATAAAACTGGCTAAACGCAAGGGGTTTGTACTGTTTTTAGTTGGACACGTGACAAAGCAAGGAGAAATTGCCGGACCGCGAGTTTTAGAGCATATGGTTGATACGGTTTTGTATTTTGAAGGTGAGCGCGGACATCATTTTAGAATTTTACGCGCGGTTAAAAACCGTTATGGCGCGACAGATGAAATAGGTGTTTTTGAAATGCAGGATAAAGGTTTGGTGGAAGTAGAAAATCCGTCGGCGTTGTTCTTGGCTGAAAGACAGGGAAATGTTTCTGGTTCGTGCGTTTTTGCCGGTATAGAAGGTTCTCGTCCGCTGCTGGTGGAAATTCAGGCATTGGTCAGCCCTAGCGGTTATTCAACGCCAAAACGAGCTGTTGTGGGCTGGGATTCTAACCGCTTGTCAATGATTTTGGCGGTTTTGGAAGCTCGCTGCAGTATGAATTTTAGTTCGCACGATGTTTATTTGAACATAGCCGGAGGCTTGAAAATTACTGAACCGGCCGCTGATTTGGCAGTTGCCATGGCGGTTATATCGTCGCTCACCAACAAACCTCTGCCTGCGGATATGGTGGTGTTTGGCGAAATCGGACTATCTGGAGAAATAAGAGCCGTGAGCCAGCCTAATCTGCGTATGAAAGAAGCGCATAAACTTGGTTTTGTTAGTGCTATTATTCCGCCGTCGTTCGGTAAGGATAAAAAAGATAAAGGCGCAAAAAATTATGAACTTTCATGCTATGAAATCGGCAATGTTCATCGTTTGATTAATTGGTTTAATTAGGAGCAAAAAAATGGAGCAATTAAACAATTTAGATGTGGTTTTTTTGGTAATTGTCGGCGTTTCGGCCTTGGTTGCCATTGCACGCGGTGTCACTAAAGAACTGCTGTCTATCATAGGGTGGGTTTTGGCCGGCGTTTCGGTTTATTATTTGTTGCCGGTGGTTGATCCGATAATGAAAAAATACATTGCGTCAGAAGTGTTGTCCGGACTTGTTTCCGGTATGGTTATTTTGATAATGTTCTGTATTTTTTGGGTTTTGGCAGCCGATAAAATCAGCACGCAAATCCGTTTTAGCAAACTGAGCTCGCTGGATAGAATTTTGGGATTTATTTTTGGTATTTTCCGTGGTGTGGTTATTGTGATTTTGCTCCAAATTATGATTTCTTCATTGATTCCGGAAGAATCTCAAAAAGGCGTGTTTGCCGAATCTCGCTATTTCAAACTTGCCGGAGACGCAGCAGGTCCGATTAAAGGCTTGATACCGGAAAAATGGTTTGATGATTTGAAAGCCAAGGGCGAAACTTTGGGGGTAGTCGCTGCTAAGACCGATGAAAAAGTTGATGAGAAAAAAGCAAAAGACGAAGAGCCTTCTTCGGCCGAAAAATTAAATAAAGCAACAGATGCTGCCAGCGATGTACTGAAAAAAAGTGGCGAGGAATTATTTAATAAGCTGGTTCAGCCAAAAGTGGAAGGTGAGGCTGAAGCAAAAGAAGAGGGCTACAAAAAAGATGAAACCTCAGATTTGGATAAGCTGATGGACGAACTTGAAGACAAAGTCGTCACAACAGATGAAAGTTCTACTCCTGTTAAGGAAGAAAAACCGCGGGAAATAAAGAAAATTGATGAAAATCTGTAACTATTTTGCCTTTGGTGGCATTAAATTAAGATATCAGAGGTGAAGAAGGTTAGGAAAATATTCAGACAAACTTTGCATAAAAATGGATAAATTCTAATAGTGATGTAAAGTGTTTTGTGAACCTGTGATGTTGAAACTTTATAAAAACAAGTTACAAAAAAATCCGCAATAGAATTGCGGATTTTTAATAAAACAGATATCAGTTTGCTTAAAATTTATATTGATATTGCAAAGCATACATATTGCTATAGCTCTTGTATTTTGCATTGGTATCTTTTTCGGCAGAGTTCCAAACTTTACCATGCATCATAAACAAGTGGGCGTAACCAAAGTCAAACTGATGATTTCCGGTGGCATAACTTACACCGAAAGAGGTCCATAAACGGTCGGTGTCAGGAATACGATTTGTGCGGTATGTGCTGTTTGGAACAGGAGATTGGTCCCAAGCCAAACCAGCGCGCAATGTCCAATTTTCATTCAGATAATAATCTTGTCCCAAAGCAAAGTTCCAAGCGTCTTTCCAACGATATTGTACGCCCAAATCAGGTCTTAACGGATTATCGGAATAAGCCGGAAATACGTGGAAACGATGCCATTGTGTATATTTAACGGTTGCGGTTGTACCCCATTTTTCACCAAACTTATGATAACCGGATAAAATCCAGCTTGCCGGAAGTTCAGGATCAGAAACAGAATCATAACGATTATCAACCCCCATGAAAGCTGCGTACATCGGATTAACCGAAATTGTGTGATGACCTGTGGTACGTTGAGTACTCTTAAAGCGATAAGACAAGCCGATACGGGTATCTTCATCAAACTCATACATTGCACCCAAGTTCATAGTTGTTGACCAACCGGAAACCTTAAAATCACTATATCCCAAATTAGGAAGAAGACTATTCAAATTAGAAGTCAATTTACCTTTAATATGACGCAGAATACCGCTCACACCCAATGATAAGTGATTATCAACTTTGTAGGCGGCTGAAATATTGCCGTCAACAACTTCTAATTCGGAACGGCGTACACCATTTTTATCTTTGGCAATAAAGCTGTCGTGGCCATAGCGTGTGGCCAAACCAAACGGAACATAGATGCCGGCGCCTAAAAACAGCTTGTCGTTTACATTATATTGTCCAAACATACTTGGCAGCGGAATCATAAAATCCATATCTGTTTTTTTACCTGATTGGTCACCAATGCCGCGGATTTTAGAGGCAACTTCAGTCATGGTTAAACCGGCTTGCATGCCTGAACGTTTCATTAAAGTCATACCGGCAGGATTGTATCCCAAAGCCGAATAATCGTCTCCGGCAACACCAATACCGGCAAAAGAACGCCCCAAATTGGTTACGGAAAATTCATTTAATTGATAGCCGGCGGCGTTAGCATTGCCTATACTAGCCAACAAAGCCACAGCAGCGGCTGCAGATATTTTTTTCATAACAGTTCCTTTATAAAATTAAATTACTGTTTTTAATTTTATCATATAGCCTTGGTAGCGTAAAGTTTAATAACGTAAAATTAGCAGTATCTTTGAGGATACTAATATTTATTATGGGGGCTAGAACTCTAATTTTTGCTGCTTAAACTGTGGATAACTTTGCTTTTTTATTAAATGTTGCAGGTTTAACCAAAACTTAATAAAATAAAATTATTCTCAAGATACTAATTTAACAAGTAGGAACAAAAAAATGGCAACAGTTAATGATACAGATTTTTCTGATATATATATTATTCCAGACGGTACGGCTTATATTTGGGGACGTAAAACTCCAAGCGGATTGGTGCAGGTACATCCAGATGATTATGATGAATTTTTACAGCAAGTTATGAATACGTATGACGGGCACAATCCAAGCTATCAAGTTAAATTTAAAGGCTTGAATTATCGTGTGGAGCGCACCGTGACTTTGGAAGGTCAGCAATACTGCGCCCGTAAAATGCCTCACACCGTACCAGATATTAATAAACTTGGTATTGAAGAACATCTTTTACGCTATTTGAAATCTTTGAGCGGCGCTCCTGGTTTGATTTTATTGGCCGGTACTACCGGTTCTGGTAAAACTACCACTCTTTCTGCTCTTTTGCGCGAGTTTTTAATTCGTGACGGCGGTTATGCCTTTACGTTGGAAGATCCTGTCGAAATGCCTCTTGACGGAACTTATCATACGGTTAATGGCGAACTCGGAATCTGCAAACAAATGACACCTCCGGGTGGCTCTTGGGAAGCAGGTTTAAAATCAATGCTGCGTTCTAAACCTCGTTATGTATACCTAGGTGAGATTCGTGATCCGGAAATTGCTTCAGAAGCTTTGCGTGCCGCTATTTCGGGGCACTTGGTTATGTCTACAATTCACGCCAGCACGGTTACAGATGCGATTCAGTCTATTGTAAAATATGCTGCGGCAACCGGTATTTCTGAAGAAATGGCCTATGATTTGGTGGGTAACGGTATTTTGGCGGTGTTGCACCAAACTTTGGTCGGCGTGCCAAAACGAGCTAAAATTGAATATGTGTTTGCAAATCCAGATAGCTCTAAAGGCGATCAGGTTCGCGGTATTATCAAAAGCGGTAAAATGAATTTGTCGACCACTATCGAAACACAGCGTATTCGTTTGACGCGCGGCGTGCCGTTGTTTGATAATTAAGTCATTAATTTAACAAATAAAACAGACTGTTTATAAAAAACGGTCTGTTTTTTTGTTTGTATATGATATTTTTTTATTTTATTTACGATTTTTTCAGTATTTTATATTTAATGTAAAAAATAAAATTAATCTGTTTCATATTTGAAGGATAATACAATGGCAAATGAAACAAAAAATGATTTGAATACCGAAACTTTGCTTGAAGAAGCAAAAGAAATAGGTGTGTTGGCAAAAGATAGAAAATATTTTCAATTGACTAAAAAAGTTTTTCATCTTTTTTCTTCAGTTTATAAAAAAAGCCTTAAAGGGAAATATCTAGAAATTCAAGGGAAAAAAATCCCTATGGTTTTGGTGGTTGTTGCTGCTTTAGGATTGGGTTGGACTGCTATTCCGTCCGGTTCGGAAACTACGGCAGAAAATAGCATAGCTGATGAAAATCATTCTGATGAATTAAAAGAAAAAGAAGAGTTAAACAGCTATAACAAAGACGGCGTAAAAGTTTATGGTATGTATAAATGCGATAACGCTGTTTGTGGCTATTTGGAAAATGACACAGATAATGATATCGCCAGAATCCTGATTTCGGTAACTTTTCATGATAAAACGGGAGCTGTTGTTTATGAAGGCGGAGCCGAAGCAACAGCGATGGTTGCTAAAAGCCGCAGCCGTTTCAAAATTTTGGCGGACGGAGAATTTGAATATTTCCGTTTGACAGATGTTACTGTTGAAAAAAACAGTGCTGAATAGTGAAGTGAAAAATTCTTTATAGTAAAGTGTCCGCTCAAAAGGCGGACATTTTGATTAGCGACAAAAACTTATGGCATCTAATGCGCCTTGCAGAATATATGCTGCCGCAGACGCGTCCAGAATTTTTTTGCGCTTGCCTCGCGACATATCTACTTCTTCTATTAAAAAACGTTCCACGGCCGAGGAAGAAAGGCGTTCATCCCAAAAAATATATGGTAAATCAATTTCTTGAGCCAATTTTTGGGCAAAAGCGCGGACTTCTTGCGCAATAGCGCCTTCTTCGCCGTTCATTTGCAGAGGCAAACCATAGACCAGACCGCCGATTTCTTTTTCGGTAATAACTTTTTTGAGTTCGTTTACGTCTTTTTGCCATTCTCCGCGGTATAAAATTTTGTACGAAGTCGCAATGCTGCGTCCTAAATCCGAGACCGCTAATCCCATTCTTTTAGAACCATAATCAACACCCAGCAGGGCTTTGTATTGAGGCAAAGTATTTTTAAATTCTGCAATATTCATAATGTTTTCCTTTTTCACAAAGCTATGCGGAATAAGTATGTTTGTCAACTAAAAAGAGCTGCATAATTATGCCTATAAACTCTTTTTTAGCTTTACTATTTACACTAATATGTATATTGTAAATTCAGTTGAAATTTTAATTAGTTCTAAAGGTGTAAAGCAATGAAATTAAAATATGTTTTTGCAGCGCTTTTAACATTGATTATTACTCCTGCTCAGGCCGAGCTGGAAATTGATGTTCGCGGTGCTACTCGTAATCCGATGCCGATTGCTATTCCAGAAATGATAGGCAGTAACGGCAATATTTTTACTAAAATTATTGGTAATGATTATGGTGATAAGGTGCGTGAAGTTATAGCCGCTGATTTGGATAGAAGCGGTTTGTTTAAAATTTTGCCGACTAACAGCTATATTGAAACCTTAACTTCTATTGACCAACAGCCAAAGTTTGTAAACTGGCAAGCTATAAAGTCACAAGCTTTGGTGCAAAGCCAAATTGTTGAGCTGCCGGGGGATAAAATCCGTGTTGATTTTCGTTTGTGGGATGTTACGGCAGAACAGCAGCTTATCGGTAAATCGTTTACTACCACCAAAAGCAACTGGCGCCGAATCGCCCATGTGGTGGCTGATGCAATTTATGAACGCTTGACCGGTGACAAAGGCTATTTCAATACCCGTGTGGTTTATGTTTCGGAAACCGGACGTGCTACTCGCCGGATTAAACGCCTTGCTATGATGGACCAAGATGGTGAAAATCATAAGTTTTTAACAGACGGCAGAAACTTGGTTTTGACACCGCGTTTTTCGCCGAATATGCAAAAAATTACTTATTTGGAATTTGTTGGCAACAGTCCGCGTGTTTATATGCTGGATTTGGATACAAACCGCCGTCAAGTTTTGGGTAATTTCCCAGGTATGACTTTTGCGCCGGTATTTTCTCCTGATAGTTCAAAAGTTCTACTCAGTTATGCTAATCATGGTTCAACAAATATTTATGAGATGGATATCAGAACCCGTAAAACCCGCCAGATTACGTATGGTGGCGCTATTTCCACATCGCCAAGCTATTCTCCTGACGGCAACAAAATTGTGTTTAACTCTGACCGCGGCGGCAATCAACAGCTTTATGTTATGAATGCCGATGGCAGTGATGTTGAACGTATCAGTTTTGGCAAAGGCCGTTACGCTACGCCGGTATGGTCTCCGCGCGGCGACTATATTGCCTTTACAAAAATGGTAAACGGCGCGTTTTATATTGGGGTGATGTATCCGGACGGAACAGGCGAACGTATTTTGGCTGACGGTTATTTGGTAGAAGGTCCTACCTGGTCGCCAAACGGCCGTGTGCTGATGTACTTCCGCCAAGACAGAGGTTCTCCGGTACGTTTGTATAGTATTGATTTGACCGGTTATAACGAACGTCGCATTGTAACTCCGGCCGAAGCCTCTGACCCAGCTTGGTCACCGTTGCTTCCGTTATAAAAATAACGTAAAACGACATAGAAAAAGCGGTTCTGAATGAGCCGCTTTTTTGCTGTAAAATTAACCTGTTGCTAAACAATTTTTGCTATATATTTAAAACATAAGGATTTAATAATTTTTATGAAAGGAATCAACTATGACTGCAAAACGTTTTATGTTAAATGAAACCAGCTATCACGGATTTGGGGCTAAAGATGAAGTAATTACCGAGGCTAAAGCCCGCGGCTTTAAAAAAGCACTAATCGTCACCGATGCCGATTTGGTAAAATTCGGTGTGGTGAAAAAAATTACCGACTTGCTGGATAAAAACAATATGGCTTATGCAATTTATGACAAAGTAAAAGCCAATCCGAGTGTAACTGTGGTTAAAGACGGCGTTGAGGCTTTTAAAAAAGCCGGAGCCGATTATATGATTGCTATTGGCGGCGGTTCTCCGCAAGACACAGCCAAAGGTATTGGTATAATCATCAACAATCCGGAATTTGCCGATGTTGTTTCTTTGGAAGGTGTAGCTCCGACCAAGCATAAGAGCGTTCCGGTTATTGCCATTGCCACCACTGCCGGCACTGCTGCCGAAACCACTATCAACTATGTGATTACCGATGAAGAAAAACGCCGCAAATTTGTTTGTGTTGACCCGCATGATATTCCGGTTGTGGCAATCGTGGACCCTGAGATGATGTCTTCTATGCCAAAAGGATTGACTGCGGCTACGGGTATGGACGCTTTGACACACGCCATTGAAGGCTACACAACTTTGGCTTCATGGGAGTTGGCCGATACTTTGAACCTGAAAGCTATTGAAATTATCTCTCGTTCGCTGCGTAAAGCTGTGGAAAATGACCCGAAAGGCCGTGAAGATATGGCGCTTGGTCAATATATGACTGGTATGGCATTTTCTAATGTTGGTTTGGGTGTTGTTCATGGCATGGCGCACCCGCTCAGCGCGTTTTATAACACTCCGCATGGTGTGGCTAACGCAGTTTTATTGCCATATGTTATGGAATTTAATGCTCCGTATACCGGTGAAAAATTCCGCGAAATTGCTCGCGCAATGGGGGTTAAAGGCGTTGATAAAATGTCGCAGGAAGAATATCGCAAGGCTGCTATTGAAGCTGTGAAACAGCTTAAAAAAGACGTAAATATTCCGGAAACATTAAGAGATATCAATGTTAAAGAAGAAGATTTGGAAGCGTTGTCAGATGCAGCCATGGCCGATGTTTGCACCGGCGGCAATCCTCGTCCTTGCAGCAAAGAATTGGTTTTGGAAGTTTATAAAAAAGCATTTTACGGCAAATAATTCGTAACAAAACCTAGACACCTCGCACCGTTCTATAAAAATAGGACGGTGTTTTTTTGGAGGGGTAATTTCAAATAAATGCTGTGTAAAACTATTTTACTTCGGCCATTGCCATGCCAACGCGGGTAGGCTGACCAGCCAACATATCTTCATTGAATTTGATTTTATTTTTTTCAAACAGGCAGATAACTGTGCTTCCCATAAAAAATTTGCCGATTTCCACACCTTTAGTAAAACTCTTGTTGTTATCGGTATAATCATACACGCTGATATCTTTGTTCTTGCTAGGAGCAACAACTCCTGACCAAACGGTAGAAATACTGCGGACAATAGTTGCTCCCACCAAAACGACAGCCATTTTGCCGATTGAAGTATCAAAAAAACAAATAACGCGTTCGTTGCGGGCAAAAAGCTCCGGAATGTGTTCGGCATTGAATTTATTGACCGAAAATAAGTCTCCGGGAACATGAATCATTTTTGTCAGAGTGCCGTCAAAAGGAATATGTACACGGTGATAGTCTTTGGGAGAAAGATATGTGGTAATAAAATCTCCGTTTTGAAAAAGTTTGGCTTCCGGACTATTGGCAAGCAAGGCGTTTACGGTGTAATAGTGATTTTTTGCCTGCAGCATAAATTTATCTTCAATAGCGCCGAATTGGCTTATTTTACCATCTGCCGGAAAAACCAACACATTGTCTGTCATGTTGATAGGACGTGCGTCCGGCTGAATTTGACGGGCAAAAAAATCGTTAAAAGTTTTGTATTCTTCCGGTTTGCCAATAATTTCCTTGGTGTTAACTTTGTAATGTTTGATAAAGCTATTTATCATTGCTGTGGTTAAACCGCCCATTTTAGCGCCGGCAAAAAAACCGACCAAACGGGTTAGCAAATGTTTGGGAATAAGATACTGGCTGTCTGCTTTTAACTTTATGCGATTCATTTTTTGCTCCTTGTTAATTACTTATTAAAGCTAACTTTTTTAACAACAAAAGTCAATTGTTATATTTTAGCGAAATAACAGATTTTTTTTAATCTTTTTTTTAAACCTTAGGTATACACTTGGCAAAAATAAATATAAGGATATGACCATGAATACACGCAAATATTTTACAATTTTGGCATTGACAGGAGTTTTATGTGCACCTCAAGCAAGGTCGGCAACGGTGATACCGCCGCGTTTTAATAGTTCTATTCAAGATGCTTTTTATCGTGCTGCTCTAGAAAATAAGCCACAAAAAATTCAGCAGCTGCTAAATTTGGGATATTCTATCGATATTACCGATGAGCGTGGATTATCAGCCTTATGTCGCGCTAAAAGCAAAGGCGATGATGATGCATATAATCTGTTGTATAAATATGGGGCTGATGATAAAGCTCCTTGTATGGAAACTGCCGAGAAAATCTATAGAACGGATTTGAAAAACAAGTATTTAAAATATGGCGGTTTGACACTTTTGGGTGCCAGTGTGGCCGGACTGTTTGCTTTTTCTGATGGGGGTAGCGGCGGTAGTTCCAGTGAAACTGGCAGCGGTGATGATAGCGGCAGTGGTTCAAATGTAGATTATACTCCTGGAAATAATGGTTCAACGGATTCTTCTCGTGATTGGAATACCAAACTTGAACCGGTGACTAATACTTATGGTGAGATTGTAAAACAGTTAGATGATTCATATTTTGAAAATAATAAAGAATATTCAGACGACAATATTCAGTTTGTAGGTAGTTCTACTGTAAATTATTTGGGCGCTATAAATGCTGCCGAAGCCTATAAACATTTTTATGGAACTGACAGCAATGGAAATTTTGCGGCCAAACTGAAAAATGTAAATGTCGGAGTGATAGATTCCGGCGTATGGGGAAATCATTCGGAATTTGCTGTGGGCGAGGGCTCTAAGGTAAGCGGATACAATTTTGATTATGGGCCGTGTTTAGCCGGTGATACTACAAATTGCTGGACTTATGACGCTTCTGAAAAAGTACAATGCTCCGATGATAGTTGTTCTCTCAAAGTGCAGCTTTCAGATGCAAACGGAAAAAGTAAGATATCGAGATATATGGGGTGTAAAAGCGGAGATACTGCGGAAATTTGCTATAATCGCTGGGCAGCTAGTTATGCTCAAAATTATGATTGGGACAAGCTGCAGTATTATTTTTATCCAAATTTAACAAATGTAAAGCTTGGAAATTTAGGTGGTGTTTTACATGGCTCGAATGTTGCCGGAATTATCGGTGCGAACATTGATGGTAAAGGCAATATGGGCGTGGCCGGTGCCAATACGACAATTACGGCTGTTCGTTGGGATTTAATGTCTAGTTTGGCTGATCCTTTGAATAAGCTGTTGGCAGATGGTGTTTCTGTAGTTAATATGAGCTTTGGGCTTGATACTACAGATGATATAAACGCTTCAAAAATCAATGATAATATTAATTTAATTGATACAGATGAGCTGAAAGCTTATGATAATATTATTGCTCATTATGAAGATAAGACGAACAGCGTGACCGGAATAACATATAAAGATGGTATGGTTTTGATAAAAGCTGCCGGCAATAGTGCTAAAACTCAGCCAAATTTACGTGCAGGCTTAAAATTGTTGGAAAAAAGATATTCTGATTTGCAAATGTTGGTAGTTGTAGCTGCTGATGTGACTATGAACGGAAATAAGTTAGAGTCATATAAATTATCTGAATTTTCTAACCAATGCGGTGTTACTAAAGGTTATTGCATTACTGCTCCTGGGGGCGATGGAAATGATAAAGTCACTAAGGCGGTGATTAACAGCGTAGGACAGCCTGGCAGCACTTATGAATATGTGGGCTTGGCTGGAACTTCTCAGGCTGCTCCAGTTGTTAGCGGAAGTTATGCCTTTTTGAAAGGCGCTTATCCGTATATGTCTTCACAAGAAATAATTTCTTTGATGTTGGAAACTGCAAATAAGAATAATGCTTCCGACGGCTATACTGCAGAAAAATATGGGGCAGGTTTATTGGATTTGGGAGCTGCCGTAAATACTTATATTTCAAATAACGGCATAACAACCGCAGCTGGCAGCAGTTTATCTGATGGAATGTTAAATCTTAGCCAGACTCATTTGAATGTTCCGTCAACATTTAAAAATGCAATGCAAAAAGCCTTGCCAAAAACGGTGACGGCGTTTGATAAATATGCGCGTCCGTTTGCTATGTCTACAGCCAATTACATTTCGGTGACACATGGCGGATATAAAAATTTGAAAAATGATGTTTATCAAATAGCAAAATCAGCCAAAACAACCAATGTTCAGCAAGGCGGATTGAGCTTTACCTATAGCGGCAGCGCTGGAAGTATCAAGGGTAACGGTCTTGGATTTATGCAAGCTGATTATCAGAATGGTAACTCAAAGTCGGGCTTTTATTTTAGTGAAAATACTAAGTATGAAAACGGCGGTTCTTTTGCTGCGGCAACAAAGAATCCGTTTATGGCTTTTCAAAATGCGTATGGTGTGTACAACACTTTTGCTTTTAGTAAAAACGCAGGTCTGAAATTTGAGGCAGTTACCGGCCGCAATGGTTTATATGACGGCGACAGCAGTTATCAGGATAGTTCATTCAAAAAACAAGCATATGCGCTAAATTCGGAGCTACAGCTGCACAAGGGCGAAAAATTTGGCTTTAGTTTAATGAATGGTTTGCTATATGAGGAAGCGGCTGCATTAGGTTTGAACGGCAATGGCGCTTTTAACACTCAAGACAGCAGCACATATAATACCGGTGTTAAAGCGTCTTGGTTTGTTAGTCCTCGTTTGACTTTGAGCGGAAGCTATTATAGAGGGTACACTCAAGGTCAATCCTTTGCTTCTAATTTGCTCGAAACCTCGGCTTTGACCAGCGAAAGTTTTGCTTTTGACGCTAACTACAAGGTAAGCAAGCAAACAGAATTTGGTTTTGGAGTGTCTTCTCCGCTGCGGGTTGTTGACGGTACTTTATCAGTAAACTTTCCGCAAGGACGTGACAATTATTCTGATGAAGTGTATTTCAATCGTTATAAAGCAGCTTTGAAACCAGAAGCCCGAGAATATAAATTGACGATGTATGCAAGCCATGATTTTAACGAAAGTTTGAGCGTGCGTTCTGAATTTGATGTGAGAATCAATCCAGAACATCAAAAACAGGCAAATGATTATCGTGCGCTAATGGGCTTGAATTGGAATTTTAACTAAACAAAAGGTGGACTTATGGCAGATAAAATTTGGCGGGAAAAAAAGTTTTTCCCGCTTTTGGCTACCCAGTTTTTAGGGGCTTTTAATGATAATCTTTTCAAAAACACATTGATGGTTTTTGTGGCGTATAAGCTGATGGCTGATACGCAAACAGTCAATATTTATGCCAATCTTGCGGCTGGTGTCTTTATTTTGCCGTATTTCTTATTTTCGGCCTTTGCGGGGCTGCTCGCAGACAAATACAGCCGTTCAAAATTGACCAGAATTTTGAAAATTATCGAGTTGTTTTTAATGATAGGGGCCGGAATTATATTTTTGTTTAATAGTCCGCTGCCGTTGATTTTTATGCTGTTTTTGATGGGGTTGCAGTCTACATTTTTTGGACCGATTAAATATGCGATGCTGCCGCAATTGCTAAAAGCAAATGAGTTGGTTGCCGGCAATGCTTATGTTGAGGCCAGTACGTATATTTCTATTATTTTAGGTTCTGTTTTAGGTACGTTATTACCGGTTTATGCCAGTGTGTTTTTGTTAGTTATATGCGCTGTCGCAGGAGTTGTTTCGGCGTATAAAATTCCGCAGGTGACAGGCGTGCAGCCGGATTTGAAAATTGACTTTAATTTGGGGCGGCAGATAAAGAAAAATATCAGCCTGATACGGTCACATCCTATTGTTTTCCGCACAATTATTGGCGCGACGTGGTTTTGGATTTTAGGAGTCTTTTTCTTAACCGAATTATTCCCTTTATGCAGTAAAGTTTTTAATACTGAAAAATCCGTGGTCACCATGTTTTTAGTATTATTTTCGGTTGGTGTCGGCGTTGGTTCTGTTTTTTGCAACAAATTGCTTAAAGGTGAGGTCAGCGTGGTGTATGTACCAATCAGCGCCATTGGTTTGAGTGTTTGTTCATTTGCCGTATATTTGCTTTCTTGTGGTTTTGAAGCGCCGGATAATACATTGAAATTATTAGACTTTTTATCGTTGCCGCGCGGTGTGCTGCTGAGCGTGTTCTTGTTTCTTTTTGCCTTTTGCGGAGGTATGTATGTAGTGCCGCTTAATGCGTTGATGCAAAAAAAAGCGCCAAAGAAAAATGTGGCTTCTGTGATAGCCGGAAATAACATTATTAATTCTTTGGGAATGGTTGGTATCTCTATTTTGGCGGTGATTTTAACAGCATTAGGTTTTAGAATCACCACGTTGTTTTTGTTTGTATCGCTGATTAGCGCCGGTGTGGCTTTTTATATTTGTATGCTGTTGCCTGATGCCTTGGTGCGCTCTATATTCCGCTCGTTGCTGAAAATGTTTTTCCGTGTTGAGTTGTCGGGGGTGCAAAATTTGCAAAAAGCCGGCAGTAAGACACTCATAATCGCCAACCATGTTTCTTTGCTGGACGGGGTTTTGATAGCTGCTTATTTGCCGCGTAAAATCACTTTTGCCATAGATAGTGATTGGGGAGCAAAGTGGTATGTTAAACTTTTTAGCGGCTTGGTTGATTTTTGTCCGTTGAATCCGGCAAATCCGCTGGCTATACGTACATTGATTGATGAAGTAAACAAAAATAAAACGGTGATGATTTTTCCGGAAGGTAGAATCAGCGTTACAGGTTCATTGATGAAAGTATATGAAGGCGCCGGAGTTATTGCCGCTAAAACAGGCGCTAAAATTGTGCCGCTGCGTATTGACGGAGCTCAATATTCCAAATTTTCATATTTAGGACAGATGGTTAAAACGCAAATGTTTCCTAAAATAAAAATGTTTGTTTTACCACCATGCGAAATTAGTGTTTCTGACAAACTTTCTATGCGTGAAAAGCGTCATGCTGTTTCGCTGAAATTATATGATTTAATGGCTTCGATGATTTATCGCACAACGGCAAAAAATGAGCATTTGTTTAACAGTTTGTTGCAGGCTGAAAGATTGTTTGGTTCAAAGCATAAAATTGCTTTGGATATGCAGAAAAAAACTTTGGATTACGGACAGTTTGTGTTAAAAAGCTATGTTTTGGGTTCGGTGTATAAAAAGATATTTGCCAACGCAGAAAAAATTGGAGTTTTGCTGCCAAACAGCTTGGCTAATGCCATAAGTTTTTTTGCTTTGCAATATGCCGGAAAAATACCGGTTATGCTGAACTTTTCTATGGGGACAATGCAGTTTGAATCTTGTATTAAAACTGTGAGTTTGCGCAAGGTTATCAGTTCTCGCAGATTTGTGGAAATTGGCAAATTGGATAATTTGGTTGCGGCGGCAGAAAAAGCCGGTGTAACGATAGTTTATCTAGAAGATTTGGCAGGGCAGGTATCTTTATTGACAAAGCTGAAAGGCTTAAAAAAATATTTTCGCCGCGAAACCGTGAAATTGCCTGCGGATAAACCGGCGGTAATTTTGTTTACTTCTGGTTCTGAAGGATTGCCAAAAGCGGTTGTGCTTTCGCATAAAAATATTCAAGCAAATGTGCTGCAGCTGCGTTTGGCCGTGCCGTTTAATTCTAAAGACACTTTCCTCAACGCTTTGCCGATGTTCCATTCTTTTGGGCTGACTGTCGGTACTGTTTTGCCTCTGCTGCAAGGGGTTAAGGTTTGCTTATATCCATCACCTTTACACTATCGCATTATACCTGAGCTGGCATATGATTTGCAAGCAACGGCGATTATCGGTACAGATGCGTTTTTATACGGCTACGGGCGCATGGCAAATTCTTATGATTTTTTCCCAATACGATTTGCTGTTGCCGGCGGTGAAAAACTGAAAGAACGAACAGCTGAATTATGGATGAAAAAATTTGGCGTACGGATTTTTGAAGGGTATGGAACAACAGAATTGTCACCGGTTATTTCCGTGAATACGCCGATGTATTATAAGGAAAATACCGTAGGGAGAATCCTGCCGGAAATTAAATATAAACTGCAAAAAGTTTCTGGTGTTTCTGACGGCGGCAAGCTGCTTTTGCAAGCCGAAAACGTGATGATGGGATATATTAAAGCCGATAAGCCAAATGTTTTGCAGCCTGCTGATGATTGGTACGACACCGGCGATATTGTGAATATTGATGACGATGGTTTTGTTTCTATTTGCGGACGGGCTAAGCGATTTGCTAAAATCGGCGGGGAAATGGTATCTCTGACATCGGTTGAGCAGGCGCTTGAAAAAATATATCCGAATGCGGTGCTGGGTGTGCTGTCGATTGCCGATGATAAAAAAGGTGAAAAGCTTGTTTTGATTATTTCTGAAAACAAGGCAAATCTGCCGGAAATTCAGCGTGGCTTCAAAACGCAGGGTATCAGTGAACTGTGGTGTCCGAAAGAGGTTGTTTATATGGCAGAGCCGCCGTTGCTGGGCAGCGGTAAATTTGACTATTTGACGGCACAGAAAATTGTGGAGAAAATGTGATAAATTTTTATTTGTTGTGGATAACCGCTTGTACAAATGAAAAAAATGACTCGAAAATTATTGAGAATCAGTAGGAATCTTTGAGTAAAAACTTTGAAAAAAATGTCTGTATTTAAAACAAAAAATACCTGCCGTACGACAGGTATTTTTTGCAAAAATAAATATAAATTATTTCTTAGATGTTTTTCTGCTAGAACTAGTTTTTGCAGAGCTTGATTTTGCAGAGCTTGATTTTGCAGATGTTTTAGTAGAAGATTTCTTGCAAGAGCAGGCAGAGCTTGAATTTGAACAATTGCAATTGCCATAAAGTTGGTTAATAGCCATTGTCCAAAAATATTCATCTTTACCACTAGGGCAACCTGCGTTTTGCCAATTGTAATACGCAGCTTCGCGTACGTAATTTTCATTATAATTTTTATTCATTTTATATCTCCAATAATTGTTTATAACACTTCCGAGTATAGACGCTTTTTTTTTGCCGTCAATACTTTAAAACACATAAATTAATCAGCAAAAAAAATTACAGATAATTTAAGCTTATTTTCTTGCATTTAAATGGATTAGTTTATATAGATATAAGAAGAAAGTTTTAATATAAGCAAACTAATATTATTTTGCTGTTCTGTTATGGGAGTTTATTATGGATAATATGTTGTCAAAAGAAGAAATCTCTGCCATTGTTAACGGCGACCACGGCAATGTTTTTGCTGTGTTGGGAATACACCGAAACAAAGGTACAAAAAAGATATTTATTCGAGCTTATCAGCCGTTTGCTTCGACTATAGAAGTTGTTGACGGGAACGGCGAATCTCTTGGAAAAATGGAAAAAATAGACGAGAGGGGATTTTTTCAGAAAAATTTTGATAAAACAGAAGAGTTTGCTTACCATTTTAAAATTACCAATGATAAAGGTCATGAATATATGGCGGAAGATACCTATAGTTTTCCGTCAACAATTGGTGATATTGATGAATATTTGTTTGCTCAGGGCAACCATCGCGAAATTTATAAAAAGCTCGGTTCTCATATTATGGAAATTAACGGGGTTAAAGGTGTGGCGTTTGCCGTGTGGGCGCCAAACGCAAAACGCGTGTCTGTAATCGGTAGTTTCAATAACTGGGATGGCCGTATCGATGTGATGCGCAAGCATATTAACTGCGGTGTGTGGGATATCTTTATTCCGGGGTTGGTAGAAGGCGAATATTATAAATTTGAAATCAAAACTCAAGATGGTAGAATCTTGACCAAATCTGATCCGGTTGGTACATATGCCGAAGTGCGTCCGAATACGGCATCTATTGTGTATGATATCAATCACTATCAATGGAATGACGGCGAATGGATGAAATATCGCGAAAACAGCAACACCTACGACCGTCCGATGTCTATTTATGAAGTGCATTTGGGCTCTTGGCGGCGCAAAGGCGATAATGGCAGCGAATTTTTGACCTATCGAGAATTTGCTGAAAGATTGGTGCCTTATGTTAGCAATATGGGCTTTACACATGTTGAATTTTTGCCGTTGTGCGAGCATCCGTTGGACGCTTCTTGGGGATATCAAATAACAGGTTTGTTTGCTCCAACTTCTCGTTTTGGCACGCCGGACGATTTCCGCTATATGATTGATAAATTTCACCAAGCAGGTATCAGTGTTATTATGGACTGGGTTCCGGCGCACTTCCCAAAAGATGCTCATGGTTTGGCTGAGTTTGACGGCACCTGCTTATATGAACATTCTGACCCGCGCAAAGGCGAACATAAAGATTGGGGAACTAAAATCTATAACTACGGGCGCACCGAAGTTTGCAATTTGCTGTGTGCCAGCGCTTTATATTGGCTCAAAGAGTTTCATATTGACGGGTTGCGTGTTGATGCAGTGGCTTCTATGCTCTATTTGGACTATTCGCGCAAACAGGGCGAATGGGTGCCGAATGTTTACGGCGGTAACGAAAATTTGGAGGCAATCGCCTTTATCCGCAAAATGAACGAGATGGTTTATACTCAGACTAAGGGAACAATTACCTGCGCCGAAGAATCTACTGCATGGCCGATGGTTTCACGTCCGGTTTCTGCCGGTGGTTTGGGATTTGGCTATAAATGGAATATGGGCTGGATGAACGATACGTTGCGTTATATCAGCCATGAGCCGGTACACCGCAAATATCATCACGGTTTGCTGACATTCGGTTTATTATATGCGTTTAACGAGAACTTTATTCTGCCGATTTCTCATGATGAGGTTGTGCATGGTAAAGGTTCTATGCTTGAAAAAATGCCTGGCGACGAGTGGCAGAAGTTTGCTAACTTGCGCGCTTATTACGGCTTTATGTGGACACATCCAGGTAAAAAACTTTTGTTTATGGGTAATGAGTTTGCTCAAGATTGGGAATGGAATAGCGATGAGAGCCTGCGTTGGTTCTTGCTAGACTATCCAATGTATAAAGGTATGCAAAACTGCGTACGCGATTTGAACCTGATGTATAAAGGCAATGAGCCTTTGTATGAAGAAGATTTTGACTCTCGCGGTTTTGAGTGGATAGACCATTCAAATTGTGACGACAGTGTAATATCTTATATCCGTAAAGGGCATAATCCCGATGATTATTTGGTTGTTGTTTGTAATTTTACACCGGTGGTGCGTCATAACTATCGCATAGGGGTAAGCGAAGCTTGTGCTTATCAAGAAATTTTTAATAGTGATGATAAAAACTATTGGGGAAGCGGCGTGCGTAATGAAGGACCTCAACAGGCGCAAAACTGCAGTGTTAGCGGCAGACCATATTCTATAGAATTGGTATTGCCTCCGCTTTCTACCATTGTGCTGAAACCTATTCGCTAAAACAACATAAGGAAATTAAATGAACAAAGACATAAAAGTTTTTAATGGCAAACCCTATCCATTGGGGGCTGTGTGTGACGAAAAAGGTGTGAATTTTGCGCTGTTTTCCGCCAATGCCGAAAAGGTTGAACTTTGTTTGTTTGATGAAAGCGGCGCTAAAGAATTGCAGCGTTTTCCGATTTTGGAAAATGACAACAACATTTGGCATATTTATTTGCAAGGAGTAAAAGCAGGTCAGCTTTATGGATATCGGGTTTATGGTCCGTATGAGCCGGCAAAGGGAAAACGATTTAATCCAAATAAGTTACTAATGGATCCGTATGCTAAAAAACTGAGCGGTGAAATTATTTGGAATAAGGCGTTATTTGGATATGATACCGACAGCGAAGACAAAGATTTGTCGTTTAGTACGCTGGACAGCGCTCCTTATGTGCCAAAGTCGGTGGTGGTTGATGATACATTTGATTGGGGAAATGATACCGCACCAAAAGTAGAAAGCGGAAAGCGGGTTATTTATGAAATGCATGTCGGCGGCTATACCAAACTTCATCCAAGGGTAGAAGCCTTCCAGCGCGGTAAGTTTTTGGGCTTGACGGCTACAAGCGTGGTCAATTATTTGAATTGGCTTGGGGTGACTTCGGTTGAGCTGCTGCCGGTGTTTGCTTTTTTTGGCGAAAAGCATGGCATGTATATTGATAATTATTGGGGCTATGAAACGCTTTCTTATTTTGTGCCAGAAGCCAAGTATTTGGTTGAAAATAATTTAGATGAATTCAAACAAATGGTGAAAACTCTGCACGCCAACAATAAAGAAGTTATTTTGGACGTGGTTTATAATCACACAATTGAAGGCAACCAAATGGGGCCGACTTTGTGCTATCGTGGTATAGATAACGAAAGCTATTATACTCTGCAGGAAAATCCGCGCTTTTATTTTGACAGTACCGGTTGCGGCGCTTCGTTTAATTTGCAAAACCCATATGTTTTGACTTTGGTTATGGACTCAATGCGCTATTGGGTTGAAAAAATGCATGTCGATGGTTTTCGTTTAGATTTAGCCTCGAGCTTGAGCCGAGTACGCGGTGAATTTACACAAGACAGCGGCTTTTTGTTGGCGGCCAGACAAGATGAGGTTTTGCGCAAAGTAAAGATAATTGTAGAACCATGGGATGCCACTATGGATGGCTATCGTATCGGCGGTTTTCCGCCGTCGTGGCTTGAGTGGAACGATCGTTATCGCGATGTGGTGCGCCGTTTTTGGCGTGGTGACCACAAACAAGTCGGAGAATTGGCAAGTCGCTTATCCGGTTCTAGTGATATTTTTGGTTATGCTAACCGCGACATAGACAGTAGTGTAAATTTTTTGACGGCACATGACGGTTTTACGTTGCGAGATTTGGTCAGCTATAACAATAAACACAATATGGTTAACGGTGAAAATAACCATGACGGCAATGATTCTAACTGGAGTTGGAATTCCGGAGTTGAAGGAGAAACTCAAAAAACTGCGGTTTTAGAAAATCGAGATTTGCGAACAAAGGCCTTATTGGCAACGCTTTTAATGTCTTTTGGCACGCCAATGCTGGTGGCCGGAGATGAACTTGGCAACACGCAGTTTGGCAATAACAATCCGTATTGTCAAGACAATGTTTTGACATGGATTGTTTGGGACGCCATTAGGCAAAAAGACAGAGATTTGGTGCGCTACGTCCGCCGTCTGATTCAGCTGCGGCAAAAAATGGACGTGTTCAATCGCAAAAAATTTTTCAGCGGAAAATTAATTGAAAAGTACGCTCGTTATGATGTGAAAGATTTGATGTGGTATCGTGACGACGGAATAGAATTCCAAAATCCGGATTGGTATATGGAAAATCGCAAAAGTCTGGCTTGTTTGATTTATGGCGAACCAGTTGCTTATTTTGTGATTTATAACGCTAATGATAAACCGGTTGATTGGATTTTACCTGATTTTTTGCACAAAACAAAAGTAACTTTGGTGCTTGACAGCAGTGAAGAAATTAAAGCGGATACGCCTATAGAAACAGATAAAATAGAAGTTCCGGCTTGGTCGGTTTGGGTGTTGGATTTGAAAAGAACGGAGAAGTAAATGCAAGATAGTTGGAATTTGCTTTTGAATAAGCTTGGCATAGCTAAAAGTTATACTGACGCGGCGCAAAATCGCAAAGAATATGTGACCGATGATGAAACGTTGCTTAAAATTGTCAACTATTTAGGATTTAAGCTCGATAAAATAGAAGACAGTGAAAAGCTGCTGGCAAAATTGGAAAAAGAACGCTGGTTGTATGCGTTGGAGCCGATTTATGTGTTGCGTGCAGATAGCTTGAAATTTGATGTTGTATTGCCGAAATCTGAAGCTGAGAATATTGAATTGGTTATAAAAAATCAGCAGACGGGCGAAGAGCCTACAGTTTTTTATTCTTATAAAGTTATTGAAGAAAAAATGTTGGGGCGCAAAGAGTATGCGCGTATAGAAATTGTTTTTGACAGTACTTTAGAGCCGGAATATTATGACGTGGACCTGAAAGCCGGAAATTGCAAGGCGCATACGGTTTTGGCCATTACGCCGGATAAATGCTATGAGCCGGAATATTTGCAAAATCATAAGATTTGGGGTATGGCTATACAGCTTTATTCGTTAACCAGCGAGCGTAACTGGGGAGTGGGAGATTTTACGGATTTGGCAAATTTAGTGGATTTGTGTGCGCGACAAGGTGCCAATATTATTGGTCTGAATCCACTGAATGTTCTGTTTCATGATTTTCCCGAAAACGCCAGCCCATATTCATCTATCAGCCGTTTGTTTTTGAATCCGATTTATATAGATGTTGAAAAAGTCGGTGGCTATAAGCCGGAATATTTAGCCGGTAAAGAAGCAGAATTAGAACAGCTGCGGGCGGTGGAAAATATTGATTACACCGGAGTGTATAACTTCAAAATGCAGATATTGCAAAAGATTTATGATGAGACATTTGCCAAGTTGGAAAAGTCGTCAGCATATCAAAAATTTGAAAAGAAAAATAAAGAAGATTTAGAAAATTTGGCGGTTTATCAAGCGCTTTATTCGTCGCTCTGTCATTCGGTTTATGGCGGGTGGAGAGCTTGGCCAAAAGAGCTGAAAAATCCGCAGTCGCCGGAAGTTAAAAAATTTAAGACAGAAAATCGCAAGGCGGTAAATTTTTTCAAATTTTTGCAATATTGGGCGGAAAAACAGCTTGAAGATGTGCAGAAAAGAATTGAAGAACGCGGTTTGAAAATCGGCTTGTATCGTGATTTGCCGGTTGGATTGTGCAAGGACAGCGCCGAACTGTGGAGCGAAAATGATTTGTTTATTAAAGATTGTGGGGCAGGGGCTCCGCCGGATATTTTCTTTCCGACAGGTCAAAAATGGTGCTTGGGCGCATTTAATCCATATAAATTAAAAGCCAATGCTTATCGACCATTTATAAAAATTTTGCGGGCGGCAATGGAAAACGCCGGAGCAATCCGCATTGACCATGTGATGAGTTTGCAGCGTTTATATATTATTCCAGACGCTTCAGAAAAAGGCACCTATGTTTACTATCCGTTTGCCGATATGCTTGGTATTTTGGCGCTGGAAAGCTATTTACATAAATGTATGGTGGTGGGCGAAAGTATTGGTAATGTGCCGGAAGGTTTTATTGAAGCAATACAAGAGCGCGGAGTGTATTCGCTGAGTGTGTTGTGGTCAGAGCGTTGGAACGGCAGCGGACCATTTAAATTGCCGCAGGATTTTGCGCCGCACACATTCTGTTCTATCGGTACGCATGATATGGCGCCGCTCAAAATGCGCTGGTTCGGCGGCGATATAGAAACTATGTATAACCTGAAAATGCTGACTGAGGCTGAACGTCAGAATCAATATAAGGGCAGGGAGGCGGAGCGCCGCTGCTTGCTAGATGCTTTGGACTATACGCATTCTTGGTCGGCAGATAGAACGCGTCAAAGTGATTGCTTATACGGCGAAGGGTATCCAAACGGTATTATGGAAGCGACAGAGCGGTATTTGTCTTCTAGTACATGTGCGGTATTTTTAGCGCAGCCGGAAGATATTTTTGGCGTAAATGTGTTGCAGAATCTGCCAGGGACGGATAGGGATAAGCACCCTAATTGGCGCCGTAAATTACCGGTAAAACTCGAAGATTTTGAGCAAAATCCAGAATTTGTCAGGGCTGTTGAGGCAATAGACCGAAAATAGAAAACAACAAAGCACGATGTTTGGGGTATATAACCAAAGAAAGAGTCACCATAGAGGTGACTTTTCTGTTTCAGGATTCATCAATTCGTTTGTTTTTCATCATAAATAAGTTAAGCACATAAAATGAGTTTGGCGCTGAAAAAATTATCAATTTAAGGCTGATTTAGAGTAAAGTTTCGGCGTTTTATATTCTATAAATGATATACAAAAACCACCGTTTAAATTATATAGAAAATGTCTACACCAACAAAAGGTGAATATCAACCCTAAAATAATGTTTTTCCAATTTTTTTTGAAAAACACATAACCTATTATTTTACCCTCTACAAAAACGGTGGTTTTTGTAGAGATGATAGTTGGTTACATAAATAGCAATAAAAAGAACGTTGATGCCGCGGCACAGCGTCAGGCTATTAGTGACTATGCGCAGGCTAACGGATTGATTATAGATACTTTTTACACCTATGACAATGTGTCACAGCTGGCAGAAAGTTTTTTGACCGGCGGACATACTGTGCTATTTGCCAACATTGTCAGCGTGGGCGGAACCTTGCTGCAAGTTAAGGATAATTTGCGTTTTTTATTAGCAAAAAGCCTCAAAATCATCAGTATTAAAGAAAATATGATTTTAGAATCGGGCAAAGACGCCGAAATGCTGCTTCAAGGTTTGGAACAAGCCGCAGAAATTATGAGCAGTATGATATCCGTATCATCCAAACGCGCGTTGGCGGATAAAAAAGAGCAAGGCTATAAGCTTGGCCGCAAAACCGGTTATCGCAATCAAAAATACATTTGGAGCGGCAAAGAAGCGGAGATAAAGCAAAAACTGCTTGCCGGAATGACACGCCGACAGGTTGCCCAAGACATGGGAATGTCTATCTTTTCGCTTTATAATTACATCAATCAAACACCGGAACTTAAAGAAGCTTTGGAGGCAGTTCGCAATGCCTAAAGTATCAGTTTTAATGCCTGTTTATAAGACGTCGGAAAAGTTTTTGCGAGAAGCTATAGAAAGCATTTTGGCGCAAACTTTTACGGATTTTGAGTTTCTGATTTTGGACGATTGTCCGACTGATGATAGGGAACAAGTTGTAAAATCATATGCCGACAAACGTATAAAATATGCTAAAAATCCGCAAAATATGGGGATTTCCGCCAGCCGTAACAAGTTGATTGATATGGCGCAAGGCGAATATTTAGCTATTTTTGACCATGATGATATTTCTCTGCCGGAACGCTTAGAAAAGGAAGTTGCATATTTGGACACACACCCAAAATGCGGTGTTGTCAGTTGCGCAAAAAAGAACATTATCGGCGGAAAAGTTGTTGTTTATCCGGAAAATAATGCTGAAATTACCCGTCAGTTGTTTGTTTCGTGTTGCGTGATTCATTCGGCGTCGATGGTGCGTAAATCGGTGCTTGAAGCCAACAATATTCGCTATGAAGAAGAATATTCGCCGGCGGAAGATTATGCTATGTATTGCCGTTTGGTTGGCAAAACCGAGTTTCATAATCTGCCGGAAGTGCTGTTTTATTACCGTAATTTTGCCGGTAACACCACGCATTTGCAAAAGCAAAAGATGAACGATAAAACCGTGCAGATAAAAGATTTTGTGCGGAGAGATAATCCTTTGCTGTGGGAAAAGATTTTGCCGAATGTTGAGCAAATCAGCCGTGTAAAGTTTTTCAGCTTGCCGCTAATAAAAATTGTGCGCCGCGGAGAAACAACCAAAGGCTACCTCTTTGGAAAACTTCCGCTTTATACTACCAAAACCAAAGAGGTGTTGAAATGATACCTAAAATTTCTGTAATTACTCCGATTTATAAAACCGAACAATATTTAGATAAGTGTCTGAGAGCGTTGATTAATCAGACTTTGCCGGATATAGAATTTATATGGGTTGATAACGGAGCTAGCGATGAGTGCAGGGCGATTATTGCTAAATACGCTGATAAACGTCAGCATATAAAAGTTGTGCATTTGCCGCAAAATAAAGGCTATGGCGGAGCTATGAACGCCGGATTAAACGCTGTAAGCGGAGATTATATCGGT
>CAKQUE010000007.1 GCA_934277435.1 uncultured Alphaproteobacteria bacterium | reverse complement strand
CCCAAAGCCAAAACTTCGTTGAAAACAACTTCTTTACCTTCTTCACCGGCGATTTTTTCCAACTTAACAACGTCACCAGTTGTTACGTTATATTGTTTTCCGCCTGTTTTTATTACTGCGTACATATTCTTCACCTAATTTTATTTAAACATAAAACATTGGCTTGTACTATACATAAGTTTTCGGCGCTGTCAACAGGAAAATAACTAATTTTTAAATATTTTGCACTTGTGGGCAAAATTACTTTAAATATATATGCGCCTAACACACACATTAAACTTGAAAATTTTATTTTTGCAAGCTAAATATGATTAAAACTAATTCGCGAGGTATTTATAATGTATGACGTCTATGAAATCAGAAAAGATTTTCCGGTGCTAAACGAACTGATTAATGATAAGCCGTTTTTTTATTTGGACACATCGGCTTCGGCGCAAAAACCGCAGCAGGTTTTGGATAAGATGATGAAGGTTTATCAAACAACCTACGCTAATCCGCACCGCGGAAGTTATACGATTTCAGAAAAAATGACCACTGAATACGAACAAGCGCGTGAAACTGTGCGTGAATTTATTAATGCCAAGCGCGCTCATGAAATAATTTATACCCGCAACGCCACCGAATCTATAAATTTGGTTGCATCTTCATGGGGTGGAGAGAATCTGAAAGCCGGAGATGAAGTTTTAATTTCGCAAGCCGAACACCACGCCAACTTAGTTCCATGGCAGCATATATGCCAAGTAACCGGCGCTAAACTGGTAGTTTTTCCGGTTTCGGACAAAGGCGAATTTATGGAAGAAGAATTTTTGAAACATTTAAGTGAAAAAACAAAAATCGTTGCTGTTACCGCAATGTCAAATGTTTTAGGCACAATTTTTCCGATAAAAAACATTACAGCGGCGGCGCATAAAATTGGGGCAAAAGTGCTGATTGACGCCTGCCAATTTGCCGTACATCATAAGATTGATGTGCAAGATATTGACTGCGACTTTTTGGCTTTTTCCGCTCACAAAACATATGGACCAAGCGGTATCGGCGTACTTTATGGTAAAACCGAAATTTTGCAAAATATGCAGCCTTATCAATTTGGCGGCGATATGATTGAAAACGTGACCTACGAAAAAACCACCTTTACCGATATTCCGGCACGCTTTGAAGCCGGAACACCAGCTGCCGTACAGGCTATCGGCATGGCTGAAGGGCTTAAATATATGATGAATTTGGGTTTGGATAACATTGAAAAACACGAGCAAAAGCTGGTTAAATACACTACCGAAAAATTGCTGCAGGTTCCGGATTTGAAAATTATCGGCACCGCTAAAAACAAAGGCGGCGTGTTCAGTTTTGCCATTCGGGATATCCACCCTCAGGATTTGGCTTTTGTACTGAATAAAGAAAATATTGCTATCCGCACCGGACACCACTGCGCCCAACCAATTGTCAACCGTATGGGTTACACTTCGGTTGCCCGCGCCTCGCTAGGTTTATACAGCACAAAAGAAGACATTGATGCATTGTATAACGCACTTTTGAAAGCAGAAAAATTTTTTAGAGAAAACTAATGTCGGAAAAAACTGAAAATAAAGAAAATATTGAAGAACAAACAATCAGCGCTACCGAAAGCCGTTTGCTGCAAGCAATGAGCATTAATGATGAAGAAGACGCCGCACCGACAGAACTGCCGGAGTATATCGCCTATGCCGGAACTGAACTGGCTCAAGGCGCAGAAAAAGCCAAAATGTTTGATATTGTGGAAAAAATACGCACAATTTCTGATCCGGAAATTCCTCTTAATGTTTATGATATGGGGCTTATTTATAAAATTGACCAGCGCGACAATGGGGATATTTATATTGAAATGACCGTAACCGCCCCAACCTGCCCAATTGCCGGAGAACTTCCGCAGCAGGTGGCTGATGCGCTGACTGAAGTTGCCGGAACCGGAAGAATAGAAGTGAAAATCGTTTGGGAACCTGCTTGGACGCCTGAACGAATGACTGATGAAGCCAAAGAAATGCTGGAGCTTATCTGATGACTATTGAAGAACTGATTGACAACTTTTCATTTTTGGACGGTTGGGAAGAAAAATATCAATATGTGATAGACTTGGGACACAAGCTTGAACCTTTAGATGAAAAATTTAAAACTGATGATTGGAAAGTAAAAGGCTGCCAATCACAAGTTTGGCTGGTTCCGCAAATTCAAAACGGTATCTTTCATTTCAAAGGCGACTCCGACGCTATTTTAGTTAAAGGAATTATTTCTATTGTGCTGCTTGTTTATAATGACAAAACAGCCGCAGAAATAAAAAATATTGATGTTACAAAAATTTTTGTTAAACTGGGACTTGAAGAAAATTTAACTCCAAGCCGACGCAACGGTATGTTGTCTATGGTTGAAAAAATCAAACAATATGCAGCCGCTGCTTAAATGAAAGCGCACTATGAATATTCATGAATATCAAGCCAAAAAAATTTTAGCGGAAAATGGAATTACAATTCCTGCCGGAGGTATCGCCTATACTCCAAGCGAAGCTAAAAGAGTGGCCTTAAGTTTAACCTCTCGCGGACCATGGATGTTAAAAGCACAGATTCAATCAGGCGCCAGAGCATCGGGTCATTTTGTGGAGCGCGAAGCCGGACATAAAAGCGGTATTCGGCAAATCACGCAAATTTCCAACATAAGCTATGAAACCAGCCAAATGCTGAATAATACTTTGGTAACCGAACAAACAGGTCCAGAAGGCAAGCTTGTCAGCAAAGTTTACATTGAAGCCTTCAAAAAGGTAAAACATGTCTTTTATGCCGGTATTGTCATTGACTGTTCTATTCCTGCCATAACCTTGCTTGTGTCTGAAATTATAAACCAAAACATTATTAAAGTTGCCACCACTGATGAAAGCAAAATTTTGCGCATAAATCTAAAATATGGTGAAGAATTTAATGAAGCCCAAATTCTCAAAGTGCTGGACTTTTTGTCTTTGGATAAAAGCTACTTGCAAAGTTTCAGCGATTTTTTTGCCAAACTATATCACACTTTTATAAAACTTGATGCGCAAATGATAGAAATTAATCCGGTTGGAATTTTGCGAGATAAAAAACTGATTGCTTTGGACGCTAAAATAAATTTTGACGATAACGCTCTGTTTCGTCACCCAGATGTTTTACGCATGCAAGATGATTATGAAGAAAATGCCCGCACCTTAAAAGCCGAAAAATTTGGTTTTCAATATAATGAATTTGATGGCAATATCGGCTGTATTGTCAACGGCGACGGTCTGGCTCTTGAATCCATGGATTTAATCAAAAACAAAGGCGGCTCAATAGCTTGTTTTCTTAATGTAAAAGGCGGAGTTGACAAAGATAAAATCGCGGCAGGGATTAAAATTATTATGACTAATCCTCGCGTTGAAGGGATTTTAATTAATGTACTTGGCGGTTTTTTACGCTGCAACTTAATTGCCGATGGTATTTTATTGGCCACCCAAGAAGTTGGGCTAAATGTACCGATGGTTTTGCGGCTGGAAGGCACAAACAAAGAAGAGGCTGAAAACATTTTGTCACAATCCAGCTTGCCAGTTACTTTTGCCCCAAATATGAGCAAAGCTATAGATATATTGCTTAAACAAATGGAGATAAATGACTGATGTCTATTTTAGCCAATAAAAATTCTAGAGTTTTAGTACAGGGAATCACCGGAACCCAAGCCTCATTCCATGTTAAGCGCTCCATAAATTACGGAACAAATATCGTAGCAGGAACTTCTCCTAAATTCAACGGCTCAGAACATTTAGGCGTACCGGTTTTTCACAATGTTGCCGAAGCTAAAAAAAATATGGATATAGATGCATCTGTTATGTTTGTTCCGGCCACAGCGCTTAAAAACGCCGTAAAAGAAGTTGTGGAGGCCGAGATTCCGTTGGCTATTTCTATTGCCGACGGTGTACCTATGCATGATATGCTGGAAATAAAAGCCATGCTGAATGGCTCAAAAACCGATTTAATTGGTCCTGACACTCCGGGGATAATCACAGCCGAAGAAGCAAGACTGGGAATTTTTCCGGAAAATATTCATCACAAAGGCTGCATCGGTATTATGTCAAGAGCCTCAACGCTGACATACGAAGCAGTGATTGAAACCAATATAGCCAACCTTGGACAATCCACCGTAGTTGGTATTGGCGATGATATGATTGTTGGCACAGACTACCGACGAATTATACAATTATTTCATGAAGATGAACAAACTAAGGCGTTGGTTCTGATTGGTAAATCAGATAGCTTATACGAACAAATCGCCGCCGAATATTACAGCGGGCTGCAAAATAAAAAACCTATTATCGCTTTTGTCGCCGGTGAAGCTTTGCCTTTTGAGCATAATATCGGTTATGCCGGTGATATTATTACCCGCGGCCGTGTCACGGTTCAGGACAAAAAACGTCTTATGCGCGAATCCGGTATGATTGTGGTTGATAATATTGCGCAAATTCATCAAGCTTTGGCTGATTTGGATTTATGAAATGCAATGGCTGAATTTGTTAATCAATCTGATTTTGCCGCCGCGCTGTATTAAATGCGGAAAAATTTTAAACGAACATAATGGTTTATGCAGCGACTGTTTTAATAAAATTCAATTTATCAGCGCGCCTTATTGCGCACATTGCGGACGTCCGTTTTTAAACGAATCCGGATTATCTGCCGGTAAAAAGCAGCTCTGCGGAAAATGCTTGCAAGAAAAACGCCGGCTTTTTGAGTTACAGCGCTCTGCTTTTGTTTATGATGACGAATCGAAGAATTTGATTCTGGATTTCAAATTCAGAGATAAAACCGTTTATGCAGAAACTTTGGCAAATTTATTATTCAGCGCAGGCGGCGACATTTGGCGAGAACAGCCGGATTTGCTGCTGCCAGTGCCTATTCATCAGCTGAGATTAATCAAAAGACGCTACAATCAATCCGCATTATTGGTTAAATATTTATCCCAAAAATCAGGAATCGCAGCAGATTATTTTTCTTTAGTCCGCCATCAAAACACTATTCCGCAAGTACAGCTTTCCGGCAAAGCACGCCGTCATAATTTGCAAAAAGCATTCAGTGTCAAGAATCCGCAAAAATTACAAGGTAAAAATGTTGTTTTAGTTGATGATGTAGAAACAACCGGCTCAACTCTAAACGAATGTGCCAAAGTTTTGAAAAAAGCCGGTGTCAAAAAGATTTATGCCCTGACTTTAGCTCGCACAGAAATTTAAGCTAGCCGATAACTTTGCGCAAAATTCCGCCGTTTTCTGCCAACAATTTTTGCGCCTGTTCTTTGTTGCAATTTTTCTTTATCATAACGCAAGCCGTTTTTACATTTTTTGCTTCTGTCAAAACTTCTGTCGCTTCTTTTTCATCAACATCGCAAATTTCACGCACAAAACGAACAGCACGCTGCTGTAATTTTATATTAGTAACTTCTAAATCTATCATATAATTATGGTAAGTTTTGCCTAATTTTATCATCGCGCCGGTGGAAAGCATGTTCAAAATCATTTTCTGCGCCGTACCAGACTTCATGCGAGAAGAGCCTGTAACCGCTTCAGCCCCGAGAATCGGATTTATAAAAATATCGGCAAATTCTTTGAATTTTGCATTAGGATTAGATGATATTGCAATAGTCAAGCAACCTTTTTGCCGAGCCAATTTCAAAGCTTTCAGCCCATATTGAGGATTGCCGCTGGCTGAAACAGCCACTACAACATCGCCTTTTTGCGGATTAAACTTTTGCATATCGGCTACTGCTAGTTCTGCATTATCCTCGGCGTTTTCCACAGCGTGACGAATCGCCTTTTCTCCACCAGAAATATAGGCTTGTATCATCTCTGGTGAAATACCGTATGTCGGCTGCATTTCTGACGCATCAAGAATCCCCAAACGCCCGCTGGTACCACTGCCGAAATAAGCCATACGACCACCTTTTTCTAAAGAATCGGCAATTTTATCAATGGCTTCGCCAATTTGTGGCAAAACCTTAGCAATGGCATCGGCCAGCTTTTTATCTTCATCATTTATCAATTTTGCAATTTCCAAACCATTTTTGATATCTATATCAACAGTTTTTGGGTTAGAAAGCTCAGTTATCGACAACATTATTTTCATCTCCTTTTCAACAGCTTAAAGCATAATAACAAAGATATTTTAAGAAAACTTAAAAAAAAGATTGACATTCGGCAAAAAATAATGATTATAGCGTTTAGAGAAATCAAAATGATTTGTCTTTATGACCCCGAGATGGTTTTATTGGAGGGGTGGCAGAGCGGTCAAATGCAACGGACTGTAAATCCGTCGACTTAGTCTACGATGGTTCGAATCCATCCCCCTCCACCACTAATTAATCACTTGGGGTTTTTGATTTCAATATTAAGCTCAAGCGGGTGTAGCTCAATGGTAGAGCAGAAGCCTTCCAAGCTTACTACGGGGGTTCGATTCCCCTCACCCGCTCCAATTTCCTTAATATTGATTTTCGTCTTTAACATTATGTAAAACAGGAAAAATAAACAATGGCAAAAGAAAAATTTGAACGCAGCAAACCGCACTGCAACATTGGTACAATTGGCCACGTTGACCACGGTAAAACAACCTTGACAGCAGCCATCACCAAAGTATTGGCAGAAAAAGGCGAAGCACAATTCGTAGATTATGCAAACATTGATAAAGCGCCTGAAGAACGCGCTCGCGGTATTACCATTAACACCTCACACGTTGAGTATGAAACAGAAAACCGCCACTATGCACACGTAGACTGCCCGGGCCACGCCGACTATGTTAAAAACATGATTACAGGTGCTGCTCAGATGGATGGTGCAATTTTGGTTGTATCTGCAGCTGATGGTCCGATGCCGCAAACACGTGAACACATTTTGCTCGCTCGTCAAGTAGGCGTACCTGCAATTGTTGTATACATGAACAAAGTAGACCAAGTAGACGATCCAGAATTGTTGGAATTGGTAGAAATGGAAATCCGTGACTTGCTGTCTTCTTATGGTTTCCCTGGTGATGAAACACCAATCATCAAAGGTTCTGCATTGGCAGTATTGGAAAACGGCGACCCGAAAATCGGTCACGATTCAATCATTGAATTGATGAAAGCTGTAGACTCTTACATTCCACAGCCAGCTCGTCCGATAGACCAACCATTCTTGATGCCAATTGAAGACGTATTCTCAATTTCTGGTCGTGGTACAGTGGTAACCGGTCGTGTAGAACGCGGTGTAATCCATGTAGGCGATGAAATTGAAATCGTAGGTATTAAACCAACTCAAAAAACAACATGTACCGGTATTGAAATGTTCCGTAAATTGTTGGATGAAGGTGAAGCCGGCGATAACATCGGTGTATTGCTGCGCGGTACAAAACGTGAAGAAGTAGAACGCGGTCAAGTATTGGCAGCTCCTGGCTCAATCACACCGCACACAGATTTCATATCTGAATGCTACATTTTGACAAAAGAAGAAGGCGGTCGTCATACTCCATTCTTCTCAAACTATCGTCCGCAATTCTATTTCCGTACAACAGACGTAACCGGAACAATTGAATTGCCAGAAGGTACCGAAATGGTAATGCCTGGCGATAACGTAAAAATCACAGTACAATTGTTGCACCCAATCGCAATGAGTGAAGGTTTGCGCTTCGCTATTCGTGAAGGCGGTCACACAGTTGGCGCCGGCGTTGTTTCTAAAATCTTGAAATAATCTCGCCGAGTACGATTTTAACAAAATCTCCCTTGTTCTACCGAATGAGGGAGATTTGTTATATGGTAATTTTCATATTTTTTCTTTTATAAAAGAAAAATTCATTGATTTTTATTCATTTTTTACGCCTATTTTGTAGATTAAAGTAGCTTTACCAATAAAGAAGATTTTGTGAATTCATGTAAAATTTTATTATGACTAAAGAAACGGATACCGGCATCAAAATCATCAATATAATTGATTAGCTGCTAGACAATTAAATCAAAAGAAACGCCCGAGTTAGGAGCAAGAGGGTTTCCGGAGAAAGACTGCCGACTATAAGACAATGAGAGTAACGGCAGTTCTTTGGAATATGCAGGCGGTTTGCAACTAGTATTTCAAACCGTCACGCTCTTCCAAATTCAGTAATATTTTCACAAAATGGAGTTAGTGTTTGCAGTGGAGCTGCATGCGGATGCCGCTTTGGCCGGTTTTACCGGAGCGCTGGTCGGCAGCGTTATCTTCGGCGGCGGACATCATCACCACCACCATCATTGAAGATAATTTTAAAGAGGCTCTATCGTCCCTTTTTATAATTTAAAATGCAGAACAAGCTGGCAAGCTCTGTCTGAATTGCATTTTTTGCAAAAATCATAAATTTCATTCGGCTTAGCCGAACCGATTTTTATATTTTTAACATTATAACCGCCGAAACTGTCATCACTGCCGCGGCTTTCAACCTGTTTTATATACGGAGAAACAGCCTGCGCTTGTTCCAAAAACGTCACACAATATTGCTGCTTTAACCGGCTTGATTTTTCTGCCGAATAAATATCAAACATCAAAAGATATTCCAACAATGAACTTTTTGTTCCGTCTTCATTACTCCACTTGCTTTCGGTAAAATAAACAAAGATAAGATTATCTGCAAAATCTTTAATCAGATATGAACTTGCCTTTTTCATGCCGTCTGGAATAACTCCCATTGCCTCCATAATATCCGCTGTCGGCACAATTTTCTTTGTCATATTATATTCACGCAGAAAATCATCTTTTAAATTAACACACTGTAAAAAAAGCTCAGCTAATTGTTCTTTCTGCCGACTGATTTTCCACAGTTCCATAGCCTTTGAATAACCAGCAATTCCACCCACGCTCAGCACGCCGATAATAGCCAGAACTCCCAGCATTTCAATCATACTGCGACCTTTTTCAAAATTTTTATACATATTTCTAACCCACGTTTAATTTGTTATACATAAAAACAAAACCCGCTGAAAATAGCGGGCGGATGTTCAGAAACCGTACATAGACAAAGACGGCTCGGCTTATTTGGCCGAAACCTTATTTAGCCGACATCCGCACAGTGCAGAAATCAGCATATTTATTAGACGCCTTACTTAGGCGACTGTCTATGAAAGGGTTTCTGACGCCCTAGACAGACTATCATCTATCCATTTATTATTTTATCGGAATAGAGCCGGAAAGTAAAGACAATTTTATAACTAAGAATACGCAACAAAAAAAACAGCCCAGGTTAATGAGCTGTTTTTTTATAATCACGATTATAATTATTGAACATTGCCAAACGGATTTACATCTTTTTCATCTGGTGTTGCCCGCAAATCAAACATATTGATTACAGGAACGCAAATAAAGATTGATGAAAATGTACCAATAAGAATACCTGTCGTAATAACAAACGCAAAGCTACGCAAAGCGTCACCGCCAAACACCAACAAAGCAGCCGAAGCCAAAAATGTGGTGATACCGGTCAAAATAGTACGCGAGAAAATGTCATTAATACTTTTGTTCAACAAATCATATTGCGGCATTTTTTTATACTTCTGCAGGTTTTCACGCACACGGTCATAGGTCACAACCGTATCGTTTACAGAATAACCAGCCAAAGTCAGAATAGCGGCAATAGTGGTCAAGCTGAAATCCAAATGGAAAATAGAAACCAGACCAACCGTAATCAGCAAATCATGAAACAAGCCAATTAAAGCGCCAACAGCAAATTTCCATTCAAAACGGAACCAAATATATAAACTAATGGCAAGCATAGCAAACACCGACGCCAATATTCCAGAAAGTTTCAGTTCATCGCCAACTTGCGGTCCAACAGATTCTATTCTTTCAAAAGTGAAATCATTTTCCAGCATCTTTTTGATTTGCTGCACAGCAACACGCTGACTTTCTTCATCGGCGTTGTTAGCCTGAGCTCTAATCATCAGTTCGTCTTGAGCATCGCCAAATGATTGCAGGTTCAACTCATCCAACTTTAAAGTATCCAGCTCGCTGCGGACTTTATCCACATCCACCGGACCATTTTTACTTTTGACTTCTATCAGCACGCCGCCGGAAAAGTCAATACCATAGTTAAAACCACGGACAGCAACACTGGCTATTGAGGCCGCAAAAAGCACTGCTGTAATAGCATAAGCAATTTTACGAAAACCTAAAAAGTCAATACTTGTATCTTTTATAATCCAACTAAATATTTTCATTTTATTATCCTTTATTTTTTAGAGTGGAAGTTTAGTCGGTTTGAATTTAGCCATCCAAGCTTCTACCAGCAAACGGCTTACTGTTACCGAAGTAAACATTGAAGTGATAATACCGATAATCAAAGTTACGGCAAAACCTCTAACCGGACCACTGCCAAAATAAAACAGCACAAAACCAGCAACCATTGTGGTCAAGTTGGAGTCAACAATAGTGCGGTAAGCTTCCGTAAAGCCCAATGTAATAGCATCACGGATAGAACGGCCTTTATTAACTTCTTCACGCATACGTTCAAAAATCAAAATGTTAGCATCTACAGCCATACCCATGGTTAAAATGATACCGGCAATACCAGGCAGGGTCAAAGTTGTCCCCATAAAGCTCATAATGCCAAGCATCAAAACAATGTTGAGCAAAACGGTAATATCTACCATGATACCGAACAAACCATACGCGGCAACCATAAACACAACAACGGCAACCAAACCAACAATAGAAGCGACAACGCCATCATGAATAGAATCCGCGCCCAAACCTGCGCCGACAGTTCTTTCTTCTATCACTTCCAACGGAGCTGGCAACGCGCCAGAACGTAGCAACAAAGCCAAATCATTAGCTGTTTTAGTGGTAAAGTTACCGGTAATGATACCGCTACCGCCGGTAATTGGACCTTGAATGTTTGGTGCAGAAATAACCTCATTATCCAAAACGATAGCCAATCTTTCACCAACGTGACTGCTGGTCACTTCGCCGAATTTGCGGCCGCCAATAGTGTTGAAACGGAAACTTACAACAGGCATACCATCAGAAAAAGAAACACGGGCGTCAGTCAAATTTTCACCGCCAACAACCGGTTTTTTAATCACAACATATTGTTCGCCTTCCGAACCATTCATCACGCGGGAAGTTTTGCTGATTTTACCACGTTTAGCCTGAGCAACACTGGTTGTTTCATCAACCAAATGGAAAGACATTTTAGCGGTTTTACCCAAAAGGATTTTCACACTTTCAGGATTCTGCACACCCGGCAATTGCACCAAAATACGGTCTGTACCCTGCCCTTGAATACTTGGCTCTTTGGTTCCAAGCTCATCAATACGGCGGCGGACAATACCAATTGACTGGTCAATAACCTGATATTTCAACGCGGTAATAGCTTGTTCACTATAAGCAATAGTCACCAAACCTTCGCCGTTGGCATCATCGGTAACAACCAAGCCTTCATCAAGTTTGCGAAAAGCCTCTTTGGCTTTATCACGGGCAGCATAGTCCGAAATTTTAACAAAAACACCTTTATTAGACGATTTTAAATCTTGGTAGCGGATTTTATGTTCACGCAAAGAAGTACGCACAGAATCCTCCAACGTACTCATTTTGTCTTTCAAAACATCGTCCATTTTAACTTGTAATAACAAGCTTGAACCGCCTTGCAAATCCAAGCCCAAACTAACCGGCTGCCACCACTTTGGCAAATTTTGCTGGTTTGGCAGCATATTCGGAATAGCAAAAAATACGCCAACCAGACAGATACCGATGATAATCAAAATTCTTTGCAGAGATAATTTATACATCTGAGTTTCCTTTTATTTTGTTTTTTTAGCCTTTGTTTTAGCAGGCTTTGTTTCATTTTTTGTGTCTTTTGGAGCCACAACGCCGTTAATAGTCATGCGTTCAACCACAACATTGACGCCGCTTGCGATTTCTACTGTTACTTCAGCACCGTCAAGCTTGGTAATTTTACCATAGATACCGCCGCTGGTCAGCACTTTATCACCAACTTTAAGCCCTTCAGCCATTGCCGCATGCTCTTTGATTTTTTTAGTTTGCGGGCGAATGAGGAAAAAGTAAAAAATTATTAAAATTAAACCGAGCTGTGTCAATGTTACAGCCATAGAACCGCCTTGTGCGCCAGCCTCACCAGCTGCAGCAAAAGCATCACTAATTAGCATTTTTTTCTCCTTTCACATAAATTTATGCGTTAGTTTTACATCAATTTATTGTGAGAAAAAACTAAAATTTCAAGTTATTAACGGAATTTTTAAGCTTTATGGAAGGTATGGCCGCGGATTAACGGCTTTTTTACCCGAACGAACTTCAAAGTGCAGCTGCGGTGTTGTCACACTACCGGTGCTACCCACAGTGGCAATTTTTTCACCGCGCGTCACTTTTTGACCTTTTTTAACAAACAATCTATCGTTATGAGCATAGGCGGTTATCCAACCATCTGTATGCTTGATTAAAATCAAATTACCAAAGCCTTTAAGTTCGTTTCCGGCATAAGCAACCGTACCAGTATCCGCTGCTTTTACATTCGTTCCAAGCGCTGCTTTAATGTTTATACCATCGTTTTTACGACCGCTACCCAAATTACCGTAACCGGAAATAATTGTCCCCTTAACTGGCCAATCAAACTTGGTTTTGCGTGCCTTTGGCGCCACATAGCTATCGGTTATCGGCGCCGATTTTATCGGTGTGTAAGCTGTTGATTTTGACGTTGTTTGCACTGTGTTTTGACTTTGGGCCGCATTATATGACGCCACAGACACACTTCCAACCGAAGCCGGCAGCACCAGTCTATCGCCCACATTTAATGAATATGGTGTTTGCAAATTATTGACACGGCTGAGCGATGTCACATCAACATTATATTGCCGAGCTACACTATATAAAGTGTCGCCGCGCTGCACAGTATGATATTGCTTGGCAGGCAAACTTAAATGTTGTCCCACGCGCAAGGTATATGGAGCGTGCAGATTATTGGTGTTGATTAAATCTTTTAACGGAACTCCATAGCGACGAGAAATACTATACAGAGTATCACCGCGCTGCACAGTCACATAATTTGAAGAACCCCAGCCATTCCAAATCCAGCCTTGTCCGGCGCATCCGGTCAAACCAAGCAATAAAACGGCTATGTAAACAAATCTCTTCAAAATCAAGTTTTCCTCAATTATTTTACTTACTTTTTATCTCTGGTTCCAACACCATAACGATGAATCGCTAAACTATTGCTCAAATATTTACGGGTGCGCGACAGCATATTTTCTGCCTCGTCGTTGTTTTTACGCCGTGTATAATAAATACAAATCATACCGGCATTGACTTTGTCAACATTAAGCTTACGGACATTGGCGATTAAGTTATCCCAAAGAATTTGAGTCAGCTCTTCTATTTTTTCATCAGCAAAATTTTCTAGTACAATACCGATTTTTGTATGTTCAAAACGACCAATTACGGCGTCTTTGCCCGTACTTTCGACACAAGCGTCAGCAGCAAGGCGCAGCAATTTATCACCTTTTTCAAAACTAAAGCCTTTATTCACAAAATTATAAATATCGGCAAGTTCAATCACTATCAGCAGCAAAGGCTTGTTATAACGATTACAGATTTTTGCTTTATCTTCAAGATATTTGCAAAAACTTTCGGCATTCAGAATTTCGCCAATCAGCTGGTCTTTTTCTTGCTCTTGCCGCAGTTGCTTTTCTAAATTAAGCTGCTGTTTGAGCGGATATCCCCAAAAACTGATACCGCGGCAATGCAGCAATTCATTCAAAATAGGGCGCGCCCGCAACAACACAGGAATCTTTGAACCATCGGCTTTTTGCAACACTTGTTCAGATGAAATAATTCTTTTCTTTTTCTTTAGCTGTCTAAAACTTTCATCAAGCATTTCTTTGTTAGCCGGAACATCTTTGAGCAAAGTACCCAAAACATTTTGACCTATCAAACTTTCACGAGTGTAGCCGCTATAGCTCAGCGTATCGCTGTTAACCTGAGTAATTTTCATATCTTTATCTATATTAAACTTCAGATAATAATTTTGCAAACGTGCGCTTTCATTAGCAGTCAAAATATTGCTTTCCTGCACCAATTCTCCCATTTCATGCAGTTTTATATGCAGTAGCACCACATATATTATTAAAAAAGCAATTACTCCCAGAAGTCCATAAATCATTTTCTTTCCTTTTCTACATTTCGTTAGTTTAATCCGAATAAATAAATATTAAGTAAACAAGTATTGATTTTTTTATGCTTTTTGCTTATGATGCATCAGTTTTTAGATGTAATAACAAAGGATATTAAGGTGGTTGAAAAACCAGAAATAGAGGACTTCAGCGGTAAAAAATATAAATATGGCTTTGTGACAGACATAGAAGCTGACACCGCTCCCAAAGGTCTGAACGAGGATATTATCCGACTGATTTCGGCGAAAAAAGGCGAACCAGATTGGCTTTTGGAACGCCGTTTGAAAGCTTATCGTCATTGGCTGACTATGGAAGAGCCTAGCTGGGCCAAGCTGGTGTATGATAAAATAGACTATCAAAATTTAAGCTACTATGCAGCTCCGGTGCAAAAAGCCAAACCCAAAAGCTTAGATGAAGTGGATAAAAATCTTTTAGACACCTATAATCGTTTGGGTATTCCGCTCAAAGAACAAGAAGTTCTATCCGGTGTGGCTGTGGACGCCGTGTTTGACAGTGTTTCGGTTGCCACAACCTATCGCGCCCGACTAGCTGATAAAGGGATTATTTTTTGCTCTATTTCCGAAGCCGTTAAAGAACATCCTGATTTAGTGCAAAAATATTTAGGTTCGGTTGTTCCCTATACCGACAACTTTTTTGCCTGCTTAAATTCGGCAGTGTTTACCGATGGCTCGTTTGTGTACATTCCCAAAGGCGTTACCTGTCCAATGGAACTTTCCACCTATTTCCGCATCAATGCCAAAAATACCGGTCAATTTGAACGCACACTCATAATTGCCGAAGACAACAGCTATGTTTCATATTTGGAAGGCTGTACAGCGCCGCAGCGTGATGAAAATCAACTGCACGCTGCCATTGTGGAAATTGTGGTTTTAAACGACGCCGAAGTTAAATATTCCACCGTGCAAAATTGGTATCCGGGGGACAAGGACGGCAAAGGCGGTGTTTATAACTTTGTGACCAAAAGAGCGGCCTGCCGCGGACGCAATGCAAAAATTTCGTGGACACAGGTTGAAACCGGTTCGGCTGTGACTTGGAAGTATCCGTCCTGTGTTTTGGAAGGAGATAATTCTTCCGGTGAGTTTTATTCGGTAGCCATCACAAATAACCGTCAACAAGCCGATACCGGCACCAAAATGATTCATATTGGCAAAAACACCACCTCCAAAATTATTTCCAAAGGTATTTCTGCCGGCTGTTCAAACCAAACCTACCGCGGCTTAGTTGCCGTGTCTAAAAACGCCGACAACGCCCGCAACTATTCACAATGCGACAGTTTGCTGATTGGATCGACTTGCGGCTCGCACACGGTGCCGTATATTACCAACAAAAATAAGTCGGCAGTTTTGGAACACGAGGCCACAACCTCAAAAATCAGCGATGAGCAGCTGTTTTATTGCCAACAGCGGGGAATATCCGAAGAAGAAGCGATTGGGCTTATTGTGAACGGTTTTTGCAAAGAAGTTATGCAGCATTTGCCAATGGAATTTGCCATTGAGGCGGCTAAATTAATAAATATCAGCCTAGAAGGCGGCGTTGGATAAAGGATTAAGTTATGTCAGAAAAATTGTTAGAAATTAAAAATTTGTGCGCCCGCGTGCCGGAAAAAGAAATAATCAAAGGCTTAAATTTGACCATCAACAAAGGCGAAGTACACGCACTGATGGGGCCTAACGGCGCTGGAAAATCAACTTTATCTTATGTTTTGGCAGGCAAGCCGGATTATGAAGTAACCGCTGGCAGCGCCGAATTTGCAGGGCAAAATTTACTCGCCTTAAAACCGGAAGAACGCGCGTGGCTCGGTTTGTTTTTGAGTATGCAGGCGCCGGTGGCTATTTCCGGTGTCAGCTGCAGCAGCTTTTTAAAGCACGCAGTAAATGCTAAACGCAAAGCTATGAACCAGCCGGAGCTTGATGCTGCCGAATTTTTGAAACTTTTACGGACTAAAGCTAAAGAACTGAATATCAGCGGAGAAATGTTAAAGCGTGAAATGAATGTCGGTTTTTCCGGCGGAGAAAAGAAACGCTTGGAAGCTTTGCAAATGAGTTTGCTTGAACCGGCTCTGGCTATTCTTGATGAAACGGATTCCGGACTAGATGTTGACGCTATTAAAATTGTGGCCGAAAGTGTTAACCGCCTGCGCACAAAAGATACTTCTCTTTTGGTTATCACTCACCATGTCAAACTTTTGACTTATTTGCAGCCGGATTATGTACACGTTTATGCCGATGGACACATTATTTGCTCAGGCGATATGTCTTTGGCGCAAGAAATTGAAAACAACGGTTATACTCAATTCATAAAGGCGGAATAAATGAGCTTAACACAGCAAAATATTGAACTTTGGGGTGAAGATATTCCTTGGCTTGCCGGTCTTAGAGAAAAAGGTTTGTCAGCATTTATAAAACAAGGCTTGCCAACAGCTAAAACCGAAGCTTGGAAATATTCTTATGTAAAAGAATCGGCTTTTAATGATTTGATTATTGACACCGAACCGCACCATTGCCAATGCGGCAAAGAATGTCATTGCCATATGGCTGATGATTTGCCATTTGCCGTGATTAAGGTTCATTTTTGCAATGGCAAACCAGATACTGAACACACTGAATTACCGCGTGGACTGGTCATAAAACCATTGGTTGAAGCTATTTATGATAAAGAAGCGCAAAAATACTTAAACAAATCATTTGAAAATGGACAATTTCCATATGCCGCGCTCAATACCGCTTATTTAGAACAAGGTTTGATGATTGTGGCAGAACGTAATGCCATAATAGAAAAGCCAGTGTTGCTCGCATATCATTCGCATGGGCAAAATTTGTGGCAAAACGTGCGAAATCTTATAGTGCTGGAAAGCGGTTCGCAACTGACTTTGTTAGAAGATTTTTCCGGCGACGATGAATTTTATTTTAACAATATTGTCAATGAAATATATATCGGCAACGAATCGGTTTTGACGCATTATAAACGGGTTAAAGAAGCGGCTCCTGCGCTGCATATTGCCTTGAACAGCGTTGTTGTCCGTCAAAACGGCAAATATAATGCTTTTTGCGCGCAAGGCGAATGTCGCTTGGCTCGAAACGAATCGTATATTCAGCTACAGCAAGAAGGCGCTGAGGCCAATGCAAACGGCGCATATCGCTTATATAATGACGGTCATTCCGATATAACGACAAATATCCGTCATCTGGCAGCGCACACATTTTCTAATCAGTTAGTTAAAGGCGTGCTAGACGGCAACAGCCGCGGTGTTTTTCAAGGACAAATTCACATTGCGCCAAACGCACAGCAGACAGAAGGCTATCAGCTGCACCGCGCTTTGCTTTTGAGCGATAATGCCGAAATTGACTGCAAACCGGAGCTGGAAATTTTTGCTGATGATGTAAAATGTTCACACGGAGCAACCAGCGGCGATTTGGATAAAGAGCAGCTGTTTTATATGCAAACCAGAGGAATTGCTCTAGATGACGCCAAGCAAATTTTGATAGAAGCTTATTTGAATGAAGTTTTGCTAAAGGTGGAAAACGAACAAATCCGCAAATGGCTGAAAGAAGTATTGTAAGGTTAAAAATTATACCAATATATTAAAAAATAGCTGGGTTCATTTTCCTTGAAAATGTTGTTATCTTTGCAAATTTCGTTAATCCGTGAAACTGTCATATTTTTAAAGCATCTATCTTCATCTCTTTTAAAATCACATATTCTATCGCCATAAAAATTTATGGAATTTTTTGTATTATAAAATTCAAGATACTCAATAATATCGTGATTTGATTTTGCCATTGTCATAAACATACGGCAAGCCTCAAGGTTATTTTTGCTTATTGCATAGCTAATGCCGATATATCCTGTATCATGATTGTAAATGGCAATTTTATTTCCTAAAGAATCGCTAATATAACAATCAAAATTGAATTTTTCACAATTTTCATTATTAAATTTTTTTGCTACCATTCTATCAGGTAATTCTCCTGTTGCTTGAAGTATTGGAAGCAAACTTAAAGCATATTGCGAACCATCGTTTATTTTTAATTGCTGACCATATTTTACAACCAAGTTAATTAAAGTATCCCATTCGCCTAAAGCCATATTCCAACGGTATGTTGACATCGCCTTGTTAAATCCAACCAGACCGCCTGCTGTCAGAATCGCAATAATCGCCAGCACACCTAACATTTCTATCATAGACCGACCGGATTGCTTTTGTTTCATAGTAACCTCCTTTATTGTAAAATGACATCAAAAAAGCCGCTTGATTAGAGCAGCTGGAAGTTAGTAGGCTATTAAACAAGAAATAGTGTAGCATATTAGCTATAGATACAAGCATATTTTGCTACCTTCCAGCTTTCGCCAGAAGATATTTAACGTCTGTTTAGACGCTTGTTTAAGAGGCTACTACACCTCAGACAGACTATCGCCTATCCGTTTTTGATGTTATAAGCAAATCTAAAAAAAGTAAAGGTGATTTTATTATACCCCACAAAAAACCCCGCCACTTGGACGGAGTTATTTTTTGAGGTTAAACTTTAATAAAAAACTTTAGGCAACTTTGGAGCCGCTGTTTTTCTTTTCTGCGTCTAAAAAGCCCAGTTTTTCCTGAATTTCCCAAATCACGCGCAAAGCAGCCAAGGCTTGTTCACCACCGACTCTTGGAGTGGCATCGCCGTTGACGCATTTAACAAAGTGAGCCAATTCAGCTTGCAAAGGTTGATTTGTCGGAATAAACAATTGTTCTACACTGCCTTTTAAGCCATAATTCATCCAATCAGGAATTTCCTCTTGGTTTACATAAGGCATACGGCCTTGGGTATGCACATTAATAGATTGGTTGATAAAATCCATATCAATGTAGTTGGTATCGGTGGTTACAGTCAAAGTGCGCACACGGGACTGAGTAATACGGCTAGCGGTCAAGTTAGCGGTTGCTCCGCTTTCAAATTCCAGCAAAGCCGTAATGTAATCTTTGCCCAACGGACTTTCTTTTGTTTTTACCGAAGCGGCTTGCACATTGATTACCGGTGATTTCATCAAAGACTGCACTACCTCAACATCGTGTATCATCAAATCCATAGAAACATCAACATCGGTGATGCGTCCGCTGGCTGCCGACATACGCTGTGCGGTCATCGAGCGAATCTTTGAGGTATCAGAAAGCAATTTGCCCATTTGTTCTACCGCTGGATTAAAGCGTTCAATATGCCCAACCATCAAAACCACATTATTATTTTTGGCGGCGTTAATCAAGCGCATACAACCTTCTTCGGTGGTAGCCAAAGGCTTTTCCATCATACAATGAATGCCGTGATTCATAAAAAACTCGCCCACATCGGCGTGAGTAACAGAGGTAGTAACAACGCTTACGGCGTCTACATTAGCGGCAACTTCTTCCATTGAAGAAAAAGCTTTAATACCATAGGTTTCGGCAGCGGCTTTAGCAGCTTCCGGAAACACATCGTACACACCAACAAGTTCCACACCTTGCAGATTTTTATAAGTTTTCAGGTGGTTTTTACCCATCATACCGGCGCCGATAACAGCAACCTTAACAGTTTTAGTCATTGAAAATCCTTATTATTTAGCTAATTACAAATTTTATTTGCGCTCTTTATAGCATAAACACAATAAAAATGCTTTTAACAATATGTTACAGATTGTTACAGCTCCTATATATAATAAAGTAACAAGGCGAAAAGGCTATTGACGTTTATAAAAAATGGTTATAAGTTAAGGCATTAAAAAAACTAAAAGAAGAGTGAAAAATGACGTTTGTTTCTACATTTATATTTCGAATTATCCCTTAGGGGATTGCGCGTCTTTTTTACATAAAGTTTTCTAAAATCAAACACTTAAATAATCAATTTTTTGATAGGTATAAAATCATGACAAAGTACTATGCTGATGTGAAAGCAAAGCCGGATTTTGTGGCGCTTGAAAAAGAAGTGCTGAAGTTCTGGGAAGAAGATAAAACTTTTGAAAAGTCTGTGCATAACCGCGACGGCGCAGCAGAATTTGTGTTTTATGACGGACCTCCGTTTGCCAACGGCACTCCGCACTACGGACACATTATGGTGTCGTATGTTAAAGACGTGGTAGCGCGTTTTCAGACTATGGACGGTAAAAAAGTAGAACGTCGTTTGGGTTGGGACTGCCACGGACTTCCGGCGGAAATGGCTGCCGAAAAACAGCTTGGTGTTTCCGGACGCAAACAAATTGAAGCCTACGGCGTGGAAAAATTCAACAACTTCTGCCGTTCTGATGTTTTGAAATATTCAGGAATTTGGGTAGAACTTTTCAAACGCATCGGTCGCTGGGTGGACTTTAACCATGATTACAAAACCATGAACCTGCCGTTTATGGAAAGTGTTATTCATAACTTTAAAGAATTGTATGACAAAGGTTTGGTTTATGAAGATTACCGCGTTTTGCCATATTCTTGGGCGGCGGAAACTCCGCTTTCTAACTTTGAGGTAAACTTGGGCTACAAAGACAAAACCGACACAGCTATTACCGTGATGTTTAAGCTTGAAACCGGTCAAAAAATTTTGGTTTGGACCACAACACCGTGGACTTTGCCTTCTAACATGATGTTGGCTGTGGGCAAAGATATTGACTATGTGGTTATGGAAGAAGACGGCCAGCAATATATTTTGGCCGAAGCTCGTTTGGGCGGCTATAAAAAACAGCTGGAACACGCCGTTATGGTCAAAAAAATCAAAGGTGCGGAATTGCTGGGTTTAAGCTATGAGCCAATGTTCCCTTATTTTGCTAAATTGAAAGAAAAAGGCGCGTTTAAAATTTTGAGCGGCGAGTTTGTTTCTACCGAAGACGGTACCGGCGTTGTGCATATTGCCCCTGGTTTTGGTCAAGATGACTTTGACGCCTGCCGCGCTTATGACGAAAACTTTCCGGTGGTTTGCCCTGTTGACGAGGCCGGTAAATTCACTGCCGAAGTTCCGGATTATGAAGGCAAGCAAGTGTTTGAAACCAATGAACCGATTTTGACGTGGTTAAAAGCCAATGGTATTTTGGTTAAAAAAGAACAATATACCCACACATATCCGTTCTGCTGGCGCACCGATACTCCGCTGATTTATAAAGCCATGAGTTCTTGGTTTGTAAAGGTTACGGATTTCCGCGATGAAATGGTGCAATTAAACCAACAAATCAACTGGATTCCGGGGCATATCAAAGACGGCCGTTTCGGTAAATGGCTGGAAGGCGCACGCGATTGGTCAATTTCGCGCAACCGTTTTTGGGGTACGCCAATTCCGGTTTGGAAATCAGATAATCCAGATTTTCCGCGCGTAGATGTATTTGGTTCGGTGGCCGAAATTAAAGCCGCAACCGGTATTGAGGTAGATAATCTGCATAAGCCATATATTGACGATGTGGTATATCCGAATCCAGATGACCCGAGCGGCAAGACTATGATGCGCCGCGTTAGCGACGTGTTTGACTGCTGGTTTGAATCCGGTTCTATGCCGTATGCGCAAATTCACTATCCGTTTGAAAATAAAGAATGGTTTGAAAATCATTTTCCGGCGGATTTTATTGTGGAAGCAATCGATCAAACCCGCGGCTGGTTCTATACCTTGACTGTGTTGTCAACCGCTTTGCACCACAAACCGGCGTTTAAAAACTGTATCTGCACCGGTTTGTTGATGGCTGAAGGCGGACAAAAACTTTCTAAGCGCTTGAAGAACTATCCGGACCCGAATGAAATTTTGGATTCCATCGGTTCAGACGCTTTGCGTTGGTTCTTGGTTTCTTCTCCGGTTTTGAAAGGCGGCAATGTGGCTGTAGATAAAGAGGGAAAAGAAATCGCCAAAGCTTCTCGTTCGGCAATGATTCCGCTGTGGAACGCCTTTTATTTCTTCACTTTGTACGCCAATGCCGAAGACTATGAGGCTAAAGAAATTTCTTTTTCCAGCGAAGCCATTGACAACTATATTCTTTCTAAGTTGAAAAATTTGGCCGTTGTGGTTAAGAAAAATTTGGAAACATATGAAGTCGCCGATGCCTGCGCCAAGGTTTCCGACTTTATGGAAATTTTGAACAACTGGTATATTCGCCGTACCCGCGACCGCTTCTGGGAAGGTGAACACAACGCGTTTGACACGCTGTATACGGTTTTAGTAAACGTCAGCAAAATTGCCGCTCCATTGATGCCGTTTATTTGCGAATACGTTTATAAGACTTTGACCAAAGGCGAATCCGTGCATTTGTGCGATTATCCAATGCTAGAAGAAATTAAAGCCGATAACGATTTGATGGCTGATATGGATTTTGTGCAAGACCTTTGCTCTACAGGCAAATTTATTCGTGAAGAAAAGAATTTGCGCAACCGTTTGCCGTTGGCCTCTATGACTTTGATTGGCGCTAAACTTTCTCCGGAATATCAAGAAATTGTTAAAGACGAGCTGAATGTGAAAGAAGTTAAGTTTGATGACAATTTGGATAATTACGCCAGCAAAAAGGTTTATTTATATACCCCGCTTTTGGGCAAAACCTTGGGTAAAAATATGGGAGCTGTTATGGCTGCCTATAAGCAAGGTCAATGGACTTTGAACACAGACGGCACGCTTTCTATCGGCGGGCAGAACTTGACTTCAGATTTGTTTGAAGTTCGCTTAGAGATGAAAGACGGTGTTGCCGGTCAGGCGTTTGACAGCAACAAAGCGGTTTTGACTTTGGATACTGTTGTAACCGACACTCTGAAACGCGAGGGTATGGCGCGCGACTTTGTGCGTTTAATCCAAACTTTGCGCAAAGACAAGGATTTCAATATTTCCGACCGCATTGAACTGCATTATCAAACGGCAAATGCCGAGCTGGCAAAAGCATTGGCGGAAAATGAAAAATATATTTCCGAACAAGTGCTGGCCGTCAAAGTTGAGCCAACCTGCACCAGCGGCAGCGAGGCAGATATTGAAGGCGGTTTGGTTGTGTATGATGCCTTTAAGCATTGCGCTTAAACAAAATATGGAAAGAAAAAGCCGTGAGTTAAAAACTCCGGCTTTTTTGTATTTATTTTTGTTCTATTTAATAGAAAATTTAATATTTTAGAAAAAAACAATCATATTACACCTATAGATATCTTTTTTAGGTGCGCACGTCTCACAGATTTCTTCTATATCTGAAATAGTTAAGTTTTTTAGGCACTTTCTATGTCGAGAACAAAGATAATCACCATCAACTTGAAAGTTTTTTATCTTATCTGCTGTGCCACCAAAATAACTTATCCATTTAACAGTTTGATGCATAGGTTTATATACTTTTGACATTAGTTCTTTACATATCATATTTGGGATATTTCCCTTTGTTTGACCAATTATTGTCAATTCTGTATTCATACCTAAATTATTATTGTCTGAACCGAATATCACAGTATGTCCCATGCTATTGTAATAAGCTCGATTATCATTCCTTTTGCTCCAAGTATTAGGAATTATTTGCAGAGCTTCCAACGTATCTCTGATAAACATAGTTTCCGAACTTTTGTTTTTCAAACCATCGCCTTTTTCAATTAGTTGCTGAACAACATATCCATATTCTTCAATAAGTCTGTTTACTTTGAATTGTTCTATAGCTTTTCCATAACCGGCAATTCCTCCAACGGATAAAACAGCAATAATTGCCAAAACTCCCAACATTTCTATCATTGAACGACCGATTTGATTATTTTTCATAAAAACTTCCTATCATTTTTTTAATTACAATAAAAAAAAGCTACCGATAAGGCAGCTGGAAGTTGAGAACTAACATAGAGTGTAGTGCAGTATATTTAAACTATTTTACTGCCTTCCAGCCAACAAACCAGAAAGCATAAAAAAATTTCGTCCTTTTTTATACAAGACGCTCTATGTGAGGTTCTCACACCCCAGACAAGCTATCACTTATCCGTGGTAATGTTAGCTGGATATTTATAAAAAGTAAAGCTCATTTTTATTTGACATTTCAGCTTCCCTCGCCTAAGCTGGGAAAAATTTTAAAAAGGGTTGAAAATGCGTTATAAAATTACGGTGGAATATGAGGGAACTCACTTGGTTGGCTGGCAAAAACAAAAAGACGGCGCCAGCGCGCAAGAATTTTTGGAAAAAGCTATTTTAGGTTTTTCACACCAAGCAGCCGAAGTATTCGGAGCCGGACGCACCGATGCCGGTGTTCACGCTTTGGCGCAAGTGGCGCATTTTGATTTAGACGCCGATTTGAGCGAATATAAAATAATGGAAAGTCTAAACGCTTTGCTGCGCGAGTTGCAAGCGCCAGTCAGCGTGTTGCAGGCAGAAAAAGTGTCTGACGATTTTCACGCCCGTTTTTCCGCGGTCGGACGCGGCTATATTTATCGAATTTTGAACCGCCGCGGTCCTAGTCCTTTGCTGGTAGACAGAGTATGGCGCGTGCCATATCCGCTGGATATTGAGGCAATGCGGCAAGGAGCTGCATATTTGCTTGGACATCACGATTTCAGTTCATTCCGCGGAGCCGGATGTCAGGCAAAAAGTCCGGTAAAAACTTTGGATAAACTTGATATAGAGCGAAACGGAGATGAAATTATTTTTACCGTGGAGGCACGCTCGTTTATTTATCATCAGGTGCGCAATATGGTTGGCACTTTGAAAGAAGTCGGCAACGGACGCCTTAAACCGGAAGACGTCAAAACCATTTTGGAGGCTTGCGACCGCACCAAAGCCGGTATCAGCGCCCCCGCCTGCGGATTATATCTGAATAAAGTTATGTACTGACCTGATAAAATTAAGCTTTGCAGAAAAGCAACAAAACTCTTGCACCGCTTGCAGATTTTCGCTACTCTTATGCCAACAAAAGGATTGTAAAAAGATGATTGCTAAATTACGCGGGCTGATTGACACAATCGGCGATGATTATTGCATTATAGACGTGAACGGCGTGGGCTATCTCGTTTCTGCCTCGTCCAAGACTCTTGGTAGATTGGCTCAGGGACAGGAAGCCACTCTTTTGACCGAAATGGTGGTGCGTGAAGACAGCCTTTCGCTGTTTGGCTTTGCCGACGCTTGGGAAAAAGAATGGTTTACGACTCTTACAAAAGTTCAGGGCGTGGGAGCTAAAGTTTGTTTAAGTATTTTGTCGGTTTTAACGCCGGCGCAGCTTTCTCAAGCTATCAGCGCGCAAGATAAAACATCATTTTGCCGCGCTTCCGGCGTGGGGCCGAAACTTGCCGCTCGCATAGTTACCGAACTCAAAGATAAAATCGTTACAATTCCGGTCGGAATTTCCGGCGCTAATGCTGATGAAGTTATAGAGGGAGCTCCGGCGGCTCAGGTTGTTTTACCCAAAGACGCCGATTATTCTAAAAGCGAAGATGTTATTTCGGCTCTGGTTAATCTGGGTTATCAACGTTTGGAGGCTTATCGCGCCGTATCTAAAGCTGTGGCAGAAAATCCGGACGCCAATGTGCCGACGCTTATCCGCCTTGCCTTAAAAGAATTTGCTCAAAAGGAATTTTAGACCATGAAAGATGATACGCGAATCGTTAGCCCGCAAGCCCAAGCCGAAGACGAACAAATCGGCAACAATCCGGTTAGTCTGCGCCCGACGAGTTTGGACGATTTTGTGGGACAGCGTGATGTCTGCGATAATTTAAAAGTGTTTATCGCCGCCGCCAAACAACGCGGAGAAGCGCTTGACCATGTGCTGTTATTTGGTCCTCCGGGACTTGGTAAAACCACGCTTTCTTCTATTGTGGCCAAAGAACTGGGCGTCGGTTTCCGCGCCACTTCGGCGCCAATGATTTCTAAATCCGGCGATTTAGCGGCGATTTTGACTAATCTGGAACGCAACGATGTGTTGTTTATTGATGAAATCCACCGCTTAAATCCGGCAATTGAAGAAGTTTTATATTCGGCGATGGAAGATTTTCAGCTGGATTTGATTATCGGCGAAGGGCCTTCCGCTCGCTCGGTACGCATAGACCTGCAGCCTTTTACCTTGGTTGGCGCAACCACTCGTTCCGGCTTGCTTTCTACGCCTTTGCGTGAGCGTTTTGGCATTCCTCTGCGCTTGGATTTTTATTCGCATGAAGACTTAAAAAAAATCGTACAGCGTAACGCAAAACTTTTAAACATAGAAATCTCTGAAGACGGAGCTATGGAAATTGCCAAACGTTCGCGCGGAACGCCACGTATCGCCGGACGATTACTGCGACGCGTACGCGACTTTGGCGCTGTTTCTGCGCAAAAAGTTATAGACTCGCATATTTCTGACTTAGCTTTGAAACGCCTAGATGTTGATGACTTTGGTCTTGACGCCTTTGACCGCCGCTATTTGAACTGCATTGTCAAAAACTACGGCGGTGGTCCGGTTGGCGCCGATACTTTGGCGGCCGCTCTTTCGGAAGAACGCGACACTATTGAAGAAGTTGTGGAGCCGTTTTTGCTGAAACTCGGATTTTTACAGCGCACACCGCGTGGGCGTATTATCTCCCAGCTCGGATATCGTTATTTAGGCGTCAATATGCCGGCGAAACAAACCAAACAGTATGAACTTTTGGAAACTTTGGAGGATTAGACAATGTTTGAAAAAACTATCCCTGCTTTGGGACAAATAGAAAACAAAATTTTCGCTTATCCGGTGCGTGTTTATTATGAAGATACCGACGCAGGCGGAATTGTTTATTATGCCAATTACCTAAAGTTTGCCGAACGCGCTCGCACAGAGTTTATTCGCACATTGGGAGTTAATCAGGAAACAAATCTGGAAGCCGGACAGACCGGATTTGTCGTTCGCTCCTGCAACATTGACTATATCGCCTCGGCTCGTTTAGATGACGCGTTGGTCGTTACCTGTAAAATTTTAGAAGTCGGCGGCGCCAGTTTGCGTGTGCTGCAAGAAATTTATCGCGGCGACACCTTGCTGACTAAAATTGAAGTCAAACTAATTCATATGAGTTTAGCTTTGAAAAGACCGGTTAGAATTGACACAGATTTAAGTGCCAAAATAAAAGAATTGCTGATTACCGATTAATATTTTCAAAATGGTGCATTTGCTTTTCTCTGACTTCATTTTGAGGGGTAAATAAAAAGTAATAGTTGTTAATGTTTTTATCAACGCTGTTGTTATTAAATGAGCGTGAGCGTTTTTTTATTTCAAACCTATGCCGTAAAGAACTAGCGCTGTTGCCGCCTGTTGCTTTGACAGACTGTGGAGCCATAAACGTGGTGTCTATATAATAAACCTGACCGTCAATTCTCACGCTATTCCAAGCGTGTCCATTGCCAAGCTGACGTGGTGAATAGCGGTTTTGCAATCTTTTTGTTTCCACCACATAACCCGAAACATATTTAACACCGCGAATCCCTGCATATTGTGTCATTTCTTGAAACAACAAGGCAAAATCGCTGCAAATGCCGGTTCGCGCCTTAAAAACATCGTAATGATATTGCATATTGCGCTTATTTGCTTTGCCATCATTGTATTTATAGCGGTCATAAGCAATATGCGAAGCTATCCAATAAGCAATAACCCTCATTTTATCAATATTACTATCAAAAGGCGCTATTAAATAAGCCGTCAGCTGGCGAGCATTTTTAGAAACAGAATCCGGAGCCTTTAGCGCTCGCTGCAAAATAGCATTTTCATTCAAAGAACGAATATCCGAATTTTTGGCAGCAAACGAAGCGGTTACACAGCCAAAACAAAAAAACAAAATCAATAAAAACTTTTTCAGCATCTTATTTATTCAGCTCAGGTTTAGCGGCTGTGAAAACATAGCCATAAACCGGACTTTCGGCTTCATTGCGCAAAATATGACGCTCACAATTCAAAACTTTTAGACCGGCGCTTTTCAATGCTCGTTCAACATAATTGGGATTATGCACAAAACGACCACTTGGCATCATAAAAAAGTCATCATCGTTTGCCGAATTTTCTGAGACGGTAAAAAAGAACAAACCGCCAGGGGTCAACGACTTTGAAACACGAACAAATACTTTGGTTAAATCACCAAAATAGGTCAGTACATCAGAAGCGATAATCACATGAAAATAATATTCGGTGGTTTCCATATAGTGGCAGATATCATCACAAATCAACTGAGCATAAATTTTCTTTTCGTCTGCCTCGTCAAGCATTTTTTGCGATAAATCAATACCGATTAGCCCCTTACGAGAGGCAAATTTTTTCATTTTTTCACCACACAAGCCGGTACCACAGCCCAAATCCAAAATATGATATCCTTTGAATACCGATGTTTTTAAGTGCTTTGCCGCTTCATTTTCTATCAAAGCAGGAGCTTGATAATCCAAAGATTTCAAAGTTTCATCAAAATCAGGCGCAAACGCATCAAATGTTGCTTTTATGAAATGGCTGTCAGAGTTAAGTAAAGCGTGACCATTTGTCAAAGCGCAGGCCATATGCTGAACAATTTTGTTATTTGGGAAAAAATTCAACCACTTAGAAGCATATTTGCGTGCCAATTCTTCACTTTTTTCAGAATAGCACTCATAGAGCAAATACCCAAAATTCAAGTTAATATCATCGCTTTGTTCCGGCGCGGTTTTTACATAACGCCAAGCAAAAACAATACAATTTTCCCAGTCGTTTAAGGCTCGGTAGGTATCGCTCAAAGCATTCAAAACTTCTCGGTTATGATCATCTAGTTCATACGCACGTAAAAATTTATCTATGGCTTTTTCATATTTACCCATGGCAACAAGCGCATTTCCGGATATCATATTAGCAACAACGCTAGACGGATGCCGCTCTAGTGATTTTTTGGCAAACTCTAAAGCCAAAACATATTTTCCTAAAGAATAATAAGTATTAGCCAAATTAATCATGGCGATATAACTATTATTGTTTTGCTCATACATTTTTTGATAATCTTGCAATGCTTCTTCATAGTTACCGCGGCAAAAAGCTATGTTTGCCAAATTTTGCCATGCGGTCATATTGTTAGAATTCAAGTTAAGAGCTTTTTGAGCAAACTCTGATGACTTATCATATTCGCCAATTTCATAGTTTATGGTAGAAAGGTTTAAAAGTGCGGCTTCGGAATTTTTATTCAATTTAAGAGCATGCATATATAATTCTAGAGCTTTTTCTTTATCTCCAAGCGAATCATAGCAATTACCGCAGGCAATCGCATATTTTTCCACCTTTGGATTACCCTGTAACAAAAGTTGGTAAATTTCCAAAGCTCTTTGAAATTGTTTTTCGCCAAATAAAACCGAAGCTTGATGCTCTAAATTTTCCACTGTAACCTCAATTTTTTATCAACTGGCAGGGAGTATAACATATACGCAGACAAAATTAAAGCAAAAATATTTATAAAAATGCAAAAAAACTCTTGACTAATAAAAAAATATACTGTATCAACGTAGTGTAATTTTTATGGGGTTGTGGCGGAATTGGTAGACGCGCCAGACTCAAAATCTGGTGGCAGCAATGTCTTGAGAGTTCGATTCTCTCCGGCCCTACCATAAAACTAAAAACGCTCATTCGCAAGAATGGGTGTTTTTTTGTTTTAAAGCCGGAAGAAGCGAACTCGATAAGAGAGTTCGAAGCTGGTGATTGAAAGGAAATAAACCAGCCTAAATATGACATTTACAATATTTACTATTGACGAAATATTTAAAAGATCATATAATTCGGGCAAATTTTATTATTCTTTTATATTTATGAAAACTTTGTATCTTATGATTTTGGCAATATTAGGATATATAGCCGGAATCGCCGTCACAATTTTAGCTATTGTTTTGGAATGCTTGAATCCAAACTTTTTAGAGTCTGTTTTCCCCATTCCATTTATATTAGTTATTATTTTGGGCTTTTTAATAAATTGCATTGCCTCTGCACGCTTGGTGTCGCCATTGTTTCAGTTTTATATAAAAAAACTGTATTGGCAAAAAGAATGGTATAAGATTTCTGATTCTGTTTTTTCCAAAAAAACTGCACAAGCAAAGATGATTAAGCAAGTATTTGAGCTAACAACTTTTTTGTCTTGTTGGCTTTGGGTTCCGCTTTTGTTTTATGGCATCTGCTATATCGCATTAAATATTTATATTTGCAGCGTTATGCCGGATTATTGCTATTTTTCACAAAAGATAAAAAAATGAAAGAAATTCCTGCTTTTTTTTCAAAAGTGGGAGTTTTTTTTATTGCCAAAACTAATGAATAGTCTATAATAAGGGCATATTGTAATTATTAATTTTTTAAGCTTATGAAAAATCATGTATTATTTAATTTTGGCATGATGTTATTTTTTGCCGGTGTCGGTTTAGCTATTTGTGCGGCTATACATCATGCTTTTGGTGAACCTAGTATCATCCCTGGGGTAAACATTCCGCTGGTTATGAGTGTTCCAACTGGATTGATATTCTTTTTTATCGCCGTAAAATTTGCCATTCCGCCGCTGTATAACAGTTACAGACAAAAGGTTTCAACTATGAGGCAAAATTATATTATAACGACTGAATATGAGCAGTATTTGCTGGAACAGGCAATGCTATTCAAAAAAAACTGCATTATATGGATTTTTGCAACTTCTTGGCTGATTTTTCCTCTTATCTGCTATGTGGCAGCGTATGTGTTTTTTTATTTTTGGGTTGCCAATATTCAAACAACACCAAAATAAAACTTTACTATCAAACTTCTGCTTAAATTATCTTAAAGCAGAAGTTTTTTTATTGTTTTTTTAACATGATTCGCTTATACAAAAGAAAAAAATTAAACTACAATCAAAGGAACTTAAAATGAAAAAAATCTGCTTATTATCTGCTTTGCTGCTTTTAGGCGCTTGCGAAAATATTTCTCAATATACAGCCACCACAGCAGATTCTACACCTCGGCAAAAAATGCAGGCTTGTATGCTTAACGAAGCTAACAATCGCCTCTACAACGGTACTCTTTTTGTTAACACTGTCAGTGAAACCGCTAAAGATATTACAAATACTTGTTTGAAAAAACTAGCATTGCAGGCTGCCGGCATTAGTGAAGAATCGCAAACCGCTGCAACAAATATTATTAACAATCTAAAAACTTTGAGCAATAACTAAAAATTTATCTCCCGCCTTACTTAAAACGACGGGAGATTTTTTTTTGTAAATTCGATATCTTTTTAAAAATTAAGATTTGACAAGCTTAAAAATGAGATTATTATGCTTTCAAAATTAGTTCCGTGGTGAAACGGTTATCACGTATCCTTGACATGGATGAGTCTGCAGTTCAACTCTGCGCGGAACTACCATTTTTTGGTTCTGTGGTGAAACGGTTATCACATATCCTTCACATGGATGGGTCGACAGTTCAACTCTGCCCAGAACTACCAATTATAACTAGATTTTTTTTGCATGGTACAAAGGTGGACACGAGTGCGAAAATCCCTAGCAGATGCCTGCTATACAAGTTTACCATTGCTTTCAAAACGTTTGTGTATACACTGCAACGCCGTCTTATGGACTCCTACGAACAAAAAAACAGCCTTCATACAAAAATGAAAGCTGTTTTAATTTTTTTACTCCGACTGTAGTTGCCAACGGTCGTAATTTTCACCTTCTTTGGTGTACAAGCCTTGGCTGTTGCGACGGAAATAATCCTTATGCGTATTCACAAACTGAGAACCGTTATCCCAATAAGCTTCACCAACCGGATTTTCCACCACCAAACATGGCCCTTCTAAGTGAATGTTTCCTTTTGAGGTAGCTTGCACCTGACTTTCCAGAATATAGTAATAATCCTGAGCCACCTGTTGCAAAACCAAAAGGCTGCTGTCTTCATTCAAACCAACCAGAATAACATCCGGCAAAAAGGCTTTCATGACTTTAACTTGTCCATCAAGTCCGGTAAAATTCCACTTATTGAGGTTAGTCGCCTGTTGAATAAGCATGACGCGACGAGACATGATACCCTGTGGATTTTCCACACTTTCTTGCGACCAGAACTCCAACGCAGCATTGTCTGAAATCAAAATGTCTTCTCGACCAATTTGACGCAAACTATTGTTCACGGCCGCAGCAGTTTCACCGCTTATGCTTTGCAAGTCCTCCATAGATGGCATCTGTTCAGCATTTTTCTGGTACCAGAAGAATGCCTCTTCACGGTTCATTTTATCAGTTGAAACGCTGGCAATCGCAATATACTTTTCACCATTGCCGATGAAAATTCCTCGCTCCTGCTGATATACTGTTGATGCAGAATAACTACCATCTGCCAACAAAAAATCACCGGCAAGAATAGAAGTACTCAAAAACATACCATCGTTTTTTCTGCTGACAAAAACACGACGTTGACCAACAGAAATAAAACGATTGACAGTGAATAAAAATTTTGGAACAAACATAATGATAAAGTTTAATTAATAATCTAAAATCTACCATGTTTTATAGATCTTTTTTCATTTTTTGTCAATATATCAGTAAAAAGAGTCCTAAAAAAAATTTAGAACTCCGTAGAAGAAAAAATAATTTAGAATAATGGTGAATAAATACAGCTGACTTTTTCATTGCAGTTGCAAAAAAAATTTTCAAGTTTATAACTGAGTTTTATGAGAAACAAAGTTTTAATATATGAAGACTATGGCTGCGCCGACATTAGCGTGTTGGCAAAAGAACTACGCACCTATTTTGAACCGCGCGGCTGCAAGGTTGGATTTACAAATGCTAATGAAATTATCAGTCGCAACAGCCTTAATCGAGAAGTTTTAGCATTTTTTATCCCTGGCGGGGCAAGTACTCCGTATCGTCATAAATTAGAAGTTTTGGGTAATGCTAAAATCCGCGAATATGTTCAACAAGGCGGTGTTTATTACGGAATTTGTGCCGGTGCTTACTATGCTTGCAAACATACCGAATTTGAAAAAGATGTGCCGGAATCCAGAATTATTGCTGACTACAAATTAGATTTAATCAATGCCAAAGCAATAGGTTCTCTTTATAAGGAACTTAACATCGAACCATTCGCTAAAAATACGGCATCTTCTGCCGCTGTAGAACTAATTGATGAAAAAGGCGATATTGTGGTAGCGCATTACCATGGCGGTCCGTATTTTGAACTTGACCACACGGAAGAAACCGAGATTTTAGCACATTATAATTTAACCGGATTTAAGCCGGCTGTGGTTTTGCAGCATTATGGAAAAGGCAAAGTAATCCTTTCCGGCGTGCATTATGAGGACAGCGCTCAAACCTTGAAGGCTGTTTCAAATGCTTCTGACACACTCAATCGTCTGCAGCAAAATGAAACCTCTCGCCGCCAATTTTTTGAAAAATTGATGTCGCTTTCGGGTAGATAATTTTTTGCACTTTGGATAATATATATTTATTTTCCCTCACAATTTCCGCAATTTGAACAACCGTTACAAATTAAGCGACTACCACACATTTGGCATTGTTTTCTAAAATATCGCAAAAAAAACTCTCAATCTTACGACTGAGAGTTTTTTTAAGTAATTGGAAGTTAAATTACTTCAATTCAACTTTAGCACCAGCGGCTTCCAATTTAGCTTTGATAGCTTCAGCTTCTTCTTTAGAAGCGCCTTCTTTAACAGTTTTAGGAGCACCGTCTACCAAATCTTTAGCTTCTTTCAAGCCCAAGTTTGTAATAGCGCGGATTTCTTTAATAACGTTAATTTTGTTAGCACCTGCTTCAGCCAGAACTACATCGAATTCTGTCTTTTCTTCAGCAGCGGCAGCGCCTGCACCAGCAGCACCGGCAACAGCAACAGCTGCAGCAGCGGAAACGCCCCATTTTTCTTCTAACATTTTTGACAATTCAGCAGCTTCCATAACTGTCAGAGCTGATAATTCATCTACTAATTTGGCCAAATCTGCCATTTTTTTTCTCCAAATAAATTAAATTAAAATTTTTTTAGTTAAAAACCATTTTCACATCTAAGCTTTTTTGTTTTAGGCTGAGTGCTGCGCCGCTGATTTTGAGCGAAGTGTACAACCTAGTACATAAGCGATAAATCAGCAAGCATGACGCGCATAAAACGGAAAAGAAACTTAGGCGGCTTCTTTCTCGCTGTAAGCCTTTGTAACTCTTGCCAATTTGGCAGCAGGAGCTTGCAACAGGCCAACCAATTTGGCACGCAATTCGTCCATAGAAGGAATTGCAGCCAATTCTTTGATTTCATCTAAAGTCAGAGCTTTGTCAGACAAAGCACCGCCAACGATAACCAATTTTTCATTATTTTTTGCAAATTCAACACAAGCTTTGCAAGCAGCAATCGGATCATTGGCATAAGCCATAGCAACCGGACCTTTAAACAGGTCTGCCAAACCTTCAAATTTTGTGTCTTTTACAGCAAGACGAGCAATACGGTTTTTAGTAACTCTTAAAGAGGCACCAGCATCGCGCACTTTGTTTCTCAATTCGTCAGCTTCAGCCACTGTTAAACCTAAGTATTCGGTGATTACAACTGATTCTGCGTTAGAGAATACTTCATGCAACATGTTAAGTAACTCTGTTTTTTCTTCGCGGTTCACTTATTGTCTCCATACGAAATTGTTAAATTCAGACCTCAAGGTCCAAACCGTTACCAAACCCACAATATTCTGAATAAATCAAAATACTGCGGAACCCAAATCTGTCCAGGAGAAAAATTTAATTCTAAAACTCACTCCCGTCTATGTCGGATATTTAAGGCCTCCGCGACACCGTCAGCTTTAGTTACAAGCAAAAAGCCTTCGGTATCGAGATGCCGCCCACAGTCTTGGACAGTTTCAAGAGCCTCCGCTCTTGAAGAGTGGGGCAGAAAAAACTGCAAAGCAGCCTCCCTGCCCTAAACTGATTTGCCTTTTAACAAATTTTTTATCAAAAAGCAAGCATTTTTTAATAAATTATAACCAAGCAGATTATAATTCAGAAGCGTTAACCTTTACGCCAACACCCATTGTAGAGCTGATTGAAATCTTTTTCAAATATGTGCCCTTCAAGGTAGCAGGTTTAGCTTTGATAATTGTTTCGATGAACAATTTAGCGTTATCATAGATTTTGTCTTCAGAGAAAGACGCTTTAGCAACACCAGCGTGAACAATACCATTTTTTTCTACACGATATTGAACTTCACCAGCCTTAGCGTTTTTAACTGCTGTGGCAACATCTGCGGTAACTGTACCCAATTTAGGGTTTGGCATCAAGCCTTTAGGACCCAAAACGCGGGCAACACGGCCAGCCATACCCATCATATCAGGAGTGGCAATACATCTATCAAAGTCAATTTTACCGGCCAAGATAGAATCTACCAAATTTTCGGCACCAATAACATCTGCACCGGCTGCTTTAGCTTCGTCAGCTTTTTCGCCTTGAGCAAATACGGCAACGCGAACAGTTTTACCATTACCGTGTGGCAATTGGCAAACACCGCGAATCATTTGGTCTGCGTGTTTTGGATCAACACCTAAATTGATTGCTAAATCAATGGTTTCATCAAATTTTGCTTTTGCATTTTCCTTAACGATTTTAACTGCTTCTTTAAGGCTGTACTCTTGATTTTTATCCAGAGTCTTATATGCATTTACTAATCTTTTTCCGCTCATCGACTTACTCCGTAACCTTAATACCCATAGAAATAGCCTGACCTTTAACCATATTCATAGCAGCTTCAACTGTAGGGCAGTTCAAGTCTGGCAATTTGGTGGTAGCAATTTCTTTTACCTGTTCCAAAGTAATTTGACCGGCAACAGTTTTGCCTGGTTCTTTAGAAGCGGATTGCACGCCGGCAGCTTTCTTAATCAAATAAGAAACCGGAGGCAATTTAGTGATGAATGTAAAGCTTTTATCCTCATAAGCGGTGATGATTACCGGCACAGGAACACCTGGTTCCATTTTTTGAGTTTTAGCGTTGAATGCTTTACAAAATTCCATAATATTCAGGCCTTTTTGACCCAAAGCTGGACCAACCGGCGGAGAAGGGTTAGCTTTTCCGGCAGGTATTTGCAGCTTGATAAGACCTAAAATTTTCTTTTTAGATTTAGCCATTATAATACCTCATTGTAGGTTAGTGGTAAAGACCAATGGCTGGTCTCCCACATTGTTAAACATAATCAGCCATGGATACAAATATCCATAACTGCTTGTTTTGTATATCACAATATTTGTAAAATGCAAGCACTTTTTAAACCTGTGTAATGCTATATTGAATTTTCCAATAAGGTTAAAACATTGCATGATCTGGTCGCACAAACTTTACATTTTTCAGAAACAGCAGCCTTATTGTAAGTATCGCAATTCATATCTCTTATATACGAAGCCGGAGCACCAACACCGCAAACGCCATATCCAGTCTGTTCTATCCAAACAATCCACAAACTGTTATACAGTTGTCCCATTTCAAAAAGTTTGTTACAACATTCAACAGCTGATTTACCCGCCGGCATATTATATTGTAAATTTAGCCTCACGCCATATTTGCCTTCCCAAACCCTAGTTATAACATTCACACGATTACCAAAAATATCTTTCAAATTTCTATCAAGCATACCATCAGGAATCAATCCAGCGCTAACCACAACATCTGTTATATTTTTTGCACTATTGCCAAAGTTTCCGGCAGTTAAGTAGGCTGTTTGCAAATTATGGATTAAGACAACAAAATCATAACTCCAACGGTTCATTTTCCACATAGACATCGCCTTAGAATATCCAGCAATTCCTCCAACCGAAAGCACAGCGACAATTGCCAGCACTCCGAGCATTTCTATCATTGAGCGACCTGATTGATTTTTAAAACACATTTTCAAACCCCTTTTTATTAAACAAAAACCCGCGTTAACAGCGGGCGGATGTTCGAAAACCGTATATCATCAAACGGCTCGGCTTATTCAGCACGTAACCTTATTTAGCCGACATCCGTCCAACGAACAGAAAATCGGCATACAAAATTTTAAGTCGTTTATGCTTAACGACTGATGATAAAAGGGTTTTCGACGCCCTGCACTTGGTAATGCATGAAAACTATAAAAATAATTTTAGCTAAATGCAAGCAATTTTATACAATAATGATAGGATACCCTACCACATTGCCCAAAATCCAGATTTGATGGTTGGTAAGTTAATTAATTTTATTTGTAACAAAATTTCAAATATCAAAACACAAAAAAAGGAGTGTAAAATAAACACTCCTTTTTTTGCAGTTATTGAAAACTATTTTTTCAAAATAGATTTACCAGCATAAACAGCCATATCGCCCAATTCTTCTTCAATACGAATCAGTTGATTGTATTTTGCCATACGGTCTGTACGCGACATAGAACCGGTTTTGATTTGACCGCAGTTTGTAGCCACAGCAATATCAGCAATGGTTGTGTCTTCTGTTTCGCCAGAACGGTGAGACAATACAGCTGTATAACCATGACGTTGAGCCATATCAACAGCTTTCATTGTTTCGCTCAAAGTACCGATTTGGTTAACTTTAATCAAGATAGAGTTTGCAATACCTTTTTCAAAGCCCATAGCCAAACGTTTTGGATTTGTAACAAACAAATCATCACCAACCAATTGGATTCTGTTACCCAAAGCAACTGTCAACAATTTCCAGCCTTCAAAATCATCTTCGGCCATACCATCTTCAATAGAGAAGATAGGGAATTTATCGCATAAACCTTTGTAGTATTCAACCATTTGAGCGTTGGTATAAGATTTGCCTTCGCCTTTCATTTCGTATTTGCCGTTTTCATAGAATTCAGAAGAAGCAGCGTCAATAGCCAAAACAACGTCTTCGCCTGGTTTGTAGCCAGCATCTTTGATAGCGTTTACAATAAAGGTCAAAGCTTCGTCAGCAGATTTCAAATTTGGAGCAAAACCGCCTTCATCACCAACATTGGTGTTTTGACCGGCAGCTTTCAAGTTTTTCTTCAAAGTTTGGAAAATTTCAGCACCCATACGGATAGCTTCTTTGATAGAATCGGCAGAAACCGGCATAATCATAAATTCTTGAATATCAATCGGGTTGTCGGCGTGTTTACCACCATTCAAGATGTTCATCATTGGAACCGGCAAAGTGCGAGCCATTGTGCCCCCCAAGTAGCGGTATAACGGCAAACCAGCTTCTTCGGCCTGAGCTTTAGCCACAGCCAAAGAAACAGCCAAAATAGCGTTTGCGCCCAAGTTACCCTTATTTTCTGTGCCGTCCAAATCAATCATTGTGTTATCAATATCAATTTGGTCTTCTGCTTCATAGCCAGCCAAAGCGTCATAGATTTTGTCGTTTACATTTTCAACAGCTTTCAAAACGCCTTTACCGCCAAAGCGGGATTTGTCACCATCACGCAATTCTACAGCTTCGTGAACACCGGTAGAAGCTCCTGATGGAACAGCAGCGCGACCAAATGCGCCTGACTGCAAAACAACTTCGGCTTCAACGGTTGGCGTACCGCGTGAATCTAAAATTTCTCTGGCATGAATATCAACAATAGCACTCATTTTTTTCTCCTATTCATAAAATTTTAAGTGTTGGCTATAAATTAGTTTATTTTCATTTAATGTCAAGCCAAAAGACAGATAGTCAGCATAAAAAATATCAAAAGGCTGAGCTTAAAAACTCCGCCTTAATCTGCCATATTTTGAGATTTAGCCTTTAAATTATACAATAAAAATAATCTATTGAAACATCAACTTTTTCTGTTATAATCCAGTGTAATTGTTGTTTTTGCAATTGGGAGAGGTTTATGTTTTCAGAAAAATGGAATTATCGCTTTTTAGAATTAGCAACTCTGGTTGCCGGCTGGTCTAAAGACCCTTCAACCAAGACTGGCGCAGTGGTTGTCGGTCCAGACAAAGAAATTAGAGCCACCGGATACAACGGTTTGGTACGCGGTGTTGCAGACGATATTCCCGAACGAATGGAACGCCCGACTAAATATGATTTTTTTGAACACGCCGAACGCAACGCTATTTATAATGCCTGCTTGACCGGCACACAGCTAAAAGGCTGCACCATCTTTTGCACATTAACGCCTTGCACAGACTGCGCCCGCGCTATTATTCAGGCCGGTATAAAAGAAGTTATCACCTACGAATACAAAACCACAGAAAATGACCCGAAAAATACTTGGCGAGATAAACTTAACTATTCGGCGCAAATGTTTAGTGAAGCCGGTGTTGCTTATATTGAACTGCCGCATAAAAAATAATTTAATTTAAGCTGGCACCTACCCTTTAAATTCTGCATAGCGTCAATATATATGTTATCGGTTGAATTTTGCCGAAACTTAAAGGAGATTGGATAATGAAAATTTTGGTTGCTGATAATCAGGCTCTTTTTCGAGACGGAATTTCACTGCATCTGAAAGAAATTTTACCGGACGCACAGATTTATCAAGCCTCTAATTATATGCAGCTTATCAAAAATCTGACAGAAGAAAAAAATTTTGAACTTTTGATTTTTGATGTTGAAATGCATGATATGCAATGGCAAGAAGCAATGGAACAAATTAAACAATCTGCTCATAATGCAAAAATAGCTGTCATTTCTTCATCTGAAGATTGGCGCACCATAAAGCATATATTATCTGCCGGCGCTGACGGATATATTTCTAAACGCACAGATATTAAGGATTTTCAAAACGCCGTAAAGGCAATTATTGACGGAAAAACTTATATTCCTGAAAACTTAACCGATATAACTCCTATTAATAATTTAAGCGGCAAAAGCACCGGACTAAAAACTTTAACCAACCGGCAATCACAGGTTTTGGATTTGATAGCTCAAGGAAAGTCTAACAAACAAATCGCCTTTGATATGGGCGTTTCCGAATCCACTGTAAAACTGCATATAAACGCTCTTTTGCGCTCTCTACACGTTAGCAACCGCACCCAAGCTGTAATTACAGCACAAAAAATGGGAATTATTTAGAATCCTGTTTTGTTTCAGCGTCTTTCTTAGATTTTAACTGACCGCAAGCCGCTAAAATATCTTGACCGCGCGCCACTCTGACCGGTGCAGCAAAGCCGGCTTTTTCCAATTCGCGGGCAAACGCGTGAACCCGATTATTTGAGCTTGGCGCAAATGAACACCCCGGCCACGGATTAAATGGAATTAAATTGAAACTAGCCCGCAGCTGATATTTTTTCATCAAAGCGATGAGTTCTCGCGCGCAATCCAAACTATCATTAATACCATCAAGCAACAAATATTCAAATGTGATATAGCGGCTGCCATCGCCGTTTTGATAAGCTCGGCAGGCTTCCATAACTTCTTCTATCGGATAACGGTTATTAATCGGCATAATCTGGGAGCGAATCGCATTGTTTGGAGCATGCAAAGAAACCGCCAAACGCACGCCGGTTTGTTGCAAGGCCGGTAGAATTTTTGGCGCAATCCCCGAAGTTGACATAGTCACCCGACGGCGTGAAATAGCAATTCCATCACCATCTGTCAAAATCTGCAAGGCTTTGACTGTATTTTCCATATTGTGCAGCGGTTCTCCCATCCCCATAACCACAATATTAGAAAGATAGCGCGTTTCATTGGTTGGACTCGGCCATTCGCCGTATGTGTCACGCGCAACCATAAATTCGCTGACGATTTCTCCGGCTGTCAAATTTCGGGTTAATTTTTGACTTCCGGTATGGCAAAACCGACAACCAACCGCACAACCAACTTGCGTAGAAATGCAAACTGCACCCCTATCATCTTCCGGAATATAAACCATTTCAACCCGCTGTCCGTCTTTGAACTCCAACAGCCATTTACGGGTTTTATCTGTTGACAGCTGCTCCGCCACAATTTTAGGACGGCTGATAGTAAAATTATCGGCCAATTTTTGACGCAAATCTTTAGAAAGATTACTCATTTTAGCAAAATCTGTTTCACCAAAATAATAAAGCCACTGCCACAACTGTTTGGCTCGAAACGGCTTTTCGCCGATTGCCACCAACGCCGCCTGCAGTTCTTCTTTGCTTAGCCCGATAAGTTCTATTTTTTCTGTCATAATTATTTTTTCTTACACTTTGCTGAAATTGCTTGATAAGCGCTGGAGAATCCTTTTAGTGAATAGGTATCTTTTGTAGCAGTGCCGCGGTTTGATTTACCATCAACAATCATTCTTTCTCCGCGTTTCATCGCCACTATCAAATTGCGGTCTTCTTGAGGGCTGACCATCCAGCCTTTTGTACCTTCAGTAAAAGTATTTTTAAATGTTTTATCGCCTATTTTAATGGTAAACGGCGCTTTGGTATCAAAACTATAGCCGGCAACAAAACTTACCTCGTCAAAAGTTTTTTCGGACGGACGATGAGTGATAATGGTGTAGATATCACCGCGTTTAGTGTATTTTCCCTCGTCTTTTTTAGGAGTCGAAGACATATAGCAAATAAGATTGCCGCGGTCGTTATACGTCCAAGCTGTCCAATCACCATATTCACCTAAAACTTTAGGCATTTCTGCGGCATTTGCCGAAACGCTTAACATCAAGGCTCCCAAAGCCAATAAATATTTTAACATTCTTTTTTATCCTTTTACACTTAAATTTTGCTTGGATTATAGCAAAAAATTATATATAAACTATTAAAATTTACAAAAAATACAAGAGGAAATTTTAAGTTATGATGAAGCCTAATTTTTTAGATATGTCAAAACTACTGACATCTAAGCGCATATACAGATTGTTTGATGCGGTTGAAGCTCATGGCGGAACCTTGCGTTTTGTCGGTGGTGCAGTGCGCGATACTTTGGCTGGCAGACATAATAATTTTGATTTGGACTTGGCTTCCGACTTATCTCCAGATGAATTGGTTGAGGCTTGTCAGGATTATGGCATAAAAACCATCCCTATCGGGCTGAAATTCGGCACAGTCGGCGTTATTATGGATAATCAAGTGCTTGAAGTTACTTCTTTGCGCAAGGACATCAAAACCGATGGCCGCCACGCCGAAGTTGAATTTACTGATGATTGGAGCGTTGACGCCTCCCGACGCGACTTGACTATAAACGCCGTATATGCAGACTTATATGGCAATGTATTTGATTATTACAATGGCATAACCGATTTGGAAAACGGTATTGTCCGTTTTATCGGGAATCCTGATGAACGTGTTAAAGAAGATTATTTGCGCATTATGCGTTTTTTCCGTTTTTATTCAATTTTTAGCAAAAAACCTATTGATAAAAACGCATTAAAAGCTTGTGTTGATAATAAAGACGGTTTGCGGACCATATCTATTGAGCGAGTGAGAGATGAACTATTTAAATTACTGGTTACGCCCAAAGCTGCCGAAACCATGCAAATAATCTTTGAAAAAGAAATTCTCAGCTATTTTTTGCCTAATAAATCAACTCACTTTGAGGCTTTACAGCATTTAACAGAACTAGTGGAAGATATGAAATATGAAGGAAACTTCCTGCGCCGGTTATTTGTGTTTTATCAGCCTAATTCTTCTGAGGCGGAAAACATAGCCCGAACACTACGTTTTTCTAAAAAACAAAAAGATATTTTTGTCAGTTGGGCAAAAATCAACTTTATGCCCGAGAATATATCAACGCCGACTCAGCGTCTGCGTTTTATTTATCGTTATGGTAAAACTTTCTGTTTGGATAAAATTTTGCTCACCGCAGCAATTTATGATATTGACAGCTCAAAGGTGGCAAATGTTCTGCAAGAAGTTGAAGGCGCTGTTGTGCCTATTTTTCCGCTGAGAGGACGCGATTTAATAGAACACAATATTGCTTCCGGTGAAAAAATCGGGCAAACACTTGCTTTGTTAGAACAGCAATGGATTGACAGCAACTTCAATTTGACCCGCAGCGAATTATTGGATTTTGCTAAAAAAGCAATTTAACTTTATTAGCTCCGGCTTGGCAACTGCCACCGTTATTGATTTCGACTTTACGCGCACCGGTTCCGCTTTGGCAAACAAAGCATAACGCGTTATCTAAACCATTTAAAATAACATAAAATCCACCGTCATCAGAAGCTTCAACATTCCAATCAATTCCGGAAAAGCCGCTAAAATTTAAACCGTTTTTACTCAAACCGGCATAATTTCCAAAATATGTTGTTTGAACTTCTGAAACCAATATGCCTAAATCTTGTTGAAAGCGCATTCTATTTAATGCCCTTTGCCCTTGGCCAACCGCTTGGTAGCCTTGGGTGGAAAGCTCACCATCTATTATTAATGCTCCCAGCGAATCGCTCATTTGCGCCATGGCGTTACCACCAAACAAACACAAACCAAACAATACTAAAATTTTTTTCATTTTTATCTCCCTACAAATTTATTTTATTCTGCCAACCTCGAGAAGCCTTGCTCAAATAATCATCAACAGCAGCTTCATGTGGCCGCCGCATATTGCCCAATATTAATTTTTTAGCATAATTTTTCAATTCCGGCAAATTCCAAGTTTTGCGCTCCAAATAATATCTTGCCAAATCCGCAAACAAACGCGCCTCCATAAACTCACCCAAATCGGAATATTTGATATTTGGTTTGCTCTCCAGCATTTGCAAAAAATCTGCAAATAGTTTTGTATGCTGAGGCAATACAGGCATTTTTCCAAGCAAAATATTGTCAAAGCTCTGCCGTGCAACCAAATTTTTCCAACCGCCGCCAAAAAGTATAAAATTGGCTGTCAACTCTATATCTTTTGGCGTTGAAGCCACCGCATAGGCTGTCAGATAGCCGGAAAAAAATTCAAGCGTATGCAAAACATCGCAAAAAACTTGTTCGTTTTCCGCCGGATTGCCATATTCATTTTCTATATATTTAAACAGATATTCGGTTTTATAAAAAGCCGGATCTCCGGATTTTGGTGGCGTTAACTCATAAAATTGCTGTCCTAAAGCAAAAAGTTTTTGCCATAACTTTGGCAATAATTTACCTTGCAGCCCCCAATGTGCGTCTTTATCAAACGCAACGCCTTTATAACGCAACACAAAACCGTCTATATATTCGTTGAACGGACCGGAATCCCAGCTGATTTGCGAAACACCGTTTTTTATCCATGCCAAATTTGCGGTATTGCCGGCGTTAATATAACAACCGTCGCCCTCTTGTTTGGATATATGCGCATTATGCGGAGCCGCCAATGGAGCGCCCTCAAAACCATTCATCAGCAAAACCGAACGAAAATCGTTTATAACCGGAATATCCGTTAAATTTGCCAATAACTGAGCCGACCCCATTTGCGTTGTAAACGGCTGTGTTCCATTGATTTTTGCCAAAGACGGCGGATTATGATCCAATGTTTTTCCATGAAAGCCAATTGCCTGCACACTGCTCTTTGCAATATTGTTTTGCCGGCAAAGCTCATTAACTGCGTTTGCAACTCCGTTAACATATTTATTATGCACATATAAAAAATCGTTGTCTTCAATAAGTTCGTCTGCCATAAGCTGTTGTTTTACAATCCGTTGACGCAAATTATCTATTTCACGCTTTTCTTCTAGGCTGTAGGGTATGCTCAAGCTGCAAATATCTTTTATTTTATCACCGTCAAATTCCGTAAGCACAACATCAATAGCGTCCATAGAATTTCCGGTCATATTACCGATTATGCGTAGTTTAGCCATTGACTTTATCTTTCAACAGCAGAGCTGACCCAATCAAACCGGCGTCATTGCCGGATGTAGCTTTGCTCAATCGCAAAGGATTGTGATAGCCTTTTTCATTGACGGCCTTTTCTACCGCAGGATAATCAACAATTTCGGATAAACTACCAGATAGAGCCACCGCTTCGGTGTCCAAAATACTGTTCAATAAAGCCACATCTTCAATCAGACGATTTTGCCACTCTTCATAAGCACTTTGTGCCGCCGGATTATGTTCATTTTTCAGGCGGTATAAAGCGAAACAATCTTTTTCTTCCAAACCATATTTGCGTGCCAAAGCGGCCAAATCTCCGCCGGCAAGCAAAAATGGAACTTCGCCGGCCGCACCGGTTTTGCCGCGCAAAATTTTGCCGTCACAGATTATACCACAGCCAACTCCAGTTCCCAAGGTCAGCATAACAGCCTGTTCTGTGCCTTTTAAAGAGCCGAGTTTATATTCCGCCCACAAAGCCGCATTGGCGTCATTTTCTAGCAACACTGGCTTAGAAGTAAGCTTGTGGAAATTTATATTTTCGTACCCGCTCGCTAAATTATGAGGCTTTGCCAAAATTTTTTCATCATAAACAACTCCGGCCGTAGCAATCGCCACTCCGTCAAATTCTTCTTCATTAAGCCGCTGCAGAACATAACTTTCAATTTCATACGCGCTTTTAGGTGTGGCGCAAACAGTTTTTTCACCCAGCAATTTTCCGCAAACCGAAACTACCGCCGAAGAAATTTTTGTTCCTCCGATATCAAAAGCCAAGATTTTCATTGTTACCTCCTTGCTTATTACTAATCATAAGTCAAGAATGTAAAAACTTTGTTAGCAACTACATTTTATAAAAAGAAATTCAGCGTTCAAAATAAGCTTCACGCGTAAGAACCGAAGCCGGTGTGATATTTTGAATAAAAATCGCCATTACATTAAAATCTTTTTGCTGCTCCAACGAATAAGCGCGGTTTAAGCGCAAAATAACTTCTTCTTTGTTATCATATCCTAACAGCTGCGGCGTCAAACAATCCACCATATTGCCAAAATTATCAAACACGGCTGTTCCTAAAACCTGACACAAAAGATGTTCATGCGGATTATTTAAATTTTCATATTCTATCACATCGCCAATTTTCAAACTCTGACGCTTTTTATCAAACAAACGCATATCCACTTTGCGTCCGGCTTTTATTCTATTAAATGAAAACTCGCTTAAATCCATTTTATATTGCATTACTCTATCCTTTTAACGGCCGCGACTACCTTTGCGCATTCTTGCTTGTGTCATTTTGTTCAGTTCATACTTAATCGAATCCGTCAAATTTCTCCCCGGCATATTATCCAACGTTTTTTTAAGCTCCAAAGAATCCGATGGCAAAGATATTTTTCCGACGCTATAAATTCCACCTAACGGCACTTCACTAAAGTTAACTGAATTTTCAAGTTTCATTTCACCTTGGTTATCCATAACAATTTCACCAAACAAAATTCTGGTTTCCAAATCACGGCGTTTAGCCAACGGCACCAATGTTTTACCTTTTGCTTTTACATGTTCTAACATAAAACTTTTAACAAATTCGGCAGCTTTTTTATCTTTAGTGGTAACATATTTGCTCAGTTGTTCAGAAAAATCAGACGGCGTTTTATCCTTTTTACGCAGCAATCCAGGTCCGCAATTAAACAAGAAACTACCAACCGCCGCTATTTCATCTTTGCTCATTTTCATCAGCGGTAAATATTTATTCATATTTTCAAACAGGTGTTTATGTGTAATTGATTTAAAATAGGCCAATAACTCTTCTTTAGAGTGAATAACATCTCTTGGTCCGACTTTTTTGCCGTCGGGGCGATAGCAGTTGCCAATACCAATGGTCCAAGCCTTGCCTTTATTATCCCAATATGAACGCAAACGCACTCCTTCACAATGTGCTACCAAACACAACATATCATATTCGGCTTTTTGAAAATGGTTAAAGGCTAAATTAGTTCTGACGCTGTCAACAGATAATGTCTTTGCCGAATCTTTCAAATTTTCTTGCAGAGAATCTTTCAACGCCACAATTTTAGGTTTGGCTGTATTATTATCTGTGCATATAGATTCGGCATTAGCTGTACTTACTGGACTAATACCCAATAATGTGCTCATTACCCAATTTTTCAAATTCATTTTAACTCACCTTTTATCCTATACTATTATATATACGATATTTTTTTGCAAAACGCAAGTTTTTTGTCATCTTTTTTGTCGCATAAAAAAGCTTTTCTTTTTGCATTAAGCATTATATATTACTTTTTATGAAAAGAATATTGATACTCCTATTGTTTTTATTGAGCGGTTGTCATAGCGTAAAGATTCCGCCGGAATTTAAGTATGAAGAAATAAACACTTCTAACTTTACTATTGCCTCATGGCAAAAAATCAAAAATCCAAATGCAATTTACAAAATATATATTGAAGGTGACGGTTATGCTTTTAATGCACATGGATACCCGTCATCAGACCCGACACCGCACGGAACTCTTATGCGTGAACTAGCTTTTGGAGATGCAAACCCAAATATAATTTATTTAGCCCGCCCCTGCCAGTTTATTATGAACGGTATTTGCAGCCAACGCCATTGGACAACGGCTCGTTTTGCGCCGGAAATCATAAATTCAGAATTTGAGGCCATACAAAAAATCGCCCGCAACAAACCTGTTATTTTAATCGGATTTTCCGGCGGAGCGCAAATTGCCGGCTTAATTGCCTCAGCAAAACAAGGGCTCAATGTAAAAAAAATCATAACTATCGGCGGCAATCTCGACCACACGAATTGGACCGCTTATCATAATGTTTTACCGCTTACAGAATCGATGAATCTAGAAAATTATCGGCAACAATTTTTGCAAATACCTCAGCACCATTATGTGGGAGAAAATGACGATATAATTCCGCCGCAACTGGTTGAAAATTTTGTTCAAAACTCAAAGCTTGTTACCATTGTTCCCAAAGCGTCGCATAGTTCAGGCTGGCAATCAATTTATAAAAATATTTGGAATGAACAATAAATTAAAAGCCTCAAGTTTCCATCATTGAGGCTTTTAAAAATACCTTCTAGTCTACTAGTAGTTTTCTTCCCTAACTTCAAAATAACTTTGCGGATGAGCGCAAACCGGACAAACTGCCGGCGCTTCTGTGCCAACCACAATATGTCCGCAATTGCGGCATTCCCAGACTTTTACGCTGGATTTAGCAAAAACCTGTTTGGTTTCAACATTTTTCAGCAAAGCTCTGTATCTTTCTTCATGATGTTTTTCAATAGCAGCCACACCGCGGAATTTTTCGGCCAAATCATGAAAACCTTCTTCATCTGCGGTTTTAGCAAAACCTTCATACATATCGGTCCATTCATAATTTTCACCTTCTGCAGCTTGCTGTAAATTTGCGGCTGTATTGCCTAAACCGCCCAATTCTTTGAACCACATTTTAGCATGTTCTTTTTCATTGTCGGCAGTTTTGGTAAACAAAGCCGAAATTTGTTCAAAACCTTCTTTTTTAGCAACACTGGCAAAATAAGTATACTTATTGCGAGCTTGACTTTCACCAGCAAAAGCGGTTTGCAAATTCTTTTCAGTTTGCGTACCTTGATATTTATTAGTCATTTTTTGTTCCTTTTACATTTTTGCAATTATCACAAATATAGTTAATGTTCAGGCTATAAGAAATCAGATTACCATTCAATTGGCGCTCTATATCTTCTTTAACGCCCGCAACAATAATATCCGAAATTCTTCCGCATTTGGCACAAACAAGATGATCATGCTCCGGCAAAATTTTATCGTAACAGTCAACCTGACCGGACAAACAAATTTTACGAATCCGATTTTCTTTCAAAAGCGTGTTAAGATTGTTATAAACAGTAGCACGCACAATCGACGGCATTATCATTTTAGCTTCAGCAAAAATCTGTTCCGCCGTATAATGAGCGCAAGCGTTGTTTATAATATCTAAAATCAAGCGTTTTTGTTTTGTCATCTCTTTTCCAAAATTAGAATGATTCTAAAAATTTTATATAGTAATTAAAAATAAAAAGCAAGCAAAAAAACAAAAAAACTTCGATTCTAAAAGAATCGAAGTTTTCTTACGTGATTATTGTACTCCATACAAAAACTTATAGAGCTCAATTTCATCTTTATCTCCGCGCTCAAACAAAGCGTTGAGAGCAACCTCATTGCAAAACTTACGAATTTTGATGTAGGCCATAATTTGGCGATGCACGCCAAAATTTATGAGTTCAAGTTCTCCTTGAGCACCAAGCGAACTGCGCTTTGCGGCTTTTTCGATTTCCTGATAGTCTCCGCGATGAATCAAGTCGGTAATAGCTCCGGCGCTGAATGAATTTCCATCCAAATAAGCTAGAATTTCATTTTGCACGCCGCGATGAATCAAGGCTTTTTCAGCAACCTCAAAGAGTTTATGCCCCTTGACATAAGCCAAAATTTCCTGATGCATGCCGCGTTTAATCAAAGCAATCTCTCCACGTTCCGGCAAGGGACGGGTTGCGATATAGGCCAAAATTTCCTCGGTATTTCCTCGTTCGATAAATAGAAGACTTGCGTTTGCAGTAAATCTAAAAGACGGATAGGTCCAGATGAATTTCAAAATTTCATCATGACCAGCATTCTGAATCAAAGCAATCTGCTTTTTTTCAGTAAGAGAAATGTTTCTACTCATATAAAAAATAATTAAGCGTTAATAATCTAAAACCAAATGGAAAAATATCATATTTTTTATTTCTACGCAAGTTAAAAATGACAAAAAAATCATCAAACATATAAATATTGCCAAAAATAAAAATTCGTGTTATAATAAAATCCTAAAGTTTAAGTATTATGGTTAAGAATTGTTTTAAGTATTTTGCAGCCGCATTAGTTTTGGTTGGTATGTATTTATTTATCACCCTGCCTACAAGTTGTTCATTGAATACAGATAAGCAGGATGAGAATGAAGAAGTCTGTGACAGTGTTGAAACTTTTGACAATGTTGCCAGAGCCGATTCACTTTCTGAGGATATTTTTTCATTTATCTGTCTTGTAGAAGGCGGAGTTTTAAATGAAAAAACCGGCGAAAACTACCACTGCGGCGCACGCTGGACCACTTGGTATGGTGTTACAACCACTCCCGAGGGCAAGTTGCTGAAAAAAGGTCAGCGCATTCCAAAGGCAACTGCTAAGGCTTGGTCTTTTGAACACCTGCGCAAAAACGTTTATCCGTTCTTAGTATACTTCAAACACAAATTAACGGACGAGCAAATCATCGGTATTTGCCTGTTTGTTTATAATGTGGGCGGAGAGGCTTTGACCGGATATTCAGTGCAAGGCGAAAAGCTCAAGGAACCGTGCGAGTTCTTTATTGCTGTCAATAATGGCGATGCACCTGAAGAGTGTGTCAACAAAATGACAGAGTACAGAAAATCCGCAGGCAAACGCGCTAACGGTCTACTCAAGCGCCATTGGGTTCAAGGTGCCGCTTATTTGGGTATTCTAACAGCTCGTAACATTGGCGATTTGGAACCCAGAAAATTTTACCAAACAAAGAACTTTGGTAACTACTATTGGGTTGATAAAGAACGCCAGCCTATAGCTGATGAAAATGGATTTTATAAGATGCGTTATGATGACGCCACAGTCAATACTTTCTTCAATATGAATGAAGGTGTTAACGTAACTGTAAATTCCATTAAGTAGTAAAGAAATAAGGATAGCTTTGTATAGAGCTATCCTTATTTTTTATGGTAACAAAATTAAAGAATTATTTTAAATATGGCTTAACATATAAATCAAATTCATTTTGTTTATCATTGCTCCAGCCCATAATATATTTATCTCCCATCAAAAACAGCGGTGTACCGGCTGAGCCACCAATATTATATTGTTTTATGGCTTTTTCAAACAGCTTCATATTTCCCGGAAATTTGATATCCAGAGCGGTCATTTTCAAAGTCGGATAGTTTGCCTTTATATATCTGGCTGCATCATGGCAATGAGGACACGTTGTTTGATAAAAGAAATAAATATTGTCTTTACTCAGTTCGGAATCGGTTGAATTTGAACAAGCCAATGAACCAAATAAACCCAAAGCACAAAAAATAGCTAAAAATAATTTTTTCATTTTGTAAAAATCCTTATTCAATGCAGCAGTCAACAGCCTTGCGAACAAACTTTTTCATTTTTGACAAAGCGGAAGACGGTTCAGCCTCAACAGGCTCTGCATCCTTTGCCACCGGCTCACCGACTTCTTCCTTAGAAAACTCGGCTGCTTTAGTGGTAATTTTTTTCACTTCTTCCAAATCAGGCTCTATCCATTTCAGCTCTTTGGTTTCCATCATACCCATGTTTAAGCCCCAAAACAGGCAATACATATCATACGCCGTGTTAAACATTTTATAGGCTTCTTCATCATGACCTAAGGTTTGTTGTTTGGTTCCAACTTCCATCAAGCGCATTGAAGTGGCCAGCAAATGTTTGGACATACACCATACTTCGCCTTCATAGCTCGGAATAATTTTTTGCAGCAGATTTTTACGGGTTTCGCGTATATCTTTAATCAAATCGTAGTACGAAGTTTTGCCGGTTTTTGCCCCAGAAAACACCAGATGTTCTTCTATTGATATCAGGTTCATAATCGCGATGCTTAAATCTTGGTCTGACGACAAATCCTTTGGGTTCACCTTTTTGCTCGCGTCTATTCTTTCTACAAATTCTTTTACGTTTTCTGCTTTTTTCATGTTTCTTACTCCATAAATTTATATGATAAAAAGTAGGCTGGAAGCAAGGCAATGTCAAGGAATATTTAAGTTTTATGCTTTCTTGTTGATTTTTTTTTAAGGGCAGTTTAATCTGCATTTTAACAAAGGGGAAAATATGGGAAGTTTATTATCGTCATTTTCATTTTTATCACTTGGCAGCAGCATGCTGGGAATCACGGTTTCATTGCTGTTGGCCACAATTATGTTGGCTCTATGGGCTTTAATTTTGATGGTTCTGCATCCATTGCACGCCACCATGTTTGTATTGGCTGCACTTTTTGAATATGCTCTTATTTATATTTTTGGCTTTAGCCTCTGGTTTGATTTGATAGCTTTTTTTGTGTTTTATATTTTTATTTTCGGCACCTACACTTTGTTGCTGCGGCGTTGGCTCCCCTTGCCTCACACCGAAATTGAACAACTGCTGAAATTAGCCAAACTAAAAGAAGACGGCTTACTTTCTGATGATGAGTACAAAGCAGCTAAAAAACGCCTGCTGAAAATTTAGTCATCGCTTATTTGTCTGTCTATCCACAAAGAATTAATAAAAGCCTGCTGCCTATCATGAATTGGATTGCAAGACACTTTACCTTCTGGATTGGTCATACATTGAATGCCGACATTGGCGGTTGTGTAGCTGCCATATTTGCTATACACATCTAAAACCAACGGCAGAAAGTCTTCGGTTTCATAAGTGGTGTCGGCGCAAAATGTTGAGGCGTAAACAATATTCGACGTATCTTTGCGGCCAATATTTAATGTAAAGCAAGTTTGATCTCTGTCTGTTTGCATATTTGCATTGCCCGAAAAATATTGCGACGAAGCGTTTTCATCGCTGCTAAACAATACTCCGGTAGAATTATTGGCATAAGCGGCATCTTTGTATTTTCCACTTTGCTTATAGAATGTTTCAATATCAAAAATAGCAATAAAATCCGCTGTTTCGGCTGAAGCCGCTGTTTTCATTCCGATTTCGCCCAATTTTTTACTCAGCACGCGGCGGATTTGTCCGGCGTATGAACTACGAAGACTGCTGCGAAAATAAATACTTTGCCCGTGGTCATCAGCCAAAGTGTTGCTTATTTTCAATTTATATGGATCTTGCGCACAGGCTGTTAATAAGCAAATCGCTAAAAGAAGCAGTTTTTTCATCGTGTTATTCTCCGTAATTTTATATTTTTTGTAATTTAAGACAAAATTTTTTAATTTTTTATTGATAAAATAAAAAATAAATGTATTTTGACAAGCATTAAGATGAAATAGATTAAAAAATGAAAATGGCAGAGAATAACATAGATGTTTTTGCTTTAACGGATTCTCATCAGGAAACCCGTAAACTTTGTCGTTTGTTTAGCAAAATTATTGAAAAAGCTCCTGCCGGCGGTAAAAACACTCTAATTTGCGATTGCGGTGACTTGTTTAAAGGCATTTATGATAAAGAACTAAGTATTGAGAGCTATGAAATTTTACGCCGTCAACTGCCGGAAGCCAAAATAGTTTTAGCTTTGGGCAATAATGACTTTGGTTTCAATCTAGACAGTTTTAAGTTTTTACAAACCGCTTCCAGACGCTTTAATCAATCCAACATCCATGTGCTGTGCGCCAATTTGCTGGATATGAATACCGGACGCTGTCCGAGCTGGGTTGATCCATATATTTTATTGGAAATCAACCACAAAAAAGTTATGGTTACCGCTTTTTGCATTAATCAAGTACGCCTCAGCAAATATGGCATTGTCTTGACAGATATTCCCGAAACTTTTGCCGCCATGGCCGAAGTAATAAAACACATTGAACCAGACGCTTTGATTGTCTTGAATCATGATTTGGAACCATGCAGCCATGAAATTTATGCCGTTGCCGCCGCCGAGGGGCTGAGAATAGATTTATTGCTTGGCGGACATGAACATTCGCCGGTTGCTCCAAATGTCAAAGAAAGAATGTACTATCCGCAAGCTTATAGTAAAACTATGCTGCATTTTGATTTAACTTTTTTGAAAAACAATACCAAACTGCAGCTGTTAGAAGAAATAAACGTAAAACAAGCAGATATAAATCCGGTGTTTGAGCCTCACCTTGCCGCTTTTGAAGAAAAATCTGGTTTAAACATTCCGGTTGCCAAAAGCGTATTAAATCTAGAAAAAATCTATTCTAATCCTTGTTCTTTAGGAACTTTTATTGCTGACTGCATGCGTCAGGCAGCAAAAACCGATATGGCAATGATTTCTACCGGATATACCAGTCATGCTTTGCGTTTTGAAAAAGATAAAATTTTAACCAATTATAACTTAGAACGCGCTTTTTCGGCAGATGTACCTTTACAAACCGTTGTTTTGACACCATTAGAATTAAAAGAAGTTTGGAATAATGCCATTAAATACCGCTATTTGATTCCAACCGGAAACGTGCGCTTTTTGCAATGTTCGCAAAATATTGAAATCTGCTGCCGCCGCAAATATGACAGCAATGAAGGCGAAGTAACTCAAATCTATTTGAATGGCGAGCCCTTGTTAAATGAAAAAGGCACTGCCGTTTATGATGATAAAGTGATAACTTGCGCCCTAGACCCATTTATCGGCGCGGGTGAACAAGGTTTTGACGTGTTGCGTCCGCTACCAAAAGAAACTCTCTTAAAAAACAATCGGTTAGTCAAAATAAAAGACTTGTTTACACAAGCCATAAAAGATGCCGTTTCAAAATATCCAGAAGGCAGCTCGTATCCTAGTTTCAAAGTCACCGATATAAATTAGGCAAATATTGTTTTTACAATCAGTTTCAACTTATTAAACTTACTTATGTTTGGTTTTGGAGATATTATTTCCCAACCGCGAGTGTTCATTTTATCAAAATAACAACGGCTTAAATTTGCCAAATAATAAAGCGGCATAACTTCTTTGCGGTTCATTTTGTTCAAAAAACGCTGAGCTACCGCAAAATTTTTTTGCGCATCAACCGACAAAGCCTGACGAACGCTGGATAAATTTTTATCTTCTATAACTGACATCGGCGTGTTTTTACAAACATTGGCCTTTTGCAAAAATTCCAACGGAATAAATAAATGTCCCGACTTAGCATCATCTTTTATATCGCGCAGAATATAAGTTATCATTAGCGCCCGTCCCAAACTATGTGCCAATTTTTCGCGAGAAGAAGGCTTGCTATCACCGATAATCATCAAAGTTAAATTGAGCGGCACCACCGCCAAGCCATAAAGATATTTTTCAAACACTGCGACTGTCGGAGCTTGCAAAGGCGTAGGAACATCTAAAAAAGCACCGTTTAAAATTTCTGACATCTGCTCTTTTGGTAAATTAAAACGCATACAATTTTTGTATATTTTACGTCCGATATTAGTAGTTGGAACCTTTTTATCATAAATGTTATCAAGTTCTTCACGCCAAGCATTTAACAGCTCCACTTTTTCGGCTGCCGGCATCTTGGAACGAATAATATTGCTGATATGGTGGCAAAAAGCAAACAACGTATAAATAGCCTCACGCTTAGACTTAGGCAAACCACGCATACACCAAAACAAAGAAGGTTGGCTCTTTTTGACAATATCGCCGACAGATAACATTTAGATTCCTTTATTGTTAACAGACTTTCTTTTTATAAAAAAGAATTGTACCGAACTATATAAAAAAATTGCCAAATAGTCAAGAAAAGTCAATTTGCGCTGTTCATTATTTTTGAACAATCGGGTATGTAAATTCGCGGTATTCAGCAATATGGCCAGACGAAATTTAAGCCTTTTGGTTTTAAGCAGCGATAAAATCACTTTAGCGCTTTTATAAAGACCATTTAGGCGGCTTTCTCGTTGGCGCTTGCTTATTTTGGACTTTTTCACAAAATTCGAATTATTGTTAAAAGCTTCTTGCAAAAACAACAAAACAAAAAGCGATGTCAATGGCTGATAAGTGCTGGGATTTTCATTATCTAAAACCAGCAGCAAACGCGCCAGCGGAGAAAGCAGCCGATTTAGAATTTCTGAAACCTGAGTACCGGAAGTAGGTTGTTTTTCGGCAGCTAAAAAACGCCAAGCCGAAAGCGGTTCCAACAGCAATGTTATTGAAATATTTTCTCGCATAAAAATTTGCCGCAATCTAAAAATAAGCCCCTGAGGCAGCGGAGAATTTCGGCGCAAGGCTTTTTCCAATAAACGCAATTTTTCTAAACGGGTTGAGCTTGCAATTTGCTGATTGCTAAAATGCCGCCAACCTGTTTGCAAATATAAAACATAGTCAGACAGCAGCGGCCGATATTCTTTAGCCGCTATTTTAACAATATTGCAGCCGTTAAGCATTTATATGCTCCAACCAATCAGTAAAATCAGCGAGCGCGCGTTGGCAATAGGCTTCTTTGCGGTCTGCACCTTTTATTTTACGAAACTTGCCGTTGGCGGTAATTTCGCCCTGAATTGTCGGAAAAATACCAAAATTTATGTTCATCGGTTGATAATCGGCTGTTGTGTCCAGCAAATGTCCCAACATAGCTCCGGTAGCCGTTGTCTTGGGTGGTACAACAGGATTTAACCCTTTAGCCAAACAGGCGGCATAATAGCCGGCGAGCATACCGGTATCGGCGCTTTCAACATATCCTTCGCAGCCGCTAATTTGACCGGCAAACAAAATATTCGGCTGAGCTTTTAGACGCAAAAATTCATCTAAAAGCATCGGGCTTTGAATAAAGGTGTTGCGGTGTATGCCTCCCAAACGAGCAAATTCAGCCTTTTCAAGCCCCGGAATCATTCTAAAAATCCGAGTTTGCTCACCATATTTCATCTTGGTTTGAAAACCAACAATATTGCGCAAAGTATCTTCTTTGTTATCTTGACGCAGCTGCACCACGGCATAAGGCTTTTCCGCAGAATGCGGATTGGTTAGTCCAACCGGTTTCAACGGTCCAAAAAGCAAAGTATCAATACCGCGCTCAGCCATAACTTCTATTGGCAAACAACCATCAAAATAGTGCGGCTCCTCAAAATCATGAAACGGCATTTTCTCGGCTTTGAGCAGTTCATCAACAAAGCGATAATATTCTTCTTTGTTCATTGGGCAATTAATGTAGTCATACTTATCGCCTTTATCATAGCGCGACTGGAACCAAGCTTTAGAAAAATCGATACTTTCTTTATAAACCACCGGCGCTATGGCGTCATAAAAAGAAAGAGAATGCTGGTTAACCTTGTTTTTTATGGCCTCAATAAAAGCTGAACTGGTCAAAGGTCCGGTGGCTATAATCGTCAACGGAGCATCAGCCGCCGGAAATTCGGTTATTTCTTGATTAACAATTTCGAGCAAAGGAGATGCTTTCAATTTTTCAGTTATAAACTTGGCAAAACCATCACGGTCCACGGCCAGCGCGCCTCCGGCAGGTACTTTTGTTTGGTCTGCAGCTTCCATAATCAAAGAACCCAAACGGCGCATTTCTTCGTGCATAAGACCAACGGCGTTGTGTTCGGCATCATCGGAGCGCAAAGAATTTGAACAAACCAATTCGGCCCAATTGATATTCTTGTGAGCCGGAGAAAATTTTTGCGGTTTCATTTCAAACAAACGTACTTTTACACCGCGCTTGACAAGCTGCCACGCCGCTTCACAACCGGCAAGACCGGCGCCGATAATTTGTACTACTGGTTCCATTTTCATCTCCTTTATTTTATTTTTCATAAATATCTTGTTATTGACTGCTTGTAAACAACAAAACACTTTCTTATTAAACCTTTTTTAAAAAGAATAACGTAAAATAAGCTAAAATTTGAGGTTTGTGGAATTAAATATGACTTTTAAAATGCTAAAAACAAGTTTGTTTATATGTATGCTCGGCTGTTTTGCCGCTGGTTTGGCTTTGGCTGCCGATACAAACAGCGAAATTGAAAAAGATAAACCTGAAACATTAAATCCTAATCTGGGAAATGATTCTTTGCGCTCGTATGTGAAAGAAGAAACATCTGAAAAGCAAGCAAACGGCGCCGAAAACAAGACTTGGCTGAATAATTTGGTCAATACGGTAGCAGAAAAAGGGGCGCAAGTTATATCTTCTGGAACAAACAATAACGCCAACATGTATAGAACCAACGCTTCTGTGTTTGATATTTCCGGCGTTATGCTGCGTATGAACACCAAAGAAGTGGAAGCGGCCATGCGCAAACGCAGCTATCAAAAAAATTCTGAAAAATACGCAATTCCAAATTTTATCCGTTGGCGCTATGAAGAACTGTGCCGCAACAACGGAGTTGTCGGATACGAGCGAACCGAAGCCTGCGTAGTCAAACTAGCGCAAAAAAACAATTATCAATATGTTGAACAACTGACTTTTAATAATTTCCGCACCCAAGAAAGTATGCAGGTGTTTTTTACCAGCAATTTTACCGGAAACAGAGTATACCGCATAATTTATCACAGCGACGCGGCAAACATTAAAGGCAGCGGGGCCAAAGCCGACTATTTGCGCAATATAAAAGTTTATGATTTTTGGAAAAAAATAAATCAAAAATACGGTGTTCCCGATAACAAAGAACAAGTCATTTGGGGCTTGGGCGAAAACAAGCCATATTTACAAGCTTCGACCGGACGGATGATGCTGCATGACCCGATGCTGATGGAATTGGACTATACTCGTATGTCGCGAGAAGACCAGCGTTTTATGAACACAGATGTTTACACATTTTAGGAGCAATCACAAATGGAATTGAGCAAAACGGAATTATCCGAACTTATTTGTACGCGTATCAGCCACGATTTGATTGGCAGTATCGGAGCCGTATCCAGCGCCTTGGAGCTGATAGAAGAAGACTCCGGACAATTGGACGAAGATACAAAAAGCATTTTGCAAACCGGTACAAACACTTTAATTGCCAGACAAAAATTCTTTCGGGTTGCATTTGGCACAGATACACAAAAAATGCCGATTGCCGATTTGGAAAAATTATGCTCAGAATATTTAACAACCATCGGCAGCCGCGCTAATGCTGTTACACTAAAACTGCAGCGTGTTTCGCAAGAACTGTCTAAAATTGTGTGTGTCTGCGTGATGATTGCCGCCGAACTTTATATCAAAGGCGGCGAAATAACCATCAGCGTAAGCGCGGATAATCTGAAAATTCACGCCGTTTCAGACTTCAAGCTGTCGGCCTCAAAAATTGCCTCATACCAAAAGATTTTAGCTGGCGAAAAAATAGAAGAAAACGCATCGCAATTTGCTCAGCTTTATTATTTGCAAGCTTTGTTGGGGGCTGATGTGCCTTTGCATTTAACCAACTCAGAAACCGAAATGGAACTGACAATAGGCTAGAGGCGCTGCAACAAAATATAAAATATCAAATTCTATTTACTTAAAAACATAACCGCCATACTCTTAAAGTATAGCGGTTAAGTAACAGGATGTTGAAAAGCTTATTTATTCCAGCCGCGCAAGATATAGTCGCTGAGTTTTTCGCTAAAGAACGAGCTGTCGCTAATCGCCTCGCCTTCGGCAATTTTGGCTTGGTCAAGCAGCAAACGGCAAACTTCTTCCACCGTCGGACGCTCTTTATCGTCAAACATACTGTCCGCTAATTTAATAATCAACGGGTGGTATGGGTTTACTTCCAAAATGCGCGAGCTGGCAAACGCGGTTTGCTGCTGATGGTTACGCATTAAGCGCTCCAGGTGAATGCTCATCTGTCCGTTTTCCACCGTCAAACTAACCGGACTTTTAGTCAGTTTTTCAGTCGGAACGACTTTGCCGACTTCATTTTTGAACAACTCCGCCATAAAATCGGTCAATTTTTTCAAACTGCCTTCATCGGCTTTTGGCTCTTTGCGTTCAAACTTCAAATCCACATCAGCCTGCGAAACATGCTTAATCGGATACCCTTTGAAGTTAGTTAAAGTCTGAACCCAAAATTCATCAATCGGATCTGTCAACAGCAAAACTTCCAAACCTTTTTCCTTGAATGCCTCCAGCTGCGGGTTGTTGCGCAAAGTCGGAATATCATCGCCGGTGATGTAATAAATGGTAGTCTGCCCTTCTTTAACACGCGAAATATATTCATCAAGCGATGTCAGCTTATCCTCGGAATTTGTGGAATAAAAACGCGAAAGCTCGGCAATTTCCACACGGTTTGCAGGGTCTTCATAAATACCCTCTTTAAACGCCATACCAAAGTTTTTCCAAAACTTCATATAATCGTCATAATCTTCGGAACGTTTTTTCAGCTCTTTCAAAATACGAGAAACCGTTCCGCTGCGGATTTTTGCAATCAACGCATTTTGCTGCAGCATTTCACGAGAAATATTCAACGGCAAGTCGGCGCTGTCGATAATTCCCTTTACAAAGCGCAGATAAGCCGGCATCAAGTCATCAACTTTATCCGAGATAAACACGCGGTTGACATAAAGTTTCAGACTTTGCTGTCTGTCAGGCTGAAACAAATCGTAAGGCGCTTCGGACGGAATAAACAGCAATCCAGTGTATTCTATGCTCCCTTCGGCTTTGAAATGCAGACGCATCCACGGGGTATCAAAATTGCGGGAAATATGATGATAAAACTCGTTGTATTGGTCATCGGTAATTTCCGCTTTATTCTTAGTCCACAAAGCCGAACCGGTGTTTACGGTTTCTTCGCCGGCTTTGCCTAAATCCAAAACAATCGGATAGTTGATATGGTCGGAATAGGTGCGGATTATATGGCGCAAATAAATGGTGTCGGTAAAATCTTTAGCGTCGTCTTTCAAAAACAGCTTAATATCCGTACCGCTCTTTTCTTTTTCGGTTTCTTCAATTTCAAAACCGTCAACGCCGTTGGAAATCCATTTATAAGCCTGTTCTTCCCCTGCTCTCTTGGTAGTAACTTCAACCTTGCTCGCCACCATAAAGGCCGAATAAAAACCTACGCCGAACTTACCGATTAAATCGACAACCGAGCCGTTGTCTTTTGCGTTGTTCACAAAATCAGCCGTGCCGGACTTTGCGATAGTACTCAAATGGTTGACCAAATCTTCCTTGTTCATACCAATACCGTTATCGCTGATGGTCAGAGTGTTTTCCTCGGCGTTAGGCGTGATGACAATTTTAAATTCACCGTTATTTTTGGTAACTTCCGGTTTCATCAACGAATAATAGCGCAGCTTGTCGCACGCATCGCTGGCATTGGAAATCAGTTCGCGCAGAAAAATATATTTTTCCGAATACAGCGAGTTAATCACAATATCAAGCAACTTGCTGACTTCGGTTTTAAACTTTTGTTTTTTACTCATGGTTATTTCTCCCTTTAAAACTACTTATTTATATGGGATTTTATAACCGCCGGCGCAAGAGGTAAGCCAAATTTTTCTTATGCGCCGGCCAAAAAATCAGTCGCTTTCTTTTATACGCTCTATGTTTGCGCCCACAGCTCTAAATTTTTCTTCCAAGTGTTCATAGCCGCGGTCAAGATGATATACACGATTGACTATCGTTTCACCCTCTGCCACCAAACCGGCTAAAATAAGCGCGAAAGAAGCGCGCAAATCCGTTGACATCACCGGTGCGCCGGAAAGTTTTTTCACTCCGCGCACAATGGCCGAAGCGTGACCGTGAACATTGATGTTTGCGCCCATACGAATCAGCTCCGGAACGTGCATAAAGCGATTTTCCCAAATGCTTTCTGTAACCATAGCCGCGCCGTTGGCCACACACATCAAAGCCATAAACTGCGCTTGTAAATCGGTTGGAAAACCAGGGTAATAATCGGTATAAACATCAACACCTTGCAAATCAGCATGCTGAGCGTCGACAATAATACCATTTTCCGTGCACTCCACCATTGCCCCAGTTTTCTGCAAAATATCCAGCGGACATTGCAGATAGTCGGCGTTGGCGTTTACCAGCTCCAAACGTCCGTGAGTAATGGCAGCCGCCACAGCGTATGAACCGGCTTCAATTCTGTCATTGATAATTTCATGAATTACACCATGCAATTTATCCACGCCATGAATGGTCAGAGTAGATGTATTTGCGCCCTCAATATTTGCACCCATTTTGTTAAGGATATTGATAAGGTCGGCAATTTCCGGCTCTTTGGCGGCGTTTTCAATAACGGTTTCTCCCTCGGCTAAAGTCGCTGCCATCAAAATGTTGCAAGTTGCACCGACCGAAGCCGAATGGAAAGTGATGTGAGCGCCTTTTAAGCGGTCTTTCACATCGGCAATCACATAGCCGTTTTTAATTTCTATATTTGCCCCCATCTGCTCAAGAGAACTCAAATGAATATCCATCGGACGAGCGCCGATAGCACATCCCCCCGGCAAAGAAAGTTCAACATGACGGTATTTTGTCAGCAACGGACCTAAAACATAATATGACGCGCGCATTTTACGCACATAGTCATAAGGCGCAACAAGGCTGGTCGGCTTAGGAGTATAATAGGTAAAAGTCTGGGTAATATGCCCGTTCAACTCTTCTTGTTTACCCTCAATCTGCGTGCCGATTTGCTGCAAAAGCAAATTAAGCGAAGTGATATCCGAAAGAATCGGCAAATTACGCAAAGTCACAGGCTCATCAGTCAAAAGTGAAGCGCAAATAATCGGCAATGCGGTATTTTTAGCCCCGCTGATAAAAATTTTACCAAACAGCGGATTACCGCCGATAATCTTGATTTTATCCATTGTTTTGCTCCTTTTCCAATTTACGGCGATTTAATTCTTCTTGCTGCTTTTTGCGCTTTTGCAGATTCTTTTGCAAAGCCTTAGCCTCTTTTTCAAAACGCAGTTGCTGCGCCGATTTTTTTGGGTTCTTAGACGCTGACATGGTAACTCTCCTTAAAATGATTATGCTTAATCATAAAAAATTAAACTCAAAAAGCCTAGTAAAATCTTGTTTTATAAACATCTTAAAAATTATTTGAATTTTTTTTACAAAAATATGAAAAAAGTTCTTGCATTTTATTTTTTTATGGGTTATTAAATAACCTGTTCGCAGATGATGCGGGTATAGCTCAGGGGTAGAGCGCAACCTTGCCAAGGTTGATGTCGTGGGTCCGAATCCCATTGCCCGCTCCAATTTGTTTAGTGAAATCAAACACTTATAAAAATGATTTTGAGAGAGGAGTTCGCATCCTCTCTTTTTTTGTGCAAAAAGTTTTTACACACTTACTATTCTTTTATTTCAAAGACTTAAAGCCTATAAACACAACGACACCAACCTATGTTTTGCACACTTTTTTACACACTTTTGTGTAAAAATCCGTAATTTTTTTTACACAACCTTCATTTGAAGGCAATTTGTTGTTCATATTTGACCGCCTTTGCGCATAAAAAAAGGCTCCTAAAAAAGGAGTCGCTAACATTGTTTTGACTATTTGTGCAAAATGCTTTTTTACACAGCAACCTGTATCGGTTTGATAAACAGTTGCTTCATATCCGCCAAATGCGATGATTGGTCGTAATATTGCTCAATCATTTTAGCACTTGTTCCGCATTGCTTGGCTATTGTCAAAGTCGGAGTTTCATTTTGAACCAAAGATGTGATGTAATAATGGCGGAACGAATACAGTACTTTGTTGTTGATATGTTTTATACCGCAACGGTCAAGCAATCTTCTAAAACCATTGTCAAACTCTTTAACCGCCTTAATTTCATAGTGATTTTTCGTTTCATTGCCATTGCAAAGGCTAATAATGTTTATGTCTTCATCATTGAACGGCAAATTATGCTGACGACAAAATTCTTTTTGCTGCTGATAAAGATTGTTCAGCAACTTAACCAAATTCGGCGATAATGCAATGTTGCGCTTGTTGTTCTGTTTGCGGCTGTACACATTGACAAACAAACCGCCTTCTCCATAATCAGCGACATAGTTTTTCCAAGTCAGCGCACGCAATTCCACCGGACGAATACCTGTTTCGTACAGAATGCTGATATAATTATAAAGCAATTCTTTACGCCGTCTGTTGTGCTGATTAACCTCGTTTTTAATCTCTTGCTGCAAGGTACTGAAAATCAACTTTACTTCATCAGATGTGAAAGCGTCTCGTTTGCCTGACAGGTCTTCAAATATTGGATTTCCATCGTCATCATAACGGTTTTCTTTGCTTTTGATTGTCGGCAAAGTCAGTTGTTTTTTAATTCTTCCGGTTGTGTAGCACCAATTCAAAAATGCCCGAAGCGTGTTATTTTCACGGATTATGGTTGCGGGTTTTGCATATTGATGAGTTCTCGTGGATTTTTTCTCACGGCGATATTCCACATATTTAATCAAGTCCAAATTGGTAAGTTCACCAATATCCCTAATTTTGCGGCGATTGCCGATAGTTTCGCTAAAATACGGAATAAACAGCCGATTCATATATTCTTTGTGCTGCGGATTGTTTGTCATTGCAATAAAGTCTTCGGCGTTCTTTTTGAAACTCTTTTTATCTAAACCGTTGGGCGTATAATCCGCCAAATATCCCAAGTATAACTCTCTTGCTCGTTTCAAAGCAGTTTTTTCATCATAGGTCTTCAAAGATTGGCGGACAATCTCACCAGTCAAATCTTTGCTCATATAATACTGATAACTGTTGCCTCTTTTAATAACGGTATAACCGTCAAATTTCATTTTTTCTTGCTGATTTTTTACCCTTTCTTTCATATTAAATTAAACCTCATTCACTAATTGTTGTAGAATAATTCTCGCGTCTCATTCTATGCTTAAATTATACAGCAAATCCGGTAAAAAGTCAAACTAAATATCTGATTCAAGAAGGAAAAAACATTTTTAATTAAAAGTGAAAACATATATATAGTCAATTATTAGAAGCAAAAAGCATTTAGTAAAAATTGTAAAATAACGAGATGTTATGATAGGATGATAAATAAAAGCAGACATACCAATTGCAGCAAAACTGTATTGCAAAACAGGGAAACAGGCTCTTTTATGAGCACTCTCAAGCAGAGAACGAACTGAAAACCTACGAAGTCTAATCCATTGGTATTA
>CAKQUE010000006.1 GCA_934277435.1 uncultured Alphaproteobacteria bacterium | reverse complement strand
TTTTACCGTGGTCAACGTGGCCAATTGTACCAATGTTGCAGTGCGGTTTGCTGCGTTCAAATTTTTCTTTTGCCATTATATTTTCTCCATAAAATACAGATTTTCATTTTTCCGAAAGGGAGGTTGGCATACCTCCCCTCGGAGTCTTTAACATTAAGTTATCTAAGCGTTTTTCGCTTTGATAGTTTCTGCTACTTCTCTTGGAACTTCAGCATAATGATCAAAAATCATTGTGAACTGAGCGCGACCTTGAGAAAGTGAGCGAAGAGTATTAACGTAACCAAACATATTGGCGAGCGGAACAAAGGCATCCACAACGCGGGCATTACCACGCTGATCCATACCGTTTACCAAACCACGGCGAGAGTTCAAATCACCGATGATATCACCCATATATTCTTCTGGGGTTACAACTTCAACTTTCATAATAGGTTCCAACAGCTTTGGAGAAGCCTGTTTCATACCTTCACGGAAGGCTGCACGAGCGGCAATTTCAAAGCACATAACGTTAGAGTCTACTTCATGGTATGCACCATCATACAGTGTGCATTTAACACCAGTTACAGGATAACCGGCCAACACACCTGAGTCCATAGCTGTGCGCAAACCTTTTTCAACACCTGGGATATATTCCTTAGGAACGTTACCGCCAACAACGGTGTTAACAAATTCAAAGCCTGTATGATCTTCAGTTGGTTCAAATTTGATTTTAACTTTAGCGAACTGACCAGCACCACCAGATTGTTTTTTGTGAGTATATTCAATATCACAAGGTTTGGTAATGGTTTCGCGGTAAGCCACTTGAGGGTCACCAACGTTAGCATCAACTTTGAATTCTCTTCTCAAACGGTCTACGATAATATCCAAGTGCAATTCACCCATACCAGCAATAATGGTTTGACCACTATCCGGATCAGATGTAACGCGGAAAGACGGATCTTCCATAGCCAAGCGAGAAAGAGCCAAGCCCATTTTTTCTACATCGGCTTTGGTTTTTGGTTCTACGGCTAATTGAATAACAGGGTCTGGGAATACCATGTTTTCCAAAACGATTGGTTTATCTGCATCGCACAAAGTATCACCGGTGGTGGTATCTTTCAAGCCGGCCAAAGCGATAATATCACCTGCATGAGCTTCTTTGATATCATCACGTTTGTTAGCGTGCATCAACAGCATACGACCGATTCTTTCTTTTTTATCTTTTACAGAGTTGTAAACATAAGAACCAGCGGTCATTGTTCCGGAATAAATACGGGTAAAGGTCAAAGACCCAACAAACGGATCGTTCATGATTTTGAATGCCAAAGCAGACAAAGGTTCAGAATCGCTTGGATGTCTGTCTTCTTCAATATCTGTACCAGGTTTAACACCGCGAATAGCTGGAATATCCATAGGGGAAGGCAAATAGTCTACAACAGCATCCAACAAAGGTTGTACACCCTTGTTTTTGAAAGCTGTACCGCAAAGAACAGGTACAAAATCTTGGTTCAATGTACCTTTACGGATACATTTTTTCAAGGTTTCTTCAGAAATTTCTTTACCTTCCAAATAGTCTTCCATAGCAGCTTCGTCTTGTTCAACAGCCATTTCAACCAATTGGTTATGATATTCAGCGGCTTTTTCTTGCAAATCAGCCGGAATTTCTTTTTCTTCAATCGGAGAATCTGCTGTGTCGCCGGTATAGATAATGGCTTTCATTCTAACCAAATCTACAATACCTTTGAAGTCTGCTTCTGCGCCGATTGGCAGTTGAATAGCCATCGGGCGAGCACCCAAACGGTCTACAATCATATCCAAGCAGCGATAGAAGTTGGCACCGATACGGTCCATTTTGTTGCAGAAACAAATTCTTGGTACATTGTATTTATCAGCTTGTCTCCAAACTGTTTCTGATTGCGGTTCAACACCGGCAACCGAATCAAATACGGTAACAGCACCATCGAGTACGCGCAAAGAACGTTCTACTTCAACAGTGAAGTCAACGTGTCCCGGAGTATCAATAATGTTAATACGGTGTCCTTTCCAATAGCAGGTTGTAGCTGCAGATGTAATGGTAATACCGCGCTCCTGTTCCTGTTCCATCCAGTCCATGGTGGCAGCGCCATCGTGGGTTTCACCAATTTTGTGGTTTACACCAGTATAGAACAAAATACGTTCGGTTGTTGTTGTTTTACCGGCATCAATATGAGCCATGATACCAATGTTTCTGTATAATTCCAATTTATGTGTTCTAGCCATTGCAATTTCCTTATATTAGAACTTGTAATGAGCGAACGCTTTGTTGGCTTCTGCCATTCTGTGGGTATCTTCACGCTTTTTGATTGCGGCACCCTTATTGGCAAATGCATCTAACAATTCATTGGCAACTCTATCTGTCATTGTTGTTTCAGAGCGTTTTGCAGCAGCGGCAATAATCCAACGGATAGCCAAAGCCTGACGACGATCTGCACGAACTTCGCAAGGAACTTGATAGGTTGCGCCGCCAACACGACGAGAACGAACTTCTACAACCGGTTTTACATTTTCCAAAGCGGTTGTGAAAACTTCCAAAGCGTCTTGTTTGGTTTTGGCAGCCATGATATCAAAAGCCGAATAAACGATTTTTTCTGCAACGGCTTTTTTACCATCTTCCATGATATTGTTAATAAATTTTGCTACTACCTTATTACCATATTTAGCATCAGGCAGTACGATTCTTTTTTCAGCACTATGACGACGTGACATTATTATATCTCCTATTTAGGTCTCTTAGCACCGTACAAAGAACGGCGTTGACGACGTTTAGAAACACCTTGAGTATCCAAGGTACCACGAATGATATGATAACGAACACCTGGCAAGTCTTTTACACGGCCTCCTCTAATCAGCACCACTGAGTGTTCTTGAAGATTGTGACCTTCACCAGGGATATAGCTGATTACTTCAAAGCCATTAGTAAGACGAATACGAGCCACTTTACGCAAAGCTGAGTTTGGTTTTTTAGGGGTTGTTGTATAAACCCTTGTACAAACACCGCGTTTTTGTGGACAAGATTTCAAAGCTGGAACTTTGTTTCTCTTCACTTTTGGTGTTCGTGATTTACGAATTAACTGATTAATTGTAGGCATCACATTTTCCTTAAAAGTTATTAATTTTACACAAAACTAACGGCCAAATGTTTGCACATCTGGTCTTAGTTAGGCGGATAATAGCATAAAAACAAAGAGAGTCAATAACTTTTTTGACTCTCTTCAATAAAATTAAAATGCAGTCAAACGTGCTGCCATAAAATAAAAAGCACAATGAAGACTATGCCTCCAATAACAATTGCTGTTGTTGACATTTTCGTCCTCCTTTTATTATTTAGTTTCTTTCCTTATGCCATATTTATTTGCTTCTGGCAACAAAATATTTTAACCTGAGGAAATTTGTGTTTGTTAATTATCTGACGCAGTCATCACCGTTGAAATTATAGTCTGTGACAATTCCATTGCGAATGATAAAGGAAGTTTTGCAATAATATATTCCTTGCGGCGTTGGCAAACCATATGACGGAACTTGCATTGCCGAATAGGTCATATCATCAGCATAAGGCTCAATATCTCCATCCACTGGTTCACGATATAATTTTATATAAGTAGCGATAAATCCATCTGGACCGATGGAATATGTTGTGTTTGGATACCCCCATTGGGCATAAAGATTGTCTTCACTTTGCCCAATCCACGCTGACAATTCATCTTCATAACGTGCAGCAGTAGGCTGTGTCGCACAAGCCGAAAGACTCAATATCAAAGCAGCTAAAGTAAAGATTTTTTTCATAAATTTCTCCTTATTTCCACATCTGCGCGCGTTTCGGTTATTTTTTCGAAGCGAGCCAAATTTTCGGGACTTATACAAATAGTGTATATATTGTTTTGTTCACCGCTTTCAAGCTTTTGCACATCACTGTTTTGATATAACCATGATTGCAGCTGCCCATCTTCCAGCGGTATAATTATCTGACATTTTTTCTGTCCTAAAGTTAATTTCTGCCGAATTAAATCCAACAAACGGTCACAGCCCTCGCCGCTAATTGCCGAAGTCAAGACCATATTGTCACTGTTTGCGGTTTTAGCTTGCCAGCGCGGCAAATCTTCCGGCGGCAATAAATCCGCTTTATTAAAGACTTCGATATAATTATCGGCGTTTTTAATTTCTTTTAGTCCTAAATGAGCCAAAACATCAAGCACATCGGCGCATTGAGCTTGGTTATCCGGATTTGAAACATCACGAATATGCAAAATTATATCGGCATTCAAAACTTCTTCCAGCGTGGCGCGAAAAGCCATCACCAACTCATGCGGCAAATCAGAAATAAAACCAACGGTATCGGACAAAATAACCTCTCGCCCGCCATTCAGGCTAATTTTACGCATGGTCGGATCAAGTGTGGCAAAAAGCATATTCGCCGCCATAACCTGACTATTTGCCAAATAATTAAACAAAGTCGATTTTCCGGCGTTGGTATACCCAACCAGCGCGGCAACAGGATATGGAACTTTACGACGAGCACTGCGCTGTATTCCACGAGTTTTCCGCACTTTTTCCAATTCTTTTTTTATGCGGACAATTTTGTCGTCAATAATACGCCTATCCAGCTCGATTTGCGTTTCCCCCGGGCCGCCTAAAAATCCGGCGCCGCCGCGCTGTCTCTCCAAGTGCGTCCAGCTGCGCACCAAACGCGAGCGCTGATAAGTCAGATGAGCCAATTCAACTTGCAAAGCCCCTTCTCTGGTTTGCGCACGTTCACCAAAAATTTCCAAAATCAAAGCCGTTCGGTCAATGACTTTTAGTTTTAGCTCTCGCTCCAAATTACGCTGTTGAATTGGGCTAAGCCGTGTATCGACAATCAATAAATCTATATCATTTGCAGCAATAATCGGCTTCAGACGCTCAAAAAATCCTCTACTAAAATAAGCTGAAGGCTTAATTTCTTTTATATTCAGACTTTCTTTATAGACCACATTCAGACGAATAGCCAGAGCCAACCCCTCGGCCTCGGCCAAGCGGCTTTCCGGCGACAAGCTTGTCGGTTCGCCAAAAACTTCGGGACAAACTACAGCAGCGTTAAAATGCTTATTTTGCTGAACTTCAATCAAAGGCTATTCTTCGGCAATATCCACAGCCACGCTTGGCATAATGGTGGAAACAGCGTGTTTATAAACCAATTGAGTATGACCATCACGGCGCAAAAGCAAGCTTTCCTCATCTTGCTGAGTGATAATTCCCTGCAGCTTTACACCATTAATCAAAAAAACAGTTACGGCAACTTTGCCTTCTTTAATATCATTCAAAAAATCACTTTGCACTTTATTCATTTTTATTTTCCTTCTAAAGAGATTTCCTTTATCGGTTAGAATGTTATGCTAAAAAAACTTATTCGTCCACTATAATATATTTTTTACACATAAAAGATTAAAGTTGATAACCTGTTCTTACTAATTGCAATCAAGGCTAAAACTCTTATACTTTGTTCTAAGTTGTTTTTAAAAGGATTTGCCAATGTTATATGGAATAATTGCTTTAGCTGTGCTGCTTTGCCTGTGCGGCGGCGCTTTGATTTGGACTATAAACAAAAACACCAGAACCTCGGTGCTGAACGATGAGTTGGAACGTCAGTTAGAAGACGTTTGCAGCGCTAAAAAACAGCTGGATAATGAAAATTATCGTCTGAACACCGAAAACACCAGATTGCAAACCATGCTGCAAGCTCAGCATCAGCATATGCAAGAACGTTTGCAAGATATAGAAAACAACAAAAAAGATTTAGAGCTGAAATTCCGCGACATTTCCAATGAGATTTTAAACACTCAATCCCGCCGCTTGAATGAATCACAAAGCCAAGTGCTGAGCACGGTTTTATCTCCTTTCCGCGACCAGCTGAAAGCTTTTAGAGATGAGGTGAGCAAAGCCAATACTGAAAGTATCAAAAATAAGACAAGCTTTGATGACCAATTCAAAAAACTAATGGATATGAATAATTGCCTTAGCCAAGACGCACAAAATTTGACTAACGCCTTGCGAGGCAGCAAAAAAATGCAAGGCGACTGGGGAGAAATCGAGCTTAACCGTATTTTGGAAGTTGCCGGTCTGCAAAAAAACATTGATTATTTCACGCAAGAAAATTTTAAAAATGAAAACAATCAAAATCTGCGTCCGGACGTAGTGGTTCGCCTGCCGAACAACCGCAGTGTGATTGTGGACTCAAAAGTTTCTATGAATGACTATATTTCTTATGTAAACGCTGATGACGAGGCGGAAAAATCGGCTGCCTTACAACGCCATATTCAATGTATCCGCAACCACATAGACGAGCTGTCAGGCAAAGAATATCAAAAACTACTCAAAGAAGAATCTCTTGATTATGTGGTGATTTTTATCCCGATTGAAAGCGCATTTGTTGAAGCAATCAAAAAAGACGACAGCCTTTATGATTATGCCTACAAAAAGAATGTAGCCTTGACAACACCGTCTTCTTTACTGCCTATTTTGCGCACGGTTGAAAACCTGTGGCAAATTGAAACCCGTAATAAATATGTGCAGAAAATTGCCGAAGTCGGTGGTTCGCTATATGATAAACTGGCAAATTTTGTGGACGATATGCAAAAAATTGACAAGGCTTTGGGAACTGCTAGAACCAACTATGAAGCGGCAATTTCAAAACTGGCAACAGGCAAAGGCAACGCCCTTTCCTTGGCCGGTAGACTTAAAGAATACGGCGCCAAGGCTAACAAACAAATCGGCATGGAATATGAAGAAAGTGAAATACTGAAAATCAGCGACAACTCCAATGACTTAAACAATTCAGAAGAAAAGGCATCGTAAAATGAAAAAAATTATGTTCACCGGCGGCGGTTCGGGCGGTCATGTGACCCTTAACTTAAATCTTATTCCGCTTTTTCAGAAAAACGGCTGGCAAATTGTTTACGTTGGTTCGGAAACAGGTATTGAAAAAGAGCTTATTGCCAAAATTGAAGGGGTGAAATACTACGCCATAAAAACCGGTAAGCTGCGCCGCTATTTTTCTTGGCAAAACCTGAAAGATATGTTTAAAATTCCGGTCGGAATTTGCCAAGCCGCAGTTATAATCCACAAAGAAAAACCGGATATTATTTTTTCTAAAGGCGGCTTTGTGTCTTTTCCGGTTGTGGTGGGCGGATTTTTGAATCATCGCAAAATATTTATGCATGAGTCAGACTTAACCCCAGGGCTGGCCAATAAAATGTCCCTGCCCTTTGTCAGCAAGTTTTTCACTACTTTTATAGACACGGTTAAATATGTGCGCACGCCGCAAAAAGTTTGCTATATCGGTCCGGTTCTGTCCGATCGGTTGAAAAACGGCGACCAAAACAAAGCCTTGCAAATGTGCAACTTTAACACCGAAAAGCCGATTGTGATGTTTGTGGGCGGGAGCTTGGGCGCACAAAGTTTGAATAAAGCCGTGCTGCAAAATATTGATGCCTTATTGCAGAAATATCAAGTGATACACATTTGCGGCAAAGGGCAAAAAACAGATTTAGAGCGCCAAGGCTATGCGCAATTTGAGTTTGTAGATAAAGAATTTAAAGACCTGCTCGCTGCCACCGATATTGTGGTAACCCGCTCAGGTTCTAATGCTATTTTTGAATTTTGGAGCCTAAACATTCCAATGCTTTTGGTGCCTCTGCCAAGCAACGCCAGCCGCGGCGAACAAACATCAAACGCTAAAAATTTTCAAAGCAAAGGCTTTGCCGAAATTTTGCTGGATAAAGATTTAGCTCAAAATGGACTTTTACTTGCGCAAATTGATAAAATGTATCAAAACTTGGATACTTATCGCCACAACATTAAAAACAGCGACCTTAAATTTACGAGCAACGAAGAACTTTATAAAGAAATTGTCAATGGCTAAGCAATATAAAAACATTCTGATTCTGACCGGTGCCGGAATTTCGGCAGAATCCGGACTTTCCACGTTCCGTGCCGAAAATGGCTTATGGAACAAACATCGGGTGGAAGATGTCGCCACTATTGAAGCGTTTGAACGCAATCCGGAATATGTGCACGATTTTTATAACGAGCTGCGCCCCGAGCTTTATAAGGCCAAGCCAAACGCCGCTCATTTAGCCATTACCAAGTTGCAGCAAAACTATCCGGCGCAAATCAATATTGTAACGCAAAATGTTGATACACTGCATGAAAAAGCCGTCAATAAAAATATTTATCACATTCACGGGCAAATCAACCAAATTGTCTGCCTGAATTGTGGGCATATTTTTGAAACTTGGGGCGATGTACATGCCGACGACGCTTGTCCACAATGCCAAATCCGCGGTATGCTAAAACCAAACATTGTGTTTTTTGGCGAAAATCTGCTCTATATGGATAAAGTCGACGAAATGCTGAAAAATTGCGACTTATTTATGTCTGTTGGCACTTCCGGTGTAGTTTATCCAGCGGCAGGTTTTGTGCAAATCGCTAAAATGTGCGGCGCGGATACTTGCGAATTTAATCTAGAAACAACATCTAACAACTATCTTTTTGACAGACATATAATCGGTGCTGCCGGCACCACTCTGCCTCAGTTTGTCAATGAATTGCTGGTTTAATGTATTTTTAATGCGCAAGTAAACGAGATTTTTCACGGTTCCAATCACGCTCTTTAGCAGTCTCACGCTTATCATAAAGCTTTTTACCGCGTCCCAAACCTATTTCCAGTTTGGCTCTGCCGTGATTGTCAAAATATAATTTCATAGCAATTAAAGTTGCGCCTTTGCGAGCCAACGCATTTTGGATTTTGATAATTTCCTTATGGTGCAGCAACAATTTGCGATTACGGCGCTCAACGTGACTTTCATAGCCCTTGTTAGCGTATTCGGCGATAAAGATATTTGACATATAAACTTCGCCGTGCTCAACCATACCATACGCATCATTGATGTTTGCGTGTCCCAAACGCAATGATTTGACTTCGGTTCCGGTTAACACTAAACCAGCCTGAAAAACCTCGTCAATCACATAATCAAAATGAGCGCGGCGGTTTTGCGCCACCTGCCCTGTTGAGATAAAATCTGCTTTTTTCTTTTTTTCCGCCATTATTTCACAGCTTTTAAAGACGCTTCTGCCGCTTTGCTTTCTGTCAGTTTAGGCTCAGCTTTTGGTTGTTCCACTGGTTTGGGCTGAACTTGCGCCGCTGCAGGTTTTGCCTGAGTTTCTGGGCGGCGATTGCGCGGAACACAATTGCCTTCAATATACGCACCAGGTTCTAAGGCAATTTTGTTATAATAAGCGTTGCCGATTAAACGGGCATTGTTTGCCACAAACAATTCATCGGTATCTATCACTCCGTTAATTGTACCATAGACGCTCAAAGACTTGGCTTTGATATCGCCGACGATATAGCCACGTGTGCCGATAATCACTTCGTTGCACATAATATTGCCTTCAAGCTTACCATCAATATGTATGGTATCGCCGCCCCAAATATCGCCTTTTATTTTGGTGTCGCAGCTAATAATGCTTGGCACTGGCGTATTAGAACCGCGGCTCATGCGGGCTATTTTCAAATAAATTAAACGCTTTAAACTTCTCATTTTTATCTCCTTAATTCAGGCTGTTAAGAGTGATAAACGCGGCAGGATTAACATTAGCTCCGCGAAACAAAACTTCATAATGCAAATGGTTGCCGGTAGCACGGCCGGTGCGTCCAACCTCACCCAACGCTTGGTTATAAGCCACCTTTTCACCTGCTTTAACATAAATCTTGCGCATATGGGCATATTTAGTCACAAAACCATTGCCATGGTCAACCACCACCAAATTGCCATAACCATTTTTTTGATAACCTGCAGAAACAACTTGTCCGGCAGCTTGCGCCGAAATCCGACTGCCGGCAGCGGCGCGCATATCCAAGCCTTTATGGTTGGCCAAATAAGCCTTGAATGGATCTTGACGAGTACCATAAGCCGAACTTAACTGATAGCGGTAAACAGGCTTACCCAAAGGCACTGCTTTCATTGCTTGTTTATAATTTTCTAGAGTATCAATTTGCTTAAAAGTCATCGATAACTTATCCAAAAGCTCACGGTTTTCTATTTTCATTCCCTGCGCCGGCTCATAGACACCGCCTTTGCCCTCTTTTATATTAGCCAACGGATTAAAATATCTGTTTTTTTCTTTCAATGATTTATTAATTTGCGTCAGAGAAGTTTTAATTTGCTCTATTTCACGTCCGGATAACTTGTGAATTTTATCCAAAATAGCGATTTCGGCAGTTTCAAGACCTTTCACAGTTTCTTGCAGGCTGTTAATTTTGCCGCCCAATTCTTCTATTTTTTGTCTTAACTGCGTGTTTTCGGTCTGGATTAAATCTTTTTGCAACAGAGCTTCTTTTTTGGTTACTTTTTCTTCAACCTTATCGGCATCAATCCAACTTTCGGAATCGGCAATTTGTTTGATTTTATCTTCAACCACCAAGGCTTTTTCTTTATAGTCTTTAATCTCCTGTAAACCGTTACCGGCCTCGTCAATAGAAGAAACCACGTTTTTCAAATTATTTTGCAACGCCGTCACATCAGACATCAAATCTATATAGGCGTCGCGGGTTTTGCCCAATTCTTTTTCTTTATGATGAATAATGGTGGCCGAAACGTGATAGAAATAGTAATTGTAGCTAGACCAAGCGAAAACGGCCGCAAAAAGCATAAGCATAAACACCTGCAAACGATGAGAGATGTTAAAAACTTTAGCTCGTCCGTTGCTGCGGAAAATAATTTCTTTATCAGCTAAAAAAGGCTTTTTTTCAGTATAAATAACCTTTTGCTTTTTAAATTTGAACTTATTTTTTTTCAAAAGTTTTTTCAAAAAATTATTCCTCTAATACCACACAGTTATAATTTAACCGATTTACATATAGCAGAAAATTCAAAAAAATAAAGTGTTTTTTCACACTTGAAGTTTTAATTGTGAATAACTGTCTAACTACTTAGCATATCAATACTTTTTTCATACCAATTTGTGAACATTTTTTTCATTTTATCGTTATAAATTTATAGATTTTTTTACAAATTATTTTTATATATGAAACATATTTATAAAGAAAGGTCTGATAATGAGAAAATATTTGATTTATGGAATTGCTTTGCTTGCCATTTTTTGCATTGGCTACAAAATGCTTAACCGCAGCGCCGGCGGTACTGTTTATAAAACGCAAAAAATAGAAAACGGCGATATAATGGAAAGTATTACTGCTTCCGGAACCATCAATCCGCTTTCTACCGTTTCTGTCGGTTCTCAGGCTTCGGGACGTATTGCTGAGATTTATGTTGACTATAACTCGGTGGTTAAAAAAGGTCAGCTTCTAGCGCTTATCGACCAAGAAAACGCCAAAGCCACCGTACAGCAAAGAGAAGCGGCGTTGGAAATTGCCAAAGCTCAAGTAGCCGTAGAAGAAAACAATATCAAATACTATAAAAAAGCCCTGAATAGAATTTCCAAACTAAACGCCTCCAAATATTCTACTGAAAAAGATTTGGAAGCCGCCGAGCGCGACTATGACAATGCAGTGGCTCAGCTGACACTTGAACAAGCTCAGGTCAAACAGGCTCAGGCTTCGCTAAACTCTGCGCAAACCGAACTTTCATATACCGAAATCAAAGCGCCGGTTGACGGCATTGTTATTTCTAAATCGGTTGAAGTTGGGCAAACTGTGGCCGCAAGCTTTGAAACTCCGGAAATTTTTTCGGTAGCCGAAGATTTAACTAAAATGCAAATTGAAGCATCGGTTGTGGAAGCTGATATCGCTAAAGTAAAAGAGGGGCAAAAAGTACGCTTTACGGTCGACAGCTATGCCGATGACTATTTTTATGGCACGGTTACCCAAGTCCGCAACGAGGCAACAACTACTTCAAACGTTGTTACCTATACGGTTGTAATCGGCATTGACAACACCGACATGAAACTAAAACCGGGGATGACCGCTAATGTAGAAATTATCACGGCTGAAGAAAAAGACGTTATGCTGGTGCCAAACCAAGCCCTGCGCTTTTATATTGATGACAGCGACAAGGCAAAACGCTATAAAGACCGCGGTGTGTGGATTATCAAAAACGGACACCCGGAGCGCGTAACCGTAAAAATCGGCGTCAGCGATGATGACAACACTCAGATTTTAGAAAGTACCTTAAAAATTGGCGATGAAGTTATTGTTTCTAAAGAACTTTCAGCTGCCGACACTCAGAAAATGAAGTTTAGGATGCCTCACTGATGAAACCTTTAATTCAACTCAAAAACATTCATAAAAGTTATCCTTTAGACGGCTTTGATTTGGAGATTCTCAAAGGTATAAATTTGGAAATTGCGGCTGGAGAGTTTGTGGCGATTATGGGACCTTCAGGTTCGGGAAAATCAACCCTGATGAATATTCTCGGCTGCTTAGACACGCCGACTTCCGGCGAATATATCCTAGACGGTGAAAACATTGAACACCTGAGCGGCGACCAGCTGGCAGAAATCCGTAACCGCAAAATCGGTTTTGTTTTTCAGGGATTTAACCTGCTCTCTCGCACTTCGGCCATAGAAAATGTTGAATTGCCGATGGTTTATGCCGGTGTTGCTGATAAAGAGCGCGAAGAACGCGCAGCCAAGGCGTTAGACAGCGTTGGTTTGCACGAGCGTATGCACCACCAGCCAAACCAGCTTTCTGGTGGTCAGCAGCAACGCGTGGCCATCGCCCGCGCCATTGTAAACGAAGCTCCGATTATTTTTGCCGATGAGCCGACCGGAAATTTGGATACAAAAATGAGTGTGGAAATTATGGATTTATTTACAAAACTAAATAAAGAACTGCGCCGCACCATTATTTTGGTTACCCACGAAGAAGATATTGCTCTATATGCCAATCGCATAATCAAAATTGTGGATGGAGAAATTCATTCGGATATAATAAATACGAAAAGAGTACAAAATGATTGAGTTAAAAACTATTTTTAAAATTGCCATCCGCGCCATTCACGCTAATAAAATGCGTTCGGTTTTGACCAGCTTGGGTATAATTATCGGTGTGGCTGCGGTTATTGTGATGCTGGCTATCGGCAATGGTGCGCAGCTATCAATCCAAAAAGAAATGCGCAGTATGGGTACAAATCTGATTATGATTCGTTCAGGCTCCTCAACTTCCGGCGGAGCGCGTATGGGACACGGCTCGCAGCCTACGCTCAAAAACGGCGACGCTGACGCCATTCAAAACAAAATAGCCGCTATCCGTTTGGCCGTGCCTGTGGTTAATGACAGCGGACAAATCGTTTACGGCAACACAAACTGGGCGACCAATATTGTGGGAACCGACAATCGCTATTTTGAAATAAAAGAATGGGAGTTGGCTTATGGGCGTGATTTTTCGGACGCCGATGTTAAGAACGCAAACAAAGTCGCCATTCTTGGTCAAACTGTTGTTAAAGAGCTGTTTGGCGATATTGACCCTTTAGGCAAAACTATTCGTATTAAGGGATTGCCTTTTACGGTTATCGGCGCTTTGACCACACGCGGACAAAGCGGTCCGGGGCAAAACCAAGATGATATGGTTTATTTACCACTCAGTACCGTGCAAAAAAAAGTTTCCGGAACAGAATTTCCTAATATGGTTAATATGCTTATGTTGCAGGCATACGACGCAGAAAGCACTTATACATCGCAAGATGAAATTACCGCACTTTTGCGCCAACGCCATAATCTTGGTTTGACAAAAGACGATGATTTTACCATTATGAACCTGACGCAATTTATGGAAATGATGCAAAACTCCACCAAAATTATGACTATTTTACTGGGGTCTATTGCCTCTATTTCTTTGCTAGTCGGTGGTATCGGTATTATGAACATAATGCTGGTTTCGGTTACCGAACGCACGCGTGAAATAGGTATTCGTATGGCCATTGGCGCCAAACGCTGGGACATCCGTCTGCAATTTTTGATGGAAGCGTTGATTTTATCGCTGCTCGGAGGATTAATCGGGGTTATATTTGGTATCGCCGGTGTTTATCTTCTACCGAAACTGACTTCTATTTCGGCGGAATTAGCAACATTCTATGTGATTTTGCCATTTAGTTTTTCGGGCATTGTCGGTTTGCTGTTCGGATTTTTCCCAGCCTACAAAGCATCGCTGTTGAACCCGATAAACGCTTTACGTTATGAATAATCCGTAACAAAAAAACTTCCGATAATCTCGCGGAAGTTTTTTTGTGCTTAAAATCTGTCCTCAATATATTTCAACGTTGGATATGAAGTTTCCTGATATATTTTCAAATAATCTTCAGGGTGTTCGTCCATATCGCGGCAAAGTCCTTCTGAAGATAAAATATCATTATAAGCATCATTCCAAACCAGAGCCTCATTATTTTCCTTTTCTTGCAACGCCGCCAAAATAATTTGTTTACGCATATTATCCATTTCACTTTTAATATCGGCTATCAATTTACTTTTCAGGTTCGAATTATTTTCAATAAACGCAAACAGCTCACCAAGGCTATAATTATATTTTTTGGCTGTATCAGCTATTTTTTTTATTTCATTTGCATACTTTGCCTTAAATTTTTGCGGATACACTTTCAGCTCATAGCCACTTTCACGACATGCGGCTTGATAGCCTTCAACCTGACGATATATCATACCGCCGGCATAACCAAGTTCAAACTCAGCTTGTTTTTTATTTTGTGACACTTTGTAATAGGCCGCGCTGGCACCAACTATAGCTATTATCAGCAAGCCAACGCAAAAACGCGGATTTTTGAAAAAGCTTATCAGTTTGCTTGTTGTTTTAGCTTTTGCCATTTTGTTTTGTTTTATCATCACAAAAATCTCCTTAATAATGTTTGTTCTAAAAATATCAAACAATTAATAAATGTGCAAGTTTATGTTTTGAAGCTTGTGGTTATTTTATTTATTGACAAAAAAATATTTTCTGCTAAAATCTAAAGTGAATATTAATTATTATATATATATTATGTCTTGTGCGCATTGGGCAAACGTACATCTAAAGACTAACGCCCCGTAAACTATTTTGCTTTATGAACGATAATAAATTTATGCTTGCAAGTCTGTTATTGGTTTGTGACCCAGATTTGCCTGCTAAGTGCACGTTTTTTTGGCTCGGAACAATAAATTCTGAGAGTAACAGAATTGATTTGATTGCCTTTAAAACAGATAAAAAATCTGAAATCCGAGGCATGTTAGAAAATGACCTTAAGACTCTGAAAACATTTAAGCAAACGCCAAATGTTAAACAGCAGATTGTGTTTATTGAAAACACACTGAAAACAATGTCCGACTCAATCTTTGTGAAAAAGCCGGCTAAAAATCTTCTGGAAGCGGCTGCTCGCGGCCTCAAGCTCAACAAGCTTGAAGAGGAAGACGTTATTTATCTGTCTTGGGTTTGCGGCGTAAAGTGATTAATAAAACTCCACCGGCTTACGCTGGTGGAGTTTTATTATTTAGAAGTAAAAAACTAGAATTTGTATTTAGCGTTAATCAAACCTGTATGGTCTTGATAGTGGCTGCGGAAGCGGCCCTCATAGCCCATAGAAAGTTCGATATTATCGCTCAAATCGGCAGTTACACCGGCTCCGACTTCAACGCCAAAGCGTTTCAAAGCCGTACCTTGTACAGAATATGAAGTACCATTGGCCAAGGTTACCAATGTGTTGCCTTTGTCGTTTTTCAAATCATATGTTGCGGCCAAACGCAATTCCGGTTTGAAAATCATACCATTGTCGGCGGCAAAAGCTTTGCTCAATTTAGCACCGGCAACACCTGTCCAAATATTGCCTTTATGGCTCTTTACGCTTTGACCAGCGTCATCGGTGTAACCGTCCTGATCAACATGCGCGTAGCGAACGCCGGCTTCCGGTGTCAATGTGAATGCTTGCGGCAAATTGATATCATAACCGGTCATAGCTTGCAAACCGAATGTATCAACATCATACTTTGACTTTACATCAACAACTGAATGTTTCTTTTCTTTATAATCAGACCAGCCATATGACATAATACCGTTAACAAACCAGTTGTTTGGCTTATATTCGCCATAGGCAAACAAAGTGCTGGTATGAACGTCGGTATCGCGATTGTGACCGTCAATGTCGGTAGAGTTATAAGCATAACCGGCACCGAGTTTAGTTGCTTTTGTCACATATTTTTCCAAACCAAACGCAGCACCATAAGTATCGGCGTCATAGCCATAAGCTTTTGAGGTGTTGTTCAGTTTAGATTTGTTATACAAACCTTGAACCCAAACCGCGGCATCGTCCAGCATATCACCAGAAGAAACACCTTGATTTGCGTTATTGATTCCACCGCTCAAACGTGTGCCGATAGCGCCGTAAATTTGATTTGCAACCGTAGTTTCGGTTTGTGAAACAACTGGAGCAACATCTGGCGCCAAAGCCGAAGCGGCCTCTTTAGCGGCAGCAATTTCCGCTTCGTTTCCGCTTTGCAAAGCGTCGTTAACCGAATTTGCAATGATATTAGCCTTGGCATTGCCTGTATCGCTTTGAGCGGTTAAAGCGGCAATAACATTAGCCTCGTTTTGTGTTGCAGACACTGCTTCAGAAATTTCCTGAGCTGTTTTTTTGCTAATCTGATAAGTGCCGTTTTTAGATGACGCAATGTTGTACAAAGCGTTATTGTTGTAGCCTTCAAATTCTTTATCCAAAGAGCCGGTAACAAGCTGATATTCGCCCTCAAAACCTGTGTCGAAAACCATATTCAAATTTGCGCCGTTGTTAACAACGTTGTTGGCGATTGCGGTTTTATTAACTTTAACCGACAAATTAGAACCTTTGGCAAAAGTGATTGTGCCATCGCCGCTTATGCCGCCGTCCAAACTCAAATCGCCGGCAACATTGATTGCGCCTTCATTGTGAATATCATTTGCCTTACCGCCAGCTGTATTGCCGGAAAATACGTTATTGCCGCTAAAGTTTATAGCCGCATTTTTCATATTATACAAAGCACCGCCTTCTGAACCGGCAGCGTTATTTGTAAACGTTGAATCCGCAATAGCAATAATTCCACCTTTATCAGTGTGAAATTCTTTAGGCGATTGAGAATCTGCCGCCAGTTTTTCATACATCATATTGAAAACCGCACCGCCAAAGTTTTTGGCTTCATTATTTTCAAAAATCGTATTTGTTACGGTTGTGGTTGCAAAATTATTAGCAATGGCACCGCCGTTACCGGATGACAAAATAGAACTATCAGATGTATCTGTAACTGTTCCAAGAGCTTTATTTCCAGTAAATTTTGAATTTGTGATATTCAGTTTATTTCTGTTATTTCCTTCTGCAACTTCGGTCGGCTGCAAAGTCTTACGCATTGCAATGGCACCGCCACTATAACCGGAAGTGTTGTTTTCAAAAATGCTGTTATTAATTTCGGTTTGAGCATCAACACCTAAAGACATAGCACCGCCGCCTATAGCTTGAAAATCAGAACTTCCGGTTTGCGCCTTATTACCCTTAAACAAAACATTGTTTGTTAATACGGCACCGCCGTAGTTGCCGACAGCACCGCCATCGTATTTTGCTTCATTGTTCAAAAACTGCGTGTTAGCACCAATAGTTAATGCACCTGCAAGTTTCTTGATAGCTACTGCGCCGCCGATTACTGCTTTATTTCCTGAAAATACGGAATTTGCGCCGACAGAGATTTTTCCCGGCACCCAAACAATGGTATCAGACCCAGTCTCTCTACTTATTTTGTCCGAGATATTTACGGTTCCCTGGTCTTCATTCCAAGTATATATAACGGCATTAGCCTGCGTAGCTGCGAAAACCGCCACCAACGCTGTTGACAATAACAAACTTTTCCTCATACGTATCCTCTCTTTGTTTAAATTTAGTCTTTTATGCAAACGGTGATATATTCATTTAAAAATATATTTCTACCCCAAACGCATATATTATTTGCAAATAATATATACACTCTTTACTTGCAAAATATATGTTACCCTACTCAGAAAGTTTGTCAAGTTAAAATTTTTTAAAATACACCATATTGTGGATTTATGCACAAAAAAACTCCGTACATCATCAAACGCACGGAGCCTAGAGAAAAACAAATTCTAATTATTTTTCATATACTTCAACTTTTGCCGGAGCAGCGGCTGCTGCAGCTGGCTGCCGCAAAACAGGCTGTTGAGTAACAACTGGAGCCTGAGTGTCTACACAGTTGCCGGTTGCGCAAGCTTCATCACGATTAAACGGACGAGTTTCATATGCAGTTGTTTCATAAGTGCGAGGTTCATATACTGTGTGATATGTTGTGTTTTTATAAACAACTTTTACCGGTGTTCTAACAGTATATTCTGTTGGCTGACAAGTGTTGCATGGACGAGGAGCCGGAGCAACAGGAGCTGCAGCCTGACAAGTTACGCATGGACGAGCAACAGGCATTGGAGCCGGTTGTTGGTATTGGCGAACCGGAGCTGGTTCCGGCTTATCCTGTACCAAAGCTTCGCCGCAGTCATGGTTATTGCCAACATAACGGTAATTGCGTCCTGTCTGTTCTTCGTCGCTGGCACAAGCAGTCAAACCTGCCACCATGGCTAAAACCAACAATTTTGTTAAATTTTTCATTATATCCTCCAGTTCTTTTCTGAACAAATTCACTCTTTTACACATTTCTACTACCATTATTAACAGAAAATTAATAACTTGTTAAGCATTTTTTTAGTTTTTAACAAAATTTATACAAAAAAACTAAGAAAAGCCCTTTTTCATCTTTTTTTTCGCTTAATTTTCGGCCAATATAATTTTAAACGATTCTAAAGTAGAATAACATAACCATTTGATTTATAATAATTTTACATAAAATTCCGATTCGTTGTTTTTTATTAAAATTCTAAATACGTCAATCTGATATATTTATATAGAACTTATTTATAAAAAAACAACCGCTATTGCAGCGGCTGTTCTGATTGAGGCTGAGATAGTGCTTGCAAATCTTCAGGCGACAAATCTATTTTATGCTCCTGTATCATCGCATAGCCGCTCACGGCCTTACCGTTTTCAAATTTTGTTTCAACAGCCAAGCTGCCATCTTCATTATAAGTTCTGGATATGCCGGTTTGCACTCCTTTATTGTAATTTACCTCATTATGCACAGAACCGTCAGGATAAAAATTCAGCATTTTACCATCTATTTTGCCATCTCTGAACGTGCCTTCATACAAAATATTGCCGTCTTCATCATAAAAACGCCCCCGACCTTCCGGCTTGCCTTTTTGACTTTCTACTTCCATTTTTACATTGCCGTTAGGATAATAGGTTTTATAAATTCCATTGATTGGCTTTTCATTAATATCATAAACCACGCCGTCAACCACGTTGGTGTTGTTTTCATTATAAATCTCGTCGCTGCCCGATTCTCCGCAAGCGCTCAAAAGACCAATTAACGCCAAACTCAAGATTCTAAATTTCATCAAAAATTCTCCTTTTTCGGCTTATATCCTAAAATAAATCGGTTTTATTGTCAAATATGAATATTTTTAGCCCACAATTTGGCTAAATTAGGCGCAAAATATATTATTTTTGGGGATTTGACGCTATTTTTTGTTTGACAAATTAATTTGAATCCTATTAGATGAAAGACGAGAAATATTTCTCAACTTTAATTATAACCTTAAAGAGGAATACTAAAATGAATAAAAGTGAATTGATTGACAGCATTGCTGCTGCTTCCGGCTTAACAAAAACTGATTCTGCTAAAGCTTTGGATGCTTTCGTTTCTTCTGTTTCTGCCGCTTTGAAGTCTGGCGATGATGTTCGTTTGGTTGGCTTTGGTACATTCGCTACTTCTAAAAGAGCAGCTACAACAGCTATCAACCCTCGTACTCGTGAAACCGTAAAAGTTCCGGCACGCAATGTTGCTAAATTCAAAGCTGGTAAAACTTTGCAAGACATCGTTAACAGCTAATTGATACAATCATTACTGTAGAAAAATTTTGGCAGAATGCTTGAAGCTTCTGCCTAATTTTTTTGTAATCTAAAAAAATATTGCCGACTAATTTTGCCGGCAATATTTGTTAATTTTATATTTCTATTTGAAATAATCGCCACCTTTGGAAGAAACCCTCGTAATCAACAGTTCTACTTCTTTTGGTTTTAGACAATATTTCTTTTCTAAATTAGCCAAATTATCCAGTTTTTCTTTATTATCTCCATACAATGGGCGCAGTTTAGATATAACGTTTTTCAATAACAAAGACTTTTCTTGCGCTTTTATGCCATCGCTGTCTATCAACTCATTAATAGCGCCTTCAAGTAATATTGGTTTAAGTTCTTTTTGCTTAACATCATCAGACAGTCTCAATAATTCTCTGACTTTAGCTTTTCCTTCCAGACACTGTTCTGCCAACATTATCTTTGTTTTAACCATTTTTTCTGGATGATTTTTCTGTAATTTTATTAATCCACGTAAAACTCTTGCCTTTGAATCTTTAGTAGATGCATACTTAAGAGCTTCGTAGTAATGATAGCTCGCTTCACTGTAGTAGTCATCTTCGTTTTTAATTTTAAAACCAACATTATTCAATTCGCTAACCAATGACTTAGCATATAAAGTATGAATTTTAAGCAAAGTTGATGCGTCATTTTTATTGGCGGCCAAAACTCTGTCACAAGCTTCGCGGACAAACAGCATTTTTTTGTTCATTTCATTCGGAAGATATTCAAAACAAGTTTTTATCAAATTAGGATTACTGGTCAAACGCAAAGCTTTACCCATATAATCATATGAAGCCAAACGTTCATTATTGTCACCCATTCTATCCCTTTTTTGTGCAGATATATTTTCAAATAAAATAGCTATGTTGTGATATCCCATTGCCATTTGATCATCATTAACAATATTGGCATTATGAAAATCTTCCAGCTTTTGAATTTTATTTTCCACTTCTATCCGTGATACAATACCAGACGAGGTAGAAACACGATTCAGCATATTAAAAATATTATATCCGATATTCACAACTTCAAAAGTTTCTTGAAGCTGAGGTATCTCTGACACTCGGCGATATGCTGCTTTAATGATGTCTTGCTGATTTAATTCTTCATCACCAGAAAGACGCATATCCAGCATTTTGTAGACAACTTGCAACGAATCGTTTATTTTATCTGCATCTAGCGATAAGGAATTATTTTTTAGACTTTCGCACAGTTCATCCATATAGTCTTGATATATCTTTTTACCAATTTCATCATCGCCGGTGATAACACCGTCAGTGTTCAGCTCTCCTTTTTCATAAAATTCCCGCAATTTATCTTGAAGCCACTTTTTGTGTTCTTCTGTATTAAACAAAAATTCAAGAGTTTTATATCTTAGCTGGCTCTCCTCCAAAGGTTTTATTTGACTGATACTTTCAACAACATTTTCATCATTTGTTGTTTCAACATCGGTATCTTTTTCAATTGTTATTTCATCTGCTTTGGTTTCTTGATTTTCAGCAACACCAGCTTTTACATCTTCATTATCTTCGGCCATGTGACATCTCCTCCAAGATTTTTTATGTTTCTTCATTAAAACATATTTTTATTTTTACTGCAATATAAATTTGTCAATTTTTGTTTATTTTTTCTAATTATTAAAATAATCCATTTTTAACAATATCTTTGCCAAACTTTTTTTCTAGTTCATCTAACACACGACTGACTTTGTCATCTTTATATTCAGGCTGAGCAAATAAATTGGGCTGAAAATCCTTGCTGCTGAGCAAATGTTCCAAGGTCACGCCGCTGCTGCGATATAAAATCTCCGGATTATAAATTTTAGGAAGCAGACCTTGCGCCGCCGCAAAAAGCTCTTGTTCACCATTGGTAGGTTGCGGCAATTTCACACTATTTGTATAAATTTGAAAATCTTTAGTTCTCAGCATTATCCCCACAGTTTGACAATAGCAATCTTCTGCCCGCAGTTTTTGACTGGCGCTATGCACATGATATTTTAACGAAGCCCTCAGCACAGCCATATCTGTGGTAAATTTGCTTAAAGCCGAAGTACTCTGAATCGATTTTGGCAAACTTTGTTCAGTTTTTATTTTGTTGACCAAATGGCCGAGCAATTCATATTTTAAATCAAGTCCGACAATTCCCAAATTTTTACGTACCCAACTATCGCTTTGCGCTACAAATTCGGCACAATTAAAGATACCGGACATTTTCATTTTTGCCGTATGTTGGCGACCAAAACCACAAACATCTTCCAATTGAGTTTCTTGCAGCACCTGTGATAAATCCGTTTGATTAATAATATATACTCCGCCGCTGTTTTTAGCCTTGTCACTCGCCAATTTTGCCAACAATTTGGAAGAGCTGACGCCAATAGAAACAGGAATCCCGCAATCTTGCCAAACTTTTTGCCGAATCGTTTTTGCCAGCTGCATAAAATCTTGATGATAGAGTCTATCAAGACCATGCATATTTAGATATGCTTCGTCAATAGAACAAACCTCTACATCAGGCGTAAAATTTTTGAGACAAGCCATCACTTTTTGCGAATATTGCTTATACAAACCATTACGGCCATTGAGATAGCAAACATTTGGAAACTCTTTTTTAGCCATAAAACATGGCTGCCCCATTTTTACACCAACTGTTTTAGCCTCGCGCGAACGAGATACCACACAGCCGTTGCTGCCAGAAACAACGCACACGGCTCTGCCGCGCAAAGCCGGATTTTCGGCCTGTTCGCACGAAACAAAAAAACTATCGCAATCTACTAACGCTATTTTTGACATTGTCAACACTTTGTTCTATTTTTGTTCAGTATAGACAGAGCATTTTTGCTGTCAATATATATTTTTATTTATCCTGCTGCAAAGCGTAAACAGCTTTCAGGCCATCTGCCGCCGCCGAGGTTATGCCACCAGCGTAGCCCGCGCCCTCACCGCATGGATACAGCCCTTCAATATTACTTTGCATCGTTTCATTGCGCACTATTCTGACTGGCGATGAACTACGGGTTTCGACTCCGGTCAAAACCGCGTCATAGCAATCAAAACCGTGCAATTTTTTAGCCATTTCTACTATACCTAAACGCAGAGAATCGGCTATTTCTGACGGCAAAACCTGCTTAAATCCGCCTAAAGCGACCCCCGGAAGATAGGTTGGACGCACCTCGCCCAATTTTTGCGAAACTTTGCAGCGCAAAAAATCGCCGACCAAAACCGCTGGCGCGCGATATGAACTGTCACCGGCAATAAAAGCATTTTCCTCTAGTTTGCGCTGAAAATACATACCGGCCAGCGGACTATTACTGCCAAAATCTTTTTCGGAAACACCAACCAGCAAAGCCGAATTAGCATTTTCGGCCGCACGGGCAAATTCGCTCATACCGTTTGTCACTACACGTCCTTTTTCGGAAGCCGCTGCCACAACCACACCGCCAGGACACATACAAAACGTATAGACAGAGCGTCCGTTTGGCAAATGCACCGCCATTTTATAATCTGCCGCGCCCAAATATGGACTTTCCGCCGCTTTGCCGTATTGCGCCTTATTTATCAGCGTTTGCCTATGTTCTATTCGGGCGCCGACTGAAAATGGTTTTTGCTCCATATGCACTCCGCTATTATGCAGCATTTCAAAAGTATCGCGCGCACTATGCCCGATAGCCAAAAACAGCTTATTCGCCGGCAATTCATAAGTTGCTTTTTCATCAGTAACTTTAACCGCCACAAGTTTGTCATTTTTGATAACAAGACCGGTCAACTGACTGTTAAAACGATATTCTCCGCCTAAAGACAGAATTTTTTGCCGAATGTTTTTGACAACCAGACGCAATTTATCCGTCCCAATATGCGGCTTTGCCAAATAAAGAATTTCTTGAGGAGCACCAGCCGCAGCAAATTCTTGCAACACTTTGGCTGTAAACTTGTCTTTTTTGATACCGGTCATAAGTTTACCGTCCGAAAAAGTACCTGCACCGCCTTCTCCGAACTGCACGTTAGAATTTATTTTCAGCTCGCCGCCATGCCAAAACGCCGCCACATCTTTTTGGCGTTGTTCCACCGGTGCTCCACGCTCTAAAATTATGGGATTTAGTCCGGCTTCCGCCAAAGCCAAACCAGCAAACATACCGGCAGGACCGCTGCCAACCACAATCGGACGCACGCCGTCACTTTTTATATTAAAGGTTAGTTTTTCTACCTCTGGCAGCTGCTCAATATCTTTGTCACGCACTGTTGAAGCCGAATTGCAATCCACACTATAAACAAAATGCACATTATTTTTGTTGCGCGCATCTACCGATTTTTTGGAAACGGTAAAATTTTGGAGTTCATTTTCTTTCACTCCTAGTTTTTGCGCTGCTTTTTGCTTCAACTGCTGCTCGTTTGCGTTCAGCGGCATAGAAATATTGTTAATGCGTAACATAATATCCCCCTTTGTTAGGGGGTATATTACACAAAAAACATAAATTTGCAATTATTCTTTGTCTTCTTCAACATCATCATTGTGTAAAATCTGCCACAAAGGTTTGCGGTACATCCACAGGTTTATGACGCCAAGCACCACCGACATAGAACCGAAAATATATAAAAGATAGTACCAATTCAAGTTATCCGCCGACATCATCACATCTTGATTGGTCACGCGTAAAAAGCCTATTGCCACTGCCGTCACCGCAAACGCGGCAATAAAAGCCAGTGTCCATATCCGATGTACCACGTTTTTATTGACCATAGCAGCGGTGATTAAATAAATAAAAACAAGCGATATAAGCAAATATAATTCCATGAGTTTTCTCCTTGCTGTGAAGATAGTAGGTATTAAAAAAATTTCAATAGTTGAGAATAATTTGCAAAAAATTAAAAAAGTTATTGACTAGAGTAAAAACATAAGCTAAAAGTATGTCGTTATCATTTATGGAGCGTTGGCAGAGTGGTAATGCAGCGGATTGCTAATCCGTCATCCCCTTAAAAGGATGCACAGGTTCGAGTCCTGTACGCTCCGCCAATAAAACCCCATGGGGCTTGTCCCTGTGGGGTTTTATTGTGTGGTAAAAGCGGTAGGGCTCGAACCGTAAGGCGCGCTAAGGAAAAACTGTCTAAAATGACAGTTTTTTTCTGCAAGCGCAGCGAAAACTTAAGGTTCATCATTAAATGGGGGCAGAGTAAAAAAAATCCTCAACGCACAAAAAATCCCCGGCTTAATGGTATAAGGCAGGGATTTTTCATTGTAGTTTAATAAACAAACTTTACTTTCCAACGATAAGGAGATTTTTCTTTCGGCTCAAAATAATAGCCGTCAACCTTGCTCCCCTTAACAATTATACGCCAACGTCCATATATTGTGTTGGTAATCTCCAAAATCGGTTTCTTGTCTACAGACCAAACGGATTTTGAGGCGTAATGACCACTGGTAGACATTGAGCTAACGCTGTGCCTAACTCGTCTACCACTGGGAACATTTAAAGAAATAACCTTGTTTTCTTTTAATGCGTTTAATTCAATTTTTTGTACCATAGATAATAATTAGTTAAACAATAATATAATCAATGTAATCTGTATAACCAGTATCGCACCAAAAGTAAAGCCTTTTAAACGCTTTTTAAGAATATTATTTTTTTGAGGCTAACGCTCGATATTTTTAGATTTTTTCATCACTGCAACTTTTTTCTGTTTCGTACGACTTTAGTCGACATATTCTTTTTTTATCCAGCTCATTAAAATATTGACAATATATGCTTGCTCCGCTTCGGTCAGCCAGTGATTTGCATCTATATTATGCCATTTAGACAAACATTGACGGCAGCAGCAAGCACAGGCGTGCTGTGCAACAAACACCGGATGTCCGCGCATAGGTGTTTGTTTGCCGTCATTTTTAAGCAACCTAGCTGGAGGAGATAAACGTTTTTCCACAAAGTCGGCGGCATGACGGCGAATTGTTTCCAAACCTTTGTCTTTTATATATGCCTTATCTTTTTCTGACAGATGAAAACTACTGCGGAACTTTGACTTTGCTAACTTTGCAAATAGTTCATCACACATTTTCGACCATAATTTTTGAAGCGTAGCGATTTTTATAATTTATGGCAAAAACACGCGCCACTTCATTCATAATTTTATTTTCATACAAATGTAAAAAAGCTTCGTCTGCCGTAACTTCTAAAACCTGTTCGGCAGCATTATACTTCAAGTTCAGCCCGATTAGCGCCGCTTTCAACGGTTCAGAATCCATCTTGGCAAAATTTTCTGGAGTTATGCTAAAACGAGCCGCACCAGAATCCGCGCCCAAATTTATATAGTGAGCCGCTGTCATCAATCTTATGTATTCCTGTATAGATAAAGGAGAAAAAACTTCTAATTCTGTTTCTGGATGTTCCATAATATAACCCTTTTACATTCTGCCGTTTTCTTTAGAAATATTTGCATTTTGAAAATCTTTAACCTGAGCATAGTATGTTTCATTGCTCAAATTAGCAAACTCTGACACTCTTTTATCACCGCCAAACCACGCATATTCCGGCGCTTTATCGGCAGAAGGCGCTCTCATACAATGAGATACCAAATTATTGATGGTATTTGCGTCTTCCTTTAATATTGTATATCTTCCATTTTTGTCTTTTTGCAAAATATCGCTAATTTCTAATCCTCTTTGTCCGCCAACATAAAACATATTAATATCACTTTGTTTCAAATGACCAAAATATGTTTCCAGCTCAAGTGCCCGCCGCACGGCTAAATGATTAACAAATCTTTCTTTTCTGGTAGAAACACGTGCCATAAAACCTTTTATTATACCTTTTGTGTCGTTTTTATTAATTGCCTCAGCTAAGGCTGACCTTTTTCCGTTTTGCCCCAAAACCTTTGTTCCGCAATTATAGCACAAACTGATAACAGCCGCTTTTTCATTTGGCGACAAATCTCGGTTAATATATTTATCCAATGCCGGATAAATTTCTCTTTCTAAATGAGCTGTAACGTAATTGTAAATCTGTTTATTATTAATTAACTTGTCACGCTGAGTAACTTTTTCTCCACTCGGGCGCTTGGTATTTCCAATTCCTACCGTCCAAATTCCAACTCTATCCTGATAAGCCTTACGCACGCAACCTTCATAAAACACGAGCTGCTGAATAACATCTTTTTCAGCCGAACGATATTTGGCAAATTTATCGTTTTCTGCTTTAACTTCTTTTTTAGGAACAACTTTATCTTTGGTTGCGGCAGGAGTGTCCTTGGCTGCATTTGCAGACAAAACCATTGTCAATGCCATAATTTTGGTAGCTAAGTTATGCTTACGCTCAGCCACTTTTTTTAAGCAACATTTTAGCATTTCTTTTGTATTTACTACCATATTTGCCCCCATTTTTGTTTAAATATATCACATCCTTTATATTTTTGTCAATCAATTCAAATTTATATTTATTAATATTTTTTTAACATCTCTATTGACAAGCAAAACACTTATTTATATACCACAATAAATAGGAATTTTAGGGAGATTAATATGCTAAAAAAACTTATTCTGTTAATTGTTATTGCTGGTATCGGGACCGGAGGCTGGTATGGCTGGCAAAAATACTATGCAAATCAAGAAAATATTTTAAAGAATCATATTGAAAAAAACTTTTCTTTTGACAGTGTAATCAGCAAAGCTAAAACTCTTGCTGCTACACCTTATCAAGCACCAAACACTCATTTGCCAGACGAGCTGAACAATCTTAGCTATGATGGACACCGTGACATCAGATTTGTGCGTGAAAACGGTCCGTGGTACAATCAAAATCTTCCTTATGAAATTCAATTTTTCCACCTTGGCAACATTTTTCAAATTTCAGTACCTATAAATGAGGTTATAGACGGCGTTTCAAAAAGCATTAAATACTCCAGCAAATTTTTTGACTACGGCAAAAACAATCTGCATACAGAGCAGTTTGAAAATTTGGGTTATGCCGGTTTTAGAATCCATAGTCCGCTGAATACTTCGGCCTATTTTGACGAGTTGGTTACTTTTTTGGGCGCAAGCTATTTCCGTGGTTTGGCAAAAGGTCAAAAATACGGACTTTCCGCTCGCGGTTTGGCTATTGACACTGCCGAAATGACTGGTGAAGAATTTCCAATATTCAAAGAATTTTGGATTGAAAAACCAAAACCTAAAGACAAATACATAAAATTATATGCTTTGTTGGATAGCAAAAGCGTAAGCGGTGCTTATAGTTTCAAAATAATTCCGGGAACTAACACCATAATGGATATAGAAGCACGCCTATTTGCTCGTACCGATATCAAAAAAATCGGTATTGCCCCGCTTACTTCCATGTTTTTGTTTGGAGAAAACAACAAACATGAATTTGATGACTACCGTCCCGAAGTTCATGACAGCGACGGCTTGCTGATTCACAATGGCAACGACGAATGGCTGTGGCGTCCGCTGGATAATTCTAAACATTTGCGTATCAGTTCATTTATGGATAATAATCCAAAGGGTTTTGGCTTGCTGCAGCGCGACCGCGACATCAAAAACTATCTGGATTTTGAGGCAAATTATCAAGACCGCCCGAGTGCATGGGTTGAACCATTGTCTGATTGGGGCAAAGGTTTGGTGCAGCTGGTAGAAATTCCGTCATTGCAAGAAATTCACGACAACATAGTCGCTTATTGGGTGCCGGAACAGCCAATTAAAGCTGGTGGAGAATATACCTATTCTTATAGATTGATTTGGTTAAATGACGTGATGAAAGATAAAGAATTGGCTTCTATTACCGCTACCAGAACCGGTGTAGGCGGCGTTTCCGGAATCAACTTAGACAACACTGACCGCAAATTTGTGATTGATTTTGTGGGTAAAGAACTTAATGATAAATTCAATGAAAACAATATTAAACCTCAGGTTTCGGCGATTAAAGGCAAAATCAATGGTGTCAGCAGCGTATATAATCCAGTAACAAAAGGAGTTACGGTTTATGTAGACTATCAGCCGGAAGATGGAGATGAAATCAGAGTCCTGCTGACCAAAGATGACACCCCGATTTCCGAAGTATGGAGCTATCAATGGTTAAACTAAAGATTCAAAGCGCTCAGGATATTATTGAGGCTTATATCAGCTGTCTAGGCATCAAAAAAAGTGAAGCTCAAACGCTGTTAGACTCATATCCTAAATTAAGTAAATCCAACAACTTAATAGCAACGATTAATGAAATAGTTTATCTAAAAGCCAAAGAAATTTTTAAAACAAAATTGGCTAAAACTCAGTTAATCGCCTTGTATAAAGCCGCTTTTATTGGTTTGGAGATTGCCAAAAAATATGGCGTAAAACCTTTACTGCCAAATTTTGCGGATTCTGATTTTATGGAACTTATGCGCAAAGCATATATTGAAACTGCGCCATCGTATAAATTGACTGAAATGCCGACGCAAGAAATAGACACTATACATCTGCATAAAGCTAAAAAAGCCAAAGGAGAAAAAAAGTGATAAAAACTCGTCCAATCAGCGCCGCCCAAATCACCTTCCGACGTATTCTTATTTTTGGGTTGATGATTTTAACCACCATGTTTTTAACCTTTAAATGGGTTGTATCCATGCCAACCGACGCCAATACCGCGGCTCGCACAATCATGACTCTGTTGTTTGTTTTGACCACTGGCTGGATAGCCCTTTTCTTTTGGGCCAGCATATTCGGCTTTTTTGAATTGCTGGCAAACAAATCCATGCCGGGGATAATTTGGCCGGAAAAGAAAACTCCGCTCAAAACTAAAACCGCTATTTTAATGCCGATTTATAATGAAGAATGCGATATGGTTTATGCTCGCCTGCTGGCTATTGCAGATAGTCTGGTTAAAACCGGTCAGGCTCAGGCGTATGATATGTTTGTTTTGAGCGACACCACCAATCCAAAAATTTGGGTAGAAGAAGAAAACGGCTGGATAAACGCCAAAAAATTAATGCCGAAAGAAATTAATCTTTATTATCGCCGCCGTCCAATAAACATTGCTCGCAAAAGCGGAAATATTGAAGATTTTTGCCATAAATGGGGCGCGCTCTATGATTATATGGTGGTTTTGGACGCAGACAGCCTTTTGGAAGGCAAAACTATTGTTGAAATGTCGCGTTTGATGGAGCTTAACTCTGACACCGGTATTATTCAGGCGCCACCGCAATGTATCAACAGCCACTCGCTGTTTGCCCGTGTACAACAGTTTGCCGGCAAGGTTTATGGCAATATTGTTTCGGCCGGCTTGTGCTTTTGGCAGGTTCACGACAGCAACTATTGGGGACACAATGCCATAATCCGTGTCAAAGCTTTTATGGAATGCTGCGGTTTGCCGGTTTTAAAAGGCCCTAAACCGTTTGGCGGCCATATTTTGAGCCACGATTTTGTGGAAGCGGCTTTAATCCGCCGCGGCGGCTGGTATGCTTGGCTGCTGCCGGAACTTGGCGGTAGTTATGAAGAATGTCCGCCGACAATGATAGATTTTGCCACCCGTGACCGCCGCTGGTGTCAAGGCAACATTCAACATTTGGAAATATTGGTATCAAAGCATATCCACCCGATTAGCCGCATACACTTTACCATTGGTATAATGTCTTATCTTTCCTCGCCGCTGTGGTTTATTTTTCTGGTTTCCGGAATTTTAGTGGCGCTGGGACATGTTTATTTTCCGCCGGAATATTTTTCGACCGAACAATCATTGTTCCCTAACTGGCCTATTTTTGATAAAATGGGAACCATCACGCTGTTTTTAATTTCGATGTTTATGCTGATTTTTCCTAAGTTTTTGGGTATGATTATTTATTTGAAAAACAACAAATTCAAAAACATCGGTGGCTTTTTCGGTACTATAAAAAGCGTATTGGCCGAGATTGTGTTTTCGGCTTTGATTGCGCCGATTATGATGATTTTTCAAACCAAATTCGTATGGGAAATTTTAACCGGTCAAGATGTGGGCTGGAACACCCAAAGCCGTGACGGCTACACTACATGGAAAGAGGCTTTTCAACGTCATATTAGTCACACAATTTTAGGCGTGATGACAACTTATGTGGTTTATGACCAGCTGCCGGCTCTGTTTTATTGGATGCTGCCGGTAACTTTGGGACTAATGCTCTCTATTCCGCTTTCCGTATTATCCTCTTATGAGGGATTGGGACGCTTTGCTTTCAAACACAATTGGTTTGTGATTCCCGAAGAAAAGCACATACCGGAAATTACAGCAACCGCACAAAAAGAAGCGCCGGTTTTGATGAAACAAAGCAAAAAGCGCGGTGTGCTTGATGTGATAGAAGATAATTATCTTTTGCAAATTCATACCCTGATGCTGGAAGTAAACGGTCCGGCGCCGGATTTTGGCAAAACAGTTTTGAATGAAGCTAAAATCAAATTGGATAACTACCTGAACTATGGCAAAGAACCTAACTTTAGCCGCGAAGAAGAAATCGCCCTGCTCTATGAGCCCGAAGTTTTGGAAGAAGCCAGTTTGGAGCTAAAATTGAAATAAAAATATTGACTGCAAATTGAAACACCCTGTCATGATTTTTGACAGGGTGTTTTTTAGCCGCTAAAACCTTAAAATCTATATTGTAAACCGGCGGTAACTTCTCTGAAGTTGTTTGTATAGCCGGAGCCGATATATGAATATCTGCCAACAACGCGGGCGCCCCAGTTTTTGTTGAAGTCATATTGCAAACCCAAACCGGCGCGGTAGCCAACTTTGTTATATGAGGTTTTAGGAAAGTTTTTATATTTAGCGTGATAAATACCGGCGCCGACAGTTCCTAGCAAACTCAAATTAGAGCAAAACATTGGATACTTGCCATATGCATCTAATGCATAAACCGAGAAATAGTTTTTGCCGCGTTTACCTTCCAAAGTACGGCCTTTAATTTCTCCCGATTGCTGATATGAAAATTCCAAATCCCAATTTTCATATAACTGCATACCAACATTAGCTTTGCCGGAATGAAAATATTTTTTCATATTTTTAGCCTGATTACCCTGTTTAGCCTTAAAGAAAGAATAATCTGCACCAACATACGGACGATATTCATTTATGTTCCAGCTCATGGCCTGAGCATTAAGAGCAAAAATACTGGCAACACCTGCCAACAATAATGTCTTTTTCATATTTTAATCTCCATTTATAAATGTGTTAAATGACAAAAACAAGTATTTTACAACACTTTCAAAATTGTATATAACCGTGAAAAAACAAATTTAAATAGTGACAGCAAAAAAAATGACGCTACAATATGGGCAAATAAAGGAGATTTCTATGTTTTGCAAACCAAAAAAAGATTGTGCTTTATGCCCGCGTTTGGTAGAATTTCGCCGCGGCAACCAGCAAAAGTTTCCAACCTACCACAATGGACCGGTTACGCCTTTTGGCTCGCTAGAGTCGCAAATTTTAGTGGTTGGGCTAGCTCCAGGGCTAAACGGCGCCAACCAAACAGACCGTCCGTTTACCAATGACTACGCCGGCGATATACTTTATCCGGCGCTAAAAAAATTTGGCTTTGCTCAAGGCAATTATCAAAAACGTAAGGACGACGGCTTTGAACTGATTAACGTCCGTGTAACTAACTCTGTGCGCTGCGTGCCGCCGCAAAACAAAGTTAATGCCGCCGAAATTGCTGCTTGCCGGCCGTTTTTACAGCAAGAAATAGCTTCTATGCCCAATCTGAAAGTCATTCTTTCGTTAGGTTCGGTTTCGCATGGTGCTGTTTTACAAGCTTTGGGATATACAAAAGCCGCATTCAAATTTGCCCACGGAGCGGAACATTTTTTGCCTAACCATAATTTGATATTGCTGGACTCCTATCACACTTCACGCTACAACATCAACACAAATGTTTTGACGGCGGAGATGTTTGACCAGATTGTTGCGCGTTTAAAAGAACTGATTTAACTTGAAATCCGACACCGCTTTACCCATATTTTGTTTGAAAGGAAACAAATGCTAAAAAAAGCTGTTTTTATCTGCCTGTGCTGGTTATATTGCCTGCCGCTCATTGCCGCTGAAAACTCCAAGAGTACAGACAACACCACTATTGAGCTTTTTTCAAACGGTAAAACTGAATATATCGCCCGTTTTGCCATTAAAGACGGCTGGCATATTTATTGGAGCAACCCCGGGGAAATCGGTCGTCCGACAACTGTTTCCAGCAACAAAGCCGACAGTGGACTGAAAATATTGAATCAATCGGCGCCGCAAATTGTTAAAGCCTTTGATATTATTGACGAATATGTTTATAAAAAATCAGCTTATTTTCACCTAAAACTAAAACAAACCAAAGATGTGGAACTGACATTTTCTTTTGTGGAATGCAATGATGTCTGCAAACCTCAATCCTTGAGTTTTGACTTACAAGAACTGCCGCAAACGCCAAAAGAAATTTGGAACAATATGCAGTCAGATTTGAAAATGTCGCTGCCGCAAAAACTCAGCGTTAACAGCCCAACCTCTCAAAACAAAATTCAAATTGAACTTCCGCCGCATACCAACGTAAGCTTTTTACCGGCACAAAGCGGACGCGTGGCCGAACAATCAATCAAAATCAGCGAAGAAAACAACAAAACACTTATCAGTTGGGAAAACGACAGCACCGAAAGCGAACCACTCTCACAGGCTTTAGTGGTCACGCCAGACAAATCATACGCTTTGGAAATTGGCTATAAAGATGCTCCGGAATTTGGGCTAGCCTATATTTTGCTGCTGGCTTTTTTGGGAGGAATTATTCTTAACGCCATGCCCTGCGTTTTTCCAATTTTATCGCTCAAGATTTTTACCCTTTTAAACAAAAATAATGAGCCTCGCCGCTTTTCCCGAGCCTTTAGCTATACTTTAGGCGTGGTGACTTGCTTTATGCTTCTGACCGCAATTTTAGTGCTGGTTAAGCATGAAGGAGCGGCCATCGGCTGGGGTTTTCAGCTGCAATCACCTTGGTTCGTAGGTGTTATGGCCATGCTTTTTTTCCTTTTGTTTTTATTGATGATTGACATTTTGCACTTTCCGGATTTCAACAACAATAAGACTTATAAACTCTCTGGAATAAACGCTTTTTGCACCGGTTTTTTTGCCGTTTTAATTGCCAGCCCATGCACCGGTCCTTTTATGGGCGCGGCAATCGGCTATGCCTTTATGCAAAACGACGCCCAAATATTCGCCATTTTTGTCATGCTGGCAATCGGCTACGCCCTTCCCTATGCTCTGATAGAAATGTTTCCGCATATGCTTGGACGTATTTTACCCAAACCGGGGAAATGGATGAAAACGATAAAATATATTTTGGCTGTGCCTTTGCTATTAACCGCATTGTGGCTGCTAAGCATTTTGGCAACACAAATTAACCACTCGGGCGAGCAAGCAACCAAAGAACTGAATTGGCAGCCTTACGACTCGCAGCAAATCACCAACGCCGCGGCAAACGGCGAGAGAGTATTTATTGATTTTACGGCCGACTGGTGTTTGACCTGCCAATTTAATGAAAAAATTTTGCTCAATACAGAACGCTTCAAACGCTTTGTCGCTGATAAAAATGTAAAATTGTTTCGTGCGGACTTGACCGAAGATAATGATATTTATACCGCAGCCCTAAATGCCTACGGCCGCGACGGAATACCGGTATATGTATATTATGTTGACGGAAAATACGAAATTTTACCGCTTTTCTTTAGTATCGGAAGTTTGAAATAAAACTAAAATTCCATATTTATGCCACAAGCTTCATTGTCTTTTTTGCAAGATTTGCATATTTCATTTATTTCAGCAACTGTTAAGTCTCGCAAACATTTTTGCCCTGCAGGGCATGATGTGTTTCCCCAATAAACAGCTGAACTTTCCATTTTACTCCATTGATAAAACCTAGAAAACTGCACAACGTCACTCAGGCGCTGAGTCAAATTTAGCATAACTTCACGACATAAAGTTAAGGAAAATCCTTCTGATTTTCCGGATATCCAGCCATTAGAGTTAAGTTTAGTTCCAAGATAAATATCTATGACTAAACGATTTCTTCTAGAAAACATTAATACCGGATTTCCCTCAGAATCATACATTCTGGTTGAGGATGCATATTTCCAAGTTTCAGGAACTAACGATGCCGATTGCACATAATTACTCAAACCGACTTGAGAGTCATAGCCTGTGTCTTTTGACATATTTTGGAATTCATTCACCTTATCCATTAAACCAAATATTAAATAACTATATTCCGAAACCAGCTTATTAGCCTTCCATTTTTCCATAGCTTTTGAATATCCGGCGATACCTCCAACGCTTAACACAGCAATTATTGCCAGCACGCCAAGCATTTCAATCATACTGCGGCCATGTTGATTATTAATCATCACTACTTCCCATCATTTTGAAATTACAACAAAAAAGCTACCGACGAGGTAGCTGGAAGTTGACAACTATATATATTAGATAGTGTAGCTTATTAGCTATATATTACATACAGCATATTCAGCTACCTTCCAGCCATATAGACCAGAAGGTATGCTTGATTAACGTCTAACACTAAGACGAATATATAGAGGTTGTCACACCCCAGACAGACTATCGCCTGTCTAGTTTCAAAGTAATGGTAAAAATAAAAAATGTAAAGTTTAAATTTTATTATTCTTCATCAAGAATAATAAATTCATCGTTGCCAATGACATTCAAAACAGCGCGGGCGCGTTCATCCAACAAATCCAAATCCAAGCTCGATTTTGACAGCAACTTCACTTTTTGCTCCCAATCTTGGCGCTGTTGGTCGTAGCTTTGATTAACTTTTTCAGCCTCAGCAACTTTGTCTTGCAAATACATATATTTCAAAAAACCGCGGTCGCCTTTAACGGCAAAATATGAAAAATAAGAACATAGCACCATCAAAAGCACTATAAATCCAGAACTTTTACATTTTGCAACAATGTACGACCAGAATCCCATTTTTTTACCTTTTGTATTTTTAACTAAGCCAATTCGACCATATTTTTATTAAAAAAAAGTTAGTTTCAGACAATTAATAAAAATTTTCTACCGTCTTCAAAAAACGATTGGAACGACTGTCTATTAAGCGGCCATCTTTTAGACTGACAACTCTATCCATTTTATGCGCCAAATCAATATTATGCGTGGCAATAAGCGCAGATAATCCAGTTTCTTTCACCACTTCCAGCAAAGTTAAAAACACATTATCCGAAGTATTGGGGTCCAAATTTCCGGTCGGCTCATCGGCCAATAAAAGCTTGGGTGCGTTAGCTAAGGCTCTGGCAATTGCGACTCGCTGCTGCTCGCCGCCAGAAAGCTCCGCCGGACGATGATGTTCACGTTCATTCAAGCCCAAACGCTGCAACAGCCACATGGCCTTGTCGGCGGCTTCTTTATATTTTACTCCGGCTATCAGCTGCGGAATAATCACATTTTCTGCCGCGTCAAAATCCGGCAGTAAGTTATGATATTGATAAACAAAACCTAAATAGTCGCGGCGCAACATGGTGCGTACATTATCCGAATTTCCGGTGCAGTTTTCACCATCAATATAAACTTCGCCATCTGTCGGATTTTCTAAAAGTCCGGCAATTTGCAGCAATGTCGATTTGCCTGAGCCGGAAGGGCCGATTAGTGCAACCACTTCTTTAGGTCGGATATCCAAGTTTACATCTTTCAAAACTTCCAGAATTTCGTTTCCCTGACGAAAAGTTTTGTTAATATTTTTCAGGGTTAAAGTAGTGTTATTCATAGCGTAAAGCCTCCGACGGATCTAATTTTGCGGCGCGGTATGCCGGATATATGGTGGCTAAAAAAGACAAAACCAAAGTCAAAATCACAACCAGTGTAACTTCTAGCGAATCTACTTTTGCCGGCAGCTGCGACAGAAAATATATTTCTGCCGAAAATAGGTCGCGTCCAGAAATTGTCTGTAAAAATTGGCGGATATTTTCAATATTCTCACAAAACAGCAACCCCAAAGACACGCCGATTCCCGTACCGACAAAGCCGATAAATGCTCCATCTAAAAAGAAAATCCGCATAATCATACCGCGGGTTGCCCCCATTGTTCTCAGCACGGCAACATCACGGCTTTTATCTTTTACCAGCATTATCAAGCCGGTAATAATGTTAAATGCCGCCACCAAAATAATCAACGTCAGAATTAAAAACATCACGTTGCGTTCCACGTCAAGCGCGTTGAAAAACGCCGAATTTGATTGTTTCCAGTCATAAACATAGGCGTCCAAACTAACACTGCGTTCAATCAAAGAGCGCATTTTAGGCAGCTGATTTTCATCGGTCAAACTAACATCAATCACCGTAGCTGAGTCTTTCAAACCAAAATATTTTTGCGCAGCGTCAAGCGGTATAAAAATATAGTTAGCGTCATATTCATACATGCCCATACTGAACGTTCCCACTACCGGATACGATTTTATTCTAGGCACGGAGCCAAACGCCGTAACTTTGCCATTTGGGGAAATTAAAGTGATTTCATCGCCAACAAAAACCCCAAGTTTACGCGCCAATTTATCTCCCAAAACCACAACATCGCCGCTAAAACCTTCAATATCCATATGGGCGAAACCGTCGCGCATAACTTTCTTTTTTAAGATATCTTCTTTTTCTATTCCGCGGACCATAGCACCTTCCGCGCCATGCGAAGAAGACACTAAAAGCTGTTTTTCTATCAGCGGCAAAGCCGTATCAATCCCCGGAATACTTTCTAAATCGGCAACGGCTTTTTTGTAGTTATTAAATGGAAAACCAGCAGATGACACAATGGAAATATGACCGTTAATTCCTAATATACGATTCAGCAATTCGGCCTTAAAGCCATTCATCACCGACATAACAATGATTAAAGTTGCCACGCCCAAAGCTATACCGGTAAATGCAAAACCGGTAATCACCGAAATAAATCCTTCTTTACGCTTGGCGCGCAAATATCTCCAGGCCGCCAGCCGTTCAAATTTAGAAAACAAAACTAATCTCCTCTGTTTTTGTTGAATGTAGCCAAAGCACAAAAGTTTTGCAACTTTTTCAAAAGGATATACACAAGGTTAATTGTTTTTCACATGCCGATTTTTTGATTTAACTTTAATACGTCGACAATAGAAAAAACAGTGTAAAACTGCTCAAAAACTCGATCTATTTTCTTTTTATTGATGTTGCTGCGGAAAAAAGAACAAGCTTCAAACATATCTTGTTTGGTTGGAATCGCCAGCAGCAGCTGATTTTTATTGAAACTAAACTGAATTGATTTACCATCATACAGCTCCGTCAATTTGAGCATCCGTTCCATAAAAGCCGTAGTCAACAAATAACGCGCTTCTATCTGGTCAGAAGAATACACCTCAAACAATTTTTCAAAATACAAATCTTCTAGTTTTACACGTTCTAAACCGGTTATATGCTTTAAAAAATTGAATAGGCCTTTATCCTTTAGCACTACCGTGCGTCCCTTAAAATTTTTATTCATCGTCAATAAAACGCAAATACCTCTAAACGTGTTTTTTTTGCGGCTGCGGCGGTTGAGCCGAGATGCATTGCCAAATTTTTCGTCAACCTCGGTATATACAATTTCTTTTTGCAGCAATTCTTCTGAAATAGTAATGGCCACATTTTTATAATTGCCGCAAAAATAATCATCGCCTTTATGAATATTATATTGACCGAATAAATCCGATTCACGCAGCAAATCATCTGGCAAATATTGTTCGTTATGATAAGAAAAAGTACCAAAAAAATTGGCAAAATCTGCCATAATTGTGTTTTTAGCCTTCTTTTTATAAAAATATACAGGTCCGCGTAAGATAATGATAACAAAACCGGAAGCACCCAAAATCACACCGATATCCGCCGCATTATCATTGGACAGCGTCAAAATAGCCAAAAGAACCAACGGATAAAAAATTATAGACATCAATAACAGAATAATAAACATCAAAAAATAACGGTGTTTAATTTTGTCATTTTCTTTTAGTTTTGGCAGCAGCACACGGTTATAATATTCATCAAACAATGACTTTTGCGCCATAAAATTTTTATCATTTTTTAAATCAAACATGTTCTTTTGCTACTTCAATCAAATCTTCCATCACACTGATAAATAAAAAGACTTTTTCTATTTGCTGATTTTGTTTTTTCAACCCGTCTTCACCGGTTGAAGATGTCCATAAACTGCCGTTGTGATATAAAAAACGCCCGCTCTGCAAAAAAACATCTAGCTTATCATTTTCTAAACGCAAATAAACTTTTGAAGCCTTGAAAACTTCTTTTAAATCCAATAAATTTTCATACAAAGCGCTAATAACGAGATAGTTTTTTATGACTTCACTATCGGCAAAAGTCTGAAAATAATTAGACGCCGGAATCGCTGACGAAACTTTATCCAAACCAGATATTTGCTTTGTCTTAGCAAAGCCGCCTTTTTCTAGCAAAAGCAATGTTCCGCCAAGGCTTTGCGGTAAATTATATGTCAGCAAAATCCCCTCGCCGACCGTAGTTTGCAACTTGTTATTAAAAAGCTTTTTGACAAAGGCTAGTTTTTTTAATTTCAGCGGACAGTTTGAATCTCCGGAGATATTTATTTTTTCTATTTTCAAAGGGCTTGGCGGCAATATAATATCATAGCCATTTGTCTGAAGGTCGGTAGAACGCCGCAAACTCCAATTGCCATAATATTTTACAAACTCAGCGAACACATCAGGAAAAACTTTACGTCCGGCAAACTTGACATAGCAAAATAAAATAAAGGCAGAAATCGCCGCAGTTAAAAATAATTGTTCCCAAGAAAATAGCCGATTATATATCAGGTGCCGAAACAAAACAATCAGCACGTTTGAACAATTGAAAAACAGCAATATACCGGCATATAGCCAAAAATGGTTTTTAAATGACTGCCGATATTTATCTTCACTCTCTAAAAGAGGTAAAATATTTTTTTGCAAAAAATTTTCAAAAGCGTCTTCGTTTTCATTGGTCTGCGACATATTTACCTCATTATTTAAAATAATCTTTGCTGTTAATCGGTTGTTTTTCTACTTCACTGACTTCAAAAAACGGAGTGTCTTTATAATTAACACCAACCAACATAGCTACAATGTTTCCAGGAAAAATTTCGACCGCATTTTTCAAGGTATTGACATTAGAGTTATAAAAGCGACGAGCGGCAGAAATATGCTCTTCCACCTCATTCATGCTTTGCATAGCTGTAATCATAGTCTGATTTGATTTCAAATCCGGATAATTTTCTAAAGAAACTCTAAATTCACCCAATTTTTGGTTCAACAGGCTTTCCATTTCCATTTTTTCTTTTGGCGAAGCCACAAATGTGCTAGCCATCGCTTTGGTGCGCAATTCAGTCAATTCAGTCATCAACGATTTTTCGTGTTCCATAAATTTTGCCGCCATTTGCAACATATTTGGAATCAAGTCATAGCGTTTTTTTAGTTGCACATCAATATCCGAAGCCGACTCTCTGACTTTATTGCGCACAACAATCAAGCGCACATATTGAGCATAAAACAACAATGCTACAACAATACCGCCGATAAGCCACGGATTAATCCAATTTATTTCCATAATATTTCTCCCGTTTATTTTTTATAAAGTGTAACCACTTAATCTTAATAAATTCCTAAAAATTATTTTATTAAGCCTTGCTAACCAGCCTACGTTGTGTTACAATAAGATATGTTTAAGGAGTTTTACAATGGATTTTTCTAAAAATACAGTTTCTCCACGGCGTGTGCATGAACTTTTTGATAGATTAAGCGCTAAAAACAGAGAGCACAGCGCTAAATTTCATAGTGCCGAAATAAAGGAAAAAAACATTGAACCGACGCAACATCAAAAAATAAAAAGATTACCCCAGATGACTGCCGCCGAAATGATTTCTCGTCTTAGAATGGGTAAAACGATAACAGAACAGCATCAAAAAAACATTGAGTTACGCCATCAAAATATTAATCAACCTGATAGCACATCTGTATCATCCAGCCGCACCCGCTCGCAAGAACCAGAATATCAAGAATTGTTACATTTACAAAACAGAGATGTTGCCTTAAATCAAATTATGCACAATCTTTCAAACACACGTCGAGAAGTCCTAAAAAATATAATTAAACATAACAGCAGCAACGACCCTATTGAAACAATGATTAAAAACAAACATTTAATTGATGAGCTAACAGGTAATAATTTAGAGCGTCCCAACCTTTCGTATGAAAGAAAACGGAAACGTGTACGTAAACTTGAACGTTCCAGAGCAAATTCTCGTGTCTATGAAAGACAACGCACGCACGTGCGCTGATAAATATTTTTCTCCGCACCTTGACATCATTTATGATTTTTTATAAAAGAAAGTTAATTAACAATTATTCTTAAATTTTTTTGTATGGACAATATTTTTTATTTGATTAACGTCAATGATGTTAAGGGACTTTCTGAGGTGATTTTTAACAAAAAATTGACTTCTGACAGCCCCAAGTGTTATGCCTCGTGCATGAACAATCAAGAAGAAGTTGAACTTGTTAAACAGCTGCTGCAAACAAATGACAAACGCTGGCTCGACTTTATTGAAAAGTACATTGAGCATTTTCCGCTTACAGAGGAAGCAACTCTGGCTTTGATTGAGCATTGTGACGAAACAACAGCCAAAGGTCTGCTCGCTAAATGCTGGAAAAAGTATGGAGCTAATGAAAAAGAAAGTATTGCTTTTTGCAACAAATTGCGTTCGGCTGACAACATTGACGAAGGTTTGCTGACAGCATTTTGCGACAGCGCCCGTTTAATTTATGATGATGCAAATTACGAGCTTGCACTTATTGACAATAAATGGAGTGAGCGCTATGTAAATGCGTCTAAGTGTTATTTTAAAAATATGCACTAACAAAAACGCCCTGACTATTTGATAGTCAAGGGCGTTTTTGTTGCAAAAAAATGAAATTTTTGCCACATTTTAACATAATAATTGCAGTTGAAATTTTCTCGTGATATCATTTATGATAATAGGGAGGTCAGTATGCGTAACTTATATAATGCAATTCCATTGACAGAGGAACAAAAAATTGCCTATATCCGCGTATTGGCATATTTGGCGAAGTCTGACCGTAATCCAGATTACATTGAACGAAATTTTATCAGCAAATTATTGGATAGAATGCAGCTTTTACCGGATGTTTTGAAAAAAATTTATATTCCGCGCAACAATGAAGAGCTATACCGCGCTTTAATGCCAATTTGTACTCGAGCCATTGCCATAGATTTATTGCATTGTCTTTGGTTTGCCGCATCGGTTAACACCCTCATTTCAGATGACGAGATAATGATTATCCGAAAAATAGCGCAGATATTGCGAATCGATAATGACACACTTTTAAATATTCACCACTTTGTGACTGATGAAATTATGTTTTTGCAGCACGCCCGCGAAGTTTTAGAAGCCGATGATATCAGATGCTGACAAAAAAAGCCCTGCCACAAGACAGAGCTTTTTTTTCATAAACATTGGTATTTTATTTTTTCACAACCACAATAGTCGGAATTTTTTTAGTAATTTCACTGCGGGCGCTAACTTGCAAATTTTCTGCCGGAACAGACATTGTCAGCATATCACCAAAAATTTTGGCCGTAACATTTTGCGCGTGTTCTTGCGCCGCGGTATCCATAGGCATAACTGCTACAACTTCAAAACGCGAATCCGGATTGTTTTTTAGAGCCTGACGCACAGCTTGTTCTAACTCAGCAAAATATTCAACATTTTCATCAGGGAAATCTTTAGAAAAAATCGTTCCAGCAATAGGTTTGGCTGGTTCTGCCACTGTTTTTGAATATTCCGGAGCCGCTGTATTCAACGCATTTTGCACACTGGCCGGAGTAGCCTTTTTGACTGAATTTTTAGCCACAGGCTTAGTTTTTACAGCAGTTTTAGGCGCAGATTGAACTGTTTCTATAACACCAATTTTTTTACCAAGTTTTACACGTTTTTTACTGGTGCGAATAGATTTGTTTTTAGCCAATGTTTTTTGCACATGCACCGGCTTAATAGTTTTAAATTCAGTTGCACCAGCATTTATTCCGGACAACGGCGTAGATTTTACATAACCAGCAGCAACATCAACATTCAAACGAGTGATTTCAGCTCTAAACTGCTGAGCCTTGTTTTGTTCGTCCGCAATATTCATTTTTACGGCCGCCATCAAGTCAGCATTGGTATTTTCTTGCTGATCCAAAGCCGAAGAAATAATATTCAAGTCAGCGTGGTCAACATCATAGGCCCCTGGAATAGCGTATGTGGCGTTAACAGTAGATTTCAAAGCCGACAATTTTTCTTGCTGAGCAGCAACTTCTGAGGCAACCGTCGCCAATTGTTGAGTACCATTTTCCAAAGTGCCCAAGTTTTCTTGCGCTTTGTTGAGAGCGGACACCAAATCTGGATTAGACGGAGTAGTTCCGGCTTCCAATTTAGCCTCTATCGTGTTTATAATGGCATTATATTCCGAATCGGCCTCGGCGATAGATTGATTTATTTTGGCCAATTTTTGCGCGCTGGAATTAACCGAACTGTGTATTCCGTTATATTCACGCGTAAATTCATTAACTTTTTTACCCACAAAAGAACCGCTGCCATTAGAAATGTTCAGAACTGGAGACGGGCTGACACCCGGAAATTGAACCTCATTTGCCGCACATGCCGCTAACAAAAGCGCAGTAGCCGAAAGTAATGCAAATTTTTTCATTATATAAGCCTTATATTATAGTTAACTTTTCAATATGGCTCTATTTGTAAAGTGTTTTTATTAAAAAAACAATTAAAGAATTAAGCGTTTGTGCAAAAAAATAAAAAAAATTGAAAAAAGTGCTTGCATTTATATTTTTTTTGTTCTATTAAAATATCCAGTCGCTGCGCTCGTAGCTTAATTGGATAGAGCATCTGACTACGGATCAGAAGGTTGTGAGTTCGAGTCCCGCCGAGCGCGCCAATAAAACAAAAAAGGTCTCTTTTGAGACCTTTTTTGTTTTATTGGCGCTGTGCAGCGAGGGCGAGAACTCACAGATGTGAGTTTGACCACAAACGAAAGGCAGACGCAAGAATGCCGGTTGCCGCAAGCAATGAGTGAAGCGGCGGCGCAGCGTAGCGCAGCCAGTCCCGCCGTCATTTTGAAAAAATGATTTACAATATTTCAGGTCTCTTTTGAGACCTTTTTTGTTTTATTAGTGCTGTGCAGCGAGGGCGAGAACTCACAGATGTGAGTTTGACCGCAAACGAAAGGCAGGCGCAAGAATGCCGGTTGCCGCATATATTAAAACTCCGCCAGACTTGCATCGGGCGGAGTTCTTATGTTTTTTAAAAGTTTACTTGCGGCGCAAGAATGATGGAATATCCAACTCATCTCCAGAAAGTTCCGGAACATCGTTGTTTTCATCTGCCGAGAATTTAACAATATTTTCCGGCAAATCTTCGCTTTCTTCTTTTTTCTTGCGGCTGCGGATACCGATAACGCGTTCAATAAATGTAGGTTTTACATCGTCCTCGGATTCATCAGCTTGACGTTCGTCCAGAGCAGGCGCTGCCGGCTTGCTATCTTTAAATATATCAGAATCGTGATTTTGGAACAAAACCGGCTCTTCTTCAGTTTCCACAACATTTTGAATTGGAGTTACACTGGAGAAGAAATCATCATCTTTCGGCGATACAGCGCTAAATTCATTATTACTAGTTTCTTCATCTTCGGCTTTGTTGGCAGAACTATTCATAATAGCACTGAACAAAGCAGAGGCCTGAGGAACTTCCGGCAACTCGTCTGACTTATCTAATGAAGAAAAATCATTATCCAAAGAAGCGCTTTCCGGTGTTGGTTCTGTAATTTCTTCAACAGGTGTTTCGGTTTCTGTTAAAACACTGTCATTAAAATCCAAAGATACCGGTTCTTCTACCTCTGTTTCATTTACCTCAACAGTTGGAACAAAGGCTGTATCATCATAACTTTGATCAATTAAAGACGGCTCTTTGGTACGCGGCAAGGCTTCCGGTTGCGGTTTTCCGTCGTTAATACCTGTTACAACAATAGAAACACGAATTTTTCCGGCTAAATTTTCGTCATAGCTAGAACCAAAGATAATATTTGCATTATCGTCAACTTCTTCTTTGATGATAGATGCAGCTTCGTCAATTTCCATCAAAGTGATGTCATCGCCGCCGGTGATGTTAATCAGCACACCTTTAGCACCATGCATTGTGCAATCGTCCAAAAGCGGATTGGACAAAGCCTGTTTAGCAGCTTCTTGAGCACGATTTTCACCCTCGGCTTCACCAGTTCCCATAATAGCTTTACCTTTATCTTGCATAATGTTTTTAACATCGGCAAAATCAAGGTTAATCAAACCAGGCATCATCATTAAGTCTGTGATAGAACGCACGCCGGAATACAAAACATCATCAGCCATCAAAAAAGCTTCAGCCAAAGTGGTTTTTTTGTCGGCAATACGAAACAGATTTTGGTTAGGAATAACAATTATACTATCTACTTCACTGGTAAAATTAGCTAAAGCACTTTCGGCTGTTTCCATACGTTTGCGGCCTTCAAAAGTAAAAGGCTTGGTCACAACGCCAACGGTCAAAATACCTTTTTCCTTAGCAATATGAGCTACAACAGGAGCAGCACCAGAGCCAGTACCGCCGCCCATACCGGCAGTAATAAACACCATATTTACGCCTTCAAGTTCGCGGGCAATTTCTTCTTTTGCTTCCTCAGCGGCAATTTTGCCGATTTCCGGACGAGCACCAGCTCCCAAACCTTGAGTTATTTCCAACCCCAACTGAATTTTACGGCTAGAAGAAGAATGCGCTAATGCTTGAGCATCGGTATTAGCCACCACAAAATCAACGCCTTCCAGATTTTTAGCAATCATATTGTTTACGGCATTTCCGCCGCCGCCGCCAACACCAATAACGGCAATGCGCGGTTTTAAATGTGATACTGTGGTATCGGCAACACCCAATTTTATTGACATCTATCATTCTCCCAGTTAGACAGTTTTACTAATTTTAATATAAAATAACTGAAATAGATTAAGTTTTTGTTACTATTTTAAGAATTTTGACGTATCCAATTAAAAATTTTTGTTAGGCAACCGCCCTCGCCCACCGGACGATTTACAATTTTTTTCGGTTTACGCTCAGCATTTGTAGTAGCTAAATATAAAAGCCCCAAAGCAGTTGAAAAAGTTGGATTATTAATTATTTCAGGTATCCCTTGAATATTGCGCGGTCCGCCTAAACGAACCTGCTTATCCAAGATATAGGCAGCAACGTCGCGTATCCCCGGAAGCTGACTGCAGCCGCCGGTTAAAACAACACGGTGGTTTTGATGATTCTGTAATCCTTGCTGCGCCAATTTGCGCGCCACCATTTCAAATATTTCTTCCACACGCGGAGCAATAATTTTTATCAAATCAGAACGATGCATTTGTCTGATTGAGCTATCATCTTCTTCGCCAAGCGGATACACATTGATATTTTCATAGTCATCATGACTGACTAAAAAAGCGCAGCCGTGACGATTTTTCAAGTCTTCAGCATGAGCAAAAGAAGTCGTCAAACCTTGCGTGATGTCTTTGGTGATATTTATTCCGCCAACCGGCAAAGTCGAAAAAGCTACAGGAACTCCGTTTTTGAAAGTGGCAATACTGGTGGTACCGCCGCCGATATCAATAATGGTAGAGCCGTATTCTCGCTCGTCTTCTACCAAACAAGCCATACCTGACGCATACGCTGAAAGCACTTTATTTTCAATATCCAAATGCGCCGCCTCAACCACAGAAGCCAAATTTTTATAGAGTACATGCGGATACATACCAAGCAAAATTCCGGCTGAAAGTTCTTCGCCGTAAATATTCATTGGATCTTTGACATCTTCATTACCGTCAATTTTATAGCCGACAGGCAAACAATGTATCAGTTCATTATTTTCAACATTAACCTTGCTTAAAACGCGCTCTCTAACTTTGATGATATCGGCTTCGCTAATCGGGCGATTTTTTTTCAACGAGATAGACTCGCTACGTAAGCGGCTGCAAGTTTTGTCACCAGAAACATTCAGAATAACGCTTTCAATGCGTTCGCCAGCCATTTGTTCAGCAGCTTCCACAGCATTGCAAACCGATAAAGTCGCTTGATTGATATCGGTGATAACGCCGTTTTTAATTCCCTTTGACGCATTATATCCGTAACTGACAATATTAATCTTTTTGTCTTTGCCAATATGAGCAATCAGACAGCAAACTTTTGAAGAACCAATATCCAAAGCGGCAATAGTGGAACGATTCACGATAAACTTTCCTCAAACTTTCAATTACGGGTTAGCATCTTTGTTACTGATTTTTACAATAACCTTATTTTTTAATCTTAAATCAATGAAAGTTAATTTACGTTTAAGAATACCGCGTGTTTTATCTAATTTAACTAATTTTTTCCAAGCATCTTCCACATCATCTTCCGGAAGTTTGACAGTAATTCCGTTCAACACATCGTCAAAAGTCAGATTCCAGCGACGTTTAGAAATAAAATTAGCTACTTTAACACGAGAAAACAAATCTTTGTCTTTTTCAATTATTTTCAGCAAAGCATTAATGTGCTCCGGCGCATCTTCTCCGACAATCTGCAAAATATTTTTTTGCAGCACGTATTCGGTTTCAATAATCTTACCGTCTTCATCAATCGGATAAAATTCATTTTTATATTGCCAAATAGATTTAACTTTCTTTTCTCTAATGCTGATATGAATAATGTTTGGAAAATAGCGACGGCTAACGCTGGCATCTCGCACCCATGGCAAGGTTTTTACCTTTTCGCAAACCGCATTTAAATCTATTTCTAAAATATTATCGCCTCTTTTCAAGCCAATAACTCTAAGCACATCATCTTTAGATGTTTTACTGCGTCCTTCAAGCGTAACATCATCAAGCCCCCAACCAACAGTCGCCGTTTTATTATACAGTTCCGTCATAAGCGAATCGATATGCTTGCTAACCAAATTATGGCGAATAGTGATAACGCCGAAAGTAATCAGCCATATTCCGCCAATAAGAAGCAAATTTCCCAACAGGCGATACGGCCACAGAGTAGGCGCATATATTTTGTTATTAGTCGTTTCCATTTTTTCTGCCTATCACCTTGACTTCCCATTGCAAGTCAACACCAGTCTGCTCTTTAACCCGTTTTTGCACTTCGGCCCCCAGCCGCTCCAAATCAGCAGCCGAAGCCGAACCGTCATTAATCATAAAATTACAATGTTGCGGAGAAAAATAAGCGCCGCCGATTTTTAGCTCACAGCCGCCGACTTTTTTTATCAATTCCCATGCCCGACCGTTTTCCGGATTTTTGAATGTAGAGCCGGCCGTGCGGACATTTTGAGGCTGATGTTCTTTGCGATAAGCAGCGTTTTGCTCGATTAAGCTCTTAATATTTTCTACCGATGACTTTTCTGTTTTTAAAAACAGCTGTAAAAGAATCCAATCCGCAGGGAAATTACTATGACGGTAGGCAAAATGAAAATCTTTGGCATCCACTTCAAAAATATTTCCTTTACCATCAATAACTTTTGCTTTAAGTAAAACTTTTGCCAAATCAGAGCCAAAACATCCGGCATTAGAACGCACCAAACCGCCGATACTCCCTGGAATTGAGCAAATAAACTCCAAGCCGCCGAGTTCGTTTTCAAGCAATATTTTTTTCAGCGCCGCGTTTTTCAAACCGCAGCCAACTGTTAAAATATCATCTTCCAGCTGCCAACTAGCAAAATACGGCGAGCTAAGTTTAACCACAACGCCGGATATTCCTCCGTCACGCACCAAAAGATTTGAGCCGCTACCCAAAACAAAAATCGGCAAATGAGAAGCATTCTGCTTTAAAAAACTTTGCAAATCTTCCTCATCTTTTGGAAAAAACATAACATCTGCATTGCCACCAACATTTAGCCAGGTATATTTTTTCAGAGGCTCATTTATTTTATATTCGCCACGAACTTGAGGTAAATTTTGCAAAATTTCAGTCATCAGTACATATCCTTATCTTCCGACGCCGTGTTTTTACGCGTTATAGCCAGCAGCATTCCAACTTCCAGCGCTGTTCCCAGTAATGAAGAACCTCCGTATGAAATAAACGGCAGCGTCATACCTTTAGTCGGAATAATATGCAGCGAAGACGCCATATTAACAAAAGCCTGCACACCTAATGAGGCCGCGAGTCCAACTTCGGCATACATCACAAATAAATTGCTTTCTCTCATAGAAAGTTTCAGGGTTCGAATAACAATAATCGCAAATAGCAAGATGATAACCAGACAAAGCCAAACCCCATATTCTTCTCCGGCAACGGCAAAAACAAAGTCGGTATGCGCATCTGGAATTGTTAATTTAACCGTACCTTCCCCAGGACCTCTACCAACCAGATTGCCGTTTTGGAACGCCGCCATGGCTTGGTTTATTTGAAAGCTTGTTTCGTCACTGCCATACAAAAATTGATCAACGCGAGCTCTAAAGTGTGGATAAGTAAAATAAAGCAAAAATAAAGACATAACTCCGCCGATAATCCCCACCCCAACAACAAACCACGGCAAGCCGGCCAAAAACAGCTGCAATCCAAAAACAGCAGTAATCAGCAAAGTCATTCCAATATCAGGCTGTAACAGCAATAAACCGACAACAGATAAATAAGCCGCAATAGCAAACACTTGTCCTTGAAAATAATCTAGTTTTTTTCCTCTTTCCAACAGCCAAGCCGTCAACACAATAAAAATAGGCTTCATTAATTCGGAAGGCTGCAAAGAAAAACCAACAAAATAGAGCCAGCGCCGCGCGCCTTTAATTTCTACGCCAAACAGTAAAGTTAAAGTCAGTAAAAATAATAGCACCAAAAAACCAACAATAGAAATACGGCGGATAGTTTTCAGACTAAACAAAGACATACCCAAAATAATTCCTACTGCCAAAACTGCAAATTGCGCTTGTTTGCGCACCAAAGCAAAATCATCAAGATGAATTTTACGCGCCACAGCCGGACTTGCCGTCACATCTAGAATTATGCCGATTATCAGCAAAGCCAATGAAACAAACAATATTACTTTATCAACCGTCCATAACCATTTAACAACAGCATTATGACTTTGACGCGAAAAATTCACCATTTCCATTCACCTTACAAAAAAGCCAAAGAGCCAACAAGCGCCAAAATAACAGCTGTCAGCCAAAAACTTAAAACAACTTTTTTCTCGGACCAGCCCAATTGTTCAAAATGATGATGCAGCGGCGCCATACGGAAAAATCTTTTACCAGTCTTTTTAAAGTAAACTACCTGTATCATCACCGATACGGTTTCCATCACAAACACACCGCCAACAATAGCCAAAAGAATTTCATGTTTAGTCATTACTGCGATAGCGCCCAAAATTGCTCCCAAAGCCAAAGAGCCGGTGTCACCCATAAACACTTTGGCCTTAGGCTTGTTAAAATATAAAAATCCCAAGCAAGAGCCTATAAGCGACGCGCACACAACAGCCATTTCGCCGCAGCGAGGAATATAGAGCATGTTAAAATCATCAGCATTCGGCAATCCGCAATAATAGGCCACAGCCATAAACACAATAAACGCGACAATCAGCAAACCAGATGCCAATCCATCTAATCCATCGCTAAGGTTAACCGCGTTTGAAGTTCCGGAAATAACCACTACCGCAAAAGGAATATAGAGCCAAGAAAGATTTAGACACAACTCCTTAAAATAAGGAAAGAACAAAGTAGTGTTCAAACCCTTAGGAGTTGCCGCCGTGATAATGCTTGCCGCCACAAGCGCCGTTAAAAATTGAAAAAACAGTTTCATTCTGGCGGTCATAGCGTTGGAATTTTGGCGTTTAACCTTCCAATAATCATCAACGAATCCGGTAGCACCATATATTATAAGAATCAACAAGCTAACCCAAACAAAGTGATAGGATATATTTGCAAACAGCAATATTGAAAGAATCGAGCTGCCAAGAATCAACAATCCCCCCATAGTCGGCGTGCCTTTTTTTGTTTTCAGGTGCGATTGCGGCCCGTCAGAACGTATTGGCTGTCCGGTTTTTTGGTGTTTATGCAGCAAGGCAATCAACGGAGCGCCGCACAACAAACTTAGCAGCAAAGACAGCGCGAACGCCAGCTCTGCTCTAAAAGCCACAGACCAATCAGAATAAATAAAAGCAAACATTTTCCATCTCCTAAAATTTGTTTGAGTTTAGCGTTAATATCTAAAATAAGTCTTAAAAAGAAAATAATTTCCATTTAAATTTACGAGAATTTTACTATTATGTTGATAACCTTAGCTTAAAAATTAGGAGAATAAGATGAAGACATTGTTTTTTTTAGCTTTTTCGATATTGTTCGGCAGTTTATCTCATATTGCTAACGCCGCCGATGATATTTTTGGCGACACCAATGAAAGCGGCGACCTTTTTGCAGCAGACACTTCAAGCAACCTTGAAGACACAAAAAACAAAAACGAACCAACAGGGAAAGTGCTTTCAGCATTCATTTCAAGCCGTATTCCGGCTTCATCAGCAAAAAACATTGACAACGCCGAGAAAGTGTTTTGCTACACCGTTGATTATGCTGCTACCGACTATACCGGCTACACCATCGATGATTTGGCCATTACAGGTTCGTGCGGAGAATTATCTGATGAAGGCCGTAATTTAATCAAAGATATGCTTTTGAACAACAATCTGGTATTTTCATCTTCTTCTGACAATTGCAACATTGCACCGCGGATTTTGCTGCGCTATATTAACGGAATCGACAGCACCGACATTTTAATTTCTGCGCCATGCCACTCGCTAACATTTTTTCATGGCCGAGATATTTCAACATTAAACGCTGCTCCAGGAAAAAATATTGTAGAACAAATAGTTACAACATATTCTTCATTGGGAGAAAAATTTTTGTCGCCAGCACTGCTGGGACAGATGGTTCCAAACGGACAAGTCTTAACCCAAGACCAAAAAGAAATTGTGCGAAAAATCGACACCAGTTCTTCACCTAAAAAATGGTCTAACAAACCTGTACAGGCAAAAGAAGACACCGAAGCTACACCTCAACCTGTTCGCAAAGGATGGAATAAATTAAAATAATTTTGCGTTTAAAGGAAAAAAGCTGTTGATTATTCTTTCATGTGCTTGATATCCTAGCAACAATTTTATATGTATGTAAAGAGTTAAAAAGTTTTGAAAAGAGTTTGAAAAGTGAACAAAGGTTCTAAGCTAAAAAATGCCATTTTGTATGCAACTTCATTGTATGAAGGGGCTGAGCAGTGCCATAAGCTAAACGAAACTTATAATGACGTTAAGGCTTTGCGCAATATTTTGGCAGAAGGCATAAAGGATTTTGACTTGCTCAATAATCCGATTTGGCCTCTTGATGTTAAAGAAAAACTAATTGATACCGTAGCGGAAAAAATGGGTTTCAGCCAGCCGCTGGTCAATTTGTTGAAAATTTTGGTTGAAAATCGCCGATTTGATGAATTGGAGCAAATATTACTGCAATTCAAAGAAGTTTATAACAACAAGCAGAATATTGCAGAAATTAATGTGGAAACCGTTGTCGACTTGACAGAGGAACAAGATAAAAAATTAAAGCAAAAACTGAAAAATCTTTTCAAAAAAGACATTGTCGTGAATTATATTACAAACCCACAGATTTTGGGCGGTTTGGTTATTCAATGCGGCACGGTGCTGATTGACAGTTCGGTCAAGCATCAATTAGACAGTTTAGAACAACTGATGAAAGGGACAAAATAGATGTCTGTACAGGCAAGCGAAATATCTTCAATATTAAAAGAAAAAATCGCTGATTTCGACTTATCTACCGATATGTCTGAAGTTGGGCGGGTTCTTTCTGTGGGCGATGGTATCGCTCACGTTTACGGGTTGGATAAGGTTCAGCTAAATGAAATGGTTGAATTCTCTAACGGCGTAAAAGGAATGGCCTTAAACTTGGAAGAAGACGGCGTCAGCGTGGTGCTGTTTGGCTCCGATGAAGGAATTAAGGAAGGCGACACCGTAAAAAGAACGGATAAAATTGTTAGTGTTCCGGTTGGAAAAGCTTTGTTAGGCCGTGTGGTTGACGCTTTGGGCAACCCGATTGACGGCATGGGAAGTATAAAAGCCGAACAATATAGCAACGCCGAAGTTAAAGCTCCTGGTATTATTCCGAGAAAAAGCGTGCATGAACCTGTACAAACCGGATTGAAAGCTATTGATTCGCTTATTCCTATTGGACGTGGTCAACGCGAGTTGATTATCGGCGACCGTCAAACCGGTAAGACTTCTATTATTGTTGATACAATCATTAATCAAAAACGCACTAACGATATGGCAAAAAATGACAGTGAAAAACTGTTTTGCATTTATGTTGCCGTTGGTCAAAAACGCTCTTCGGTAGCACAGGTGGTAAAAACTTTGCGCGACTATGGCGCTATGGATTATACCATTGTGGTTGCAGCCACTGCTTCAGAAGCAGCTCCGTTGCAATTTATTGCCCCTTACGCCGGAACAGCGATGGGTGAATATTTCCGTGACAACGGCATGCATGCGGTTATCTTTTATGACGACCTGTCTAAACAAGCAACTGCTTATCGTCAAATGTCGTTGCTGATTAGACGTCCACCTGGACGTGAGGCTTATCCTGGCGACGTGTTCTATTTGCACTCTCGTTTGCTGGAACGCGCAGCAAAAATGAGCGAAAAATACGGTTCTGGTTCGTTAACGGCTATGCCGGTTATTGAAACTCAAGCCGGTGACGTGTCTGCTTATATTCCGACAAACGTAATTTCTATTACCGATGGTCAAATCTTTTTGGAAACAAGTTTGTTCTACCAAGGCGTACGACCAGCTGTAAACGTTGGTATTTCTGTTTCTCGTGTGGGTTCTGCCGCACAAATCAAAGCAATGAAACAAGTTGCCGGAACCATGAAACTGGATTTGGCTCAATATCGTGAAATGGCTGCGTTTGCACAATTTTCGGCCGATTTGGATAAATCTACCCGCCGTTTGCTGGACAAAGGTTCTAAATTGACTGAATTGTTGAAACAGCCTGTACATGAGCCTATGGCCACCGAAGAAGAAGTTGCTTCTATTTTTTCTGGCGTTAGAGGGTATTTGAGCAAAATTGAAGTAGCGGATATCAAAACTTTTGAGCAGGAAAGCTTAAAAGAACTGCGCACTAGCCATCCGGAATATCTTGAGGAAATTCGCGAGAAAAAAATCATTTCTCCGGAATTAGAAACAAAATTGGGCGAATTTTATGAACAATTTGCTTCAGATTTTTTAGCTAAACAAGAAAAGGCGGCGTAAATGGCAGGCTTAAAAGAATTACGGACACGCATTGAAGCCATCAAATCTACACAGAAAATTACATCTGCTATGAAAATGGTGGCTGCTTCGCGCCTGCGCCGGGTTCAGATTCTGGTTGATAAAAATCAGGATTACGCCGAAAATTTACGGCGTTCTGCTTTACGAGTTTTAACAGAAATAGAGCAAGACGAGCAAGAAAAAGGCGTTTGCTATGCCCGTCCGGCTCTGTTGCAAAAAAATTCTAATGAAAAGAATTATGAACTTTATGTTTTTTCTTCTGACCGCGGATTGTGCGGAGCTTATAACAGCAATGTGGCAAAAAAAGCCATTGAACGCATCAGAGAACTGCGCCGTCAGAAAAAAAACATAAAAGTCTTTTGCATTGGTAAAAAGGCGCATGATGTTTTGAAACGCACATTCGGCGATTTGGATATGACTTTGTCAAACAATTTAAGCAAAGACGCTTCTTATCCCGAAGCAGCCACTCGTTTGGCCAAGCATATTTTACAGCGTTTTCAAAATCATGATTTTGATGTGTGCGAATTGATACACGCGCATTTTGAATCGGCTATCAGCCGCACCTTTGAAGCAGAACAAGTTTGCCCGCTGCAGCTAAAGCATAATAATGAAGCTATCGAGAATATAAATCGTTCCGGTGACGCGTTTTATGATTATATGCCTAATAAATCGACAATTTTGGAACAAATTGTGCCGATTATTTTTGAGGACACCATTTTTCAGGCATTAGTCAACTCAGCCGCTTCGGAACACGGTGCGCGCATGACGTCTATGGATAACGCCACTCGCAACGCCAAACAGATGATTAGCGACTTGACTTTAAGATATAACAGCTTGCGCCAATCGGCAATTACTACAGAATTGATTGAAATTATCGCTGGCGCCGATGCCGTTTAGAACAAGGAGATATGAATGATAAAAGAAGAAAAAACCGCAAATAAATCTCTCAAAACCGGACATATTTATCAGGTTTTGGGTGCGGTTGTCGATGTAAAATTTGACAATGAAGCCGACTTGCCGGATATTTATACTGCATTGGAATGCGATAATCACGGCAAACGTTTGGTTTTGGAGGTTGAACAACACCTTGGCGAATGCGTTGTAAGATGTATCGCTTTGGATACTACCGATGGTTTGGTTCGTGGCTTGGAAGTTGTTAATACCGGCGAACCGATTAAAGTTCCGGTTGGACCAGAGTTGCTTGGACGTATTATTAACGTTATTGGTGAACCGGTTGACGAACGCGGTCCGATTGCCAGCAAAAACTATAAACCTATTCACCGTGAAGCTCCGTCATTTACCGACCAATCTACCAAAGAAGAAATTTTGGTTACCGGTATTAAAGTTATCGATTTGTTGGAACCATACAGCAAAGGCGGTAAAATTGGTTTGTTCGGCGGCGCCGGCGTGGGTAAAACCGTGCTGATTATGGAATTGATTAACAACATTGCCAAAGGTCACGGCGGCTACTCAGTGTTTACCGGTGTAGGCGAACGTACTCGTGAAGGTAATGATTTGTACAATGAAATGACCGAATCTGGCGTTATCGACCTTAAAGGCGACAAGTCTAAAACCGTGCTGGTTTACGGTCAAATGAATGAACCACCAGGAGCTCGTGCCCGTGTTGCTTTGACAGGTTTGACACAAGCCGAATATTTCCGTGACCAAGAACACCAAGACGTGTTGTTGTTTATTGATAATATTTTCCGCTTTACGCAAGCAGGTTCGGAAGTTTCTGCTTTGTTGGGACGTATTCCGTCAGCTGTGGGCTATCAGCCTACTTTGGGTACGGATATGGGTGCTATGCAAGAACGAATTACCTCTACTAAAGATGGTTCTATTACTTCTGTGCAAGCGGTTTATGTGCCGGCCGATGACTTGACCGACCCTGCTCCGGCTACTACTTTTGCGCACTTAGATGCCACAACCGTACTATCGCGTAAAATTTCTGAACAAGCTATTTTCCCAGCCGTTGACCCGCTTGACTCGACAAGTCGCGCTTTGAGTCCGGATATTGTGGGTGAAGAACACTACAATGTTGCTCGTCGCGTGCAAGAAATTTTGCAAAAATATAACTCTCTGCAAGACATTATCGCCATTTTGGGTATGGATGAACTTTCGGAAGAAGACAGAATCGTGGTTTCGCGCGCTCGTAAAATTCAACGTTTCTTGTCACAACCATTCCATGTGGCCGAAGTGTTTACCGGTTTGAAAGGCGTATTTGTAGAAATGGAAGACACTATTAAGGGCTTTAAAGGTATTTTGGACGGCGATTACGACGACCTGCCGGAAGCAGCCTTTTATATGGTGGGCACAATTGAAGACGCCGTGGCTAAAGCAGAAAAAATGAAAGAGTCTAACTAATGTCTGATATTAGCTTAAAAATATTCACGCCAGAAAGAACAGCGCTCAACAAAAAAGTTTATCGTGTGGTTTTACCCTATGGAAAAACAAACTTGACCTTGATTGACGAACGGGCGCCAACTTCTTTGCTTTTGAATAAAGGTACTTTGCAAATTTTGGATACCGACAATCAACCGACAGCAACTTATTTTATTGATGGCGGAGTGGTTGATGTGGCAAACAACGTTTGTAAAATTTCGACACTGCATTTGATTGCCGAATCCGCAATTACAGAAGAAAAAGCCGCAGTTTTAAAAGAAAATGAACCGCAAAATGCTGAATATTATCAGATGATTATAGACTATTTTCAAACCAAAGAAAACTAAGCAAGTTTAGCCTTGCTTAATTATAAAAACACCTTTTAGAGAATGCCTTTAAAAGGTGTTTTTTTTGTACCGAATCTCAAATATTGAAACAAAGACTCGTATTTTGAATTTTCAATGTCGCGCTAAATAACAAAAAAAAGCGTAAAATCATAGTATTAGCTCAAACAAACAAATTACTCTGCTCTACAGATAAAATTAAACAATAAGCAAATTATCGTATAATAAAAAAATATGCATTCGTCTAACTCTATGAATTTTGTAGAAAAAATTAAAAGGTGTGCATAACAGTAAAATACTATATCTAGTCTATTTACTTTTTATTAATACTATATGTAGTACAAAATAGTAAACAAGATGATATAAAGGAGAGCAAAAATGGAAGTTATTAAAATTGAAGATATTACATTAAACGACGCAGAAAGACAACCTTGCGAAATTTGGACTCGGGTTATGGGATATCATCGTCCGGTTTCGGAATTTAACCGCGGTAAAAAATCTGAGTACTATTCTCGCAAATGTTTTTGTGAAGAAAAAGCAGTTTCACACATAGTAGCAGAAGAAGCTTGTGCCTGCGCCGCAGAATAAAATCTATTTGACAAATGAAATTAAGGTCTTAAGCATATTTTAAGGCCTTTTTTGTTATATTTTAATAAGTTGACAAAAAATATTATAGACAAATTTAATTTTATTTGCTAAAATTAAAGGAAAAATATAGATATAGAGAGGTGTACAATGCCATTAAGCAAAAGATCTGTAACTGTTGGCTATTTGCCTAATAAAGAAGGTAGAGTTGAGCCAAACTTGGTTTTGCTCAAAGAAGAAGCCGACCGCGCCTATGAAGTTCAAAACAAACAAGAACAAGAAGCAGAAAACAATATTAATAGAGAAGATAACTCCTCTAAAAAAAGTCAAAAACATAGAAATAATCAGCAAAATAATGGCAAATCGTACTACTATGATTCTCATAAAAAGAATCGCATCATTTCTTATTCTCATGCCTTATCGCAGCTTTATAGCAATCTGCAATATTTTTGCGATAATCTGAAAGATAGTGAAATAGATTCTGCAAAAGACCAAGAACTAAAAAATATGCAAAGAAAAGCCTCTTTGCAATTGAAAACGCTTATCAAAAATATATATCAGCAAGTTCTAAATGTTGAATATCCTAAATCTCACGCTACTTTTTCAAAATACAAAATTGAAACAAAAACCCCTGGCGACCCACTACAGTTTGATGTAAATCAAAATGATGAACTATTAAAGCAACTTACTGAGATTGCTCAATATACACAATATTTGATTGATTCTTGTAATAAATTTTATAATGAAAATGAAAAATCTTTTGAAACAATGCTGGAGCATGGCGTATATCCCAAAGAGCTATTAAAACTTGATAATAAGCAAAAGTCTATTGTATTGCCAAACTTAAGCAAATATACAGAAAGTCTGGTAAAAAAATTAGATGGAAAAATCGTACGTCAAGACAACGAAGAAATTATGGATAACTTTAGACGTTCTATCGGCAAATATTTAATCAAAGACGATAGCAAATCCAATGAAAAAATTGATCGGCAAAAAGCTGAACAGGATATTGCAAACAGGCTTTCTCCTTATGGCATGCAACTGGTTGTTCGCAAAGCTGAAAAACAAACACCTGAAGAAGAACTGATTACCCAAACAAAAACAAGCGCCTTGCGTGCAGCTTGGGATGGATACATTGAACAACCAAAAAGTGAACAAAATTGCACTAATACACTCAAAAGATTTATTTCTTTGCGAGGAAAAGCAGAGTTTAATAAACTTCCGGTAGTTGAAGCCGAAAGTTATAACTTATCACAAAGCAAAATTTGGGAAGTTTGTCAGCAAATTCCTGTTTTCAAAGAAGCTGAAAGCGACTTTAGGAAATCTTTATCACAAATTCGTTTTCCTAACGATAAACTCCAAGATTTGAGCTATCAAGATGTGGCTTGGCTGATTAACGCCTACCATACTCCAAGCGCCGCGGAAGTAAAAGCCAGACAAGAAAGCGGTCTAAAAGATATTAACGGCTATATGTTTAAAGACAAAAACGGTTTATACATCAGTGAGAAGAAAGAGTTTTACAAAAACTTTATCAAAACTCATGAGTATGACTTTAGAAAATTGTTGGAAAAGCAAGAATATTCTCCGGAGTTTATAGATGATGCCGTTGAAAAAATAAAAAAAGGTAAAGTCCCATCAAAAATAGTTAATGGAAAAAATATCGAATTATTCAATGCTCACCATAATTTTCCGATTAGTGACCCTGATTGTTTTACAAAATCAACCAATCAAGAATGGACGCAAATGAACAGATATGAAAACATTGTTTTGATGGATAAAGATGTACACGATGCTCTGCACAGCACAGAAAACAATGTGACCAAAAACGGTTATATCGATGTCAACGGCAAAGTGTCCAACCGCACAATATTTACAGATAGCAAAACAGGTGAACAATTTTATTATATAGTGCAAGTAAATCAGGGCATCAAAGCCATAACAGGCTTTAATAGCGAAATTATCTATACCCCTGAATTTATAAACTCGCATATTTTTGAAAACGGCGTAATTGTTCCTATGGACGCAACCAGCCGAGAAATTATAAAAGCAAAGCAAAAACAAGCTGCAAAAATGTCGGAATATCAAGATCAAGTGACTTTGCAATATTTGCAACACGCCAAAGATCGGAAAGCCGATTTGGAAAGCAGAAAGTCCGATGGCGTCAACATGGAGGCAAATTCAACTATTTTGGAAAAATCCGACGAAAAAGCCCCTAAAAAAGAACGTGGTATGGGACGTCCTAACTATAAAGGATTGGGAAACTATGGCGCTTCTTCTCCGCTGGGCAACCGCCGCGGTCGCACAAAATAATTTTTTCAAAATATTTGCATTTGAAAAATTCATTTCCTATATCTTGTTATAGATAAAGGAGAGTGAATAAGTATGAATATGGAAAAACTTACAGACCGCAGTCAAGGGTTCTTGCAAAATGCTCAAAGTTTGGCTCTGCGCAACAACAACCAGTTTATTACCCCTGCCCACTTATTAAAAGTGATGCTTGATGATAAAAACGGCGTTGCGTCTAATTTATTGAGTCAAGCCGGAGCAAATCCAGATTTATTGCGTGAAGAAGTCGCCGCAGAACTTAATAAATTGCCGCAAGTTGAAGGGCAAAATATTGAAGTTTCCTGCTCTAAAGACTTTTTAACAGTTTTGGACACGGCGGAGCAAATTGCCGAAAAAGCCAAAGACAGTTATGTTACGGTTGAACGTTTGCTGCAAGCGATTTTAATGCAAAAAAATTATGGCGTTGATGTGCATAAGCTCAACGAGGCTATCAATAATATGCGCCAGGGACGCACTGCCGATTCTGCTTCGGCTGAAGATAGTTTTGACGCCTTGAAAAAATACGCCATAGATTTTACACAACTGGCAGCGCAAGGCAAACTTGATCCGGTAATCGGCCGTGATGAAGAAATTCGCCGTACAATTCAAGTATTGTCACGCCGTACCAAAAACAACCCGATTTTGATTGGTGAGCCTGGTGTTGGTAAAACCGCTATTGTCGAGGGTTTGGCACAGCGTATTATCAACGGCGATGTACCGGATAGCCTAGCGCACAAGCGCCTGATGTCGCTGGATATGGGCGCGCTGATTGCAGGTGCTAAATTCCGCGGCGAGTTTGAAGAGCGTTTGAAAGCTGTTTTAAAAGAAGTTTCATCTTCCGAAGGACAAGTTATTTTGTTCATAGATGAAATGCATACGGTTGTAGGCGCCGGTGCCAGCGAAGGCTCTATGGACGCTTCCAACCTATTAAAACCAGCATTGGCGCGCGGTGAACTGCACTGCATTGGCGCAACAACATTGAAAGAATACCAAAAATACATTGAAAAAGACGCCGCTTTTGCCCGTCGTTTTCAACCTGTATATGTTGGTGAAACCCATGTTGAAGAAACTATTTCAATTTTGCGCGGTATCAAAGAAAAATATGAACTTCATCATGGCGTGCGTATTTCTGACGCGGCATTGGTAGCGGCAGCAACGATGTCAGACCGTTATATTACCGACCGTTTTTTGCCGGATAAAGCCATAGATTTGGTTGATGAAGCCGCCAGCAAACTCAAAATGGCTTTGGATTCAAAGCCGGAAGAACTTGACGAGATTGACCGTAAGCTGATTCAATATAAAATCGAGCGCGAAGCCCTGAAAAAGGAAACCGATGACAACTCAAAAGTACGTTTGGCGAAATTGGAACAGGAAATAGCCGTTTTAGAAAAAGAATCGGCCGAAAAATCTGAAGCGTGGAAAGCGCGTAAAAGCTCCAGCTTGGAAGCAAACCGTCTACGTGAACGCTTGGACCAAGCACGCATAGAGGCTGATAAAGCACTGCGTGCCGGTTTATATGAAAAAGCCGGAGAGCTGCAATATAAAGAAATTCCTGATTTGGAACGTAAAATAAAAGAGATTAGCGCTCATAGCCAAGCTCAGCAAACTGTTGAAACCGTCACTCCGGATATGATTGCTTCGGTTGTTTCTAAATGGACTGGTATTCCGGTAGATAAACTGGTAGGCAGCGAGCGTGAAAAACTGCTGAATTTGGAAAAAAATTTAGCATTGCGTGTGGTTGGTCAGGACAAAGCTTTAACAGCTGTTGCCAATGCTGTGCGCCGTTCTCGTTCAGGTTTAAAAGACCCGAATCGCCCAATTGGTTCATTTTTGTTCCTTGGTCCGACCGGTGTTGGTAAAACCGAACTGGCAAAAGCTTTGGCAGAATTTTTGTTTGATGAAGAAGCCGCGTACGTGCGTATAGATATGTCCGAATATATGGAAAAGCATTCTGTCGCTCGTTTAATCGGCGCGCCTCCGGGATATGTGGGCTATGATGAAGGCGGTGTTTTGACCGAGGCAGTTCGTCGCCGTCCATATCAGGTTATTTTGTTTGACGAGGTGGAAAAAGCACATCCAGATGTGTTTAACCTGCTGCTGCAAGTGCTTGATGAAGGTCATTTGACCGATGGTAAAGGCCGCACGGTAGACTTTAAAAATACCTTTATTATTTTGACTTCTAATCTGGTTACCGGAGGCGAAGGCGATTTAATGACTAAGTTAAAGAGTTTCTTTAAGCCGGAATTTTTAAACCGTCTTGATGAGATAATCACCTTTAACCCGTTGCGCAAAGAGGATATTCGGCAAATTGTGGATATTCAAATTGAACGTTTGCAAAAGCGTCTAAACGACCGCCACATCAATTTGCAGCTGGACGACAAAGCCAAAGATTGGCTGGCTGACAATGGTTATAATGAAGAGTTTGGCGCTCGTCCGCTGAAACGCTTGATTGTGCAAGAAGTTGAAAATCCGCTGTCGGTTCTGCTGCTTGACGGCGCTGTACCGGATAACTCCACGGTTTCTATTACCGCTGACGCTAACGGCTTAAAACTAACGCCGGAAACAAAACATTAAATTTGTTTTGGTTGAGGTAACAGCCTGTTTGAATTTTCAAACAGGCTGTTTTTTTATACACGCCCCCTCGCCGATTATTGACTTTTTTTGCTTTTTCGTTTATTGCTGAGATAAGTTTTTAAGGAGAACAAATGGTAAAATTTATCTCAGCAACTGAAGCCGTCAAATTTTTTAAAGACAATCAAAGCATAATGATAGGCGGATTTCTAAAGTGCGGCGCACCAACCGCCGTGATTGATGAGCTGTTAAAAACATCTATCGAAAATCTAACGCTAATTGGCAATGACACTTCAACTCCGGATTCGGACCGCGGAAAACTAATTTCGGCGTATAAAATCAAAAAAGCGATTGTTTCGCATATAGGTACAAATCCGGAAACAGTAGCGCAAATGAATGCCGGAACTTTGGAAGTTGAGCTTGCTCCGCAAGGTTCGCTGGCCGAACGTATCCGCGCCGCCGGGGCCGGACTGGGCGGTGTCTTAACTCCGACAGGTATTGGAACTGATGTGGCTAAAGGCAAACAAATTATCAATGTTGACGGCAAGGATTATATTTTAGAAAAACCTCTGCATGCCAATATTGCCCTAATCTATGCCACCAACGCCGACAAATTTGGCAACCTATCCTACTTTGGCTCTACCCGCAACTTTAATGTGGTTATGGCAAGCGCTGCCGATATTGTGATTGCAGAAGTAGATTATTTGCATGATGAGCCGCTGGACCCGAACAATGTGATTGTTCCTGGGATTATGGTTGATTATATTGTGGCAAAGGAAAATGTAAAATGACGCTCTCTAAAGATGAGATACAAGAAGTAATTGCTAAACGAGTGGCGCAAGAATTTCATAACAACGATGTGATTACGCTTGGTATTGGGTTGCCAACCAAAGCTGTAACCTATTTGCCGGACGATGTGGAAGTGATTGTGCAATCTGAAAACGGTGTGCTTGGAGTTGGGGCATATCCGCATGAATCTGTCAAAGACGAGCGCATTACCAACGCCGGCGGCGTGGGTGTAACCATCAACCCAGGCGGTTGCTTTATTGACAGTTTGACTTCTTTTGGGCTAATGCGCGGCGGCCATATAGATATTACAGTTTTAGGCGCTTTGCAGGTAGACCAAGAGGGTAACCTCGCCAACTGGTGTATCCCTGGAAAATTCACTCCGGGGATGGGAGGTGCCATGGATTTGGTAGTTGGCACAAAAAAGCTGATTATCGCCATGGAACATACTTCTAAAGGTATGCCGAAAATTTTGAAAAAATGCACCCTGCCCCTGACAGCGGCGCATAAAGTAAATCTTATTATCACGGAAAAAGGAGTGTTTGAAGTAACACCGCAAGGCTTGCTATTGCGTGAAATCAGTCCTTATTCTTCACTGGAAGACATCAAAAACACCACCGAAGCAGATTTTACTTTGGCGCTTAAATAGGTAACTTTAGTAAGTCAGCACTATAGAGCATTCTCCTTGTGAATCCACACAGCTTCGGCAAGCGGCATCCATGGCGGCAACGGTAACGTCTTTAAGACACTTTCGTTCACCTCCGCAATAATTTGTCCCCCACCAATCTTCATCTTCTTTTTCCGGGCGCACTCGCCAAACAAAGGCATAAAGGGCAAAATCGTGCAAAGGATAGATAAAGTCTTTCAACAAACTGCGGCAAAGGTCAAGTTTTTTGGCATTTTCATCTATGGGTAAATATATTTCAAAAACAAGATGACCACCAGTCTGCCACATCTGTATTTTATTTTGAAGCCCATCTCGCACCCATCTTTCACTATTATTAGAAGCAATATATTTCCATGACGCCGGCAATAAATCCAACTGTTCGGCTAATTTTGCCAATCCGGTGCCCTCCGGTAATTTTTTAAACTCATCACCATGTTCAAACATATTGAAAATAAAATAACTGTATTCGCTAACTGTTTTATTCAATTTAAACTTTTCCATAGCTTTGGAATAGCCGGCAATTCCACCAACACTTAACACACCGATAATCGCCAACACGCCAAGCATTTCTATCATAGAACGACCAATATTATTGTTTTTTAGTTTATACATATTTCTAACTCCGTTTATTTTGCATAAAATAAAACCCACTGTCAAAAGTGGGCGGATGTTAGCAAACCGTATATAACCAAACGGCTCGGCTTATTCAGCACATAGCCTTATTCAGCCGACATCCGCCTAACTGGCAGAAATCGGCATATAAAATTTAAGTCGTTTATGCTTTAACGACTGGTTATAAAAGGGTTGCTACGCCCTAGACAGACTAAAATCCGTCTTTTTTTAGGTTATAAGAAAGATAATTGAATGTAAAGCGAAAAATTCAAAAGCTCTATATTAAATGAAAAAAACTCCCATTACATGAGCTGCCAAAATTGATATAGGCAACTCAAAATAATGGAAGTTTTTTATTAAAGGTTTATCACAGCACGCAGGGCGCAATTTTTGTTTTGTTTTCCTGAGATAAAACTGCGACAGCAGTCGTATAGCTGCACTACCATGGAAGTTTGATCCAGATATGTGATTCTGGTCCAATAATTGTAGCCGGTGACAAAACCTTCAGCCTTGCGGCCCAAACGGCAAAGCAATGCGACTGTTTCGTCAAAAGCTTCTTGTTGTTGCGCAACTTCTTCAAAAACTTTTTCATCGGGAAAAACCCACGAATATCCATCAATATTGTTTTGAAAAAGCTCAGCTCCAGCCTCAATCCTATTAACATTCAGCTTGTTAACCAGACTGATAACACTGTTACCAACAACTATTCCCATCACAGCAGCCAAATTTTTGACTTCAAGCAAATTAGTCGGAATTAGTCTGCCATTTTGCATACAAGCCACCGGCAGTAATGTGATAAACTTGGCGTCTTGTTTTTCAGACTGAGGCCGCTTAAAATAAGCTTCGGCGTCAGCCTGACTAAAACCAACAGCATCTAAAAAATGAAAAATATCATTCCTGTTCATAATCACTAAATTAAAAATATTAAGTATAAAAGATGTATACCACGTCTGTTATTTTTTGTCAATTTTTAAATACCAAGCGCATAGTCTGACGCCGTTTTGCCGTATTGGTCTTTTAGAGAAACGTCGGCTCCATGCGCCTGCAAAATTTCAGATATCTGTTTATACAGCGCATTTTTCTGCTTGGCCAGCTGCAGCAAAACAGTTTCGCCATTGCCGTTTTGGGCATTTATATCTGCCCCTCCTTGCAGCAAAAATGACAATACATTCGTAAATTTTGCCAGCAAATCATCTGCCGATAAAGCCGAATTTTTGACCACCGCCGTATTTAAATAATGAATTGCCACATTACCATCGTTATCACGAGTTTGAATATTCGTTCCTTTTTCTATTATATGCTTTACCAGCGGAACATTCAAATTTTCTACCGCAGACATCAGCAATGTACCGTTATCCGGTCGCAATTTTTCAACATCCGCTCCGCTTTGCAGCAAAATAGAAGTTATTTTCGATTGGTTGGAATTCAGCATCAGCAAATATTTTTGTTTTTCATCATTAACATTTGCGCCGTGCGCCAGCAAATTTTGTACCAGTTCAGAATTATTTTCTTTGATAGCAAAACCTAGCGGCGTTTGCCCGTTATTATCTGCCGCATTCAAATCCGGCTGCAATTTTTCTAGCTCTTCCAGCCATTCTGATGGATAATTATTTTTCAGCAAATAAAATACAAGGCTGGTTTCTGAAGCATTTTTCAGATTTGGATTAAACCCAATTTCCACAAGTTTTTGCCACAACTGATAATTTTTATGTTCAACAGTTTGCCAGATGAATACAGTATTTTCTTGCAGCCATTCCGGCGTAACATATGACAACAACAATTGCTGAAATTCTGGAGAAACATCTTGTTCTGACAAATTTAGAGTATACAGCGGTATATCTCCGTTGACATCAGCTTTATCTGCACCGCCCATTTTGGCAAAAACAGCTTTAAGCAACTCCCATTTTTCTTTGGCCGCCAAGATTTTCCACAATGGCTGCTGAACTTTACCAACTTTATTATATACATCTATGTCTTTGCTATAAATTTGCTGCACAACTTTGTCATCGACATTGTTATTGATAACATAAGTCGCGGCGCTCTCCCCTGAAGCGTCAGCTAAATTCACATCGGCGCCATTGCGCAAAAGTTTTTCAACTAAATCAATATCTTGCATAGCTAACGCCGTAAGCAACATCACATTACCGTTATTATCTTTTTGATTTACATCTAAGCCACTTGCCAGCAGCCTATCAATAATTTTGGCGTTATCATGACTGCTTACCGCCCAAAACAGCAAATTTTTACCATCAGCAAAAGTAATGTTTGCATCTGCATGATATTTTAGCAGCAAATCAACCAAACGCTCATTATTCGCCCTTACTGCCGCTACTAGAGGAGTTTGCCCCTCTTGTCCGCCAACATTTACATCAGCGCCGGCTTTGAGTAATTCTTCAATAATCTGCGAATTAACATTTTCCGCAATGGCTTGACTAACAATATTTTTATAACTTTTTTTGACATCTGCCTGCTGCAGCAGCAAATATTTGACCATATTCAAATTATTCAGGCGAATTGCTTCTTGCAGAGCCGTTCCGCCGCGCGGATTAATTTCATTTATATGTTTTGGGGTTGCAAAGTTTTGCAGTATCTCCGTTGGAGCAGATAAATCAACCGCATAACTCAATGGATTCAAGCCAAAAAACAGCCGCCGGTTCAGATTATTATATTTGTTTTGATTGGCTTTTATATACGCTTGCGTGTCGTCCAAAGCAAAATTATACATTTTCATATTTTTTGCCAACTCTTTCAAAATGGAGACATCTTCCATATTTATCCCCAGCCAGAGAATAGTGTACCAGTAGCCTTTTTGCGCAACAAACTTGCCTAACGTGTTATTTTTGCGTGCTGCGATAATTTCACTCAACTCATCATCTTTAATAACATTAACTGTTGCCAACTCCATACCGTCAACATAATAGCTCACATATAACAGAGAACCGTCTTTTTCAAAAAATCGGCTGATACCTTCCAACTTGTCATTTTTATAAGTTTCAACACTTTGGCGTTTGCCGTTTTTATAAAACTTTTCACTTAGTCCGTTTTTCACGCCATTCAGATAAGTCGCTCTGTTGGCAATCGTCTTATCTGGATAATAGGCCACGCCGACACCGTTTTTTTCATCATTTTCATAAGGAATTTCCGTAATACTGCCGTCCGGATTATAGTGTCGCCAAATACCGTTTTTTTGATTATCCGTATAATTAATTTCATCGGTCAGATATTCTTTATTATATTTTTTGGTAACGCCGTTTTTTTTGCCGTCGATATAATTATTTTCTTCTTGCAGCATATTTTCAACAACTATATGTTCTACGCCATTTTTTATACCGGCTTTATAGTGTTCTATTTTGGTGCGATTACCATTGGCGTCAAAATATGTTGTTTCACCGTCCAATAAACCGTTAACATAGTTATTCTGCTGCGTTGGGCGACCGTTTATGTCATACAACACTTCTGGACCATTTTGGACATCTGCGCTGTAGGTGCGTTTGGCTTTAGGATTACCATTTTCATAAAAATATATCTCTTCGCCTTCTTTTTGACCTTTGCGATAAGTTATCTCAAACTCGATTTTACCGTCTTCAAAGTGAGCTGACGTAATGCCGTTGCGCAATCCGTTGCGATAAAAATAGGTTATCATACGCCCTTCATCATCTTTCTTTTTGACTGCGCCGGAAAAGAGCGAGCCATTTTTATTATAGACAATTTCTTTATTGTCTTTAGTCGAAAAAAACAAATCATCGGCATTAGTCAGCGGCACTGATGCAGAATTTGAGACCTCTGCTTGTTTGACCGGAGCTTTTTCTTGCTCTTTTGGCGCTACTGGTTCGTCGGCTAAAATATCTGTTTCCACAGTTTCGGCTTGGGCGGTAAATGATAAAGACAATATACTCAAAAAAAACAATAAAGAATAATTTTTCATAGGCTGTTCCTTTATAATGTATTTGTTAAAAAATAGCATTATGCAGCTAAAAAATCAACGGCTAAAGATTGTATACACAAAAAACAAAAAAACTTCCGGCTGGTTAAGGGCGGGAAGTTTGTTAATAAAAATGTGTTTTGGCCATGTTTCACAACATAACATAAACTAATCATGATACTGTTTAATTAAGGTTGCTTTATGAATTGGTGTAAAAATAAAGGTTTCTACCGTGTTTCACAACAAGATAGAAACAGCCTACTATTTCATAAAAATTTTTTTAGTAGTTTGACAGTAATTTACACAGTTTCGTAAAACAAACCATAACACGTTTCACAACGAAATATGGCCGACTATCTATAGAGACATGGTGTCATCTTATAAACTTAACTAATAATATCTATATAATTAAAAAGTAGCCAGCTTATAGCACGCTACTTTTTAATTGTCAATAGTTAAATCCCTAAAAATTTTTTTCAGCCAAGGACCACAATATTTCCGGCAGCTATTCGCCCGCGATCAGTATAAAGTTCATAGCCAACTTTTTGACCTTCATATAAGCGGCGTAAACCAATTTCTTCTAGTTTTGTGATATGCACAAAAACATCTTTGCCGCCAACAGCAGGCTGAATAAAACCATACCCTTTGCGAGTATTAAACCATTTTACAGTTCCAGTAGACATAATTACTCCTCATTGTTAAATTTAGTTACAATACTATTACCACAATTTGAAGTAATCATACTTTAGTTATATTCAAGGGCAAAATTAAAACTTTATGCTGAAAAATGCAAATTTTTTTCAGCCTGTACAATTTTTTTTGCTAAATATTCCATATCTTCTTCAGATCTTTGTGCAGTTTTTTGATATTCTTTCATAACTGAAACAATTGCTTCGGCATATTTACTTTCATTTTCAGCAATGCGACACAAATAAAAAACAGCCGCTTTGAAAATCTCACTTTTTTCTGAAAACATTTGTCTGGCAATGTCCACATAAGGAGGATAATCGGCAATTATTGCCGCATTTTTACGGGATTCCAAATATTTTTTTTGCAAATTATCGGCTTGAGAAACAGAAATGTGACGCTGGTTTGGAGTTTCATTTCCCCCAATTATGATATTCCAGATATTATGTAAAAAAGATTTTTTTGACATTTTATACTCCTTTACTGGCAATGTAACACAGATTTTGTAAATGTGAAGATTTTTTTAACAAAAGTATTTGACAAGTTATAAAAATTGACTTATTACTTTGCTTGTTAAAAAAATGAATTGCTTCATCGTCTAATGGTAGGACAGCGGATTCTGACTCCGTCAATCTTGGTTCGAGTCCAGGTGAAGCAGCCAATATGATAATATCTCCCTGATTTTTGGGAGATTTTTTTTGTAATTTTTCTAAAAAACAGCAAAAAAACGGCTGATACACCATAGTGATACACCAAAGGTGTTTATAGCCTCTAAATATTAAAATAATCTTATATATCGCCTATGATTTCATTTTTGCCTTGTAATTTATGGGATGTCTTACTGCTATTTATACTTTACTCTTGCATTTTTATATTTTTTGCTTGAAAAAACATTTTTTTTACGTTATTGTAGCACCACTTCCGAGAATGTAGATTGTGTAAATGAGCAACCTCGTTTCCGTATTTTGGCGTGAGACTATCGGGACAATAATGTAAACAAAAAAATAAAGGATTAAATTTATGAAAAGTATTGTTGCTGCTAAAAAGAAAAACAGCCGCCGCTATGGCGAAAATCTTTGGGGTGATGCAAACAGCCCGTTCAACAAACGTTCTTACGGCCCTGGTCAACATGGTCAAAGAAAGAAAAAAGTTACTGACTACGGCGAACAATTAAACGCTAAACAAAAATTGAAAGTTTACTACGGTAATATTTCTGAAAAACAATTTAGCAAATATTATGCCGAAGCTATCCGTCGCTCTGGCGATGCTGCTGAAAACTTGGTTGGTTTGTTGGAATCTCGTTTGGACAACTTGGTATACAAAGCTAAATTTGTTCCAACCGTATTTGCTGCTCGTCAGTTTGTAAACCACGGCCATGTTACAGTTAACGGCAAAAAAGTTAACATTCCTTCTTATCAAGTTAAAGCTGGTGATGTTATTGAAGTTCGTGAAAAATCAAAAGGTTTGGCTTTGGTAGCTGCTGCTATTGAATCTCAATCTCGTGATTTCCCTGGTTATTTGGAAGTAGATGCTAAAAAACTTACTGCAAAATATACTTTTGTACCTAAGTTTGACGATGTTCCATACGCTGCTATGATGGAACCAAATCTGGTTATCGAGTACTACTCAAGATAATCTGGTTTTTAACGGATTTAGAAAGCCCGTCTTTTGGCGGGCTTTTTGATATAGAAAAAGCGCAAAGTTAAAAAACTTTACGCTTTAATAGACAGTATCGACTAAGCAGTCAAAATTTTCAGACAATCAAACATCACTCTGATGTGGTGTTTAGTTCCCGCACTGATAACATGCATAAATCCTAAATCACTAAAATCGGCATACGTTGTAAAAGCCTCGGACTGTACCAACTCTTTCAGTTTGTTCAAAACCAAAATCATTGCCATTTTGTCACGATAATGACCGCTTACAACCTGTTCCAGCGCCAAAATGACGGAGCCGGAGATTTCATACAAATCAAACAGAATTTTCTTTGCTTCCTGATCACCGAACGTCCAACCTTCACGAATGTCATTTGCCCAACCAGAGCGATACAACTTCAAATCAGAAATCTGTTGCTTTGCATCATCTGCCAAAATTTCAAGTTTAGCCATAATAAATCTGGGTTTGTTTAGAGAGGGGGTGTCCTTTTACACGTCCCGTTCCCTCTTTTTGTTAATAAAATAATGATAAAAATAATTCTCAATTACGTCTTTATTAGCATATATTTAGACAAAAATCAAGTTATTTTAGATAAAAACATAAAAAATATTTTTTTGCGCAATATTCTTAAAAAAAAGTGTTGCAAACCAAAACATAATGTTTTATACAATGGATACATTGATTTTATGCGTGCATAGCTCAGTTGGCTAGAGCAACTGACTCTTAATCAGTGGGTCCAGGGTTCGAATCCCTGTGCGCGTACCATTAAAAATCAAAGGGTTATGTTAATTCATAGCCCTTTTTAATTTTTTAAAATACTACAAAAATACTA
>CAKQUE010000005.1 GCA_934277435.1 uncultured Alphaproteobacteria bacterium | reverse complement strand
GGTTCGATTCCCCTCTATATAAAAAAACAAAAAGCACCCTATTGGGTGCATTTGTTTTTTGGAGCAGATGAGGGGAAGACTTGATTGCTGCAAATCGCTTCACTTCGCTGTCGCTTGCTTGCTCTTTGGCAATCTGCGCCTTTTCGGCAAACATCTATCCACCGGATAGATGTTTTTCCTCAAGCCCTCTCAGGGTTCGATTCCCCTCTATATAAAAAAACAAAAAGCACCCTATTGGGTGCATTTGTTTTTTGGAGCAGATGAGGGGAATCGAACCCCCGTTATAAGCTTGGGAAGCTTCTATTCTACCATTGAATTACATCTGCAAATCAATGCTTGCATTAAAACGTAAAACATCGTTCTTTGCAAGCATTTTTTTATTATTCTGCACTTTCATGCATTGGAACATTAGGAGTTTCAGTTTCTGCTGAATCTTCAGTTTGCGTTTCCGGTTTTGTTTCGTTTTTTGCGTCGCTAACAGCCTCAGCTGCTGTAGTTTCTGTTTCAGAAACAACCGTATCTGTGTTTTGATTAGCAGCGCTTAGCTGATTGTCGTCATTTTCCGATATAAAACCAATAACGCTGATGGCAACATTTATCACTAAATATGCAATAATATAGATATTGGCAAACTTATTATATTCTACCGCTTCATCAACCGGTTTACCAAATCTGTTTTCTTCGGTTTGACCTTTACGCAAACACAAAATAAAAATCCATAAAGTGATGCCCAAAGCCACAAGCGTAGAAGCCGCAAACAAACCAATACCCAAAACCCAAAATATAGAACCAATATTTTTCATATACTGAAACATCCCTGTTCCCAGTGCTACACCCAGTACAAATACTAAAGGCAGCCATAAAATTTTACCGCTGTGATTAGTATCATGCAAACGACGTACCGACAAAGCCAAAACGGCAATAAATTCCACTATTGAATACGCATAGTATATAATTATGCCTCCATACAGTGCCATTATAGGGAATAACGGCGACAAAAGCATTCCGGCAACAATCAAAATCAAACTAAACAGAATATTGGCAAACACAAACGCCCAATAATCATATTTGCTGGCACGAGTTTTGAAATCAAACATATTTTTGAAACCGGCCACAAATGCAGTCAGCAAATTTTTTTCATTTTCAACCTTTACAACAGATTCAGTCATCATTATTCCTTTCTTGTTTAATGCAACCGCGCCACGGTCTGCAGACACCATGCGGCTGCAACGACTCTACTTTTGTTTTATTTTTCTTAAAGATATACCCTCCGACGCTATTGTCAATATTTTTCCCGTTTATTTTGATGTTACCTTGCTTGGAAAACTCTATCGAATCCAGATAGATACATTTTTCCGCCTCACATTTTAAATTGATACTCTCAAAATCTGTTTTGCTGCCGGCAAAAATTTCTTTCAGCTCTTCTTTTTCTTTTTTATTCAACTCTTTCAAATGCAAATTTTCACGCCAAACAGAAACCGTCCAGCTATCTGTTTTCTGTGGCATAAGCAGCATTTCTCCATTTTGGTCGCGCAAGGCTATCCCCTCGCCTTTGGGCGCAAAAACCATATCCGGCTGCGAGCCGAAAAACATTGAACCAACGCCAATCAAAATCGGCAACACTCCCCACAAGCGCCATTTTCTTTGCCAAACGCACAGCCACCAGCCGCCGCAGACGATTAAAGTAAATCCCCAAAACGGCAGCGAATCCACATACGCCACGCTGTGCGGCAAAGCCGAAACAAATTCGGTTATTCTATTGAGCCAGCCCACGCCATAACCCAGAGCTTTCAGCGGGTACAGTGCCAACCCCAACGGCAGAGCAACTAAACACAGCAAAATCAGCGGCATTAAAATCAAACCAATCAGCGGACCGGCAAGCAAGTTGGCTAAACTTGTATAAACTGAAACACGGTGAAAATGATAAATGGCAAACGGCATTGTCGCCAAACTAGCCACAAAATCGCAAATCACAATTCCCGCTAAATAAAAGAAAATTTTACTTAAAATTCCCCTATTTACCGACCATAAAGCTATTTTGTGCGCATATTTTTCATAAAAAGCGATTAAGGCAACCACCGCCGCAAACGACATTTGAAAGCTAATAGAAATCAAGGCTTGCGGCGAAATTATCAACAGCACCAAACCGGCAAAACAGACCATCCGCATAGAAATAGCCTGTCGGTTAAAAATAACTCCCAGCAGCACCACCGCCGTCATAATAAAAGCGCGTTCCGCCGGCACAGCCATTCCCGAAACAAGCAAATAGAGCGCGCTAAAAATAATCGCTCCAACTGCCGCCAATTTTTTAACATCATAGCGCAGAGCTATGCCGCTAAACAGCACCAACAAAAACCGCAGCACAAAAAACACCAGACCGGCAATCGCGCCCATATGCAAACCGGAAACCGACAAAAAATGCGCCAGTCCCGAATCACGGTAATTTTCAATTATTTTCTTTGGTGTGCGGCTCTGTTCGCCAATCAACACCGCATCAACAATTCCGGCTTCGTCAGGAGGCAAAATCGCAGCCACGCCATTAGTAATCTGCTGCCGGATTTTGTTGAGGCGAATCCTAAAAGATGATGCATGCTTTTGCTCACAATCAATCACAAATATTGAACTATTAGCATAGCCAATACCGCTTATTTCTTCATAAAAATATTTTCTATCCAGCTGAAAACCATTTAGTACCGGCACCGGAGAAGGCGGAAAAAACGTACCAACTAGCTCCACGCACTGTCCAACTTCTAATTTGGTGTTTTCATAATTCATCACAGTAACGCGATATTTTCCCTTAAGCGGCTCATCAAAATTTTCGGTATTTTGCAAAAGCAAGCGTTTCCGCCCTTTTTCATTATACGAAACTGCGCTGATTTGCCCTTTGATATAATCCGTAAATTCCGATGTAAACACCACCTTGCGACTTTTCAGCAAAGTTTGCAGCTGAATATCCATAAAACCGAATTCAGCCAAAATAATCGCCGTAAAAAGCAGATGTACCCCTTTATGACGCAATAAATAAAAAAACAGTAACGTCGCCTCAAACACGCCTAAACTATACCAATAATTCGGCTCAAACGGCAAAGCAAAATACAAGGCTATGCCCAAACCAAACAAAAACGGCGTCCAAGCTAGCCACCGGCCCTGTTCAGACAAAAAATTTTCTGAAACATAGCCTTTTATTTTGCGAAAAATTTTCATTTTTTATAGTTTTTTATTGTCTTTATAATAGCTTCAGCGGCATTATCACTAGGTGTCTGCTGTCCCATGCCAAGCAATTTACGTACTTTTTCAAAACCGTCCATTTGCTGATTATAAACCGGCTTATGCTTCATAAACTGCTCTACATAGTACATAATTTTTTCAACACAGCAATCTTGCTGCAACAATTCCGGAACAATTTCTTTACCCAGCAAAATATTGCTTAAATTCACAAATTGGATATGAATAAAATGACGCGCCAGCCATTCGGTCAGCTTAGGTACTTTATAGGCAATAATGTGCGGAACATCGACAATAGCCAGTTCTAGCGCCACCGTACCGGACGCCGCAATCGCCACATCACCGCTCTTGAAAGCGTCGTGACGTTCTTTTGTTCCTTCCACAATTTCTATCGGCAAACCAGATTGTTTTACCATCTCCTTAACCTGTGCAGCAACTGTACTGACTGTCGGAATGACAAAAGAAAAATCGTTATAGCGTTCATGCAGCTGCTTTACTACTTCTAAAAACGTTGGCAGCAAGCGTTCTACTTCATTATGGCGCGACCCCGGAAGAACCAATAACAAGCGGTTTTCTTCCGGAATATGATGACGTTTTTTGAAATCTCCTTTAACTCCGTTTACCACTTCGCTTTCTATCACCGGATGACCGACAAATTCAGTCTGCAAATTATATGGCGTAAAATATTTTGGCTCTTGCGGAAACAAAGTCAGCAGCAAATCAATATATTTATACATGGTGCGGGCGCGTTTCTTTTTCCAAGCCCAAACCTGCGGTGCCACATAGTGCACTTGCGGAATATTTAATTTAAGCTGACGCAGTTTTTTATGAACACGCGCCGAAAAACTCCAACTATCTATGGTTACTACCACATCTGGCCGTACTTTTTGAATATCGGCAACCGTTTCATTGATATGGCGCAACACGCGCGGAATGCTTGGAATAACCTCGGCCAAGCCCATAACCGCCAAATCACTGATATTAAATAAAGATTTCATACCTTCAGTTTGCATTCCCTCGCCGCCGACTCCGTAAAATTCGGCATTTTTATCTTTGCGGCGCAAAGCTTTGATTAAACGAGCGCCCAAAGAATCTCCGGACGGCTCTCCAGCAATCAGATAATATTTCATTATTTTTTCTCCTCCGGTATAATTCCCTTTATAAACATTCCGTATTTATCAGCTAATTTTATAACCTCTTCGGCGTCAACCATCAGCGCGTTTCCGGCATGAACAGCCAAACCGCGGAAACCGGCTTTATGCAGATTTTCAATCGTTCGCGTACCGATAGCCGGCAAATCTATGCGCAAATCTTGCTGCGGCTTGCGCAGTTTAACCAAAATTCCGGCTGCGCCTTTGCGCTGATATGTACCGCAGCGGCGCACCAGCTCATCGGTTCCTTCAATACCTTCAACACCCAAAATTAGTCCCTGTTGCACAATAACCGACTGTCCGACGTCTAACCGCCCCAGCGCCAAGCCGACTTCCACGCCGCGTTCAATATCGGCTTCGGCCTGCTTATCTGGTTTATGCTTTGTCAAAACACCTTCTTTGGCCAGCAATTCCGGCATAACTTCATGAATACCGACGACTCGCATATTTTCAGACTCTATTTCTTTAATCAGGGCGCGCAAAATACCATCGTCGCCCAAAGCTTTCATTCCGATTTTAGCAAAAAAAGCCGCCGTGCGCAAATCCGGAACCAACTCTGACAAGGTCGGGCGATGTATTGTGCCAATCATCACAACTTCTTCCACACCTTCATCGGCAAAAGTCTTAAAACCAGTTCCGGCTTGCCCGATGCGAATCCATTTATGCGGAATAAGCGGGGTAAAAGCCGCCTTATCGGCGTTACCTTCTATTGCCAGTACATAAAATTCTCTGCCGGTGTCCAAGCAATGCTCTATCAGCATTTTTGGCAGTCCGGTACCTCCGGCAATAATTCCTAATTTTTTTTGTGTTTTTTCCATTTTAACAGCTCTGTTATTGATATTTACTGCAATATTAACAGACACCGCCGCAAATACAACATTTTTTTTAGAAAGTTAATGAATAGGTGTTGACAAAAATATATAAAAATGATATAAGTATAATTGTATTAGATATCATTATGTTCAATTTTTTAGCTTTATACAGTATGAATAATAACATGTATATTTCTTCAGTTGAGTCTGCAAACAGTGTGTTAAGTTCTTTAAAGTCTTTGGCTCGCCCACTGACTGTTGCAGAGAAAGCTATCGGTCGTGAAGCCGCTATGTTCCTCGCCAAAGAACGTCATGCACGGGCTATTGCTTCTGCAGCCCGTCTTCGTAATACCTTGCTTCAGTTTTACGTGAAACAAGGTTTCACCGAGGACGAGGCACGCGAGCAGCTTCGGCTCGATGACTTTGCACACGCAGAGTCTATCGGGCTCGGTACTTCAAAAAAGTGCCATTGGCGTAACCGTCAGAAGATGCTGCGCGCCATGGCTGCAAACTAACTGAAACAATTAACCGCTTTTTTTCTGTATAGAAAAATGGCGGTTTTTTGTTATGTCTGAAATATTCCATGCAATAAGTTGAAAAAATAAGTATAAAATGATACTTTATATTCTGAACAAACATTTTAGGAGAAAAAATATGACAAATGCTGCAAAACGTGTTTTATAAAAAAAGCTCAAGTAGAAGCTAAAAAAACATTCATGAGGTAGCAGCAGCAACTGTTGACAATGAAAGAAAACTCGCTAAAGAACAAGCTATCGTGAAGAAGCTAACCGCGACAGAATGAATACGCTGCTGGCAATGCAAGGAATTAACCGCGAAGATTAAAATTCAAGATTCGCAATTAAATTTTATCAACTTCCGATACTTTTCGGAAGTTTTTTTAATTTTCGGTTAAAAAAGTTATTGACAAAAAGCACAAAAAACTGTATAAAATGTGTAGTTTTTTAATTATTAAGCATTATTATGATGACTATGGAGAGTATAGTAGACCTTAAAGTGGTGAGTGGAAAGGTAGTTTGTTTAATTAAATTACCTAAATGGTTGTCTTTCAATAGAAGGCCCCACCTACTGGATTACAAAAATCCGGTTATCAAGGAAATTATCCCGTGCGTTCAGCATGGCAAAAATTTCCTTGATATCCTTCAAGGAAGGAAGGTGTCTATTGACGACGACACGCTAGTTTGGCCCGTATCAGTCGGTACGGTGTTCAACTATCCAGACAGAAAAATCTTGCTGTCCCGTACAATTCAGAGCCGCAAGCTCTTGTTGATTGATGGTAGTTCCTTTACGTTTAACCCCATGTCCATGGTATGTTACAATGTAAAGTAGACAAATAGAGCCGTTCTTTCTAAAGTAGAAGAACGGCTTTGTTTTTTTAAACAAAAATATTTATTTTACAGAATTTAAAGCTTTCCACTCAAACCACTTGGCTATTTTCAAAAAGCGAAAATATGCGTAGGTAGTTGCCATCCAAAATCCGCAAGTTCCATACAAAAAATAACGTTTTTTGAAATAATATACCAAAAACTGACGCGGAAATTCTGTATACAGCCTCAATTTAGAATATTTCCTACCCTGCTCAACCGCTGTTTTTACCAATTCGTCGGTATACATATTCAGCTTAAACCATGTTTGAGTTAAAGATATGTATGAATAGTGAAAAACTTTTGACTCTAATTGCTCCACCACCGCGCCTTCACCAACCACAACTCGGTCATTTGTTAAATCATCCGGCATATTGTTTTTTTTACGGTTATACAAACGAACCTGATTATAGGTTTTGGCAAATAAACGCGGTTTTTTATCCCCCGGAAGCATATCGCATATCTTCATTTTATAGGCATCAGCCGCCGGCTTTTTCATTTTTTCTTTAATCTCGGCTATCAACTCCGGCGACAAAACTTCATCAGCGTCTAAAGACAACACCCAATCATTATGGCAAAGCTCCTGCCCATAATGTTTTTGCGCCGAAATGTTCTTCCATTTATGAAACACAAATTTTGCACCGTATTTTTCAGCTATTTTTTGAGTTTTATCCGTACTGCCGCTGTCTATCACAAAAATCTCATCTGCGACTTTTTTTAGAGCCTGCAAGGTCTTACCCAAACGTTTTTCTTCATTCAGTGTAACAATATATGCCGAAATTTTAACCATTTATTTTTAACCTTTCGCTTCGCAGATTAAAATATTTTTACAGCGCTTGCAATAAAAAAAGCCCCCGATTAAAAAAATTGGGGACTTTTTTGCTGATATATGGCAGCTTAAAATTCTTTAAGAACATCTGCACTTTCAGCAGCGTTATCAATATTTACCATCGCAATGGTGTTATATCCGCAATCAACGTGCAGAACTTCGCCGGTTACGGCAGAACCCAAATCAGACAACAAGCTCAAAGCCATATTGCCAACTTCGGTCTGATGAACATTGCGTTGCAGCGGAGCGTTTAATTCATTCCAACGCAAAATTGTGCGGAAATCGCCAATTCCGGCAGCAGCCAAAGTTTTAATCGGGCCGGAAGAAATAGCGTTTACACGAACGCCTTGCTTGCCCATATCCACAGCGGCATAGCGAACAGAAGCTTCCAAAGCAGCCTTAGCCACACCCATAATATTGTAGTTTGGCAATACGCGTTCTGAACCCAAGTAAGTCAAAGTCACAATTGAACCGCCTTCATTCATAATTGGAGATGCACAGCGGCAAGCTTCTAAGAATGAGTAGCAAGAAATGTGCATTGTCATTGTAAAGTTATCTAATGTGGTGTCAATTGTACGACCACGCAATTGGTCTTTATCCGAAAAAGCAATAGCGTGAACAACAAAGTCTATTTTGCCCCATTTTTCGCCCAATTCTTTAAAACAAGCTTCAACTGACGCAGAATCAGAAACATCACATTTTATCAACAGAGGATTGTTCAGCTGTTCGGCCAAAGGTTTAACTCTTTTTTCAAGCATTTCATTTTGGTATGAAATTGCAATCTGCGCACCATGCGCATTCAAAGCCTGAGCGATACCCCAAGCAATAGATTTGTCATTGGCAAGGCCCATAATCAAGCCTTTTTTACCGGCCATAAGTTGTTCAATAGCCATTTTCTAGTTCCTTTATAAATTTTGTTCTAGACTACTTCCCTTTTTGGAAGTAAGTTACTGTAGAGATACTTATACAAATTTATCCGTTTTGTAAACATTTTTTTGAAAGTTGTAAAATGGCAAACAAATTCGACATCGCAAAATTTACTAAACTCTGTCATTTATTTCTCAAATATTTGCGTATCCGCACCAAAGACGCAATGATTTTACGGGTTGCCGCCTCTTTGAGTTATACCACTCTGATTGCCGTGGTACCGCTGATTGCCATCGCTCTTTCTATTTTTGCCGCGTTTCCGGTGTTTGAAAACGTGCGAGCACAGGTGCAAGACTCGCTCATTCAATATTTTGTGCCGAACATTGAGCAAAATATTCAAAACTACATCATGCAGTTTGTCAACGCCTCCAGCAAACTCACCACCATCGGCGTTTTAGGTATTGCAATTACCGCTATTTTACTGCTATCAACCATCGAAAATAGCTTTAATTTTATTTTTAAGGTCAAAAAACATCGCAGAATTGCCACTAAAATCACGCTTTATTGGACAATTATCACGCTTTGTCCTTTACTGGTTGGTACTGCCCTATCATTAAAAGGCTATTTGATTACGCTAAAATATTTTCATCCCGAACACTTTTTGGGCTATAATTTTTTTGTAACTTTTGTTGCGCCAAACTTAATCACTTTTGTTTTTTTGTGGCTGTCGTATGTGATTGTGCCAAACAAAAAAATCCGCGTTTCGAGCGCCTTCAACGGCGCGTGCGTAACCTTGATTTTAACCTTGCTGCTGCGTAGCGGATTTGGCTTTTTTTTGGCACTGAACGTTACTTATAAAACCTTGTACGGCGCGCTTGCCACTGTACCTATTTTACTGATTTGGATGTATTCATGGTGGACAATCGTTTTGTTTGGAGCCATTGTCACCGCCACCATTGAAGAATTTCGCAACCGTAAAAGCCTTTGGAAATAAGGCCTAGCGCAAATATTTGTGATTTTGTAAAAAGTTTGCGAATCGGTCAAGTAATTTTACTTTATAATCTTCATCGGTGCAAATTTGCTTGAATAAATCCACCAAAATCGGTGTAACATTCAGTTTAGTGCAAAAATCAATAGCATATTGATAGTTGATATCATAATACCACGACAAATAACCGGCCATACAGTCAGCCGGCGTAGCATCGCTGAGGCGCGGCAATGTAATGTCTTTGTTCAAATCCCTCCATAATGGTTCAGAAATTTTACCATCAATTTCCGGCACTATATCTTTTTTACCCCAAAACAAGTAACGCATTTTTGGTTCATAGGCCAACATCCGCAAATTGGCTATTTTATCAGCATCGCGGATAATAAAGCAAATACGAGCAACCTCCTGTTTCAGGTTCTCGTCCGCTATATTTTTATATTCTTCATCAGCATACAGAGCTTCTATCAAATGTCCGTGGTGTTTTATCGGCAGCCAAATGCGAATGTCTGAAAACTCCGGTAAAGTGCGCAAAAACTCGCCGCCGGCGACTCCGTGGTCTATTTTCCGGTTGTGCAAACATTTTTCCTCTATCTCTGCGAATCGGCAAATATCATGCAAAAGCACTGCCGACTTTACCATGTCAACATACTCAGAATCTTTGCTTTTCAGCCATTCTACACGCGGAACAATATAGTTGCCGGCACCCATAACTTGATAGGAATGACGGATTTTTTCTTTGGTATAGCCCGCAAAAAATTCGTCATGAACCACTTTTTGCAAACATTCTTCCGATTTTTCTTTCAGCAACCGATAAGCATCTTCCAGCATTGTATATCTCCTTTGTTTTTTACTTAGCACTTTTTTGCGGCGCGGCGCAATTTTTAAATAATTATTCACAAATTTATAATAAATTGCTTGCTATAAGAACAAAATTAGAACAATATACATTTCAGCGGATAAATTCAGACTCGTGTTGAGTTTTTGCTTAAAATGCGAGATAAAGAATTTAGGATAATTTTTTAAGGAAAATAAATATGGAAAAAGATAAAGCGTTAGACGCCGCCCTGAGCCAAATTGAACGCGCGTTCGGCAAAGGTTCTATTATGCGCCTTGGGCAAAACACCAATATTGATATAGAAGCTATTCCAACCGGTTCTTTGGGTATTGATATTGCTTTGGGAATCGGCGGATTGCCAAAGGGACGTATTATTGAAATTTATGGTCCGGAAAGCTCTGGTAAAACAACATTGGCTTTGAGCGTAATTGCTCAAGCGCAAAAACGCAACGGCACTTGCGCTTTTATTGACGCGGAACACGCTCTTGACCCGTCGTATGCAAAAAAAATTGGCGTGGATATAGAGAACTTGCTGGTTTCACAACCGGATTCCGGCGAACAGGCTTTGGAAATTGCCGATACATTGGTTCGCTCCGGCGCTATTGATGTGATGGTTGTCGACTCGGTGGCCGCTTTGGTACCAAAGGCCGAATTAGAAGGCGAGATGGGTGACGCGCATATGGGGTTGCAAGCTCGTTTGATGAGTCAGGCTTTGCGTAAATTGACCGCCACGGTTGCCCGCTCTAACACTCTGATTATCTTTATTAACCAAATTCGCATGAAACTTGGCGTCATGTTTGGCAATCCGGAAACAACAACCGGCGGTAACGCTTTGAAATTCTATGCCTCTGTGCGTATGGACATTCGCCGCGTGGGTGCGATTAAAGACAAAGATGAAGTTATAGGTTCGCAAACCCGCGTAAAGATTGTGAAAAACAAAGTGGCTCCTCCGTTTAAGACTGTTGACTTTGACATTATGTACGGCGAAGGAATTTCTAAAACCGGTGAACTGATTGATTTGGGCGTAAAATCCGGAATTATTGAAAAAGCCGGCGCTTGGTTCTCGTATAATGGCGACAAAATCGGTCAAGGCCGTGAAAACGCCAAACGCTATTTAATGGAGAATCCGGAAGTTGCCGAAGATATTGAAAATAAAATCCGTGCTGACGCAGGTCACTTGACCACAGAAATGATTGGTGATGACGAACCTGAAACCGAAGATTAATTTTGTTTTATATCTATCTCCAATATTGAAAGGCTCTGTTTTTTAGCAGAGCTTTTCTTTATAGCGAATAGAAAATAAAACTTATGACTATTTCTTGAAACTTTTATAAATAGAATAAATCAATGAAATAATCAGCAAGATACTTGTAGTATAATCAAAAATTGAAAATACTTTTCCTATGGAATCATCTTGATAATCAAAAAAATAACCGGAAGCGGTAAAACTGACTGTAAAGATTATAAAAATATAAGGATACCACCCCATAGAACTTAAACAACTTGAAATTTTAGGATAGCTGGAAATCATACGTTCTAAAAACATAAGTTTTTTCTTAAAATAAAGCATTATTGCTAAACCGATAAACAGCAACAATAAGATTCCGCTGCTTGTTTTATTTAAATAAGTGAAAGGAATAGCTAAAACAGTATATAATCCGCCTAAAAGCAGGGCTTCTTTAGAATACAATTTCATTTTTACTCCTTTCACTTTTTAGTTATATTATTACAAAAACATCACATTATGCAATTATTTTTTTCGCTTACAAGTTTCATCATAAGTTACTTTAGCTCTGGCAATATTTGCAGAACCAGTTTCAACATAAGGATAAGCTATTTTTGCACCATATAATATGGCTTTTCCTTGCGGACTTTTTACAACTTTGCTAAGAATACCAGCTCCCACTTTAGCTATAGCTTTATCGGCTTTTTTATTTCCTGTGGAAACTGTATGAGAAATATCTGTCATATATTTCAATTCTTTAAATTTTTTGGCAACTCCTTTAATTGAGCAATTACCAGTATATTTTGGTTTATTTACCATTTTTAATTCCTTTTTTAAAATTATAAAAACAATGATAGTACTATCATTAAATGATATAATAATAATCTTATTTAAAATCAATATTTTTATTATATTTTTTATATTAAACGTATACAAATATAAAACTTATGACTATTTCTTGAAACTTTTATAAATAGAATAAATCAATGAAATAATCAGCAAAACACTTGTACTATAATTAAAAATTGAAAATACTTTTTCTATAAAATAATCTGGGTAATTAATAAAATAACCAAAAGTGGTAAAACTGACTATTCTGATTTCAAGTTAGCAAACAGCAAGTTTTTATTTATATTTATGATATTTAGCTTTTTTATAGGCCTTTTTGCGTTCTTTTTGAATTTTACATTCCGCAGGATTAGCTTTGCACCATTTGTGCTCTTTTTCGCGTTCCATAGCTCTATATAGCGCCGGACGCATAAATTTGCCTTGCCAAATTCCACTTTTTTGCATTTTTGCCGTTTTTTCTTCTGCGGCATACCTATCACTAAGATAACTCACCGCCTGCCCTGCCGCCACCATTTGCCGATTGAGTTCCAAATCATCGGCAAAGCAAACGCATAGTTCTCGTTTATATCTATCCGGCTCAGACTCGCACTGACAAGTAATTTTTTTGCCCGCCATCAAATTTTGCAAATATTTAAGCGAATCCTGACCACACATATATTTTTGTTTGTGTTCATCAAAGCAATATTGTTTATATTCTGGCGCGTCGATACCCTCCAGACGAATACGTCTATTTTCATCTTCAAGCGAATCGCCATCAACCGCATGCAATTGGGCAAAAGCATTTACGCACACACCCATTACCGCACAAAAAATCAAAAAAAATCTCATTAACGCCTCCCAGCGTTTTATCATAAGCCGTTATTTTTTTTGCGCAACCACAAATTTATTTACTTTTCTTTCATATAATCTTGTTAAGTTAGTCTAAAGATTTATAACTAATTTTATATAAGGTACCAATATGTTAAAAAAATTAGGAATATTGTCGGCGACTTGCCTCGCGCTTTTGGGCTGTCATACAGTAGAGGAGTCAAAACCGGCTCCGGTTCCGGCTGTGGCGTTTCAGCAGCCTACTATAAAAATGCCTAAATCTATCATTGTTTGCCGCGCCAAACAATGCGCTCCGGCTCAAGAAACAATGTCAAAAGAATATATTTACAACACCCTTTTGCATATGCTTGACAGCAACGCACGCAAAAAAGCGTTGGTCTGCGCCGCTGACGCCAATACTCACGCCTGCACAGAAGAATATGTTTCTATGCCGATTACCGTTGGCATCACTCCGGCTTATCTCTATATTGATGACGTAAAAATCACTGATGTATCTATCAGCAGCAAAAACACTTCGGCTTTGGATTTGATTCTGAACTGGAATATTTCATATAACGGTCAAACTCCGATCTGCCGCCCGAGCAAGACTTTGCTCTATGCCAAAAATATCAACAATGTGATTATGGAAGACAACGGCTACAACTGCAAAATCACCACAATCGGCACCAGCACGGTTAAAACATTGTTTGCCATAGACTATATTGATTTGGACTATGGTTATATTGGAGGTTTCTATTCTGTCGGCTTATCTGGTCCGGCGTTTGGCGGCGGCTCGGGATATATGCTGCTGCGTCTGCCAGAAGAAATTTCGATGAATCCAAAAGATTTTCAGGTAAAAAAAGCCGAATCGAAAAAGGCTGAAGTTCAGACCGCGCCTATTCCGTGCGAATTGCCGTCTTGCCAAACCTATCAGCCGAAATATGTTCCTTGCACCATGCCGGAATGTCCGACAACGGCGCAGCCATATGCGACCGAGGCTTTGCAACAACCAATGGCTGTTCCGGCTAAAGAGCCAGCACCGAATGTTGACACAATCATAAAATATAACCACGCGTCCAAAGACTATGACAAAGCCAAGGCCGCTATTGCTAAAAAGAAAAAAGAAGAGGCTGAAGCCGTGGATTATGAAGGAGTAAAAGTTTTTCCGATTAAGCATAGCAACTTAGCTGCAAAACCTAAATCTCCGGACGATAAAAACGAGCTGACAGATTATCGAAAATACAACACAAAGCTGCCGCTTTATCGCTAAATCAGAAGTTTTTAAAACGCCGTTTGACCGAAACGGCGTTTTTTGTATACAAAAAAGCAGCGCTTTCCCTTAACAGGAAAACGCCGCTTTAGAACTACTAGTAGTTTTCTACCGGTATTTTCTTTTTCAAAGCGCGCTTATAGGCAGCTTTTGACCCATAAAGCGCCCTTATTGCCTTTTCGTTATAGGCTTTTTTGCCCATAACGAAATTAATACCTATGGTCAGAGAGGCACCGAAGCGGCTCTCTGAACCGTCAACAAAGTACTCATGTCCTGTGTATGCCAAGGCTTTGGCATACACATTACATCTTTTCATGTAACTTTTGAAGTCGACGCGAACGCCGGCTCCTACAGTCATCGTAGAACCCTTAACCTCAACGGTAAGGGATCCGTTGTGCTCATCGTCGGTGTAGCTATTGTAGTTCTTACGAACCTTGTAGCCGAAATCACCGACCAACCACACCTCTTTCTGGTGTAATCGCGCACTGGGTAGGTCAAAAAGACGTAGACCAGCCTCAAAGTTGAAGTTGGTCATCATATATTTTTGTCCCGCTCTGTTTGACTCAGTGTTATACTTACTGAGTCCGAGGCTTGCAGAACCCCAAAAACTGAGGTTCCGACCGTGGTAGCCGAGTTCAGCACCAACGGTTGGCGTAACCATGGAGTTGAAGTAATCAACTCCAACGTTAACGCCTAGCTCTACGCCAGAGTTTGGCGCAGTTTCCGTTAACACACACCGACCTTTTTCAGTCGTTACCGACCGAAAATCTCTATTGACTGTTTTTCTGTTTACGTTTTCAACGTAAGCAAAATCACTAATCTCCGTCGTGTCAATCACCACTTGTGCGTGTGCATTAACAACTGATATAAGCATTACCACGAAAAGAACAATATTCTTCATAAATTCAAGTTTTTGTGGTAGGGAGACAAGAAATTGTCCTCATCTCCCCACCGGTTAATAACTATGTATGGTCCTTTTTAGAGAACCAAAAAATAAAATCTAAGTCAATCGTTAAAATTACTTAGCAGCAGTTCGATATGTTGCGAACTCCTTACCATTCTTCTTAACAACCAACTTCTTACCGCCGTTCTCAACGCTGAATGTGAAATCAGACGTGAACACTGTGTTGTGTCCATTATTCCAATTCCACATTGTTGCGGTAGCATAGATCATGCTTCCCTGAGCAACTCCTTCGCTGTTAGACCAAAGCATATAATGCTTTTTGTCCTCAGCGATAGAGTTTGACCATCGATTGTCCTTATAAACAGCACCATTCAACTTTGTGTTGGTGTCGTTCTCGAACAAGCTCTGGTCAACGACCGCATTGGCAGCATCACGACCAACGATAACCGGAAGGGTACCGTTTGTGAAGTGCAATGACCAGGTATAAACCCAGCCATTGTTACCCTCATTCACGGCCACTGTTGAAGTAGCTGAGACGAACTTACCCCATTCTGAGGGAAAGTCGCCTTTAATCTCCTTGGCTACGATAATCGTTCCAGGAGCAGTGCTCTTCACAGTGTTGTCGCCAAAGCTTACAGTTATTTCTGCACTGTAAGCAAATGTCGACATTTCCTCTGCATCAGAGGTAAGTGTTACCTTACCTCCGTCGCCCGTGACATCAAACTTAATAACGTCAAACGTATAAGTTTGACCCTCGCGGGTGAAGGTGATGTTGTTGGGAACAGACGCAACCCAAGAGTTGGTCTGCTCACTGCTGACAAGATTTGCGATGTTGGTAATGTTGCGAGTTTCCTCGTTCCAAGACCAACCACCATCGCGCTTTGCATCAGAAGAAGCAAGGACTGTGTTCAACATATGAGTAAACTGAGTTTCCTCATTCTCATATGCCTTCCAGTTGCTGGTGCACTTCAGAGAGCGTGAGAAAGTCTTGCTAACCTTCTCTGTCTCCTCAGTGCCATCGCTATAACGAGTTACGAAAACCACGCTGGCGATAACATTGTTGTCGTTAACAACAATGTTGCCATCTCGGTAGTCATACCCCAAAATAGTGCGTGCAGCCTTATAAAGACTGACTTTCTCAGCAATATTTTGAGTGTAACCGATATAAACGGTACGAATACCGTTTGTATAGTTTGACTTTTCGTAACCAGTTCTGTCCGATGTGACAGGAACAACTTCGTTCTTCGTTTCAGAAATTCTAATATCTTCGTAACCAAAGGTTACTTCAATTTTATCGTCTCTGAAGGAAGCACGCTCATGGTAAAGAGAATAATCAGTACTGAATGCATCTGCGTCAACACCATTTCTGATGTTTGCAGAGTAACGGTCGGTTTTACCATAAATGGTCCAACCTGCATCCTCGCGTACCTTTCCATCCTTTCCGTTTGTGATACCGTTAACCTTTGTAAGGTTGAAAGCGAAATTGCTCACAAACTTGTCATATGGGTCTATGCCCTTGAACACACGGTTCAAGATTATAGACTTGCTATTGCGGATAACTTCGCCGCTGGTCATTGTAATAACCTCATCGAAAGAGCATCTTTCGGTGTTGTCATCGATAACGACGCGGTTCTTGTTTTCCGCCTTAACGGTAGCGATGTTATCCTCCGCGATAATGCGGCGGATAGCGTTTGTTGTAAGATATACAACAAACTCCTTGGCAGAACTAACGTTCTTCTCAGTGTAGGTCATCTTCACTGTGTATACAGTGTTGTAGACAGCCTTTACATAAGAAGAATTGGTTCGCGTTCCAGTTCCAGCAGCTAAGTTCTTGACAGAGACAAGCTCTGCACTACTCAGTTGAATAGTGCCCATCTCGTGACCATCAGTCGTTGTATAACTGGTGATGGTAGACGGGCACTTGATGCTCTGACCGTCTGACATGTTGACTACAACAGTGTCGGCAACTGCCTTACCATTGTTTTCAACAGTCTTAACATCCTGATTGCGCAGAATGTTGTTGCTAACTGCAGAACAGTCAAGTTCATTTTCCTCGATAGTGTAATCATCTTTTGTTACAAAGATGCTACACTCCATCAAAGGATTTGCAACTTCCTTGCGCTCATCAACTATTTCCCCGTCTTGGACAGAGATAATAGTGGTTGTCGCAATCATCCTGTCACGGGCAGTACTTTTGGTGCTATCCCAGTTATGGATGAGTTCGTCCGCATACTTTCCAGTTACAACCCCGGGCTTCTTTGCCACGAGGTTATTGGCTACTTCTTCTTGAGTGCAAGCTCCAAAAACGGAAGATACAACAACAAAAACGATAACGCCCACTAAATTCAGTAAACTACGCATAGCTATAAAGATTTTATTTATTTTTTGAATTTGGTTTCTCTAACATTGTTTTCTTGCTGAAGAAAACATTTTTTCTGTCTGTAAAAAAACAAACAGGTCAATACAACTCCGAAGAAACCTTTTTCCGAAATCATATTAACAGTCAAATGTTTTCTCAAAAGAAAACAGGGCTACTCAAGCTGACTAATTCTTGAATAGTTATATATTAATCTGCACATATGTGCAGACCAAACAAAAACTCAAATTATCATGGATAGAAATACTTGGCTAGATAAAACTTTGTAGTTCTTATCCCAAAATAATTCCTTAATTGCATCCATTGATAATATTTTTTACATTATCAATGTAGCATATTTTTTTTTGATAATCAAGCGTATTTCGAGAAAAAATATTATTTTTTGACAAAAAAAATCCCCCTAACCTGATAATAATTAGGAAGATTGTTTTTATTATGTACAAAATAATTTTTACAAACGACTGAGGGCGCTATACACTCCGTTTGGGCTGAATTTTTCTAAATCTTCCGGCTCAATACGAAGTTTTTGCATAAGCTCAAAAAGTTCTTCACCTGTTGGACGCGGCAGCTTGACAATCTCATAATTTTCAGCCAGCATTTCTTGCCAATTTTCCGCCACGCAAAAACAAATTCCGCAAGTATCCAATTCCGGCAATCCCAGCTTTTCTATAATCGGCTGATGAGTTACAAAATGATAGTGCCGTTCTTCTGGAGTCGAGCTTTGAATTATGTTGTCCACAAACTTTCGCACTACAAAAGTCGACATATCTTCTTCAAGCTCTTTACTTTCCAGAAAATACCGACAATGCATCCCCAACCCCTGAAATCTGGCAGTCATCACCGCGCGCGCAAGCGGAGAATAGTATATCACATCACAAGGAGGCAGTTTTGACGCCATCATACGTCCACCCCAAAACGCCTCAAGCATACTCATATGTTCAATTGCCGTGTCATGCCCATAGCGGCCATGCCGGCCAAAGCTCAAATATACCCTGCTATCATCCATTTTCTTGCGCCTTATTCTTTTTAAACAGTGACAATAAAATTCCTCCGGTCAATAAACCAACCGTAACACTCAGCGATTGCCATTCTTCAACTTCTATACCAATGCGCGGCAAGAAAATTTTAATTCCGATAAAAATTAAAATAATAGAAATGGCGGGCTTCAAATATACAAATTTACTGATAATCGCCGCCAATAAAAAGTATAGCGCGCGCAAGCCCAAAATGGCAAAAATATTACTGGTATATACAACATAAACATCGGTAGTTACTAAAAATATGGCCGGTATGCTATCTAGAGCAAAAACAACATCCATGGTTTCAATAATCAACAATGCAAAAAACAACGGTGTAATATAGTGCTTGCCGTCTTTTTTGTAGAAAAAATGCTCGCCGTGAATTTCATGCGTCACATGAAAAAACTTTGACAGCCATTTATATATTTTTGTATCCTGAATATTGCCTTGTTTTTCTGCCTTGGTCAGCAGCATCTTGGCGCCGGTATAAATCAAAAATGCCGAAAAGATATAGAGAATCCAATGGAATTTAACCACCAATGCATCGCCGACGCCAATTAAAATTCCGCGCATTACCAACGCGCCCAAAATTCCCCAAAACAAAACGCGGTGCTGATACATTTTTGGCACGCCTAACGAGGAAAAAATCATAGACATCACAAAAATATTATCCATAGAAAGACTTTTTTCCAACAAATAGCCGGTAAAATAATCCATACCTTTTTTGACGCCGTCTTCATACATCACAAACACGCCAAACAGCAGCGCCGCCGCCACATAGGCCACGCAAATCCATAGCGTGTGCCAAAAATGCGGCTCCTCATTTTTGCGGTTAAACCAAAATAAATCGGCCGCCAAAAGCAAAACAACCGCAATACCAAAACTGGTCCACAGCAACAGCGGCGACATCGCCTGATGATTAGCAAAAATCTGCGTTAAACTTTCCATTATTTTTCTAAACTCCAAACTGTTTTTACAATTTCATCTATATCCGTGTATTTAGCTTTCCAACCCAAAACTTTTGCGGCTTTGGCGCTGGTGGCTATCACGTTTGCCGGATCTCCGGCGCGACGTGGGGCAAAATCATAGTTTATTTTTTTACCACTGACGCGTTCTACGGATTTGATAATTTCTAACACGGAAGTTCCTTTTTCCGTCCCTAAATTAATAACTTGCGAATCACCGCCGTCCAGCAATTTTTTGATTGCCAAAACATGAGCCGCAGCCAAATCTTCTACATGAATATAATCTCGGATACAAGTTCCATCCGGAGTGTCATAATCATTGCCGAAAACGTGCAATATTTCACGCTTGCCGGTAGCGACTTCCATTACCAACGGCAGCAAATTCTGCGGATTTTTTTCTTTGCCGCGGATACTGCCATCTGCAGCATAGCCGACAGCATTAAAATAGCGCAAAGCAATGTAATGAAAATCTTTGATTTGACTATACCAGTTCATCACTTGTTCTATCGCCATTTTTGTATAGCCGTAAAAGCTCATCGGGTTAAGCGGATGATTTTCATCTAATGGCAAATATTCAGGCATTCCGTAAACCGCCGAAGTAGAAGAAAACACCACATTTTTAACGCCGGTGTTCAACATGGCATTAAAAATATTGATTGAACCGCTTATGTTATTCTGCGAATAAAGCTGCGGATTTTCCATTGACTCACCAACCGCTTTTTTTGCCGCCAAATGAATTACGGCGTCAAAACCCTTAGACATTGTCTTTTCTAAATAGGCGGAATCGAGAATATTACCTTCTACAAATTCGGCATCGGCGAACAAATTACAAGTTTGTCCTGTCGACAAGTTATCATACACCGTGACGCCAAATCCCTCATGCAATAAAGCTTTAACCACATGACTACCGATATATCCAGCGCCACCGATAACCAAAATTTTTTTATTTGCCATATTTTTATCTCCTCATTTTTATGGCGAGAATAACTTATTTTTTGCGCTATCCGATTTTTTTATACCCATTATCCACAGGATAAAAAATATTTCAGTCACATTTCAAGATATTTTTCATTATAAGAAATACAAATTAACAAAAAAAATGTAACAAAGAGGAACTAAATGGAAAAATTGGACGCTACCCGCCTGCCTAAAAACATTGAGGCGGAACAGGCTTTAATCGGAGCGATTTTAGCAAACAACAAGGCTTTTGAAAAAGTTTCGGAATTTTTGAAGCCGATACATTTTGCCGACAGTACCCATCAAAAGATTTTTGACGTGATGTCTAAGCTAATCACCAAAGGTCATATTGCCGATGTCATTACCTTAAAAAGCTATTTTGAGCAAGAAGGAACTCTGAACGAAGTCGGCGGTTTTCCATATTTGGTAAAATTGGCTGACAGCGCCTCGCCTTTGACCAACGTTGAATATTACGCCCAATTCATTTATGACAAATATCTGCGCCGCGAATTGATTAACACCGGCTACGAAATTGTAAACCACGCCTTAGAAGAAAGCATTGACACTTCGGCCTCCGACCAAATAGAAAGCGCCGAAAAAATGCTCTACACACTTTCGGACCAAGGCGATTCACAAGGCGGATTTGTTGATTTTTCCACCGCTTTGGGTTCTTCTTTAGCCGCTATTGAAAAAGCTTATCAAAAAGAAGGTAAAATTTCGGGCACTCCAACCGGATTAAACAAATTAGACTACCGAATCGGCGGCTTAAACGACTCTGACTTGATTATTTTAGCCGGACGTCCGGCCATGGGTAAAACCGCTTTAGCAACCAACATCGCTTATAATGTGGCCGAATATTATTCTCGCGACAAAGAAACTCCGCCGGAGAATCGAGGAGTAGCCTTTTTCTCTCTTGAAATGTCCGCCGACCAGCTGGCCTCACGTATTCTTTCGACCGTCACGCAGACCTCAAGCCAAAAAATGCGTAACGGCGAGCTGGACGCATCGGAATTTACGCGAATCGCCGCCGCCGTACGTGAATTGGAAAATATTCCCCTTTATATTGACGACACCCCCGGTGTGACTATCAATGCCATACGCACCCGCGCCCGCCGCCTAAAACGCAGCAAAGGCTTGGGACTGATTGTGATTGACTATATTCAACTTATTTCCGGCTCAAATAACAAACGCAGCGAAGGTAACCGTGTGCAGGAATTGTCTGAAATTTCTCGTGGGCTGAAAATTTTGGCCAAAGAATTAAAAGTTCCGGTTATTGCACTTTCACAATTAAACCGCGGTGTGGAAATGCGCGACGACAAACGCCCGTTGATGTCCGACTTGCGCGAATCCGGCTCTATTGAGCAAGATGCCGATATTGTGATGTTTGTGTTCCGTGAAAACTACTATATTCACAACGCCGAACCGAAACAGCAAGAAGGCGAATCGCCGGATAAATTCCAAAAGAAACATGAAGAATGGGTACAGCGCGACCGTGAAACCATGAATGTCGCCGAAGTAATTATCGGCAAACAGCGTCATGGTCCGACCGGAACAGTAAAACTTTTTTGGAACGGAGAATTTGCGCAATTCGGCAACTTGGCAGAAGAAGATAAAATGGCGGAGAAACGAGGCTAATGGCAAAAAACTTTTCTAAAATTTCCCCTAAAGAATGGGAAAACATTTGCCGCCGCTGCGGTCGCTGTTGTTTGTTAAAACTGCAAGACGATGACACCGATGAAGTTTATTATACCAATGTCATCTGCCGTTATTATGATATTGAACAAAACCTTTGCACTGTTTATGACAAACGCTGCGAACTGGTGCCGGAATGCTTAAAACTTACACCGCAAAACGTTGAAAAACTGCCTTGGATGCCAAAAGTTTGCGCTTATCGCAAATTGTTTGACGCAAATTATAAGGAACAAGCGTTGCAACCACTGCAGGGACGTGTGATATCCGAAACCTTGGTGGCGGAAGATGACTTAGAAAACCATATTATCGACGGAGAGCTTGTGTGAAAGAAATTGAATTAGATGAAACCGAATTTAATCCGCAGCAGCGTGTTGATGATTTCAAAAAGCTGAAGCCGGAATTTTGGAAGCATAAAAAGCTTGATGAATTAAATGAGGCGGAATGGGAAGCTCTGTGCGACGGCTGCGGTAAATGCTGTCTGAACAAAATTGAAATTAAAGGAAAGATTCATTTTACCCGCGCTTGCTGTCGTTTTTTAGATTGCAAAAGCTGCCTTTGCAAAATATATGAACACCGCTTTGACGTGATGGACGACTGTCGAAAAATAGACCTTGCCGCCGTACGAGAAAAACCGCGCTGGCTACCTAAGACATGTGCTTATTGGCTTTTGGACAACGGCTATGATTTGCCAGAATGGCACCCGCTTTTAACCGGTAGAGCCGATAGTGTTAAAAACGCCGGTATGGATTTGAGCAACCGTGAATTGATTAATGAAACAAAGGTTCAAGACTATGAAGATTACATTGTTGACTGGCAAGACCTTTGACATTAAAGAGGCTGTCGGCATGGATATCAAAATCGTGCAGTCGGCAAGCTCACGCAAACTTATTTTACATATAGACAGCAAAGAGCGTATTCCGGTGCTTTCTATTCCTAAATATTGCACCAGAAAACGCGCCGTTAATTTTATAAACGAAAATATGGACTGGATTGTAGAAACACTACAAAAACTACCAGAACGAAAATCTTTTAGCGATGGCGAAACAATTTCACTATTTGGACAAAATATAACCATTTCTCATCAACCAAACGCCCGTTGCGGCGTCAGATTAGACGGTGATACCTTGATTGTTTCAGGAGGTGCCGAATTTTTGCATAGACGTGTCAAAGACTACATCCGTCACGCCGCCGCAGAAGAATTTTATAAATTATCCGCACCGCTCGCCACTAAAATCGGCTGCAAAATCAACGGCATTTGCATAAAAGACACCAAATCGCGCTGGGGCAGCTGCTCTACGCTCAATAATATAAATTATAACTGGAGAATAGCGCTGGCGCCAAAATATGTGATAGATTACCTAATGGCACATGAAGTTTCTCATCTCAAACATCAAAATCATTCTCCGGCTTTTTGGCTCTGTGTGGCAAATCTTTATCCTGATTGGAATAAAGGCCGTGAGTGGCTGCAAAAAAATGGACGTATTCTGTATACATATTTTTAAACTTTTGCCGCTATATACATACCTGATTTTAAATTTTGAAACATTTTGTTGCCAAAATTTATCACGTTATTGCTTGACTAATTGCATTTATCGCTCTAAAGTGGCGGTGTTACAATACGAATAGTAATATTGTTGTTCAAAAGTAATATTTAGAAGGAATAAACTATGAAAAAATTTTTGTTATTGGCCGGTGTTGCCTGCTTACTCAGCGTTAATGCGCAAGCTGAAGTAAATCAGTACGTATCTGGCAAAATTTCTTATGACTTCAACAAAGTAAACATGAAATCTGCTGCACCATCTAATCCTGAATTGTATCGTGAAAAAGCAAACAAAGAATTGTTTGGCACACACGTTGCTTACGGTGTTCAAGCCGGTTATGTTCGTGGTGAATTGGAATTGAACAATTCTCGTGACATCAAAAGAAATCACCTTGGCGAATTGACTCACTTCAGACTTTATAAACACTCTGTAATGGCCAATGCTTATTTTGACTATTTGACATGCACTCCATGGACTCCTTATGTTGGTGCTGGTATCGGTTCTGCTTATTTGAAAGCTGACAGCGGCGAAGAGGCTAAATCTGTTTACAATTTGGCTTGGCAAGTTATGGCTGGTTTGACATATGACATCAATTCTCATTGGACTTTGGATGCTGGTTACCGCTATGCTGACTTGGGCCGTATCCGCAAGAACTCTGGCGAAGGTAATGTTGCTAAATTGACAGCTCGTGACCATGAAATCATGCTCGGTGTTAGATATACTTTCTAATTTTAACGAGTTAGAGTTTGAAAAGGCGATGTTTTTGACATCGCCTTTTTGTTTATATCATTGTTACAAAAACGTAACTTTTTGTGTGTTGCACCATTAAGCAAATCAGTGTATTTTACATCTCAGTTAAAAACATTTTTAAAGGAAGATAAAATATGACAAATAAACCATCTACCAAAATCAACTTGTTTGACTGCGCAACTGCTCAAAAAGTTATTGGTCAGGAAAAATTTTTAGACTCTTTCAAAACAATTTTAAATCATGGCGCATATTGCCAAGGTCCAGAAACTAAAGAATTAGATGAAAAACTGGCTAATTTTGCCGGCACAAAATATTGCTCAACCTGCGGTTCGGGAACCGATGCCCTGACACTGGCCTTGATGGCATGGGGCGTTAAACCAGGCGACGCTGTTTTTGTTTCATCTTTTACATTTGTTGCCTCGGCTGAAGCCCCTGTTTTGCTTGGCGCAACTCCGATTTTTGTAGACTCGGATCCAAATACCTACAACATGAATCCAGAAGATTTGAAAAAAGCTATTGCCGAAGTTAAAAAAGAAGGCAAATTAAACCTTAAGGCTGTTGTTGCCGTTGATATTTTCGGTTCTCCGTGCAACTATGATGAAATCATTAAAATCGCTCATGAAAACGGTATGAAAGTTTTGTCTGACTCTTGCCAGTCTTTCGGCTCTATTTACCACGGAAGACATGCAGGTTCTATCGCCGATATGACCGCAACCTCCTTCTACCCTACAAAACCATTGGGGTGCTATGGTGACGGCGGCGCTGTGTTTACTAACAACAACGAAGAAAACGAATTGGTTAAATCCTGCCGCGTTCACGGTATGAGCCCTGAAGATCACTATGACAATGTTCGTTTAGGCATGACCGGTCGTATGAACTCTTTCCAAGCCGCTGTTTTGCTCTTAAAATTGACAGTATTTGAACAAGAATTGAAAGACCGTTACAAAGTTGCAAAACGCTATGACGAAGAATTAAGTCCATATTTCAACAAGCAAGAAATTTTGCCAAACTGCCAGTCAGCCTACGCTTTGTACACAATCAACTGCGAAGACCGCGACGAATTGATGAATTACTTAAAGGCCAACGGTATTCCTTGCGGCGCTTACTATCCTCGTCCGGTAAATACACAAACTGCATATGCAAAATGGAACAATCGTTCTTTACCGGTTTGCGAAAAACTTTCTAAAACTGTTTGCAGCATTCCTATGACTCCTTATTTGACGGAAGAAGAACAGTCATACGTTATTAGCAAAATGAACGAATTTGCCGCTGAAAAGATGAAAAAAGCCGCTTAATGTAAAGCTTATCAACTAAGCCAAATCCTCGCTGAAATAATATCATTTTAGCGAGGATTTTTTGTATCATCCATAATTAGGCACGCGCGAAAACTTATCTAAAAGCGCATGATACGCCGCAGAAATCTGTTTAAATTTTTCTTCAGCATTTTTATCTTTTTGATTCACATCTGGATGATATTTTTTGGCCAAGGCCTTGTATTGTTTTTTCAAAGTTTCGGGATTTAAATCACGGATATCCATTTCTAAAATTTGAATATAACGGCGCTCTTCTACCGTAAAATATATGCCATCCGCAGAATATTCGCGACTAGAATCCGAAGGATTAGCATAGTCAGAATCAAAAAATTCGGCCTCATCCCATAAATCATAGCCAAACTGATAACGAACTTTAGAGCGAAACCCTTTTTGAAAATGCATTTTAGAACGCAAGCGTTCCTCTTCTTCGGCAGCCGCTCCGCCATCTCCGTAATAATTCCATTTTGAATTATATTCTTGAACATGTTTTAAGCAAAACCAATAATATTCTTTCAGCTTGCGGTCTTTAGGCGCACGGTACTCACCTTTTTCGGTACACCCAGGGTAGTCGCATTGATGTTCGACATTTTCATTTTGCGGAGCATAATATTTTTTGGTTCTTTTTAACATAAAATCTCTTTTCCTAACATTCGAAACAGTTTAATCCTGTTTATAAATAATGGCAAGCAGATTGCAAACAAATTCTACTCCGTTATTATAGCATTAAGGAGATTAAGATGCCGGAACTTCCAGAAGTTGAAACCATAAAAAACACCGTTGCCAAAACTTTGCTTGGCGCAAAAATAGTTAAAGTTACGGTGCGACAACGCCAATTTAGGCAAAACGTGCCAGAAGATTTTGAAAAAAGAATCGAGGGCGCTACCGTAATTGCTCTAAAGCGAATCGCTAAATATATGTTGGTTGAACTTGATAACGGGCAAACTATTATCTGGCACTTTGGTATGAGCGGAAAAATAAAAATAGAATCCAGTTTACCAAATCCACTGGATAAACATGACCACATTATTTTTGAAACCTCTAACGGCGTTATTATTTATAACGATGTGCGGCGCTTTGGACTGGTTACAGTCTGCGACTCCGATAAACTAAAAGAGAATCCGCTATTAAAAGAACTAGGCTTAGACCCTTGGGAGAAAGAACTAACGCCAAAATATCTGCTAGATATTTTGCATTCTAAAAAATGCGCTATAAAAGTCGCGCTTTTAGATCAAAGCATTATTTGCGGAATCGGCAACATTTATGCTTCGGAAATCCTGTATAAAGCCAGAATTTTACCAACCAGAGAATCTAAATCCATAAACATTGAAGAATGTGCATTGATTATTAAATATACTCAGGAAATTCTAGAAAAAGCCATTGCAGCCGGCGGTTCGACCATTCATGATTTTAAGCGACCTGACGGCGATATCGGCTATTTTCAAAAGCAACACTGTGTTTATAATAAAACCGGACAACGCTGTCCCGATTGCTGCTGCAATGGTAAAAAACATATTGAAAAAATCGTGCTTGGAGGACGTTCAACGTTTTTCTGTCCGGTTTTACAAAAATAAGGAATCGATTATGAAAAAACTTTCAGCCCTGATTTTTTTGTTTTTTTTAACTTTGATATCAACGGTAAATGCCGCAAATTTTGTGGAAGGCATGGAAGATGTGCCTTTGATGGACGGCCTGTCGCAAATAACACAAGATGATATTTCTTTTGGCAATGAAGAAACCAGACTGCTGGAAGCCTATTTAACCTCGCGCCGGCTAAAATTTGCCACCGTTGCAAATTTTTATAGAGAATCGCTGCCGCAGCTAGGGTGGATATATCAAGGGAATCGCGGAAATAACTTACTTTTTTATCGCGAAGGTGAAACACTGGAAATCATCAAAGAATCCGTAAAACCTCTGATTATCCGCATAACCGTCAAGTCAAAACCTTAAAAAATCACAAAGTTTTTGAAAAATTCAGTTGACTTATGAACCTGTCGTGGTTATAAAGTTTACCAGAGTAAATTTTGTATTAACTAAAATTTTATATAGGAAGAAAATTATGGCCAATCATAAGTCGGCAAAAACAAGAATCGTAAGAAACAACAAACGCAGTTTGATTAACGGCGCTCGCAGAAGCCGCGTTAGAACTTTTGTTAAAAAAGTTGACGCTTTGATTAACGCTAAAGATAAAGAAGCTGCTGCAGCTGCTTTTATTACTGCTGAAAGCGAAATGATGAGAGCTGCTCAAAAAGGCGTTTTCAAAAAGAATGCTGCTTCTCGTACGATTTCTCGTTTAGCTCAAAAAATTAAAGCTCTTTAATCTTTAAAGACTCTAGAAAAATCCTAAAATGCAAATTGTTCCTTCATGGGTTCAATTTGCATTTTTTAGTTGAAAAACAAGCACTTATTTTCCGACTCTAGCAAAAACACTTGTCAAGCTATTTAATTGCAATGTTCTTAAAAAGTTCTCTTGTATTTGTATATTTTTGCTGTTAACAATTAATTTAGATTTTGAAGAAATGATGTATGACAATCTAACAAAACTAAAAGCATAAAAATAAAATTTTGAGCAAAATAAATTGTTATAGATTGAAAACAAAAAAACTAAAAAATTGACAGCACTACGCTGATAAGCTTTATGCCAACAAAACATAAGTCTTTGAATTGACGGCTATTGTTTAAGGCAAAAAAATTAGCGCACGCTGTAAAAAAATTTAGGCATTACAGTTCATTTCTCGCACAATTATTTGAAGTAATTTTAACTGAACAGGATATGAAGATGGCTGAACAAGCAATATATGACGAAGATTTTTCTATCAATGACCAATGGGAGCAAGTTTGTTGCCAGTTAAAAAATGAATTTGGAGAAACCGCCTTTGACAGTTGGTTGAAACCGCTTAGCGTAAGTTCTTTTAATGACGGCGTAATGAATATTTGCGCACCGACAGCTTTTATGAAAAACTGGGTGATTGCTCATTATTCTGACAGAATCCATAAAATTTGGGAACACAAAAACCCTGATATTAAAAAAGTTCAATTTATTGTGCAAAATGTCGGACCGGCTGAAAATTCTATTATGGGAAACCGCGACACTTCGCTTTTGAAAAAAATTAAATCTACACCGACTCCGCAAAGCATTTACGGTTTAAATAATGTTGCCAACACTTATACCGCAACAGATGATGAACAATATTTGTCTTCAAAGCTGAATCCAGCCTACACATTTGAAAATTTTGTTGTTGGTAAAACCAATGAGTTTGCTTATGTGGCCGCAAAAAAGGTTGCCGAATCGAGAAATATATCTTTTAATCCACTGTTTTTATACTCTGGCGTTGGACTGGGCAAAACCCATTTGATGCACGCTATCGCTTGGGAAATCAAAAAGAATGATCCGTCACGCAACGTAGTTTATATTTCTGCAGAACAGTTTTTGTATAAATTTGTTAAAGCTTTGCGCTATAAAGATGCTGAGGCTTTTAAGGAGCAATTCCGTTCAGTTGACGTTTTGATGATTGACGACGTGCAATTTTTGGCTAACAAAGAAAAAACTCAAGATGAATTTTTCTATACATTTGACTCTTTGATGGAAGGCGGCCGCCAGATTATTTTATCCGCCGACAAATCACCAAACGATTTAGATGGCATTGAAGCCCGCTTAAAATCTCGCCTAAACAGCGGATTGGCCGCTGATATTATGCCGACAGATTTTGATTTGCGCGTTGACATCTTAAACAAAAAAGCTGCTCAACTGGGTATTAATCTGCCGCAAAATGTCGCTGACTTTTTGGCGCAAAAAATTACTTCTAATATCCGCGAACTGGAAGGCTCATTAAAACGAATCGCTGCACATTCGCAATTGCTTTCTGGTCACGAAATCACTTTGGATATGACTCAAGACGTATTAAAGGATATGCTGCGCTCAATTGACCGCAAAACAACAATTGATGAAATTCAAAGAAAAGTTGCTGAATACTTCAATATTTCGGTCAAAGAGATGCAATCTTCACGCCGTGCTCGCAACGTAGCCCGCCCGCGTCAAATTGCCATGTATTTGGCAAAACAGCTGACTTCGCGCTCATTGCCGGAGATTGGCCGTAAATTTGACCGTGACCACACCACAGTTATGCACGCTGTCCGCAAAGTAGAAGAACTGATTGTTGAAGACACGTCGCTTTCCGAAAGCGTAGAAGCCTTGCGCCACCTTTTGGAAAACTAAGTAAAAAAATTGTTGACGACTCATCTTTTTGACTTCTTATTTTGTTGTAGTTTTGCTACTCTTTGAGAAGATTTAAGAAAACGATGAGTCGTTTTTGTATTTGGTAGAAACATTATAAAATTGGTGAAAAGAAATGAAGTTTACAATTGAAAAAGCTGTTTTATTGAAAACTCTGGGACACGTGCAAAATATTGTAGAAAAAAGAAACACCGTTCCGGTATTGTCTAATGTTAGAATCGAAGCAAGCAATGAAGGTATCAGCTTTAAGGCAACCGATATGGATACGGAAATTACCGAAATTGTAGACGCTAAAATTTTGGAAAACGGTGCTATCACCGCTCCGGCTCATATGCTTTATGACATTGTGCGCAAGCTTTCTGACGGTTCAGAAATCGAACTAACTTATCCCGATGAAAAAGAACAGCTCAGCATTGCCTCAGGTCGTTCTAAATTTTCACTCTCCACTATTGGAGTTGAGGACTTTCCTGTTATTTCCACCGACGCTTTACCAACCAATTTTGAAATGAATCGTGATGAACTGAAAGATGTGATTGACCGTACGCAATTTGCCGCTTCTACCGAAGAAACCAGATATTATTTGAATGGTTTATATATTCACCCAAAAAATGAAGGTGAAACTAAAGTTTTGCGCATTGTTGCAACTGACGGTCACCGCTTAGCTTGTGTTGAAACTCCGTTACCAGAAGGCGCTGCCAATATGGAAGGCGTAATTTTGCCGCGCAAAACCGTTGGCGAAATTCGTAAATTGTTAGATGACACCTCAGCCGAATCCATTCAAATTGCTTTGTCTGATAGTAAAGTTCGCTTTACGCTGGCTGATGTTACACTGGCTTCTAAGTTAATTGATGGCACTTATCCAGATTATGAACGAGTTATTCCAACCGATAATGACAAGATTTTGGAATTGAATGTAAAAGATTTGGCGACAGCGGTTGACCGTGTATCTGTGGTAGCCGAACGCACCCGCGCCATTAAAATGATTGCAAATAAAAATCATGTGATTATCACCACTTCAAGTCCGGATTTGGGCAGTGCTATTGAAGAAGTTGAAGCAACTTACGACAGCGAATCGTTGGAAATAGGCTATAACTTCCGTTATTTGCTGGATATTTTATCTGAGATTAAAGGCGATACAGCTAAATTTAGTTTTAGTGACGGCGCATCTCCATCAGTTATTCACGACACTTCTGATGCCAGCGCCATCTACGTTTTGATGCCGATGAGAGTCTAAATTGTCGGAATTAACAGCTAAATTAAATGAAATTACTCAAGAAAAGTCAGGTGTCACACGCCTGACTTTATCTGACTTTAGAAACTATCGCAATCTGCGAATCGAGGCAAATATTGCGCCGATTATAATTACCGGCGAAAACGGCTCAGGAAAAACCAACATCCTTGAGGCCATTTCTTTTTTAACTCCAGGGCGTGGACTGCGCAGCGCCAGACTTGCCGATATAAAACGAATCCTACCGCCGGAAGAAGAAATTTTGAACATTAACGGCGGCTGGAGTGTGGCTGCAGAAATTCTAAAAAACAATGAAGAATATTTGATTGGTACCGGCACACAAAAAAGCTTTAGAGAAGATGCCGAAGATGATGAAATTAAAAATTTTGAGCGGCGAATAGTTAAAATCAATCAGCAAAAAATAACCCAACAGTCAGAACTCGGCAAATATGTGTCGGCAATTTGGGTTACTCCACAAATGGATAGGCTTTTTTTAGGAGGAACACAGCCGAGGCGCAGTTTTTTAGACCGGTTAGTCTATGCTTTTGATTTGGAACACGCCAAACGAACTGCAAACTTTGAACATCTGTACCGGCAATGGTTTCAGATTCTAAAAACCGGACACGCCGACGAACATTGGCTGCAATCAGTGGAAACAGATATGGCTTCGCTGGGAGTAGCAATAGCTGCCGCCCGCCGCGAACTAATTGCCCGCTTGAACACATTTATAGAACATGAACCTGATGATATTTTTCCGGACGTACGACTCGAACTGGACGGCACTATTGAAAAAATGCTCGACACACTGCCGGCCGTAAGAGTCGAACAATTTTATATAGAGCTGTTGGCAAAACAGCGCCGCAATGTTTTATATAACGATTATGTGGATGGCGTAAACCGTACGGATTTTAAGGTCTATTTTAAGAAAAAAAATATGCCGGCAGAACTTTGCTCAACCGGCGAACAAAAAGCTTTGTTGGTCAGTATTATTTTGGCACAGACAAAATGTCAGATTTTAGATAAAGGATTTGCGCCTATTTTGCTTTTGGACGAAGTTACGACTCATTTGGACGACAAAAAACGCGATGCCCTTTTGCTGAAAATTGCCGGCTTACATTTACAAGCTTGGATTACCTCCACCGAATCGCAGAATTTTGCCGCCATACAAAATATTTCACAATTTTTAGAAGTTAGAGATAATAAGGTATTCAAAAAATAATATTGTTACACCTTGTAATTATGGCACAAAAAAAATCCCAAGTTTCCGCTTGGGATTTTTTATAAAATTTAGAATTTGTTTTTGCGAGTTTTCATAAAGTGCTCTAACCAGTGAATGTCATATTGACCATCTAAATATTCCGGCTGCGAGATAATCTCTTGGTGCAGCGGAATAGTAGTTTTCACACCCATGATTACAAATTCCTCCAAAGCACGACGCAGACGCATTAAAGCGGCGTTACGCGTACCGGCATGCACAATCAATTTGGCAATCATACTGTCGTAGTACGGCGGAATCGAGTAGCCGGAATAAATTTCCGAATCCACACGGACTCCCAAACCACCTGGCGCGTGCCATTCATCAATTTTACCGGCGCACGGCACAAATGTTTCCGGATCTTCGGCGTTTATACGGCACTCAATGGCGTGACCATTGAATTTGATGTCATCTTGCGTATAGCCAAGCTGAGCGCCTGCAGCAATGCGAATCTGCTCTTTAACGATATCAATACCGGTAACCGCTTCGGTAATTGGGTGTTCTACTTGCAAACGCGTGTTCATTTCCATAAAATAGAACTTGCCGTTTTCATACAAAAACTCCAACGTACCGGCATTACAGTAGCCGATTTTAGCAATGGCGTTGCGCACGATATCGCCGATTTCTTTGCGTTGGTCTTGGTTCAGCGCCGGAGATGGGCATTCTTCAATAACCTTTTGGTTGTTACGTTGGATAGAGCAATCACGCTCGCCCAAATGCACAACATTACCGTATTTATCCGCCAAAATCTGCATTTCTATATGACGCGGATGCTGCAGATATTTTTCCATATACACAACATCGCTAGGGAACGCAGCTTTTGCTTCGGCTTTAGCCATGGTAAACGCTTCACCGATTTCATCATCGTTAAAAGCAATTTTCATACCTTTACCGCCGCCGCCGTCTTTAGCTTTAATGATTACCGGATAGCCGATTTCATTTGCCCAATGCTTTGCATCTTCAACAGATTCCAAAGCCGGAGAACCCTCGGTAATTGGCAACCCAGCCTCTTTTGCGGCTTTACGGGCGGTAATTTTATCTCCCATCAAACGCATTTGCGCCACGGTCGGACCAATAAAGGTTATACCGTGCTTTTCTACCATTTCGGCAAAATCAGCGTTTTCCGAAAGAAAGCCATACCCAGGGTGAATTGCGTCCGCGCCGGTAATAATGGCAGCGGAAATAATCGCCGGCTTATTCAAATACGAATCCACGGAACGTGCCGGACCTATGCACACAGCCTCATCAGCCAAACGCACATGCATGGCGTTGGCATCGGCTTCGGAGTGTACAGCCACGGTACGAATACCCATTTCGCGACAAGCACGGTGTATTCTTAAGGCTATTTCACCACGGTTGGCTATCAGAACTTTTTCAAACATAGCAATCCTTTGTTTTATTCAATCACAATCAATGGTTCGCCGTATTCAATCGGGTCGCCTGTTTCTACCAAAATTTTAGCAACTTTGCCGGCGCGAGGAGCTTTTACCGGATTAAATGTCTTCATAGCTTCAATCAGGCACAAAGTATCACCCTCATTAACCGAATCGCCGACTTTAACATAGTTTGGAGAGTTCGGATTGCTGGAAAGATATACCACACCGACCATTGGAGATTTGATAGCGTTTGGATTGTTGCTATAATCAACAACAGTTTCTTTAACTTCTTCTTCAACCGGAGCAGCGGCAACAGGTGCAGCGGCAACAGGCTGAGGAGCCGGAACATAGGCCGGAACAACACCGCCGCTAATTTCTCTGGTTAAAGAAATTTTGCAGCTTTCATCTTCATAATTTAAGGTAGTTAATTGATTTTTATCCAAAATTTCAGCCAATTTGCTAATAACTTTGGTATCAATAGGATTTGACATATTTATTCCTTTTCTAAAAATTAACCTGATATTCCTATATTCTGATTTTGCATAAAAAACAACAAAAATATACAATTTTCACTCATTCTTATGCAAAAATTGTGCAAAAATAGGCAAAAATCACTATTTTTCAAGCTTTAACGGAATTAAATTTTTATTTTTGGTATAAGACGGGTAAATCACTAAATCTTCAATACCGCCGGCCATCATAATCTCATGGTACATTTCAATAATAAAGCTGCACATGGTATGCACATACGGAATTTTGCTGCGGCCACTGGCAGTAATGATTTGAATAGGCATTTTCAGCTGCCAGTTCGGAATATCTATCTTTATTAAATCTGGATAAACACGAGTCATATACGCCGGCATTTCGCCAATCAAACATTTTTGCCGCACCATAGAAAGCATCATATCAAAGTTTGAAACCTGAAAATCTATATGGCGGCAGTTGGTCATAATATTATCATACTGCGGATTATAACGCGAATATTCCTCGCATAAACACAAATGATGTTTCTGGTGCAAATCATCCAAATCGCGTGGATACCCGTAAACGTCTAAATATTTTTTGGTTGCCATAAGAGCAAAGACTATTTTACCTTCGCAAATTACATCAACATTTGGCCATTTGTTTTGCATATAGGTGGCGCAAACATCTACGCTTTTAAGCAAACTGGGATTGACAATGGAGCCATCGTAAAAATTACAAGTAACAGAAGGATATATTTGTTTGAATAAGTCGAGATATTTATGGAAAGATACCATGGTAGCCGAAGTGGCTTGCAGCGTTATGCTGCTGTTTTGAATTTCGCCGTGGAAGCGGTTGGTCAACTCCGCCACACGGCCAGTACAGTCCTTGGCTTGGGCATACACCTGTTCTCCGGTCAGCGTCAGGCGCACACCATGACTGGTGCGTATCAAAAGCTCTGTGCCAACCATTTCTTCAAGCAGTTTCATTTCTTTGGACAGATTAGATTGCTTTAGACCAAGTTCTTCTGCGGCGCTTTTAAGCTGTCCATGTTCAACCACCAATTCATAATGTGACAACAGCTTGAATAATAAAATGTCTCCTCTTACAGACACTTAGCTATCCTCGCTCACAATTATTCCTAGAATTAAACTTTATACATATAATAATTATTACTTAGCTCAGAGTCAATATCCCCATTTTATAATTCAGACATATATTTTTTTGGTCTTCTGTTTTGTGGAAAACTTATTATTCTTATTTTATCCACAAAAAATTAAGGAGGATATCATGAATTTTGAAATGAACCGAACAGTTATAATGCCAAACCACATTTATCAATCATTACAAATGCTGGAAACCAGCTTCTTAAAATATAATCATGAAAATGAACTCAATAAACTTCGCATATTGAATTGTGAATTTGATATGTGCCGCAACAATTATTGCCACTGATATTTAGGAGAACCGAAAAATGAATCAAAAACAATTTGCTTATGTCAACACTATTTATGATATTGAAGACAATTTGGAAGAAGTAAAAAATTATTTCCGCAATAACGGATATTTTAACGAATATAAAATGGCGGTAGAAATTCAAACCATTTTCCGCAGCGGAATTTCGGCGCATATGAATGCTCTGGAAAAGCGTGTTTTAAACTGAAAAAAGCAATTCCGGCCCCAAAATTAAAAAATTTTGCACATTTGTAAAAAAATATATAGACTTTTGTTAAAAACTATTTTATAAAGTGTTTCGTAAACGATGGTCGGGTAGCTCAGCTGGTAGAGCAAAGGACTGAAAATCCTTGTGTCGGCGGTTCGAAACCGTCCCCGACCACCAGTTCAAAAGCCTTGGTTTTACCAAGGCTTTTTTGTTTTAATGATAAAATAGTACATGCAATACACAGCCGCTGGATTTTGCACAGTTTGCACACTGCCAGCTGATATTACTCACATTCAAATAAGACATACATTTTTCATAACCTCTTTTATTTTCCGGACAATAATTGTCCCCCAAATAATAATATATTCCGCCGCTAGAAAAATATAACATACCAATAACCGAACGTAATGGAAGAAATACGTCATTTATCAAAGACATACATAAATTTTGCTGATGTGCCGCGCCGCCACCCAATTGGAATATAATGCGTAACTGTCTGTCATTTTCCGGAAACCATGAAACCTTGTTACCAGTATTATCGCTCATCATATTTAAATGAGATGTTTTTTCAACCTTCCAACCGGCCGGAGCTATATTTAAGGCTTGGACGATTATGGTTGAAGACCACGAATTTTTTGAGGTAAACGAATCCAAATTTTCGAAAACATTTACAAGCATTGAATTGTATTCATTAATAGTTCTATTTATTTGTAATTTTTCCATTGCTTTGGAATAGCCGGCAATACCGCCGACAGTAAGAACTGCAATAACCGCCAATACTCCTAGCATTTCTATCATACTGCGGCCGACACAATTACCTATCGCGTGTGAGTTTTTCAATAATATTGACTTTATATTCTTAGACACTTGAGGCTGTTCACTTTGTTTATGCTCAAACGCAACATTGAAAGCAAAAGCGAAAAAGCAAAAGCTAAAACACCTTTTTAAACTATTCTTACGCATATTTCTAAACCTCCGTAAATTGTTACATAAAACAAAACCCGCTGTCAAAAGCGGGCGGATGTTGAGAAACCGTATATAACCAAACGGCTCGGCCTATTGGGCGCATAGCCTTATTCAGCCGACATCCGCCTAACCGGCAGAAATCGGCATAAAAAATTTAAGTCGTTTATGCTGTAACGACTGGTTATATAAAAGGGTTCTCACGCCCTGAGCGGATTTATCCCGCCTATGAACAATCTTAAATGTACCAACCGAAAAAGTAAAGACTTTTATCAAAAACGAATCGGGAAAGAGAACTTTTTTAGCCAAATCTTAACATCTATTTTTTATGCTGGTGAAAATAAACATTAAAGGAGAAAAAATATGAAAAAATTTATTTTAGCCCTGCTTGCAGCATTTAGTTTTGCCGCCACAGCCTCGGCTGCCGATGTTAAAGACCAAGAAAACACTTTGGTTATGCAACTCAAAGACGGCACAGTTTTGATAGAGATGTATCCAGACGTGGCCCCGAATCATGTGGCTCGCATTAAAGAATTAACTCGTCAGGGCTTTTATGACGGCATTAAATTCCACCGCGTAATAGATGGATTTATGGCGCAAACCGGTGACCCTACCGGCACAGGGCGCGGCGGAAGCGGCAAAAACTTAAAAGCCGAATTTAATCATAAACATCACGGCCGCGGAACAGTTTCTATGGCACGAGCTGCCTCACCTGATTCCGCCGACAGTCAATTTTTTATTTGTTTTGCTGATGCCGGTTTCTTAGACGGCCAATACACAGTTTGGGGACAAGTGATTTCTGGCATGGAATTTGTTGACCACATAAAAAAAGGCAACAGCGCCGATAATGGCTCAGTCATAAATCCTGATAAAATAATTTCATTAAAAGTTTTGGCTGATACCCAAAAATAATAAATTTTAACAAACAATTCTAACAAACAGCAAAAGCCGCTTGATTATTCAAGCGGCTTTTTGGGAGCATTTTCGGCAATAAAATTGCAAACATCGCGCAATGTATTGTCCTTGCTAAAAGGTTCTCTTTGCTGATACGGCGGAAATTGCTGCAGCAGCTCATAATCAAGAACCATAAAATCCATCGAATCGAGATAATCAGAAAATTTTTCGTCGTCTGGATTTTTCAAAGACTGAATTTCCATACTCAAGGGTTTATCTACTTCAAGCATCTTACAAACCCAAGCTCTTGCTTCAGCGTATTCCATAAAAATAAAGCTAAAATTATATAAAAAATTATAAAACTCTAGCTTTATTCTCTACGCTTTTTAAGCATTTTTGTCAACGATTTTTCATCTACGATTGGCTAGAATGATTTTTCATAAAATTATCCAAAAAATCATCTAAATCTTTAGTCGTATACTTTCGTTCCGAATCCGGAACAGGATTATCCGGCACACTGTTCAAAAAATTGTTCAGTGCCGCAGTCTTTTCGGGGTCGACAGGTTTAGACGGTGTTTTCTGCGGCTCATTTTTTTCAGCAAACTTATCTTTTTCAGCCGTTTCATTCCTACTACCACCGATTCCTCGTAAACGATTAAGGGTTTCAACATCTAATTTATTAGCCATAATTATTACCTAAACTATTTAATTCCCCAAAACTTGCGAGCCAAAGCAGCACAGCCTTCTTCACCAAAAGCTTCTTTGATGTTTTCCAGCATTTCGCCCAAAGTTTCCGGAATAGTGTCTTCCACCGGAATTTCCGGAACCATATTTACCACGCAAGTATATGAATTTACCACTTCTTCTCCATCAGATTCAATAATCAACACTTCTTTAGAATTTGCGATTTTATCTCGAACCTCATGGATTAAATTGGTTAAAATATAAGCCTTTTTATCATTACGAATCAAAATTGCGCTATTACGACCATCATAAACCAAAGCTGCGGTGTCAATAGGCTCATCTTTAAGCTGCATATTTATACCAATAACTCCGTTATTTTCCAAAATTTCGAAGTCTTCAACCCATTCTTTTTCTAAACTCATAATATTTTCTCCTAAATAATGTTAATTTAATTTTTATCAGTCAAACCAATGTATTAGCCCCGAACTTGCATCTGACCTAATCTATACCAAGAGGCAGTATTTCCTCTCGCCTGTTTTTTTATTCCTTGGTTTATATCCTGTGCAGCCGAACTCAAAGTCTGCCCCACATAGGTTAAGGTTTTTTCACCACCATTAACTATGTTATTAACCACTTTATTAGCCATATTCAAACCACCCATAATTCTGCTGTTGGCGCCGTTAATAAACTCGGTTGCTTTTTCGGCAGTAACCTTTTTCACGCTATTCCATCGCTTTTCAGCCGCAGCATGAACCACACCTGCCATAGCCCTTCCGGTATTAATCGCGGTATTCGTTTTATCTGCAAATTCTCTAACCGATGCCACTACCTTAGAATTTTTAACCTTACTTTTAGCTATTTGCATTTCGGTAGAAATCTTACCGCCAAGATTGTTAAAGAATCCTTTAGTTTGATTACTAGCTTTATTTTTAGTTTCTTTAAATTTGGCAGAAATAGAACTAAACAATCCGCCAACTTTTTTGCAACTATTGCCATAAACCTCTTTTGCTTGATTTTTAAACTCGGTTGTTTGCTCTTTGCCCCATGCAGTTACTTTATTTACGGTATCTTTAGCGGAGTTATACTTACCTTCAACAAATTTGGCACTGCTTTCATAAACTTTTACCGTTCCGGCCATTGCCAAACCGCCAACCATGGCTGCACCATTCAAACCGGCTTTACCCACAATCTGCAAATTTTTAGCTGTTTTACTAAATACCTTAGCCGCCGGCGCTTGCACCTTTGTCACATAGGCAGCTTTTACACTTTCCAAACCGCTCTTTAACTGTCCTTTTTTTGTATTGAACCAACCTGTTATAGATTTACCGGCTTGCTCTTTATGTTGGCTGAATTGTTTTAATACGCTGCTAACCTTCATCTTGCCCAATCTTTTCAGAGCGCTGGCTTTTTCCATTTTAACCTGAGCGCCTTGCTTAAACGCGTCATATTGCGCGCCGGCAAGCTTTTTAACCGTATTCAATTTATTTTTGGCAGCTTCTTTAACTAATCCGGCCATAAACATACCATTATTTATAGCGGCGTTTGTCTTATTTTTGAAATCTTTAACAGATTGTACCACTTTAGAGTTTTTAACATTACTCTTGGTTATTTCCCAACCTGTTTTAAGCTGTTCTTTTTTTGTTTGGTACATATCTTTTATGGCTCGACGCGCGGTTTCTTTATATTTACCAAACAAACCTTTATATTGTTGCAAGGTGTTATTCATATTTCGCACAGCCAATCTTTTTCTAGCGCTGGCTCTATTCATTAAAGACTTAGCACCATTCATAAAGGATTGGTACTGTTTGCCAACAGCTTTTGCAGTTACCTGATAACCTTTTACTGCAGCCATTCCAGTCAAACCTGCAACCATCGCAGCGCCGTTTAGCCCAGCTTTGCCAACTATTTGCAAATTCTTTGCGGTTTTATTAAACATTTTGACCGCCGGAGCAAAAACTTTTGCGACAGTCTTAGTTTTTATTGTTTCCCAGCCAGAATTCATTTTTTCTTTTTTAGAGCTAAACCAATTGCTGATAGATGAACCAACATTGTTCAAAGTCTGCCGCATACTTTGCAAAGCCAATCTTTTTTGAGCGCTGGTTCTGTTCATTAAAGACTTAGCTCCATTCATAAAGGACTGGTACTGTTTGCCAATGGCATTTGCAGTTACCTGATAACCTTTTACCGCAGCCATTCCAGTCAAACCTGCAACCATCGCCGCGCCGTTTAGCCCAGCCTTGCCAACTGTCTGCAAAGACTTAAACCCTTTAAGCGATAAATCTTTCAAAGATTTAACTTTATCGCCGGCAACCAGCAAACCATAATGCGCCGTATCTAATAAATCTTTTCCCTTCTTTTGCCCTTATAGCAAATAATAATGAAGAGTGTCTTTTTTATCATTACCCCAATCTCGTAATTGGCCTAGTTTTTCTTTCCCGTCAAAAATTAAATCTTCTGTCTTGTTTGAAATATAGTTCTTGAAAGATTTTAACCCTTCTCTTACCGAACGCATTGCCGAACGAACAGAGCGTTTACTTTCAATAGCGTTTCCTGTATATGAGTTTATTGCCGAATCATACAATTTTGACGCTTTTGATTTAAACATTTGAACTGCATCATAAGTTACTTTAGCAACTTTAAAAATCTTGCTATCTTCAAAACCAGCCATAATGCACCTCCAATTTTTATACTACTTATTTTATAAGTATAGCAAAGCTTATCTCTTTTAGCAATAGCTAGTAGTCTTATTTTTGCGACAAAAAAAGCACCCCAGAAATGTCAAAAGACATTTCAAAGGGTGCAACGGGCAGAAAAATTGTTATGAGACCTTGTTATCTACTGGCGCAGGACGAATACGCTTACGTTTTTTCACCACCTTAGCCACATCTTGCTGATAAGCGGATTTGCCACAATTTTTCTTAAATGCGCCTTTCTCTTTCTTAGAGTTCTTCTGAGCGCGCTGTTCTTTTCTTGCCATAAGCTTAAAAAGTTTAATTAAACATAAAAATTACTAAATAATCATAAAGTGATTGTCTTTATACTCTCTTTTATTTTTTTGTCAAGCCTTTTATACAAAAAAATCGCCATTTGCGGCGACTCTTTTGTTTTATAGGTTTTAACCGATTATTCAACTATCATAGCTGTTAAATCTGCTTCGGACACAACCTGATCATCAACCATACCAACACCGTGGAACACAAAAATGTTGCGGCGTTCTTTGATTTTTTCAACATGCATTCTGAGCTGGTCGCCCGGACGAACAGGTTTGCGGAATTTCACTCCGTCAACCGCCATAAACAATACACTGCGTTTTTTGGTTGCATAATCTGGATCGGCGCTCATAACCACACAGCCGGCTGACTGCGCCATAGCCTCAATTTGCAGCACCCCAGGCATAATTGGATTACCAGGGAAGTGACCTTGAAAAAATTCTTCATTCATAGTCAAATTTTTGATGCCAACGCCTTTTACCCCTGGTTCTTCAACTTCGAGTTTGTCCACCAACAAAAACGGATAGCGGTGCGGTAGCATTTTCATTATTTCATCAATATTATAAATTTTCTTTTCAGACATTTTACCCTCTCTTTATTTTTTAGAATTTTTTTGCAAAAAAGCAACTTGACGCATAAAGTCTTTGAACGGCACACATGGACTTCCCATCATTACGGCGCCGTCTTCAATATCACGCATAACACCGGACTGAGCAGCAATCTGCACACCGTTGCCAATATGCAGATGATCGGCCAATCCGACCTGACCGCCACAAACGACATAGTCACCCAATGTGCAACTACCGGCAATACCAACCTGCGACACAATCACACAACCGCGTCCAAGCTTGTCATTATGAGCAATTTGCACCAAATTATCTATTCTGCTACCATCACCGATAATCGTATCATCTAAAGCTCCGCGGTCAATGCAGGTGTTGGCGCCGATTTCAACATCGTTGCCAATAATGACACGCCCCAACTGCGGTATACGATGGTGATGACCATTCATTAACTGAAAACCGAATCCATCTTGACCAATGCGGGCTCCGGCATAGATATAGCAATTATTACCGATTACAGCATATGCAATAGAAGCGCCAGCGCCAATGCGGCAATCGCGTCCAATTTTACAATCATGGGCAATCACTGTGTTTGCTTCAATACGGCAATTGTCACCAATCTCAACATTGTCTTCAATCACAACATTTGCACCAATGTAGCAGCCGCTGCCAACACTGGCAAACATAGAGATTTTAGCGCTTGAATCAATCTCGGCAGCCGGTGTTTTTTCGGAATACATATATTCGTTTAGGTGGATAAAGGCTTCCTTTGGATTTTCGCAAACCAATGCCACAACATCAGCCGGTAAAAACTGCTGCAAAGCCTCTGTTGTGACGCAAGCTTTAGCTTTAATGTCAGCAGCTTTATCTTTGCTTTTGCGATCATAAAAGAAACACACATCATCTGCTCCGGCAGATTGCATAGTCGCAATATCTTTAACCAACAATCCGGCTTTGCTTTCATCACTCAAAACAGCACCCGTAACTTTGGCCACATCGGCCAAAGTCACGTTTTCTTTCACATTATAAAAATTTCTATCTACCATCATATTCTCCTAGAGGCTGGTACCAAAATTCAAACGGAATACTTCGGTTTTATCATAATTTTCTTTAGCAATAGGGAAACCAAAGTCTATATCAATTTTGCCCATCGGCGACATCCAGTCAAAACCAAAGCCGACTGAACTGCGGATTTTTGATGAATATTCAATCTTTTGCGCATCAAAATTATCCGGTTTACCCAGCATACCTACATCCCAGAATGTACGGCCTTTAATGCCTAATTCATCCAAACCAATAGGGAATGTCATTTCAATGCCGGAATACATCATCCAGTTACCACCCAAAGCATCGTCTGTGCGCTTATCACGTGCACCGATACCGGCAAATTCAAAACCACGCAAAGTTTGACCGCCTAAATAATAACGGTCGGACAAACGAACGTTTTCTCCGCTGTAGCCGGCAATATAACCGCCGTTGGCAAAGAATTTGAAAGTGTAATAATCAGCAATAGTATAAAACTTATAAGCTTTAGCATCAAATTTGTTATATTTATCATCGCCACCGACACCAGCAAAATCATTACCAAATGACAAATAATAACCTTCCTTGGTGTTGATAGCGTTGTCACGTTTGTCATAAACAAAAGTTTGACCAATAACAGATGCTGTGCTGCTGCCTTCTTCGGCTTTTACAAATTCAGACGCATACGATTTAACATGATTTACTTCATTTTTACTCAAAGTATAACGAGCATAGTGATAAAAATCATCGGTATAGTTCCAACCAAAACGAACTCTGCCGCCTTTTGAACTTGTATCATAAGAAGCTTCGTCTTCATAATCTTGCTGTGTCATAAACAAATCGGTTCCGGCACTCAGGCGGCGACCTAAGAAATATGGCTCAGTAAAACTAATGTCATAGTCTTTGGTTCGTTGAGAAATACCAACATTAAAGCCCAATTCCTGACCGCGGCCACGGAAGTTATTTTCGGTCACGCCGGCGCGCAACAAAGCACCGTTTGTGGTGGAATAACCAATACCAACATTAAAGTAGCCGGTAGATTTTTCTTCAACATTAACATTCAAATCAGCCTTATTCGGTCCAGTCGGCTCGGTTTGAATATCAACTTTGCTGAAGTAATTCAAGTTTTCAACATTACGGCGTGAATCACGCAATTTAGACACATTCAAAGCATCGCCTTCATCTATGCGAAACTCACGGCGAATCACTTCATCTAATGTTCTGTCATTGCCTGTGATATTAATTCTATCAACAAACACGCGTTGACTTTCGGTAATATTAAACACCAAATCAACGGTTCCATCAGCATTGTTGCGTACTAAATCAGCTTCTACATCAACAAAAGCGAATCCTTTTTTACCTAACGAATCGGTAATTTCACTAATTGATTTATCAACCAAATCAGCATTATACCAATCCCCCTTGGACAATTCTACATCGTCATACAAAGGCTTGGTGTCAACATCTTTAATTTCTGACTTGATGGTGATGTTGTTAATTTTGTAGCGTACGCCTTCATTCAAAGTAAACGTCAGAATAAAAGATTTTTTATCCGCACTCAATTCGGCAATAGCAGATTCAACCTGAAAATCGGCATAACCACGGTTAGTATAAAAACGGCGCAGCAGCTCTTTATCATAGTTCATCTTTTCGGCATCATACGTTTCTGATGAGGTAAAAATACGATACCAACGACTTTCTTTGCTCATAATTTCATCTTGTAAATCAGAGTTAGAATAGTGGGTGTTGCCTAAAAAGTTGATTTTATCAATTTTAGCGGCAGAGCCTTCGTCTATTTCATAAATCAAATCTACACGGCTGTCGTCACGTTTAATAATTTTAGGCTCTACCGTAACCGTGTAGCGGCCGGTCTTGCGATACACATCTAATATACGCTGCACATCTTGCTGCACTTTGGCTTTATCATAAACGGAACGAGGGCCCAATTGCACTTCACTTTCCAAAATCTTATCATCGATTTTATCGTTGCCGTCAAAAGCTCGCTTGCCGATAACCGGATTTTCTTTGACATTAATAATTAGTGTATCGTCTTTTGAAGTATCAAAATTGATATCGCTGAACAAACCAGTGTCATAAAGACGCTTAAATGAATTATCAAGTTTATCTTGGGAAACAGATGTATTTTTTTTGATGTTCAAGTAAGAGAGAACTGTTGCTTTTTCAACACGCTGCAAGCCGTTTACTTCTATTTTTTTCACCACCATATCCGCGGCCATGGCTTCAAACGCGAATATGCTGGTTGCCATAATTCCGGCAAAAAGTATTTTTTTCATTTTTTTATCCTTATTCTTAATTAAACCACCGGTTAATTAAATGGGCCACATCATTCCATGTTGCCAAAACCATAATGGCTAAAATTATTAAAAGTCCAAACTTAAAAATATAATCTTTAATTCGCGGCTGTAGTTCTCGACGAGTTACCATTTCGCACAAGAAAATAACCACATGACCGCCGTCCAAAACAGGAATTGGCAAAAAGTTAATCAATCCCAAGTTTACGGATAAAAGCGCCATAAAATATATAAATCCGATAAATCCGCCGGATTTGCTGACATCTCCAGACATTTCAGCAATACGGATAATTCCGCCTACCTCTTTACCGCCGCGTTGACCGGTAATCATCTGTCCCACCGCGCGCAAAGTTGTCGCCGTTAAATCGTACGCCTCTTCAAAACCAGATTTCACGGCATTTGCAAACGTCATGCTTTTATCGGTAAACACTATACCCGACACAGATTGAACGCCAAGCATACGGCGTTTCACTTTTTGACCATCGCCGGCGTCAAAGTTTGTTTCTTTCAACACCGCAGTAAGCAACATTGGACGGCGCAATTTAATTTCTAATTCATCATCTAAATGCGCTGCCACATATTCTTTCAACTGTGTAAAATCTTTAAGCTCAACCCCATTGACACTGTCCAAAATATCATCTCTTTGAAAACCAGCAATATCAGCGGCGCTATTAGTTATAACGTTTCCAACAACCGCTGGAGCCGGTAAGTTTTCTTTCGTTTTTTCATCATATTCTGACGGATAGGAAATCAAACCCAAAATTTTTTCTTTTTTCGGCAATCCTTCGGTAAAAGGAAGCTCTATTTCTGCGGTTTTAAGTTTTATTGTCAAAGGACGCTCTATCGCAACTTTTACTTTGTCTGTTGTAGCCAGCGAAACTTCATTGCTGATAGACTGAAAATCAGGAGTTGCATTGCCGTTAATGCTAATAATTCTATCACCGGCTTTTATGCCTGCCAAATCAGCGGCTTCGCCTTGCATAACTCCACCAACAACAGCCGGATAAACTATTTTACCATAGCTATAGAACAAACCAATAAAAACTAAAATAGCAAAAATATAGTTAAAAGCCGGACCAGCAATAACTATTAAAAGCTTCTTCCAACTTTTTTGATATGGAAACGCTTTTTGTTTATCTTCGTCCGAAAGCTTGGTTAGTGAATTATCAGCGGTTGAAGATGAAGCATCAGCATCGCCCAAAAATTGACAATACCCCCCCAAAGGAACAGCGCAGATTTTCCATCTTGTACCATATTTATCCGTACGGCTCCAAAGTTCTTTTCCAAAACCAATGGAAAAATCAGTCACGCCAACACCTAAACTGCGAGCGATGATAAAATGTCCAAATTCATGCACAAAGACTAGCACGCCTAATAAAACAATAAAAGGTACAACATAATAAACAATGTTTAACAAAGTATCCATTTAAGCCACCTTATCTCATATACATAAAGAACAAATAAACAAAAGGAGCGGCAAAAATTAAGCCATCAACACGGTCAAACACACCGCCATGACCTGGAATTAATTTACTGGAATCTTTAACTCCAACTTTACGTTTGATAGCAGATTCAATCAAATCTCCAATTTGAGCCAGTACAGCGATAATACCGGCGGCAAAAGCATACAACATTTGTTCATTAATTGCCCACACATAGCGCAGATTCAATGGAGAATATGTAAATGAAACGTGATTCAAACTGCTAGAATAAAATGGAATTTCCAAAACTTCGGTGCAAATATACATAAAGATTATGCTAACAGAAATAGAAAGCAAAATACCGCCGAATAACCCTGACCATGTTTTATTAGGACTTATTTTTGGCGCCAACTTAGGACCGCGCAGATTGCAGCCAACCACGAGTCCGCCAATATCCATACTCCAAACCATCAGGAAAAACCACAAGGTCAACATAAAGCTATAATTATATTGCGGGTCATAATAACCTTCACTCGGGTCAAAATTACGATACATCCAAATCAAAGAGCCGATACCAATAGAAATATACGGCACACCCAAAGTAATTAATGAGCGTCGTTTTTCTTTTTCTGCCATAAACCATACAACCAATGAGGTTATGGCCATCATGCTAAATAAAACCGCAAAATTGTAGCTCCACAAAGAAACAGCTAAACTTATCATATATGCAGTCACATAAGCCGAAGCCTTTTGCGATGACAATAAATTAGCCCATTCCCACGCCAATAAACCACCAACCACAACAGCCAGAACTTCAACATACGGACTGCCGATATAAAGCACCTCAACCGCAATAGGTATCATTATAATTGCGGCTAAAATTCTTTTGGTTATTGCACCAAATTTACGACTTACCATATCTTCTCTCCCTATTATTATATTCTTGTATAATCTTTTCTAACTCTGTTTTTGAAAAATCCGGCCACAAAACCGGCGAAAAATACATTTCACTATAAGCCAACTGCCACAGCAAATAATTGCTTATTCTTTGCTCACCGCTGGTGCGAATCAACAAATCTGGATCTGGAATTCCTGCTGTGTACAACATTGAAGAAAATGTACCAACATCAATATCTTGCACTGCTAAATCACCTTTTTGCACCAAATTGGCAATTCTGCGTACGGCAGCAACAATTTCCTGTCGACCGCCATAACTCAGGGCGACACACAGTGTCAGACCATTGTTTTGAGCGGTTTTTTCTTCAATCTTTGCCATTTTGGTCACAATATCAGCTGCCAGCATATTTCGCTCACCAATGAAAATAATTTTGACATTATTTTCTTCCAGCTCCTTAAAGCTGTTGTCCAAATAATTGCGCAGCAAATTCATCAGCCCATCAACCTCTGATTTCTCACGCTGCCAATTTTCCGTAGAAAAAGCATATACTGTCATATACTTAACGCCAAGACTTTTCACCGCCTTTGCCGTATCAATCAATATTTCAGCACCTTTTTTATGTCCCATTACCACAGGCAAACCACGTTTTTTAGCCCAACGACGGTTTCCATCCATAATAAACGCTATATGCTGCAAGTTTTCAACAGTCACGGTCACACCTTAAACCTGCATAATGTCTTTTTCTTTTAAAGCAACCTGTTCGTCTACCTTACGAATTGCGTCATCAGTCCATTTTTGAATATCGCTATTGTATTTCTTTTCTTCATCTTCAGAAATCAACGAATCCTTTTTCAGTTTTTTAACGTCATCCATAGCATCACGACGGATATTGCGCACAGCGACTTTGCACTGTTCGGCATATTTGCCAGAAATTTTAACCAGTTCTTTACGACGTTCTTCGCTCAATGGCGGAATTGGAATACGAATCAGTTGACCATCAGACATTGGATTCAAGCCCAAATCACTCTCGCGAAGAGCTTTTTCAACTGATTTAGCCATACTTTTATCCCAAACACTAATTGACAAAGTACGAGCATCAGGAACGCTAACTGTACCAATTTGGCTAATAGGAGTCATATTTCCATACGCCTCAACCAAAATACCATCAAGCAAACTGGCGTGAGCACGTCCAGCGCGCAATCCAGCAAAATCTGCCTTCAACGCATCCAAGCTTTTCTCCATTCTATTCAAGGTTTCAGTTTTAATTTTTTCAAAATCAGACATTATTTACCTCTTAATTTTATTTAATGATTGTACATTCAGCAAGGCCACAAACAGCCTCAACAATAGAATTTTTTCCTTTTTGAGCAAAAACCATAATCGGAATATTATTTTCTGCCGCCATAGTTATCGCCGTCATATCCATAACCTTAAGTTTTTTCTCCTCCACTTCGGCAAAACTAATAGTTTCGTAGCGCTTAGCATCTGGATTAAAACGCGGATCAGAATCATAAACTCCGTTAACCTGAGTTGCCTTCATAATCACATCACAATGCATTTCTGCCGCACGCAAGGCCGCTCCGGAATCGGTTGTAAAATATGGATTACCCGTACCTGCAGCAAAAATCACAACTTTTCCTTTTGCCAAAGATTTTATAGCCTCGCGAAAACTATAGGTTTCACATACTTGAGGCATCACCAAACCCGAGTAAATTTCCACCGGACAACCGGCACGCTCTATGGCTGTTTTCATAACAAGCGCATTCATCAATGTAGCCATCATACCAACCTGATCGGCAACGCTTCTATCCATTCCTTCGGTTGCATTTTTGGCACCGCGGAAAAAGTTTCCTCCACCAATAACCAAACAAATCTGCACGCCCAAATCACGCACTTCTGCAATTTCCGTTGCCAAAGCAGCGGCGATTTCGGCATCTACACCAAAGCCCTTGTCTCCCATCAAACCTTCACCCGAAAGCTTGAGTAAAATTCTTTTATAAACCGGTTTCATTTTCACACCTTATAATAATCTGATTGTATGTTACGCATTTTACTGCAGTTGTCATCAACATTTTACACGTTTTCAGCAGAATTTTTTAAAGAACGAAAATATAGTTGAATATTTTGCGTTTTCTGCTATTGATAGAATTAATTTTCAGACTGAAGGAGAAAAGTTATGACTTTAAATTTGTTTCTTTGTGCATTGGGCGGATATTTGGCCGGCTCAATTCCATTTGGCTTAGTGCTTTGCTATTTGTTCGGTTACGGCGATATACGCAAAATAGGTTCAGGCAATATCGGCGCCACCAACGTTTTACGCACCGGAAACAAAACTTTGGCTTTATTGACTGTTTTATTAGATGCGTTCAAAGCCGGCTTAGCCGCTTATGCAGCTTATCATATTTTGCCTGATACAGTTCTATCTTTTGCCAGCATAGACACTTCGCTGAATATTGTCGGTTCATTGATTGCCGGTTCTTTTGGCGTTATAGGACACAATTTTCCGGTTTGGCTCAAATTTAAAGGCGGTAAAGGTGTTTCTTCGGCCTTTGGTTTTATTTTGATGACACAATGGCCAGTTGCTTTAATTGCTTTGGCGGTATGGTTGGTTATGGCCTTTACATTCCGCTATTCTTCATTATCAGCGCTTACGGCTGCTGTCTCTATGCCAATAGTAGCTTTTTTACTGTGTCCGCCGGTATATGCTGTGTTTTATACCATTATTGCCTTGCTGGTAATTATCCGCCACCACGCAAACATTTCTCGTTTAATCAACGGAACAGAAAGCAAAATAAGCTTTAAAAAGAAGGCATAAAAAGTGGCTGACAACGAGCTTTCTGACATATTGCAAATAATGATGACCGACGGTGTCGGACCGGTTACGTTTTATAAGTATCTGCAAACCTATAACGGTAGTCTGACAAAAACAATTTCTGCAATTGCTCAAAAGAAAAAACTTTGCAGCAAAGACAAAGCCACCGAAGAAATTGAACGAGCCACCAAGCTTGGTGTCAAAATAATTACCTATAAAGACGCGGTTTACCCCGAATCTTTGCGGCAGCTTAATGACGCACCGCCGATTTTATATGCTTTGGGTAATATAGATTTGTTAAAACACCCTTTAAGCATGGCAATTGTCGGCGCCAGAAACGCCTCCATCAACGGACGGAAAATTGCCTCGCGAATCGCTTATGACTTAACCGAAAATGATGTTTTAACAATTTCCGGCATGGCGCGTGGCATTGACAGCGCCGCGCATAAAGGGGCCATGTATGCCAAAAATAAACTAGGGCCGACTATTGCTGTTTTGGGCACTGGAATCGATGTTATTTATCCGGCGGAAAACAAAGATATTTATAAAATGATAGCCGAGCAAGGGCTGATTATTTCTGAACTTCCGTTTGGCACCGCGGCTCAAATTTCAACCTTTCCTAGGCGGAACAGAATAATTTCTGCCCTATCTGCCGGTACACTGGTTGTTGAAGCCAGTTTACATTCTGGTTCTTTGATAACAGCAAAATGCGCATTGGAGCAAGGCAAAGATATTTTTGCAGTTCCGGGTTCGCCTTTAGAAAATCGCTCTCAAGGACCTAATCATTTGATTAAAGAAGGCGCTGTTTTAACTGAAAATGCCGAAGACATACTTAATATATTAAGTATAAATCAAAACCGGCAAATAAAAAGCGCGCAACTGAGCTTGAAGCCTCTTGACAAAGTTGAAAATCGTGTAAATATTTCAGACATTAAAATTTCTGAACCACTACCGAATAAGGAAAATAATTCGCCATTAATCGAATTAATAACTTTTGAAGGCGTGGATATAGATGAGCTGCTGCGCTCAAGCGGTTTAATGCAAGCCGATTTCTTTTCTCAGCTGCTGGACTTGGAGTTTAGCGGAAAAATAGAACGGCAGGTTGGGAATCGAGTGGCGCGCTTAAAATAAGGTGTATAATAAAATGAAATTAGTTGTTGTAGAATCTCCGGCAAAAGCCAAAACAATCAATAAGTATCTAGGTTCAGACTATAAAGTTTTGGCCAGCTATGGACATATCCGCGATTTACCCAGCAAAGACGGATCTGTTGATCCTGACAATGACTTTGCCATGACTTGGGAGTTTAGTCCAGTGGGCAAAAAGCACCTAAACGACATTATCGCTGCGCTTAAAGACTGCGATACGCTTATTCTCGCATCCGACCCGGATAGAGAAGGAGAAGCTATTGCTTGGCATATTCTAGAAGAACTGAAAGAAAAGAAAAAACTGAACGGCAAAAAAATTGAGCGTGTAGTTTTTCATGAAATTACAAAATCTGCAGTCAAAGAAGGTATTGAAAACCCTCGCGAGATAGACCAAGATTTAGTCAGTGCCTATATGGCTCGGCGTGCTCTTGATTATTTGGTTGGGTTCAATTTGTCACCGATTTTGTGGCGCAAACTTCCGGGGTCTAAATCGGCAGGACGCGTACAATCAGTGGCTCTACGTTTGATTTGCGACCGCGAAAATGAAATTGATAAATTTAAGGCGGAAGAATATTGGACAATTGATGTTGATTTGTTGACAGCGCAAAAAGCTGAGATGCTGACACACTTAATCAATTTGGACGGCAAAAAATTAGACAAGTTTACAATTAACAGCGAAGAAAAAGCTCTGGCCGCCAAAGCAAAAATCGAGGCGCAAAATTTTGCAATTTCCAATGTTGAGCGCAAAAAAGCCAGCCGCTATCCGGCGCCGCCGTTCACGACCTCTACCCTACAGCAAGAGGCTGCCCGTAAACTGCGTTTTTCGGCAAAAAAAACTATGCAAGTAGCGCAAAAACTTTATGAAGCAGGTATTATCACTTATATGCGTACCGACGCGGTTAACCTTTCTAAAGAAGCCATAAAAGCCTGCCGCGAAGCTATTGAAAAATATTTTGGCGCAAGCTATTTGCCAAAGACCGCTAAAGAATATAAAAACAAAACAAAAAATGCTCAGGAAGCGCACGAGGCTATCCGTCCGTCTGACGTTATGAACACTCCTAAAAAAATGGAGTTAAAATTAGACAGCGACGCCTACAAACTTTATGAGCTGATTTGGAAACGCACCGTTGCCTGCCAAATGAATCCGGCTATTTTAGATAGAGTTGTGGTTGACGCAAAATCGGCTGACGGCAAAATTTTATTGCGTGCCAACGGTCAAGTAATTCAATTTGACGGATTTTTGAAACTTTATCAAGAAAGTAAAGATGATTCTGATGAAGATGATGAAAATGCAATTCTGCCTAATGTGGAAACCGGCGAATCTGTTGAAAAGAAAGAAATTAAGCCGGCTCAGCATTTTACCACGCCACCGCCAAGATTTACGGAAGCAAGTTTAGTTAAAAAGCTGGAAGAGCTTGGCATCGGTAGACCATCTACCTACGCCAACATAATTGCTGTTTTACAAGAACGCAAATATGTTAAAGTGGAGAAATTGCGTTTTATTCCGGAAGACCGCGGTCGAATAGTAACCGTATTCTTGGAAAACTTCTTCAAAAAATATGTGGAATATGATTTTACAGCGCAGATGGAAGAATTCTTGGATGATGTTTCTGCCGGCGCCATGCAATGGAAAAAACTGCTGGCCGGATTTTGGGCTAAGTTTATTAAAAACATAGATGAGGTTAAACCTCTGCAACTGACAGAAGTTATTAACAAAGTTGATGAAGCTTTGTCTGCTCATCTGTTTCCACCGCGCGAAGACGGCTCAGACCCAAGAATTTGCCCTAAATGTGGAAAAGGTCGTTTGAGCATAAAATTTGGTAAATTCGGTGCATTTTTAGGGTGTTCGAACTATCCGGAATGTTCTTATACCAAACCTTTGACCGACACGAAAGAAGAAGAGCAAGAAGCCGCCAACGCCAGCGCTCAAAAACTGGCTAGCGGAGAAGATAAGATTTTGTGTCAAATGAATGAGCAAAATGTATACTTACGCAAAGGCCCATACGGCTACTACGTTCAGCTCGGCGATGCCAACGGCAATACGGAAAAACCAAAACGCTGTTCTTTGCCTAAGTTTATAAAACCAGAGGAATTAACAGCTGAACAAGCGCAGATTTTACTTTCTTTGCCGCGTGATTTAGGTAATGGCATTGAAGCTAATATCGGTAAATTCGGCCAATATATTAAACAGGGCACAAAATCAAAATCGCTAAGCGGAGAAGATAATATTTTTAATATTACTGCAGAGCGGGCGGAAGAACTTTTGAAAAACGCCGTTGCCAAGCCTGAACCAACAGTTTTGGCACAACATCCGACCACTAAAGAAGATATTACCCTCAATAAAGGTCGGTATGGAATGTATTTGAAATGCGGGAAAAATAATTACGCCATTCCAAAGGGTTATGCGCCAAGTTCTTTAACCGCCGAAGAAGCAATAAAGATTGTGACAGAAAAAAAATAACGTATTTTTAGAGGATTGCTGACAAAATTACTTGCAAAATTGATTATAAGCAGTTATACCTTTGACAAATATTGAAAAAAATGAGGTTTTAATGAGTAAAGAAGAATTGTTGGAATTAACCGGTGAAGTTATTGAAAAACTACCTAACGCCATGTTTCGCGTTCGTTTGGAAAACGGTGTAGAAATTTTGGCACATACTGCCGGTAAAATGCGCAAGTTCCGTATTAGAGTTATGGTTGGCGACAAAGTCGATATTGAAATGACACCGTATGACCTGACAAAAGGACGCATTACATTCCGTCATAAAGACTAAACAAAGAGCCGTTAAGGCTCTTTTATTTTTACCTAGTTTAGTTAGCGCAAAAATTTTATGGTTTCCAGAGCCGCCTTAGCTCCTGAACCGGCAGCAATCACCGCTTGGTGATGTTCTAGACTGCAAACGTCTCCGGCGGCAAAAACTCCTTTCACATTTGTGACGCCTCCATCTGAAAGCACAGCAATATACCCTCCTGAAGTCAAGTTTAGATAATTTCTAAACAATTCGGTGTTTGGATGATGTCCAATAGCCACAAACAGTCCGGAAACATGCAATGTTTTTTGCATATCTGTTTTTACATTGCGGATTTTTAATCCGGTAACCGAAAGCGGTTCATCAGTTCCCAAAACTTCTTCAATAACACTATTCCAAACCATTACAATTTTGCGATTTTGCATTAAACGTTGCTGTAAAACCGTATCGGCGCGCAAAGAATGTCGGCGATGGATTAGATAAACCTTATCGGTAACTGTAGCCAAATAAAGCGCCTCCTCTGCAGCTGTATTGCCTCCACCAACTACTGCAACCTCTTTTCCGCGATAAAAAAAGCCGTCACAAGTTGCGCAAGAGGAAACTCCATGTCCCATATATTTTTGTTCACTCGGTAACCCCAACCACTTTACAGATGAACCTGTTGCTACGATAATAGCTTTTGATTGATATGAATTGCCGGCCGCAGAACTGCAAGTAAACGGACGATCAAAAAAATCAACTTCAGTAATAATATCATCAACAATTTCAACGCCTCTGGCCTCAGCTTGACGCCACATTTTTTCCATTATTTCAAAGCCGGTCATTGTTTCGACAAACCCAGGATAATTGTCAACTTCACTAGAAAGTATCAGCTGTCCACCTTTTTGTTTTCCGGAAACAATCAATGATTTTAGTCCGGCGCGCGCCGTGTAAATTCCCGCTGTATATCCAGCAGGGCCAGAACCAATTATTAAAACATCAGCCTTATATTCTGCCATAATTTCTCCTTTTTTTATTTTGAATAGATAATAGCCATAATAAATTTTCCAAGCTGTTTAACCAAAATTTTATTTTGTCTAAATACCTCTAGACTTTTGTAAAAACTTGTTTTATACTAATAATGTCAGAGCTGGAGTTTGGTAAAATGAAAAAAGAATATGAAGATTTTTTATTGAATGAATATGGCAACAGCCGTCTTGATGCTGTAAAAATATCATTAGGAGCGTATGATTTTATTGTACCATACGCTTACGCCAACCCAATGGGTAATTATGAGGAATTAGAAAAAGCGCTGTTTAGTAAATATTTAATACAACAAGCAAATGAAATAAAAAAATATTCTGAAAAAGGATATCGCAAAATTCCCACTCTGCGTTTTAAGGATACAATTATTGTCTGCCCCTATCGTCTGCATAACTTAGACCCAAGAGACGCTGCGATAAAAGTTGCTGACGAAATCAACAAACGCTATATTAAGGCCATACGACTGACTATGGCTCTAAATAAAGCTTTTCCAGATAAACCTTGTTATGTAAAAGTTGATAGCGAAAATGTAAAAAAACTTGGTAGGGAATATAATGCTTATCTGCTGCAAAATCTACAAGACAAAGCTCTTGTTTCGGCGGCAAAAATGGGAAAAATAGTCAAACAAAAAAATTCTAAAATCTCTGGAGCTCTAAAACATTTATCCCAACCTATATTGGAGGCTCTAGGCAAAAAATATATACGCCATTTGGAACAAATAAAAAGAATTTGGAATAGAAATCGCAACAAAATTCAAATTGCTTTTGGCACAACAACCTTGGCCGCACTTTTGACTATTAGCGCTTATAAGCCGGCAGCAGAAAAAGACAGAGAAGAATTTGTTACCGAAGCCAGCGTTTCTCCGACTAAAATTCTAAATTCGGTACCACAGTCTGTTTTAAACTATTCTAACAAAAAACAAAAGAACGCAAAAGGTTTTGATTTACTTGATAAAAACGTAAAAGAATTTTTAACTGAGCGCGGGCTTGGCAAAGACAAACTTAATGACGTGCAACGCCATAATTTAGACGTTTTTATAAAAACGCAGCCGAATTTCAAGTTGTTTGTAGCTTTTGCCGAGAATTTTTATGGCACAGCAATTGATGATCAAAAGGGTTTTGCAACGTTAGGATACGGCTGCACAAATTATTTGGACGCAAAAGGACAGCCTTTGGAAAAACGCGGCGCTTCTGGCAAAGTTTCAGCCTTTGTACAGATGGGACAATCTGTTACAAAAGAACAAGGCATGGAGCAAGTTGAAAGAGTTTCTTATTTTTATATGCTGCCAAAAATTCTGGAATCCATAAAAGTTAAACTGAATGCAAAGAAAATGTTTGTAACCAAAAGCTTTGCCTATGTGGCCAACAAACAATTTGAAGATTCCCGCTTTGTTGAAGCCCTAAATTCTGGTAAATCAAATAAATATTTAAGTCAATGTCTGGCTATTTGGAATATCGACGCAGGAATTCCGAAAAGATTTTTTATGCTGAATTTGGTTTTAAAAGATAAACTTAATCCTAATGAGCTAGTTAATTTCAAACCTGTAAGCTGCTACAATTTGACTCTTGATCAATGTTTGGTCTGCAAAAAGAATCCTGATGGTTCTATCAAAATGAAAAAAGTTCGGGTTGCAACCAAAGAAATAGTCAAAGGACGATTAAGAACAGTTAGACGCTATCAAACACGTCCCGATTATGTGATGAAGAACGGTATGCCGCAATTCAACGATGACCCGCAACTTACAGCACAAGTTTTAGATATGATGAGAGCAGAACATGATGAAAAGTGCGTTGCCGATATTTTGCCGTCTCATTTAACTCCTAGCTTTTTGAACAAAAAGAAGGAACAAACCTATATTGCAGTTTCGGTCAAACGAAATAAAAATGGGCGAGAAAGCTAAAAAATACTTGCTTTTATCCATAAATGTTTTTAGATTAACGTTGCTGATATAAAATTTTTAAGGAGAATTAAACATGCCTTCAGTAGTAAATAACAACTGTGTTAAATGCGGTACTTGCGCTTCTGTTTGCCCTGTTAGCGCTTTCCACGTTAGCGAAGAACAGTATGTTGTAGATCCGGATACCTGCATTGATTGCGGAGTTTGCATTTCCGAATGCCCTCAAAGCGCTATTTGCAGCGATGCCGAAGCTGACGAAGCAGCTATCAAATTTAATGCCGAACAGGCTAAAGTTTGCCCTAACGCAAATGATTAATTTGAAAACAAATTGATTTGACTCAGGGGTTTCGGCTCCTGAGTTTTTTTATATAAAAGGAAAAATTATGCTGCCAGAACACACATCTGATTACCTATTGGATAAAAAAGTAAAAATATTTCAACCCGTAGATGGGTATAGAGCATCAACTGACGCAGTTTTGCTGGCCGCATTTGTATCTGCTTCCAAATGCGGGAAAATTCTTGATGTCGGCTCAGGAACCGGAGCTGTTTCATTGTGTTTGGCAGAAAGATTAAAACAACAAAACCCAATAATCACCGGATTAGAAATACAACCTGAATTAGCAGAGTTATCAAACTTCAGCGCACAAAGCAATAACTATTCCAATTTGCATTTTCAAAATGCCGACATCCGCTTGGGCGCAAAAGAAAATGGTCTTTTGCCCTGCTCTTTTGATGCTGTTGTCACTAACCCACCATACAGCGAGCACGACATGCCATCGCCAAATAAAAGTAAAGCAACCGCCCACAACCATACAAATTTTGATTTACGCCATTGGCTCGAGTTTTGCCTAAAAATGGCGAAACCTTTTGGCAAAATATATATGATAAACAGAGCCGAAGCCTTACCGCATATTTGCAGCGTTCTCTACGGCAAAGCCGGAAATATGACTATTTTACCGATATATTCCAAAAATATGCAAACAGCAAAAAGGATTATTATATCGGCGCAAAAAGATTCTAAAGCGCCTAGCCGAATTTTGCCACCTTTTTACACCCATTTAGCAAACGGCGAATACAGCGACGAGGCTCAAATAATTTTGCGCCAGGGTTTGGGTTTTGAAGAAACATCTTCTTGTTTAATATAGTCTTTACTTTTTGAGATTATGCTTATATCATGTTCGTAAAAAATGGGGTTCAACATGCTTAAATACTTTCTCTTCTTCAGTACAATTTTATCTTCCAGCCTTGCCATTGCTAGTGGTGTCGATGACTTTGTTATTCCGGATTATTCCAGCGATGAGGCCTATACATATTGCGTGAGAACAACAGGAGACCATGACAACTGTGTGAAAGAGGAACATGCAAGGGTATTAAAAGGCGTTAAAATTATGTATAAAAACCTTTTGGCTGACCCACAAATAAACGATTGGAACGGCTCTTTTGAAGCCAATCGTGATATGCTGCGAGATATGTATGAAAGCTGGCTGGCCTACCGCAACCGTTTTTGCTCGTTGCATAAAGTTGCGGCCAAATATACCGAACCTCTGTTTGAACCAGAAAACGCTTGCATTCTTTTTCAAAATTACAACCATCTGGATTATTTGAACCAACTGCTTTATACCTTAAATAAAAATTCTCCCAAGAATCCATATTCGAGCAAATTAAGCAATGTAGACGGCGGAAACAAATATTTACAAATAGATCATGACGATCAATACAATACTTGCATAGAAAATAAAAACAAAAGAGCAGATTGCTTAAAAGCAGAATCCGAACGCAGTATAAAGTCAATTAAAGACTATATGGCGACACTGATGGATACTCCTGTTACCGGAAAATGGAACAATGGTCCGGATATCAAGAATGGTAATTTCCGCGATATGTTTGATAGCTGGCTTGCTTTTCGCAATCGAATGTGCTCGCTAACATCGTATGTTAGGAAAAAAAGCAAGGCTAAAAGCGCTGTGACCGTTGAAACTTGCATTCAGTTTTATAATGAGAGCTTTGAATTTTGGCTCAAAACTGCCGCTTTTAATGCTAATTCAATAATAGATGAAGATTTTTCACCTGATAACGATGAAAATGAAGATGGTGGCGAAGAGGCCGGAAAAAAGATAAAACCGCTTACCAGACACATAGACTCAAACTTAGACGCAGCTGAAAGTTCTGAAACTGAGAACAAAGAAAAAAATACTGCTCCGACTAACGATACAGTTTCTGCCCCATCTCATCAAGACTCCCGTGGTCGCGCTTTACCGGCGTGGGCAAAAAAATATTAGACCCAAATAAATATACATACCTGTATGTATAAAATAAATATTGAAGTTTTTGGATTTTGTTTTATACATACTTTCTGGTATAATATAAAATTTAGAGGTATGCCCGCAATGCGCAGAACAAAAGAAGATGCTGAACAAACCAGACAGGCGATTTTAGAATCAGCCATGGATATTTTTTATGAAAAAGGCTATTCAAAAACCACTTTTGATGAAATAGCCAAACGCATAAATTTAACTAAAGGAGCGGTTTATTGGTACTTTCGCAACAAGCCGGACATTGTCGCTGCACTAATCAATGAATTTGTGCAAAAACATATTAAGCGACTTGAAGATTTTCGCAACGGGAAAAGAGAAGAAGATTTGAATGTTTTGGCGGATATGATGCTACTTGCTTATCATTATATGAAAGAGAATCCGCTGGAATATAAATTTATCTTTTTTATTACCTGTCAAATGGAATGGAGCGAAGCTATTTTGGTAAAAATCCGCCCTTTGGTGGAAAAGACCAAAGAGGTTTCACGCAAAATTATGATTGACACATTATGCGAGCTGAAAGAAAATAAAAAAATAAGAGCCGATGTTGATGTTGAAAGTATTACGGAAATTTTGCAAGCTCTATGGATGGGGCTTTTAGAAAACTATTTGGCAAAAAGAATGACTCTGGATTTTGAAAAAACAGTCAGACAAGGATTTAATTTAATTTTTAACAGTATAAAAATGGAAGGTGTAAACAATGAAAATTAGTTCTCCAAACATTAAAGGAGCCATTGTTAGAATTGCAATATTATTGGTGTGCATTTCTATCGGTTGGTATTTAAAAGGACGCTTGTCGCCATCGGCTCAGGGAATGGGCTATGGCATGGGTGAAGTTTATGTCTTGGCACAAAAGAGTGAAACCAAAGATATCACTTCGGCCCAAACCAAAATTTCATATGTTGAAACAATAAATGAAGTAAACATTTTACCACAAGTTACCGGTACGGTAGAAAAGGTATTGTTCCAAGAGGGTAAACTTGTTAACGAGGGTGATGTTTTGTTTGAAATAGACCCTTCTAAATATCAAGCTGCCTATGATTTGGCTAAAGCACGCTTAGACAGCGCTAAAGCAAACTTGGTAAGAGCCGAACGCGACTACAATCGTCAGGTAAAATTGAGCAGTGAAAAATTTGCCTCTAAAGCAACTTTTGATTCTTCTCAAAGCGGATATTTACAAGCCAAAGCCTCAGTTGAAGAAGCTCAAGCCAACTTAGATGTCGCTAAAATTGATTTGGATAATACAAAAGTAACAGCGCCAATCAGCGGACGTATTGGTAAAGCCTTGGTAACTAAAGGTAACTATGTTGTTGCCTCTAATCAGGTATTGGCAAAAATCGTGCAAATCAGCCCAATGAGAATTTCTTTTTCTTTGACAGATAAAGAAGTTTTGCAAGTTAAAAAGATGGGACATAAAGCAGAAGATTTAACCGCTCGCATCACTTTGGCTGACGGCGAAGTTATAGATGAAAAAGTTGTCGACAAATTCTTAAACAACGAAATCAATTCTTCAACCGCTACTGTTTCTATTTTTGTAGATGTAGATAACTCCGACCAAAAATTGATTCCGGGAAACTATGTTCAATCTGCTATTTTGACCGGTAAACCAACATATTCTGTTGTGGTTCCGCAATCTGCTTTGAACTATGATACCGACGGCGCATTTGTTTATATTGCTAAAATTGATGAAAGCAAAAGCAAAGAAAACGAACTTCATGGTGTGGCAGAACAGCGTCGTGTTGTTTTAGGCGATTCAATTAACGAAAACGAACAAATCATTATTAACGGCTTGAAAGAAGGCGAATTAATTGTGGTTTCCGGCACAGTGAAAATTCAAAACAATTCTCCGATTAAAGTCGGCGTTTTAGAAAAATAAAAATAGGATAAAAGAAAAATGTTTTCTAAATTTTTTATTGAAAGACCTCGTTTTGCCGTAGTAATCGCCATTGTTATGGCGTTGGCAGGCTTGGTTTCTGTATTTACGATGCCTATCGGTATGTATCCGGAAATTGCACCTCCGGAAATCCGCGTATCAACCGTATACGTTGGCGCCAGTGCCGAAACTGTGGCTAAAAACGTTGGTATTCCGCTGGAAAAGAACATTAACGGTATTGAAAATATGCTGTATATGTCATCTTCTTCTTATAACTCCGGCGCTTATCAGCTGTCTATTGCCTTTGAAACCGGTACAGACCCAGATTTGGACCAAGTAAAAGTGCAAAACCGCGTACAGCAGGCTTTGAGTTCTTTACCGTCAGAAGTGCAAACCTACGGTGTGACTGTAGAACGCCGTTCTTCTGATATTTTGGCGTTTATGCAGGTTACATCACCAAAAGGCACATACGACAGCAACTACTTAAACAACTACGTTGAAAATAATATTAAAATTGCTTTGAGCCGTGCTTATGGTGTGGGTGAAGTTAATATTATGGGTTCGGCGACTAGTATGCGCGTATGGATTGATGCCGACAAAGTGGCCGCTTTAAACATTCCGGTTTCGGCTATTAAAGCCGCAATTACCAGCCAAAACGTTCAACCTTCTTTAGGTTCTATTGGTTCGGCTCCGGGTGACGGCAAGCAGGTTTTGGTATATTCTTTGGAAACTCAAGGCCGTTTAAACGACCCGAAAGATTTTGAAAATATCATTGTGCGCACGGCCGAAGAAGGCGGATTGGTTCGTCTGAAAGATATTGCCCGCGTAGAACTGGGTTCGGAAGACTATTTGATGAATTCCACCGTTGACGGACAGCCGGCTGTATCTATTATGATTAACAAATCATCCGGCGCAAACTCCATTAATGCCATGAAAGCCGTTCGCGCTGAACTAGCTAAATTGGAACGTTTTTATCCAGAAGATTTGGAAGTAAAAATCTTTAAAGATACAACCGAATTTATTTCTGCCTCTATTGAAGAAGTGTTCTTCACATTGTTTTTGACCTTCTTGTTGGTGGTTTTGGTTTGCTATGTCTTTTTACAAGACTGGCGTGCAACTTTGGTGCCGTCAATAGCTATTCCAGTGTCTATTTTGGCCACTTTTGCTATGATGAAAACTTTGGGATTTAACTTAAACATTTTAACCTTGTTCGGTTTGGTGCTGGCTATTGGTCTGGTGGTTGATGATGCCATCGTGGTTGTTGAACGTACACTAGCCTTGATGCAAGAAGAAAAAATAAAAGCTAAAGAGGCAGCCATAAAAGCGATGAGCCAAGTTTCCAGTGCCGTTGTAGCCACTACTTTGGTATTGCTGGCAATTTTCGTGCCAATCGCCTTTATGGGCGGTATTACCGGTAAGATTTATCAGCAATTTGCTATTACCATTGCCTTTGCCGTAGGTTTTTCTGCTGTAAACGCGTTGACTTTGTCACCGGCGTTGTCGGCAACGTTCTTACGTCCGTTTGAACAAAAAGAAACTGGATTTTTGGGTTGGTTTAACCGTTTTATTCAAGGAACAACCAATAAATATCTGGTGGCTGTCGGCTATATCGGCCGAAAAGTGAGTGTAATTGTGTTTATGCTGTTGATTTTGTTTGGCCTAAACGCATTCTTTATCAAAATCACTCCGACATCATTCTTGCCTGACGAAGACCAAGGCATTATTATGGTCAACGTTCAGCTGCCAGAAGGGGCTTCAAATGTTAGAACCAAGGCCGTCAATGAAAAAATGCTGGCTGCCATCAAAGACCATCCGGCGATTGAATCCGTGATGACAATGGAAGGCTTCAGTATTATGGCTGGTCAAGGCGAAAACGTAGGCTTTGCCGTTATTTCCTTGAAAAACTGGGCTGAGCGTAAAGGTGATGATATGTATTCTACCAATGTTTTGCGCAACCTGATGGCCAGAGTTTCAAACTTTTCAGAAGCAAAAATCCAAATGTTTGAAATGCCGGCTATTCCGGGGCTTGGTTCAACAAACGCTATGGACTTCAAAATTCAGGCGGTTGACAACACAGATATGAAAGACTTGGAAAAAACGGTAAATGCGTTTACGCGTCAGGCGATGGCTTTGCCGCAAATTTCATTGGCATATTCAACCTTTAACGCACAAACTCCGCATGCTTATATTGAAATTGACCGTGAAAAAGCAGAATCTTTGGGTGTGGCAGTGGGTAATATTTACAGCACCTTACAAACCTACATCGGTTCTTCGCACATCAATGATATCAATATTGGTACACAAGTTAATAAAGTTAAAATCCAAGCGGATTGGAAATACCGTAAAGACCTTGACAGCCTGAACAAAATCTATGTTCAAAGTGATAAAGGAGAAATGGTACCGCTGGGAAGTTTGATTAAAATGAAAACTGTGCTGCTGCCACGCGGTATCGACCGCTACAACCAATATCCGGCTGCAACCGTAAACGCAGTTGCTGCCAGCGGATATAGCTCTGGTGAGGCAATGCAGGCTTTGGAAGATTTGGCTACTCAGACTTTGCCTAAAGGCTATACCTATGCTTGGTCTGGCACCAGCTTGCAAGAAAAGAACAACCAGGGACAAATTTTTTACATCATCGCATTTGCCGCTTTGTTTGCATATTTGTTCATGGTTGCCCAATATGAAAGCTGGATGATTCCATTGGCGGTTATGCTGTCTGTTTTGACGGCTATGCTCGGCGCAACTTGCGGATTGTTTGCCACCAATATGTCTTTGAGTATTTACGCTCAATTGGGTTTGGTGCTGCTGGTTGGTCTGGCCGCTAAAAACGCAATTTTGATTGTGGAATTTGCCCGTGAAGCACACATGGATGGCAAGTCAATTTTGACATCGGCTTTGTATGGTACGCGTGAACGTTTCCGCGCCGTGCTGATGACTGCCTGCACCTTTATTTTGGGTGTGGCTCCGTTGGTATGGGCAACAGGCGCATCGGCCGGAAGCCGTGTAGCTGTTGGCGTACCGGTGTTCACAGGTATGGTTGTCGGAACATTGGCCGGATTGGTATTCATTCCATTGATGTATATCTTAATCCAAACCATTACAGACCACAAAAAAGTGAAAGGCAAAAATGCAGAATCTAAGGATTAAAGCAGCACAAGCACTGCAATCCGTGTTGGAGGACAAAGTCTTTTTCGGAGAGTTTAAAAAGCAATTCTCCGAAAAGGACTTGCCTTTTGCCAATATGTTGGTGTTAACCGCACTGCGGCGTTATGTGGCGTTGCGTGCGGTTTTGCACTATTTTTTGAGTAAAAAAATTCCCCATAAACATCGTTTTGCCGAATATCTGCTTATATTGGCAGCGTGCGAAATTTTATATATGCAAACTGCTCCATATGCGGTTATTAATGAAACTGTCGCCAATATTCGCAAAACAACAGACCGTTTTCTTGGCGGATTAGCCAATGCGGTTCTACGCAAAATATCAGCACAAAAAAATGAGCTGCTAGAAAAAATAGAAAATATTAATCCGCTGCCCGATAGTTTTTTATCCCTATTAAAAGGTTATTCAGAACAAGAAAAAAAACTGATTGCGCAAAGTGTTTTTTGCTTACCGCCTCTGGATATAACCACAAAAAATTCTCCGGCAGAGTGGGCGGAAAAATTACAGGCAGATTTATTGCCTAACGGTTCTCTTCGTTTATATAATAATCCTAAAATTCCAATGCTTGCTGGTTATAACGATGGAATGTGGTGGGTTCAAGATGTTGCGGCAAGTTTGCCAGTACAGACGCTTACCGATGATTTGTCCGGCTTAAAAGTTTTGGATTTGTGCGCAGCTCCGGGTGGAAAAACAGCTCAATTAGCCGCTCGCGGAGCTTTTGTCACCGCGATTGATATTTCGGCCGAACGTTTGGAAACTCTAAAACAAAATATGACGCGTTTGAATCTTGAAAAGATTAAAACAATAGCTGCTGATGCTCTAGACTTTTTACAAAACAATAGCGAACAATTTGATATTATTTTGCTAGATGCGCCTTGCTCGGCAACCGGAACATTCCGCCGTCACCCCGAAGTGTTGCACCTCAAAACAAAAGATGATGTAAATCAGCAAGCAGCTTTACAAAAACAATTGCTTGATAGCTGTGTTAACGCTCTTAAAATTGGCGGAACATTAATTTACAGTACCTGTTCAATTGCAAAAGCCGAAGGTGAAGAACAAGTTGATGATTTTATAAAAACTCACAAAAACTTTCAAATTTTACCTATTTTACCACAGCAAATCTCAAAATTTGGCGCTTGGGGGCAAGATTTAGTTACTCCGCAAGGATATATTCGAACTTTGCCGTTTTATGAAACCGCTAAAAATGGTATGGATTCTTTCTTTATTTGCAAATTGAAAAGAATAATTTAACAAATTAGTTTTATATTGGCTTTATGTTGGAGGAAAAAGTCAATGATTAGTTTGAATTTAATTATTTTTGTAGCGTTTTTACTAATTGGTTTGTTGGGAGCGATGTTTATCTATATTCCGATTGCCAATAAATATGCTCAAACTTTTGACATTAAACCATATATGCTGCCATTCAGCTACATATTGTTGTTTTATATTTGTGGAACGCTGGCAATTTATTATCTTCTACCCAATAATGATTTCATCCAAAAATTAACCACCACCAGAGCCTTAATTCCTTTAGTTTTAGCTGCGGTTATTTTTATTTCATCCATGTTGTTTTCCCGACTAACGCTTGCGTTAATTACTTTTGCTTGTGTGGCTTTTACCGTGTGGATGCAGCCGTTTGGCGAAGGTTTTCCCTATCCGCAAATTCCGGTTTGGGCAGCCAAAATTCTATTGACCATATTTTTTGCAGTGTTCTGCATTTTTTACGGCATAATGAACAGTTTGCCGCAAATTATGACCGTGCCGACAATTATTATGCTTTTTGCAGTTTCCGTTTTGTCTGCTTTTTCGGCTGCCCCTGCCTATTTAGCATTGAGCGCCGCATTGCTTATTGGACCATTGCTCGGTTATCTCAGTGTTAATTTAAACATCATCAGAATTCCTTTTGACAACGGTTCTTGCTGTGCTTTGGCTTATTTAGTCGCTAACATACTGCTGCTTGACGTAAGTGAGTTTAGCTTTGGCTCTTGCCTCATTTTTACTAATGTTTTTTGGGCTGAACTACTAATTGCCATGTGGAATAAGTTTATTATCATTAAATCCGGTCCTTTATATGAACACACACTCTATTATCAAGCTGCAGAAAAATATAATATGCAGGTTCTCTTGATAAATATTTCGCGAATTTGCACTATTGGAATGTTTATTGGCTGGTTTCAACTTTATGCAATAAATCAATATTCTTTGATTTTGGTCAGTCTAGCGGTTTTGTTGTGGCTAAATTATAACTTTTTAAATCCAACAGAAACAAAAAATATTAAACAAATAAATAAGCAGATGCTTGCTGATATAAAAGAAAATATATTTGACGTAAAAAATTCTTTATCTAATTTTGGCAAACCGCAACAAAAAAAGACCACAAAAAAAACTGGTACTCGCAAAAAAACTAACTCCAGCAAAAAGACAAACACCAGCAAAAAAAGGCAGGTTGATTGATGTCTTTTTCTCCTAACCTGCTAAATATAAAAAACTTTTTATCCTCTAGCAAAAAAAAGGCTGATGAAGGATTATTCCGCGTAACTGTTGTTGCTTTTGAAGACAAATGCAACTTAAACTGCGGACTGAGATTTGCCGAATTATTAAAGCGCAGCAACTTATTTGACGTCACATTTTTCAATGAGCCTTTTAGCAAAAATTTTCTAAATTTGCAAAGCCGTAATTTTTTTGATTTTATTGACCGCGGCAACAAAATTTTAGCCTCAACAAAAGCAGATATTCTTATTTGGGGTTATGAAGAAGATGGCAAAATCCGTATAAATTTTCAGGTAGAAAATCAATATACCATTCCAAATAAATTGTCTTTTTCTTTATTAGACAGTTTGTTTATTCCCTTAAGCAATTTTACCGATAACGGAAAATTTTCTGAATCCATACTTTTGTTGATATACGGTATAATAGTTGCCGCAATTTATCCAGTAACAAATGAACAAAAATTGCGCCGGCCGCAAGTTCTACAAGAAATTATAGCCCTGCTTTCAGCTGACCGCTCACCAAAAGATATTTCGCGCGAATTTATGCCATATATTATGAATATGCTGGGAAAAATTTATCTAAGCAACACCAGTCAAGATTTATCAATTAAAGATATAGAAATTATTCAAAATCTTTTTGAAACCGCGTTGAAAAACAAACAATTTATGCGGCTGCCGATTTATTATGGCTGCATTTATAACAATTTGGGACAATTGTTTGAAACTGCGTTTTATCAAAACAAACACAACTCCGCAGCCTATTTGAAACTAGCTATATCAAACTACCAAACTGCGCAAAAAAATCTAAACCGAAACTATCCTTATGATTTTGGATTGATTTCCTACCACTTGGCTTTGCTTTATTATGATTATTGGAAATATACAGCCGACTTGCAGGCTTTGCGCGATGCGGTTTCTAAACTAAGAGATGCCGAAAAAGTTTATTCTTTGGCTCAATTTCCTAGTTCTTGGTGCACCATTGAAGAGCTGCTGGGCAACTATCTAACCGCCCTTGGCATGCAAACAAAAAGCAATGAACTCATGCATTTAGCTATTGAAGCCTATAAAAATCAACAGAAAATATTTACGCAAAACGAAACTCCAGAAATTTGGGCGGCAATTCAAGAAAAAATCGGCAATGTTTTTTATCTGCTCGGAAAACAAAATAATGACGATCAACTTATGGAAGAAGCACGCAACTACTATGATTCGGCTCTGGAAATTTATTCGGATTTGGCCTTAAAACTTGAAATAAAGAATGTTAACCGCGCATTGTCAAAAATAAGAAATTATCTTGGATAGTCTTGATTTTGGCTAAAAACAGCATATTTCCTTTGCCAAAGGAGATATTAATATGACAAACTGCATTGAACAAGATAGCCTAAGCCGACGCCGCTCAATTTATGCTTTGGGGCATACCAGAATCGTCACCGATTTTTGTTTGGAAGACACTTTGAAAGATTGCTTAAAGAATTGTCCAACACCTTTTAACGCGCAATCGGGCAGACTTGTGCTGTTGCTCAATAAAAACCACTTAGATTTTTGGAATTTGGTTTTAGAAAAAGTTATATCCACCGCGCCGATTGGTAAAAAAGAAAGCGTTACACAAAAAATAAATTCATTTGCTGCCGCCTACGGAACAATTTTGTTTTTTGAAGATTTGAAAATTTTAGTTCAACTGCAAAAAGATTTTCCGTTATATCAAAAGAATATGCATGACTGGACTTATGAGGCTAACGGAATGCTTCAATATATGATTTGGCAAGCTTTGGCTGAAAATGAAATCGGGGCTTCGTTGCAACACTATAACGAGCTGATAGAAGATGATGTTAAAAAGATGTTTAACTTACCTGAAAATTGGAAAATTTTGGCGCAGATGCCGTTCGGCAGCATAGAAAAAACACCGGCGGAAAAAACTTTTTTACCGCTGGAAAACCGTTTAGTGATTTTTAGATAAATCATTTTTTGTTTAACTTCATTCCCAACTGATTAGAAAATTCGGCAAGACCTTTTTTGAAAAGCACGCCGATTAAATCAGCAACCAAATCAATATTGGCTTCAAGATTCGCTTTATCAGCTTTTGAAAAACCGGAAAGTACATGGTTGACAATGCTGTCGGCATCGCGGTTCTGCGGGTGTCCGATACCAATGCGAATCCGATTATAATTAGGGGTAATGCAAGAATCTATGCTTTTTAAGCCGTTATGACCACCGGCGCCGCCGCCAAGCTTGGCTTTGATTTTATCAGTTGGCAAGTCCATATCATCATGAATAACCACAATATTCTGCGGTAAAATTTTATAAAAGTTAGCCGCTTTAACAACGCTGTTGCCGGAAAGATTCATAAAAGTCTGCGGCTTCAATAAATAAACTTTTTCGCCCTCAATATTACCCTCGGCAATCAAGCCGTCAAATTTTGAGCGAAACGGTGAAAAATTATAGCGGCGATGAAGCTCATCAGCCGCCATAAATCCAACATTATGGCGGGTAGCCGCATATTCCGTCCCCGGATTGCCTAAACCAACCACCAAAAACATCGTCACCTCTTATTTACGCATAAAATCAACGTGAATAGGCTTGTCAGAAACCGGATGGAATTGAACATCTTGGCAAACAGCTTTAACTTTTTTGCCTTCAACATCAACAACGATTTCAGATTTGTAAAAATCTCTCAAATCAAGGGCTTTTTCCAATTCTACAGGATCAAGGCTGATTAAAACAGCGTCTTTTTTTCCACCATAGATAACGGCAGGAACACGGCCCTCACGACGACATGCACGAGCTGCCCCCTTACCTGCTTTTTCACGCTTTTTCGCATTAAAAGTAACTTCTGTCATTTTTTTATTCCTTATATTTTATAATCAAAACTTACACCAACGGCCTCCAGGGGTGCCGTCAGTAACGGTTTTGTACAACAAAAAAGCCAAAGATTCAAGCATTTTTAATAAAATTTTATGATTTTTTTGCTATATTTCGGCTCAAGTTAATTAACGGAGGTTTTTATGTTATATATTTTAGCAGGTTTTGTTTTTGGCTGTATGATTCCGTATTTGGCTCGCCGTATTGGCAAGCTGATGCCGGCAACCATGGGCTATATTTTGCTTAAAATTTTTATTCCGCATCACTATATGCCGTGGAGCAAACTGAAAAATGATTTTGAATATATGCAGCTGTTCAAACGCTATATGATGAGAAGTTTGGGCTGGGGAATTTTTTGCGCCGCCGCGACCTATTTGTTTGCCGTTAATTTTGACCAGTATTACACATGTTGGTATTTGGCTTTTTTGTGGATTATGTTGCTGCTGGTAGAAATCGACAAGCGCTTTATGCTGCTGCCGGATATTTTAACATTGCCGCTGTTGGTTCTGGGGTTTGGTTACGCGGCAATCAACGGCGTTTGGTTGGACACGGTTGACCCGCAACTTATCAGCAATGCGCAAAACAGCTTTATGGGCGCTTGCGCCGGCTATTTAATGCCGGTTATAGCCAGTATGTTTTTAGTTTGGAAGTATCCTGATGCGTTTGGCGGCGGAGATATAAAATTATTGGCGGCAATCGGGGCTTGGGTTGGCTTGGAGCCAATATCATATATTTTACTCTGCTCTTGCATTTTATTTGCCTTGGGCTGTTTGATAAAAAAGCAAAGAGTCGGCCCGTTTGGACCATCAATTGTTTACGCCACTTTGTTAATTTGCATTTTCTTGTTTGGAATTTAACAAAAATTAGGGGATTGTAATGACTGATACAGCAAAAATCATTTTGAAACATAATATAGAATTATCCTTATCGTCAAACGTACCAGCAGCAGAGATTACGGCGTTAGTTTGTGATTTTTTCACAAATTATTATAAAAGTGCTGATGACAGCCAATACGCACTATTAATATTTAGGGAGATTTATAAAAAATATAGTGAAGATGAATTACCTGCTACTTTTTTTAGTGAGTTTGTAAGACTTTATGTCAATATTCTGCGTGAAAATTCATCAATGATGTCTTCAGATACTATTGATTTTATCTGCTCTAATATAATTGACTTTGCGGATGTTGCTATCAAAAAAAATCCGAAAAGCAGTGCTACTTATCTTTATCTGGCCAGATTTTATAATTTAAACATCAACTCAAAACGGCTCAACGGACTGGATAAGAAAAAATTAGCTAAACAATATTTTCTTAAAGCTATTAATCTTGGCAGTAAAAATGCCATAAAAGAATACAATTCTTTTTTGAACACTCTTAGCGCCTCAACATCTTTTGATTTTCTAAACGCGAATATAAATCTAAACAAAATTATTGATGCACTCTTGAACAATATTGATAAAGACCGTTTTTCATTGTTGCTTTATGGTCCTGAAGGCAGCGGTAAAAGTATATTTATTCAGCATTTGATTGGGAAAATGAAAGATTATTACAATCAACACAATTTAACTTTCAAACTTGTAAAATTATCACCTTTTAACTTTGATGAGAACTTAAAAAATATATCAGAAACCACTGCTTTAATACAAATAGACGACAATTTCGGAATTGTTCTAAAAGATATTAAACGCTGCTATTTGCTGCTTGATAAAATAAAAAAACAAACCAACAATATTATTGTTTCCATAAATTCTCTGGATAATCTACCCAAAGATTTTATTTCTAATTTTTTATTTAAGGTAAAATTCAATTATATGAACCAAGAACAAGAAGAAGCGGCTTATGAACTATTTTTCAATAATAAAGCCCCTGAAGAGTTAAAATCAATAAGCGGAATGGTTATCAGTGATTTTAACCGTATTCAAAAAACTTGTTCTGTTCTAAACATAAATAAAGATGACGATATTCTTAATATGATAAAAGATGAAATGTTTTTCAAATTTGGCAACAATAACTACAACAAGCCGATTATTCAGTTTGATTCTAAAATGATAAATTGCGATACAGATGTTGAAGTTTTGATTGAAAAACTGAAATATTATGACCCCAAATATCCGTTTTCAATTTTAGTTTATGGTCCGCCGGGAACTGGTAAAAGTTATTTTTTGCGCTATTTGGCACAAAACATTGGTATTTCAACTGTTGAAAAGAAACCGGCAGAGATGTTTTCTAAATATCAAGGACAACCGGCAAAAGAAGTTTTAAATGTATTTAAAGAAGCTCAAGATAAAAATGCAATGCTTATTATTGATGAAATAGAAGGCATTATTTTTGAACGCAGCAAAGATTCTGGAGATAATAAATGGAAAAGCGATATGACAAACTCATTTTTATCTTCATTAGAAAGTTGCACTATACCATTTGCCGGTACTTCAAACCATTTAAAACTTATTGATAAAGCCATTTTACGGCGTTTTATCTTCAAATTGCATTTTGATTATTTAACTACAACACAGGCAATTTATGCTTTTGAAAAAATATTCGGTTTAATTGCACCATATGAAAAAATATCAAAATTAAAGCATCTCACCAGCGGTGATTTTTCTATAGTTAAACGAAAAGCTCTGATTTTGGGCTGCATAAACGACGCAGAAAAATTGTGTGATATGCTTAACGATGAAATAGCTAAAAAAGAATTATAATTTTAGGCTTTTGTATCTTGACATTGCATTTTGCAAACACTAACTAAACAAGTAGTTAAATAAAACTATTTGTTTAGGAGTATTGAAATGAACATCAAACCTTTACACGATAAAGTTTTAATCAAACGTGTAGATGAAGAAACAAAAACCGCCGGCGGTATCATTATTCCAGATACGGCCAAAGAAAAGCCATCTGAAGGTGTTATAGAAGCTGTGGGCAACGGACGTGTTGCTCCGGACGGCAAAATTATTGCCCTGTCTGTAAAAGCCGGTGATCGCGTGTTGTTTGGCAAATGGGCCGGTACAGAAATTAAAGTTAACGGCGAATCTCGCTTGATTGTTAACGAATCCGATATTTTAGCTATTATAGAATAATCTGCGAAAGGTAAATTAAAATGGCTGCAAAAGACATTAAATTTGGAACTGACGCCCGCAGCAAAATGCTTAAAGGCGTAGAAACTTTGGCTAAAACCGTAAAAGTAACCTTGGGACCTAAAGGCCGCAACGTTATGCTGGATAAATCTTACGGCGCGCCAAAATTAACAAAAGACGGCGTTTCTGTTGCCAAAGAAGTAGCTTTGGCTGATAAATTTGAAAACATGGGCGCTCAATTGATTAAAGAAGTGGCGCAAAAAACTGCTGATAAAGCCGGTGACGGTACAACAACTGCCACTGTTTTGGCTGAAGCTATTATACGTGAAGGCTGCAAAGCTGTTGCCGCCGGTATGAACCCGATGGACGTAAAGCGCGGTATTGACATGGCTGTAGAAGCTGTGGTTAAAGATGTTAAATCTCGCTCTAAAGCCGTTCAATCATCCGGTGAAATCGCTCAGGTTGGCACAATTTCGGCCAACGGCGACACCACAATCGGTGAATATTTGGCAAAAGCTATGGAAAAAGTTGGAAATGAGGGTGTAATTACCGTTGAAGACGCAAAAGGGTTGGAAACTGAATTAGACGTTGTAGAAGGCATGCAATTTGACCGCGGTTATTTATCTCCTTATTTTGTAACAAATCCAGAGAAAATGAACTGCGAATATGATAATCCGTACATTTTACTGTACGACAAGAAAATTTCTAACTTACAGCCGATGATTTCTATTTTGGAAGCGATTGTGCAATCTGGTCGCGCATTGGTTATTATCGCTGAAGATATTGAAGGCGAAGCTTTGGCAACTTTGGTTGTCAACAGAATCCGCGGCGGCTTGAAAGTTTGCGCTGTAAAAGCCCCTGGTTTTGGCGACAGACGCAAAGCAATGCTGCAAGATATGGCTATTTTGACCGGTGGTCAGGTTATTTCTGACGAGTTGGGCATGAAGATTGAAAATGTTACTTTGGATATGCTTGGTACAGCTAAGCGCGTTGAAATCACCAAAGACGACACCACAATCATTGACGGCGCCGGAGATAAAGAAGCTATTGCCGGCAGAACCGCGCAAATTCGTCAAGAAATCAGCCAAACAACATCTGATTATGACCGTGAGAAACTGCAAGAACGCTTGGGCAAACTTTCTGGCGGTGTGGCTGTTATCAAAGTTGGTGGCGCTTCCGAAGTTGAAGTAAAAGAAAAGAAAGACCGCATTGACGACGCTTTGCACGCAACCCGCGCTGCGGTTAAAGAAGGTATAGTTGCCGGCGGCGGTACTGCATTGCTGTATGCAACAAAAGCTTTGGAAAAGGTAAAAACAGATAATCAAGACCAAAATGTTGGTATTGACATTATCCGCCGCGCTTTGCAGGCTCCGTTGCGTCAAATTGCCGAAAATGCCGGTGTTGACGGTGCGGTTGTCGCCGGTAAATTGCTGGAAAGCAAAGATTATAACTATGGTTATAACGCCGCTGCCGGTGAATATACCGATATGATTAAATCCGGTATTGTAGACCCGACAATGGTGGTTAGAACAGCTTTGCAAGACGCTGCTTCGGTAGGTGGTTTGTTAATCACAACCGAGGCTATGGTTACAGAAATTCCAGAAAAAGAATGCCATTGCGGTGACGCTGCTGCCGCTGCCGGTGGTATGGGCGGAATGTACTAATAATCCTCCAGATTATAAAATCCTTGCTTTGTTTTTTATAAAGCAAGGATTTTTTTATTGACTCCGCAACGCTCTCACTATATTCATTTTATAAATATTTAGCAGAGTTTCTAAAATGAATAAAATTAGCAGATTTATACTTTTTATTTGGCAAAAAATCAATCAGCACAGACGAATTTATTATTTCTTTGACCGCCATTTTTGTATTTTTTTGGTTGGTTTTAATGTGTTTTTTATCTATAAACGGTATCCAAATCAAAGCGATATCTATATTTATAATCAAAAAATATAAAAATTATCCAAATATAAAATATAAGATTTTACACAAAACTTTTTATACCAGAAACAAAATCCCCGCACATAGGCAACCATATATGCGGGGTATTTTTTGTATATAACAATTGGTTAAGCGGCTTGTTCTTTTGTGTTTGCTTTGGAATTATTAACCACAAAATTTGCCACCGCAGCCAAAATAAAGCCCAACCAAAAAGTATGGTTTATCAAAGAAAACGCGCTTATCAAACTAATCAAAACATAGCTGTAAACAGTAATGCGCAAAGTTTGATTATATGGAGCTTTGTAGCAAGCTGACATTATCCAATGCAAAATCAGAGAATATATTCCAATAATTATCAGACCATAAAGAACAAAACCCAAAAATGTCAGGCTGACTATAACAGGCATAACATAACCTTCTACTCCACTTAAAAAGGCGTTTACAACTTCTTGGTCAACAACCATATTCGGAACATCACGCAAGCTATTGATACGCACTTCATTTTTGGCGCTGTTAACGGTATAAACGGCGGCACGGCTGATATAAATACCGCTTTCGGTCAGCAGTGATGGTTCAAACTCTTCAGTTCTGGTGTCTAATACAGCCTTAAATTTTTCTGCACCTTCACCATAAACTTTTTCAATTTTGGTATTCTGCGGCTTAGAAATCATACCGTTTTCAATGGTAATCGGCAAAAAATCTGCCGCATTATTTTTGATAATCGGCATATACATATTCGTGATATTGCTTGCCATTGAGCCTACATATAATGAATACCCAAGGCAAAACAACAAAAACACAGCTGCCCCAATCCACTTTTTAGTCAATAAAAAATCTAGTTTTTTCATGTTTTTTTCCTTTCTGTTAACATAGAACATCAAACAAATCCGGCTGTCTGTTATCTGACTGAGCCAAAATATCCATAGCCATTTTCACAACATTATAATTTATGGCACACTGATAAGCCAGCGAAATATTATCGCACTCTTCAACCAATTTACCTATATATTCAAAAGAACGCTGTGCGTTGTTGACAATAAAATTCAACACATCTGGACTAATCAAAATCTGTCGGTCGTTAAACAGCTTGACAATCAACGTTTGTAACATTATGTCATCAGGCTCTTTTATTTCAACGCTTGGCAACATATTCAAACGCGACTGCAAATCTTTGAGCGCAAACGCCATTCGACTTGGCGCCTGCTCTGCCGTCCACAGCATATAACGTCCTTCTGTGTTATAAAGATTAAACAAATGAAACAAAGCTTCCATATTGGCTTTTGGCGTCAAATTTTCGACAACAATGCTTTGATTTTCATTTGCTATTTTATTAACGTTGCGCAAATTGATGCGAGAAGCGTTTATAAGTGAAACTTTTATCGGTTTATCGGCAAAAATTTTCACTTTATCGGCAAACAAATTAGCCAGATGAGATTTTCCGCAGCCTTTCGGACCATAAATAATCAGTCCTTGCGCCAGCCAATTTGGCCAAGAATCGACCATATTAAACGCCTCTTTATTGCAAGGAGCAACCATAAAATCCTCACGCCCCATATATGTGCGCGGCGCAAAATCAAACGGTATCTGTTTTAATTCTTCATCTTCGTCTGTCATCATTTTTCCGTCAACACTTCTTGTACCTTACGGTGTAAATCTTCCAAACTATACGGTTTGCCCATAAAATAAAAATCTGATGAGCCTGCCAGCTCCTTGCGTGCTATTTCTTCGGAATAACCGGAAGCCAAAATTATTTTCATTTCCGGATACTGGGTATGAACAATTTTAGCTAGTTCCGCACCGCTCATCCCAGGCATCATCATATCGGTAATCATCATATCAAATTTTTCGCCTTTTTCAATATGCTCCAAAGCATTTTCTGCCGATATACACTCAACCACATCAAATCCTTTGCGGCGCAAACCTCTGACACCCACTGTACGAACAGCTTTTTCATCTTCAACAAACAAAACTTTTATTTCGCCAGATTTTACAGATAAACTACGCAAGCTGTCAAATGCCGAAACATTCATACCCAAAATAGGTTTTTGGTTAGTTCCGCCAATCGGCAGCACTGTTTCCAACGCCGCGTTTCCAGCCTTGTCGCGGATTATTTCCTTTTGCGGTTCTTGCTGAACCTGCTCGGCTTTATCACTTTCATAGGCTGGAAGATAAATTTCAAAAGTCGTACCCTTACCAAGCTCGCTATGAACCTTGATAAAGCCTTCCATTTGGCGGACAATACTATAAACCATCGCCAATCCCAAGCCTGTGCCTGAACCTACAATATTCTTTTTGGTTGAGAAAAACGGCTCAAAAATGCGATTTATATTTTCCGGCGGTATTCCGCAACCGGTGTCGGTCACGCTGATAACAACAAAATCACCGGGGTTTATAATATCGGCACCAAAATGGTACGGCTCGTTTATACGCTCTCCCCTTGTTACAATGCTAAGTGTGCCTTTGCCGTTCATCGCGTCTTTAGCATTAATCGCCAAATTGAGCATAACTTGCGAAAATTGCACCGGATCAACTCTGATATAGCCCAAATCTGAGGCAAAACTAATTTGAAAACGAACCTGTTCGCCTATCAATCGAGAAAGTAAATGGTCTATTTCCGTAAAAGCTTCAGTCACATCTAGTAGTTTTGGATTTAGCGGCTGTTTGCGGGAAATAGTCAACAGCTGGCGAGCAACATAAGCTGCTCGGGTAGCGTTTTGCTTGAGCTGAGTTAAATCCGAAAACGACGGGTCACCGACACCGTGACGCTGAATCAATAAGTCACAATAACCGATAACCGCCGTTAAAAGGTTATTAAAATCATGAGCAACACCACCGGCAAGCTGACCGAATGCCTGCATTTTTTGCGCCTGCGCCACTTGCATTTCCAAATTACGCTTGTTGGTGGTATCAGTCAAATACATAATCACACCATCAATTTCGCCATTTTTGTTGGAATAATGCCGCGTCATCGGGCTTAGATGAATTTGGATATTCTTCTCTTCTTTTGTAAACACCAAAGTCGCTTCAAAATCATAGGAATTTTCTTTACCTTGCGCATATTCAGCAATAGCAGTTTTTATTTTTGCCTTAGCTTCATCTTTAAAATAATCGCATATTTTTTTATGCTTTATCTCGGAAGCTGACTTTTCAAAAATATCTTCAACTTGCTGGTTTAGCTCAATAATTTTTTGTTGCTTATCCGCAAATATAATACCGACCGGAGCCGTTGAAAACAGCCATTCAAATTTATCTGACAATTCATTGAAATTATTTTTCAAATCCTTGTCATTTGGCAAATTCCAAATAACCACGCCGCGAGTTTTCAGTTCTGAATTTTCACGCACATTTTGCTGGCGCACAAAAGCCTCAGCATTACCCTCCGCAGTTTTAAAAATTATATTGCCGTTAAAGATACCGGTATTGTTATGCAACTGCTCCGGCTTATAGGCCACAAAACTATCAACCGATTTGCCGACAGCGTCATTTTTATCAATTTGCAAATAACCGGCAAATGTGTCGTTGATATATTCAATTTTCCCCTCACCGTCGCAGTTATAAAGACCAACCGGCAAAAAATCGAGGAAGTTATGCAATGAGGACATTTCATCTTGATAAACCTGTTCCATATTCTTATAAGCGGTTATATTTTCTACCATCCAAAAAATATAGGTTTCTTTGCGAATTTTTTTGAGTGAAAATTCGTCTTCAAAAATATCAGCCTTATTAAGATAAATTGGCTTAACGCTGACTTTCAGCCATTCTTCGGCCACAAACACACTGTTTTTGCTAGGACAAATAGAAAGACGCACCGTAGCTTCTTGCAACTTATTGACCGCTGATGATAATTTTTGCAAATCCAATTTATTTGCTGCGGAATCGATAATATTATGTTCTAAAAAATCTAAAACCGAATCATTCTTGAAATAATCAAGCGCCGCCTTATTAGCCAAAATCGGCACGCCCATAGCATTGTCTATGCGATTATATTTGTTTTTATCGTTTAAAATTTCCGCCGCCAAAGCGCCAAAACCAATAGCGTTTTCGCTAACCTTCAAAATACGAATAGTGATGAGAATACACAAAATATTCCACACCACGATAGAAATAATGATGTAAAACGTATACTGTGGATATAAAAACAAGGCAAACAAGCTCAAAGACATAAGCATAATGGCATAAGCCAGAAAGACTAAATTTCTTTCTAACTGCCTATCCGGACGCCGTCTGTTTATGTCTTTAAGCATTTGTTTATCCTGCAAGCAAAAACTAGGTCAAAACGTCCGCTTTTACCTTACCTGTGCGCTCGGTAATTTCACCGATTTGACGTGAAACATCAGCCAGATTTTCCAGCATATTTTCAACATTTTCATTCAAATCTTTGGTTTCATAACGTTCTAAATAAACACGCAGTGTTGCCCCGTTTGTACCGGTTCCGGACAAGCGGTAAACAATACGCGACTTATCGGTAAAGTAAACAATCAAACCGTTTTTAGTCGAACTACCGTCAACCGGATCATTATAAATAAACGGCTTAGCTTCTGATACAGTGTAATCGCCAAAAGTTTTACCAGCCAAATTAGGCAAACGGCTTTCCAAATCCGCCATAAGTTTATTGGCAATTTCTGTATCCAACCCTTCATAATCGTTGCGCATATAATAGCTGCGACCATATTTTTTCCAATGTTCTTCGGTAATTTCTTGCACCGATTTTCCGGTTGCGGAAATAATATTAAGCCAAAACAGAACCGCCCAAATGCCATCTTTTTCGCGAATATGGCTTGAACCGGTGCCAAAGCTCTCTTCTCCGCAAAACGTAATGCGATTGCTATCCATCAAATTACAAAAATATTTCCAACCGGTTGGAACTTCATAATAACCAATTTGCAATGCTTCGGCTACACGGCCCACAGCAGTTGAAGTTGCTGCCGATTTAGCCACGCCGTAAATTCCATTTTTGTAAGCCGGAATAAGTTTATAATTATCTGTCAAAATAGCTAAACTATCACTCGGAGTAACAAAAAACTTTTTGCCTAAAATCATATTACGGTCGCCGTCGCCGTCATTAGCGGCGCCAAAATCAGGAGCTTTATCCGAATACATTAAATCGACCAGCGTTTTAGCATATATCAAATTTGGATCTGGATGTAAACCGCCAAAATCTTCCAAAGGAACATAGTTCAAAACCGAGCCTTGTTTTGCGCCTAAAATTTCTTCAAAAATCTTGCGAGCATAAGGACCGGTTACTGCGTTCATAGCGTCAAACACCATCGTAAAACCATTGGCAAACAATTTTTTGATAGCGGCAAAGTCAAAGATTTTTTCCATCATCTCAACATAATCTTTTACCGGATCAATAACTTCAATTTCCATATCGCCGAGTTTTTGAGTACCTAATTTGCTTAAATCAACATCTGGCTCGTCCAGAGTTTTATATTCGCTGATTGTTTTGGAAATTTCATAAATTTTATCGCTGATAGAAGTTGGGCATTGACCGCCGGAAGCTATAGCATATTTTATACCAAAATCGCCATTGATTCCCCCAGGATTATGAGAAGCTGAAAGTACAAAACCGCCATCAGCCTTATTCATTAACAACACGTGCGATGAAGCCGGAGTAGAAATAAATCCATTTTGACCGACAATCATTTTTTTCATACCATTTGCAGCTGCCATTTTCATAATTTTTTGAATGGCAATTTTATTATAGTAGCGTCCATCGCCGCCCAAAATAAAAGTCAGTCCCTTAACGCCGCCAATAGCGTTAAAAACACTTTGCACAAAATTTTCTAAATAGTTTTCTTGCAACACAACTTTAGATTTTTTACGTAAGCCGGCTGTTCCCATTTTCATATCGGAATAAGCGGTTGTTTTAATAACTTTAAGCATTTGCAATCCCTTTCTCTAATAATTAAAACTCTTTTATATATATGTATCATTAAAAAAAAGGCTAGGTAAAGTTTTTTTAATAAGCTAAACACATTTATTTCTGCTGCCACACAAAATCGGCTAAGACTAAAAGCTCTCTACGGGCATAAACATCGGCCATAGACATATTTATAGTTTTAGCGCCAATCAAATCAGCCGCACCATAACCTTCCGCAATGTGCGTATAAGCCTTGCGTTGTTCCAGCGCCGGAGCTGGTCTAAAGCCAAAACGGCGTGACTGCAGCACCAATTGATTGCTTAGTTTGTCGTTTTCGGAAACAACTTTATTTTCAACTACCACCCAATTCAGATATTTTATGCCGGCGGCGGCCTGATGTTTTTTTACATTCCAAACCAAATTTAAATACGAATCGGATGGCTGCCACAAAATATCGTCTGAGTTTTGCACAATTGTAATCAAGGTATGAGCCCGCGAAAAAACAGGTATAAAATCTTTATTTTGTTCTGTTTGAACGTCGGCGACAACCGCTGTCACATCGCCATAATTTTGAGCCAGCAGATTTTCTTTTGTTATATTTTCCGGCATTTTCATAGTTGGATTATTTTGAATCAGTGCGGAGCGTTTTTGCAAAAAATCTTCTGCACTTTGCGAATATACGCCAACCTTGTAGCCGTCACGCAGCAAAGCGGCAATCAGATTAAAGGCCAGCGTTGTTTTACCGGCGCCGACCTTAGGACTGCTTATTGCTATCAATGGAACATCTGTCATCAACGCTGAGCCATTTTCATTGTGCCGCTGTCGGCAGTAACAAGACAAGCTTGGTTGCTGCGTTTCATATTGCGGCAAATTGTGTTAGCGTCGTTTCGTGCCAAACCAATAACCTTAGAACGGTATACCGTTTTGCTGGCGGCTTGAACTTTTTCTACCTTAATATCGTGAACGGCGTATTTTTTAGCCAATTTATTTTTAACAGTCAAAGCATAATTGCGAGCGCGCTGATAATCGGAAAAAGAACCGACTTGCACAGCATAACGGCCATTTGACACTGCAGACGCGATTTGTGTTGCTTTAATAGCTGTTTTATTTTGCGCTTTGGCTAAACGAACATTTTGCGCTTTAGCCGGAGTCTTTTTCTGTACGGCCGCCATGCGTGTCGCTTTAGCTTTTATTACACCTTTGCCATTGATTTCGTTTGTGAGTGTTGCAACATCAACATCGCCTTTTTGCATGTGGACTAAACCTCTATCCATCATTTTTGAAACTTTTTTATCACGTTCCCCAACGCTGTTATGTCCCATGGTTACAGCAATAACGCGTTTTCCCGAACGTTTTGCCGATGTAATAATGTTGTAACCAGAAGCTGCTGTATAGCCGGTTTTCATACCGTCAGCACCGGCAAATGTTTTCAAAATATAATTATGTCCGCCAATAGTATGACCTTTGTATTGGAAGCTCTTTGCCGAAAACCATTTATAATATTGCGGAAAATGATGATATACCGCCATAGCCAAAATAGCCATATCGCGGGCTGAAGTTTTCTGTTGTTTATTCGGCAAACCGGAAGCATTCTTAAACGTGGTATGATTCATTCCCAGCTTGTGGGCTGTGTTAGTCATCAGCACTGCAAAGTCAGCTTCGGTCGGAGCAAAATGTTCAGCCAAAACAGTTGCACAATCATTGGCCGATTTAACGATAACCGCCATAATTGCGTCTTTTACGGTAATAGTTTCACCGGCACGCACACCAAGTTTGGACGGAGAACGTCCGGCAGCCGTGCGAGAAACTTTCAATTTATCAGTCAGTTTAATATGGTTATTTTCCAAAGCATTAAAAGTGATGTATAAGGTCATTAGCTTGGTCAAAGAAGCCGGATAGCGACGCTCATCAGCATTCATTTCATACATAACTTCGCCGTTAGCAGCGTCTATCATAATTGAAGAAACCGAAGCATTTGCAACGGTAACACGCAGCATAGCCAAAACACAAACACACAATAACGCAAATTTTTTAACCATTTCACCCTCTGGATTAATATATTATCTTAACAATACCCCCTAAAAGAAAACAAATGGTTAATATTAAGAAGTATTTTTGTTGAAAGATTTTTATCGATTTTTTATAACTTTGATATTGACTTTTTACCTTTTTAACTGTATTAACAGATTTGTTACCATGATGGCGGATGTAGCTCAGTTGGTTAGAGCGCTGGTTTGTGGTACCAGATGTCGAGAGTTCGAATCTCTTCATCCGCCCCATATTAAAAAAGCTCGTCGTAAGACGGGCTTTTTTTGTTGGATGGCGGATGCAGATTTGAACTCTCGGAAAGAGAGTTCGACACCAGCGAAAGGCGGACGGGAGTACGCCGGTCGCCATTTGGCGATGAGCGCAAGTGAATGAAGCAACGCGGAATAATCTCTTCATCCGCCCCATATTGAAAAAAGCTCGTCGTAAGGCGGGCTTTTTTTATTACCGTTTTATAAAAAATTTTTAGCGACAATAAAAAAAGCTACCTATAAGGCAGCTGGAAATTCGTAACTATGTTCATTAAATAGTGTAGCATATTAGTTATTGCGAATATAACATATTTTGCTACCTTCCAGCTTTCGCCAGAGGTATATTTAACGTCTAATAAAAAACAGACGAATGAACAGCGGTTACGACACCACAAGTAGACTATTGTCTACCTGTACTTAAGTTATAAGAAATAAAACCAAATGTAAAGTAAAAATGTCTTTACAATAAGAGCTATTGCAGTTATTCTATTTTTGAAGGTGCAATAGCGCTTTTAGGGCTTCGAAAACCCTTTGAAATATATGTAGTCGCTTTGAGCATAAGCGACTTAAATATCTATATGCCGACTTCTGTTCACTTGGGATGGATGTCGGCTAAATAAGGCTTCGCGCCAAATAAGCCGAGCCGTTTTATACATATATTTCACGGTTTTCGAACATCCGCCCGCCTTTATAGCGGGTTTTATTTTAACTAAATTAACAAAGGATGTTTGATATGAATAAAACATTATTATTGGCAAGTGTAGTTTGCTTATTTTCATTGCAAGCCAATGCCGATGACACATTATTAACACATGATTGGAATACAACTAAATTTTATATAGGTGCAGATTACAACTCCACAAAAGTTGATTTAGAAAATGGGTGGAATGATATAGTCGATGACACTTACAATTCTGGAACATTAAATTTAGGTTTAACCTTTGATAAATATTTCGGAATTGAAGGTTTTTATCAAAATTCAACTGAAAAAGAAGGAGCTTACTCGTCATTAAAAACAAATTTCAATGTTTATGGTGCAGATTTGTTATTTTACGTACCTATAAATGACAAAATAGATTTTATTGCAACAACAGGCATAGGAAGATATGAAGTTGAAGCTAAGATTAAATATTATAATTTAACAATATCTGAAACCGAATCTGACACAGGAATTCGTACGGGTATAGGATTACAATATAATATAAACGATCATTGGTCATTTAGAGCTATTGGGCGCTATATACACTTAAATATGGAGTCTGTAGATAATATGAAAGAACTCTCTTTAGGTATACGATACTATTTTTAATAATATTCTGTAAAAAAGTAAACACTTAAGTCTAATAAGCTGCTATCAAACTTAAATGTTATCAAAAAACAGTTATATACCATTTAAAACTAAAATTATAACGCTACCAAGATGATTATACTATGGTAGCGCTATAATTATATACCATCCTATTTAGTAGAATTCATTCTTAATCCATTGATGTTCTACATTATCTTTATAATGTATATTAAATAAGCACATTTTAGCACCCATTAAAGCCTCATCAACAGAATCAAAATTTCCATTAATTGACGATACATAAGGTGATGCTTGCTCAATACTCTGGTAATAGTGACTTATATCATATGAGAATTTACCTTTTAAATTCTCATATATTTTAATTCCGATGAGTTGTTCTTTAATAAACAGACGATACTCTTCAACAAGATGGTACGCTTCACTAATTCGTTTATTAAGAATTTCATTATCAAATATTTTTTCAAAGTTTATCATATTAACCTCTTTTATATTAATGATAATGAAATACTTAGGGTGTAGAAAGTTAAAATGCAAGAAGTAAGTATATTTTTTGCAAAAAATTAAAAAACATTAAAAATTATTTGCTCTTAAAGCAACAGACATATGATATAATCTTCCACTTGCACAGAAAATCCTTTTTACTTAAATGAATACGACATTTCTATTAACTTATCATGTAGTCATAACTTTCTTTTATAATAAAATATGGAATAAATGTCATAAATATTTTCATTTGTAACTTCTTATTACTAATTGGTTAGAATAGTAAATTTGCTTTGGTTGTTTATTGGCTTATGTTATTTGTCTCTTAATGTTGCATTTCAATATAAAACGAATACCGCACGAAGCAAGTTATTTTATATTATAGATGAGCCACATTAAACAAAAATTACCTGAATAATGTTTATTATAGCACGCTGAATTGTTTTGAGAAAAAGAAAAACTCCTGACTTTATCGAGGATAAAGTCAGGAGTTAAAATAAAACAAACAATA
>CAKQUE010000004.1 GCA_934277435.1 uncultured Alphaproteobacteria bacterium | reverse complement strand
GGCGCCGAAAAAATTATTTCCGGTAAGCTGGAACGCTTTAACAACAGCTGGCAAATGCCGCACCCCGACTATGTGGTGGACGCCGCCAAACCGCAGCAAATGCCGCAAATAGAAACCGTATATCCGCTGACAGCCGGCGTTACTAACAAAATGCTGAATAAGCTGATGTCACAGGCTCTGGGTTTGACACCGCCGCTGAATGAATGGCTGAACATCGAGTTTTTGAAACAACAGAATTTTCCAAGCTTCAACCAAGCCTTAGAGCAGGCTCATCACCCTCAAACTTTGGACGATTTGTCGCCAAATTCAACCGCGCGCCGCCGTTTGGCTTATGATGAACTGCTGGCTAATCAGCTTTCTCTCGCCATTGTACGTGAACGTCTGAAACATCAAAAAGGCCGGGCTTTGCAAGGCGACGGACATTTTAAAAAGCGCTTAGCCGAAATTATGCCCTTCCAATTAACCTCGGCACAACAACGGGTTATAGCCGAAATTGAAAGTGATATGTTCTCTGAATATCGTATGCTGCGCCTGCTGCAAGGCGATGTCGGCTCCGGCAAAACCATTGTCGCGCTTTATACCATGCTGAATGCCGTAGAATGCGGCGCGCAGGCAGCAATTATGGCGCCAACCGAAATTTTAGCCCAGCAGCACTATGAAACCATTGCCGAGCTATGTTCGCAAATTGGGGTAAAAACAGCATTGCTGACCGGAAATGTCAAAGGAAAATCCCGTCAACAAATCTTAGACGCTTTGCAAAACGGGGAAATAGATATTTTAATCGGTACTCACGCTTTGTTTACGGAAGATGTTACTTTCAAAGATTTAGCCTACGCCGTGGTTGACGAACAGCATCGTTTCGGCGTCAAACAGCGCCTAAGCCTTTCGCAAAAAGGAAAATCTTGCGATGTTTTAGTGATGACCGCCACACCGATACCGAGAACTTTGGTTTTAACCCAATTCGGCGATATGGATTATTCTAAAATAGACGAGCTTCCGGCCGGACGCAAGCCTGTTACCACCACGGTTATGCCGCTCAGCAAAATTCACGAGGTTGTTGACGCTCTAAAACGCAAATTGCAGACTCAAACACAGGCGTATTGGGTGTGTCCGCTGGTGGAAGAGTCGGAAAAAATTGACCTTTCCGCCGCCAAAGAACGCTATGAAAGCCTGCGGCAAGAATTTGGCAATATCGTAGGCTTGGTGCATGGCAAAATGAAAGAAAGCGAAAAAAACGCGATTATGGAACAGTTTAAGAGTGGTAAGTTAAAGCTTTTGGTTTCCACCACCGTGATAGAAGTCGGTGTAAATGTGCCAAACGCTACTATTATGATTATTGAACACGCCCAACGCTTTGGATTGGCGCAACTGCACCAACTGCGCGGACGTATTAAGCGCGGTTTTGAGGCCTCGAGCTGTATTTTGATGTACGGCTATCCGCTCAGCGATGTTTCTCGCTCACGCCTGAACATCATGAAACAGACCGAAGATGGCTTTTTAATCGCCGAAGAAGACCTGAAACTGCGCGGCGGCGGTGAAGTTTTGGGTACGCGGCAATCAGGTTTCAGCAGCTTTAAGTTGGCGGATTTAAGCGTACACGGTGATTTGCTTTTGACTGCCTCCAAAGACGCGGCTCTTATTCTAAATCAGGATAAAAACCTATCAACTCCGCGTGGCGCAGCTCTGCGTACACTAATGTATCTATTTGAACGCGACGAAGCAATAAAAACATATCTGGCAGGATAACCCAAAATCTAATAGCAACATGTGAAATACGGCTAGATATTTTTATTAGAGAAATTACCATTGATACAATTAGTTATATTTTCAAATTTAAGTAATTTATCAACTATTTTTTTAACTTCTTCAGCCGTATAATGACGATAACAAAAGTCCATACGGAAATAATCCGGCTGCAAATTTTTAGCCTCAGCCGCAATACAATACGGAGCTGCATCAAACATCATTATCTGACAATCACGAGATAACGCTTTGTATTTATGTCCTTTTTGTTCCATTTCAAACCACTTTTCGCCATGCGCGCAACTGCGGCAATCATTATCTCTGATACAGCCCACGCTTGTAAATAAAGGAACATCCTGATAAATGACTAAGCTTGTTTTTAAACAAGATTTTTCAATTATTTTACAAATATTTACTTTAGTATCTTCAAGCGATAATGTAACCATGGACGCACCTATTTTTTGAGCCATAGCTATTGCCTGTGTATTCAGCATATACAAAGATGAATCAAAGCTTATATCCAACTGATTCAGCGGTAAAACCTCCAAAGCCCAGTAGTTGGCAACTTCCCATTTTTTATAGCCACCAGCCAGCAATTTAGCAATAATATCAGCATACAGCTGCGGATGACGGCAAACCGCCGGCAAAGCTATCCTAAGCTTATTTTTCGGCAGTCTGCTTAAACCGCTCAAATCGCTATTAGGACTAATTAAATAAATGATTTCACTTATACTGTCTAAATCCAGATTTTCCAGATAGTTAAGATTATCAACTTTTACCGCAAATTTAGGCTGCCAAGCGTCTTTTATCCGCACTTCTGTTTCCGGCAAAGTCACAATCGGTTGTTCAAACTTAATTTGACCATATAACTCACGACGCAGTTCATTCAGTAGCGAAGCCGGAGTAAATAAATTATTTGGATTTTCAACATGTAATTCCGCCAAGTTAAAGTTAGTATCACCAATTTTGGCAAACGCCGCTTTTATCGCCTCCAGACTTTTTTGCGGATTATTAGCCGGCGCGAACTGACCTTTAACCTCCGCCATATAAGCTCCGGATTTAGCAATTATACAATCATTTGAAACTTTAACTTCAACAGATATATCATTATTATTACGATATAATCCTGCTTTAGGTTTTTCATAATGATAAGCGCCTTTCACTTCGCTGGCCGAGGCTAAATAAACATTCCAACCTTTAGATAGCTGCGGGCATTGGCGAGGCAATTCAATTTCTACCACCGCACCAGATTTGGCCTCAAACACATTTTGCTTATTGACGCGCATTTTCTGCACCGCAAAACCAAACGGCTTTTCCATACTCGGAATATCTATCTGCAAACCGTCATGACGTGCGATTTTATGCGTTGTCTTAAAGCGCAGCCAGCCGTGTCCGCTTTGTTCCACTTCGCCGACAGGCAAGCCTCTGTGCCCCACAAAATTACGGTCTATAATATCTTTATTTTTGCCCTCAAAATGAAATTGGCACCACGGACGGGAGAAAATTTGCTTAATCCGCTCTTCACGCTCGGCATCTGCACCTTTTCCATCCAAAATCCGCCGATAATAATCAGTTACCGCCGCCACATACAGCGCGGATTTTTTACGCCCCTCAATTTTGAGCGAAGTTACCGGCATTTGCAACACTTTTTCTTGCAAAGCCATATCTTTCATAGAAAAATAGTGCGCCTCTTTTCCGCCGTTTTTGAAGCAAGCTCGGCACGGATACAAACACTTGCCTCGATTGGCGCTGCGCCCGTATTCCATAGCCGAAAACTGGCACAATCCGCTGTAAGAATAGCACAATGCACCATGAATAAAGGCTTCGGTTTCCAAGTTTGGAATAGCGGCGATTTCCTTAATTTCAGCCAAAGTCAGCTCACGCGCCAAAACTACGCGCTTAAAGCCCATTTTTTGCAAAAACAACGCGCCTTCTTTATTATGCACCGCCATTTGCGTGCTGGCATGCCGTTCAATCTGCGGATATTTTTCTTGCATTACCCGAGCCACACCCAAGTCTTGCAAAATCACACCGTCAATCCGGCAACGCACACACATATCCAGCATTTGCAATAAATCAGGTAATTCGTCTTCCTGCAAAACCGTGTTAATTGCCGCATAAACCTTGCGTTTCAGGTGGTGTGCATAGGCCGTAAATTCATTTAAGGCAGGCTCATCAAAGTTTGTTGCGGTTGCCCGCGCCGAAAACTTTGGTAACCCCAAATAAACTGCGTCTGCACCGTAATAAAGCGCCGCATAACCGGCTTCTATATCTCCGGCCGGAGCCAATAACTCTTGCTTTGTCATCAAAAAAATGTCCTCAAATTAAAAACTTGAGGACAAAATACGGCAATCAGCTTAGCTTGTCAAGTCTCATTAAAACAAACCATCGCGGCAAAGTTTGGCAAACACAGGTTTATTCAAGCCAAAACGTCCAATCAAAATCGATGGACGGCTTTCTACCGCCAGCAATTGTTCGGCAAATTTATCGCCTTTACGAGTTTTCAAAACAGCGCTTGGCAGCTCCGAACGCCCAATACAGGCTGAAAGATATACCCACGCCTCGTCATTGTCTTGCAGATTTTCCACCGCCAAACGACGTGCATACAAATTCAGCGTTAAATCCGCTTTACTGGCGTCTTTAGTCCATGGCGAGCCACCGCCAATCGGGCTTGAAGTTTCATAAAAATCACACGCCAATTTACGCCCTGTAACGCCGCAATCCGCCACACTGGAATGACAAGTATAACAACCGGTACCGTTTACAATCAGCTTTTCCGGCTCTTGTCCCAAAATTTCCGCCACAAACGGACGCAATTCCTCTTGCTGTTTCATTGGAATTGCCACAACTGCGGTTTTTATTTTATCGCCATCCATAGTAACCTGAGTTTTAATATCCAAACCCAAGTTATCGCTCAAACGCGCTTTTTCATACAAAGCCTTACACAAACGCCGCGCCAGATATAATTCAGACGGAATATTGCCTTTTCCTTGGCAAGCATAGCCCACAAACACTCCTTGGTCGCCCCAACCGTCACGATTCACGCCTTGTGCAATTTCGGCTGACTGACAGCTGATTAAATCCAACACACGCAGTTTATCGGCGTTTATAGCCTCATCACCCCAAATTTTGGCATAGCGCGCATCATAACCAATTTCTCTCACGGCTTGCCGCACGTGTTCTTCCATAAACTCAAACGAAATTTTACCGCTGATTTCCCCACCCAAAACTACGGTCTGATTTTTTACCATAACTTCAACGCCATAGCGCACAGACTGGTCTTGCTCCAAACATCTGTCCAAAATATAACTTGAAATATAATCTGCTGTTTTATCAGGGTGTCCCAAAGACACAGCTTCTGCTGTCTTTAACATACATTTTCTCCTTTTTAGTCCATTTGACTGCTGGACAAGTTGGTATAAATCCACATTGTGGTTGTCATTCCCACATTGCATACATTAAGCACAAGCCTTGTGTATTGTCAAGTTTTTATATTGCCAATTTTGCCACCGCCTGTTATTTTATGCAAAAAAAGGAGCGTATAACATGAAAAAAATAGGCATTATTTTTGCCATGAATAAAGAACTGGAACTTTTTGCGGCAGCTGTATCAAATTTCACTAAAGAAAAAGGCAAAAATCATACTTTTTATCATGGATTTTTGGAAAATTGCGAGCTTTTTGCCGTTGTTTCCGGCATTGGCAAAGTCAACGCCGCTCTTTGCACCGCCGATTTGATTGAAACCTGTGCCCCTGATTTTATATTGAATATCGGCATTTCCGGCGGTCTCAGCGACAAGCTGCATATCGGCGAATACATCATCGGTTCAGACATAGTTTATCATGATGTGTGGTGCGGTGAACCTAATGCTTATGGGCAAATACAAGAGTTTCCGGCCCAATATCACTCGGCTGCGGAGCTATGCTCCAAGCTTGCTGATTATCGACAAGGGCTTATTTGTTGCGGCGATAAATTCATCACTCAGGTCGACGAATTAGCCGCCATCTGCAAGCATTTTCCAACTGCTTTGGCTGTAGATATGGAAAGCGCCGCCATTGCTCAAACCTGCTATATCTATAACACACCCCTGCTCTGCCTGCGTCAAATCAGCGACATTCCAGGACATCCGTTTTCTGAACAGCAATATTCCGACTTTTGGCAAAACACCGCCGGTCAAACCGTTAATTTACTATCTAATCTGTTAAAAAATCTAAGTAAATAAACAATTTTTTCACTAAAATAAGCAACAGCCTTGCAAACCGCTTATATTTGTGGATTTTTAGTCTCGTTGTACTATACACTTGCTGCAACTTTTTTTACCTATTTGCGGAAAAAAACAAAAAAGCGATTGTCAGGAATTTTGATTTATCCGACGCATTAATTCTGCTGTACGCAAAACTTTGTCTGTGTTTTGTTCTTGCTGCTCACGACGCTTTTCTTGCGACATTTCAGCCATAGTACGCTCTTTATTCAGCAAAATAGCCCGCAGCTTATCTTCGGTATTATCTGATTTTATTTGTTCTTTAATACCGTTTTCTTGTACAGGTTTCCATTTATTTGCTTGCTGCACCATAACTTCTCTCAGCTGTGTATCTTGTTTCAATCTGGTTTGCATTTGCAGCTCATCTTTTTTACGCGCCTCACGCTCCGGAAACTTTGGATAAATATTTCTAAAATTATGATGCCATTGAAAATACACCAAAAACACTGCTGGAAAAGCCGAAATCAACTCCTGAGACATTGTGCGCGGCTTGGTAAGTTCATAAGCCCGAGCTGCCATAATTCGCCGCGTATCTTCAATAAACTGCTCCATTTTTTCTTTGGCCTTATCCGGACGTCCCAAACGATACTCACAGCCTTCTATCAAACGATTAAACACCGGATTATTATTTTCCAACGCCAGTTTACGCAAAATTTTGAGCATACTTTGCATACTGGAGCTTTTGTTCCAAAAAGAACGCATTGTTTTAGCCTCAATACTATCAAAGCCAAAGAAATGCACCCCCTCAAACCCCGCTTCTTTAATAGCGTTAAAAGTATAAACATACAAAGCGTTCCAGTTAATTTTGCCATCATCGGTCAAAAAATCTTCATACATACCGGATTTAAGTTTTTCTAACACATATTTTGTCACCGGAAAGTCAAAATTTGTTATCGACTCCCCTTGTAAAAGCAAAGTCACTTTTGAAGATGAACTATCCATAATAAAGTTTTCGGCTGTGATAACCTCTTTAGTTAAAACCGCTTTCAGATAAATATAGGCATAGGCAAACACACTGGAATGTATAGCCCTCAAAATGCCTATATTTTTAAATGTATGCTGATATTTATCCTTAAAATCGACTAAACGGCGCAAACGTTCTTCACCGGTAAATTGATAATTTATACACTGATACCGATAGCCAAAACGCCTAAACATCTCCGGGTGCATTTTTTTCAAGTGCATAGCCATACACCACTCGCGCGCCATAGAATATATAGAAAACAGCGGATTACGCGAATATCCCACCATCACCGTGGCAAAAACCGCATCAACTTCGGCAAAATATGGCTCCATATGCGAGCAAAAAGCATTTTTTCTAAACTCGGCATCAAGCATAAAAGCATAATGCTCAATTTCATCTTCCGGCACATCATAACGCTGCATAACTTTATCCAGTGTGCCTGTTAGCTTTTGAAAATTGGTGTTAGAAATTTTATTATCATCAACCGGCACATAGCCGCTACGGTATTCATCATAAAAAAGATTAAGAAAAATATTTTCTTCGTCATCAAAATTTTGTTTAAAATCAGCAATATCTTCCGCCACAAAGGCTTTTACTTTGCCTGCATAAGACGGCTCATACACTTGCTCCTTTAAGTAGCGTATGGCATCTTGTTCTAATTCTTTATCAGAATATGTTAAGTCAGCAAAGCGCAATCCCATTTGATGACACTCCAATCTAATAGGCTTATAGTATCCCTCAAAAAAAAACGTGTCAATATTTTTTTATTTGGCAAGACTTTTTTGCCAATTTATCGGCTAATGGATTAGCTAATGCTGCCGGATATAATCTGCAAAAACGCAATGATTTTGCTAGAAGTGTATCATTAAAAGACCTAAATTCTTTTATATAACGATTTTGTGCAACAAAAGCATTTCCTGATATTTTAGAATTTCTAATCAATAACTTAGAGGAATTTAAAATGTATTATGCATATATCAGGGTCAGTACCGACCATCAAAATATAGAAAATCAAAAACATGAAATTATTATTTATGCCAAAAAACATAACATACATATTGACAAATGGATTGCCGAAACCATTTCTTCACGCAAGACATTGACCGAACGTAAGCTTGGCCGGCTAATCAAGCTCTTGAAAAAAGGAGATGTTTTGATTGCCACCGAGCTATCAAGGCTAGGACGCAATTTATTAGAAGTGATGGGAATTTTGCAAAACTGTCTGGAAAAAGACTGCCAAATTTGGACTCTAAAAGAAAATTATCGTCTTGGAGCAGATATTCAGAGCAAAGTTTTGGCATTTGCATTCAGCCTAGCCGGAGAAATCGAGCGACAACTAATTTCTGACCGCACCAGAGAGGCCTTGAAACGAGTAAAATCCGAAGGTAAAAAGCTTGGACGCCCCTATGGCAGCACCTATAAAAAGCTTGCAATCAGACAAGACGAAATCATTGCCATGCTAAAAGAAGGCAAATCCAAAGCGGCAATAGCGCGACAAATGAATTGTAGCTGGCAAACTTTGCACCGCTATTTGCAAAATAACAAATCTTGTTTGAAAGCAGTTTCTGCCTAAAAAAACATCTTTAAGCCCACCAAAAGAATAAGAAAAAAACTTTCTTATTCTTTTGATGATTTTGTATTCTGTTTTTTGGTGCTATATTTTATCTTAAATCACTTAAGTGAAGTCGTATTATTTTTTTCTATTTGTATAATATCACCATTATCTCTTATCCGATATTTAATATAATCATACGGAAAATCAATATTATTTCCATGTATATAAAATATGTTATCTTCTTCATTAGGGTTGATGATATCAAAGCCAAAATCGCGAGCAATGATTTTACCAATTTGAATATATGATAAGACCGAAGGCAGATAATCAATGTTTTTATTTTTTACAAAAAAAGGAACTTTCGCTTGCTCAATTACTAAATTATTATGTCCATACATACCGTCATAATTAATTAGTTCACCATGGTCTGCAGTGACGTATATGCTATACTTTTTACCCTTATTTAATTTTTCAAATTCTTCAACCATAGCATTTATTACCATATCCGTATAAAGCAAAGCATTATCATAGGTATTTTGGTAATATTCAAATTTATCTTTACTTTCTGCCGCTGGCTTAAATTTTTCAAATTCGTCTTCTCGTCCCTCATAACGATTTTCAAACGGAGAATGTGGAGAGCGCATATGTAAAACAACAAAATTTTTACCTTTATTGAAATCAATTTCATGCAACAATTTTGTTAATCCTTCATCATGATATCGACTAAAAAACACTAATCGCATATCATTTGTAATCACTTTATCCAAATTTTTCATACCAAAACTCATTGTTAAACGAGATTCTTGGTTGGAAAAATAATAAGTTTTAAATCCTGCTTGCTTTGCCAATCTAAAAAGATTGGCTGTTTTGGATTTAACTTCATTGATATTTGCAGGCTCACGCACTCCATTAAAAAAGAGCAATGAAGAAGTTGCGGTAGCTATTCCCCCTGATATACCGAGAGATATTTTCCATTCGGGATTGTTTTTAATCCTTTTAGCCATCAAAGGAAAAGTTTCGCGATTATAGCCATATATTTGCAAATGAGGAGCATATAAACTTTCACCAAAAATTAATAATATATTCTCTGTTTCCGATTTTGCAGTTTCGTTAGCAGTATATGGTTTATATTCAACACTCAAAGTACGACTACCATCAGGCAAATAACGAAAGAAAAAATAAGAAAAAGTGCTTATGCTATTGCGCAAACTCGGACGAGTTATGCTTGGTTGAAAATACCAGATATCCTTTGAATGTGAAAATGCTCTATATGGCTTATGCATTGCCATATATAACACAATAAGCCAAATCCACTTAATTTTAGTCATTTGATATTTTTTGAAAACATATATACATAGTCCATACAGCAAAAGCAATAATGGCGTATTGAACCATGTATGACGTAAATAAGAAATATCAAAAATATCTTTTGTTTCTCGAGTTATATTCATTAAATTGCTTGCTTCTATCGGTGTTCCAAAATAAGACAAATAATTTAATTGTATTAATTGCATAAAGAAAATGATTGCTATAAAGAAAAAAACAACAAAACTATTGGCAAACGACAGCAATAGACCAAATAACAAAACACCGCCAAAAAATAGACTTTCAAAATATATAGGCAAATCATAAACCATTCTGAGAATAAAATCAGGCAAAAAAGCGGCTATAGAAAAAATTATCACAAACACAAAATTATAACCGATTTTTTCTGTATTCTGCGGTTTGAGATAGTTTATCATATTTATCATTTATTCAGTCTCCTATTGTATCAAAGAATCAAATGTGTCAATTTTATGGCATAAATCAATAAGTAAATCAATCACTTTTTGTATTTTACAGATTTTCAGTGGAACCGCGTTTTAAAAAAAGCTGTCGGATTTTGGAGCTAAAAAATTATCGATTTATTGCCTTTTTATAGGCAACTAACGATGTATCCAACACCGTAGGATATTAAGAGCCTTCGACAGCTCCGCACCTTTTCAGGCACTAACTAACTTTTGTTAGCTTTTAATAGGCTAGCAACACAAAATGCAATTTGCAATATATTTATAGAAAAATTTTTACTTTTGTTGAAGAATTGTCAAATGGTACAAGCGGGCGGACTCGAACCGCCTGCCTACTTCTTAGGAGGAAGTCGCTCTATCCTGATGAGCTACGCCTGCAACATTTTTTTGTTATAATGCAAACCCAAATAAATTGCAAGCCATAAGATTAAGCTTTCTGCGCTAAAAATTCTTTAATTGGGCGATAGCTGCGCCGATGCTGCGGTGTCACACCATACAACCGCAAACCTTCTATATGTGCCTTTGTTCCATAACCGGCATTTTTTTCAAATCCATAATACGGATATTGTTTTGCCAAATCGCACATCAGACGGTCACGATAGACTTTTGCCAATATACTCGCCGCCGCTATGGAATACGACCTTCCGTCACCGCCGACAAAACACTCTGCCGCGCAAGGAAAATCCTTGGGCAGACGATTGCCGTCTATCAAAGCCACATTTGGCTTTTGCGTCAGCTGTTCCAACGCGCGCCGCATTGCCATAAATGTCGCCTGTAAAATATTATATTCATCTATTTCTGCCGCACTTGCCTCACCTATGCCGCACAAAACGTGTCCGGCTTGTTCTTCTTTCCGCAACAAACCATATAGATATTCTCGTTTTTTGGCACTCAATTTTTTAGAATCATTTAATTGAGCCTGCAATTCCGGCGCCACATCACGCGTCAAAAATACTGCCGCTCCCGCCACCACCGGCCCTGCCCACGGGCCACGTCCGGCCTCATCTATTCCGCAAACCAAACCTTGATGTTCGTCTTCTATTTTCCAATCCGGCATAATTTTCTCCTTTGCCGGAAATATACCATAAACCGCGCAAAAAGCAAGTCTTAGTGATGAATAATCGGCACCCCCTCATATTCAGCCTCCACCAAACCGCCGATTATCACCGCCACATTCTTAAATCCGACTTGTTCAAACATTTCAGCCGCCTGCGACGCCCTACCGCCCGACGAACACAAAATATTTATGGTATCATCTTTGCCAATATTGTTCTGTTTGATAAATTCCAGCGGATTCAGTGTTTCCAAATCCGCGTTGATATGCGGCAGACCAATTTCTTCCAGAGCTTTCTCTTCCGGCAACCGCACATCTAAAATAAATGATTTTTTATTCAAATTTATCGGTTTTATAAAGCGCATTTTATCCTCCTTTTTTATACAAAGATAATCCGCGCTCTATAAATTTAAAGCCTCGTAAAACTAAGTTACATTTTTACCAACTCTGCACTTTTTGCAAAATTTTCAGCAGATTTCTAGATTTGAAATCAACACGCACAAACTTATGATGCGACGGCACCACCAAGCAATAGCTGTCACTGCAGTTTTCTACCAGCAGCGTGTCCACGCAATCTTCGCCGTAACAAGACGAACTCATAGAGTTTTGCAAAAACGCCCGCTGCTCATATACATCTTCCAAATTTGCCATTTTCAACAAATTATTCACCGCCTGCTGGCGCATTTTGCTAATCGGACAATCCGCCCCAAACCATACAATTTTTTTGCCGCCGGTAATCACAGAATAAAAAGGACTATCCTTGGCTGTTTGGTCATACACTCCTTGCGGTATATCTTGTATATTAGGCGCAAAAAAATATCTGAAAGCGGCACCGGCTGCAATGACTAACAGCAAATATTTCAGCAGCTTATACGACCGTGGTTTTTGAACTTTGTTATTTATTGGTTGACCGGTGTTTTTTATTTGATGGACAGACGGCATTTTTCCTCCTACTTATGATTGTGAAACTTGACGAAATGAATAATATTTATGCAATAAAAACGTGACTATGGTCGAAAATACCAAATATACGGCCTGTGCGACCAATGGCTGCAAACCAACAAAAAGCATTAAAAAGCTCAAAATCGGCGAATTTATCAGATATAAAAACAAATACACCGACCACGCTTTTATAAATTCTCTTTTCCAATTCTCGCGGCTATGAAAAACATAGTAGCGCATGGTCAAAAACGATACGTTGATAGAAATTACATACTGCACAAACAGCGCCGCATTTGCAACAATAACTTGCGAAAAGCCAAGCTCGCTGTTTGCATTTATGCTGGCAAAAAGCCAATAAATCAGAGCCAAAATACTATAAGCGAAAACCGTATTAAACCCGCCGACCAGCAAAAAACGCAGCTTTTGAGGCAGCTCAAACCAAATATTTTCAGCCCACAGATACAGTTTGACCAAAGGCTTAATCATTTATCCCCTCCGGCACTTTTTTATCCAGCAAAGTTTCCAGCTCAACCGTGCGATACGGCGACAAAATATTTTCATCCCACACATCTTCTGGATATTGCTTATCAATTTCCGGCATTCCTGGGTGAATCATAATTTCCACGGCTTTATAGCCTTGAGGAATTTTCACGCCGCTAAACTGCTCTTTAGCAATTTTGCAAGTATACATCAGCGTATAAAAATATACATCGTTTTTGTAACCGTTCCACCAGCATAAAAAGCGCAGCAAAACATATTTTATCAACGCGCCGTCAAACAGCCAACTTTTATTATGGTTATATTTCAAAGTGTTGAAAATATTTTCATTCATCACCCTAATGCGAGGAACTTCAAACTCTTTTTGCAACTTGCGCATAGCTTTGAAAATTTGCGGAATCATATGCACATGGCGATGACTGTCCAAATGCTGCAACGGCAAACCTGTCGTCAGATATTTAGCAATTTGCGCACGCATTTCAATTTCAACCTGCTGCCGCAACTGACGCGGTTTAAAAAACGAAAGTAGCAGCAAATTGACAAAGCCGTTTTTAAGCTTGCCCTGCCCGTCCACCAGCAGCGGAATTTCTTGCGCCGATGCGGCTGGATATTCATTGGTCAAGTTAACGTGCAGCCCCATTTCCAACTCAGGCATTTCTTTTGCCAACTTTATGGCTTCGGCAGCATATTTTTGATTTATCATCAAACTTGCGCTGTTCAAAATCCCTTCACGATGAGCTTTGACAATAGCGGCGTTCACACCTTTGCTAATACCAAAATCATCAGCGTTAAATATCTTTTGCAACGTCATTTTTTTCATCTTTCGTCACATAATCCGCCATATACAGCGGACGTTTTTTCACTTCCATATGAATTTTACCGATATATTCACCGATTATTCCCAAGCAAATCAGCTGCACCGAACCTAGGAAAATCACCGTTATCATAATCGTGGCGTAACCTGGAGTTGGATTATGCATAAAGAAGTGCTCGGCAAACACATAAACCCCCAGCAAAAAAGCTACCGTCGCCGCTATTAGTCCCAAATAAATCGCCAGCCGCAGCGGCAACACAGAAAACTGCACAATGCTGTTAATTGCCAAATGCAGCGATTTGATAAAGTTATACTTTGATTCGCCGCTAAAACGTTCCGGCGCCACAAAATCAATCATCGCCACGTTGTCTTGCGGCATAATCCAGCTCAACAGCCCTCTAAACAAGCGGTCTTGCTCATTAAAACCTTTCAAAAAATCCACATATTTACGGTCAAGCAATCTAAAATCAGGCGCACTTTCCATAATTTTGGTATCTGAAAGCTTGTTTAATATAAAGTAAAAAGTCTTGGCGCAAAATTTATAAAACTTTGAAGTCGCTTTATTATCCAAACGCTTTGTCAAAACAATTTCTTTGCCCTTTTGCCAAAGTTCTATCATTTTCGGGATATAAACCGGCGGATGCTGCAAATCAGAATCCATAAAGATTACAGCGTCACCTTTGGCATAATCCATACCTGCCGTCATGGCGATTTCGTGTCCAAAATTACGTTTTAGCTGTACAACTTTAACACGGGCATCTTTATTTTGTAATTTCAGGCAATTAGCATACGTTTTATCCGAACTGCCGTCATCAACATACAAAAATTCAAAATCAACATTTTTCACTTTTTGCAAATTTTGCACCAGCTGCTTATAAAGCTCGTTCACATTATCTTGCTCATTATAGGCAGAAATTACGATACTCACCAATTTATTCGGCATTTTTAGACTCCTTCACATTATAAAATCCATAAAATATATCACGGACCTTCACTTTTCCCAAAAAGTTGGAATATGCAACTTTAATATTCTGAGGAGAAGTAAGTTTATCTCCAAATTTGTTTTTATATTTCATATATTCATTATAATTTGACGTCACCACAAACGCGCCTTTTTCTTCAAAATCAGCGGCATCAAACCAAGGATTATTATTCGGGTTCAACCAAATCATCGGCTTAACATCATGGTCAGCATACAACGTAAACATATTGGCAAACCAAACATCAGAGCCAATATATTCCAATTTTTGACCACCAGTGCGCTCGGTCCATTTTTGTTCCAAGATTTTAACCATAGTCGGACAATCAGAACGAAAGCGCTCACTGGTCGTCAGCAGGCACTGCGCGCCATATGCAAACGCAAAAAGCAAGCTCCAACCAGCCATAATCAAAGAATAGCGACTAGCTTTGGCCTCATTGATTTTAGCAGGCCAAAAATATACTAGCATCAAACCCACCAAAAATTGGCATGGAAACCCCCACATACTCTTAAGCGGAGTACCAGCAATCAAGCTGATGGTCATAAACACCAACATCGGCATAAATCCGCAAATCAGCAAAAATCTGCTTTTTTCATCTTTAAGAGATGGACGTTCTTCTTTTTCTGAAATTTTATAAAACACGGCATAGCTCAACAAGGCTGCCAACACAAAAAGCAGCTGACCACCGGCAAATTTCAACGGATACCATAAATGACGCCATTCGCTGCTCATAACTTTATTGGTATTACGCATCAAAAAATAGTCCAAAGTTTCAAAATTATGCTCCGCCAGCCACCATATGTGCGGAACAAACAAAAGCACGGCACAAACAACCGCCAGATATGCTTTATAATTCAACAATTGCTTCCGACTTTTTTTAGAACTCAGCAAAAAAACGCCTATAGCCGCCGGCAGCAACGCACCTGTATATTTATTAAGCAGATTGATTCCGCACAACAGACCAAACAAAACCCAGTCTTTCAGCTTGTTTTGCTGATAGGCCTGCCAAAAATAATAAGCGCTCATCGGCCACAAAGATAGTGAAATAACATTTACATTGTATTCAACACTGGAAAAATTATAGTAGATTACCCCAAGCTGCAGCATAGAAGCCAAAACAGCTTTATTTTTATCAACAAACAAACTTGCCAATTTATAAATATACACAAGCCCCAAAGCCACAAAAATTTGGCTAAGCAAATACATCGCACCGTCTGCTTTGCCAAACAACAAATAAAAATAATAAGCTATTATACCGGAAAACGGCGGATGTTTAGTAGTCCCGAGCAAACTGTATTTGCCCCAAACAATAGCTTCTTGCGTATCCATCGGCAAACTCAAACGTAAAAGAGGCACTGCACTCCACAACAGCAGATTAAGTAACAAAAACAGAGTCCATTTTCTTTTTATTTCCATTTTTTTCACCTGATTAATATATCTTAAACTAAGTTTTTATATCATATCTAACAAAAAAGTATAGTACAAAAATGAATTACCCCACTGTTTGCCTCAAAAATGTACAAAAATTTTTTTTGTCATTTTTTATTGCAAAAAACAAAAATCTGCGCTATACTAACTAAAATTGGATTATATATGGAGAAACAAAATGGTTGAACAAGCTGATAAAAATAAAGAATTATATAACCACATTAATACGGCCCTGCAACAAGAAAAAGAGCAGAAACCGATTTCTGATGAACAAAAAGAAGCCATTATGCGTCGACTTAACGAATTGGCCGAAAGTTCAGCTGATTTTGATCCCGACAATTTGGATAATATTATAGCTTTTGCCTCCAACTATGGACACAATAACAGCGCTGAAGCTGTTTTGCGAAAAGCTCAAGAACAAAAAGCCAAAATTGACCAAGATAACTCTTCTGCAGAAGAATTAAAAAATTCGCAGAAACAACCAAAGGAATCTCCAAATTTATCAGCACAATTCCGCGGCGATATTTCCGTTATCAGTCTACCGTCTTATAATGTTTATAAGCACTACACCGAACTGAAAAATCAAAAAAATCCAAACGAAATCCAACAAAAAGAAATTGCAGATATCGAACAGCAAGTTGAAGTTATTCTCTCTAATATAAGTCCTGAATATGTGGTTGAAGAAAACGCCGTTGCTTTACAAGATTATTTAGCTATCAGCAATGCTTCCGAACTTAGCAAAGAAGCAAAAAAACGCAATCAAGAGTTGCAAAAGACTGTCACAGAAAAGCTAAAAGAATTTGATAAAAATAACAAGTTAGAAGATATCAAAAATCTATCTCTGGAACAATTAGAAAAAAATGAAAGCCTTTGGGCTGAAGCGGCTAAAAAAGCTGATGTAAAACCCACCATGAGCTCATTGTCTGCCATAATGGCTTCTTTGCCGAACAATGACAAACGCCATGAAATTCTTGACACACTGCAGCGCACCACCATCTTTGGATTATCAGATAAAGAACCTGATGAAAATGGCTCGGCCGTTTTTCAAGAAACTTTGAACAATAATGCCGAAGAATTTAAGGCCATGGTCAACGCCGAATATCTGAAACAACAGGCGCTGGTTGAATTTTGCGAAAAAAATCAAATTTCTCCGCAAAATTTGAATGCCATTTTGCAAAATGCTGAAAACGGAATTGTTTTGTCTGATGAAGAAAAAGAACTACAGCAAAAGTTTCAAAAGCATTTGACCGAACATTTGGCTAAATTTCCGGATTTTAACGGTCCATACAACAACAAACAGCTTTTAGAAAATTCTGTTGTTATGGCTCAAACTCAGCTTTTAAACCGAACCGGTATCAAACAAAATCGTATTGCTCGCTTAATTGAAGCGCCATCTGTTTCCAAACGCTTTAGCAAATGGAATAACAATTTTGCGCAAAAGCACCCTAAAATGCACAAAGCTTTTAGTTTTGTTAAAACCATTGGTTTGAATATGGCAAAAACTGCGGCTGTCAGCGCACTTTTCGGTCCAGTCGGTCTAGCTGCGTATTCTGCAATAAAAACAACTAACACCATTCGTAAATCCTATAAGCAATACAAAGAAAAAGAAGGCGGCAACTTCAAAGATTTTATAAAACATTTATCCAAAAAAGAAAATCGAGCTCAGCTGCTTACCTTAGTTGGTCAAGTTGCTTCTACCGCAATTTCTGTGGGCTTTACTGGAGCTGCCGTTTTAGACGGCGGTCTGGCAATGCAAAGCGGTATTAGCGGACATTTGTTTAATGAAGTAGCTGGCAACGCCGGAGAACATATTACAAATGTTGCAGAAGCTTCACAACAGGTTACTTCTGTTGGCGGTGCAATCAAAGCCGGTTTTGGGAAAATTATTTCTTCTCCGCGGCGCGCTGTCAGCATGATGTCATCTTTAGGTATTGGTATGGTAAAAGGATTGTCCGAATACAACAATCTCCGCTCTGCCCGCAAAGAAATTAAAAGAATCTTGGAACAAAACGGCGTTAAAGCAACCGATGAAGTAATCCAAAAAATTGAAAAAGCAGCTTCTCCTGAAGAATTTTCTGCCACTATGCGAGAAGTTGCGCCAAATATTGATGCAATGCAAGCCAACGTTCTTTATAAAAGCGCAGAATTAGCTCGCAAATCTAACCCTAAAACAGCTTTTGTAGCCGCCGTATCAGGTGCAGCCATAGGTTTGACCGCTGCTGCCGCTACCGAATACATTCATTTAGGAGAACATGGCAACACTGCCGCCGAAGAAGGCAAAAATGGTGAAAATGTTGGCAAATCAATCTCTTCAGCCGCTAAAGATGTGGAAACAAACAAAATCAGCGCGGTTCAAGAAAGCTGGAATAATGCAGACAGTGCAGCGCAACGTTTAGATTCTTTTGGCATTGATGCTAAAAATGCCAATGAAATGCTGAGAGAAATGGGGGTTATCAAAGAAGGCGACAACCACTTCTATCGTCAGCATGAATTGGCTAAATTAGTTGATAACGCCAAACTTAATAACGAACAGCGTTCTCAAATCCAAGAATGGGCTAACGACCACAGCGCCAGAGTACATAATCTACAAGTTTGGCAGGCAGAACACGCTCAGCACCACAACGGCGGTCATTCTGCTAGCGACGCCGGTTCCCACAAATTAGAACCTGTTTCCAATAGCGAAAATACTGTATCGACTGAAAATACAGAGGGACAAAAACAGGAAGCATTAGAACCTGTTTCCAATAGCGAAAACACTGCATCGACTGAAAATACAGAGGGACAAAAACAGGAAGCATTAGAACCTGTTTCCAATAGCGAAAATACTGCATCGACTGAAAATACAGAGGGACAAAAACAGGAAACAACAGAAGAAGTTGTTGAAAAACAAAAATACCACGTTCAGGGCCGTATAGATAAACTGAAAGGTCTAAAAGGCGAAGTAGAAGCCGAAAATTCAATAGCCGCTATATCTGCCTTTAACGAAGCTAATGGTGTAAAAATAGGCAAAAATGCAAACCTGACCATTACCGATGAATATGGCAATAAAACTTTATACAAAGCAAAGATTGTTAAAAATTCAGAATCCACCAATGTAACTTATTATGATGAAGCTAATAAAGAAATTGGGCGCACCAAAACCCAGTTTTATAAAGATGGTTCTTCAGAAACAAATACAGAAGTGGATGTTGATAACGACGGAGAAAGGGATAAAGTCATAACCGTTCGTCATGCTGATGGTTCGTCTGTTTCATACACCAAATTATCCAAAACCGGTGATCGCGTTGTTGAAGTAAAAGACAGCGAAGGCAATGTAACCGGCAAACTATCAGCAAATGAAATAGGTTCTCGTTCAGTAGTTTTGAGAATTTTCAAAAACCTTAAAAAATTCAAACAAAACACTAAATAGACACATTGTTTAGTTAAAATTAATCCCAACCGCACGTTGGGATTTTTTTTATTGTAATTAAAATAAAATGCGGCTACACTAACAGCATTGTTATTATTTTATAAAGGAGAAAATTATGGAAACTTTAGCCATTGTGCTCATTGCACTTGTTTTTGTTGTTTTAGTTAAATCTGTGGTTATTGTCCGTCAAGGATATGAATACACTGTCGAAAATTTTGGCCGTTTTACCCGCTCTCTGCACCCTGGATTTCATATATTAATTCCAGTACTAGAAACTATCGGCGCCAAAATCAATCGCAAGGAACAGGTTTTGGAAGTTTCATCGCAAGAAGTTATCACCAAAGATAACGCCATGGTGACCGTTAATGGTGTGCTGTTTTACCAAATCCAAGACGCCACAAAAGCTGCGTATCAGGTAGAAGATTTAGACTACGCCATTATGAATTTGGTTATGACCAACATTCGTACGGTTATCGGTAGTATGGAAATCGACGAATTGCTTTCTCAGCGCAACATCATCAATCAAAAGCTGCTTTCTGTGGTTGATGAGGCCACAATTCCTTGGGGTGTAAAAGTTACCCGCGTAGAAATTAAAGACATTACTCCGCCAAAAGATTTGATTGACGCTATGGCTCGCCAGATGAAAGCCGAACGTGAAAAACGCGCCAACATTTTGGAGGCAGAAGGTTTGCGTCAAGCCGAGATTTTGCAAGCAGAAGGTTCTAAACAATCAGTAATTTTGGAAGCCGAAGGTAAAAAAGAAGCTGCTTTCCGCGAGGCTGAAGCCCGTGAGCGCTCTGCCCAAGCCGAAGCTATGGCAACTCAGCTTATTTCTGACGCCATTGCCAAAGGCGATCCAAAATCCCTATCCTACTTTTTAGGACAGCAATATATCAGCGCTTTGCAAGGCATTGTAACTTCGCCAAATGAAAAACTGCTGATGTTGCCGGTTGACACCACACAGGTTATGGGTACGGTTGCCGGAATTTCAGAATTAGTAAAAGATGTGATGAACACTAAACCTGCTGCTAAAAAAACAGCAAACAAGGAGTAACAAACAATGTTTAACTCTCCTGTTGTTAACTGGATAATCGTCGGTTTGGCTCTTTCTTTATTAGAGCTGATTGTGCCTGGCGTATATTTAATCTGGTTTGGTTTTGCCGCTTTTATCGTTGGTGTAGCCGTTTATTTTTTGCCGCTGGAATTGACAACCCAACTGATTATATTTGCCATTGCGTCTGGTATTTTTGCCGTTATCGGCGTGGCCGTATACCGCTATGTGTTTAACAAGGCGCAAGTACCTGCCGAATATAAAAATCTGAACAACACTGCTGAACAGTATGTTGGACAGCTGGTTACGGTTGCCGAAGACGCTACCGACAACCGCACTAAAGTAAAAATCGGCGACACCTATTGGCTGGCCTCATGCCAAAAAGCTTTCAAGCAAGGCGACACAGCTAAAGTTGTGGGTGTTAAAGATAGTTTGATTTTGATTATTGAATAAGAGGAAAAAATGCTGCATATCGGTTGTCATCTCTCCATTTCTAAAGGTTTTGCGCATATTGGTAAAGAAGCTTTATCCATCAAAGCCGATACTTTCCAATTTTTTACCCGCAATCCACAGGGCGGCAAAGCTAAGGATATAGACCTCGCTGATGTGGCAAAGTTCCGCGCTTTAGCAGCCGAAAATCATTTTGCGCCTGTTGTTGCTCACGCGCCGTATACGCTCAATCCGTGCTCGGATAATCCGCAAACCCGAGAATTTGCCGAGATGGTTTTTAGTGACGACCTCAAGCGTATGGAGCTTATTCCGCACAATTACTACAATTTTCACCCCGGTTCGCATGTTGGGCAAGGCGTTAGCATGGGTATAGCCATGATTATTGACTTGCTTAACCATATTTTGACACCGGAGCAAAACACTATTGTTTTGTTAGAAACCATGTCTGGCAAAGGCTCGGAAATTGGGCGTAGTTTTGAAGAACTGGCAGAAATTCGCGCCGGCGTTAAACTAAAAGACAAACTTGGCGTCTGCCTTGACACCTGTCATGTTTTTGCCGCCGGTTATGATATCATAAATAATCTGGACGGGGTAATGACCGAATTTGATAAAATAATCGGACTGCAGCATTTGAAAGCTATTCACTTAAACGACAGCTTGATGCCGCTTGCCTCTAACAAAGACCGCCACGCTAAAATCGGAGCCGGAGAGATTGGTGCTGAACCGCTGATTCGCTTTATCAACCACCCTGCCGTAAAAAATCTGCCGTTTGTTTTAGAAACACCTAATGATTTGGCTGGATACGCTACCGAAATTGAACTGCTGCGAAAAAACTTTAGTGAGTAACAAAAAAACTCTCCTTAACCAATAAGGAGAGTTTTTTTCAAATTCTAAATAGCCTCATCAAGAGCCTTACTCAGACAACTGGCATAAGTTTCACGGCTGGCAAAGCTGGTAAAGACAGACGGATAATCATTCACCACCGCCCTAAAAGGCTTTTCCATTTGCGCAATCAGACCAAAACAGTCTTTTTGCATCAAGAAGAGCAGTCCCAACGGATGGATGGCAAAAATGCGGAAGTTTTCGATTTTATTCGGACTAGCCGCAGCGCCACATAAATATTCCAGCATTTCTTTGGTTGGAATCATGGCAGCCCAACGGCAAATTACCGCTTTAACCTCTGGCGCAGCGTTCACCATATCAAACTTATTCAAATAATGAATAACATAGTTGCTCTCGCCTCTCTCAATCAGCAGGTCAATTTCCCCGCAATGCAGCAGCATTTCGTCCGGAAAATCACGCAGCAGCTTTTGTTTTGGAAAAATCCCCTGCCATGTTTCTGCGGTCAAAACCGTAGTTTCAGCAATCAGCTTAAACAAGTTAGCCTCACCTAAATGCCTATTTCTAAGGTTCTTCCACCAGTCATAAATCAGACTTTTTGCAACCTCTTCATCAGCAGCATCCGTATTGCCAGAAAGCTGCATAAACCAGCGCAAAAGATGATTCCAATCACGCACATCAGCTGCGTTTTGCAGTCCCTGAGGAATAAAGTTGAAACCCAATATAAAGGTTTCAATGAATGCGGAGGTTCTTGCAGCGCTCTTTTGTTTCAGCGTCCGCTTATATATGCTTATCAGTACCTGAAAAGCTTGCGGGCTGAGCTTTTGCTCTTGAGCGCAAAAATCATCTATCACATACCATTTACGAGTACAGCTAACAGACTTGAGAAAAGCCAAAGTTACATCACTCTTTTGAGATTTTTTAGAAATTTTAGAACTCATACATATAAAATTTAAATTAATAATTAAGATTTGGTCTTGAATATAGTTTGTTTTGTATTTTTTGTCAAGGACAATATAAAAATAAACACCTGAATTATATAAATACAGGCGTTTAAACGGTCAGAAACCAAAATTAATCACTTTAATTTTTCCACAATTTTTTCGACTTCTTGTTTACCTTTATCATTCAGCGTTTCAGCGTTAATATTATTTTCTTTAGCAAATCCCGTGGCTTCAACTATAATATTTTCACAGATTTTTTTATCCAAAATATCATTTACCACCAATTCATAGTGGAAAATATGTTTGCCGGAATCAAATGCCGGATAAGTCATATCATCAATTCCCTGACCATATTTAACCACGCCCAAGCCCAAAAAATAATTTACCATAGCCGAGGCAGTTTCGGGTTTGGAAACAGACATTGCTCCCATCGAAAACGCCGCACAAAAATAATATTTCTGCACATCGTTAAGTTGTTCAAAAGCTTTTTCAAAATTAGCCGGTTCGCCGTTGATATTTTCCCACAGCTCATTAGAAACATTATTTTCTGTTTTCATATTTGCGTTTGCAACCGGCTGCGGCGTATTTTCGGTGTTTTCTTCTGTTTTTTTATTGTCGCACGCACTCAAGAAAAAAACTAGACAACTCAGAACCGCGATTAACTTTTTCATATTCTCACTCCTTTGTAATTTTAATAAATTTTAGAACGAAAAGTATAAAATATCGTTAAATAACAAGCATTCTTTTACAATAATAAAAAAACGCTACTAAACTAACGCTCCCGCTTTTTCTCTCAACTTTATTCTTTAACGCCTCATACCGCCTTATAGACCGAGGCAGACTGGAGAAGCCACAACTTTGTTGCTGAAAGCAACGCATATTGACATTGCTACCGCAATGGCATTATGGATACTCGGGATTGGCACATCCTGTGGGGTGTGCCTCCCAAGTATGACAACGAAAATAATAATAAAAACCGGCTGCTTTAAGGCAACCGGCACAAGCTTGCAGAAACTCGGATAGCGTGCGTAGATGCGAAGTAAGATTTTTTCGCCGTGTACAAAATAGTACATAAGAAAAACCGGCTACTTATTGTTGCAACCGGCACAAGCTTGCAGAAACTCGGATAGCGTGCGTATATGCGACGGAATTTTTAAGCGACGTGTACAAAGCGGTACACGAGCGCAAAACTCACAATCTCTCAGAAACTCGAATAATGAGCTTAATGCGAAGTAAGATTTTTTCGCAGTGTACAAACTAGTACATAAGAAAAAATCTTACCAGCAGAAAGCCATTAGACGAGTTTTTCCCATTAGACGAGTTCCATTATATCCGAGAATCAAGTTCTTCCAACATATCAATATACGATGAAATGAGGGATAAACCATATTCCCAAAAATCCGGACTGTTAGGATTTAAACCAAACGGCGCCAAAATCTTGTCATAGTCTTCCAAGGCAGTTTTAGAGAGCATATCCAAATATTTGTCGGCAAAATTTTCTACTCTGCCAGATTGGCTAACTTGATACAACGAATTAACAAAGCAATCCGCAAATGAATAAGCATAAACATAAAACGGCAAGAAAAAGAAATGACCGACCATAGACCAAATATGCTTACTGTCATCGGTAACTTCCACATAATCGCCTAAACTATCGCGCATTTCTTCCAGCCAAATTTGACACAAACGCTCTTCCGAAACTTCGCCGTTTTTACGCTCGTTGTGCGCACGAGTTTCAAAAAAATGGAAGGCAATTTGCCGAATGGCCGTATTAATCATATCGCCGACTTTAGAGGCAATTAAGCAAAGTTTAGCCTTGTCATCTTGCAAATTGCGCAACATGGATTGAAACACCATCATTTCACCAAACACCGAAGCAACTTCTTCCGAGGTCATACGAGAATGCTCGTTCAACTCGCCGTTTTTCAAACGCAGCTGATGATGACAACCATGTCCCAGTTCATGCGCTAAGGTTAAAACATCGTTTTGCTTGCCCACAAAATTCAGCATCAAATAAGGATGCTCATCGCTAATCGGACCGCTGCAAAACGCGCCGCTGCGCTTACCGTCGCGCGGAGGAACATCTATCCAATTGTGGTCAAAAAAGTCTTTGGCGATATTATACAGCTTCGGCGAAAATTCTTTATAGGCGTTCAACACAATTTGCACCGCCTCATCCCAGCTATATGTAGTGTCATCAGCAAACGGTAGCGGCGCGTTTCTATCCCAATAAGCAATTTTTTCAACCCCAAGCCATTTAGCTTTTAGCTTATAAAAACGCTCAGAAATATCTTTATAATGTTTTTTTACGGTCTGCGCCAAAACTTCAACCGTTTCATCGCTAACGTCTTCACTCAAATTGCGAGAAGAAACCGGAGTTTTAAAGCCCCGTTTTTCATCTTCAATGGCTTTGTCTTTCATCACCATATTATAAATAAAGGTCGTTAAGTGTCCGTTTTCTTTCAAAACTCGATTCAGTTCTTTGCCGGCTTTTTCACGAGTTTGCGGATTTTTATCCAACATCAGTTTAGAAAGTTCGGCATCGTTATATTCTTTGCCGTCAACTGTATAAACCAAGCGAGAAGACGTTTCTTCATACAAACGCACCCAAGCTTCGGAAGAAGTCAAAGATTTTTCAACCAAAATTTCTTCCACCGGTTCAGAAAGTTCATAATCTTTGAACTTGCGCATACGCTTTATCCAATATTTATAAAACGCCACATCTTTATTTTGCAGCCACTCATTTATTTTGGCATCGGGCAAAGCGTTAAATTCCAAAGAAAAGAAAATAGCCGGCTTGCAATAATCCGTCAATTTTTCTTGAATATCCTGATAAAACGCCACGGCTTCAACATTTTTCATTTGTGTGACCATGTTGAGATAGGCAAAACCGCCCAAACGGCTGGCAATTTTTGAACGGCGTTCAATATCTTTGGCAGCAGCCAAAAATTCTTCGGCCGACAATTCAGCCAATTTGCCTTTGTAACGTTTGGCAAATTCTTCCGTTCCCTGTCTATAACTTTCCAAATCTTCGGCAATTTTTGCGTCTTTCATACTTGTATAATAGTCGCTCAAATCCCAAGCCGGCATTTTATTTATCATCAACCTCTCCTTTTTTTTCAATACTTTTTGTTGTATTTTTTTTCAAAACCGCTTTAGTTCTATTTTCAACCGATGTCGGCGCCGTCACATTTTGAGAAGAACTTTCATCGGTTTCAATATTATCTAAAAAAGCTTCATCTCCGATATCGTAATTTTCTGGCGTTTTTAGATTTTCGTCCGCCTCTCCCTCAATATATTTTGCATCTTGTTCGGCATTTTCAATTGCAGAAAGCACATTCTCATTCAAATTTAATTCCCGATGCTTAGCCTCTTCCAATTTTTGCTGATGTTGCTCAATAAACAAACGCTGACTTTCCAACGTTTGCACATCTTCTGCAACCACGCCGGTATATGGATTATCCTTATCCAGCTCTGCCGCCGCTGATGGTACAAACAAATAATTGGCCCACGGAGTCGGCTGTTCGCGCCACATCCACATTTTAACGCCGGACGCAACGACCTTGACATTGCACTTTGTGTCCTGCCAAATTCCTTTAGCCATACACCACAAAGAGCCTCTGCCGCATTCTGACACCTGAACAACCAATTCTTTGGTGCAGGGTATAAACCCCCTGTTTTGAGCATCGTTTTTTGGCGACATCGACAGCACCGCTATCAGATAAATAGTAAAGGCAATAAAAGCGGCTAAAAAAGTATCAAAAATTAACCTGAAAACTCGTTCCATTAGTTATTCTTTCGGCAAAATTCTTCCAACTGAGCCAATTCTTCCAATGTATTTGCACTTGCTACTTCTTCGGCATCGCCGGCAAAAGCTGTACATTTCAGTCCCATTTGTTTTGCCACGGCCACTGCGTCAGTCAAATAAAACTCGCCGGAAGCGTTTTTATTGCCAATTTTCGCCAAAATAGAAAACAAATGTTTACCGCTAAATGACATAAAGCCTGAATTGCAAAAATCAATAGCGCGCTCTTCTTCAGTGGCATCTTTATATTCAACAATTCGGTCTAACTCATCGCCTTTCATAATCAAGCGACCGTAACGAGCCGGATCTTTTGGACGGAAACCGAGCACCACAACCGCATAGCCGTTTTCTACTTTTTCGATTGCTTTTTCAAAAGTACGGCGAGTGATTAAAGGCGTATCGCCAAACACCACTAAAACAGTGCCGTCAAAATCTTTCAAAAAATCTTTAGCGCAATTAACAGCGTGCCCCGTACCCAACTGAAGTTCTTGCACGCAGGTTGCGTATGGAGCCACTTCTTTAGCCACATCTTTTCCGTCCGGAGAAATAACCGTAACTATTTCATCTACCGGAATACTTTCGAGTGTATCAATAATTCTGCGCACCATAGTTTTTCCGCACACCGGCATCAAAACTTTTGGTTTATCCGAATGCATACGAGTGCCTTTACCGGCTCCCAAAATAACAGCAGCAACTTTTTGTTTCATAAGTATCTCCTTATAACTTTTTTAATCTTTATCTTTTATGATAATAGCCAAAAGTATTTTATTTGTAAACACAAGGACAGATTTTATGAAGAAATTTTTTCTAACGATGTCTTTTTTGGCTCTGAGCGGCCTGATAAACGACGCCACCGCTGACGTTGTACTGTTATCCGGTTTGCCTGATTATGAGGCGCAGCAGGCCAAAAACAATTCCGAACATAAAAACCCGTTAGAACTGCCGCCCGGAATGCCTGATCCAGATGATGAAAACGCCGTGCGCGAATTTTTCAAAAAAAGATTTGAAGAAGCAGCTCATACCGAAATGACCGATGATATTGACTGGAGCAAACCATCTTCAACCAGCGTTGTTCCGCCACCGGAATTTTATGAACGTCAAAAAGAAGAAAAGAAAAGCACTTTTGAAAAAATTTATGAGGAGGCTTTAGCGGCAATCCACCAAAAAGACGCACCGCAAACACCGACTGACGGCGAAACCGCCGATGTTGCCCAACAAGCCGAACAAGAAGCCGCCAAAACAGCAACTCGATTCTTTATTAAAGCTCCGCAAGAAGAAGCTTTACAAACACAAGAAGAAAAAATCCCGACTGTCAGCGCGACTTTGCCAAGCGGACGCCGCATTTTAGCTCCGGCCATTGAGCATATTCCGTATTTTTTAAGCTATATAGACATTCAATCCAACGGCTATATCAAAGTTGAAGACAGTATAACCATTGTCGCCAACGGACAAAAGTTTGCCTATGGTTTGAACCGTGTTTTTCCTAAACGCACTTATTATCAAGGCAAACGCGGTCATCGTATAGAAATTATCCTCAACAGCGTGACCATCAACGGCACCAAAGTTCCGTACATCACCGAAGAAAGCAGCCGCGATATTTTGCTAAAACCTAAATATAATCAACCTCTTGAACCTGGTGTTTATACCTATAAATTTGATTATATCATCAACCATAAACTTCAAAACGCCGACAATCTTATATTTATGGATTGGAATATGACCGGACGCGCTATGAATGCATTTATAACTTCGGCCAACGCCATTATTTCTTTGCCGCAAGGGTTTGCATTCAGAGATGCAGAAGCTATCATCGGCAAAGGGAAAAATATCAGCAACCAACGCACCAACGTTTTTAATTTGGCGAAAAATGTTTTGGCTTTTTCTAATAAAACACCGTTGTATAACGGTGAAGAGATGAACATTATTACTGTGATGGATAAAAATGTTTTTATCAAAAATTATGATAAAAATTTCAACACGTTTTTGAATGATTGGGGTAATATTGTTTACGCCGGACTTGGTTTCGTAACAATTTTGATATCGTTTATCTTGTCGCTTTTCAGCCTAAAAAAAGAACAGCGCAAAAAATATACTCCATCCTACAGCGGAGCCTTAATGCGCAGTATTTTAATCGGTAAATTCGACCGTTTGGCATATGTGGCCGAACTTTTGGATTTATATCGCAAAAACGCCATTGATTTGATATCTGAAAATAACCGTTATTTTTTGGTGGCTAAAAACATCAAAAACAGTAAATTAACCAAAGTAGAGAAAAAAGCCTTGGGAATTTTGTTTTCACGCAAAAACACGCAAATTGAAATCAATGTCACCAACAATTTGAAATTCAAAAAGACCCAGAGGATAATTGAAAAGAGCATCAAAAAACAAATCAAAAAATATCGCCTGATGCAAAATATCGGTTACATAGTTTTCAGTATTATCATGCTGTTATTAACAGAATTTTTCATCGCCGGTATCAGCATCAATTTGGCGCAAAGCCTGACGGTTATGATATCTTCAAGTTTGTTATACGCTTTTTATATTTGGATTTTACGCCACAAATTCAAATACCGCCTAATTGGTCTGCTATTCAAAAGCTTTTCGATTGTGGCCATTATGTTAATTGCCCTGTTTTGCAGCATTTATACCGGTATTATCACTGCCTTGTTGATAGTGGCGATGATTGGCACAATTTTTGCTTTTTCACGCATTTTTAGCGAACATAACAACTTTATAAACGACGCCAAAAACGCTGTCGGTAACTTTAGAGAATATTTGATTTCTCGCGCCGACGCCATAAATTTGAGCCGAGATTTTATCAATCAGCAATCAAATATTTTTGCGCTTAGCCTTCAAGAATATTTTACGCCGAATGTTTCAAATAAAAACTACTACCGGCTGGATATTGCCGAAAACATAAAGCAAGCTCTAATCGGCATCATTTAGACAAACATAAGCCAAACAAAAAACACGGTTATGATACAGTAACCGTGTTTTTTTATTGTTGAGCCTAAATTATATCATTTTGTTGACGCCATGACTTGACAAAAATTTTATTATCTGTTAAATTTTAATCCTAAATTTTATTATTAACTTAATCCATATTTTTATGATTACACATTTTTTCAAATGGCTGTGGGCGTTAGTAAAACACTTTGTTGTTTTTATTCTGACCCGACTTGAGGTAAACGACTACTATCTGGTTTTGAACGGCGACCATGAACACATCATGACGCGCTTGAGCACCGGAGATATTAGTGATTTTTCCGCCAAAGCACAAGAAGCACTGCTAAAACGAGGCCGCGCCGATGAAATCGAGGCCTTGCTAAAAAACAAAAAGATTGCCAATACCAGACTTAAACAGCTGGTTATTGACCGTAATCAGAGCAATGAAATCGCTTTGTTATGCCAAAAAAATCTAGATGTTCCCGCCTCGAATATCATTCGACAAGGACACTTTGAAGCGCTTTTGAGCTTGCTGAAAGAAAACAAAATATCTGAAGAAGATATGACTTATATTCTGCAGAATTTTACCCATTTTCAAATTATTGAGATTCTGGAATATAGAGATATTTCGCTCACTGAGGCCCAGATATTGCTCATTCTCAACCGTGGCAATGACGAAGAAATTGAAACAATGCTGCACGTTAGAAATGCTGCTTTTCCACCTTCTGTTCTAGAAAAAATCATTGACGGCGGTTACAAAAAAGCCAGCAGTTATCTTGCTGCTTGTTGGCATCTTTCTTCGGAACTGGCTATGAAGTATATTCACCGCTACGCTGATGACATAGATATGTTGGATGACTACATATACAACAATTATTATATGTCAGACGCGGTTCAGCTGGAAATTGCTAAAAACTTTAGCCACAGCGCCGTTATGAGTTTGTTGGACTACATTCAAACTCTTTGTGATGAGGCCAAGCTGGCAGTAGTCCAAAAAGGCGATATGGATGAAATAGAGCGCTTGATTGACGGACAAGAAGCCTTAAGCGACGACGTTATCAATGCCCTGCTCTTGCGCAATGCTCCAACAGAAATGCAAGCACTGGCCGAATCCCAAACTTTAAGCACTGCTGTTTTAATGCATTGGGTAAATAACTACCGATTTGACTATGTGGAAACCTATTTGGCCAACCACGATGTAGATTCTAAATTTTCTACCCAATTAATGCTAGAAGTTTTGAAACGTACAGTCAAATGACAAACTAAAAAAGCTCTCCTTTCTGTAAAAAGCAGATTGGAGAACTTTTTATATATAAAAAGAAACGCCCGAGTTAGGAGCAAGGGCGTTTCCGGAGAAAGACTGCCGACTATAAGACAATGAGAGTAACGGCAGTTCTTTGGAATGTGCGGGCGGTTTGCAACTAGTATCCCAAACCGTCACGCTCTTCCAAACTCAGTAATACTTCAGCATAACACTGCAAGTATTTGATTCGCAATCGCAAGCGGATGATGCATCTGCAACATTATATGGAGTTGACATAACAGAACCACCAACACAGGCATAGCCTACACTTTTATCACCCTTACCTGTAGCTTTTGCACCTGTACAATTTACTTTATCAAAAACATCTTTTGTGTCATCTACTGCTAAAGTACCTGTAGCACCAGCTGCTTTAATGCCAACATGACCAGAGGAATAACCTGAACCCCAGTCATTTGTGGCCAAAGTTACACATGCTTCTCTGGTTAAACCTCCCATTGCAACGACAAAGCCTCTATTGGCACCATCATCTGTACCATTATCCAAACCTTTCACTGTGGCTGAACTAATAAACACAGGACCTAAGAAAGCGTTTTGCAAAGTTTTTGTTGCAGTTGTCTCACCTTTCTTGGTAGTTTTTTTAATCAATTCGTCTGGTACTACACCCATATTGATAGCAGTATCATTAGTCAAACCGCTATAATCATTTTGCTGAGCATAAAGAGTTCTGATATTGGTTACAATCATTGCCAAATTATCGGCAACTTTGTTTGTTTTGAATTTGTTCATTGCTTTAGAGTAGCCGGCAATACCACCAACAGACAGTACGCCGATAATAGCCAGTACGCCCAACATTTCTATCATTGAACGGCCGGATTCTAATTTCTTATAATTATTCATTGTTTTTCTCTTCCATAATTCTTGTTAAACATACAAAAATAGCTACCGATAAGGCAGCTGGAAGTTGGAAACTACTAAAAGAAAAATAGTGTAGCTTATTAGCCATACATTACATATAGCTTATTTAGCTACCTTCCAGCCATAAGACTAGAAGGCATGCACAAATTTTACCCTTGCGCAAAGGTACTCTTTTATGAGGTTTCCACACCCCAGACAGACTATCGCCTATCCAATTATCACGTTAGCAAAAATATTTTGAAATGTAAAGAAGAATTTAGTCTTATATCTAAAGTAATAGTGTGAGGTATTCCCCTCATCTCACAATGTTGTTTTAGGCCTTGTGCCTAGGATCTTCTGGCTGCAAACTCCTAACCAAATAAACAAAACCGGTACAATTTTGCGTTTCCAGCACCAGTCATCCTAGGCCTTGTGCCTAGGATCTTCTGGCAACAAACTCCTAACTTAGCAATAAAATCGGTACAATTTTGCGTTTCCAGCACCAGTCATCCCAGGCCTTGTGCCTAGGATCTTCTGGCAACAAACTCCTAACCAAATAAACAAAACCTCTTATTTACATATTTCTGAAAACAAATCTTTCCACTCAGGATTAAAACCATTTATTAAATTTATTTTCCACTGCCTAGGATATCTTTTTATACTTTTTTCTCGTTGTATCGCTATCAATGGATCATCATAAATTTCATAATATACTAAACGATGAATATGATATTTTTTAGTATGTCCCTCAATCAAATCATGCTGATGCTCATAGGTGCGACGTATTAAGTTATTGGTTACCCCTGAATAAACGCGACCATATTTTTTTGTTGCTAAAATATAAACATACATTGTCTTCATCTTGTTTACACCTACACGATTATGATGATTATTTTATTAAATCAATACATTGTTGATACAAGATCCTAGGCACAAGGCCTAGGATGACTGGCGTTAAAAACACAAACATAAAGTTTTGCTGCAAAACTCACATAGCTCTTAAGAAACTCGGATAATGAGCTTAATGCGAAGTAAGATTTTTTCGCGGTGTACAAACTAGTACATAAGAAAAAATCTTACAAGCAGAAAGCCATTAGACGAGTTTCATCATACTGCGACTTGCCCTTTAATAGCCCCATAACTCTCATAATTTTGTAACTCAAAATCCTCATATTTAAAGTCATTGATGTCTTTAACTAGTGGATTTATTTTCATTTTTGGCAGTTTTAACGGCTTGCGCGAAAGCTGCTCACGCACTTGTTCAAAATGGTTATGATAAATGTGGGTGTCACCCAATGTGTGGATAAACTCACCCAATTCATAGCCGCAAACCTGTGCAATCATCATCGTCAACAAAGCGTATGAAGCAATATTGAACGGAACGCCTAAAAACATATCACAACTGCGCTGATAAAGCATACAGCTGAGTTTGTTGTTAGCCACATAAAATTGAAACATCATATGACACGGAGGCAAATGCATTTGCGCAATTTTACCAACATTCCATGCCGAAACAATCAGACGACGGTCATTTGGTGTTTTTTTCAGCTTTTCAATTACTTCAGCAATTTGGTCTATGCCCTCGCCGTTCCAGTTGCGCCATTGAGAACCGTAAACGGGCCCCAAATCGCCGTTTTCGTCCGCCCATTCGTTCCAAATACGCACACCGTTTTCTTGCAGATATTTAACGTTGGTATCGCCTTTTAAAAACCATAAAAGTTCATAAATAATGCTTTTCAGGTGCATTTTCTTGGTAGTCATCAGCGGAAAGCCCTCGTTCAAATCAAAACGCATCTGCCGACCAAACACCGAACGTGTCCCCACACCGGTTCTATCCATTTTATCCACGCCGTTTTCCAAAACATCACGCAGCAAATCTAAATATTGTTGCATTTATTTTCCCTCCGTTTCTAAATATTGCAAAATTTTTTTGACCACAGATTGTTCCACAAACGCGCCTTTCAAAAGCCAAATTGTAGTGGTCACATTATCCAATTCAAAATGGAACGGCAGCGGTTTATACTTTTGTTCCATAACCGCCACGCTTTTATCAACCGAAACCGGCTCGCCGGACAATCCGCTTAGCAAATCACCGTGATAAACACAATCCACCACAATTTCCGGACGCAACGCCGAATCGGCAAAAAAAGCATCATAAATCGCCGCACCGCCGGAAATATACAAATCTTCGGGATAGTCTTTCAACATTTTAATATCCGAAATAACCCGATGATTTTTCACATCAGAAACTTCATAATCGGTTTGCCTCGTCACAACCAAAAATTTTCGATTCGGCAAAGTTCGATTCGGAAAACTCTCATAAGTTTTTTTGCCAACCACCAATGTTTGTCCTTTTGTGATATTGCGAAAATGCTTGCTATCCGACGGCACACACCATGGAATATCCGCCCCGACACCAATTATATTGTCGCCTTCGTGACGACACCAAATTGCCACTTTAGTCATTTTTTTCTTCCAAATGCAATGAGGTTAAAACATCTTCAGGTCCGTTAACCTGCACAATTTTTGTATTCGGCAGCCGGCGCAATGCTTCTGCCAGCTCATAGTCATTACCGCCTTTCATCGTACGGTCGCCAAAGAAAACTATTTTTTCCTTGGGATAACTTTGCCGCAGTTTATCTGCTATTTGCGCTTTACTGCAGCCGCAAGGATTGATATCTATGGAAATAGAGCCTCCGACCGACAATTCATATTTCGGAAATTCTTGTTCCAGCGCTTTTTTTATTTGTTGGCGTTCATGATGCTCTGCATCCCATTTTTGATAACGCAAACGTTCTTCATACGGACAATCGCGCCCCAAAACGCTGAAATTCAACATTCCGGCACGCAGCTCAATATAGTTTGGATATAAAGTATAGGGATAAGCGGTATTTTGCCTAAATTCTTCTAATTTGGCCATCAAATGCGTATCAGGCGTAAAGGTATTTTGATAAAAATATTTACCGCCGCGCCAAAATTCATTGCCCATAGAACAATAGATTCCGCTAAACGCATTTAATGTTAGCGCATCTATTTGTTCCGAAACTTTGGCTAAATTCGAGCCGGTGGCAATAAAAGCCGTATGCGTGTTCAACCATGGCAAAAATTTGGCCGTAAAATCCGGCTGCATCGGCAATCTGGGTGGTGTAAGCGTCCCATCTAAATCAAAAACATAAATCGTCATTTTTCTATCCTTTTGCTATAAGAGTATAAACGGACAGAAAAAATGATAAAGTTTTTTCCGCAAAGAGCTAACAATATTTTAGTCAGCGTCAAACGACTGCGGTTCCTCGTTCCAATGGAAATCAGGCGGCTCCAATTTTACGCCTTTTTTCAAGCTGATTTCATGCGGCATATGCTCAAAATCTGCCATAGACGGCTGTTTCGGCTCGCAAGTCACATTGTGCTTCATATTGTTCGGATAAGTGCAGCCGCATTTATCGTCTTCCGAACAATCGCATTTATTTTCATAATCATAAAAACATCTTTCTTTAGTCATAATTTTTTCCTTTGCAAAAAATAAAATCCAAAAGCGTAAACTCTTGGACTTTATATATGAGCTTTGCAAAAAGTTTAAAGGACTTAGAGCCATTTAACTTCTATAATTTCATACGATTTTTTGCCGCTCGGAGCCAAATACTCGGCAATATCTCCGATTTCTTTACCAATCAAAGCGCGAGCAAGCGGAGAAGACAAAGAAATTTTATTTTTTTCAATATCAGCTTCATAGTCACCCACAATTTGATATTCATTTTCTTCATCAGTATCGGTGTTTGCCACCAAAACGGTTGCACCAAAACGCACAATGTCACCGCTCATTTTGGCCGGATCAATAACCTGAGCGCGGCTGATAACAGCTTCCAACTCTTGAATACGGCCTTCGTTAAAGCTTTGTTTTTCTTTAGCGGCGGAATATTCGGCGTTTTCCGACAAATCACCTTTAGCGCGAGCTTCGGCAATTTCGGCAATAATATTTGGACGTTCTACGCCTTTGCGGTTTTTCAACTCTTGTTCCAGCATTTCATAACCAAGTTTGGTCAATGGGAATTTATCCATTTTTTTCCTCCTCTAGTCAAAATAAACAACTCTCGTTTTAAAAATCCCTTTTTAAAAACGTTAAAAAATCAGACTGCGAAATATTTCTATTTCACAGCCGTTTCTCTTTAATGTTGTTTATAATATAGTCTGAATTTTATTTTAAATCAAGTACAATTTACAAAAAACGCCACTTTATTTCCATAAAAAAACAGCGAAGAGTATTCCATCTCCGCTGCTTATTTTTTATATTTACCGATGCATCGGCATCAATTTCAATTCTTTGCCACATTCAATGTGCCATTTGCCATGCACGTCACACACTGGCGTATAGTACTTGTCATGCATTTTAATCGGCAAACACGATTTTGCAGGCTCTTTTAACAATGAACCAATGCAATATTTATCAAAAAGCGTCCAGTCTTTATCCAAAATCGGCAAATAGGTTATACTGCCGTCACTGCAAGCTATTGCCCAAGACAGAGTTAAAAACTGTTTGCCTTGACCTATGGCAAAGAGTTTAGATAAAGAGATGCTCTCAATATCTTTGAAATCCACGTCATCAGCCAAAATTTGCCGAACCATTTTTTCATCGCTCAAAAAGCTCAATCGGCGGATAACCAAATCATCAGACATATTCTGTGTCAAAATGTAATAATTATCCTCATGGTTAAACGCTTCGCCAACTTTAATTGGCTTTGCATCTTCTATTGCCGGAATAATACCATCTTCATTTGCAAAAACCGCTATAAACGCAGTTTCATCATTTTGAGGATTAACATCTGCCCAAACAAAATACACCTCACCTTCGCCGTCATAAACTTTTAGCAACGATGCCTCATATTTAGGGTTGATATTCCTTAAAAGCAAATTAGCTTGACTCCGACAAAATACCACACAGCTAGCATCAGCCTGAATGCTGCACTGTAAAATACTCATCTTTCCCATAGCAAGAAAATAATTAAGTAAGTCCACATTGTAGACATCGCCTCAATTGTTTCAATTTTAAAGACGAAGTTAATCCTTGTCTTTTTTTATCGAAACAATCACGGTTTTGCCCTTATTTTTATTTTTTGGCAAATCATAATTTGGAACAAGTCTGACACCCGTTTTTTCATCAGGATTTTCAAACACAATTTTGGAACAGAGTTCTTTATATTGCTTTGCCTGTGATACTTTTTTGCCGGAAATCTGCAAATTGTTCTTGACCAAAATATATTTACCGTCATCAGCCTTTTCCAGATTATATAAAACTCCGGAAATCTCCATAGAATCTCCAATATCAATTGGGTATGATTCTATATTATCCAAACCGATGTCATACAATTTTTGCCCCTCAAATACGTTAACCGGCAAAAACATTGTTTTTTCCACAAGTTCACCTTTTTCATCAGCCTCATCATACAAAATAACCCAGCTAATGCCGACTTCTTTTCCGTCGTAAAAGGTAAACAAACGTTCCAACCAAATTTGCTTGAACTTAACACCTTGATTATTACACAAAATTTCAACAAGCTCTTGGCTATAGTACAAGGTTAACTGCCTAACATTTATACGCTTTTTATTATCAACAGATATAACACAAAGCTGCTGATTTCTATAGATATAAGTTGTAGAAACAACAGGTTGAAACGCATCATACTCAATTTTGTTCCAATCACTATCCTCATAAAACAACGGAAGAAATGCAGATTCACCGTCGTTACTGTAACAAAACCACAAATATTTGACAATGCCAACAGCATAATTGTGATTGTTACAATGAGTTACATCTGTAACAAATTTAAAAGCCTGCACAAGCATAACCTTACCCCAAATTCCCTCTTGCAAAAAAGCAAGTTCAGCTTCTTGAAGCGTGGTCAATAAACAACTATCCTTTGCGGAAATTGTATATTCATCTAAACGTAAACGATACCTTTTCATAATAGTAAGAATTTAAAAAGAAACATAAAAATAAACATTGTACCGTCATTATATCTTATCCAAAAATTTTGTCAAATATTTTATAAAAAAACACTTTTTTACAGACGCACAAAAATTAATATAAATTTTTTTTATTTTTTGTGGATAAATGACTAAAATAGTTCTTGACTTTTTTACAAATATATGGCAAGAGTCTTTTCGTATTTGCCACGCTGTGTTTTTAGATTTTTACAAAAACCACGCAACGGTGTAAAAAAATAGAAACGATGCAGATACTGGAGAGGTGGCAGAGCGGTTTAATGCAGCGGTCTTGAAAACCGTCGAGGATGCGAGTCCTCCCAGAGTTCGAATCTCTGCCTCTCCGCCAATTGTTGTTCAAAAAGCCTTGGTAACCCAAGGCTTTTTTGTTGTTTCACTCCAAACTTTTCCCCTCTACCAGCTAGCCGAACTCTGGGAGAAGAGTTCGACCACAAACGAAAGGCGGACTTTAGGACGCCGGTGAGCTCTGCGAATGAGTGAGTGCAGTGGCGGCGGAGCCAATCTCTGCCTCTCCGCCAATTGTTGTTCAAAAAGCCTTGGTAACCCAAGGCTTTTTTGTTGTTTCACTCCAAACTTTTCCCCTCTACCAGCTAGCCGAACTCTGGGAGAAGAGTTCGACCACAAACGAAAGGCGGACTTTAGGACGCCGGTGAGCCTTGCGAATGAGTGCATAAGAAAACCAGCTGCTTTAATACAACCAACACTCTTTTCCGCCTCCACTCTCGACGTCATTCTTCAGCGCCTCATGCCGCTTTATAGGCTGAGGCAGACTGGAGAATCCATGACCTTGTTGCCCTAGGCAACACATATTGACATTGCTGCCGCAATGGCGTTATGGATACTCGGGATTGGCACATCCTGTGGGGTGTGCCACCCAAGTATGACAACGAAAGTAATAAGAAAAACCGGCTGCTTATTGTTGCAACCGGCACTAACTCTCAGAAACTCGGATAATGAGCTTAATGCGAAGTAAGATTTTTTCGCGGTGTACAAACTAGTACATAAGAAAAAATCTTACAAGCAGAAAGCCATTAGACGAGTTTCCCTAATCTCTATAAACGGACAACAGCCCCACCCCAGGTAAATCCTGCGCCCATGGCGGTTAAAACAACCAAATCGCCTTTTTTCAAACGACCGGAAATATGATTTTCTGATAAAGCTAACGGAATAGAAGCTGCTGAAGTATTGCCATGATGATCCAATGACACAATCACTTTTTCAGCCGGCACGCCTAAACGCTCACCAACGCTGTCAACAATACGGATATTTGCTTGGTGCGGAATCAACCAGCTGATTTCATCTTTAGTCACACCAGCATTTTTCATAGCCGTTTCTGCTGCTTCTGACAAGCAAACCACAGCGTGTTTGAAAACTTCTTTACCATTCATGGTCACAAAACCACTGGATTGTGTAGTAGACGGGCCGCCGCTTGTTTTTAAGCTGTCATATTGACTGCCATCAGAATAAATACAAGTACTCAAAACTCCGGTATCGGCGCTTGTTCCATCGCTTTCTTTAGCGCGTAACACAACTGCTCCGGCACCATCGCCGAATAAAACGCAGGTGTTACGATCGGTCCAATCCACAATTTTGGACAAGCATTCAGCTCCGGCAACCACCGCGGTTTTAACTTGACCTAAACGAATCATATTATCGGCCAAAGTCAGCGCATATACAAAACCAGAGCAAGCAGCTGAAATATCAAAAGCAGGCACACCTGCGCGAAAACCTAAATTAGCAGCAATTTTAGTCGCTGTAGACGGTGTTGTATTATCAGGAGTGATAGAGGCCAAAATCAACAAATCGACATCAGACGGCTGCAAGCCAGCGTCTTTAATCGCATTTGCCACCGCATTTCCAGCAATCACAGATGTTGTTTCATCTTCAACAATATGACGGCTGACGATACCGGTACGGGTTCTAATCCACTCATCATTTGTTTCCACCATTTTTGACAAATCATCATTAGTCAAAACCTTGTTTGGAAGGTAATGACCAAAACCAATCATCTCACTTCTAATAAGCATCGTATAAAATATCCTGAGAAAGTTCATCTAAGTCGACATTTTCGACTTCGTCACGAATTGTTTGTACAAAGTTTTTGCGCACCAATTTTGCCGCATTATCAATAGCATACGAATAGCCGATAGCATCTGTTCCGCCGTGACTCTTTACCGACAAACCATTTAAGCCGACAAACATTGCGCCGTTATACTTGCGCGGATCCATAGTTTTTTTGAGTTTCCACATAACCGGCAATAAAAACGGCAAGCCTATTTTAGCCCACAAAGAATCCTTGATAGCCCCCTTAAGCAAGCGAGAAACCAGTTTTGCTGTTCCCTCCATTGTTTTCAGGGCAATATTTCCCGTAAAGCCGTCCGAAACAATCACATCTGCATAGCCTTCGCCGATTTGGTGCGGTTCAATATAGCCGATAAAATTCAAATCCAAATGCGCGCCTTTAATCATTTTAGCAGCCTGATGGATTTCTTCTTTACCCTTCATTTCTTCGGCACCAATGTTCAAGAGGGCGATTCGCGGACGAGCGATTCCAAATGAATGCCGCGCCAAAATATTCCCCATAATGGCAAATTCGGCCAGATTGATTGCGCTGCATTCGGTATTTGCGCCCAAATCAAGCATAACACAACAACCAGTACGGTGCGGAATAGCCGTACAAATCGCCGGACGATGAATACGCTGAATGGTTTTCAAAATCATTTTTGAAATTGCCATCAAAGCGCCTGTGTTTCCGGCAGAAATAACAGCACTGGCTTCGCCGCGGCGCACCGCGTCAATAGCCATATACATACTGGTATTTTTATTACGGATAACTTGAGAAGGTTTGTCTTCATTCCGAACCCGCTCGCTGGTGTGGATAACTTTGCAAAAATTTCTCAGCTGCGGAAATTTTTTGATGTCTTCTTCAATTTGTACCTCATCGCCAAACAACAGAAATTTTATATCCGGATTGCTTTTATGAGCGATTGCGATACCCTCTACTACGACATGAGGGGAATTGTCTCCCCCCATTGCGTCTACAGATATGACCAGATTATTATCAGACAAAACCTGCTCCATATTTTAGATTATAAAATTATTTTGCTTCTTTATTAGCAATAACTTCTTTACCATCATATTGGCCGCATTTAGGGCAAACATTATGAGGTCTCTTCAACTCACCGCAGTTAGGGCATTCTTGATAAGCATTAGATGTCAATGCATCATGAGAACGGCGCATATCGCGGCGTGATTTAGATACTTTTTTCTTAGGTGTAGCCATTTCTTTATCTCTTTATTCAATTATTTAAAACATTTACACATTACATTCGGGTTTTTATTTAGCACAGCTTTATAAAAAAAGCAAGCAAAAATAAACGCCACAAACGATTAAGACTGTTTGTATATAACTTTTTCTTATTTTGCAAGCACTTTTTATATTTTCTTAATTATTTTTTAAGTTTAGCCAGCAACGCAAACGGATTTTCTTTTTTTGGTTCATCAACATCGCAATATAATGAGGCGTCAAAAACCTCTCCTTCGGCTCTTGGATAGTCTTCCAAATTCAAAGCCACCTGCTCTATTGCAATATCCGCCAAATTTATACATCCGTTTTCAATAATATCCGGCACTTCGTCTTCAATATCGCATTCCAGCTCTTTAATATCGTTATAGGTCGCGCGAGTGTCAAAATTCAGCTCAAACGGAACTTCGTAATCTTTAATAAAATTATCCAAAGTAATGACACTTTTCAGTTCTATTTTGGCAAACACCTTGCCCCACACCCGCAAATTATTTGTTCGGTTAGTGAGTTTCAAAAAAATTTCCGCCTCGAATTTATGAACTTTTTCCACCTGCAAAACCTGCGTGATGTCCTCCAGCTCTTCTGCATCGGCTTTTAATTCGTATTTATAATCAGACTGTTTTAAATCCTCAATTTTAATTGGATATGAAAAATTTTTTTGCATTCTAAAATCCTTGTGTTATATATAACGTAATGTAAAAATATAAGGATTAGTAAATATGTCAATACGCAAAATACTTTTTATTTCTATACTGCTGCTAACATCAGCTTGTTCCAGCGATTTATTTTTGGTACACAACGGCAATATGCCAGCCAAGGAAAAAGTCGCCGAAATTCAGCTTGGACAAAGCAAACAAGATGTTATGAACATTTTAGGCGCCCCGAGCCTGACCACCGGCTTGAGTGACGATCACTGGATATATATGGCTTCGACTATGAAAAAAGTTGCTTTTTTCCGTCCGGAAGAATTAGATAGAAAAGTATTGGCTCTAACCTTTGATAACGGACAAATCAGCAAAATAGAAAAACTTTCTTTGGCTGACGGCAATAATTTAAAAGTTGACACCGATGTGACTAAGGCCACAGAGCAAGAACAAGGCTTCTTCCGCAAATACTTTGGCGGTGTAGGCACATATATGCCGTTTGGCGGCACAAATTCGGGAAAGGAACTCTAAAATGATAGAAAATCTGCCTATCAAATTAAATCGAATTTTAGCAAACTTCGGAATTATGGGCGGTTCTATTGGCAAAACTACAGATGGTCCTTTGGTTACAGAAGTTGAATATAAATTACCAGAAGGAACTGCTTTCAGCCGTATTCAAAAATTTGAACGCGATATCGGGCGCGAACTCGGTGTCAGCGGTGTGCGTATTTCTGAAATTTCTAACTCCGTCTACATTCAAATTGAAGTTCCGCAAACCGAACCGCAATCGGTGGCGTTTGCCCCAATTTTATATTCAGCCGAATTTTTAAAAGCAACCTGCGCTCTGCCGATTTGCCTTGGTGTTGATATGCGCGGCAATCCGGTAATGAAAGACCTGTCAAAAATGCCGCATTTACTGGTAGCCGGAACAACAGGCTCGGGCAAATCAGTCGGTCTAAACTCGTTTATTGTATCTTTAATCAACAAAAAAACTCCGCAAGAACTGCAATTTGTTTTGATTGATCCAAAACGTATTGAATTCAGTATCTATAATAATCAAAAATATATGCTGCGTCCGGTAATTACCGATATGAACCTTGCTAGCATATGTTTAAGCCAATTAGTCGGAGAAATGAACAATCGCTACACTTTGTTTGAGCAGCAGACAGTTCGAAACATTGCGGAATATAACGCCAAAGCCAAGGTTAAACTGCCATATATTGTTTGCGTGATTGATGAATTTGCTGACCTGATAATGTTTGATAAATCTGTAGAACAACAGGTGCAGATGCTGGCGCAAAAATCGCGTGCCGCCGGTATCCATTTGATTATAGCCACCCAACGTCCGTCTGTTGACGTTATCACCGGCAGCCTAAAAGCCAACCTGCCAACCAGACTTTCTTATAAAGTTGCAAGTCCAGCCGATTCTATGACTATATTGAACACAACCGGTGCAGAAACTCTAATCGGACGCGGAGATTCGCTGTTTTTGGAAGAAAACGGCACATTAACACATATTTTAGGCGCTTTTATTTCGGATTCTGATATAGAAAACGCTCTTGCGCCATATCGCTGCCAAATGCCAAAGCAAACCACAGCCTATGAACTGGAACAGGCCAAATATGCCGAACAAAAAGAAGAACAGAAAAAAGCTGTTACAGAGAAAAAGTCCGGCGGATTTTTCGTCTGGATTTGCGACATATGGAATCGTTTAGGCGTCCGCAACCAAACCAAAATTATCAAAGCGATTTTTTCATTGTTAGTTGGTTTGTTAAGCGTTAAAACAGGTTCACGCACTACAACACGCCGGCATCGTCAATCTTAGCAATGTCCGGTAATATTCACAAAACGCTCCAGAGGAATATTGGTTTCGCTTAATGCGCGTTGCCATTTTTCCTCGTCCGGAGTGCGGAACAAAATATCTTTATCTGCCTCAATAACCAGCCAATCATTATTGTAAATTTCGGCTTCCAGTTGCCGTGGCTGCCAAAAAGAATAGCCTAAAGCCACCAGTTTTTCTTTTGGTCCATGACCAAAAGCAATATCCGAAATAATCTCTGAAGTAGAAGACACAGCCAGCCCGTCGGCAACCGCAACTGTGCCGTCACGCATATAATCGGTGGTGTGCAAAACCATACCTCGTACTTGTTCCAGCGGTCCGCCGGTATAAAGGTTGACTTCATTTAATTTTTCATAGTTTTTAACCGGCAGCTGAAAAGTCAAATCGGAAAACGTAAATTTATCCATACGTTTGTTAACAATCAGCCCCATAGCACCGTTACTGCTATGCGAACAAACATAAACAACCGAACGCGCAAAACAGTCGCTGCCGTCCAAACTCGGCATAGCCACCAAAAATTTGCCCGTCAGAGCATATCTGTTGTCAAAACTGCTTGTAATTTCTTCCGTCATGATTATATCTGCCAAAATATATTATTTATTTACTATTTTAGTTTATCATAAAATTTGAAAATTTAAACGTTTAAATAAGTCGCACATCATGAAAAAACTACTAACTTATATAATTTTTTTAATTTTCATTTTCAAGAGTTTTACCTGTATGTCGGCCGAAAGCACCTTTCCGGACGATTTTAAAGGGGTAAACGCACGTGCTCGTTTGGCAGAATTAGAAGAAGATGAAACTTCTGAACAAGAAGTTTTGCAAACTTTTACCATTATGTATGAGATAGGCAATTATTTTAACAATAAATATCCTAACAACGAAATTTTTGAAGATGGATTCTACGAAAATTTAAGACCGTTTTTTCCTAATGATACAGATGAAGAACTTATTCGATATACTAACTATTTGCGCAACGGCATCCGAATTTATCGTATTGGTAAAACAATATATAATAAATATGTTGCAGAAAAACTTATGCCCAAAGCATACAGGGTTGTTCACTCCGATGATGATTTTGATAAAAAAGACGAGGTAAAATATATTGAAGCGGAAAAAGGCAAATTTGTCAAAGTCTACAATTTCAAAAAATTTTTAACCTACAGTAATAATGATGAAGAGCGTAAGGCTATTGATAAATATATCAATTTCAAACATAAAGATAACAATGCCATAGCAAAATTTGAATATATTATGAATAATTACAGTTGGAAAGAATTGTTCAAATACGGCAAAGACAACCCGTTGGTTTCAAATTTAGGAATAGGCGAAAACATTGCCGGCAATCATTTAGATATTCAGCTTTTATCTGCCTCATCATATCTCGAAAATCAAAAACAATTTTATATAGGGGTACATATTTTAACCAAAGATAATTATTTTGTGTTAGCCAATAATTTATCGCCTATGCAAAAAAAGCCGATAATAACTTTTGAAAATTCAGTAAACCTCGAAAAATATGAAATAAAATATCCGGTTCCGCTTTCAACCATATCCCTGCCGTATGTTCACAAATATTTTGGAGACTTTATAATTCCGGTTGCTATAACCGTTAAAGATACAGAAAAAGCATTGCAATTAAACTCGCAAGTAAATTTAACTGTCTGCAATAATTATATGAACTGCCTAACCCAAGATTTTGAGTTACAATTAACCATAAAACCTCATGGCGTGATAATTTTAAACAACGGTTGGCAAAATTTTTTTAACAAAAGTATACAACTATTGCCTGACGAGCAAACCAAAGATTTAAAATTACAAAAATTTGTAACAGACGAAGATGAGAACGGACAATCTTTGCGCCTTGAATTTAAAAGTGCACAATCTGTAAAAAATTTTAAAGTGTTTATTGAAGAACAATATGGCTATACCAAATTTTCGGCACCTATAATAAGTATCCAAGACAACAAAATCTATGTTCGCTTTCAACCGATGAAAGGTGAAAACATTTCTGATTTTAAAAACTCAATATTTCAGATTACCGCTATATTGAATAATGAAGTTTATTATAGAACAGAACAAGCGCCTAATGAAGCCGCGCTTTTTGACACTCAATCCAACACCTTGAATTTAGGTCTAATTTTAATCGCTATTTTAGGAGGATTGATATTGAACTTTATGCCTTGCGTATTTCCGGTGTTATCCCTAAAAATAATAAGCTTAAGCCGCGCCGGCTCCGTTCGTCGCAAAAACATAAAAAAATCGCTGTTTTTGACCTGTGCCGGTATTTTCTGCGGATTCAGCGTGTTAATTATCGCCTTGCTGGCGGCAAAATATTTAGGCTACTCGCTCGGTTGGGGCATGCAATATCAAAATATGAACTTTTTAATCGGTATGACTTTTGTATTGACCGCAATAACAATATTTTTTCCGCAGCTGCAAACTTCAAACCTCATAAATATCAGCAGTAAACTTGACTATAAATTTAACTTTATATTGGGCAATTTGATTGTGTTGCTGTCTACACCATGCACCGGTCCGTATTTGGCCACAGCCATAGGTTTTGCTCTCAGCGGAAGCTATTTTGATATCGTTGTCATTTTATACTCGGTTGCCCTTGGCTTGTCTTTACCATATCTTGTTGCGGTTTGTTTCAAAAATCCAGAAACATTACTGCCGACCCCAGGAGCATGGCTGCAAAAACTCTCGTCACTAATGAAGATTATGATGTATTTGACCATCGGTTGGTTTTTGATTTTGATATACAATCAAACAGACTTTATTTGCGTTGGCTTATTAGTATTATTACTGTTATTCTTTATCGCCATGTTCAAATTATATAGACTTTTCATTGAATATTTAGACGGTGTTTTTGAAGAAAACATTTCAATTGAAACCATTAATAAATTAAGGAAAATCAGCACATATTCAATTGTCGCCATTTTTATAATATGCTTGTTTTCCACCTCTTTTCTGGCTCAAAGCAGCTATAAACGCCACCTTGATGAAAATTTGGAAAAACGCCTTACGTTTATTGACAAATCACTTATAGCCAAAAAACTCAGCCAAGGACACCCTGTGCTTTTAGAAATTGGCGCTGATTGGTGTCTGACTTGCCGCTACAACACGACGATTACGTTAAATTCCTCTAATTTAGCTCATTGGAATAAAACTTATATGCTAGACTTTATACAAGTTGACTGGACGAATTACAATAAAGAAGTATTAGATTTTATGGAAAAATATGGACGCAAAGGATTGCCTTTTTATATTTTATACACGCCGCTAATGCGTGACGGCATGGTTTTACCAGAGGTTTTATCCGGCACCGATTTTGAAAACATTTTACGCCAAGCTACTAGCAGATAAAAGTCATAAAACTCGTAGAAACTCGGATAATGAGGCTAATACGCATTAACTTTTTTGCGCCGTATACAAAATGGTACACAAGAAAAACCGGCTGCTTTAAGGCAACCGGCACAAACTCTCAGAAACTCGGATAGCGTGCGTAGATGCGACGGAATTTTTAAGCGACGTGTACAAAGTAGTACATAAGAAAAACCGGCTGCTTATTATTGCAACCGGCACAAAACTCGTAGAAACTCGGATAGCGTGCGTAGATGCGACGGAATTTTTAAGCGACGTGTACACAATAGTACACGAGCGCAAAAATCCCTAGCAGATACCAGCTAGACGAGTTTCTTATCTAACCATGTCGATTACTGCTTCCGTAATATCAACCCCTCCCTGAACTATGGAGTTTTTATTTATAACCACTGTCAAATCTTCTTTTTCGGCAACTGATTTGATGATATCGTTTAACTTTTGATCAGAAGCTTGTAAAGCTGATGAATAAACTTGGTCAAAACTTTCTTTTTTAGCATTGATTTCTGCTAGATATTTTTCTGAAGTTTTTTTCTTTTCGGCTTCATCGCTGATTTTAGCAATTTTTGCGTTAGCATCATCAGCCATTTTCTGCAATTCTTTAATTTGGTTGTCACGTTCATTTTTCAAAGCGGCAACATCTTTAGAAGCAACAACAACACGCTGAACGTCAACAACGGCAAATTTAGCCTCATTATCGCCAGAAATCATACGGGTAGCGGCGGCAGAAATACCTGCAGCGATTAAAGCAATAAAAAACATAAGACCATAATTAGGGCTATTATCAAATCTTGACATTTGTATCTCCTTTAATTTAAACACGTTTTAATGGTAGCGTTTTTTTCAGCGTTTTCAAGAGATTTTAACATATATATCACAATAAAAATATTGACGCTGCCCTAAAAAGTTTTATGATACAAACGAAGGAGAAAAAAATGAAAGCCACCGACACCGGAATAAAAAGAATTTTAAAGGCGTTCACATACTCAAAAGACGGATTTGTATCGTCATTCAAAAGTGAGGCTGCCTTACGCCAAGATTTGGCTGTATTTGTCATATTTGGGATTGTGGCTTGCTGCCTAGATTTATTGTTATGGCAAAGAGCCTTGCTTATTTGTAGTCTGTTGTTTATTGTGATTATGGAATTGGTAAATACGGCAGTAGAGGTTGTTATTGACCGCATTTCTCCAGATTATCATGAACTTTCAAAAAAAGCCAAAGACATAGGCAGCTCATTGGTTTTGCTTGCTTTTGTAAATGCCATAATTTTATGGGGAGCGTTTTTATATCCGCTGTTTTTTTAGATGTACAAACCTCAAGATTTGGCAATTTATATCCACTGGCCTTTTTGTAAAAGCAAATGTCCTTATTGTGATTTCTATAAGGAACTTGCAGGCAATTGTGATGAAGAAAAACTTATCAATGAATATCTGGAAGCGTTAAAACATTATTATAAGCTATTGCCTGAGCGTGAAATAAAATCTATTTTTTTTGGCGGCGGCACGCCTTCTTTGCTAAAGCCGCAAAATATTGCTAAAATAATTGATTGCATCTGCGGTCATTGGAAAATAAAAAACAATATAGAAATATCGCTTGAAGCCAATCCCAACAGCAATCATAAAAATATGTTCAAAGATTTAAAAGACGCTGGTATTAATCGTCTGTCTTTGGGCGTGCAAGCGCTAAACGAAAAAGATTTAAAATTTCTGGGGCGAACGCACACCCTGCAAGAAGCTCGCGAAAGCTTGCAAGAAATAGTGCAAATTTTTAGCAATCATTCCGCCGATTTAATATATGCTCGTCCGCAGCAAACGCAAAGTGAATGGCAGCAAGAACTGGACGAAATCTGTGCTTATGGGTTGAAACACTTATCGCTTTACCAGCTGACTATTGAAGAAAATACTGTTTTTGCCCGCAAAAATATTAAAGCTCTTAATGATGAAACAGCCGCTGATTTATATACACATACCCGTAAATATTTAGCTGCTAAGGGATATGATTTATACGAAGTTTCCAACTTTGCGCAACACGGTTTTGAAAGCCGACACAACCTAACTTATTGGCAAGGCGGAGATTATATTGGCATTGGCAAATCAGCCCAAGGTAGACTAACACTAGACGGTAATTTTTTTGCCGTTGACTACCCTTTTATTAATGAAGCACTCTCCAAGGCAGAACGAGCCGAAGAGCTAATCATAACCGGACTGAGATTAACTAAAGGTATAAATAAAAAAACGTTTCAAAACATTATCGGCTCACCTTTAGAAAATTACATAAATATTCCACATTTAGCAGAATTGAAGCAACTTAAATTGCTGACAGAAAATTCAGAATATTTATCAGTCACTTCTCAGGGCTTATTGGTCCTAAACACAATTATAGAACAGCTGTGTCTTTAGTCTGTAATTCCATAATTACCATTAACCAGCACTGCTAACAAAAACAAAAAAAACATCATGGCGAAACCCGCCCGCACCGAAACACTATCCGGAATTTTATAGTGTTTGTTCAACGCAAAAATAAAAATCGGAGCTATCAACAACAATGCGGTCACATAACCAGGATTTGGCGCCACCCGCAACGCCATAGTTTTAGCAGTAATCATCGCCGCGCTGAATCCTATCAAATAACCACCTATTTTCCACATTCTACCCGAAAAAATTTTGCCTATTTTTTGCCTGAATGTCAACTCTGGATGATGTTTAATATAGCACTTTAGATTATAGCAGCCGCTAACAAAAGTCGCCACCGACAAATAATAGACAATAGACTGCCACACAGAAGAACCGCCTAAAGCAATATATTTGGTGATAATACTCATACCCGCCAAAGCAAATACCGACGGCATAATATAGCGTGCGGTTTGCCGCGAAACTTTAGTATTTATCATTTGCCAATAACAAAAAGTAAAACCAAACAGCACCAACAACAAGGTAATAAAAACATTGCCTTGTTTCAGCAAAGTGAAAAATTCTTTAGGAGTTAGTATCCACCACAAAAATGTGGTTACCAAAACCGTCACCGCCATAAAACGCGAAGTTGGTCCTGCCCCATATTTTGCCGAAGCAAAAAACAAATGCGAATCATAAATTCCAATCAGCCAACCCTGAAAAATCAACAGTCCCCAATAATAAGCACTGGTAGGCACCGGAAAAAACACTAAAAACGGCACAAACAATACGGATATGCCCAAACCGCGCCATATTCCTAAAATATAACCATCAACTTTATAGTGCTGGTTAAACAAGGTATACACCGCGGTAAAAAATCCGTATATCAAACCGTTGACTATCCATAACATAAAGTACTATGTAATCAAGCGTTCTATTTTTTCAAGTCAGGAATTTTCCAGTTCGTCAGCTTTCATCTGAATTTCCAGCCACTGATTTTCCATTTCTTCCAGCTTTTCTTTATTGTCAGCCAATTTTGTGGTCAGCTCGTCAAATTTTTGCGGATCATCAGTATAAAGATTAGCATTTCCCAAAGCCACTTCAATCGCTTTATTTTCTGCCGCCAGTTTTTCTATTTCTTTCGGCAAATTTTCCAGCATATACTGTTCTTTATAGCTCAGTTTCTGAGTTTTATTTTTTTCTCGTACTTTAGGTTCTTCTTTATTGACTGTTTTTTTATTATTGTTTTTAGGCGGCAATCCTTTCAGTTTTTCTAATAATTCCGAATAAGAGCCAACATGCTCATAAACTGTACCGTCGCCGCGCATATATATCAAAGATGTTGCTACTTTATCCATAAAATCGCGGTCATGGCTAACAATCAGAATTGTTCCCTCATAATCGTCTAAAACTTCTTGCAACAAATCCAGCGTATCCATATCCAAATCATTTGTCGGTTCATCTAAAACCAAAAAATTAGATTGTTTAGCCAACGCCACTGCCAGCATTAAACGATTTTTTTCACCCCCGGACAAAGTAGAAACCGGACATTGCGCTTGATCTGGTTTGAATAAAAAATCTTTCAGATATGCCACAACGTGCCTAAAATGTCCCCTCACCCAAATATGGTCGCCTTCATTGCACAGCGTTTTCCAAAGTGTCTTTTTCGGATCCAAAGTAATACGGTTTTGGTCAAAATAAGCTTCTTCCAAATTTTTTCCTATCCGCACAAAACCGGAATCCGGCTCCAATCTTTTGGTCAGTAATTTTATCAACGTGGTTTTACCCGAACCGTTTGGTCCAACAATACCAATTTTATTGCCTTTAATCACTCTGATAGAAAAGTCTTTAATGATTTCTCTATCGCCGAAAGATTTTGAAATATGTTTCGCCTCTATCACCAGTTTAGAGCGCAAATCAGCCGTTTCAGCCTCTAAATTTACCGAACCGGTCATCTTTATTTGTTCACGTCGTTCCTGACGCAGCTGTTGTAATCGACGCAAACGTCCCATATTACGACGGCGACGAGCTGTTACGCCTTTATGCAGCCACTCAGTTTCTTCGGCAATTTTTTTATTCAGGGCTTTTTGCTCTATGATTTCTTGTTCAATAACTTGGTCTTCCCATTCTTCAAAAGCTCCAAACCCCTTATTATTGCGCCGCAAAGTTCCCCTATCCAACCAAAATGTAGTTTGTGATATATGGTCCAAAAACATTCTGTCGTGGCTGATAACAATTACCGCTCCGCTAAATTTTTTAATCAAATCTTCCAATTTTTCAATAGTGGTAATATCCAAATGGTTGGTCGGTTCATCAAGCAATAAAATATCCGGCTCATTAATCAAAGCTCTGGCCAACGCCGCCTTGCGCCGCTCACCACCAGAAGACTGTTCTGGATTCTGATTTTCATTTATAGCAAAATATTCAATCAATTTATCGGCACGATAAGTTTGATTTTGCTCATTTTTTGGTAAGCCTGCCTCAACAACTTCTCGTAAAGTTTTAAAACCTGAAAAATCTGGTTCTTGAGGCATATAGCCAATTCTCACCCCAGGCTGAATAAAAAATTCTGCGTCGTCAGGTTCAATTTCTTGAGCAATCACTTTAAGCAAAGTTGATTTGCCGCAGCCGTTACGGCCAACCAAACAAATTTTATCCCCTCTATTTATGTATAAATCCACATTTGTAAAAAGCGGATTCAGACCAAAACTTAACTTTGCACCGCGAATTGTATATATAGGAGCTTCTGTTACCATTTTTTTCACCTTTCTAAGCTTTATCTAAACCAAATCCATAAATAATACAAGAGATTTGTAATAGTTTTACTTTTTACCTTGAAAGGTAATATTTTTCGTATTATTATGCAGGCGAAAAAATAAAATAAGGATTATCGGTTTATGAAAAAAATTGCTTTTTGTTGTTTGCTCTCATCTTTTATTGCGGCAAATTCCTGGGCTCAAACTGTAGATTTGTTGTTTGATGACAGCGCGTTAGATAAACCAACTGTAGCCGCTGATAAAGAAGACAACGCAAATGTTGTTGGCTCGACCGCATCGGCCGATGGGGTTGAAAATCAAGGTTTTCTTAGTTTTATAACCAAACCTCTTTCACTTTTGTTTTCTGCCGATGACAAAATTACAAGACCAGATGGCAAAGAAGAAACATTTTTAGAAAGAAGCACTCGCCAAGCTAACGAGGGCAAAATTGAAGATCAAATGAATCTTGCCTATATGTATTTATATGGTACCAACGGCGTTCAACAAGATTTGAGCAAAGCTTTTGAATATTATCAAATGGCCGCCGAACAAAATAATCCCATAGCTCTAAACAATTTGGGCAGCCTATATTTTAACGGCATTGGTACAAATCCCGATGTCAAAAAAGCAGTGGCACTGTTTACAAAAGCGGCAGAACTTGGAAACGACAACGCCGCAACAAATCTAGCCTTCATATATCTAAAAGGCGGGGCCAAAGATCCGGCACGCAATAAAATTGCTATGGATTTGTTCAAAAAAGCAGCAAGTTCAGGCAACAATGTAGCTAAATTTATGCTGGGTTATGCCTATTATTTGGGTTTTGTTTATGAGCAAAACTATGACCAAGCGTTCAAATTAATAAAATCTGCAGCCGGCAATAACAGTAATTTGGACGAAGCGCAGATTGTTTTGGCTGATATGTATATTAAAGGAACCGGAACTGTTCAAAACTATATAAAAGGTATTGAATCCTACCGTAACGCCGTAGGTCAAGGTAACTCCGAAGCTTTTATGGAACTTGCAGATATCTATGCCCAAGGAAAAATAACGCCGCAGAACCTAATTATGGCGCATGCTTTGTATAATGTTGCTTCTGTTATGGAAGAACCCGGAGCCGCAGAAAAACGTGATGAAATCGGTAAAAAACTAAAACTTGAAATGCTGTTGCAAGCTCAAACAAACGCCCAAAACTTTAAGGAATCACCGTCTGAACTAACATTATATGTAAGAAGGACTTTTGGTTTTAACATTCGTAGCTATATAGATATGAATATCTTAACTAATAAAGGTAAATAACACATGCAAACAAAAAATAAAAAAAGAATTTTCAAAAAAATATTATCTTGGTCAGGCTTATTTTTCTTTGCTCTTGCCGCATTTATGATTTATAAACAACTTTCAAAATATTCTTTAGATGAAATCAAAAATGCTATTATAGATGTTCCGGCTAAAAATATAATTTACGCCTGTATAGCTTCTTTTTGCGGATATGTAGCCTTATCTTCATACGACTTTTTAGCTTTGAAATATATTCACCGTAAACTAGCAACTTGGAAATGGGTTTTTGCCGGCTTTTTGGGATTTGCCATCAGCAACAACGCCGGACACGCCATCATTTCCGGTGGGGCGATTCGCTATCGCTTATACACACGTTGGAGAATCAATGCATCCGACATTGTAAAAATGGTAACTTTTTCTGGATTTACCTATTTGGTCGCCTGTTTCTTTTTGGTTTTATTGGGCTTTATTTGCTCTCCAAACCATGTCTTGTCGGCAATATCTTCGCCTTTTATTAATTGGGCTCTGATTTTGGTTTCTGCCGGCGGATTGATATTTTATATTTGGGGAAGTACCTATTATAAAAAACCTATTATCATAAAAGAAATAGAATTTGACACCCCTGGCTTTAAAATGGCATTGGCACAAGTTATCATTGGCAGTCTGGATATTTTAATGGCCTCATTGGTGTTATATTCAATTTTAGAGCACTACATTGATATCCCATTTATAACCTTTATCGGTGCCTTCATTATTGCTCAAATTTTGGGCGTGTATAGTCAAGTTCCAGGTGGCTTGGGGGTGTTTGAAATTGTTTTTGCAAAATTACTTCCTGATGACCAAAATCAAGCCACCTTATTTGCAATTTTAATTTTATATCGCATAATTTATTATTTGCTGCCGCTCCTATTTTCCGGCATTGCACTTTTAACATATGAGTTCAAACTGGCAGGACGAGCAGCCATTATAAAAAAAATTAAAAACAGGCAAAAATAATTATTGACAATGAACAAAATATAAGGTAATAAGGTTTTGTTCATGGCGGGGTAGCTCAGTTGGTTAGAGCGGTGGAATCATAATCCATGTGTCGAGAGTTCGAATCTCCCCCTCGCTACCAAGTTGAAAAGAGGAAGTTTATACTTCCTCTTTTTTCATTTTAAATCACTCCGCTCTGTATCGCCGTGTTCCCCTGACCTTACGCTTAAAACACGTTATTTTGCCGGCGATTTTGTTCCGCTTATTTTTTGCCGTTTTTTCGCTTTATTTGCCAAAGATATACTTTTTCCCGTGTCTTGCCATTTTTTAGTCACACCAACGTAACTACTTGTATACAAACAATTTACCACGCAAATTTTTTATCAAATTTTCGCAAAATTTTTTCCTTTCCAAAGCAAAACTCATAACAGAACTTCCACCGCCAACTTTTTTTGAGAACGATTTTCTAATTATTTAACTTGTTCTTATCAGGAGGTGTTAAATGACTGATATTGAAGAATTGGCGATATTAATTTTACCTGATTTGATTGAATTTATAAAAAAGCAAAATTTAGACGAGTTCTCTAAAAAAGAACTGGATTTTAGCTTAAATCCAAGCATTGCTTGTAAAGAGGAGAATAACGAAAATGTTTGAAGATGATCTAAAAAGGCTAGACACATTAAGTTTTAAAGAAATTCAAGAATTATTCACCGCATACTTCAAATGCGCCAAGCCTAAACGTTCTAAAGAATTTTACACGTACAACGTGGCTTATCGCATGCAAGAATTGGAATATGGCGGACTGAACGCGTCAACAAAAGCATTGCTGAAAAAGCTGCAAATAAAACCACAATCAACGCGGAAAAACACAATAGCTCCAATAGGCACTAAAATTATAAAAACTTATAAAGGAAAAGATTATGTGGTTAGAATTTTAGAAAACGGATTTGATTTAGACGGAAAACGATTCAAATCTCTATCAGGCATGGCAAAACAAATAACTGGAATGAAAGTTTCCGGAAAGCTATTTTTTGGTTTAAGTAAAAGAGGATAAAATGCAAGAGATCAAATGCGCCATATACACGAGAAAATCAACGGAAGAAGGCTTGAACAAAGAATTCAACACATTGGAAGCTCAAAGAGAGGCCGGTGAAAACTTTGTGCTAAGTCAAAAACATCAAGGCTGGGTTTTGTTGCCGGAACATTATGACGACGGCGGCTTTAGCGGTGGCAATCTAAACAGACCGGCTTTAAAACGTTTGTTAACCGATGTGCAAAATAATAAAATAAACATGATTGTGGTATATAAAATCGACCGTCTCACAAGATCGCTGACGGATTTTTCCAAACTCATTAAAATATTGGATAAGCACAAGTGTTCGTTTGTCGCCGTCACTCAAAATTTTAACACTTACGATTCCATGGGGCGGCTCACGTTAAACGTGTTGCTGTCGTTCGCTCAATTTGAGCGTGAAGTCGGGGCCGAACGCATTCGTGATAAAGTCGCAGCTTCAAAGAAAAAGGGCATGTGGATGGGCGGAAATGTTCCGTTTGGTTACATGTCGATAAATAAAAAACTCGTTGTAAACCAAGACGAAGCAAAAATAGTTAAATTTATCTATCAAAGTTACAGCGTCTATCAATCGGAAAGGCAAATTTTTGAAATTCTTAATGAAAAAGGTTGCAGGATGAAGAAAAAACTTCATAAGGAAGATGTCGAATATTCAAAAGTGCCATTCACGCACGCAATAATTTATTCGATTTTGAACAACCCTATATATCTTGGAAAAATTGTTCACAAAAACAATGTTTACGACGGACAACACGATGCCATCATAGATGAAGAATTATGGGACAAAGTTCAAAAAATAAAAAGTCGCAATTGCGAAGGTAAATTTAGAACGCTCTCTCGCAAACACAATTCTTTGTTAAACGGATTGTTGGAATGCGGATGTTGCAAGGCAAGCATGTTCTCTACCAGAACAAGCAAAGCAGGAAAGACGTATGAGTATTACGTCTCTTCAAAAGCCATTAAAGAAGGATATCACAAATGCGAAGTCGGCTGCGTGCCGGCGGGAGAACTTGACAAGTTTGTTTTAAGCAAAATTCAAAATATTTTAAAATCTCCCAAATTAATCAACGAGTTTTATAATCAAATTTCTATCGACAACACGGATATAGATGTAGGCGACATAATTAAAAATTTGAATAATCCAAACGATTTTATCAATTACTTACCTCTGCCAAAATTGCGCCTATTGATTGAACGCATCGTGTCTCGCATTATAATTTATAAAGACAAACTTATCATCAGATTGCTTCCTCTAGGCTCTCTTTTATTGGAAAGTCAACTAAAAGAACAATTACGCCCTTCTGCCGAATATCCCAATTTGATGGAACTTGAGTATAATATAAACCTTTACAAAAAGCGTGGACACTTAAAAATCTTGCCACCGCCTGAAGAAGCATTTACCGTTGACGACACCTTGTTGAACGCCGTCGTTAAAGCGTTTTCATGGCGGGAAAAACTTGAAAAAGAAGACATGTCGGTCAGTGATTTGGCGAAACGCTTGAAAATAGACAGGGGCTACGTGACTAGAATAATGAATTTCACCTATTTGGCGCCTGACATTATTGAAGCGATACTGCTTGGCTCTCAACCAGGTAATCTAAAAATAAGCGATATAATGAAACAACCTATCCCATTCGCTTGGAGTGAACAACGTCTGCTTTATGGATTTAATTAAAATGGTTTAAATCAACTAAAAGTAGTTCTGTTTTATATTTTAGTAATATATAAGGTACAAAATACAACCTTTCATTAATTAACGAAAGGTTGTATATATGATTAAAGAACTTTTTACTGACATACCTGAATATGTCAGAATAACAATTTACAGTCAAACACGACGTTTGCTTAACTATTCTTTTTTTGATTCAAGCGTTGACAGAGAAGATATCTTGCAAAGTTTGTTGTTGTTTTATATTGAAAAATTCAGAAATAAAGACATTCCCAGTGAATCTTATATCGTCACCTCGATTAAAAACGAAGCTACTCGATTGATAAAGGTCAAAATGCGTGAGCATCTTGACCTTTTAATTTCACTTGATGATATTGTTGAAACTCACGAGTTTATTGATAACACCGCCAATTTTCACAATAAAGAATTCAATGTCTTAATAACAGCTATTTCAAAGCAATTAGACGAACGAGAACGCATTGTTCTTAAAATGATTCTAGATGGAAAAACCTTGGACGAAATTTCTAAAAACATCCATATTTCAAAAAACACAATCTACAAAATTTTCAATAAAATAAAAAAATTTTGCAATTTTGGAGAACGATTATGAAACTTTTAAACTTGTTCTATGTGTAAGGCTGTTATTTAAGGAGGACTAAATGCATTACACAAACAATCAACCAATTTATGAGAAAATCAGAAGCATTCCACTTTGGATGTTGCTTCACTTGAATTCAAAAGCGTTAAAAGAAATAGAACTTGAAATAAAAAAAGAACTGCGACGAGCCAAATTGGCTCTTTTGTGGATACAAGGCGTAAAAAGAATAAAATCGACAGTTAAAGACGGAAATTGCAATGGAGGCTACAATGGATAAAAAGACTTCGTTTGTGTTGTATCCTGCGGACTTCCTCGCCGCTGTGCATAACTTCAAGAAAAATCAAGTGGCCGATTTAATTATCGCACTGTGCGAAATTAACTTTTACGGCGCCGTTTCTTTTAAATTATCGGATTTGGTTAAGCAGCGATTTGACGCCATTCAAGAAACAATTGATAAAAATAACGCCAAGTATTTGGAAATGCGTGAAATTAGACAAGCAAGCGGCGCAAAAGGCGGAAGCAAACGTCAAGCAAAAGCCAAGCAAGATGCAAGCAAAAAACAAGCAAACACCCCAACCTCCCCATCAGATGAATCGGAGAATGAGAATGAATCTGTAAGTGTAAATGAATCTGGAGATAAAGATAAAGCGGCTAAATCTGTGGATAAAGCTGAATTTACCGGCGCTCCGAGCGTGGAAGACGTCGCCGATTACTGTCAAAAAAGCGGTTACACGATAGACCCTGTGGCTTTTGTGCGGTGGAACGCCGAACGAGGTTGGATGAACGGGAAAAAATATATAGCTTTGGATTGGCGAAAAGCCGTACGCAAGTGGTTTTGCAAAGAAAACAAATTGTCTTTTTCGGAAATGGAAACAATGTCCGATGTTTGCGCGAATATGCTGGGCAAGGTAAAGGCGATGCAAAATGACTGATGAAATGTTGGAAAAAATAAAAAATGATTTGGAAACCGCCGCTTATGTGGAACGTTTGTTACCTCCAGTGCGTGCACCAAAGTATCGCTCTTGTATGCCCGAAATCGTATACACGGCTCAAGAGCTGATTTTTATGGAGAAGAAACCAATCAAGGTTTATCCCACTCAAGAGCAAATTTCACTTTGGGAGCGTGTCATGTTGGTGTGGCTGCCGATTTTATCGGTTGATGAACGTCGGCTCGTTTGGAAAAGAGCCAACCACATACCGTGGAAGTTGCTGTGTCGGGAGTTTTGCGTTTCTCGGCAAGGGTTGTCAAAGAGTTATAATGTTGCATTGGCAAAAATTTATGGCTTACTTTATGACAAAAAAATGTAATGACATCTTTGTGGTTTACATTTTTGCCAAATATGGTTATAAAACAAGGTATAATTCGGGACGAGATGTGAAATCGTCCCTTTTCTTATGTTTTTATCGTCCGCTGACTATGCCGTCAGCGGGCTTTTTTATGCAAGAAAGGAAATGTTTATGATTAAAACCGCCGAGGCCGTGTCGTTGGGACATCCGGACAAAACCGCCGACTATATCTCCAGTTACATTCTGGACAGGATGATTGAGCAAGACACCAATGTCCGTTACGCCGTGGAAGTTATGATTAAAGACAATACCGTGGTTTTGGGCGGTGAGATTTCCGGCGATGTCAATTTAACAAATGCTAAAGATTATGTAATCGCCGCGCTTAGAGAAATCGGCTACGATGAAACTTACCGCTTGCGTTGGAAAGATAACGCCGTAAATCCGGCAAAAATTCAAGTTATAAATCTCATTGGACAGCAATCGTCGGACATCTCGCAAGGCGTTGAGCAAAACGGCTGGGGTGATCAAGGAGTGTTTGTGGGTTACGCATGCAAAGGCGTCGGCAATATCAGCCGTGAGCAATACTTGGCGAAAAAACTCTGCGACGCTTTGTATGAGTACGCTTTGCAAAACATCCACCTCGGAATTGACATCAAAGCCCAAATTACTCTCAATGAGCTGGGTGGCGTTGAAACCGCGGTTGTCGCCATTCCGATGTTGAAAGATGTGGATTTGACAACCTTTATCATTATGTCGTTGGGAGAAGAACCTGAAAACATTATCATCAACGGCACTGGTAAATATACTCGCCACTCGTCAATTGCCGACTGTGGTGTGACCGGCCGTAAGCTGGCTTGCGATTTCTATTCGGCGGCTGCTCCGATTGGCGGTGGTTGTCCGTGGGGCAAAGACGCCAGCAAAGCCGATGTGACGCTTAATTTTTACGCCCGCAAACTGGCGTTGGAATATTTGCAAGATAACGACGAGTGTTTTGTTTATCTGTCCTCGTGCATCGGAAAAGCCAAGTTACCGAGCGCGGCAATCAAAACAATCAAAGATGGTGTGATAACCACAACCACGATTGAATTTAACAAGAAACCTTTTGAGTTGGTGGAAGAACTTGACCTTAACAAACCTATTTTTGCCAAACTTTGCCGCAATGGCATTGCATAAAATCGAGCGGGTCCTTCCTTGGCTTGGGGCGTATGCGGGGGCGCAAGCCGCGTTAAAAATCTAGTCAAACAACTTTTTGTTTACTGGTCACCCACCTCTCAAAACCCTTGCTACATAAGGGTTTTGAGAAATTCAGCTTTTTCTCGGCTGGTCACTGGTCACTTTTGGTTGGTCACTTTCATTTTTTAGAGGATTTTTACAATGGAATTTCACGCCACTTTTCCGGTTGCGGATTTGATTCCGTATGCCCGAAACTCACGCACGCACAACGAAGAGCAAATCGCTCAGATTATGGCGAGCATAAAAGAATTCGGATTTACTAACCCGATTTTAATCGGTGGCGACAATGTCATCATCGCCGGTCACGGTCGACTGCTTGCCGCTCAACGGCTGGGCTTAACCGAAGTACCGGTTATTTGCTTGCCGAACTTGACCGAAACCCAACGCAAGGCTTTGGTTATTGCCGACAATAAAATTGCCCTGAACGCCGGTTGGGACGAGGAAATGTTGGCTCTGGAGATGAAAGAGCTTGAGGAAAGCGATTTTAATCTTGATATTTTAGGTTTCAGCGAAGATGAGCTTAAAGAGTTGGAAAATTTTGGCGAACCTCAAACAGATGCGAAATCGGAAGAGGACGAAATCCCCGAAGCTCCAGTTGAGCCGATAACCAAACGAGGCGACGTGTGGATTTTGGGCGAACATCGTTTGATGTGCGGCGACACCACGATGTTTGACGACGTGCGAAAATTGATGCGAGACGACTGCGCCGCCATGATATTCACGGATCCGCCGTATAACGTTAACTATGGAGCGACAATGAAAGACAAGCTCCGCTACCACTCTTCGCCGAACCATAACCGCACGATTATGAACGACAACCTCGGCGATGACTTCGGACAATTTTTGACCGACAGCCTCTCAAATTTAATGATGTTCAATAACGGTGCCGCCTACGTCTGCATGAGCTCATCAGAACTGCACACGCTTTATTCGGCATTCATTGCGGCCGGCGGCAAATGGTCGACTTTTATAATCTGGGCGAAAAACACGTTTACGCTTGGTCGGGCGGATTATCAGCGGCAATATGAGCCTATTCTTTACGGCTGGGGCGCAGATAAAAAGCACTACTGGTGCGGCGATCGTGATCAAGCGGATGTTTGGGAATACAACAAGCCTGTCCGGAACGACTTGCACCCGACCATGAAGCCGGTCGAATTGGTGGAAAGAGCCATAAATAACAGTTCCAAACTCGGCGATATCGTGTTAGACGGGTTCGGCGGCTCCGGTTCAACCTTAATTGCGGCCGAAAAAAACGGTCGAGTAGCTCGTCTAATTGAGTTAGATCCGAAGTTTTGCGACGTTATTGTTAAGCGTTGGGAGGAATATACCGGCAGAAAAGCGGAACTATTGGCGAACATCGAGGAAGCACCTGAAAATAATGCAGAATTATCGCAAAATGATGTCGAATTGACTGGATAAGTTCTGAAAAGCAAGCATTCATTGACTTGTAAACATTAACAGATAAAGGAACTAAAAAATGAAAACAGTCAAAACATACATGCTCAGAAAGCCAAGCAACATCAAAGAAGTTTTAAGCAAAGCTGAAGATTATCCTCCGGTATATGAGGTTGCGGAAATTATCGAAACAATAGCATTAACACCGATACAATATGAAACGCTCTGCAAACATCCACTTAACGACTACGACTTTTTAGCCGGTAAAGGTGGATATAAGGTTTACGATGGAATTGAGTACAGGCAAGTCATCGAATTAACCTGTGAGGGCAAACAACCGCTTTATACTGATCCATCCGGTTCAAGCTACTGCCGTTACCTTGGTATCAAAGTGGAGGATTAACGATGCGGATTACCCTTGAAAACAAACGCACCCGTGAACAACTGGTGCTCTCCTTTGATGAATTTAAGGCACAATTCAAAACCGAGTTTGAACGGGCTTACCAAGGCTTTATTCGCCACGAAACCGAAAAGAACGCTTTTCTGCCGGAGTTTATGCAAAAGCACTTGAGCGAAGCCGACTTTTTACTGAGTTTGCAATGGAACTTTAATAACTATTCCCACGCGGAATGGTATATTCGGCATATTAGATAAGTTAAAATTCTCCTTTGCGTGTCCGGAAAATCGCCGGACACGCGCTTGTTTCAAAGTATAATTAATTAAGCGGTATATTGTACGAAAAAAAAGTTACATCGCACGTACCGCAAATAATCACCAAGCTGTGTGGCTGTTTTCAAATTATTATTTATTATCAATAACTTATAATTAAAAAATATGCGTTATTGACTGGACTTTATTGTGTTTCCAAGCATTCATTGAGACAGCAAAGGCACGGTAGCCGATGCATTAACTCAAAAAGAAAAGGAAAATTAAAATGGAAAAAGAAGTAAAACATCCGGAAATCCACGTGCAACTGGTCGGCCAAGACGGCAACGCATTCAGTATCCTCGGCAAATGCCTCGAAGCGATGCGCCGCGCAAAGTTAAGCAAAGAAGAGCGGGACGAGTTCCAAAAGGAAGCGACCAGCGGCGATTATAACCACCTGCTGGCAACCTGCACAGAATGGTTTGACGTGGACTAAAGGACAACGGCGGGGCCGCCAAGCCCCGCCACGATGAATGCTAAAGAAAAAGGAATAAAAAATGATTACATGGTATCACGAAACGAAACAAGCACCGGATTTTGACAAGCGCATCGCCCGCTGTGAGGAAGACGGCACTTGGGCTTATATGGACGAAATCGAAAAAGCCGACACCGAACTCGAAAAACTTAAGGGAAAAAAAGCAAGAACGCCGCACGGTAAGCGCGATGTGGTTGACGAGCTGATAAAGCACGAACTCGTCAAAGTCGACGAAATAGTCAACGTCCTCGAGTTTTTAGGGATAGTTCCGCTTCCACCGAAGGGATACTTATCCGAAAGTGATGGTTGGTGCTGGTTCGAAGCCAATCCGCCACGCGAGGAAAAATTGCGGGTTTTAGAGGGCTTAAACTACGACGTTAGCGGACTTTAACCGAGGCTCCGGCGGGGTTAATGCCCCGCCTAAATCTTTCTGCACTATTTCTTCGATTTTAATGCTGAAAGAACTGGACTTTCTGTAAAATCCAAGCATTCATTGAGACAGCAAAGGCACGGTAGCCGATGCATTAACTCAAGAAGAAAAGGAACTTAAAATGGTAAAAGAAAATAACGAAATGGACGCCAAAACAAAGTTGGCTATTATATCCGGAAACATTCAAGCGATGGAGGCTCTTCTTAAAGATATTAAGAAACGCATATCGTCGGGCAAAGAAGGCATAGTGTGGCAAGAAGCCGATAATGACATTGGGCGGGTACACTGCGCTTTAGGTGGGCTGATGGGGATTGAAGAATCAATCAACGCTCTAAAAGCCTTGGCTGAGGCCTCATTCTGCATAGGCAGACGGTAAGATTAAAACCGCGGCGGGGTTAACGCCCCGCCAAAATCTTTCTGCACTATTTCTTCGATTTTAATGCAGAAAGGACTGGACTTCCGTTGAAATCCAAGCATTCATTGAGACAGCAAAGGCAAGGTAGCCAATGCATTAACTCAAAAAAAGGAACTTAAAAATGGAAAAATTGTTTATTATAAAAAACACGCAGAACGAAAGATGGGGCTTATGGGGGACAGCCTACGGCACATTCGGCGAGGAAACAGCTGAAAAACTTTGGAATGCAACCTCGATATTAGTCCACGAGATCGGCGACTTTGATTCCAATCAAACACAGGAATTACTGGACAGCCACTGGGGCAAGTACCTCGTCGGCGAATTTTGCAATGAAATCGAAAACGGCACTTTTATCGATGCCTTCAGAAAGAAGAAAACAAAAGAGATTCTTCGCAGTGATTATGACTACTACATGGGGCAATCAAAAAACAAAACTCTACCGGAGGATACTCAGACCGACAAATACGAAAAATTCTGCACTGAGCTGGAAAAACTAAGCCGCAAATACGGAATAGTAATTCAGGCGGTCGGTGGAGTTAGGCCGTTAACAGATGACTTTGAGGGGTATAACCCAGACCTCGACAGCGGCGATTTAATGCCGATTTGGAGCGAGGATTAATCTAAACCACGGCGGGGCCGCAAAGCCCCGCCAGCGAGCCACAAAGTCCCAAACAAGCGGGACTTTCAGCCGTTCGAGGAGTGCTTGGCTACCGAGTTCCTTTTCTGGTTCTCCGCGAACGGTGCAAGTAAACGGGGCGTAACTGCCCCGTTTATCTATATTCAAAATCAGGCACGCAATTGGCGAAATAATGCGCTTTCCGGCGTTTTATAAAATCGTGCGGTATATTGTACGCTTATAATATATAACTTTTCAGGGGCAGAAATGCTCCTTTTTTATTGGGAAAAACAAAATTTGAGAGTATTAAGTTTATTTGACGGCATCTCTTGCGGACGGCTGGCGTTGGAGCGTGCCGGAATTTCTGTTGAGGTCTATTATGCGAGCGAAATCGACAAGTACGCCATTAAAGTGTCGGAAAAAAACTATCCCGACATAATTCGTTTGGGCGATGTGCGTGAAATTAATTTTTCGCGGTTTATCGGCAAAATAGACCTTATTATCGGCGGAAGTCCGTGCCAAGACCTCTCTATCGCCAAAAAGAACCGACAAGGCTTGGAGGGCGAAAAATCCGGCTTGTTTTGGAAGTTTGTCGAGGCGGTAAAAACCATAAAGCCTAAATATTTTATGCTTGAAAATGTCGCCTCAATGAGCAAGGAAAACAAACAAATAATAACCGACACGCTTGGGATTGAGCCTGTTTTGATAAACTCCGCTTTAGTGTCGGCGCAACAGCGTAAACGGCTTTATTGGTGCAACTGGGCGGTGGATCAGCCAGAAGACAAATGCATTGTGTTAAAGGATGTTTTAGAAACAGGTCACGCTTGGAGTGAAAAATCGGTTTGTCTGACGGCCAACTATAACGGAGCGCACTTTCCGCACGATTATTTATGGCATCAACGGCAGATGGTTGCTGAAAATGTAGAAAAACCTTTGCTTATTCAAGAAAACACCATCAAAGGCTACATAGAGATAAATAAAGGCGAATGCTTTGACAACACATTTCCAAACAGCCAAACGCGGCGCGGTCGCAAAATGGATAAAAAAGCAAATTGTTTAACAGCGGTGGTGCCGCAGTTTTTCCAATACATCGGCTGCGCCTTCCGTTCGCGCGGCAAAGAAAAGCATTTGGAAGTTCGTAAAGACGAAAAAGCAAACGCATTGACCTCAGTTACTACTGACAGTAGCGTTTGCTTGGGCTTGGCTGTAAAAAGTGTAAATAAATTTCGGGAAATTAAAAAAGTTAATCCGGAAAAATCAGATACACTCGTCGCCGGATACTACAAAGCACCGTTTAACCAACAGACAACGGGAGTTTTAACACCGGAACAAATAGGTTGTATTGGCAAAAACAGCCAAGCCAACAGAATTTATTCGGTACGCGGCAAATCGGTGTGCTTAAACGCCAATGGCGGCGGTGGCGGTGCAAAAACCGGACTTTACAAGATTGATTTGCCGGATGGCGACTACTATGTGCGTAAATTAACTCCGGTTGAGTGTGAGCGATTGCAGACTTTGCCGGATAATTACACCGATTGCGTTAGTAAAACACAGCGGTATAAAAGCATCGGAAACGCATGGACGGTTGATGTTATCGCCCACATATTCGGAGCGTTGAAAAAGGAACTAGAAAAAGCGTAAGCCTTAAGCCTACGCTAATTCAGGCGATGGTGTTAATCGCCGTTTTGGGTTAAGCGGTAAGTTCTAACACCGTCCACCTTTTCGGTTACGAGAGCGTATTCAGGATGATTTTTGGCATATATTGACATCGCACCACGCACCGAGTTTTCAAGCCAGCTGAGTTTTTCGGCGAGCTCTTTAAGCGGAATTCCTTGTGGCGTTTGCAAAAGTTTAACCATTCTGGAAATTTTGCTTTGCTTTGCCGGTTTAACTTGTTCTGTCGGAGTTTTCGCCATTGGCTCGCTGTTCTCTACCGATGTTTCGATTACTTGCTTGGCAATCGGTTCTTCCGCTACCGGAGTTAAAATTTGCTTTTTGGCGGTGTTTTTGCTCTTGGCCTTTGAGCTTTTCTTTTTTGTAGTCATTTTGAGTTCCTTTCGTGACTGTTAATGTTAATTTACAATTACAGCAATGCTTGTATTTAGAAGGAAATCCAGTCTTTTATTGCAAAATAAGGAAAATAAATGGGAAAAAAGGTATCAATGCGAGAATATGCCCGCCAGCGTGGCGTTCATTTGAATGCTGTGCAGACGGCGATAAAGACCGGACGGATACACAAGACCGCCGATGGTAAAATAGACGTGGATGCCGCCAACAAAGAGTGGTTTATGAATACCGATCCGGCAAAATCGCACAAGACCGATCCGTTGTTTGAAAATCCGCCGGAAGCGATGCCGGTCAGCGTTGGAGGCACGGTAAAACAAAACTTTTCAACCTTTCAGCAAGCCAAAACCGCTGATGTTTATTATCGGGCGATGCTTGCCAAAGCGAAATTAAAAATGATTACCGGCGAAACCATAGACCGCAAAAAAGCCGGACAGTACGCGTTCAACCTCGGTCGCTCCTTGCGGGATTTGTTTATCAGCTTTCCGACACGTTACGGTTCGCTGATTGCGGCGGAAATGGACGTTGACGAGCATAAAATGGTGACAGTTTTAGATGAATATATCAGAAAATTACTCACAGAAAGCCGCGACATCATCGATAGAGAGCTTTGATGCGGCAATTTATATCGCCGACCAATTTTATAAAGGCGCGGAACCTGACAGCTATATGTCGGTGTCCGAATGGGCGGATACCTACCGGATGTTGTCGAGCAAATCGGCTTCCGAACCAGGGCGGTGGCGCACGGCCAGAACGCCTTATTTGAAAGAGATTATGGATTGCCTTTCGCCGAAAAGTCCGATTCAAAAAGTCGTATTTATGAAAGGAGCGCAAATCGGCGGCACCGAGTGCGGCAATAACTGGATTGGTTATATAATGCATAAAGCCCCTGGTCCGATTATGGCGGTGTCGCCAACGGTGGATATGGCCAAGCGTAACTCGCGCCAACGTATTGATCCGCTGATTGAGGAATGCACGGCGTTAAAATCGGTGGTCAGTTCGCCGAAAGCCAGAGATAAAGGCAACACCATTCTGTCAAAGGACTTTCAGGGCGGCGTTTTGGTGATGACCGGCGCAAACTCTGCGGTGGGTTTGCGTTCCATGCCTGCGCGGTATTTATTTATGGACGAGATTGATGGCTATCCTCCGGATATTGACGGCGAAGGCGACCCGATTTTACTCGCCGAGCGCAGAACGGCGACGTTTAGTAAGCGCAAGAAGATATTTTTGGTATCAACGCCGACGATTAAGGGCTTATCAAATATTGAGCGCGAATTTGGCATGACCGACCAACGTTATTATGTTGTGCCGTGTCCATATTGCCATAAGTTCCAACGGCTGGTGTGGAATAACATTCGTTCAACAGAGAACACCGTGATGTACGAGTGCGAACATTGTCATTCGCTTATCGCTGAGCATTATAAAACGCAAATGCTGGCGAACGGTTTTTGGCAGCCGTCGGCTCCCGGCGACGGCGTGACCGCAGGATTTCATCTGTCCTCGCTTTATTCGCCGGTCGGGTGGCTTTCTTGGAAAGAATGCGTTGATATTTACGAAAAAGCCAAGAAAAACTCAACTTTAATGCAAGGTTTCCAAAACACTATTTTGGGAGAAACCTACGAGCAAGAAAGCGATGCGCCGGAGTGGCAACGTTTGTATGAACAGCGTGAGGACTACAAAGTCGGCACAATTCCGTTCGGCGGCTTATTCTTAACCGCCGGTGTAGATATTCAAAAAGACCGTATTGAATGCGAGGTTGTCGCTTGGGGACGGCAAAAACAGAGCTGGTCGGTGGAATATTTTGTTTTGGACGGCGACACCGCCAAACCCGAAGTGTGGAAACAATTGGAAAACGTGCTTAATCGGGATTATCCGCACGAAAGCGGCATCACGCTGCCGATACGGGTGATGTGCGTGGACTCAGGCTATGCGACACAAGATGTTTATTCGTTTGTGCGACAGTTTAGCCAAGCGGTTTGGGGCGGTGGCGGCGCAAAAGCGAGCCAACCGCGCACGGTGGTGGCTATCAAAGGGCAAAGCCGCGACACGGCGATGCTCCTGTCAACTTCCAAAGCCGACACGAAAAAGAAAGGCTTAAAGGTGTGGAACGTTTCCAGTCCCGTGATTAAGACCGAACTGTATCGGTGGTTAAAAATGGAGCGTGTCGGCGAAGATGCATCTTGTTTCGGACAATGCCACTTTCCGCAATACGCCGAGGAATATTTCAAACAACTGACTTCGGAACGACAAGTTATCAAAATAGCCAATGGTTATCCGAAATCGGTTTGGGAGAAAGATCCTTTGCGCCGTAACGAAGCGTTGGACTGCCGAGTTTACGCCCGTGCCGGCGCAGCGATTTACGGTTTAGACCGAATGAGCGAGAAAGGTTGGCTTGAACTGGAAGCTCTTATTCCCACCACGCCTGATGTCAAGCCGAAGAAGAAACAACGATTTATTCAGATGAAACCAACTAAAATGGACAATCCATGGCTGTAGATGTTAAAACACTAAAAATCAGGCTTATTGAGGCTGAAGATGCATATCATCAATTGTTGACAGGGACAAAAGAAGTCTCGGTCAACGTAGGAAATTTCGGCTCGGTGACTTATAATCAAACGAGCCGAACCGCGTTAGAAATCTATATCTCAAGCTTGAAGTCGCAGATTGCAGCGGCTGAAGGAACAAATGTTGGGAAAAGACGGATTATAAAGATTGTGTTTTAAATTCATCATATATAAAGTACTATATATTTTTTATATGGTGAGGCGTAAATGTTAGAAGATTGTTTTTTATTTTTTTCTGATAATATCAAAGAGACAGATGTTTCTTTACAGATTTTACTTTCTATTGTACCTGCTATATTTGGGATTATAGGTGTAGTTTTAGGTGGATGTATTACTTATAGTATTCAGAAAAAAGAAAGAATAAAGCAGTTAAAAAAAGATGCATATGTGAAGATATTAGAATATTTATATACTTTTTTGGCTAATGATTATCACATTAAAGCTTTTGTAAATGCAGATGCTGATGCTCAGAAGAGATTAAGCAATATAAGGGATGATTTATGTAAAGCGGTATCTTTAACAAAACTGGTTGCTTCTAATAAAATTATAAAAAAAGCTGAGGAACTCTTGCTTTCCGTTAATTCTTATGAGCCTAGTATGGTACGAAAGCAAATTGATGATATTAGTGAATTAATGAAAAAAGAAATTTTATAAATATTGATTGTCCCAGCCTAACCGCTGGGCTTTTTTTATGGGAAAAATATGACAGACACATCACATAAAGCGGCATCGCAGACTTTGCGAGAGATTGCCTCATGGCAACCGGGACGAGGTTCGGCGGACAGCGACTTATTGCCCGAACTCTCGACAATGGTGGCTCGGTCTCGGGATTTGTCCCGTAATCACGGAATTGCCAGCGGAGCGATGCAAACGCTTACCGATAACATTGTCGGCACGGGCTTTCGCCTATCCGCCAAGCCAGACTACAAGCTTTTGGGTAAGACCAAGGAATGGGAGGAAGCATGGCAAGCCAAAGTTGAGGGATTATGGCGGAGTTGGGCGGAGACGTTTAATTGCGATGCGGGCAAGAGCCTTAATTTTCATGGGTTGACGACACAAATTTTCAAGTCTTGCCTGATTAACGGCGAAGCGTTGGCGTTGGTTTTGTGGCTGTCTGAACGTCCTGTCGCAACAGCCATTCAACTGGTCGAGCCGGACAGACTTTCCAATCCGAACAACAGTACCGATACAAAAACGTTGCGCGGTGGTGTTGAGATTGACAAGTTTGGCGCGCCGATTGCTTACCATATTTTAAAAGAGCATCCGGGCGACTATTGGTCGTCAAGCTTGCAATGGGAGCGTGTTTCGGCGTTTACATCATTTGGCAGACGGCGGATTTTGCACGTTCATGACATCAACCGCATTGGGCAAACTCGCGGCAAGCCAATCCTATCCTCGATTATGCCGATGTTTAAGATGCTTGACCACTATGAGCGGTCAGAGCTTCAAGCCGCTATTGTCAATGCAATGATTGCCGCTTTTATTGAAACGCCAATGGGTGGCGAAGAACTCAATGAGCTGTTTGGCGGTTCAAGTGATGATTACCTAAACGCCAAGAAAGACTGGCAGGTTAAGCTTGAAGGCGGCTCCATCATCCCTATCTTCCCCGGGGACAAGGTCGCGCCATTTACACCATCTCGTCCAAATTCGGCATACGGAAGTTTTGTGGAGAATCTGCTTCGGCATATCGGCACAGGATTAAATATTCCGTACGAATTGCTGTTAAAGGACTTTTCCAAAACCAACTACTCTTCGGCAAGGTCGGCACTTTTGGAGGCGTGGCGGTATTTTAACGGTCGGCGACAATGGCTGGCGGATTATTGGGCTACACCTGTTTATGAGCTGTGGCTTGAGGAAATGGTCAACAAGGGTTTGGTGGACGCGCCTGATTTTTATGCAAACCGCTACGCTTACACCCGTTGCAAATGGATTGGACCGGGACGCGGTTGGGTTGATCCCGTCAAAGAGGCGCAAGCTTGCCAACTTCGTATGGAGATTGGGCTTTCAACCCTTGAAAACGAATGTGCCTCTCAAGGATTGGACTGGGAGGAAGTCGTTGAACAGCGGGTTCGAGAAAAGAATAAACTTAAGGAAATGGGATTGATAAATGAAAATCAATATCATGTGGATAGTATAGAATAATGCATTGATTTACCTCTTTACAGTTATACTCTGTCCTTGAAAGGATTTTATGATGTCAAATAAAGATAATGTAAGTATAGGAAATTCTGGTGAATATTTTGTTGCGGCTGAGCTTGAACGTAGAGGATTTACTGTAGCAGTTCCAATGTCAAATGTTCGAGATTTTGATATTTTGGCAATACATAGAGAAACACATACGCAATGGGCTATACAAGTAAAAACAACCAGTAAAAAACAGAAAGACTGGGCACTTTCTAAGAAAAATGAAAAACTTGTAGAAAAAAATATTGTATATATTTTTGTTTGTTTAAATGATATGGAAACTCCTGAATATCATATTGTTCCAAGTGCTGTTGTTGCTAAAAGAATTAGTGAAGATCATCAATATTGGCTTAGTACCCTTGGTCGTAATGGTGAAAAGCACCCTGATATAAATATGCGCAGATTTAAAGATAAAGAAAATATATATCTAAATAAATGGGAATATCTAGACAAGTAGTTTTCTTTATGTTTCATTAAATACCTCACTAAATGTGGGGTATTTTATTTATATTAAAGTAAGGAAGAAAAAAGATGAAAATACTCAACAAAACAATCTGGGCGATAACGCCGGAGATGATGGGAACGATGGCCGATATTGCGAGGGAAAGTCGCAAAACTTGTGATGCCATAGCCCGTGAGATGGGCAAAGATATGAAAGATGCTAACGCCGCCTCAATTAGAGACGGCGTTGCTGTTATTAAGGTGTCCGGGCCGTTGTTTCGGTATGCCAATTTAATGACACGGATTTGCGGCGCTACTTCTTACGAATTACTGGCACAAGACTTTAATAAAGCGGTGCAAAACCCGAATATTAAAGGAATTTTGCTTGATATTGACAGTCCGGGTGGTGAGGTAAACGGATGTTCCGAGCTCTCTGATATGATTTATCAGGCACGAGGCACAAAGCCCATTATCGCGTACGCTTCAGGAGCTTGTTGTTCCGGTGCTTATTGGATTGCCTCCGCCTGTGACAAGATTTTGGCGGCGGATACAGCTATTTTGGGCTCTATCGGTGTCGTTTCCATTTTTGAAAAGGATGACGAAGATAAAATAATAGAGATTGTGTCTTCGCAAAGCCCTAACAAACGGCCGGATATTAACACCGAAGAAGGTAAAGCCAAGATTCAAGCCAGAGTTGATGAGTTGGCTGAGGTGTTTATCGCTAAAGTCGCCCGCAACCGTGGCATTACGGCGGTCGACGTGGTTAAAAACTTTGGCGCTGGTGATGTTTCGGTCGGGCAACACGCTGTTCGCAACGGCTTGGCGGACGGCTTATCCTCGTTTGAGGACATAATTTCAAGCCTTAATCAGGAGAAAACGATAATGAACGACATTACAAACGCTGAAGACGTCAGAAAATCGGAGCGAGAACGAATGGCCAAAGTGTTTGCGTCAGAATTGGCGAAAGGCAAAGAAACGACAGCTCAGGCATTGCTGACCAAAACCGAGTTGGCGGCGGACGAGATTTTGGAAATCTTGCAAACCGTGCCGAACGTTAAAGAAAACGCCTTTGAAAAAGCGATGGCGGCTCTAAAAAATCCGGATATTCGTCCGGCGGCGGAAGATATGGAAGAAACACCCGAGGCTGTTGCCAACCGCATCGCCTCTTTAGTTAAGGGAGAATAAAATGGTTGCGCAAGGATTTAATGATTTAGGTGAAACGACTTCCGACAACCTGCTTGCCGGAGAATTTCCACGAGTTTCCGTTTTACTTACCGTCAGCAACGGCAAGTTTAAACGAGGCACTATTTTAGGCAAAAAAGAAGACGGCAAATACACAATCAGCGCGTCGGCGCCGGAGGCTATATTGGCGGAAGATGTCGACGCCTCGACTGAGGATAAACAAGCCGTGGCGTATTTAACCGGCGAGTTTAACAAAACCGCGCTAAAGGCCAATGCGGAGATTGACACGCTTATCGCCAAACTCCGCGCCAAGAGCATTTTTGTAAAAGAAAACCAAGCATACTAGTAGAAAGGTAAATAAATGGATATTTTTTCAACTCAAGTGTTAGCTAAAGTGGTGGAGCGATTGCACACGCCGCCTTCTTTTTTATTGGACACTTTCTTTCCGAATGTTCAGACTTCGGATAAAGAAGAGATTTTATTTGATGTGACTGACAGCAAACCACGCATTTCGCCGTTTGTGTCGCCGTTGTTGCCCGGCAAAGTCGTTGATTCCGGAGGATACCGAACTAAATCGTTCAAACCGGCGTATGTCAAGGACAAACGTCGTTTTGACGCCAATATTCCATATAAACGCGTCGCCGGCGAAACAATCGGCGGCAGTTTGTCGCCCAACCAACGTTATGAGCGAGCTTTGGCGACAACTTTAACCGACCAGTTGGATAATTTAACCCGCCGTGAGGAAGTTATGGCGGCGGAAATTTTGCGTACCGGCAAAGTTATTGTTTCTGGTGACGGATATCCGGCGCAAACCGTTGACTTCGGCCGTGATGAGGAATTAACCAAGGCTTTGTCAGGTTCGGCGACTTGGGAGAGTTCCGGCGTTAATCCGGTTGACGATTTGGAAGATTGGGCGATTACCATTCAAGACAAGTCCGGAGTTGTCGCCAAAACCGTGGTGATGGACCCGCAAGCTTGGAAAATTTTCCGTTCCAATTCTATTGTTCAAAAATATTTGGATATTCGCCGCGGCACCAACAACACCATCAATATTGATCCGCATATCATCAGTGAAAGCGAAAAAGCACGCTACGCCGGTTCAATCGGCGATTTCGCCATCTGGGTATATAACGACACTTACATTGACGACAAAGGCAAAACCTGCAAGCTTCTGCCGGAAAAAACCGTAATTCTCGGCTCAAAAGACGGCTTGGAAGGCACTCGCTGCTATGGCGCGATACACGATGAAAAAGCCAATTGGACGGCGACAAGGTATTTTACAAAGTCTTGGTTGGAAGAAGACCCGAGCGTGCGTTGGCTGTTGCTGCAATCCGCCCCGTTGGTCGTTCCATATCGTCCGAACGCCTCTATGTTTGTAAATATTGGATAAGAGGTGCGACATGGTAAAAGTAAGAGCGTTAATCACGTTGGTGGTGGGAAAAAATAAGCAAATAGCGCCAAACGGCGTGTGCGATGTCGGTGAAAACGAGGCAAAACGCCTCATTTCATTTGGCTATGCCGAGAGCTTAAAGAAAAACACATCGCCGACAAACACGGGACAGGGAAACAATGGCGATAAATCCAATGAATACGGCGGTGAACACTCTGTTCCACCGCTTGGGCAAACCGGCGACATACAAGAATAAATCAATACGGATTATTCTGCTTGAACCTGACGAGATTGTGGAAGTGGGTTTTGTAAACACTCATTCGCAATCTCGCCGCGGAAGAATTAGAATATCAGACGCGCCGGAACTGAAAACCGGCGATAAAATTCACACTGACGATGAAACCTTGGCCGTTCATTCCGAACCGGTCAAGGATATTCACAAATTGATATGGAGTTGTGATTTAATATGCGTCTAGAGACTATTTTAGAGGGAAAACTTGATGAATTACTGGAAAAAGAATATCAAAATTGCGCTCACGCCGTGACCACGGGTATCAAAAACGCCACCAACGGATTAAAAACCTCTCTGCGAAGTCAGGTTAAATCATCTGGTTTGGGCGGCAGGCTCGCCAACACTTGGCGTGGCGATGTTTATCCTAGCGGTAAAAACAGTGTTTCCGCCGCCGGCGTGGTTTATACCAAAGCGCAAAAAATCCTCGAGGGCTTTGAGTACACGTCGGTTATTCGCTCGCAAAACGGCTTTTGGCTCGCCATTCCAACCTTGGCCATAAAAAAACGCGTGTTTAACAAACGCATGACACCGGCTCTTTATGAAAAATGGAAAGGAGTTCGCCTGCGCTTCGTGTACCGAGCCAACGGCGTGTCGTTGTTGGTTCACGAGCAAAAACGCAAGACTATTATCGCTTTTATTCTAGTGCCGCAGGTCAAAATGCCAAAATTGATTAACTTTGCCGGCGAAAGCGAAAAATGGCAAGCCAGAGTTCCAACTTTGATTTTGGAGAATTGGAAAGATGAGTAAACGAGAACAAGTCTTAAACGCTTTATTCGCACGGTTGTCGGCTCTACCTGATGTGGAAGTTAAGCGGAACGCCGTGTTGCCGGTCAAAATCCCCGACAAAGGACTGATTGTGCTGCGGGACGGCGACGTCGGCGAACCCGACGTTCTATTGTCTCCGGCTTGCTATGTCTTTCATCATAAAGCCGAGATTGAGGTTTTGATTCAGCAAGAAGACGACGCCGACAACGACGCGAAACTAGACCGCGTTTTGGAAACGATTGGACGTATAATTTCAGTTGATGTCACCTTGTCGGGATTGATTGACTATATGCGAGCAGAACCTCCGGAGTTCATCGAACAACCGGTTGACGGCGGATTGACAATCAAAGGCGCCGTCGTGCCGATTGTTTTGGAATACACAACCACAAACGCATTGTTATAGGAGAAACTTATGAGCAGAGCATACGGCTGGAACGCCAGCCTTTTAATCGCAGAAGAAAGCGAATACGGCGTCACGCCGGATAAAGATTATCGTAAAATTCCGTTTATCTCGTCTTCTTTGGACAGCGAGCAAAATTTGGTGTCGTCAAACGTTTTGGGCTTGGGACGAGATCCGACACAGCCTTTTCAAGACGTCATCAATGTTGATGGCGACATAGTCGCGCCGATTGACATGCGCAACATCGGCGTGTGGCTTAAAGCTATTTTCGGCGCACCTACCACAACCGAGGCGGCTGGCGTTTACACGCATGGTTTTGAAAGCGGCAAAACCTCTATTCCGAGTTATTCGTTAGAAGTAGGTTTGCCGGAAGTGCCGCAATACATTCGTTTTGCCGGTGTCCGAGCCAACAGCGTCGCCTTTAACTTCCAACGTTCAGGCGAAGCGCAAGCGACTTTGAATTTGATGGCCCAGAGTGAAAGCGGTGAAACTTCCACCATTGACACCAACCCGAAATTGTTTTCCTACACCAGAGTGTCGCAATTTCAGGGGTATGTTAAAAGCGGCGGCGAATTCTTGGCCAACGTCACCTCGGCGAGCGTGACTTATTCCAACAATTTGGAAAAAATTGAAACAATCCGCGACGACGGCAAAGTTGAAGCCATTGATTTGGGCGTGGCGAGTTTATCGGGAAGTATTTCGGCTCGTTATGGTGATAACAAACTGTTAGATAAAGCAAGAGCTGGAGAACCCGTTGATTTGGAATTTGGTTATCAACTAGCGGATAATCTGAAATTAGAGATTGTTTGCCACGAAGTGTATCTACCGAAACCTAAGCGTTCGATTGATGGCCCGAATGGGATTGAGTGTTCTTACGATTTCCAAGGTGCGAAAGAGCAAACGCTTGGAAAAATGATGACAATTACATTGATTAACGATGTAGAGAGATATTGAATTACCTTCAAAATATCTAAACATCTAATTTTCATCTTTTTCATTTTATTTTTTGACTTTTTTCTTTGTGGTGAAGTTACAACACGGCATCAAAAAGCCAAATCTAAAATAAAAAATCATTAATTCTTATATTTATATATCTTGGAGGAAATTCAATTAATGTTAAAGTTAAAGATTAATAAAGAGCCATATTGGCTCGAACTTGGCTATGATGTACGAGTGAAAGTTAAACCTTGCACTTCCGCCGTTTTTTATGAAGCAAAAGCCTATATGAACAGCAAACTGTCAGAATTGGCTAAGATTTATAAAGAAAATAAAACGGCGGGCATTGTTGAGGCGGATGTGGTAGATGTGGAAAATCCAATAAAACGTGAGGCTTTGGCGGATAAATACCTGCTTATCGGGCTTGGCGTCGCCGGCATATTGGAATGGGACGGCGTAATGGAGGCCGATGAGGATAAGGCGGCGCCGTTGATCGAAAGCAAGATCGATGAGTTGTTTTCTAATTTTTGGGCGGTGGCGGAGAATTTTCGACATCAGTATTGTGGTTTGCAAGAAATTTTGGCTGCCGAAAAAAACGACTATACTCCCGAGCCAAGTGGCACTTCGGTGACGGGAGAACATACTGTGACGGATGCGGTGTAGATGGAAAATTCCATTGTCCTTTCCATAAATGCAGATACACTGAAACGGCTTTTATGACGGTTGAGGGTTATCAAGCATGGGAAATTTTATTGAAGCTTTCCGAGCCAAACCTCTCGCTTGCGCTTGATGTCGCACGCGGTCTCGGCTTTGATGCGGATGTGATGAGCGAATTATTGCCACTTGCCATACAAGCCATGAAAACGGCTTTAAATGAAAATAAGGAGTATAGTAATATTTTGACAAATATTAACAAGTAAAATTAATGTAAATTAAAGTTAATTAAAATAAATTAAAAATACATATTGACAATTATTTTTTTATGAGTAAATATACGGATAACAAGCCCCTCCCGCTAAAGGCAGAAATGTGCAGCGAATACGGAGGGGTATTCTATTACAGGAGAACTTATGAATACTCTAATTCCTTTTTCTAAAGAAGCAAAATCTACGGCCGAGCTTTTAATGCAATTAAAAGATAGAGGAATGACCGTTGATAATGATGAATTAGCCTTAGATGTTTTGAATAAAGTTAATTATTATCGTTTGTCTGGATATTGGTTCAAATTCCAAAATAAATGGCTTAAAAAAAATCCAATACCGGCCGATTTATCTGCTGAAGAAAAAGATGTATTAAATAATTTATTTGTTGTAGATGTATCTTTTGCTAATATCATTGATATCTACAAATTTGATACAAAATTACGTTCCTTATGTTTAGATGCTCTCGAAAAAATAGAGATTGCTATAGGCTCAGATATTTGTGAGCACATGTGTAATTCTAAAGGCGGATATTGGTTTTTAGATAAAAATAATGTTTTGCCGGTAATTAAAAAACAAAAAGACAATACAAATAGAGAAATTTTTTCTTATGAAGTGTTATTGGATGATATTGATGAAGTTATGAGGCGTAATGAGCGTACAAAATGCATTAAGAGCTTTAGAAAAAAATATAATAATAAATATCCACCTTATTGGATTTTATCACAATTAATTACTTTTGGAACGTTATCGAAATTGTACACTTCGCTTCCTCCAGAAGATAAAAAACAAATCGCAAAAAACATTGGATTGAATGTAGATATAATGGAAAAAAGTTTGCAAACACTTGCTTATGTAAGAAATATTTGCGCCCACTATGCAAGATTATGGGATAATGAGAACAGTGTTACTCCAGTTAATATTAGATTTAATTCCATAGAGCGTAGTAGTAAATATAATTATAATTTTCATTCAATAGGAAGCAACACAACATTTTTTCCTATTTTTTATCTGATATCTTTTTATTTAAAAAATATCTATCCTGAGTCCAAATGGTGTAACTTGATTGTATCAAAAATTGATGAATATCAAAAAAAGACAATAACAAAGGATGGTGTATCTCTGGTATCATTTAAGAAAATGGGTTTTTCTGAAAATTGGGAAAAATTGCCTTTATTTGCAGAGATGTTGCAAAATAAATAATGGATATAAAAGCAAATTTTATACCTCAGCCTAAAAAGCTGAGTTTTTTTTATGGAAAAACGGATGAACGCGGTTAAAAATTTAAGCATAAGGTTGCAGGCTGTCGGCGGCAACAAAGTTCGTCAGGAATTTAAGTCGCTCGGAACGGACGGTCAAAAGGCTTTCCGTCAAATAACTCAGGTCATCACGCCAGCCAACAACAATCTCAAGGCCTTGAGCGACACCGCCAAAACTTTTAACGGCGTGTTGAAACAAGCCGCGGGATTGGTCGGAGCTTACGCCGGATTGCGTGGTTTGACAAGCACTTTCAAAAACATCTTTAATATCAACAACGAGTTTGAAAGTCTGTCCGGTTCGCTCAAAACCGTTACAGGTTCGGCTGAAGGAGCGCAAAAAGCCTTTGCCATTATTGAAAAGTTCGCTCTGGACACGCCGTATCAGCTGGAAGAAATCGTGGAAGCGTTTATTCGTCTGAAAGCTCTGGGACTTGAACCGAGCATGGAGGCCTTGACCAGTTACGGCAACACGGCGTCCGCCTTTGGTAAAAACATTATGGATTTTACAGACGCGCTGTCCAACGCCGTGATGTTTAACTTTCGCTCGCTTCGGTCGTTTGGCATCTTGGCGACCACCGAGGGCGACAAGGTTAAATTCACGTTTCAGGGCGTGACAACGGAAGTCGCCAAGAATTCCAAGGCGATTGAGCAATATCTGCGGCGTATCGGCGATGTAAACTTCGGCGGTGCCATGATGGAACAAATGAACACCATGGGCGGCGTGCTGTCAAATATTGAAGACGCTTTTGGCAAAGCCGCCAGAACCATAGGCGCCACCGGATTAAACGCCGTTATTACAGACGCTTTGAAACAATTTAACGATTTGATAGACAATTCAGACACCGCCGCCAAAACAATCGGCACGGTTTTGACCACTGCGGTGAAACTCGCCGGCAAGGCGTTTTTCACTCTGGCGGAAAATCTTGACCTTGTCGTAACTTTGCTGACGGCTCGCCTCAGTTCAACCGCCGTTTTAGGCGCGATTAACCTGCTCAGAGCCGGTGTCGGATATCTGCAGGTTTCGTTCGCAGAACTATCGGTTCAAGCGAAATCGGCGGTTGCAGGCATTGCGATGATGAGCCGAGTTTCCAAACTCGCGGCGGCGCAAATGGCGGCCACGGCTTTGGCTGTCGGCGCGCTAAAAGGCGCGTTGGCGTTGGTTGGCGGTCCGGTCGGAGCGGCAATTCTCGCCGTGACTGCTCTTTATAAACTTATGGAGAGTCACGATGTCGCCAAACGGGCGGCGAAAGACCACGCCGAAACCTTGAAACAGCTGCAAAACGAACTAAAAAACACAACCGAAGAAGCGGCAAAATTCTCGGCTGAACAATCAAAAGACATGGCGTTGGCGGAATGGGGTTTGAAACTTAAAACCGCCGAGCAAAACATCAAGGATTTGCGACAAGAACTGAAAAACACAGGTGGATTGTCGTTAACCACCAGATTGACACCCAATTCTTTGCTTAAAGATTACGAGGTTTACGCCAAAGATTGGGCGGAAACTTTGCGTCAATCCAAAATCGATTTGGAACGATACGAACAGGAAATCTGGAAGCTGGCGGCGGAATATCCGGATTTTCAACCGCAGGCGAAATCCGTTCAAGACAAACTTCTGCTGTTAAAAGCTGCGAAAAAAGACGCTTGGAAAGCCCGAGACGAGTTGAAATATTTGCAAAATCCGGAACTGCGCCCCAAAGACGAGATAAAAACACAAACCACTGTGGAACCGACTATCACGATTGACGCCGACAAGTATAAAAAGAACATTGAGGACATCAAACAAAAGATTTTAGAGTTGAAAACGCCATACAAGCAAGCGATGGCCAAAGCCGACGAGTGGCGAGCCAACGCCTTGAAAAATCTGAACGCAAGTTCGGCCGATTATGATGAATACAAGCAAAAAATCGAGCAAGTTTACGCCGATATGGTCAAAAAAGCCGATAAAACGGCACTTGATTCCTCAAAATCGTTGGCGGACGGTTTCAAACGAGGCTTTGTGAATTTGCAAAATGAAGTCGACGATTTTGCAAGCCTTGCCGAAAGCGCCGTTAAAAACGCTTTCAACAATATGGAAAACACGTTGGTTTCGTTTGTGACAACCGGAAAAGCGAGTTTTGCGGATTTTGCCAACGCCATTGTGGCGGATATGGCTAGAATTGCCATTCGGCAAGCGATAACCCAACCATTGATGACCGGCATCGGAGCTTATTTCGGCTTTGGAGCGGCGCACACAGGCGGAGTTGTCGGTAAAGAAAGCCTGATGACACGTTCGGTTAGTCCACTGGTGTTTGCCGGTGCTCCTAAATTCCACGGCGGCGGTATTGTGGGTGATGAAGTGCCGATTATCGCCAAACGGGGCGAAGGCGTTTTTACCCGTGAACAAATGAAAGCCCTCGGCTCGTCCGGCGGTGCCAATGTCAACATCAGCGTCAACGTGGTCAACAAAGCCTCAAACGAGGTTAAGACCTCTGTTACAAAATCAAATCAGGGCGGCGGCAAGTTCAGCCTTGATATTATGATTGAAAAAATAGAGGGAGCGATAGGCAAAAACATCACCAAAGGCGAAGGCTTGTCGCCGATTTTGGAACAACGCTACGGACTTAATCCGGCTTATGGAAGCTATAGATGACAACGATTACATTTCCCAAACGACTACCCTATCCGACGGTTGAGAGTTATTCCATTCGACCGGACGAAGCGATTATCCGCACCGACATGGAAGCAGGACCTGCACGGCAACGTCGCAGATACACGCAAACTCCGAGTAAAATCGCTGTTAAATGGATTATGTCTCCTGAACAGTTTTGTCTGTTTGAGGCTTGGTATAAATACTACGCCAAAGAAGGCGCCGAGTGGTTTGTCATCACGTTGCTTGGCGGTATCGGTTTAACCGAGCAAGAGGCACGCTTTACCCAACAATTTGAAGCGAGCATAACCGCCGGCCGGCTTTGGCAAATCACAACCGAACTTGAAATCCGAGACCGCCCGACTATTACCGAAGACGCGATGCTTATCATCATGGATTCAGATTTCCAGAAGTTGGAAATGGTCACCAATAGATTGCACATTTTGGTGCATAAAACACTTCCAATTAAACTTAATTAAAGGATAACATCATGGCAAATATGCAGGAACGGCTTGATAGAGCTGTAGAGCAGACCGAAGTTGATTCGGGAATATTTCATCATATCGTGCATGGCAAAGATATTGAAAGTGTAACAACAGAAAATGGTAAAATTCCTACAATTGCTAAAGCGATTAAAGATATTCAAGGCAGAGTTTATGATGAAACCTATAATATGGTTGAAATCGCACAAAATGCGGCTGACACAGCAACTCAAAAAGCTAACGATTGTACGGGTATGACAAATATAGTAGCTAATTATACCGCACAAAATAAACAATATGTTACAAATATGCAAACATTGATGGAGGGATCAGATGAGGAAGTACAAGCACTTGGGGGCAAGCATTCTTGCGAACAATGGGTGAAGTTGGCACAACAATCTACTACCGGTAGCTATCCTACAACAATCAGTGGTGTGGCGGATGTAAATCAAACAATTCTACCAATTGGCGAATCATTAAGCGTATCGAATCAAATTCTTGCTGTAATTATTGAAAATACACTTTTACTACCAAATACTTATACTCTATCTGCAGATTGTAAAAATGTTGTTTTATCTAATCAATTATCAATCGGAGAGAGATGGAGTGTGCAATATTTGACTGATTTTCAGTCAATCGCAAGTATAGACAATACTATCATTTATGAAGAAATGGAGACCGAGTGATGATAGACACAAGTAAAATACCGGCCTCACGCCTTAAACAAGAAACATTTGACAACAAACCACAAGACGGAAGTGGCAACGTGATTTCTTCAGGGGCGGTTTATAATGCCTTAAAAGAGAAATTGGATGCTACAGATACTGCGGTTAAAGCCAAAGCCGATGCTGACGGCAACATTATCAGCAAAACCTACGCCCGAATTTCGGACGTTATTTTTTATGAAATAACAGATTAATTCAAGAAAGGAAAATCAATGGTTACAAAAAACATTAAACTCAAAAACGCGGATGGCGATTATCTGTATCCGTATACAGAAAATTTACCGACAGCGTCAACATCGGCTAAAGGTGCGGTTAAGTTGGACAGCACACCGACATCAGGTTCAAACAATGCGTTGACATCTGGAGGTGCTAAAACTGCGTTGGATAACAAGCTAGATAAAACCGCAACAGCGGAGAAAGCCACGGCAGATGCAAGTGGTAACACAATCACTACTACTTATGCAACCAAAACAGAATTATCTGCGGTTGAAAAATTGGCAAATAGCGCAAAAAATATAGCTGAAGGTCGTGTTTCCGCAACAGTTGTTGAAAATTATTCAGAGTTGGTGACTGAACTAAAGTCTGCTGCAAAGGATGATTATAAAATTGGTGATAATTTTTACATTCAAGCATTAAATGTGCCTGACTTGTGGATTTGTGATGTTAAAGAAACATCCACATCATACATTTACAGTAATGATGCGGCAATCACATCGGCATTAAAATCAAACGGCATTATTCAAATTGGCTATTTTGAATTAGCACAGCTTGAAACAGAAAAAATTGATTTATCCGGTTATGTACCGACTTCTCGCACCATAAATGGCAAGGCTCTCACCGGCAATATTACACTATCTGCTTCGGATGTCGGTGCGCTTGCTTCAGGTGCTACAGCCTCTAAGGCAACTTCAGATGCCAATGGAAACAATATTGCAACAACTTATGCCACAAAAGCGGAAATTATCACTTTTGAGGAAATGTAACTAACGATTTAAAACATTGACAAATAAGAACTTAAGACTAAAAAATCGTAATGGTGGTAACCTCCAGCCATATACGAACAACATACCGATAGCCTCAACATAGGCTGCCGGAAATGTAAAACTGTGCACAAGTCCAATCTCAACCTCTAACAATTTGATAACATCTGGGGCGGTTTATACCGCCCTTAGTGATATTCAGATTTTGACCTTTTATCTCTTGTTGAGATTGAAACACATAGAGAGGTGTTTTTTATTGGAGACAAATATGGCGAATAAAAAGGTAAAACTCAAAAACAAAAGCGGCGATTATTTATATCCATACACAAATAATGTGCCGACAGCTTCAACTTCCACAGCTGGTATTGTTAAACTGGATAGTGAACCAACATCAGGTTCAGACAACGCCCTGACTTCCGGTGCGGCTTATACGGCTTTAGCCGGAAAATTGGCAACTACAGGCACAGCTGCAAAAGCGGTATCTGATGCCAGTGGCAATACCATCACAAGCACATATGCCACAAAAACAGAGTTAAACACGCTTAGGAACAGTATGGCAACTGATACCGGGGTAGTGCATACGACCGGTAATGAATCAATTAATGGCACAAAAACGTTTAAGGCGGCGATTATCGGTACAGCAAGTGATGCAAATAATTCTGTGGTGACAACTGTTGCTAAATCTAAAAGTGCTAACGGCTACTACAAACTTGGCAATGGTTTAATACTTCAATGGGGTTTGGCAAACACAGGTGGAACAGTAACGTTACCAACCGCCTTTACCTCAACGAATTATAGCGTTGTTATTTCACGTGTTAATACTGACACAAAATATCACGGTGGAAGTTATGTACAAGCATTGACAACAACCAATTTCACATTCAACGGAGCAGATGCTAACAGCCAACCTCATTATTGGCAGGCATTAGGCTATTAGAAAGGAAATAAGATGCAGTTAAATGATATTTTTGGAATTGACAAATATGATGAGGCGTATCTCTGTGTTCTGGTTAATCCTAACTTGACAATTATTGAATTAGAACCAGAAAATAATGAACGCCGTTTTCAAATAGTGGAAATAAGCGAACCAACAACAGATGGTGTTGAGTTTATTGACTATGACTGATGCAACTTTAACCGAGGCATTAAAAGAGGCGTACGCTTCCGCGCCAAGCGACATAACGATATTGCACACTTTAGAACTCCGTCATCCGGCTTTTATTGACGAACAAGGCCATAAAACGGCTATCCGTGTTGTGCGTGACAATGTCAGTCATAAATGCGCGCTGGAAAGCTCGGCTCCGCTTGACGCCGGCAAAACCGTGGAGTTTGCGGCGATGGCGTTTGATTTGGAGCTTCCGCCGGTTGAAACCATTCCCGTGCCTGAAATCACGGTTACTTTGGACAACGTTTCAACGGAGATTGTTCAATATTTGGATCAAGCCATAGAAACGCAGGATATGATTGAAATGACATATCGCCCTTATCTTTCCAATGATTTGTCTTGTCCGCAGATGGATCCGCCAATCACGCTGACAATCACCAACATTTCGGTCGATGTCCTGAAAATAACGGCGACCGCCAGAATGATGGACATCGGCAACAAATCCTTTCCGGCAGAAAACTACACGGTTAAAAAATATCCAGGGTTGAGCAGATAACAGTTGAATATATAAAATATTAGAAGTATCTTTATTCATTATAAGGAGAAATTAAAATGAAAAGACTATTTCTTGTTTTAGCTTTTTTAGTATTTTATAACGATTGCTATGCAGATAGCCTATACTGTGATGATTACGGATTTTGCTCGGGTACAGTAAATGGTGAATATGTTCATACCTATACTGATGATTATGGATTTACTACTGGTAGTATTGGAGATAATGGCGTCAATACATACACAGATGACTATGGGTTTACAACAGGTAGTATTGGCAACGATAGTGTTCATACTTATTCCGATGATTATGGATTCACAAATGGATCTATTGGAGATAGTAGTGTTAATTTATATACTGATGATTACGGGTTCACAACAGGTAGTATTGGAAATAATAGTGTCAATACATACACTGATGACTATGGATTCACCACAGGAGATTTTTAATTAAAACAGATGACTCATTTTGCAAATAAATATATAGGTTGCCCCTGGGTAGCTGGTGCGCAAGGCCCTGACAATTTTGACTGTTGGGGCCTTGTTCGTTTTGTGCTTTTGCACGAATACGGTTACAATGTACCACCGGTTAATATTAATCCTAACAATTTGAGAGATGTTCTTAGTGCTTTTCACGCTGATTTAGCTTTTCAAGCCTTTGTTGAGGTAGATAAACCTCAAGATGGCGATGTCGTCTTAATGAGGCAAGCGAAAAATCCGGTTCACGCTGGTATATGGCTTGACGTTGACGGCGGAGGTGTCTTACATTGTTGCCGTAACAGCGGCGTGGTATTCCAAGACGCGCCGTCACTTAACGCAACCGGCTGGTTCTTGCATTCATATTACCAAGTAAAGAATAACCTTTAGAGAATATTTAATGCTATACTTTAACTATTTCACAAACCCTTGTCAACCAGACAAGGGGCGGATAAGCGCGGTTATTCAACAGCCCAAAACCGTTTGGCAGATTGTCAAAGAGCAAAAAGTTGACTTAACCATGCCGATTTTGTGCTTGATTAACGGCGTGCCGGTAATGCGTAAAAATTGGAATGATTTACTGAATGACAATGAAATTGTAAACATTGTCTCGTTGCCTCTCGGTGGCGGCGGTGGCGGTTCCAATCCGGTGCGGGTTGTGCTTACGGTGGCGGTTATCATCGCTTCGGTTTATACCGGCGGAGCTGTCGGCGCGGCATATGGCGCAGGCTGGGGAGCCGCCGCGGCAGCAGGCGTGTCCATCAGCGGCGGAATTCTGGTAAACACGCTTGTTCCTACACCAAAACCGACGTTAAACGGAATGACCTCGTCGTCTTACATCCAAAGTCCGACATATTCTCTGCAAGCGCAAGGCAACTCCGCCCGCTTGGGCAACCCGATACCGGTCATTTACGGCAGACATTTGATTTATCCGGACTTTGCCGCTCAGCCGTATTATCGCTATCAAAACAACGAGCAATATGTTTATCAACTCCATTGCATCGGACAGGGCTCGTACGATGTAGAGCAAATCAGTGTTGAAGACACGCCGATAAGCGCATTCAAGGAGATAACCTATAAAATCGTCAACCCTGGCGAAAGTAACACCTTGTTTAATGAAGATGTGGTTACTTCCGCTGAAGTAGCCGGTCAGGAACTATTAAAAGGCGTGATTGTCGGCGGCTTTGTGCTTAATCCTACGGAAAGTGAAATCAATAAAATAGAAATTGACGTCGCTTGTCAGCGTGGTTTGTATTACGCCAACGACAATGGCGGGCTTAGTGAAAAGACCGTGCAATGGCGGGTTGACGCTCGTCTTATTGACGATGAAGACAACGCTCTCGGCGACTGGTTCGCTTTGGCCACGGAAACTCTAACCGGCTCCACGGTCAACGGCGTCTACCGAACTTACGCCTATTCGGTGGCGCGGGGTCGGTACGAGGTTCGGGCGACAAGGCTTGACGACAAAGACGACAGTTCTCGCTCCGGACACGAATTGCGTTGGATTTCCGCCAAAGGTTACGTGATGTCGGACAAAAACTACGGCAATGTCACGCTGTTGGCCATAGTGATGAAAGCGACCGACAATCTTTCGCAACGAGCCAGCAATTTGGTAAACTGCGTTGTCACGCGCAAACTAAAAACTTGGTCGCCAAACAGCGGTTGGAGCGGTTTGACGCCAACCCGTTCCATCGCTTGGGCTTTGGCGGATATTCTAAAAGCCGACTACGGCGCGAAACTAACCGATAAATCCATTGATTTAAACGCGCTTTATCAACTGGAACGAAAATGGTCGGTTCGCGGCGACACGTTCAACGGCGTGTTTGACAGTAAACTAACAGTGTACGAAGCTCTTTCCAGAGTGGCGAAAGTCGGACGCACGGTGGCTTTTATTCAAGGCGGAATCGTGCGTTTTGTGCGTGACGAGCCTAAAACCATTCCAGTCGCTCTGTTCGGGCCTAGAAACATTGTCAAAAACTCTCTTTCAATTCAATACATAATGCCGTCCGAAGACACCGCCGACAGCGTTTGCGTGCAGTATTTTTCTGAAAAAACTTGGAAAACTTCGGAAATTACCGGTACATTCAGCGGTTCCGCTTCAGATAAGACCGCGACGGTGGAATTGTTTGGCTGCACAAATAAAGAGCAAGCTCAGCGCGAAGCCGTTTACATGGCACTTGCAAACCGCTATCGTCGGCGAGTTGTGACTTTCAGAACCGAGCTTGAAGGTTTGATTCCGACATACGGAGATTTAATCGCCATCACGCACGACATGGCGCGTTGGGGACAAGGCGGCGAAGTCATAGCGCGAAACGGTCTAAAACTCACGTTATCCGAGCCTGTTGCTTTTAGCGACGGCGTTAAAAACATATTGGCTTTGCGAAGCAAAAACGGTTCGCTTGGCGGTGTGTATGAAGTGACGGCAACTGAGCTTAGCACCGAAGTAACGCTGAAAACTCAGCCGGATATTGAGATTTTGACGGCTTCCGGCATGGAACGCACACATTTTGCCTTTGGCACGGCTGACAAATGGAGTGTTTTCGCCCGTGTCACAGGTATTCGTCCACGCTCTAATCAAGTGGAAATAACTGCGGTCATAGAAGACGACCGAGTACATCAGAATTAAGGAAAAAACTATGGATTGGCTGCAATTTTTACAAATAGTCTGTGTATCCGCTTTTATATGGATAGTGAATTATTTAAATTCATTTAAGGCTTTTTCCAGTATTTTTTCTGGAATGATACC
>CAKQUE010000003.1 GCA_934277435.1 uncultured Alphaproteobacteria bacterium | reverse complement strand
TCCAATACCAAAAAAAGCCCGCATTTCTGCGAGCTTTTTATTGGTCGGAGTGACTGAATTGGCTCCGCCGCCACTGCACTCATTGCCTGTGGCAACCGGCATACTCACGTCTGCCTTTCGTTTGTGGTCGAACAGCTTTCTCGCTGATTCTCATTCTCACTCCAATACCAAAAAAAGCCCGCATTTCTGCGAGCTTTTTATTGGTCGGAGTGACTGAATTGGCTCCGCCGCCACTGCACTCATTGCCTGTGGCAACCGGCATACTCACGTCTGCCTTTCGTTTGTGGTCGAACAGCTTTCTCGCTGATTCTCATTCTCACTCCAATACCCAAAAAAGCCCGCATTTCTGCGAGCTTTTTATTGGTCGGAGTGACTGAATTCGAATCAGCGACCTCTACGTCCCGAACGTAGCGTTCTACCAGGCTGAACTACACTCCGTCATTTCGATATTCTTTTTAATACTATTTTTTTATATTGCAACAAGAATCTTTCATTTTTACCAAAAAAAGTATGAAAGCTCCACAAAACTTCCATACTTTTTCGCTTTTGTACCGTAAACTTATTTATTTTCGGTATTTTTAGTTTCTTCGGCTTGACGCAGCTTTTGCAAAACTTCGCGTTGTTCTGGCGTCAAAATAGCTGCAAATTCTTCTAGATTTTTATTTTCTAAATTTCTAACTTGTTCCTGTAAACGCTCAATACTATGTTTCAACTGCTCTCTGTGAAGTCTGCCGTTGTTGCTGATTTCACGAGCCTGAACCAGCTGCTTAGCATCTAAGTTTAATTCTTTTACATAAGTGCTTAAATCTACAGATTTATCTTCTTTATTTTGTTCCATAATCGGTTCTGATTGCTCGGTTTGTTCTTTCGACACAGAATTTTCCGGCATTACCTCAACAGTTTCAATGGTTTCCGTAATCTCAACCGGATTTTCCTGAGCCAAATCCTGTGCTGTATTCTGCACCTGCTGTTTTGCTTCTTCTGCATTTTCCGCAACCGTATCTTCTACGGCCGCTATGGTTTCATCCAAACCAAAATCCTCAACAGACGCTGCATCTTCGGCTTTTACAGCTTGCGCACAAAGCAAACCGGCGCACAAAATAAATGTTAAAAACTTGATGTTCATTTTTTATCCTTTACCATATTTCAATTCTTAAACTATCTTAGCAAGCAAATTTAACTTTGCAAGTTTAAACCGCCATAATTGCGCATTCTTTTACGAGATGGTTTTTTGCCGTTTTTATCTTTATATTCCGGATTATTCCTATTTAAACGCATTTGCAATTTATCAAATTTTATTTGCTGTTTTTCATTGAGCAATGCTCTGATTTTAGCCTCATCTTCTTGACGCACATTAGCTATTTCTCGGTGCAAAGTATCTATTTGTGTCATCAATGATTTGATTTTATCATGGCTTTGATTATAAATTTCTTTGACCTGAGCTTGCTGATTTTTGTTCAAATCAAGCTCTTTATTCCAGTTAATCTGTTGGTCTGCTTGCGCTTTTCTTGCTTCGGCATTGCCAAAACTAAAAATTACAATCGCAAAAATCAACAATACAATATATTTGTGCATTATTCTCTCCTTTGCAAACAATGTTAACACACAATTATTACTAAATTATTCATATTTTTTGAAAATTCGCCTTTCGTGATTATATTCAACAAAAAGGATAAAAATATGGCAACACGAATTATAGGTTATACTTTGGCGGTGTCGGCAGTGTTTTTGTGGAGTTTAAATTATATTTATGCAAAAATGCTGCTAAATTTGACACCAATGCAAATTTCGTTTATCCGCTGGTTTTTAGCCATGATTTTCTTTTTGCCGTTCACTTTGAAAAGTTTGTGGCAATACCGCCAATTATTATGGCAAAATATGGAATATATCGTGGTTATGGGCTTGAGCGGATTGGCGCTTGTCAACATCTGCGTATACTATGCCGGACACACTGCTAACGCGGTCGATATGTCGCTGATAGCAACCTTGGGACCGGTTCTGATAGTAATTTTTAATAGCGTGATTAATCACAAAATGCTTCCTTTTCGAACTTTAATCGGTGTAGTTTTGGCTATTATCGGTGTGATTGTATTGATTTTGCACGGTGATTTTGAAAATTTGCGCAATTTTGATTTTGTATCCGGAGATTTATGGATGCTGGGCACTGCGGTTATGTTTGCCGCATATTCGCTTTGTCAGCGAAAAATAACCGCTCAGCTGCCGTCGTTAACGGTTTTGTCCGCATCCATAATCGTGGCAGCCGTCTTTTGCGCTCCTGATTTTTTGCTACAGTTACAAACAGAAGGCTTTCCTGAACTGACTACAAAAGAAATTGTTATTTTATTGATTATCGGCGTTTTGAATTCCGGATTTGCTTATTTGTGGTGGAATATGGCAATTCAAAAAATCGGCGTAGTGCATACCGGTGTGATTTATTATCTTTTGCCTGTGTTTGGCTGTGCAGCAGCTTATGTCGTTTTAGGAGAAGAAATATATTCTTCACAGATTTATGGCGCTTTTTTAGTTTTGTTGGGAATTATTTTGGTATCATCACAGCCCAAAAAGCCTTTATTATCATTCAAAAAATAAAACTTGCATAAATCTTTGTTTTTGCTATAACCATTGCAAAAGGAGTAAAAATGCGGATATTTTATTGCGGAGATATTGTCGCTCGTCCGGGGCGTGAGGTTGTGTTGAAAAATTTAGCGAAAATACGCGCAGATTATAAAACTGATGTGATTATCGCCAATGTGGAAAACGCCGCGCATGGTTTTGGCGTCACCCCTGGAATTTGCCGTGATTTTTTAGAAAAAGGCGCAGATGTGTTGGTTACTGGCAATCACTTTTTAAATCAGCGCGACATTTTACCATATTTAAATGACTGCAAGGTGATTATCCGTCCGGCAAATATTCCGGCCGAAAATCCGGGGCGCGGCTTTACAATTTTTGAATTGGCTGACGGACGGCGAATTTTGGTGCTTCAAGTTTTGGGGCGTTTGTTTATGGAAGCTGTGGATTGCCCTGTACAAGCCATTGAAAATATTTTGAAAAATTACACTCTAGGCAAAAATATCGACGCTGTTTTTGTGGATATTCACGCTGAAGCCACCTCCGAAAAACTATCTTTGGGATATTATCTTGACGGACGCGTCAGCGCTGTTGCCGGAACACATACGCACGTTCCAACCGCGGATTGGCGTGTACTACCAAAGGGAACAGCATATATAACCGATGTCGGCATGTGCGGTAACTACAACTCTGTTTTGGGTTTTGATACTGCAGCGCCGATTAACAGACTTTGCCGCCGCTATGTTTGCGACAGGCTGACACCGGCAAGCGGAGAAGGTACTCTATATGGAATATTGGTTGAAACCGATGATAAAACCGGTTTGGCTAAAAGCATTCAGCAAATTGTGCTTGACTAAATGTCCGCCGCAAAAATCATTCCGTCGGTATTTTCCCCGTTTTCTTGACGTAAAACCAGCGGATAGCTTTTTACGTTAGCATATCCAACTTGTTTCAATAAACTTTCAACGTATTGAGGATTATGTTTATAGCGACCATTGGGCTGAATTTGATAAGCTGTGGTTTGCATATCTGTTTCTACCGAAAAAATTATTGGCGTTGGAGCAGCAACTTCTAAAAGCTGTTGCAAATCGCCAAAATAACAAAAGACATCGGCGGCAATAATGGCGGCAAACTCATTTTTATGCTGCTGCAAATATCGCAAAGCTTCGGATTGTTCCAAATTGGCATAAACATTTTTTTCTTTAGCTCTTTGCAGCATTGCTGTTGATAAATCAATTCCATAAAACGTGTTATGCGAACTTTTCAGCTTTTGTCCGACCAAACCGGTGCCGCAACCTAGGTCTAGTATTTTACCGCTTAAATCTGGTTTTATTTCGGCAATTTTATCAACTACGGCATAATTTATATTATGCAGCACAGATTCATAATTTTCGGCAAAAGTATCAAACAACAGACGATTATATTCTGTTTCATTAGCGGATGTTTTGCCATTCAGCACCGACCACAAATGGTTTGCGACAATATTTTCCGGCATTTTGTTATACCAGTTTTCCGCAATTTTCAAAGCTTTTTCCGGCGCTTTTGCCTGAAATAGCACGATGGTTTCGGCAATATTCAAACTCCAATCCGTGTGCTGCGGTGCCAGATAAAAAGCATTAAACATCAAAGCTAAAGCCTGCTCGTATTCTTCTACTGTTTTCAAAATAATAGCCAAATTATAGCTCAGTTCAGGCGTTTCCGGCGCCAAACGCACCGCTGCCCGATATTCTTCCAACGCTTCAAGCACACGCTTGTTTTTACACAGCAAATTAGCCAAATTAGCGTGCGCTTGTACGTTGTTTATATCATTTTCAATGGTCTTACGATAAAATTTTTCGGCTATGGCAAAATTACCGTTTTCACATTCAAGGTCGGCAATATGCAAAGCAGCTTGGGCGTTATGGGGATTTAAGTTGATGGCTTGATAAAACAACTCCTGAGCTTTTTGGCCTTGCTGTAAAGCCAAATAACATTCGCCCAACAAAGTTTTTATTTCATCTGCCTCCATTAATTCATCAGCTTTTTGCAAATAGTTTGCCGCGGCCGCATACTCGGCTTTTGCAAACAAACGACGTCCCAAATAATAAGACGGACGGGCGTCAGCAACTCCGCTATCGGCTATTTTTTTCAAGCCTTCCTCATCATCTTGGAGTTCGGCTAAATTTGAGGCTGCGTCAAAATAACCAGCATCAAGCTTCAATGCATTTTGAAAGGCCTCGGCCGCTTCTTCTTTACGATTTAATTGCCAATAAACATTGCCCAAACTGAAATATGCTTCTTTTAAATCCGGTTTCAGTTTCAAAGATTTTTTATAGGCTTCGGCGGCTTCCACCAAGTGGCCGCTGGCGGCAAGCGAAATTCCCAAATTAAAAAAAATCGGGAAATGCTGCGGAGCATAATCGGCGGCGCGATAAAAATAGTTGACGGCTTCGCTGTGCAGCCCCTTGGTTTGGGCAATCAAACCCAACAAATTCAAAACATCGGCATTTTGCGGCGCAGTTTCCAATATTTGACGATAAAGCTGTTCCGCCTCATTTAGCGCTCCGTTTTGCTGCAGTTCCACAGCTTTTTGAAACATCAACTCGTATGACATTATTTTCTCCTTGGTTTTGATTTTAGAATAATTTTATAAAAAATCCAGCGCTATTTATATTTTTACAGCTCTTAACCAATAAATAATTAACCGCCACTTCATAGCGAAAATGACGGTTAAAATAGGCAAAATAAAAATTCTGATATTATTATTTAGTGAAAGAATTTTTCAAATTATTCAAAGAATTTTTAGTATCTTCCAAAGCTTTTTTCTGTTCTGCAGCTTTAGCTTCGCGTTCAGCCTTTTGAGCCGCCTGTTTTTCTTCTAATTCTTTCTTTTTAGCAGCTTGTTTATCTGCCAAAGCTTTTTTCTTAGTTTCTAAATTTGCTTTGGCATCTTCATTAGCCTGAGCAACGCTGTCAATTTTATTTTGCGCCTGCTGAGCGGCAGAAACCAAATCAATTTTTGCCTGAGCAACACCGGCAAACAAAATAGCGGCAACAGCCAAAATCAAAGATTTTTTCATATTAATTCCCCTTTAATAAAGTACTTTTATCACACTAAAAATAATAGATAATTTAATTTAAAAAGCAAGTTTATAACCTAATTTTAAACAAAAAAAATAGCCCGTACTTTGCAGGCTATTCTTTCAATAATCAACCTAAGTTAAGCTCGGCTGTTTTCCTTAAACGTATTGATAAATGCTTTTGCGGCATCAGAGTTTACACTTTCATTCCCCGTTTCATTTGACTTGTTTTGCGGTTTTGGAGTGTTGTTTTGCAGAGGAGTAGGTTTTCTTTTCAATTCCGGATGCTCTACAAACACCTTGTCATATTTCAAACCGCCGGCCACTTTAGGGAATGAAATTTCTTCCAAACCTTTAGCTTGTAAATCCTCACTGATTTGTTCAAGGTCAGTTCGCACTGCGTCAAACACTTCTTTAATCACAACGTTTTCATTACGTCTGGCAGCTCTGGACATTTCTGCTATTAAAGTCTTATCCAATTTAACTTTGGCTGTTTTTTTGCTTTCCGGCATCAATATTTCATACAATTTTCCCATATCATTTGGAGAAAAATCTTTAATAGGACCACTCAAACCAGCATCTTTGAGTTTTTGCTTTTCTTCATTGCTCAAAAGTTTAGGCGAGCAACTAAACACATCGGCATTATCAACAGATTGTTCATAAATATCAAAAACTCGACGCATAGCCATATAGGCTGCACATTTTTCAACAGCACCATCATCATCATTTCGACCTGCTTGGTAGGCTTTTTTCCGCAGCATAGGCTTCAAAACATCGCTATAACCGTTTGTAAGAGCGCTATATTTGTGACTTGCAATGATACTATCAATATAATCTTGCTCGGATTGGGAAACAACTTTGCCTTTTTTATGATTATCTTCATTCATCTGCAAAGCCAGTTTATATCTATATTTGCTATAAGCTTCGGCCGTAAGCTTTTCTTTAGCCGCTTTCAGCATACCTTCGGCTTTGGCTTTATCCAAGCCCATACCAACTGGAACCAAACCATTTTCAGCCAGAGCAATGCGCCATAGCTTCTTTTCAGCATCTTGCAAGCCTTTAGGAAAACGCACATGCGTAATCCCCAAATCTTTAAATTGTCCAACCATGCCATTAACAACTGAATCATCAATTTTTTTGTTGTTAGGCGTACGATAAGCAAAACGGAACTTACCGTTTTCTTGTTTTACAAACAGCTTAAAGCTATAAGTAAACTTAGCTTCGCCGTTTTTATCTTTTTTACCGTCTTTTTTGCGGTTATCAGAATCTGATTTATCATAAACAATATATTCTGTCCAACCATGACCAAACCAGCCCGTATGTTCTTTGAAATAAGAAAAACCTTCGGTTTTCCGTAAACCGCCCTCCAAAAATTTTTCAAGACCTTTTTCGGCGTCTGCCAATGTTTTTGGCTGGTTGGCCTTTGCTATTTTAGCTTTTTGCACCGCATTTATATTAGCATTGTTAAGTGCGGCATCAATATCCGGAATAGTTTCTTCATTCAAGATTTCTTGTTCAGCTGGCAAATCCGGAGAAACAGACTGCAGCGGCGTTTGCACATCATCTAAAGATGTTTGCGTTATTCTATTTTTATCAAGCTCTGCGGCGCGTTCTTGCTGATTGCTATATTCTTTTTCTGCGGCTACATTGTCTTCGGCTTTTGTCTGTTCTTTGATTTGTTGCAGCAGGCTTCTAATTTTCTCGGCCGCATCGATATTACCGTCAAAAGAATACGGAATATCCATCTGAAAAGTAGAAAGTCCATGGCTTTCACAAAACTTCAAAATATGCGCCATTTTTTCGGCATTAAGCTCTTGCAAAGCTTTATCTTCAAAAGAAATTTGCGCTTTAACCTCGCGGTTGTCGGACCCTGGCTTGTTATACGGAGGCATCAGAAAATCAAATTTTTCGCCGGTTGGCAAATCTACTTCCAAAGCCAGCTGTTTAAGTTTGCCTTCAGGGTCTGTTCCCATTTCATAATGCTGGTCTTGGGTGATAATTCCGGCCGGTTTTTGCTCAACTTCTTTAAATTTGCACTTGATGCCGTCGCCGCCAAATTCTTCTTGTTGCTTAATTTGATACAAAGAGGCAAAAGAATTGTCATATTTATCCAGCAAATTCATCAAAATTTGTTGTCTTGACATATCTTCCGTAAGCTGGCGCTGCATTTTAAGCATATCATTTTGAGCGTTTCTAAAATTATCAACGTCTGCATTGTAGATTTCTTCCGGCAGATTAGTATCTTGCTGTTCTTTTTTTAGAGTCTGCAAATCAGTTCTATGATATTTAATGTTTTCTTCATATTGCTGTCTGAGCGCATTTTGATTTTGTTCAAACTTTTTGCGCAATTCATCGGCGCTATACCCTTCTTTAGGAGCAAAAACATTAGTATTTTCTAATAAAATATCTGCCATAACTAACCTCTTTTTCATTTAATTTACTAATAATTTAACACACTTTTTTGCTTATATCAACCAATTTTCGACAAAAACAACAATTATTTTGCAATTTTTGGGTCTAAAAATAAGATTCTTGCCAACCCATAAACCCGCTCATCTAAAATTTCATATTCTTTTGGAATATCAATATGTTCATCTTGTCTAATTTCGACAATACATAAAGAATTTTCGGCCAGCCAGTTTTTTATAATCAGCTGTTTCAGCACTTCTTCTGTCAATCCTTTGGCGTAGGGAGCGTCCATAAACACCATATTAAATTTTGTCCGCACACAAGGTAAATTCAAGGCATCGGCTTTGATTATTCTGATTTTTTCTTGTTCTTTAACAAACATTTTAGCATTTTTAGCAGCCAAAGACGTATCTTTATCAACCAAGGTCACCGTTGCGGCTCCGCGCGACAATGCCTCTAACCCAAATGCACCGGTTCCGGCAAAGATATCGGCCAAATGCACGGCGCTGTAATCACTGCCAAGATGCGAATTTAAAATATTAAAAATCGCCTCCCTTGCCCGTTCTGACGTGGGACGAACATTTTTTCCGTCAGGGGTGAAAAGTTTTTTTCCCCGATATTGACCTGCAACAATTCTCATAGTTCTATCTTGCTTCCCAATTGTTCTTTCAACACTTTTTGCGGAACTTCGCGCACCTCGCCTTTTTTCAAGTTTCCCAACTGAAAAGGCCCGTATGAAAGGCGAATAAGACGCGCCACCTCTAAGCCTATTGATTTCATTAACTTGCGGACTTCACGGTTTTTACCTTCATTTAAGGTGACTATCAGCCAGCTATTTGTGCCGTTTTGGCTTTCCAGCTCTGCTTTTACCGGCCCATAATTAATTCCATCTACCGTTGCGCCTTTAGCCAAATCAGCCAATTTATTTTTATTAATAAATCCATGCACACGTACTTTATAGCGGCGGCTCCAGCCGTTTTCCGGCAATTCAAGTTTGCGCGAAAGCTCACCGTTATTGGTCAAAAGCAACAAACCTTCTGAGTTCAAATCCAAGCGGCCGACGCTGATTACTCGAGGCAATCCAGCCGGCAAATGGTCAAAAACCGTGGCGCGGGCTTCAGTGTCTTTATGTGTGGTTAAAAGTCCTGCCGGTTTATGATACAACCACAAACGAGTTTGTTCTATCTCCGGCAGCTTTTCGCCGTCCAGCAAAATTTTTTCTGAACCTTCAACCTTAAAAGCCGGAGTATCAATAATTTCTCCGTTAACTGTAACTCGTTTTTGTTTTATCAACTCTTCTGCGTCGCGGCGTGAGCAAACCCCGCTGCGCGCCATAAATTTAGCCAATCTCTCCGCCATTTTTACTTCCTTTTTATAATATTTTACGCTATAGTAGCAAAAATTTATGAAAAAAGAGTGAACCTATGGAAAAAGAAGATTACATGCGCCGAGCCTTGGAATTGGCAAAAAAAGCAGCAGATAATGACGAAGTGCCTATCGGCGCAGTGGTAGTAGACCGGCAAACCGGAAAAATTATAGCCGAAGCCAGCAACCAAAGTGCTCATAACGGCGATGCCACGGCTCATGCAGAAATTCTGGCCATTCAGCGAGCTTGCAAAGAACTTGGACAAACCAGACTTTGGGATATGGATTTATATGTTACACTAGAACCTTGCACCATGTGTGCCGGAGCAATTTCTTTTGCCCGCATTTCCAATCTATATTTTGGCGCAACAGACGAAAAAGGCGGAGCAGTTGTCAGCGGCGTAAAATTTTTTGAAGCCTCCACCTGCCATCACCACCCTCACGTTGAGAGCGGAATTTTGGCAGCCGAATGCTCTAAATTATTGCAAGATTTTTTTAGGCAAAAACGAAATAAATAATCGCCCTACATATTGGAATCGATGATACCGCCGCCGAGCAAAACCTCATCATTTTCTGCATCTTTATGATAGAAAACAACCGATTGCCCCGGAGCGATAGCCTTTTGTTTGGCATAGAAGCGAACTTCTATTTTGCCATCAGCCAATGGAGTAACTTTTACCGGCATAGGCTGCTGTGAAGAGCGGATTTTAGCTTCACACTCAAGAGGAGCGGACAAGTTAACCACCTCGCCGCATAAATCCGAAGCAATCAATCCCGAGCGCTCGCACTCTTCTTCAAAACCGACAATAACTTCATTTTTTTCTTTATTAAAGCCCAACACATAGAGCGGACGCTCGGCAGCTATACCCATACCGCGGCGCTGGCCAACAGTATAATGCCAAATTCCTTGGTGCTGCCCCAAAACTCTCCCGTCGCTGGTCACAAAATTACCTACCTGCGGTTCATTTTGCAAAATGTCGTTAATATCGCCGGTATAAAAATCCTGACTATCAGGTTTATCCGAAACCTCCAAACCAAACTCATGCGCCAGCTCGCGCACACGTTTTTTAGTCAACCCGCCAAGCGGCATCATAACTTTGGATAACTGCTCTTGATTTAAGCGATACAAAAAATACGACTGGTCTTTTGTGTGATCCAAACCGCGTTTAATCACATAACGATTGCGGTTTTCATCAAAGCAAACTTGCGCATAGTGTCCGGTGGCAAACTTATCAAATTCAATTCCCTGCGCGGCAGCCTCCTCCGGCAAAGCGTTAAATTTGATATATGAATTGCACATCACGCACGGGTTCGGCGTGCGGCCGGCCTTATATTCATGTTTGAAATTTTCCAGCACCATCTGTTTATAGCGAGCCGAACAATCCAAAACATAATACGGAATCCCGATTTTTTGGCACAAAGCGCGCGCCGCCTCAATGTCTTGTTCTTCATGCGGAGAAAAGCAAGAATCGGCATGGGCGTCACCGCTAAAATGCGTGTTTTTATCCCAAATAGACATGGTGGCACCAATCACTTCATAACCTTGTTGTTTGAGCAAACAAGCCGTAACCGAAGAATCCACGCCGCCGCTTAAACCAACCAAAACTTTCATACTTTTACCTCGCATTATTTAAAATAAAGAAACTCCGGACGATAGAATCCGAAGCCTCTTAGGGAAAATCCCTTGATTAAAACGGAATATCGTCATCCAAATCTGACGGTGCAGAAGCCGCGCTGTTATCCCAGCCAGAAGATGTGCCGCCTGCAGCCGGAGCAGATGAGAAAACATCGTTACCACCGGCAGGAACGCTGTCGCCGCCGCCGTTTTTAGAATCCAGCATAACCAACACACTATTGAAACTTTGCAAAACAACTTCTGTGGTATAGCGGTCTACGCCGTTGTTATCAGTCCATTTACGGGTTTGCAATTGACCTTCCAAATAAACCTTAGAGCCTTTGCGCAAATATCTTTCGGCGGTATCTGCCAACTGAGGATTAAAAATCACCACGCGGTGCCATTCGGTTCTATCTTTGCGCTCACCGGTGTTGCGGTCTTTCCAGCTATCCGAAGTAGCCACATTCAAATTTACAACCTTAGTTCCGGATTGAGTGTTATTAACCACCGGATCAGAGCCCAAATTACCAACCAGAATAACCTTGTTTATTCCAACCATCATTTTATCCTTATAAAAAAATTAAACTTGTCACAAGCATAACGGCTTTTTGCAAAATCGCAATCACAAAAAGCCGTTGTTGCACATTTTTTAGGCGGCGTTTTCCACCGAACAGAGTTCTGCCATAACTTCTTTTTTCAGCGTCACATTATCAGCCTTACCAGTAGCAAATACCGGTAATTTTTCGTGATACAAAATCACACGCGGCAAATAAAGCTCTGACATACCGTTATTTTTTACATATTCATGCAGCATTGCCGAAGTAACTTTTTCATTGTTGGTTACCAAAACAATCTGTTCACCTTTGCTTTCATGCGGAATCGAAACCACGCCATAGCTATATTCAGGTCCCATTTCCTTAGTGGCGTCCACAACCATATCTTGCACGGCGTTGAGCGAAACCATTTCGCCGCCGATTTTAGCAAAACGCTTAATGCGGTCTTTAATCGTAAAGAATCCGATTTCATCCATTTCTACCACATCGCCGGTATGATACCAACCATTTTCCGGCGGAACCAAAACCCCAGGGTTAGTCGGCATATAATAGCCTTGCATAACATTTGGACCTTTTACACACAGCTCACCGCCGTTGGCAATACCATCAACCGGCAGAATCTTAAACTGCATCCCCGGCATAATTTTACCGATAGAACCGAATTTGTTGAAAATTCCGTTATTTGCAGTCATAACCGGCGAACATTCGGTTGCGCCGTACGCTTCCATCATACGCACGCCGGAATGCTCCATCCACATGCTGCGAGTATCAGACTTGGCAGCCTCACCGCCGGAATACATCAAGCGGATATTGTGGAAATCATACGGGTGGGCAATTTTGGCATAACCGCGCAAGAATGTATCTGTACCAAGCATCAAAGTTGCGCCCAGTTCATAAACCAGCTCGGCAACCACACGATAGTGCAGCGGAGACGGATACAAAAACAGCTTTGAGCCTTCAAACAGCGGGAACAGAGTCCCCACAGTCAAACCAAAACTATGGAACATAGGCAAAGCGTTAAACAACAAATCTTTGAAGTTAATAGTCTGAATCGCCGTCATTTGTTTGATATTGGCGATAATGTTGGCATGGCTCAAAACAACGCCTTTCGGAGCGCCTTCCGAACCGGAAGTAAACAGAATAACCGCCTTTTTATCACCGCCGGTTTTGTGCGGAACATGTTTAAGCTTGTAGCTGATATAGGCGCCGATTTTAGTCCACAGCGACATTTTTTTAGCAATATCTTCCAAATAAACAATATTGCAGCCGGCGTTTTTCATATCTTCTATCACATTTTCCATTTTGGCTTTAATCACAAAAGAACGAGAGGTCAAAACAGTTTTAACCAACGCGGTTTTGCACATAGAAATCATATTTTTGGAGCCAACCGAAAAATTAATCATCACCGGAGTGCGGTTATAGGCAGAAAGCCCGAAAAACGTACAAACCGTAGCAATAGCGTTAGGCAATAAAATACCAACATTTTCATCAACTTTGGTAAACTTTTTGAAACTGCGTCCCAAAGCAAAAGAAGCGATAATGATATCTTTATAAGACTTTTGCTTGCGGTTGATATCTTCAATAATCCGCGGACGCTTAGAAAAGAATCCGGTGCGAGAATAAACCTTGGCGGTTTTCATCAGCTGCGCGAACAAAGAAATATTTTTATCATAATTAATATTGAAGCACATTTCGCGCAAAATCATATAAACTTCATTGCTGATGTGGTCACGTTGGCGGCGCAGTTCGTCTTTCAGCTTAAAGCTGCGCGGTTCGCCCACATAAATACGCATTTTTGGCAGCGGACGATGCGGTAGTTTGCCTTTAGTTTTAGAAAAATAGCCATATTGCGGGCCATCTATCCAAACCGGAATAATCGGAGATTTAGACTTATCGGCCACCAACCCCGGAGCTTCATAAATCTTCATCAGACCGCCGTTTTCGGTAATACGTCCTTCGGCAAAAATAACAACCAGACGCCCCTCATCTACTTTGGCAATCAGCTTTTTGATGTCTGACGGCTCAATCGGATTAAATTTTATCACATCGGCGCGTCCCATCAAAAAACTAATCCAATGACGGCGATACAAATGCCCGTTTAAGGCAAATACCGGATTACCTGGGAGAAATGCAAACAGCAAAATCGGGTCCAAATAAGAAACGTGGTTAACCACATAAACGCCCTTTTTCGGCAAATTGTTCACATCAAATTCAAAAATACATTTTGCTTTCATCAAACGCAAAACCGTTCGCAGGCAAAATCTGACAAACTCTTTCACAAGTCCAACCTTTCTGTTGTTAAATAATACCCTATCCATATAATATTATTAACGATTTGTAAAGAAAAAACGCCAGAGTCATCAACAGGTCATTTTTTGCATATAACTTTTTGTTTTTACAATATTTTTCAAATTTTATCCCCAGATTTACGCCAAAAACTTGCCAAAATTGATATATTGCTGTATGGTGCGCCCTACGTAACGCAAATTTATTTGGGTTACCATGTTTTAATAATATAAAGGTTTAAAATGAAAAAGGTTCTTACATTAACCGCCTTGAGCACCCTTCTGCTCTCTACCAGCGCTATGGCCGCCGGTTTCCATTTAAGAGAACAGTCAGCTGCCGCTCAAGGTAACGCTTTTGCCGGCGCAACTGCCGGTGCAGAAAACGGTTCTTACGCATATTATAACGCCGCCGGTTTAACTCGCCAAAAAGGCTTGCAGGTAAACTTGGGCGCAACCTACATTGCACCGCGCGCCACAGCTAAAAATGTTATGAGTGAAAGCGGCACCCGCGGAGCCGACGTTGAAAACGTTGTTCACGCAGCTGTTTCGCCAAACGGCACAGTATCATATCAACTTAACGACAGGGCTTTTGCCGCTATTGCCGCAAATTCTCCGTTTGGCATGATTACAAAATATGACAGAGATTGGATTGGCTCCGACCATGGTATTACCTCGGATTTGAAATCCGGCACCATTACCCCGATGTTTGCTTATAAGGCAACAGATAAGTTGTCTTTGGGTGCCGGTGTGCAAATGCAATATGTTTGGGCGCACCTGACCAGCAGCCACAACAATTCTCGAACCGGTTTGGTTACCGAAAACGGCAACGATTTTGACATGGGCTACCAATTGGGCGCCATGTATGAATTTAGCGACGCAACCCGTGTTGGTGTTGGTTATCGCAGCAAAATAGACCACAAATTAAAAGGTAAAATGAAATCAAGCGGCAGCGCTTATACAGCAATGGGAATTCCTGACGGAGCCAAAGCTGACGCTTTGATGAACCAAAAAATCAGCGCCAAATTAACCACTCCGGCCATGCTTTCTATGGGTGTTTATCACGACATCAATGAAAAATGGGCGGTTATGGCTGAATATCAGCGCGTGTTCTGGAGTTCTTTCCAAAACCTGACTTTTGTCGGCGACCGCTTAAACAGGCCGGGAGAAGGCAACATTGCTCAGGTAAAAGAAAACTGGCGCGACACCAACTTTTATTCCATCGGTACAAGCTATATGCTTGATAATCAATGGAAACTGCGTTTAGGCTTAGCCTATGACCAAAGCGCCGTTCGTTATGCTCACCGCACACCGCGTATTCCAGATTCTGACCGTATTTGGTATTCTATGGGTTTGGGCTATCAATATAATGAAAACTTGAGCTTTGATATGGGTTACACCTACATTAAAGCCCACAGCGCCAAAATGAACTCGGCTGTTACCGGAAACGACGGTTCGCACGTTTCGGCCGACTATTCTAACTCGGTGAAAGTATTTGCTTTTTCTGTGAACTACGCGTTCTAAGCTACAAGCAAATCGCCAAAAGAAACAGGGTAGCGTCAAAAGCACTACCCTTTTTTTAGCCCTTACGAACTAGAAAGATGTTGCTGCATCTGGCAAGAATGACAACGAGGGTAGAAACGTCATACTTGGGTGGCACACCCCACAGGATGTGCCAATCCCGAGTATCCATGACTTTGTTGCCAACGGCAACGCATATTGACATTGCTGTAGCAATGGCGTTATGGATTCTCGCCGACCACAGCCAGCAGGGTGTGGTGGCAAGAATGACGGCGATGGTAAAAATACTAAGGACGCTGGTTAAATGATAAAAAAAATGCTCCCCGAAGGGAGCTGTGTGTATTTGATTTGTAGGTTGTAATTATGCTTATAGCAAACTATAAAGAGAATTGCAAGCAAATAATGCATATTTTTTAAATTTTTTTTTATAAAATCTAAAAATTACTTTCTATCTCTTTGCAAAAAGTAGGTATTACGCCTATCCCACGTTATGTTGCGGCGTACGATTTTCCCAGGATTACCGGCAATAATGACATTACTTTCTTCATAATCCTTATAAGCAACCGCGCCACCGCCGATAATTGAATTATCATGAATACGGGCGTTTTTGGTAATCCGCGCCGCCTCGCCTACCCAAACATGATTACCGATGGTAACCGCACCTTTAGGTTCATTTAGAATTTCTCCGGTATTCGCATCTAGAATCGAATGACCATCAGTCGGCCAAATTTGAATTGAATTTGAAAACATACAATCCTCGCCAATTATGCAGGAACCCAAAGCATCTAATATAATATTAGCACTGCAAATTGTGGTATTTCTTCCAATTTTACAAACTTGCCCTGTTCCAAAACAACATCTAATAAAAACATTATAAAAACATTGCGTTGAAGCAATATTTACACAAACGTTATCATTTCCTATTTGAATGAATGAATTTTCTGCTTTTATTGGCAATTCAAGCTTTACTACATTATTATTGCCATTAATTTCAATTTTTAACCCAGCAATTGTTTCGCCAACTTTTAAATCTCGCTCAACACCATTTTCAACAATAATTATTTTATTATTTTTTCCATTTATTGAATATCCTATTGGTGTCTTTTTTGGTAAAGATGGTAAAACGACATCACCATGTAAAAGAATGTTTCTCACTTGTTTTCTTTTATTTTTATCACTGATAAAATGAGTAAACCCTTTAATGATTAATTTTTTCATTATTTTTCCTCATTCAATTTAAATGCAGATTTTTATAATTGCAGGTCTTGTTTTATAAAATCCCTTCGAAATTTGAATCCCCATAAATTGAATACAATGACCTTGTCTAGAAAAATGTATACTGAACAAAAATCTTCTTAAATCTCTCAATGGACGCAAATCAAAAATACTTCTATAGAATTCTCCTGCAATAATATGCTTTAAAATTCTCCTATGTCTAAAATTGAAATATTTAAATTTAAAATCTTTATCATTTTTTAAATCAGAAAATAACTCTCTCAAAACTTGATAATAAGTCTTTTTATATTTCCATTCTATATTATAATAAAAACCTAAACAGGCTAGAAAAGCATGAAAATAAAATTCTTCTTTCAAGAGCTCATATTTTCCATATTTTTTTAATAATCTCTTACCCTCAATACATTGTTTTGGCATCAAAATTAATCTTTCATCACGGCGTATAGTTGATGAATTCTGCCCCTCTTCCATACGATAATGGACTAATGCTTTATGAACAACAGAGATTCTATTTGCTCTACACATAGCTTCAATCATAAAAGGAAAATCTTGATAGCTAGCTGATTTACTTTCATTTACCTTTTGTTGTTTAATAAAATCTGATTTATATATTGAAGACCAAATGCTTGCATGAAAAGCAATAATTAAAGGATATTTTTCTACTGTAAAAACGTTTTTAGGCGCCTCAAATATATCTTGATATTCTGATTTCCATATTACATTTTGATCTTTTTCAGGTAATTGAGAATTATAACGATAAAAACCTGCTTTTGTAATATCTGTATTATTCTTGATTGCATTTTTATATAATTCTTCATACATTGTAGGGGCTATCCAGTCATCGGATTCTACAATACCAATATATTCGCCGGTAGCGACCTCTATACCATGATTTACAGCTCGACCATAGCCGCCATTGGGTTGGTGTATGGCAATAACTCTTTTATCTTTTTTGGCATATTCATCCACAATTTGCGGACATTTATCCTTTGAACCATCATCAACCAAAATAATTTCAATATCTTTCAGCGTTTGGGCTAAAATACTGTCTACGCATTGATTAAGATATTTTTCTACACCATAAATCGGTACAACTACAGATACTTTTGGCTGTTTTTTGTTCATTTTATTTCTCCAGTTTAATCTCTTCAAAAAGTTCTAGGGCGCGGTTGATGGCTTTATCCATATCATAATAGCGATAGTCGCCGAGACGGCCCAAAAAATATACGTTGTTTAAAGTTTTGGCTTTGGCTGAATATTTGGCATATAAAGCCGCATTCGCCTCATTTGGAATTGGATAGTATCTTTCATTTTTGCCGCGCTCAAAAGCTTCGGAATATTCCTTGGCTATCACGGTTTTGGCGCTCAAATCATTCAGATAATATTTATACTCATGAATACGCGTAAAATCATAGTTGCACGGATAGTTCACTACCGCGTTGCTTTGATAATACGGCATATCCAATTCCTGCAGCTCAAAATTAACACTGCGGTATGGCAGTTCGCCAAACTCGTAGCCAAAAAACTCGTCAATCGGTCCGGTATAAAACAAGCGGTCGTACGGTTCTTTATATTCCGCAAATTTAGTGTTTAGCCGCACTTCTATGTTTGGGTGATTCAGCATATTCTTTATGGTTTCGGTATAGCCGCAAAACGGAATCCCCTGATATTTGTCTTGAAAATAGCGTTCGTCGCACGAAATATACACCGGCACTCGCGCGGTCACAGCGCCGTCTACTTCATTGGGATTGACGCCCCACTGTTTGGTGGTGTAGTGCAAAAACACCTTTTCATAAACATAATCCGCCAAAAATTTCAAATCAGCGTCATCTTGTTTTTGAAACTCTAAAATCGGCACTTTTTTGTTATAGGAAAAATGTGTCAGCAACTTTTCTTCCATACGGCGCGCCATACTTTCTGGAAAAACATCGTACAAAGTGCGCAAATTAAAAGGTATGGTCGTTTCAACGCCGTCAATAACCGCAATCACTTTGTGCATATAGGTGTTGAAAGCGGCAAAACGGCTGACAAAATTCCACACATTTTCTAAATTGGTGTGAAAAATATGCGAACCGTATTTATGAATCATAATGCCGTTGCGGTCGCGGTAGTCATACGCGTTGCCGGCGATGTGCTCTTTGGCGTCTATCACCACCACTTTTTGATTAAGTTCTTCGGCAATTTTTCGGGCAATCGTCGCGCCGGAAAACCCCGCCCCAACTACTAAATTTTTCATATTCTCTCCTTAAGTTTTTTCTTTATGTCACGCCATAACCAGCTGAGATAAAATAATTTTTCTGAAAATTGCAAAAGTCTGAGTTTTTTAACCCGCTTTTGTGGCAAGGCCAAATTTTTGTTGGTTAGCAAACCAAGCAAATAATCTTTTTGTTGCGCAATATAGGTTCGGCGTCCCTCCGGCGTTAGACGATTCATGTTCCAAAACACACCTTCGCAGCGCCGCAACATTGCCAAATTTTGCCACTGACTTAAATCATGATTTTCCAAATAGCGGTCAAGCTCATCATACTCAGCATCTAGGCAAAAAATTTTATTGAGATTTTTAACCGATGACTGCAAATTATCCTGCCGATAATGCAAAAAAGCTTTTTCCAGCAAATAAATTCTTTGCGCGCAGATGTTGGTTTTGAAAATAAAGGCCGTGTCCTGATATGACGCACCCGCGGTTTCATTTATCCAAATATCGTGCTCCAGCAAAAACTTCCGCCGATATAGCGCCGACCATATTGAACCCCAAATTTTACCAACATATTCTTGCGGCGACAGCTGAAAAACCTGATTATAATTATTTGCGCCGATTTTAACAATTTTATTTCTACCGTCGCTCCAATAACGATAATAATCAGCCTTTATCACATCTAAATTTTTGGCGGCGGCTAGATTATACAAAGTTTCGTACATCTCGCTGTCTGCCCAGTCATCGGACTCTAAAATAGCCACATATTCTCCCGAAGCGGCTTTCAAACCCGCATTAACCGCTTTACCATATCCGCCGTTTTTTTGACTGATAACTTTTAGTCTGGCGTCTTTAGCCGCGTAATCGCGCAAAATTTTACCGCTATTGTCGGTGGAACCGTCGTTTATGCAAATTATTTCAATATCCTGCAAAGTTTGAGCGCACGCACTATCCAAACAACGAGGCAAATATTTTTCCACGTTGTAAACAGGTATAATGATTGACACTTTTAACATTTTAGGATTTCACCAAACTTTTAGTATTATAATTTAATGTATGTTAAATTCTTATACTATTATTGGTCTTAGAGAGTCAAGAACTATTATCTTATTGGTGCAAAATTAAAAATCTGTATACTGCATTTCATCAAGTTTTATCATACATTCAACCGCATCGCCATAGGTCACTACCGACTGTCGGCATGGTTCAATGCTTTTGCTTTTAACGGTGGTTATTTTTTGTTCCGCGCACGAACTCAAGATAATCATTTGGCAAAGCGCGATAATAGCAATCATCTTGCTTGAGCAGCGCCTTTGTCTTGAGCTTGGCAATTTGTTCGTTGGCTTTTTGCTGTTTGGCATAATATTCCTCCCTTTGTTTGATTAATTTTTCTTGGTTTTGCTGCAATATTTCATTTTGCTGACGCAGCAGCATATTGCTCTGCTGGCTTTTTTGCAGGCAAATATGCTGATAATACACATACCCCGCTAACATGGTCGCCAAAATTAAAACATATTTCATCATACACCCGCCAGCAATAAAACAAACGCCTGCGCCACGTTTTCGGCATATTCCGGACAGCGCAAAGAAATTATGACTAAAATCGCCGCCGCTATCAGGGTTAAGATGATTTTATGTTTGCGCAGCCAGCACAAGCCGCATGCGCACCTTTTTTGTTTTTTCATTTTTCCTCCTGTTTTTAAACAACAAAAAAAGACGAATTTATTCGTCCTTGCCGATATTTTGATATAAAAAAAGAGCGCTCCTTTTTTAGGATACACTCTTTTATTATGCCCAAAAATAGCATACGTTAGGGACTAATGTCAAACTGTTTTATTTTTTTGGCGTAAAATCAACATGTTATTTTAACGACATTTTTACTTTATTTTTTAGCAAAATGAATCTGGCAAAATTATTCCGCTTTAGAATTTTCGGCAAAATGAAAACCGCGCAGCAATTCGCCTATACTCATAAGCTTTTTGCCTTGGCGCTGAATTTGCGTAATGTTCAATGCACCGTCGGCGCAAGCAATCAGCAGACTGTTATTTTCTTCAATAATCGTTCCCGCTGGCGCGTATTTTTCCGCCTTATGCGCTTCCAAAACTTTAAAACGCTCTCCGCCATATTCAAAAAACATCGCCGGATACGGATTAAACGCGCGAATCTTACGGCATAAAACCTCGGCTTTTTGATTGAAATCAAGCTTACATTCCGACTTATCTATTTTTGCGGCGTAACAAGCACCATCTTGCGGCTGCGGCTGAGGCGTAAAACTTTTAATATCAGACAAAACCGCCGATATCAAATCCGCACCCACCAAAGCCAGCTTATCATGCAATTCTCCGCCTGTGGTTGTCGAGGTAATTTCGACTTCGCCTTTTAGCAGCATATCGCCGGTATCCAAACCTTCGGCCACTTGCATAACCGTCACTCCGCTTTTGGCGTCACCAGCCTCTACGGCTCTTTGAATCGGAGCAGCCCCCCGCCACCGCGGCAACAAGGACGCATGTAAATTCAGGCAACCCAAAGGATACGCCTCCAGTACGGGCAGCGGCAAAATCAGACCATAGGCGGCAACCACAGCCACATCGGCTTTCAATGCCGCAAACTTCTGCTGCTCGTCAATATTACGCAAAGTTTTTGGGGTACGCACTTCTATACCATTTGCCTCGGCGACTAAATGCACCGGAGTTTTATTCAGTTTGTTGCCGCGTCCAGAAAGTTTTGGCTCCCGAGTATACACGCAAACAACATCATGCTCTTTTATCAGTCTTTCCAAAGCCGGCACGGCAAAGTCCGGCGTACCCATAAAAACTACTTTCATCAGTCGTTAATTCCCATACGTCCGTAGTTTACTTCTACTTTATAATCTTTAGCATAGCCATGCAACAAAGCGTCGGCCATTTCTTGTGCCATTTCAGCCTGCAAAGCTTGTTTCAAGAAATTTTTATCTTCTTGGGATAAAGCTGAAGAATCGTCATAAACTTCATTGGTTTCGGCAATCAAATAGTCGTCACCATGCTGCAAAACTTTAGTTTCTTCTTTATCTGCCGAAAACAAAGTTTTCATATCATTAAAGTTCAAATCAGCAAAAGTTTCACCACGGGTAATAGGCATTGTTTTCATTACCGGCAAATTATAGCGACCGGCAACTTCAGACAAAGTGTCGCCTGCTTCCAAATCATGATTGATGTTGTCCACCAACTCTTGAGTAATTGAAACTTTTTCACTTTCTTGCCATAATTTAGTGATTTTTGCAGTCACTTCATTTTCTGGCTGAATGTGAGATTCGTGAACTTTTTCAACCTCAACCACAATCAAGCCATCGTCGCCTTCAATAGTTTGGCTAACCTCGCCGGCGTTGTATGAAAAAGCAGCATCAATAACATCTTTGTTTTTCAAAACTTCTGCCAGTTGTTTATCCTTATTATCCGAAGAACCGTCTTCGGCCAAATTCTTTACGTCAACCAATTCTATATTATATTCTTTTGCAATATCAGCCAAAGAAACACCAGCACCCAATTTATCTTCAATTGAAGTCATCAGCTCATAGCTGCCGTCATAAGCGCGCTCTTCCTGAATGGTCTTTTTGATTTGCGCGTTTGCCTGCGCACGAGGTGTGGAGCTTGCCGGAATAATATCCGTAACTTTCAAAATCTGCCAGCCGCCATTAATATTTTCTGGCTTAGATATCTGACCTTTGGCCAAAGAAAATACCACATCAGCCAATTCATCGGACAAATCAGATTTTGCTACATCGCCAAAATCTGTATCTTCAGCACTTTGACCATTTTCTGCAGCCACAGCCATAAAGTCTTTAGCAGCCAATTCAGCTTCGGCCTTTTTAGCGCTTTCTTCATCTTCAAACGCCAACTGCAAAACATGGCGCTTTTCTGGCTGTTCATATTCTTCAATATGTTCCTTATAATAAGCATTGATTTCATCATCAGAAACATTAATGCTTTTTTCAATAGTTTCCAAAGGCAATGACAAAACTTTTACATCTCTTTTTTCTGGCACGCGAAAATCTTCAGTAAAGTCTTCATAATACTGATTAAGCTCTTCTTGGCTTGGTTTGCGGTCTATTTTGGCTTCTGCAGCCACCAATTTAATATATTTAAAAGTACGGCGCTGTCCCAAAACTTTTTGCATTTGAGACTGTAAAACTTCCGGCACCTTAAAACCTTCAACCTGAGTTTCTACCAAAATCTTACGGCCGATGTTGCGTTTGATTTCTGCCACTAAATCTTTTTCGGTCAAATTGTTTTTATTCATATACCATTTATACATTTCGCGGTCAAACTGTCCGTTGTTCAAAAACTGCGGAGAAATTTGAATAATTTGACTAACCAAACTGTCGGTTACATCAACCTTAAATTTTTTCATGGTATTTTCCAACAGCAAATCATCTAATTTGATTTTTGCCAATTCCGCCGAAATTTCTGCCTTGCGAGCCTCAGCTTCTTCCGGATTTGCAGAATCCATATCTTTCAGCTTAGACAACTCTTTTTGCAGCATATAATTAAATTCACTTTGGCTGATTTCCAAATTATCTACCTTTATCACCGGCTTATTGCTATTAGCGCTATTGATATATCCGGAAACACCGAACAATGACATAAAACTCAATGCTGTTATGGTTAATATTATTTTTGTAAACAGACTGTTATGCATTTTTGAAAACGTACTAATCATTTTTTTCCCTAATCAAAAGTTAATTTTTTGCCCATTATAAGAGAATAAAATATTAATGCAATTTTAAAATTAAATTATGCAACACAATAAAATAGTGTCTAAAACACTTTTTTTGCTGGAAATTTTTTTTTACTATGTTATAAAAATTCCAGTTTTAAATAAATTTTATTAGAGGATTTTAAAAATGGCCAGAAAAAAACTGATTGCAGGCAACTGGAAAATGAACTGCCTTTTAGAAGAAGGCACACAGCTTGCCAAAGGTATTGCTGCACAGGTTAAAGAAAATAAATTTGATTGCGACTTTTTGATTTGCCCTCCGTTTACTTTGTTGGGCTTTGTTAAAAAATGTTTGCGCGGCACCAAAATTGCTTTGGGTTCACAAGATGTGCATTTTGCCGAAAAAGGCGCTCACACCGGTGATATCAGCCCGCTTATGTTAACAGATTTGGGTTGTTCTTATGCCATTATCGGTCACTCAGAAAGACGCGTTGACCATTTTGAATCTAACGAACTTATCAATAAAAAAGCCGTAGCTGCACACGCTGCCGGCTTAAATGTGGTTATTTGCATTGGTGAAACGGGCAAAGAGCGTGACGAAGGCAAAACAATCAAAGTTTGCCAAGATGAAATTTTTGGTTCAGTTCCAGATGACGCTACCGCTAAAAACACCGTTATCGCTTATGAGCCGATTTGGGCTATTGGCACCGGTAAAACTCCGACAGCTGCAGATGTTGAAGAAGTTCATGCCGCTATTCGTAAAGCTTTGGCTAAAAAACTCGGAAAAGCGACAGCTAATAAAATGCGCATTTTGTATGGCGGTTCCGTAAAACCTACCAACGCCGCAGAGCTTTTGGCTTTGCCTGATGTTGACGGCGCTTTAATCGGCGGTGCCAGCCTCAAAGTTGAAGATTTTATCGGCATTGCTAAAAACGCTTGTTCTAAATAATATGGAAGGATAAATAAATATGGGTACCGTATTGTTAGTTTTACAGTTAATTGTTGCCATCTTTTTGGTAGTGGTAATTTTAATGCAGCGCTCCAACGGCGGCGCTTTGAGCGGCTTGGGCGGAGATAGCGGTGTCGGCAGCATTTTAAGCGCTCGCGGCAAGGGTAATATCTTGACCAGAATCACTGCTATTTTGGCAACTCTATTCTTTATTTTGAGCATGGCTTTGTCTATTTATTATAGCCGTATGGAAGTAAAAACTTCTTCTATTTTGGATAAAGCTCCGACGGCTCAATCTCAGCAAGCTCCGGCAGAAGAAGCTCCTAGCGAACCGGACGTTCCTGTAGCAGAGTAATTTCAATGAATTTTACAAACGATATAAGGCACTTTGATTTGTGAAGTGCCTTTGTCGCTTTTTTATAGAAAAAAAATTATTACTAACCATTTATAAGGAATAAATAATGTCTGATATAAACGTTAATCCTAAATCAAAATTTATTTTTATCACCGGCGGCGTGGTTTCATCTTTAGGCAAAGGATTGGCCTCTGCTTCGTTGGCGGCAATTTTACAAGCTCGCGGTTACAAAGTAAGAATGCGCAAACTTGATCCGTATTTGAATGTTGACCCAGGGACAATGAATCCTTGCCAACACGGCGAAGTATTTGTGACCGATGACGGCACTGAAGCCGATTTAGATTTGGGGCACTATGAGCGGTTTTCGGGTGTTCCGGCTAAACGAACAGACAGTATTACCACCGGTAAAATATATCAAAGAGTTATTGAAAAAGAACGCCGCGGTTTTTATTTGGGTTCAACAATTCAAGTTATTCCTCATGTTACTAATGAAATTAAAGAGTTTATTTTATCCGACATTCATGATGAAGACTTTGTACTGTGCGAAATCGGCGGTACAGTCGGCGACATAGAAGGTCAGCCGTATTTAGAAACAATCCGTCAAGTTGCTTATGAACTGGGACGCGACCGCACAATGTTTATACACGTAACCTTGCTGCCGTTTATTCCTACAGCCGGCGAATTAAAAACTAAGCCGACGCAGCATTCGGTTAAACAATTACAGGAATACGGTATTCAGCCAGATATGATTTTGTGCCGCACTCAAATGGCCATACCGGAAAATGAAAAGCGCAAATTGGCTCTGTTCTGCAACATTAAAGAAGAAAACGTCATCACGGCTATGGACGCTTCCAGCATCTACCAAGTTCCGCTCGCCTACTCGGCCGAAGGTATGGATAGACAAGTCTGCAAGCATTTTGGATTGCCATACGAAAAACCAGCTGATTTAAGCAAGTGGCAGCATATTGTCGATATTTTGAAGTCACCGGAAGGTGAAGTACGCATTGCTGTTGTTGGTAAATATATGATGTTGCTTGAAGCATACAAATCATTGCATGAAGCTTTGATTCATGGTGGTATTGCCAATAAATACAAAGTAAAAATCAAGTGGGTAGACTCCGAAGAGCTGGAGAAAAAAGACCCTGCCGAGGTTTTGAATGATGTCAGCGCGGTTTTAGTTCCAGGAGGCTTTGGCCTGCGCGGCACCCAAGGAATGATTAACGCTATTAAATACGCGCGTGAAAACAATCTGCCGTTCTTGGGAATTTGCTTTGGTATGCAGATGTCAGTTATTGAAACCATGCGCAACCTTTGTGGAATCAAAAACGCCAACACCACAGAGTTGGACGAACACTGCGAGCCGGTTATCGGTTTGATGACCGAATGGGATAAAGACGGCGCAAAACAAATTCGCCACAAAGACGGCGATTTGGGAGGAACTATGCGTTTGGGCGCATATGACTGCGTTTTAGCTCCAAATTCTAAAGTGGCGCAAATCTACGGCACAACCAAAATATCTGAACGACATCGCCACCGTTATGAAGTAAATATAAAATATAAAGATATGCTGCAAAAAGCCGGTATGCAAGTTGTTGGCACCTCGCCGGATGGTAGTTTGCCGGAAATTGTTGAGCGTACCGACCATCCGTGGTTTATCGGCGTGCAATTCCATCCCGAACTGAAATCTCGCCCATTTGCCCCTCATCCGCTGTTTGTTTCATTTGTAAAAGCAGCTATCGACAACTCTCGTTTAGTCTAGGAGAACTTTATGAAAATCGCGATTATTGGAACCGGCTATGTTGGTTTACCTTCGGGAGTCGGCTTTGCCGAGCAAGGTAATCAGGTTATTTGCATAGACAACAATGCCGAAAAAATCAATATGTTGAAAAACGGCCAATTAACCTTGTTTGAAGATGGCTTAGAAGCGCTTTATAAAAGCAATACCGAAGCAGGAAGATTAAAATTTACCACCTCTATGAAAGAAGGTGTTGCCGAGGCTGATATTGTTATTATCGCTGTAGGAACTCCGCCGCATCCGATAACCAAGGAAGCCGATTTGCAATATATTGAAGCTGCTGCCAAAGAAATGGCGCTTTATTTGCAAGGATATACAGTAGTTGCCACAAAATCAACCGTACCGGTCGGAACCGGAGATAAAATTGAGACTATTATCAACAAAGTAAATCCTAACGCCGATGTTGATGTGATTTCGCTGCCGGAATTTTTGCGTGAAGGTTTTGCCATTCATGACTTTTTTGCGCCAGATAGAATTATTGCCGGTACGGATTCCATACGGGCTCGTCAGCTGCTTTCAACGCTTTATGCCCCTTTCAAAGAAGCTAAGCTCTTATTTATGAGCCGCCGTTCCAGCGAAACTGTAAAATATGCCTCGAATGCGTTTTTAGCCGTTAAAATCAACTACATAAATGAAATGGCTAATTTTTGTGAAAAAGCCGGAGCTGATATTGATGAAGTCGCAGCTGGAATGGGCTTGGACAGCCGTATTGGAGCCAAATTTTTGAAAGCCGGTCCGGGGTATGGCGGCAGCTGTTTTCCTAAAGACACCAACGCCATGGCTTTTATGGCGCGTCAAGTTGGAATTTCCATGCCTTTGATTGAAACAACTATTGCCGAAAACGACAACCGTTATCAGCTTATGGCCGAGCGTATTCTGGCAGCTGCCGGCAAAAAAGATGCCAAAATCTGCGTTTTAGGGTTGGCGTTTAAAGATGGAACAGATGATTGCCGCACCAGCCCTGCCATACATATTGTAGAAGCATTACTCAAAAATCCGGTTAAAATCACCGCATTTGACCCTAAGGCTATGAACTCGGCCAAGAAAATTTTGGGCGATAAAATTAATTATGCCGATAGCGCATACGATGCAGTGAAAAATGCCGATATTATTGCCGTGTTGACAGAGTGGAAAGAATTCCGCTTGCTGGATATGAACAAACTGGCGGCTTTAACTAAACAAAAAATCATTATGGACTGCCGCAACCTACTGGAGCCAACAACAGCCCGCAACGCCGGTTTTTGTTACCATTGCATAGGTCATAAGGACTAATTAAGTAAAAAGGCAAAGGAAATATCCTTTGCCTTTTTTTACTTAAAATAATACCACAGGGAAACCGAGGTTTCTCTGCTTTTGTAATCAATGAGAATATTTCATAGATTTATTTATAGGTAATTGAAGTTCGATAGTGGCTGCGGGTAATCGCCATTGCCAAAGCATCGGAAGAATCGTTGTTTTTAGGTTTGCACCCAGGAAGCAGAATTTTAACCATGGTTTCAACCTGATTTTTATCGGCGTGTCCAACACCAACCAAAGCTTTTTTAACTTTTGTCGGGTCAAACTCAAACAGGGGTAAATGATAATGACCGGCGGCCAAAATAACCACTCCACGCGCCATACTCAATTTGAGCGACGTTTCCGGATTGGAATTAAGAAAAGTTTTTTCAATTGCCGCTTCAACCGGCTGATAGGTTTCAATAACTTCGCTTAACGTGTTAAAAATAATATCCAGCCGTTCTTCTATCGGCATTTTAGGTGAAGTAGGAATAAAACCGTCCGCAACATATTGCAGACGGTTTGCATTTACTTCAATAACCCCCCACCCTGTGGAAGATAAACTTGGATCAAGTCCCAAGATGCGCATTATTCCTCACCGGCTAATTGAGCCATTACATCTTCGGCTATTTCAGCATTGTGGTAAACGTGTTGAACGTCTTCGTCATCTTCCAATGCGTCAACAAATTCCAAAAACTTACGAGCGCTGTCAACATCGTTGATATCAACTTTAACAGTTGGTTTCCAATCCAAACGAGAAGCAGACGGAGTGCCGTATTTAGCTTCCAAAGCACTGGTAACTGCAGACAAATCATCTGGCAAAGTTTCAATTTCATGATAATTTTCATCAGAAACAACTTCATTGGCGCCGGCCTCTAAGGCAGCTTCAAACATTTCATCGGCACTGGCAACCGAAGCCGGATATTGAATATAGCCGATACGTTCAAAATTGAAAGCAACCGAACCATTTTCACCCATAGCACCGCCGCGTTTACCAAAAATAGTACGAACATTTCCGGCTGTACGGTTTTTGTTATCGGTCAAAGCTTCAACAATAACGGCAACTTTACCTGAAGAAAAACCTTCATAGCGCATAGACACAAAGTCTACGCCGCCGGCAACAGTTGTGGCCTTGGCAATAGCGCGTTCAATGTTATCTTTAGGCATACTTTCGGCGCGGGCAGCCTGAATAGCCAAACGCAAACGCGGGTTTTTATCCGGCTCTGGCAAACCGCTTTTTGCGGCAACGGTAATTTCACGGGCTAATTTAGCGAAAACGCGCGCTTTTTTAGCATCTTGAGCGCCTTTTCTGTACATAATATTCTTAAATTGTGAATGTCCTGACATTCTTTAATCTCCTCAAAAACTTGATTCTTTATGGAATTTTTATAGCCTAACAGCGTAAATTTTCAAGTTTTTTTTACAAAAAAACACAAATTATTGATTATCCTCGGCCAATTCCACTTTAGTAAGCAGAAAATCAGGCGTGCGGCGGCCAAAAGTATGGAATTTGCGCATCAAGCTCATCGCTTCGCTGTCTTTAGGATTGCTTTCGTGTCTATCAGCGTTTTTGCGGCGTTCCTCGCGTTGTTCGCGGCGGCTTTTGCGTTCTGGACGGGCATATTTTTCAACTGGAGCTTCTGCTTTTTCGGCAGTATTTTCGGCGTTTGGCGTTTCTGCAACAGGCGTTGCTTTGGCTTTTTCTTCCGCTACCGGAGCTTCATTTTGCAAAGCCTCTTGTTCTTTATTGCGGTCAATTTTGATTTCGGCAGGAGTTTTCAATATTTTATCCAAAATATCCTGAGTTTCTTTTGAACGGCGATTGGTAAACACAATATTCTGTTTATCTGCAGGCAAAACTTCTAAAATCTGCTCCAAATTAGCCAGCTGATGCAGCTTTTTAATCAGATTGATATCGTCTACAACCAAAATATTTATGTTCGACAAGTCAACTTTGTCTTCTTTCAACAAATCCAGCAACAAGCTAGGCGATGCAATAATAACATTTGCCTCATCAGCAACATTTTCATCATTGTCTGTCAAATTTGTTTCGCTGATTTCATGATATTTATTGAAAACGGCAAAGCGGTCCGAAACAATTACCGACTGCTTAGAATTTGCGGTAACAATAAGAATATTTTGCGCTTCATGACGGGCAATAATATCTATCAAAGGAAAAACATATGAGCAAGTTTTACCGCAGCCGGCCGGCGCAATGGCAAATACATCTTTACCGGCTAAAACCGACGGAATAACATCAGCCTGCACGGTTGTCGGAGCAGTAATTCCGGCTTCGTTAATCGCTTTTATGGTGGTTTCACTTAAACCAAGTTCTTTAAAATCCATTTTAACCTCATTCAATATTAAACTTCTGGCACAGAAACTTTTGTTTGTTTTTCCGGCGGAACTGGCGTCTGCTCGGTACGGTCAATCTTTTTGCCGGCCAAAACTTCTTTAATTTCTTCACCGGTTAAAGTTTCATATTCCATCAAAGCTTGAGCTAAAGTTTCTAACTCTTTATCGTTTTCTTTTAAAATTTTGGCTGCTTCGGCATGCGCATCGGTCACCAAACGTTTGATTTCCGAATCCACCAAACGGGCAGTTTCCTCACTCATATTTTGGTTTTGCGTAACGCTGCGTCCCAAAAACACTTCATTAGAGTTTTCAACATACATTACCGGGCCCAAAACATCGCTCATACCCCATTCGGTAACCATAGCGCGAGCCAAATTGGTTGCAGCGGCAATATCTGATGACGCGCCGGAAGTAACTTTGTCATAGCCAAACTTAAGTTCCTCGCTCACACGACCGCCCATGCAAATAATCAAACGCGACAACATTTTAGCGCGGGTATATGAATATTGGTCTTTTTCCGGCAGCTGCTGCACCATACCCAAGGCTCGCCCTCTTGGAATTATCGTCGCTTTGTGGATAGGGTCGGTTTCTTTGACGTGCAAAGAGCAGATAGCGTGACCGGCCTCATGATAAGCAGTCAGTTTTTTCTCCTGTTCGTCCATTGCCATAGACTTGCGTTCGCTGCCCATCAGCACTTTATCTTTGGCGTTATCAAAGTCTTCGGCCGTAACTTTACGCTTATTGCGGCGCGCCGCCAGCAAAGCGGCTTCATTGACCAAATTTGCCAAGTCAGCACCAGAAAAACCAGGTGTTCCACGAGCCACTACCGACAAATCAACATCTCGCGCCAACGGAACTTTGCGCACATGCACGTTCAAAATAGCTTCACGCCCTTTTACATCCGGATTGCTGACCGTTACCTGACGGTCAAAACGCCCCGGACGCAGCAAAGCCGGATCCAAAACATCGGGACGGTTGGTGGCGGCAATCAAAATCACATTCTCATTTGGTTCAAAGCCATCCATTTCTACCAGCAACTGGTTAAGCGTCTGTTCGCGTTCATCATTACCGCCGCCCAAACCGGCACCGCGGTGACGTCCCACCGCGTCAATCTCATCAATAAACAGCAAACACGGCGCATTTTTTTTGGCCTGCGCAAACATATCGCGGACACGTGAAGCACCAACACCTACAAACATTTCTACAAAATCTGAACCGGAAATTGAGAAAAACGGCACATTAGCTTCACCGGCCACAGCTTTGGCCAACAAAGTTTTACCTGTTCCCGGAGGGCCTACCAGCAAAACACCCTTCGGAATTTTACCGCCTAAACGCTGGAATTTTTGCGGATCTTTCAAAAAATCAACAATTTCTTCCAGTTCTTGTTTAGATTCATCGGCTCCGGCCACATCTTTAAACGTAACTTTTTTGGTATTTTCTATCAAACGGGCGCGCGATTTACCAAAACTCATAGCCTTGTTATTGCCGGCGCTAGCTTGACGCATAAAGAAAATCCAAACACCAACCAACAGAATCATCGGAAACCATGAAATGATTATACTCCATAAAGTATCTCCCGAAGTATCTTGCGGTTTAGCTTCCACTTTTACATTGTTTTCCAGCAAAGTATCGACCGTAGACGGGCTATACGGCGCATAAGTAACATATTTTTTGCCATCGTTGGTCATACTATAAATTTCGGCACCAGACATTGTCACGCTGGCAATGCGTTTGCTTTTAACCTCATTCATAAAATCGGAAAACGCTAAATTTTCATGATTAGAGGCAAAATTTCGGTTTTCAAAAAAGCTCATTACCGTTGAAAGCGCAACGAAAGCAATCAGCCAAACAACCACGTTTTTTCCAAGTTTCATTTGTTTTCCTTATCTATTAGTTTTACGTTTCAATATATAGGTTGAAAAAAGTGAAAACTCAAGACTTTTAAAAGTTAGTCACACTATTCAGCCTCTGAATTGCGGCTTTTAAAAACTCCGTTTTCATAGCCTTGAATAGATTTATTTGTTTCGGCCATCTCCAACCTTTTCAGCGCCAAGGCAGCATATTTACGCTCTCGCTCAATCCCCAAATAATGACGTCCCAGTTTTTTAGCCACCACCGCGGTAGTGCCAGAACCCAAAAACGGGTCAAAAACCACATCACCCTCATTACTGGAAGCCAAAATCAATTTTGCAATTAATTTTTCGGGCTTTTGAGTGGGGTGCTCGGTATTTTCAGCCATAGACCAAAAAGGTATGGTAATATCTGTCCACACATTTGAAGGCGCAGTAAAACGAACTTTTCCGTCTTTTTCTTCTTTCCAATCTTTGGGCGTTCCATTTGCGTCGCGGTACGGAGCCAAAACTTTGCGCAATACTCTCACTTTATCCAGATTAAAAGTATAGTCGTCAGATTTGGTATAAAACCAGATATCTTCTAAGCAATTTTTCCAGTTATTAGCGGCAGCCCGTCCTTTTTCCCGTTCCCAAGAAATACGGTTACGCAGCTTGAAATACTTATTTGCAACCAAGGGAACTACTATGGAGCTTTGCCAATCAGAACAAATATATAAACTGGCGTTAGGCTTAAGAATACGCACGGTTTTAGAAAGCCAACGATCAAACCAACGTTTGTATTCAGTCAAATTCATTTGCTTAAATTTTGTATCGCCAAAATTTTTGGTTAAATTGTACGGCGGGTCAACAATCATCAAATCAACAAAATTATCGGGAATATAGCTAAAAACATTCATAGCGTCCTGCCACACAACCTGATTAGTTAAATCGCAACCTTTTTTAGACGGCGAAACTTTTAGAGCAGATTTAATATAGCGTCTTTCTTCCGTAGGCGATAAAATAATGGTTTTGTTTCTGGGAGCAACGCTTTTTTTCACAATTCTTCACCAAATAAAGAATTAACCAGTTTTGATATGTTTTCAATAGCTTGCTCAGCATCATTTCCACTGGCTTTAACTTTGATGTGGCTGCCTTTGGAAGCGGCAAGCATCATCAGCCCCAAAATAGAAGAGCCATCAACTTTTTGCCCATCTTTTTCAACAAAAATATCAACATCTAACCCCTCTGTGCTTTTCACAAAAGCGGCGGCGGCTCTGGCATGCAAACCTTTTAGATTTTTAATCTCTAATTCAACAGAAACTTCACTCATTTGACATTTCCATTCAAAAGTTGTGAGGCTACGTTAATATATTTTTTGCCTGCTTCTTGGGCGCAAATCACACAATCAGCCAAAGACATGGTATTGCGTGCAGAAGCCAATTTTATCAGCATTGGCAAATTTGTACCGGCAATCACGTCAAAATTGCCGTGACCAATAACCGACATCGCCAAATTAGAAGGAGTTCCGCCAAACATATCTGTCAGCAGCAAAACACCCTGTCCATTGTCAACACTTTTGGCTTTTTGTAAAATTTCTTGCCGGCGTTCTTCCATATTGTCTTCTGGACCAATACAAACGCATTCCACATTATTTTGATGGCCGACAACATGCTCCATTGCCGCCACAAATTCCAAGGCCAAATTACCATGAGTAACAAAAACTAAACCTATCATTTTGTTGTACCACCGGTCCAAACTTTTATAGCTCCAAATGATTTAAGCACATCGTCCTTGCTTTTAGCTTTGAGCAACTCGTCTGCGCGAGTACGACGCCCCTTAAATTCAATATCTTCAACATTTTCAACCGGTACACCATATACGCGCTCAACCATATCGGCTTTCATTTCAACAATCATCACAAACTCGGCTTCGGCCAACACGCCCTTGGTTTCGGCATCAATATTATCCAAAATAATGGCGCGGCGTTCGTCACGCTTTAATAAAGCTGTCTTTTTGCCATCAAATTCCAACACCGGTTCCTGCGGCGTCCCATCTCTTGCATCAATAAAAATTGCCAGCTCACCGTATTTATTTTCGATAATTTCGAAAAAGTCTTGTTTTTCCATAAGCGTATAATATTGATTTTCCATAACATTTCCTCAAAGTATTTATCTATATTGTTTTATTTTATTATACTTTTTTCAAAAAGTAAATCGTAACTTTTTAACCTGTTAACGGACTTCGCCATTTTTCTTGAGAGAGGCTTTCAACAACTCTTTCATTTCTGCCGAATATGAACGGTTTGACTTTTTAACATTTTTTGTTTTATCTGGATTTTGCTTAGCCATAGAAGTTTTCATTTTTATTTCACTCAGCCGCGCAGATTGCCCTGATTTTTGCAAAATCAGCTCTGCGGTCGCATTTTTAGAAAGATTCTTCTTACCCACAGTGTTAGCGTCAGACATTTTTAATTTTTTTACTTTATGATTATTTGTCGTTTCATTAATTTTTTTCACACCCTTAACGATATTACCGACATTATGTTGAGTTATTTCTCCCTTTATACCAACTTTTTTAGCTATATTTTTTTCAAGAGACTCCAAACGCAGACGCCGCGGATTATATATGGCATCCTGAATTTGCGATGTCATCTCTTCAGTGCTCATTTTAGAAATTCCAGCCTTCCGCGCTAAAGTGTCCGATTGTTCCAGAGCGTTTTGCTTACCGGCGTTTTCTTCGTGTCTGACAGTTTCGATAGTGTTTCTTTGGTCGATTATTCTTCGTTCATTCGGCGACAGCGCGTTTAAAAGAGAAACATCATTATTAGACGCATCATCCATGTTTATCTGCAATTCTCGCAAAGAGCGCAAAACATCTTCGTCCATTGAAGCATCGTCTTCCTCTTCATCATAGGAATTGCGAACCTTTTTACGCAGGCTTTTCATAGCTGGAGAAAGTTCGCTTAGCTTAGATTTTCCCTCTTTAGCCTGATAACGGTTGGCTTCTTTGACATCAATACGCAAAGACAAGCGTTCGTCTGGCACAAAGCCCTTTTTATTTTTCCAATCAAACGCCGCGTTATCTGTTTTATTGTCTTTATCTTGAGTTTCATCCATTTTTTATATCCTCACGTATTATTTTATACTCAGCAGAACAAATTGCAACCCTATTTTACAGTATAGGTAATCATTATCGAACCGTCGTAAAAAATCAGCGGAGAAACCAGCAAGTTTGTATTATCATCTCGATATAAATTAAATTTGCGGCCTGCCGTAATGTTTTCTAAAATACTATCCTTAAATGAGTTCCAATCGTCAACATTAGAGAAAAACAGCCTTTGCAGACCGATAACCTCCTCTAACTTTGGTTCATCTTGCAGTTTTTCAAAATCCAGTCCCCATAATTTCAGGTAGGCACGGTTATAAAATTTTAAACGCTGATTTGCGCCAAAAATTATTACCGAATCGCTCAAATTATCCAAAATGTTTTGCTGCATAGAGGTCAAATCATTTAAACGGCGCATAGTAGCCAAGCGGTCGGACACATCTTCAAACGCAAAAATAACTCCATTAGGATGCGGAGTGCGTAAACGGCGGATAGTACGGCCGTCAGGCAAATGCAACAAATCCTCTTTTGTTTCTAACAACCCGCTGAACACGCCCATTTCTTCTTGTTTATAATTTTTTATATCCGGCACAGGCGGCAGCATTTTATTTTCGCGGATTGTTTCTAAAAACTGCAAATAAGACGGCGTTTTTTCTAAAAATTCATTATCTAAATTCCAGAGGTTTTTAAAAGAAGCGTTATAAAAATACAGTTTTGACCTATCGTCAAAAATAGCAAAAGCCGTCCCCAGCGCCCCCAAAATTTCCAAGTGATTATTTTGATTTATTTTGAAATTGCGCTTAGCTTTTTCTAGCGCCGTGTTATCAACCAAATATCCAACCGTACCTACCTTATCAAGCGAATCGCCGACATAATACGGATTTTCACGCAGTTCAAAATTAAATAAATTGCCTTTGCGAACAATATTGAGATTTTTTTTCTGCAACTTTTTACTTTTTTGCGCCGCCGCAGCCAAAGACTTAGCCACCGCGTCGCCTTTGCCATTACATATTTCCACCTGACTTTTGATAACTTCACCTTTATTTGCCGCCTGCGCAAATTCCAAATATTTTTTATTGACAACAGCAAGCTGCAAATTTTCATCTCTCAGCCACACTGGATAATCCAAACCATCAACCATTTGCTCCAGCTGTTTCAACGAATCTTCAACCGCTTGTTTTTCGGCCGCCAAATCTGCTATTTTTGAAGTTTGGGGCGTAACATCTCTAAACCAGACTATATCGCAATAAAGATTATTGTCAGCTCCGTTTATCCGGCTGCCATACACGCAAATATCTCTTTCAGAACCTTTAAGACGCAGCATATCTTCAAAACGTTTTCCCTCTTGCTGGAGCAAGCTCACATATTTTTGCAGCAATCGTGCGTCTTCTTTATAAAAAGTATCGCAAACCTCGGCAAAAGAAGCGGCTGTTCCACTTTTCAGCCCCAACAAAACCGCCAGCCGGCGCGAACTTTTTTCGGTAATTCCTTTTTGCGGGTCTTTTACTTTTTGGTCGGGATACACAAAACAAAAATACCCGTCTTTTGCAGCGTACAACACTTCGTTGCAACGTTCCCTATCTCTGCGGATAAAATAAATTTTATGCTTATATTTATATATTTTCAGCTGCAGCGCCGCCAACACTCCAAGCATTATAAAAATCAGAAACAAGCTGACATAAATTATATCTCGCAATAACTCAGCATCCATAGCAGAATCTTCTTTACAAAAAAAATGTTTGTTTTATTACTGTTTTTATAGTAATAAAATGCAAACAAATAGGCAATTTATTTTTTTATAAGGTTGATAACTATGTTAACATTGGCTTTTGACACCACAGCAGACTGTTGTTCAATAGTTTTGCTGCAAGACAATAAAGTGATTGAAAAGTTTTCGGAAGAAATGGATTTTGGGCAAGCCGAAACATTGCTGCCGCAAATTCAAAACATCTTGCAAAAACAGAATCTGACTTTTGAAAATATAAACCTGCTGGCAGTTTGTGTCGGCCCAGGGTCATTTACGGGTGTTCGCTCATCCATAGCGGCAGCGCGGGCGTTTGGCCTAGCTTGTCCCAAACTGAGTGTGACCGGAGTTTCGGCGTTTGAGGCTTATGTGCATTCTCTGGATATGTCTGAACTATCCGATTATAATGCCGTTATCATAGAAACCAAGCGCTCTGACTTTTATTTTCAGCTTTTTAACGGACGGCTAGAAAAATTATGTGATGCCGAAGCTTTGCCGTATGAAGAAATCATCAGCCGCTTAAAAGGCAAAACCGTTACTCTTATCGGCAACGGCGTTGAACGCTTTTTAGATAAACCGAGCGGTTTGGTTTTGCATGCCATTCGTATGGATAAAACAGCATCTATCACCGATTTGGCGGCTTGCGCCGTGCAAAAATTCAACAACAAAAAGCTAAATTATCCTAAGCCTTTATATTTAAGAGCGCCTGATGTTTGTGTAAAATCTTAAAAATTGTATGGATATATAAAAAATAAAAGTGTATCTAAATAGAAAATGTTTATTTTGTAATTGTAATGAGAGGGAAAAGTGACTAGATCTGAATTAGTTGAAAGAATTGCAGCAAAAATGCCTAACCTGACAATCAAAGATATTGATAATATCGTCAGCGTTATTTTTAATAAACTTACATCGGCTTTGGCTGACGGTGACCGCGTAGAAATCAGAGGTTTCGGTGCGTTTTCGGTCAGAACTAGAAATCCGAGAGTAGCAATCAACCCAAAAAATAAAACCCGCGTTAACGTACCGGCTAAAAATATTGTACACTTCAAAACCGGTAAAGAATTGCACGATAGACTGAACGACAAATAAGTTCAGCCTTCCGCAAAAAGGAGGATGACATGAAACTTTTACACTATCTGTTTGAAATTCCGATTATTCTTATTGCTATATGGGGAATTTATAATGCGCAAATAGCCGATGATGGACTTGTTTTTTCGCTTTGGCCGCTAGATACTGAAGTTCATGTCAACACCAAACTTTTATTGTTTTGTTTTTTGCTTTATGGCTATTTATGGGGACGTGTCAACGCGTGGTTTGGCGCCGCTCCAATGCGAAAAGAACTAAAACAGCAGCGCAAAACCAACAAGGCTTTGAATAAAGAGCAGGCTAAACTAAATGAAACAGTCAGCGACTTAAAACAAAACATCGCCGGTTTGGAGCAACAAGCTAAAGCAAGCGCCGAGGCAACACAAAACAGCGACAGCAACGCCAAAGCCGGAAAAGTTAAAAGCTGGCTTTCTTCTTTGAAAAATAAGTTTGCACGAAAGGATAATTAATGAACTGGCTTACAGAAATCGTTCGTCCGAAAATTAAAAAAACCACACCTAAAGAAATTGCTGATAATTTATGGGTAAGATGCCCTAACTGCAATCAGATGTTGTTTTCAAAAGAGCTGAAAGACTCGCACTATGTTTGCACAGCCTGCGGACACCATCTGCGTTTATATGTAGAAAAGCGTTTTAGACTGCTGTTTGATGATGAGCAATATACTTTGGTTGATTTGCCTGTGGTGCAAGACGACCCGCTAAGATTTAAGGATATCCAAAAATACTCCGACCGCCTGAAAAGCAACCGCAAAAAAACCGGCTGCCAAGACGCTATACAGGTTGCCCGAGGTAAAATCGGCAACATTGCCAGTGTGGTTGCGGCCATGGATTTTTCATTTATGGGCGGTTCTATGGGTATTGCCGTTGGCGAAGGAATCGTTAAAGCCGCAAAATTAGCACTCAGAGATAAAGAGCCGTTGATTACGGTTGCCGCTTCTGGTGGTGCGCGAATGCAAGAAGGTATGCTCTCGCTGATGCAGATGGCTCGCACAACGGCAGCTATTAACGAGCTAAAAGAAGCAGGAATTCCTTTTATTTCTATTTTAACAGACCCAACTACAGGCGGTGTTTCGGCCTCGTTTGCAATGCTTGGCGATGTTAACATTGCCGAAAAAGGCTGCTTAATCGGGTTTGCCGGTCAACGCGTGATAGAGCAGACTATTCATGAAAAACTGCCGGAAGGTTTCCAGCGTGCCGAATATCTGCTGGAACATGGCATGGTTGATATGGTGGTAGACAGAGCGCACATGAAAGAAGAACTGGTAAAAGTTTTGAGCGCTTTGACTGCGAACATCAAAAAATAGTTTTTTTGCTATCACAAAATTTTATAGACAGCTTTGGCTGTCTTTTTTATTGACAAAATTGTCCACATGGATTATATATAGAACATATATTGTATAATTATTTAAATTTTTCGCATATGGATTTTAAACTGTTTGAAAAGAATAAGCTCACGCTTATCGAAAAAAATGGCAAGTTCAGCTTGTTTCACGTCAGCCTAGAAAATAACGAGGTAAAGTTTTCGCCAGTTGAGCCTCTGACCGACGTTTCGGCTATTTTTGTTGCTGAAGAGGCTGAGCTGATCTTTTCAACAAAAGGGCTATACACCCTCGAAGGAAAAAAGGTTTCGGATTTTGCCTTGACACAGGTTGAGCTAATTCCGCTGGCTGGCAAACATTGTTATCTGATTGTCAGCAAGATCAGCACATCAAGCTTTGATGTGTTGTTGTGGAACGACAGAAGAGTTGTCTGGTCAAGAAAGGTCACCGACTACAAAACGTCAGAACGCTTTGTGGCTCTGCAAGAGGAAGATGGCTGGGAAATATACCGCTGTAACGGTAATAGAGTATCCCTCGCCTATCCTATTCCAAAAGATAACAAACTGTTCCTAGGTGACAGTCTTGTTGTCTGCGGTGGCCCCGGTAACTATCGGATGTATTCTCTGCGCGGCAGGTCATCACTGCTTTGCAGTGAAAAAAATCTGATTGTTGCTAGTCCGACTGAGCCTTTTGCCATCTGTGCCGGACTTTCTGGTAAAAAGGTTGATTCCTTTTATCACGGCAGATGGACGACTTTTGATAATGTGGATAGTTTCAGCATTGTGGATAATGATTTTCGCCTTTTTGCCCTGAGCAAAAACGGCAAGTATTTTATCTACAACTTTGATGGAACCGCCCTAAATTTGGCTAATGGAGTTGACTTTATTGCTTCTAACAATGGAATCTTGCTCATTATGAACGGTAATGACATCAATTTCTATGAGAAATAGAAATAACTGCCCACTACTTAAAGAATCGGTATTTTTATACCGGTTCTTTTTTTATGGGATTTTTTTTAAGTCTTACCACAGATAAAATGTGGTGATGAATGACGTTGAGAACGGAGGCGCTGAAAAACGCTGCAACAAGTACTAGCCAGCGCCCCTAGCACCAGTCATTATCGGGCCTGTCCCGATAATCTTGTGTAAGCACACTCCTTATGCAATAATAAGGCTAATTTATTGACTTGGTTAGATGTTTGTTGCCAGAAGATCCTAGGTACAAGACCTAGGATGACTGGTGTTGAAAAACGAAAAAACTGTGTCGGTTTTAACGCCATTGCGGTAGCAATGTCAATATGCGTTGCCGAGGGCAACAAAGTCATGGATTTTCCAGTCTGCCTCAGCCTATAAGGCGGCATGAGGCGCTGAAGAATGACGTTGAGAGCGGAGGCTAAAAAACGCCGTCTTAGCGTTTGCGGCTAGCTCGCAAAGCACCCCTCACCCGACACTAACGTGTCGACCTCTCCCGCAAGGGGCGAGGTTAAAAAAAAACGAAAGGCGGGGATAAATCCACACCGCCTTTTTGGTTTAAGTTATTCTTCTTTAGTGAAATAGATTACCATTTCTTGCAGAAGAGCCTGACAAAATTCTGTTTACCTACATGTTTTGCAATCATAATGTCCTGAAGTACGTCGCCTATTCATCAATTTTCTCCTAATTATGTTACACATACACCAAGCTAAACCCCTAGGATTTAAGCCAGTTTAGGTAATATAAATGTCCCAAAAAAACAATCGTTTTTTTTACACATAAAAATGCCTATTTTTTGCTAAAATTTGAAATGTTACATTTTTGTGAATAAATTTACTAATTTCAGATAGTTGCTTGTAAAAAAATAAACTTTATGCTACTATAGGATAGGTAAAATTGGGGAGTCCCAAAAAAACGATCGTTTTTTTGGACATTATAGTTACCTGTAGAATAGTCTAGTTTATTGAAAATACACAATAAATTAGATAGATTGAAACGACATAATTAGGAGAGACAAAATGATTAAACGATGTCTGACTTCGCTATTTGCCACACTAATAGTGTGCTTTTTAGCGTGTTCTTCGGCGTCGGCGAGAGTGTGCTTTTTGCCAGACTCGGCTGATTGCGGAGAAGGAGAAGGAAAAGGAGGTATAGTTGGCAGCGGCAATGTTGACGTTCCTTGTCAATATTCAAGCTGTCCAGCTTATAATCCAAAATACCAAAGATGTGATACTGAAAGAATTTATAACAATGGTGGTGTAAATGTAGAGTGCAAGCAAGTAAAATGTATACTATCTAAATCAGCATGCGAAGAGCAGGAAGATAATCCGAATAGCTCTCAGTGCTGCAATTTTGATAGTGCCAGCGGTTGCTATTATATGGGCGATTGTCCAGTCTTGTGCAACAGAAATATTTACGATAGCACAACCGCCCTTCCGGAAGAGGATTATAATTGTACTTCTTGTAAAGATAAAAACGGTACATTCTATAACTGCACAGCAAAAGAAAAGGAATGCAAAGATATTAATCCTAAATACACTTCAAGCTGCAGCGATAGTCAAACAGCTGAAGAAGTTGAAGGCGTTAAAGACAGCAACAACAACCAATGCTACACCTGTAAAGATAAACCGGTGGGTTGTACTTATGAATATCGTCAAGCCACAACAGCAGATAGCTGCGGCTTAAGAGATTTTGAAAATACTACTAAGTGTATGTATTATACTATAAACGGCTGTCAGTGTTACCCTCAATTGATAAAAGTATCGTCTGTTACTGCAGGTGCTGGAACCGTTGTTCCATACAATAAAATCAGCAATAAATCTGCAACTTGCGTTGATTCAAATGGTGTAACCAGATATCAGACGATTTGTAAGGGAACATCAAAATCAATTTGTAGTGACTATGGTAATAATTATGAGTTTAAACCAAATGGCTGCGTAAGCGATACTTATAACAATGGTTTTGAAGTTAAAGGCGATGAATGGGGTGATTGCGTTCCAAAAGAAGAAAAATGCTTCTATGAGTATCGTCAAGCCACGTCATCAGATAGTTATGGTGTTACAGGTAATTTAGATGATGGTTATAAATGTACAAAAGGTTCACAATGTCATAACAATTTGAAAGAAGTAACATCGTTAGATATAAGAGGTGGCACACCAAGTGTTAATCCTATAAATAAAATCAGCAATAAATCTGCAACTTGTGTTGATAAAAAAGGTGTAACCAGATATCAAACCATTTGTCAAGGAACTACAAAATCAGATTGTTTCAGCTTCCATAAAGATAAAAAGTTTACACCAAATGGCTGCGTGAGCGATCCATATAATAATGGTTTTGAAGTTAAAGGCGATGAGTGGGGAACATGTGGTGGTTGCGATACAGACAAAGGAGCATACGATACCATAGAAGAGTGCAGAAGCGGCACAAAATCTGGCTGTATGAGTTCCGGAGGTTGCTATAAAACCTGTGCATCCCAAGGATATTTTTCAACCGAAGCTAATTGCAAAAATATAAACTATAGGGTTACTTGCAGTAAAATTGGTGATTGTTATAATAGAGAAATGCCAGGCTTTGCAATTCGTTATGCCTCGTTTCCAAATAGGACTTGGTCTTGCAGTGTTCCAAACCACGGACAAACGTTGCAAACCTTTAGAGCTTGGCTGGCTAATGTTAATATTGATTCATCAGGAAGACATAGTGTAGGTTATTATGCAAAATCAATTGATGGTATAGAACTCTCTGAATTATCAGATAAAAATCAATATTATGAACCAGGCACATATTTTGTTTGTGCTTCAAGGGGTTCTGGTGTAGTTGGTATATCAAGAACAGTAGTCCAATATGCAAGAGATATGGACGGAGGAGATCCAACAACTCAAGTATGTTTTGCAGATACGATATCTTCGCAATATAGTAATCAACATTGTGAAAAAACACAAGAATCGGGAAGTGGTTATAGCTGCGAAGAAGTTACATTTCAAAAAAACAAATTGTATTTGATATCAATGTATTCTAATTATGGATATCCAGGTTGGGGATATAATCAAGGAACTTGTAGTAACAACTAATAAATAAGTATTTTGATAACACAAATTTGCAAGGCGGGGTGGATTTATCCCCGCCTTTCGTTTTTTTAACCTCGCCCCTTGCGGGAGAGGTCGACACGTTAGTGTCGGGTGAGGGGTACTTTGCGAGCTAGCCGCAAACGCTAAGACGGCGTTTTTTAGCCTCCGCTCTCAACGTCATTCTTCAGCGCCTCATGCCGCCTTATAGGCTGAGGCAGACTGGAAAATCCACGACTTTGTTGCCCACGGCAACGCATATTGCCATTGCTACCGCAATGGCGTTATGGATACTCGGGATTGGCACATCCTGTGGGGTGTGCCACCCAAGTATGACAACGAAAGTAATGGTGCTCTGGACGATAATGCAACACTTGTTGCAACGGTTTTTACTCCTCCGCTCTCGGCGTCATTCTTCAGTGCCTCATGCCACTTTATAGGCTGAGGCAGACTGGAGAATCCACAACCTTGTTGCCCACTGCAACGCATATTGACATTGCTACCGCAATGGCGTTAAAACCGACACAGTTTTTTCGTTTTTCAACACCAGTCATCCTAGGCCTTGTGCCTAGGATCTTCTGGCAACAAACATCTAACCAAGTCAATAAATTAGCCTTATTATTGCATAAGGAGTATGCTTACACAAGATTATCGGGACAGGCCCGATAATGACTGGTGCCCAAAACACCACTTTAGTGTTTGCCGCAATGGCGTTATGGATACTCGGGATTGGCACATCCTGTGGGGTGTGCCACCCAAGTATGACAACGAAAGTAATGGTGCTAGGGACGCTGATTAGCACTAGCTGCAACGTTTTTCACATTCTTTATTTACAAAAAAAAAATCAGCCTAAGCTGATTTTTTTGTTTCTTCTTTATGTTTTAGCAATTTTGGCTTTTCGCCGTCTGTAATAACTTTTTCATCTATCACAATTTCAGCGATATCTTTTTTGTCTGGAAGTTCATACATCCATTCCATCAAAATTTCTTCCATAATCGCGCGCAACCCACGAGCGCCGGTTTTGCGTTCTATCGCTTTTTTAGCAATGGCGCGCAATGCTTCCGTCGTGATTGTCAGCTTGACGTCATCCATACCAAACAAAGAGGCGTATTGGCTGACTAAAGCGTTTTTCGGCTCGGTCAAAACACGGATTAAAGCGTCTTCGTTCAAATCGTCTAAAGTGGCGATAACCGGCACACGTCCGGTAAATTCCGGAATAAGTCCGTATTTAATCAAATCTTCCGGACGAACGTCCTTCAAAATCTGACCGATAGTCTTTTCATCTTTTTCCACTTTAGCGCCAAAACCAATGGAATTTCCGCTTTCTGTGCCATGCTTTTCAACAATTTTTTCCAAACCGGCAAACGCACCGCCGCAAATAAACAAAATATTTTTAGTGTCTACATGCAAAAATTCTTGCTGAGGATGCTTGCGTCCGCCTTGCGGTGGAACATTGGCAACAGTGCCTTCAATAATTTTCAGCAAAGCCTGCTGCACGCCCTCGCCCGACACATCGCGCGTAATTGACGGTCCGTCGCCTTTGCGGGAAATTTTATCGATTTCATCAATATAAATGATACCGCGCTGAGCCTTTTCAATGTCATAATTAGCGTTTTGCACTAATTTTAGCACAATATTTTCAACATCTTCGCCAACATAACCGGCTTCGGTTAAGGTGGTGGCGTCGGCAATAGCAAACGGAACATTCAAAATCTTTGCCAAAGTTTGCGCCAGCAAAGTTTTACCGCAACCGGTAGAACCAATTAAAATCACATTTGATTTGGTGATATCCACTTCGTCTTTTTTGGGATTATTCAAACGTTTATAGTGATTATATACAGCAACGGATAAAACTTTTTTAGCATAATCCTGCCCAATCACATATTCATCTAGAAACTCTTTGATTTTTGACGGGGTGGGCAAACTGTTCATCAACGGTTCATCAGTAGACGCTGTTTTATTTTCCGGAGCAAGCTCCGCCTCATCTTCCATAATGGAATGGCAAACATCTATGCACTCATTGCAAATATAAACACCGCGTCCGGCGACCAGTTTTTTTACCTCTTTTTGACTTTTGCCGCAAAACGAACAATGCAAAATTTCTTCGTTATCTTCACTCATTTTTCACCTACTTAACTTCTTCACGGTTGGTAATAATATGGTCAATCAAACCAAAATCCAAGGCTTCTTGCGGCGTCATAAAATTATCTCTGTCCATAGCGCGCTCAATGACCGAAATTTTTTGACCGGTGTTTTGGGCGTAAATTGCATTTAAACGTTTACGCAAATCCAAAATCAATTTGGCCTGAATTTCAATATCCGCAGCCTGTCCTTTGGCACCGCCGGACGGCTGGTGAATCATAATCTGCGAGTTTGGCAAAGAATAGCGCTTGCCTTTGGTTCCGCCGGCAAGTAAAAATGACCCCATAGAACATGCCTGACCAATACAAATTGTCACCACATCGCAAGAGATATATTGCATGGTGTCATACATAGCCATACCGGAAGTAACTACGCCACCCGGAGAGTTAATATACAAGAAAATATCTTTTTTCGGATTTTCGGCTTCCAAAAACAAGAGCTGTGCGCAAACCAAAGCCGATGTTTCGTCATTAACTTCACCGGTCAAAAAAATAATTCTTTCTTTCAGCAAACGAGAAAAAATATCAAACGAGCGCTCACCTTTTGGAGTTTGTTCTATCACCATTGGCACCAAAGCGTCGGTAGGCATTATACTATTCATATCATATCCTTTAACAAAATTCTTTTTGCTTTTATTAAAGCCTATCATTACTTAATTTTTTATAAATAATTAACATTTTTTGAAGTTTTTTCATCGCCATCTTCAAATTTAAGTTGACTTTAGACAAAAAATTTTATATATTGAATTTATAAGTTAATTATTATAAATATCCGGTTATACCTTTGGCAAGCATAACATTATCAGATTAACGCCTTAAAAATTATTTTTATGGAATTAGAGCTAGTGCGTATTTATTTTGATACGTTCTTCATCTATGCTTCGGCTATACTGAAGGACGTTGATAACGTCTTGTATATGAAAAACAAGGTTACAGGTCATGTTGAGTCTTGTTACCTTTGGATAGGGCCTTCTTGCAGATTCTGCAACAATTCGTTAATTAAAAACGAATCTGTTGTCTACGGAATCGCAAATGACCCGCAGGCGATTTCAGCGAAGGATTTTGTTGAAGGATACGAGTTTACAACAACGTGTCCAAACCGCCCCAAAATCGAACTTGGTTCACGTCAGCATAAAAATATGCTGAAAGCCAAGGAGCTTCTTGAGGCCGCAGCCAAAAGAGCATAAAAACAAAAGAAACACCGCTTAGCGTAGGCTAAACGGTGTTTTTTTATGCTTTTTGTTATAAACAACCATGAGTTTCTTTAGCATAACGAGCATAGTCTTTATAATATTGACGCAGGCTTTCTTCTACCAAATAGTTTACAGTACCTTTTGGATAATTTCCTTTGCTATCCGGCGCGCCAGCTTTGACACCTGTCAAAATTTCTACACCGTCATCAACAGTGTCAATTGCATAAATGGTAAAGCGTCCTTCCTCTACAGCCTGCACAATATCTGCCCGCAGCATCAAATTATCGACATTGGTACGCGGAATAATCACTCCTTGCTTGCCGTTTAGGCCATCGTGAGCGCAAACATCAAAGAAACCTTCAATTTTTTCGTTTACTCCGCCAATTGGCTGAATTTCTCCAAACTGATTGATAGAACCAGTTACAGCAATGCTTTGCTTTATCGGCAAATTAGCAATCGCCGACATCAAGCAATAGTACTCGGTTGAAGAAGCGCTATCGCCATCAACTCCGCCATATGACTGTTCAAACACAATAGAAGCAGACAATGAAAGCGGAGAATGTTTGGCAAAACGGTTAGCAATCAATGATTTTAATATCAATACGCCTTTGGTATGAATTGGACCACTCATAGAAATTTCGCGCTCAATATCAATAAAATCGCCTTTTCCGATACGCACCTGCGTGGTAATGCGCGCCGGCTTACCAAATGAATAACGCGAAAAATCATAGACAACCAGACCATTAATCTGACCCACGCGTTCGCCTTTGACATCCATTAAAATGGTGCCTTTGTCGATTTCTTCCAGCATGGCTTTTTTAATGCGGTCAGAACGATAAATCTGCGCTTCTATGGCTTGGTCAATGTGATTTTTGCCAATCTGCTTAGAGTTGGAAACACGCGCCCAATAATCGGCCTCGCGCAATAAGTCACCAATAGAAGAAATGTGCGCGGTCAATTTTCCGGCGTCATCGGCCAAACGAGAGGCATATTCAATAACCCTCGCTACTGCCTGACGATTGAGCGAGCGCAGTTGTTTCTTTTTTGAAAGAGAGCCGATAAGTTTGGCATATTCCACTTCATTTTCGGCATTTCTATCCATAATCATGCCAAAATCAGCCTCAACTTTGAAAAAGTCGCGGAAATCAGGATCTCTCTCGCTCAGCAATTCATAAATTTCGAAATCGCCGGTCAAAACCACCTTAATATCTAAAGGAATGGGCTCTGGATCCAGAGAAATGGTGGTGAAACTGGTTTCTTCTGACGGCGCTTCAATTTTTACACGTTTGGAGGCAATAGCTCGTTTCAAAGAATCCCAAGCAAAAGGCTGTTCCAAGACTTTGCGAGCGTCAAGCAGTAAAAATCCGCCGTTAGCCTGATGCAATGCGCCGGCTTTAATCAAAGTAAAATCGGTCAGCAATGCGCCGTATTGCTGAATGCGCTCCACTTTTCCCACTAAATTGCCCTGAGTAGGATAGTCAACAGTAATTATCGGCGCGCCGGAATTTGGCACGTTTTTAACAATCACATTAACTTTAAATTTGGCAAATTTGTCTTCCTCCGGCTGTTTCATTTTGCTCAGAAGCTGCTGTAAAGGATCTTCATCTGCACCGGTTGCCGCCGCTTGTTTATCGTTGTCAGTCGGCACAAAATCATCAATATTATCCATAATATTGTCTTGGATTTGTTTCAAAAATCTGGACGGCTGTTGGCTTTTATATTTTTTACGCAAGGCATCAATCGGATCTTTCACCGCCGAACGAACAAATTTTTCACGCAAAATAGTAATCTCGCGTTTTTGTTTTTCTTCCCAACGCGGCAAATCCTGAGTAGCGTTTTCAATTTCTTCCTGCATGGCGTTTAAATCGTCCATAACCAGCTTCTTTTCTTCTTCCGGAAGCTGTTCAAACGCATCTGGGCTCAAAACTTCGCCATCTTTCATCGGCGCCACAACAAGCCCCATTTGCATATGCAGCAAAGAAACTCGCTTGCCTTTGGCTTTTTTCTGCAACACATTGATATATTCTTCTTTTTTAGCCTTATATTTTTGGCGAATAATACCAAGCGCCGCCTTATATTCCTCAGACTCAATAATCTCCGGCAGCGAATCCGCCAATTCATCGAGTAACTCATCAACATCTTTGGCAAATTCTGCGGCTTGACCGGCCGGAAAACTCATAGCAATCGGTTTATATGGCTCATCAAAATTATACACATAAGCCCAATCGTCTGGAGTTTTGCGGTTTTTAGCTTCCTTTTCCAAAATACGTTTAACCAAACTGGTTTTGCCGGTTCCCTCAGGACCTAAGCAAAATAAATTGTAGCCGCGAGATTTGATATGTATACCAAGCTCCACCGCATGAATAGCCCTATCCTGCCCCAAAGCGGATAAACGCTCTTCCAAATCGGCAGTTGTGTTAAAATCAAATTTTGACGGATCACATTTGCGATAAAGTTGGTCGGAAGTTAATTTTGTAATAGCCATTTTAAAATTTTCCTTTATAATTTATAGAGTGTTTTTATAATAAACTGTAAATTGCTAATAGAGTGTAAATGTTGGAAAAATATTTTATTTTTGGCGGCTTAGGCGGTCTGCTTGCTTTAATTTTCCTAATTGTTTTAGGATTTTTGACCTATTGGCGCTTTAAGCATTTGAAAAAATTGGCGCAGATAAACATCCTAAAACGGCAGCAGATATATAAAGAATCAACCTTCTTTTCAACCCTAGTTGTCAATAAAGCTTTAGCTGAACTATTCTTTTCTTTTTCTGCCAAGGCTAAAAATACCTTAGTTTACTTAATCGGCGGACGTCCAGAAAAAGCAGCTCTTTACTTTAAAACAAAAAACAAGCCTTTAAGTTTGTTATTGCAAGCATTTACTCAGTCGCCAGAAAAGATATACGTAAAACTGAAAAAATCGCGCAAAAATTTAAGCTGTCCGCAAACGCTTTTAGCAACCGCGCAGCTTGCACATTTTCTTTTTTTTGACCGAGAACTGCCTAGCCTGTTGCGACATTTAAGCTCCAAGCATTTAACACAGCAGCTTAAAGCCTACAAGGCCTATTTGTTGGCGATTTCCTATTTACAAGAAGGCGATATGCTCTCAGCTTCGGAGCAAGCTTCTTTGGCGCTAAAGCTTTTTAAGCAACAACATTTTCTGTTTGAAGAAGCGCAGACTTATTTGCTTATGGCTGAAATTTATCGCATCAGCTGCGTCAATGACATTGCCCAAACTATGATAGAATCCGCTTTAAAAATATTTTCTGCCGTTAATCTAGATTTTTTTAAAGCGCAGACCACCGCTATGCTGGGTATGCTCATGCTGTTTGAAAACAGGCTGGAAGAAGCTGAAGACAAACTAAACACCGCTTTACAAACTTCTAACAAAAGATTGAGCGCCGATATTTTTAATCAATTGTCTTTATTGCATTTGGCTAAAAAAGATGAAAAATCAGCGCAAAAAAACGCTCATAACGCCCTTATCTTACACCAACAAATCAACAATGAGCGCGGCATTGCTTTTAGTCTGCAGCTTATTGGGCATTTTGCTTTGGATAGCGGGAAAAATCAAAAAGCGACCACAGCAGCCAAAAACGCCGCTGCACTTTATTTGGAACAAAAAAATTATTCTGCCTATGCGGAATCCTTATATTTACAGGCTCGAGCCTTAAGCAAACAAAAGAAATATTCGGCCGCAGAAAAGTTGCTTCGCCAAATTTTGGAACAAAATAAAACTCAAGACCTAAATTTTCATATTGCCGACGCCTATAGTCTGCTGGGGTTGATTTTTTTGCAAAAAAATGATTTACAACGAGCCAAAACTTTGCTGCAGCAATCGTTGTTTTTGGAACAAAATCATGAACGCTGCACCGGTTTGGCCGCCGACTACGCTAATTTAGCACTGATAGAAAAACTTTCCGGCAATCAATCCGCCGCCGACAACAACATCAAACTAGCCCTAGAATATGCGCAAAAAACCGAAGACGCTGATTTAATCAATCTTATTCAAAAACAAACAATTTCTGTATAAAATTCTTTACTTTACCTAACGCTTTGTGTAGAGTGAAATAGTAAATTGAAGTTTTATCTTAATTGCTAGATGATTCAGCCGCCCAAACAAAGGATATATAATGTTTGATTTAACCACTTTTTCGAAAATTTCTTTGTCAGGTTCCTCTCAGTTGAATGACTTTTTAGCCATATTTTTAGCAAAATTTGATAAATTTCATTCCATCGTTATCCAAGAATTTGGGCCAAACGGCATTTATATTATGGCCACTTTTGCCGTGTTTTTAGTTTTGATAACGCTGATATACGTAAAATCCGTTATTGATACTTTTCGAATTGCTGACGGGGAATCCTCTGCAGCCGGACTATTTTATACGGCAGAAAATGCAAATAGCGGAGGCGCGGCTAATACTCCGGCAAATGAAACAGAAGAATTTTTGGAAGATGAGCGCCCGAGAATAACCATAAATACAAACAATGAAATTCCGCAAAACTCCCAGCCGCACACTTATTCAGAAAAAAGAAACGCTGCTTTAGAAGAAAAAGAGCAAGAAATATCACGAGATTTAGTGATTTCTTCGGCAACGACCGATGATATTTTACGTTTGAAAGACCATTTAAAATATCAGGCCAAACAAAACCAAGATATTCGTTTGGATTGGAACAAAAATATTGATAATATCCAAGAAGAATTGGATAAAACAACTTCATTAAATTATCAAAGACCGCAAGAATCAATGAATGAGCTTATTGGCTTGATAATAAACATGCTCAGCCGTGAAGTTACACCAGAAAAAATTGCGCAAGCTGTGTATTATCGCAATCAAGGCGAAAAAAACACAGAAGAAATATTGCAAACAATTTCTGCCGTCAGAGATTTTGTAACCCTTTGCAACACTGGTAAATTTGACTCTCTTCCTGCTCGCAGTGAGTTGCCGTCAAATAATGAAGCTCTTTATAATTGGGCTCAAGGAGATAATTCTTTTTGTCTGCTACTATTGGAAAACTTAATCAAACAGCAAATAGACACCGCAGAAACACAAAATGGTTTACCCCAAAATTTGATTTATGCACAAGCCGCGGCATATTCTTGCTTATTTGGAACCATAGCAATGGAAAACAACTTGGGACTGGCGCAAAATTCTTTTGAACTTGCATTAGAACTGGCGCCGCAAAGTATAAACGCATGGAGTGGCTACGGTGATGTTTATTGGCAGCAAAAAGACTATAAAAATGCTGTTTACGCCTATCAAAATGTGGCTGATAACGGCGATAAAATTCTCTATGCACCGCAGATTGCCAATGCCCGCCACAAACTAGCTGAATACTACACAGATTCCGGCAATACAGACACCGCCGCCAAACTGGAAAAAGACAGTCAAAGCTACTATGACGAAATCGGTATAACCAAAGCCTTGTCAGACAAAGAAAATGAGAACCTTAATTTTATTGCCGAAAATCAGCAAATTAATTTGGAAAGTTCTATCATAAAACTTTTGCAGGTCCGCCAAGCCCAATATACCTAGACTTTTTTTGTTGATTAAAGCAATTAATCTTGAAGAACATAAATCTTCATGTTATGAATAAAATAAACTATAAATTGTGTTTTGTTGGAGGAAAAATGAAAAAAAATACAGGTTTGATTATTTTAATAGTCCTTGGAATTTTGTTTTTGGTTGCAATGAAATTAAACTGGCTGCCAAACCTGAAAAGCTCATACGCCCCTGATGAAACTCAAAATCAAGAATCTTTCAACATCAGACGAACAGAAGACGGCGTACAAAAAAATTATTTTGACGACGGCTCGGTGCAATCGGAAACTCCTTACAAAAACAAAAAAGTCGATGGGGTTGTCAAAACATATTATGATGACGGAACCTTAAAATCAAAGGCACAATACAGCGCCGGAAAACAAGAAGGCCAAACCGAAACATATTATCCTGACGGTTCTGTAAGTAAAACTTTTACCTATAAAGACAATCAGCTAAATGGTCCGGCACAATCGTTTAATGACGAGGGCAAACTTTCTGTAACAGCCGAATTTAAAAACAATGTACAAGTGGGGACAGAAACTGGTTATTTTGATGATGGAAAAACCATCAGCTACACATTGCCGTTTAATGATGAAGGCAAAGTAAACGGTAAATTTACACAATATTTTGAAAACGGAAAAATTGCTTCCGAAACAACATATATAAACGGCAAGGCCGAAGGCGCAGAACAAGTTTATTATGAATCAGGAGAATTAAAAGAACTTAATTCTTATGTAAATGATAAATATGAAGGTTCGCAAAAAACATATTATGAAGACGGAAATCTTTTTGCCGATGTAAATTACAAAAATAATGAAGTTTCCGGAGAGGCTAAAACTTATTATAAAAATGGTCAATTGATGGAAACCGCAACGTTTGCCGACAATTTGCGCAACGGTGTATATAAAAAATACTATGACAACGGCAAGCTGGCTATTGAAGCAAATTTTACAGATGATGAGCCAAACGGACTAATGAAAACATATTACCGTAACGGCAATCCGGCCTCTGTTTTGCCATATACATACAGTGTGCTGAACGGGCAACTGCAAACATTTTATGAAAACGGGCAGAAAAAGTCTGTCACCGACTTTAAAAATGGCAAGATTAATGGTCATGACATAGCCTATTATCCAAATGGCAAAATCAAATATGACAGAACTTATGAAAATGGAATTTTAAGCGGTCAGTCAATTGATTATTTTGACAATGGCGATATTCAAAAAACTGCAACAGTTCGACAAGGTGTCGTTGACGGGGTTGTGACGAAATATAACAAAGGCGGTAAAAAATCTGCTCAAGCCTTTGTGCAAAACAATAAAATTTCAGGACAAATAACATTGTACAAAGCCGATGGCAAAAATATTGACCAAGAAATTGGTTTTGCAGACGGTAAAATCAGCGGCAATGTCGTTACCCGTGATGACTTTGGCAATAAAGTTACAGAATCTGTTTATGAAAACGGTTTGTTCACCGGTAAAGAAGACGGATATTATAAAAACGGCTCGTTGAAATATAGATTGGTTTCAAAAGAAAAAAACGCTAATCCGCAGCAGTTTACCGGATTGTTGACTTTGTATTATGAAGGCGGCAACAAGATGGCTGAAATTCCATATTTCAAGGGTGTGCAAAACGGGACAATTCAAACATTTTTTGAAAGCAGCGGAAATCCAAATGAAAAAATAGAAATGCGCGACAACCAGCGCAATGGTCTATATCAAGAATATGATAAAAATGGTCAGCTGCTTGTGAACGCAACCTATAAAGATAACGTGTTAAACGGTGATAAAACCTATTTTTATGCCAACGGAAAACCTATGTTGAACTTGACTTATTACAAGGGCGTACTCCATGGAGAAGCAACCTCTTTTGACGAACAAGGCAATAAGTTAATTTCTATGAAATTTGCTAATAATTTGCCTGATGGCGCGCAAACAGCATATTATCCTAATGGCAAGGTTAAGTTTAGCAAAAACTATAAAAATGGAGTTTGGAACGGCAAAACCTATAAAGAATATGATGAAAATGGTCTGCTTGAATATGAAGTTAAAGACAGCGGCTATGAAATCAGCTACTTAAAAAACAATGGAGCCGGCAATATGATTAAAATGTCTGATAAAGAAAAAACTGAACTGCTGAAACGCATAGATAACCGCGAAGCTGAAAAAGAAATTGTAACTCAATTCTTAGCCAATCAAGCTGCGAAAAAATAATTTGTTAGAGGTTTAACATGATAGATTTGGAAATAAATCAGCGCTTGATAGATATTGAAATGACGCTTGACACCCAACAAAAAGCGCTTGATGATTTGAGCGAAATGGTGGTTAAGCAAGGTAAAATTATAGATACATTGACCGCGCAAAATACTTTGCTGAAAAGTATGCTGTCGCAGGATATTGTCAAACCACAGAGCGAAGAAACACCTCCGCCGCACTATTAAAGGAGAACTGAAATGCGCGTTGTTATAAAACCTACATACGAAGATTTATCTTCTTGGGCGGCAGATTATGTCGTTTATAGAATAAACAAACACCGTCCTACCCCAAAAAGGCCGTTTGTTTTGGGCTTACCATCCGGTTCTACACCGCTTGGAATGTTTAATGTTTTGGCAAAATACTATAAAGAAGGCAAAGTTTCATTTGAAAATGTAATCTTTTTCGGTACCTGCGAATATGTTGGCGTCGGCGCCGGTGATGAGCGTGGATTTCAATATGCTTTGTGGGATAAATTTTTGAAATTTGTAAACGTCAAAAAAGAACATGTGCATTTTTTGAATGGTTTGACCACAAACTTTTCTAAAGAATGCGCATCATATGAAAAAGCCTTAAAAGATTGCGGCGGCGTTAATTTATTTATTGGCGGACTGGGCGAAGACGGGCATATAGCTTTAAACGAGCCGTATTCTTCGCTAAACTCTCGCACCAGAGCCAAACTTTTGGCGCCAAGCACTTTGCGCGCAAACTCTCGTTTTTTTGGTAACGATGTGAGCAAAGTCCCGACCGTAGCTCTGACTATTGGTATTGAAACCATGATGGAGGCGGAAGAAGTTTTGATTTTAGCCGCCGGCGCCAAAAAAGCACAAGCTGTGCAACACGCTATTGAGGGCTATGTTTCTCACGTTTGGCCGATTACCGCTCTGCAGCATCATCCGCATGGCATTATCGGCTGCGACAAAACAGCAACAGAGCTGCTCTCACAAGAAACAGTGCAGTATTTTTCCGAGCTGGAAAAAAATAATTTTTCTTAAGATTTTTGAATAGCCGATAGACCTGACATGTCGGCTTTTTTGTTAAAGTTTATTTTTGCCGGCACAGTGCTAAAATTTGCGATAAAGCCTGCGCCGGATTGGCTAAATAAATTTGCTGCCCGTTCAAAACACAGCTGTTTGATTGTTCGTCATAGCGACAATACGGCGTTGCAAACTCCCTACCATAAATAACGCTGTCATCAATATGAATACAAATATTCTGCTCCTTGCAATATTCTGCCTTCGCTTTATTCCACAATTCATCATCAACATGAAATGAGCCGTCGTCATAAAATTCTACCTGATGGCGCTGCTCATAATAATCGAATATACACCAAAGTTTGGTATAGGGAATTTGATATTGATTTAGATAGGCTAAAATTGTTTCGCGCGGTCCGCCGCTGATAATATAAACTTCCAGACCAAATTTTAAGGCTTCACGGCAAAATTCTCGAAAAAAATCCGGTTTGGTATTTATCACACCATGAAAGTCCACGCCGATTTTAGTTTTAGTATCCGCTTGCTGAATCGCCAAAGTTTTTTGCATACCATTCCTTTAATGAGTTAGGGCTGAGCATTGACAAAGAATTTATATCAACTTTCGCGTCGTCGGCGTTGCCGGTAATTTTATAAGTAGCGGCAAAAATCGTACCGTCCTTGCTGGCAAGCAGATTGCCAACCACCGGAATTTTGCCCAAAAAACGGTTGATACTATAAGCCGGAGCAATCACACCGTTCATTTTAATATCATCGGTAGCGCGGTTATAGGTGCCGTTGGTGGTGATACCTACCACGTTGCCCTCGGCTTTAGCCTGTTTCAGAGTCAATATTTTATATTGATATTCAAACGGTGCGTTAAAATGCGTAAAGGTCAAACCGTCGCCTTTGAGCAAATCCAGCATACCCGTAAAAGACGCCACACTCAAAAGTTTTGCCACTACCGGCGCGTTTTGAATGCTGAAATCACGCACCTGCATATGTCCGATAAACTTTTTATCGGCTTGGCGGCGAGCCTCAATTTTCATAGTTCCGCCCACCATATTGTCATATAGGCGCAAAACCTTAAAAGTGCTGCCGGCGTTGTTACTGTCAATAGAAAGATAGTGTTCTTTATTGCCTTTTGGAATATAGTCCAACTTCAATTTAATTGATTTATCAATACCATAGTTGCCGACCATGTGCAGCTCTTCCATACCGATACCCTTACGGATTTTGGCGCTGCCGGCAAAATTTTGAATCGGCGTGGTATTGTTGGTCCACAAGCTGTTAACAGTCATAAATATGTCGGTATTGTTCGCCTTTTCAAATCCATCATCATCATTTGCCTGCACAGGAAGCTGATTATTATTCTTTTGGCGCTTACTTTTAATCTGCTCAAAAAACGGTGATAAATCATAACTCAAACCAGAAATTTCAACCTTCAGCCATGGATTTTCCGAATCACTCAGGCTGACTTTGGCACGAGCCGAAGTTTTTGGACCTTTGATTTGGTTAATGTCCACGGTTTTCACTCTGCCGTTAGGATACATAGTTAATCCTCCGGCAATATTAAAGCCGGACTTTTGCAGTTTGATATTTTTTATAGACTTAATTTTATCTTTTATCAAGACAACGTCGGCACTGGCACTAGAAGCTTGATTCAAAGGCTTAACAAAACCCAAATAAGCAAAATCTATCGCAGTATTTTTCAAATCCGCTTTAACTTTTACAGAAATTTCATCATTTTGCTGAACGGTTATATCCGCATCAACCAAAGCATAGCCTGAAATATTAGGCTCTTGCAACACAGCCCAATCCAAACCCAACGCTTTTTTAGCAGCATCATCAAGTTTGAAGGAAATATTACATTTGCTCTTATATTTTTTTTCGGCAAACTTTTCATTAATAGCCAATTTTATCGGCAAAGTATCATAGTTGGCTTCACCGCTCAAACTCCAGCCATCAGAATTGACCAAAAGTAATAAATTCTGCGCCGACATTGTATGCCCCGGCACAAAATTTGAGTTAGACACATCATGTAAATCGGCCTTTACATCAACCTTAATATCGTTGGCGTCTAAATCCTGTTTCAGCTCAAAATCAAGTTTTAATTGCACATCGACATTACCATTAATAGTTTTGGGATCAACTCCCATTCCAGCGGCTATTTTCAGCGGCGGATTATTGATTAAATTCAGCGCGTCCGTGATGCTGGAGTTACCAATAAGATTTATTGAAATAAAATTATCTTCTTTGTGCAAATCATAAATATTAACATTGCCGCCGGTTATGATAACGCCGTCGCTAACTCCTTTATCTACGTCAATAGAAATATTCTGCATACTAAATTTGGCGCGGCCATAAACATTATGAACATCTGGCATACCTTCCAGATAATGCAAATCTCCGTCTTCTAAATCGGCAACACCGTCTAAACTAAGCAGACCAAAGGACTTTGCTTGGTTATCATAACCAAACTTAAACACAAACTTACCCTTTTTTGCCTGCCCGCCGGTCAAACCGTCTTTACACCATTGCCATGCCGGTTCGGCTAAGTATCTTGGCCAAAAACGAGATAAGTTTTCCAACGAAAATTCATCTATTTGGGCTGTAAATTCAGCGGTTACACCTTCAAGCGAATGTTCAAGATAATAATTTTCCAAGCCCTTGGCAACAAAGCTGATTTGCGCCGTCTGACCACCCATTTTGAAATCGGCGTTTTTAATATTCAGTTCATCAAATCCGCCGGTAAGCTCTCCTGCAAGCACCATTTCATCTATTTCATAATTGTACTTTTCGTCATTGTCAAAAGCCACATAGCCATGACCACCGTCCAGTTCAAAGTTGATTTTTTTGACGGCGTCACTCAAATAGGCGGCGGCATTTTCAGGATGCTGCAAAATATCCGAAACATCTATTTCTGTGTTGATTTTGCCATTAACCGGCACATTAATGCTAAATCCGGATTGCGTTTTTTCATCTGTCAGCTGGGTGTCGAAACTGCTCATAATATCCGATAAAATCAAATCCGAAAAATAAACTTCCAAATCCAACTTATCGCTGGAAGCATGATATTCACTTTCAAACCCTACGGAAGCAACCTTATCATTTAAGTTAACCAAAGCATCGGCGTTAAGCTCCAAATTCACCAAATTGCGGCTAAATTCAAAGTTTAAATCCGAAAGCATCCATTTGCGCCCCAAATCAACCTCATGAAATTCCACTTCAGCGCCTTTAATATTGATGTTGTTAACATAACTTTCCGGATAGATTTTTTCGGGAGAATTATAATTGTTAAGAAAATCCTTGAACTTATCGACATAAAACGCCAATTTCTTTTTGTTTGCCTCGTTGATATGTTCTTTTTCCACCCCGTAATCGGCAAAAATATACACAGTAGGATTATCCAAACTAACATCGCTTGGGGCAATAATACCTTTTAGCAAAGCGCGCAGGCTGAACGACAGATAAAGCTTTGGCGCACTGATGGCAAAAGTGCCGTCTTTCTTTTTGAGGTTAATATCTTCGGCCGTAATGCGCAGCGGTTGAACTGAACGCACCAGCTCCAAGTTAACCTTGCCTAAACCAACGCTGTAATCGCTCTCATCATAGTTTAGCGCCTGAATAATATACGGCTTTAAATATGGAACTGAAATCGGACCTTTATATAAAGTCCAGAAAAATAAAAGCATCACCACAAACATACCAACCATAAAAAAATCTATGGTTTTGCGAAGAAAATATAATTGCGGCGATAATTTTTTCATATTCTTTCCAAACTATGTTACCTATACGGCAGAATTGTCATTTTGTATTTTTTGCGCCAGCGCGGCCGATAAAAACAAATCTATATCACCATCCAAAACGCCTTTTACATCGGCTGTTTCTGCGTCGGTGCGCAAATCTTTTATCAAGCGGTACGGTTGCAAAACATAAGAGCGAATCTGGAAACCCCAGCCATTATCGCCTTGATTATCCCGCACCTCTTGCGCCTTGTCGGCACGCTTTTGCATTTCTCTTTCATATAAGCGCGCCCGCAGCATTTTCCAACAGTTATCACGGTTTTGAAATTGTGAACGCTGAGTTTGGCTAGAAACGACAATACCTGTTGGAATATGGGTAATACGCACCGCCGAATCCGTTTTATTAATATGCTGACCGCCTGCTCCGGAAGCACGGTAGGTATCAATTCGGCAATCTGCTTCATTTATTTCTATTTGAATATTGTCATCAATCACCGGATACACTCCAATTGAGGCAAAACTGGTGTGACGACGGGCGGCGCTGTCAAACGGAGAAATACGCACCAAACGATGCACTCCGCTTTCTGACTTGAGCCAGCCATAAGCATTGTGTCCGCTGATTTTGATGGTTGCAGATTTCAAACCGGCTACCTCGCCTTCGGTTTCTTCAATGTATTCAACTTTATAATGGTGAGTTTCGGCCCAACGCGTATACATTCGCAAAAGCATTTGCGCCCAATCCATAGCCTCAGTTCCGCCACTGCCGGCATGAACTTCTAAATAAGTGTCGTTAGCGTCGGCCTCTCCCGAAAGCAAAGCCTCTAGTTCTGCGTGCTTGACCGTTGCCTGTAATGCCTCTAAATTGGTTTGCAACTCCTCAAGCATGGCTTCATCATTTTCACTTTCGGCAAATTCCACCATTTCGGCATAATCATCAAGTGAGCGCACATAACCGTCATAAGCATCTAATGAGGCTTCCAGAGTGTTTTTTTCACTCATCAGTTTTTGCGCTTTTTCCTGATTATCCCAAAGATTGGGGTCGGCAGACAAAGCTTCCAGCTCCTCGCGGCGCTGCACAGCATTGTCATAGTCAAAGAGACCTCCTCAGCAATTCTAACGATTGCTTTATTTCATTGATTAAATTATAAAATTCGGCCTTCATCTTTAGTATTCGCCTCCCATTTGCACTGTGCTCTCGTCATCTTCCGGACCTGCGATATTGTCCTCATCATCGCCGATAACGCGCTGTTTGTTATTAAATTCAAAATCAGGTTTCAAAGCCTCAATAATCACTGTCGAATCGCTTGGAGACGACGGTTTACCAGTTTGCGGATTCACACGCACCAATTTGATTCCTTCCGGTATGCGGAAATTTGTATCCGGCGTATTTTTCAAAGCTTCTGCCATAAAATCATAAAAAATAGGTAACGCCGAATGAGCGCCGGTTTCACTACGTCCCAAACTTATTGGTTCATCATAGCCAACATAAACGCCGGCTACCAAATCAGGAGTAAAGCCCACAAACCAAGCGTCCTTCGTTTCATTTGTTGTACCGGTTTTGCCGGCAACATGGCGGTGCAAGCCGTTCAATCTGGCGCCAGTTCCGCGTGTTGCCACACCTTCAAGTATAGAAGTCATTTGATAAGCCGACAATGGATCGACCACTTGTTCACGCACAACGTGAAAATCTGGAACCGGCTGATTTGCCCATTTTGTTGCTTTGCAATCCGGACAAGGTGTTTGCTCGTGGCGATAAATAGTACGTCCCTTACGGTCTTGAATACGTTCAATCATATATGGCGGAACTTTTTTACCGCCGTTTACTATCACGGCGTAAGCAGCAACCATATTGATGACTCTGGTATCGGCAGCACCCAATGATGATGACAAATAAGGCGCCAAATGGTCGTTTACACCAATACGCTTTGACATATCTACGATTTTATCCATACCTATATCCTGCGCCAAACGAACTGTCATCAGGTTTTTGGATAGCTCTACGCCGCGGCGCAAAGTCATAAGCCCATAGAACTTTTTTGAAAAGTTAACCGGTTTCCATTTTGGCAAGCCTTCGCCTTGATCCAAAACAAACGGAGCGTCCAAAATCAAATCCGTCGGCGAATAGCCAAGCTCCAGCGCCGTTAAATAAACAAACGGCTTAAAAGTAGAACCGGTTTGACGATAAGCCTGTGTAGCGCGGTTAAATTGCGATTTAGCAAAAGAAAATCCACCGACCAGCGCCAAAACCTTACCGGTGTGAGGGTCCATAACCGCCATACCGCCTTCAATCTCCGGAATTTGCCGTAGATTATAATTTTCTTTATCTTTTCCGGCGGTTTTCTCAACATAAATCACATCGCCTTTGCGCAGAACCTGCTCCACCGAAGTCGGAACCGGCCCCATATTCTGCCCTTTTTCGGTATGACGAGCCCAAGCCAACAGCGACAATGGAATCTCCCCATTCGCGCCGTCAGCAGTTTCTATTTCAGCCTTATCTTTAGTAACTTTGAGCACGACGGCTTTTTTCCAGCTTTCCTCTGCACCACTGGTTAATTTAGCATCTGCCAAGCTTTTTTTATAATTTTCATCAATTTTTATAGAAGTTGTCGCCCCGCGCCAACCATGACGGCGATCATATTCAAGCAGACCTTTACGCAAAGCCTTGGTGGCTATTTCCTGCAAACGCGGATCAATGGTGGTACGCACAATTAAACCGCCCTGATAAAGCGCTTCATCGCCAAAATTGCGACTGATAGTACGGCGTACCTCTTCGCTATAATACTCGGTATCCTTCAAAAATCCGCTTTTGCGTTCCACAACTTTCAAAGGACGCTTTTTGGCTTCTTCCGCCTCTTTTTCATCAGCGTACCCATCTTCAACCATACGTGAGATAACCCAGTTGCGGCGAGCAACAGCCGCATCATAGCGAGTTTTAGGATTATAATTGTTTGGCCCTTTCGGTAAGGCAGCTAAATAAGCAATTTCATCTAACGTCAAATCATCAAGCGACTTGCCAAAATAGTTCATTGCCGCGGCAGCTACGCCATAAGCGCGGTTACCCAAATAAATTTCGTTCAGATACAGCTCTAAAATATGATCTTTGGAAAAAGCCTTATCAATACGGCGCGCCAAAATAGCTTCTTTAATTTTTCGGGTATAGGAAAGTTCGGAACTCAGCAAAAAGTTTTTTGCCACTTGCTGCGTAATTGTAGAAGCTCCCGCCGGACGGCGACCGGTGCCGATTTTTTTCAAATTGCCCAAAACCGCACGGACTATACCGATGTAGTCAATACCTGAGTGAGTATAAAAATGTTTATCTTCTGCAGCGATAAAAGCATGTTTCACCTTATCCGGAATTTTTTCAATCGGCACAAACAAACGCTTTTCGGCAGCGTATTCCATCATAACTTGACCATCGCCGGCAAACAAACGGGTTGTGACCGGCGGTTCATAGGTTTCAAGCTGACGGTAATCCGGAATTGTTATATTGATTTTGGTCATCCCATAGGTAAGACCAATTATCAAAATAATCAAAAAAAACAAAGCCATACTGGCTAAATATGATAAAAGTTTCAGCATTTACACTCACTTAAGCGAATTAAAAGTTAGTGAAAATTTATTACAATCTTAAAAAAATGCAATAAAAATATCACAGTTTACAGCAGTTTATGTTAATTAGAAGCAATTTCAGGATCGTTAAAATATTTATCAATTGCAGCGGCGGCAGAATTGGCTAATTTTCGGCGATAGGCCCGAGTTTTCAAATTTGCCTCTTCTGTTTTATTAGAAAGATAGCCCATTTCCAATAATGCCGACGGCATATCCGGCGCTTTTAACACCGCAAAACCGGCAAAACGATGGGTATTTTTAACAAGCTTAACGCTTTTTGACATCTCTTTTACTAAATATGTGGCGTATTTTGATGATTTATTGCGGCTATCGGTTTGCGATAAAGAAATCAAAATATCGTTAACTTCTTTGGTATTGTTACCCAAATCAACACCGCCGATGATATCGGCTTTATTTTCACGTTCGGCCAAAGCAGCGGCCTCGGCGTCGGAAGCTCTATCCGAAAGAGTATATACTGACAAACCGGTTGCCGAGCGGTTTTTCGCACTATCCGCATGCAGTGACATAAATAAATCGGCTTTATACTTTTGCGCAATTTTAATACGCTGCCGCAACGGAATAAAGATATCGGTGTTACGTGTCAAATATACGGTATATCCGCGACGGCGTAAAATCTCTTGCAATTCTTTTCCCATCGCCAAAGTGATGTTTTTTTCAAAAGTTTTACCATGAGCGCCTATTGCTCCAGGGTCTTTTCCGCCATGACCAGGGTCCAGAACAATAACGCGTTTGCGCTTTGCAGCTTTACCCGAAGTATTGTTATCCTGACTGCCAAAACCAAACCAGCTGTCAGGACCTTTATTTTCTTGCGGAACAAATTTGGTGTCATTAGTCACAATTTTTTTGCTGCTGATACCATCTTTAAACTCTTGCGCCGTTGCCAACTTGGCATCTACCACAAAACGCCACGGCTTACCGCTTTGCGGCTGCAGCATAAAAGCTTTTTTTATAATCATTGGACGCGCCAGTTCTAAAACCACACGCTTGTTGTTACCATCGAGCTTGCCGACACGAGTTTTAGAAATTAATTGATTATTGGTTCCGGTAAAAACTTTATTTATAGAGGTATTGTCTAAATCTATAACCAAACGTTTTGGATTATCCAAAAGAAACACACGATAATTCACACTTTGACTCATATCAAAAACCACACGCACACCATCTGACTGATTGCCAATGCGAAAATCATTGACATTCACGGCAGCGGCGGCTGTTGACGCAAAAAGCCCCATCCAGAAAAATGCAATCAAAGTTCCTGCGATTTGTTTTATAAATTTAAGCATACGTATACCTCATTTTGGCTGAAATTATAAAATTCACTTATTACCAATATGTTAAAATTTATATTTTTTTTGGCAAAATTTTAAAAAATTTATTGTTTTTTTATTTTTATTTATTATGCTAACGTTGTTTTTCGGTTGAAAATAATTTTTAATTTGAGAGTTTTATTGTGACATGAAAAAATTATTTTTAACAATAACGGAAGCAAAAAGTTTGGGTTAGATAACATCTTTTCCGGCATTTTCTAATAAGTAAGAAGAATAAGGAAGAAATAACGGAAAAGATATTGGCAAAACGCTGTTCCCGTCTTTGATAAAACAAGGCGGTTTAGGTATTGTGTTAATTTTACGCCTCAGGCGAATTTTGCAATTTATTATCACACCCGTTGGATTAACGGCTCTTATTTTGAGCCATGTTATGGGGTTATATAATGACTAAAAGAATGTTAATCGACGACACTCAGCCGGAGGAAACCCGCGTTGTGATTGTTGATGGCAACAAAGTTGAAGATGTAGAATTTGAATCATCTTCACGCAAACAAATCAAAGGAAATATTTACACAGCTAAAGTAATCCGCATTGAGCCATCTTTGCAAGCTGCTTTTATTGATTACGGCGGCAACAAACACGGTTTTTTGGCTTTTAATGAAATTCATCCGGACTACTACAATGTTTCAGAAGAAGTATTGAACGAAGTCAATGCCGAAGTTGACGAAATCATCAATAATAAAATTCAGTATTTGAAAGAACGCGAAGCCGAAAAAGCGCGTTATAAAGCAGAAAAAGAGGCTCAGGAAGCGCAGCGCCGTTTAGAAGCAGAACAAGCGCAAGAAATTGAAGAATCTCAGCTAGAACCTGCGCAAAACGTTATTCCGGAAAATGACGATTATTTACAAGGAAACAACGAATCTGTTTCAGAAACAACAACAGAGAACACTGAAACACAAACCACAGATGAAGAGACGGCAGTTGCCGAAAATTCTGAAGAAAACAATGAAAATACTGCAGACGAATCTAAATCTGAAGAAGCACCTAAAAAACGTCGCCGCTATACACGCCGTCCGCGTAAAAAAGCCGAAGCGCCTAAAACCATGGCCGACGATACCGGCACTGATGACGAATCCATTGAAGAAGATTGCGTAGACGATGATGATGACGAAGATACCGACGGCGAATCGACAGAATACAATTTTGATTTGCAGCGCAAGCTTTTGCGAGCTCGCAAGCTTTTTCACCGCAGCACAATTCAAGATGTGATAAAAGAAGGGCAAACTCTTTTGGTTCAGGTTGTCAAAGAAGAACGCGGTAACAAAGGCGCTGCTTGCACAACCTATATTTCTTTGGCCGGACGCTATTGCGTTTTGATGCCTAACCGCATTAAAAGCGGCGGCGTTTCACGCAAAATCACTAACGCTAATGACCGTAAACGCTTAAAAAGCATAATCAAAGAATTACCGCTTAATCCGGAAATGTCGCTGATTGTGCGCACCGCTGGCGAAGACAAAACCAAAGCCGATATTGTACGCGACTACAATTATCTTATCCGTACTTGGAACGCTATTCGCTACAGCGCCTTGCGCAATCAGCCGCCGGCAATCATTTATGAAGAAGGTAATTTGATTAAACGTGCTTTGCGCGATATGTATACAAAAGATATTGCTGAAGTTATTATCGACGGTGACGCCGCTTATCAAACAGCGCGTAACTTTGTTAAAATTTTATCGCCGCATAATTTGAAACATATAAAATGCCGCCGTCAAGGTGAAGCTCCGGTGTTCCAACGTTTTCAAATTGAAGCTCAGTTGGATAAGCTGCATAATCCAATTGTTCAGCTGGAATCCGGCGGTTATTTGGTAATCAACCCAACCGAAGCTTTGGTTTCTATTGATGTAAACTCAGGACGCGCAACAAAAGAAAAAGATATTGAAGAAACCGCGCTCAAGACAAATCTTGAAGCTGCCGATGAAATTGCCAAACAGCTGAAAATGCGTGATTTAGCCGGTTTGGTTGTGGTCGATTTTATTGATATGTATGAACCGCAAAACAATGTGGCTGTTGAAAAACGCATGAAAGAGGCAATGAAAGACGACCGTGCACGCATTCAAATTGCCAAGATGAGCATTTTTGGGTTATTAGAGATTTCGCGTCAACGCATGCACTCGTCATTTATGGAAAGCAACTATGAAACTTGTCCATATTGCCATGGTCATGGGGTTGTACGTACTATCGAATCCGGAACAACGTTGATTTTGCGCGCTATAGAAGGCGAAGCAGTGCGCGGTCAAAATATGAAAATTACCGCCACTGTTCCGGCTGATATTGCCGCCTATTTGCTGAACCAAAAGCGCAAACAGCTTTCGGCTTTGGAAGAACAATATCAAATCTGTATTGTTATCGCCGGTGATAATTCGTTAAAAGACGCTTCTGACTTCAAGATTGAGCGTGAAAAATTACCGAATCCGGTTGTTTGCAAAGAAGCCGCTGCCACTTGTTATGAAGCGGAAAACATCGAAATCGATGACGAAGAGGCTGATAGCAACGAAGAAACAGCGACCGAGGATAACAGCACAGACAACCGCCGCTCACGCAAAGGCGGACGCAGTCGCCGCTTTCGCCGTGACAGAAGACCGTTGGAACGTGAAGAAAAACCTGTTCAGCAACCGGTTGAAGGACCTAAACCGGAGAAAAAATCATGGTGGAAAAAACTTATCGGTTAATCCGAAAAATTTGTTTTCTATGTTTATTGAGCTTATGCGCCGCCTTTCCTTTTAAGACGGCGCTAAGTCAAGGTCTGACTCTAATATCTGATACCGAAACCGAAAACTATTTAGCAAAAGTTGTGCAGCCGCTTTTCAAAGCCGCCGGCGTCAGCTTTAACGCCAACAACATATTCATTGTCAGCGATAATTCCTTAAACGCCTTTGTCAGCGACGGCAACTATCTATTTGTTAACACCGGAACTTTATTGAATATTGATGACACAAACGAACTGGCCGGAATTTTGGCGCACGAAACCGGACATATTTTAGGCGGTCATATCGTACGGCAAAAATTAAAGCTGGAAAAAATGCAATATGTAATGCTGGGTTCTATGCTGGCGGCTGGAGCTGCCGCCGTTTCTACCGGACGAGGCGACGCAGCCATGGCTGTTATTTTAGGCTCACAAAGCTCAGCTTTGAACAGTATGCTAAACTATCAGGTAGAAGAAGAACGCAGCGCCGATGAAAGCGCCGTAAAACTATTAAATAAAACCAAGCAATCAACAGCAGGACTAAAGCGTTTTATGCGCAAAATAAAGCAGCAAAACGCCCTGAGCGGTATTGAAGAAAGCGACTACTTCCGCACTCACCCAATGACCACCGAGCGCATCAGCCACTTTAACGAAGCGGCAAAAAGCAATAATTTCAGCGCAGCGAATCCACTAGACGCCAATCTGGCTATGATAAAAGCCAAGCTTGCCGCTTTTATGCTGGATACAGTTAAAGTAAAACGTTTATATCCAGCAACCAAAAACGACGCATCGGCGCGTTATGCTCACGCGGTTTTGGATTTTAGACTAGGTAATGTCGCCGAAGCGTTGTCAGAAATGAATAAATTAATCGACTTACAGCCGAATAACCCGTATTTTTATGAGCTTAAAGGACAGTTTTTATTTGAAAGCGGTCAAGTGGCAAAGAGCGTGACGGCTTATGAAAAAGCACTTGAGTTGTTGCCTAATTCTCCACTGCTGAAAATTAGCCTAGCCCATGCGATTTTGGAAAATTCGCCATCAAAGCCACAAGCGCGAAAAGCTGCCGATTTATTACAGCAATCTCTTATCAGCGTGCCGTCGCCAACCGGCTGGCAGCTGCTGGCGCGCGCCTATGACATTTGCGGCGAAAAAGCCGCTTCATACTATGCGGCTGCCGAATTTAACTATGCCATCGGCAATTTAGAGGGGGCGCAAAAGCAAGTGAAACGCGCTAAAAATGCCAATCCGTCAAAATCTATTTTATTAAAACTTGAAGATTTAGATGAACGGATTAAAGCAGACCTAAAAGAACGCCGTACCTTTTAGTGTTAGTGAAACTTAATCTCATTTACACAAAAGACCGGAAAATATATCCGGTCTTTCACTGTTTTCAAAATCAACTTACCAGGTGTAACGAATGTTTCCGCCCACTCCCCAAGCCTTATAAGCCGAACCAAACGTATAGTTACCAAAAGCTCCCAACGAGAAGTTTTCGATAATTTCCGCATCGGCGCCAACTTCTATCCGACCCAGAGTTTCATTTTCAAGTGTCTTGTCAAACGTTGTATCGTTTACTTTAACCGCGCCGCCGTTAGCAACAGTCTGAACAATGGACGGCTTAATGTATCCGGTTGTCGGCAGCTGATGTTCATTGTTAAACTGATACTCGTATTTGATACCGGCTTCAAGCTCTATGTCATGAATAGTGTCAAATTCCACTGTTTTACCAGTAGAATCCTTGGCATCATCAAATTTGATATAGTCGTATGTTGCCTTAATGGACGGCGTCAAAACCGAACGTTTGCTGGTGCGGATATCGTAGCCGATTTCTGCTTGAGCACCGATATTTATACCATCAATCGAAGCACTGACATCATTATCCGCTTTAACATCGGCACTTTGCGTACCACCATAAACAGCGCCATTCATAAAGAGATTGCCAAAGTATTGACGATAGTACGCACCGCCTAAAATGCTGGTGATATCAAGTTCGCTGCCATAACGCGATAAAATTTTGCCCTCGCCTTTACCGCTGTTTTCATAAGTACCGCTGCGGTAAGAACCAAACACGCCAAACTGGCTGTGAATGTTGAACTGGTGGTCAATACCAAAATCAACGCCATACATTTTCACATCGGTTTCTATCGGCTTGTCAAACGTGCCAGAACGATATACAGGTGTTGCCCACAAGCGATTTTTTGGTCCCAAATCCTTAAAGTGACAGGTGTAGTTGTAGCCATCTTGATAGCAATCGCAGCGTCCTTTGCTCAAGCGCTCTATATTAAAGAGCAATGAGCGGCTTTGTTCAATAGACGAACGAGGCAAATCAATATAGGCAATAACTTCAGGATTCAGATATTTTGTGCGATAGAAATACCAATCATTCACGGTGGTTCCGGCATCATGGTCTATGGCAATTTCATATAACCCGTTATTTATTTTTGAAACAAACTTATAGTCATCTAAAGATTGTGCAGATTGGGTTTGCGCAAAATAAATCTTGTCATCAAGTTCCAAAGTCATCTTATTGCCGTTTTCAACAAAAACATTGGTTGTACCATAGATTTTATCGCTGATTATAATTCTATCTGCCGTATAGCTTGGATTGTCTATATTTATACGAATTGTGCCGTTTTCACTCTTCAAAGTGCTGATAGTCACATCAGAAACCACTCCATCGCCTAAATTAAGCAAACCTGAGTTAACCATTGTATTAGCCAATGTTACATCCGGCTTGTCTTTTGTGGCTTTATAATTGATAACCGAATTTTCGGCAAGGTTAAAGTTGTTGTTCAGCAAGGTATCGCCGGTATCTAAATTCAAATAAGATTTAGAGACCAAATTTATACTGTTGTCACTCAAATTCAGAATTGGTTCATAGTCAATATAACCGGTTGAACCAAGGTTCAAATTTGTGTTGGCAACTTTATATACACCGCTGCCGCCCAAAGTGGAGTTAACAATCACCTGCGTGTTGCCCATATTGGCAGCAGCTATCGTTGCGCCGCCGTTGTAGGTGTGAGAAATAACAGCAGGAGCAGTCGAATCACCGGTAATAGTAACCGTACCTAAATTGTAAATGTCATCACCGGTGGTGTTCAAAACAATCTTTGCCGAATCCGCAAGCTTAATATTTACAATACCATCTTTAGTGTTATAAATAGCGCCGCCCAAACCGCTGGACGCCGAATTGCCGTTAAAGAGCATGGTAGTTTCTTTTCGCAAATCTCCGCTGAAATTACCATTGTTATAAACTGCACCGCCGATTTTGGCGCTGTTTCCTTCAAAATTAAGATTAGAAATATTGGTTGTGCCTGCAACCTCTACACCAAAGTTACCAAGGTTATATAGAGCGCCGCCGTTGTCAAACGCAGTATTTTTGACAAACTGAACTAGACCATTGTCACCTAACTGCACTCGAATATTGCCTTTATCTGTTGGCTTATTAGGGTCGGCAGTATTAGAAATAGCACCGCCATTAACCGCAGAGTTAGCCTGCAACAAAACGGAATATCCACCTTCAGCGTAAAAATTCATGCCAGAGGTTTCACTATAGTTAAACAAAGCCCCGCCTTCTTGACTGGCTGTATTGTTTTGCAAAACTATGTTTCCTTTTTCAGCCGCAATACGCAGATACGACGTGTATGATGTCCCTACTTCCGACTGATTGCTGCCGCTGGCCGCATTGGAAATAGCACCGCCGTAAGCCGCGCTGTTGGTATCAAAAACTATATTATGTCCATCAGTATGAATTTCCAACTGACCGCGGTTATCAGCAGCTATAGCACCGCCAAAAGATTTGCCGCTGACAGCTTCGGCACTGTTGTTTTGGAACAAAACATCGCTGTTCTGCGCCAAAATCTTCAAACGAGAAATTGTGCCTTTTTGCCACGACTGAACATGGATTGCACCACCTGATGAGCCGCTGTTAGCTTCTGATTTACTTATCGCTTTATTATTTATAAACGAACTGTCTATAATCTGGCTCAAACTGCCGTCTGATGAATTGTTAACAAACGCACCGCCAAAACTACTGTGAATAGCGCTGGTTACAGTGTTGTTTTTAAACATCGCATTGCTGATAGTGATTTTACCATTGTTATAAACAGCGCCGCCAGAAGGTATGATAACTTTTCCGTCTTGATTAAGCACTGTTGTATTGTCGATAACACTATTGCCGATAAATTCAACATTGTTTAGTGTTGTGGCTTTATCATCACCGCTGGCAGTTTCATCGTTATAAAAAGCGCCGCCGCGAGCATGAACGCCTTCAGCAATGTTACTCTTGAAACTAATCGAATCCGCGTTTTGGGCGTCAAAAATTCCAGCATTATAAACTGCGCCACCACGCGCACCGGCTATCTCTTTTCCGGTACTGTCAAAAGCTTCGCTTGCAGTAGTCTGCGCTTTATTGTTTTCAAAAATTGCCGAGCCGGTGACAATAATAGTACCGTCTACCGCATTCATAACCGCGCCGCCATCGGCAAATGTTGCCGAGGTAACGCTGTTATTAATATACTTTTCGTTAATCGACGCATATGTTCCTATATTGGAAACAGCTCCGCCACCTGCTTCTTTGCTTGCTTCCGCGCTATTGTTTTTGAAAACACTGTTGGTGGCAGAAAAAGCTGCAGCATTAGAAATTGCGCCACCATAGGCTTTGTTGGCGCCTTTAGCCGAATTACCAACAAAATTTTCAGCTCCGGCGGTGTTGGTAAGAGTGACTTTTCCACCCTCACTTAATCCACCTTCAATAGTATTGCGGATAGCCCCGCCATAGGCGTTTTCACCAAAGGCCTGATTATTTACAAAAGTATCTGCGGTTGAAATCAAAACGCCGCTGTTATAAACAGCACCGCCTTGAGCTGTTTCGGCATTAACTCCATTAAATTGCCACAATTTTCCTGTAGTATCCGAAGTTTTGTTGCCGGCATAGTTATTTTTATAAACATTATTTTCTGAGGTTAATTTACCAACATCAACTGTTGGAGAAGCTCCTCTGACTTTTGCACTGACATTGGAAACAGCGCCACCTTCGGCTGTTGCGCCGCTCATCGCATAGTTGGCATCAAATGTGCTGTTTTTGATAAAATTGTCCATATTGCTGTATGTGGTAATAGCACCGCCAGAAGCTACAGAAAGGCCTTTTGAGGTTGAAGAAGAACTAGCTGAGTTATTAGTAAAATTAGTGTTACGCACTTGCAACACGGTTTCCACATTGTCATCTTCGCTGCCACTAACAATCACACCTCCGCCAAAAAAAATTGTGTCGCCATTGGTATTGTGACGATTGGCAATTTCTATGGTGTTGGTGACTTCTTTTTTGGTAAAATCCTCATACTTATAACCAATATAAACATTTTCATAGTTTATAATCCATGGACCATATTGGTTAGCATCACCTTCTATCAGGTCATTTCCTTCAGAATAGATGCTGTTTTCAAAACTCTTATCCACATAAAGTGTGCCAATATCTTTATTTACACCAATCTCTAGCCCCATTTTTTTTTCAAGGTGAGTAATCGCTGTAGCAACACCGCTAGTATAAAGGCCGCTGGCATTGGCATTGGCGTTTTCGGCGCTTGCCGGCAAAGCATAGATTAATGACGCAGCCATCACATTGAGCAGCAAACATTTTTTCAAAACACTGCGATATTGTGCGTTTAACAAACCAATTCCGTGTACGCTGAGTTTCAACATCTATTTTTCTCCTCAAACATTACCAGGTGTATTTCATATTTCCACCAACAGCAAATCCGTTATAATCCGAACCGGCTGTGTAATTGCCAAAGCCGCCGATAGCAAAGTTTTTGGTCAGCATAGCATCCAAACCGACTTCAACACGTCCTGCCGTTTCATTTTTCAGCATATCATCAAATTTAACGTTTTGAACCGTTGCTGAGCCACCGTTTTCCAATAACTGCACTACCGAACCTTTTACATAGCCCACTGTCGGCAATTGCTTTTCATTGTTAAAGTTATAGCTTAACTTTAAGCCTGCCTCGACTTCAATATCATGAATCGCGTCATAACTTGTCTTTTTACCTGCGCTATCGGTAAACTCATCAAAATTAATGTAGTCATATGAAGCTTTTGCCATTGGCGTCAAAGTTGCACGCTTACTAACTTTTGCATTGTAGCCCATCTCAACTTCGGCTCCACCTTGAATTGCTTTGGTAGAAGCAGTTACTTCGCCGCTGTCAACATTGGCTTTTTGCTCACCGACATAAGCCATACCTTTTAGATAAAGCTGGCTGAAATATTTGTGATAATACAAACCAACCAATGTGCTGTCTAAATCCAAACTGGTTTTCGCATTTTTGTTATAGTATTGCCCATTTTCGCCGTTTTGATCATAGCTACCGGTACGATAAGAAACAAATAAACCTGTCTTACTGCTTTCGCTCAAATTTACATTCAAGCTAAAGTCTCCGCCGACAATATCGCCTTTTGTTTCTACCGGAGATTTAAATGTGGCTTGTCTATAAACTGGGCTCAACCACAGGCTAACCTTGCTGCTATCATCCTGAACGCGGCGCAATTTATTACCATAACCGTATTCATAACGAATACGCGGCGAATTGTCATTTGCGGAAATATCCAAGTTGATAGCTCGGGTTTGTTCCACAGCCGCGCGCGGCAGCATGAGGTAGTTTACAACTTCGGCACGAACCGAACCGCCGTGATATAAATACCAGTTTAAAACACCATCTTTTTCTTCTTTAACTGTTTCCAGCGTGTAAACTGTGTCATCATTTTGGAATGCAAAATTAAAACCAGAATCCGCAGCTGCTGTTTCGGCAAATTTGATTTTAACGCCTTCGTTGTTCAAAACTTCGCCATTGCTTAGTTTTATATTGATTGTACCGCTCGCAGAATTGTTTACTTTCAACACATCAGAAGTGTTGTTGCTGCTATCAACGTCCAAATAAATAGAACCATTGCTACCAACCAAATTATTTACGCTGATGGTAGAAATAACACCATCTTGAGCATTCAGTATACCAGCATGAGTAAGCGTGTTAGCTAGTCTTATATCCGGTGCGCTTTCGCTTGCAGTATAGTTAATCACCGCACTTTCAACCGTGCTAATATTAGTATCACTCAAAGTATCACCGGATTTTAAGTATAACTGAGACGAACCTTGCATATCAATAAAGCCATTTATAACTCTCAATTTTTGTGCCTTATCAATTGAGGCATCAGTCATCACTAATTTACTGTCTTTCAAGCTAAAAATACCGCTACCGGAAACATCTGCATTTAGATTTACGGTAGACGTGCTAAAACTATTTCCTTCAACAGCAAAAGTTCCGGAATTATACAAGCTGTCATTATTTGAAGTAAAATTAAGCTGTCCATTGTCACCGAGTTTAACCTTAAATTCCCCAGTATTATAAACTGCACCGCCTTTTTGGGCTATATTTTGCTCAAAATTGATATTTCCTTTACCAGAATCAAGCGTTATAGCTCCTTCATTATATATAGCTCCGCCTTGTTTTCCTGCGCTATTGCTATTAAAGAGGACACTACCGCCATCAGAAACTGTAAGTTTAAATGTACCATTTTGCTGTACTGACAATGCGCCGCCAGACTGGGCCGCAATATTGCTTTCAAAAGCAATTCCGCTTTTATCGGCTAAATTAAAATCCACCATTCCTGATTTTACATAAACAGCGCCACCTTGGCCATTTTCATTTCCATTTGCATAGTTAGAAGTAAACAAAACATTTTTCTCATTCCCCTTACTTTCCAAATACAATATACCGACGTCATTATGAACAGCGCCGCCGTTTACACCAGTATTTTCGCTAAAAGCGACCTTACCGCTTTCATTAACCAAAATATTAAAGTCTCCGGCATTATAAAGCGCACCGCCAAAACTAGCTCTATTGGAACTAATCGAAATATTTTTAGCAGCATCAAGTTCAAAACTTCCCTTATTATAAATAGCGCCGCCTCTAGCGTTTTCATCTGTCATTTCGCCTTTTATTGATATGATGTTATTTGATATTTCAACATCATTAGTTGCGGCAGAAATTTTAATTTTTCCGCTATTGTATACAGCACCACCAAAACCTTGCAAAGTATCGGAAACCACTTTTTTATCGTTATCAACCGTGATTGAGTTGTTGCTAAAAGAAGAATTAGAAATTGTTGTTTCGGTGATCGAATTATTATAAATCGCGCCGCCCATACCTATTTTACCAGCATTAACAATGTTTCCGCTAAAAGAAGAATCGCTTACTTTTAATTTTGATAACATCTCATTATCTGAATTTGCCTCAGCTTTGTCATTATAAAGCGCACCACCGTAAGCGTTTTCTGCCGAAACCTGATTGTTTGAAAAAGTTATATGTTCCAGTTCCATATAGCCTTTATTGAAAATTGCACCACCGCTCGCTGTTTGTCCAACTGACACCACGCTATTAATCACAGCTTGGTTACCACTAAATTCGCCATTAGAAATTTTAGCCGAACCAACAACATATATAGCGCCACCATTTGCGGAAACCGGCTTACTTTTTTCTACCGAATCATATCTATCGTCGGTAACAATAATTCCATTATTACTAAAAATTACATTGTTAGCACGAATCACAAAATTCTTATCACGACTAGTCACATTTTCATCTGCGGTTGTAGAGGCTAAAACAGCACCATTCAAACTCAAACTATCACCGTCAATGTTTTTTAATTCTGAAGCTTTTATCCTGTTGTTATCAAAAGTTGCCGTCTGCACCTCTTGAGTATCACCATCGCAATTAATTTGAATCAAGCCATCGCCGGTATTTGCCGTTATATTACCATTTGCTCGCACAACGCCGCCGCTGATACTTTTTGCAACCGCTGATGATATTGCATTTATAGTTTTATTAGAGATAGTTGTACCTGATGAACTTGTTTGACCAGAACCAGAACTTGAACCGCTATCAGTATTTTCATCTAAGACCTTTTGTATTTTAACAATACCGGTACCGTTTTGAGTGATATAAGATGCATTATACTCCTCGGCATTGTTAAAAGAACCGCGCATCATCAAAGTAAGCCTAGAATCCACGGTAGCCGGAAAGTTGGCTTGACTTCCTTCTTCTTGTGCATCATCTTGAGTACCGTCAGCCAACGCCGCCGAAGTTAATCCCAGCGCTATACCAGCCGCCAACAAATTCAACTGCCAGCATTTTTTCAAAACACTACGATATTGGGCGTTTAACATTCCCAAAGTATGGTTATGCGATTTAATCATCGAGATATCTCCTTTATATTTTGCTATACACAATAAAGCAAAATTATTAAGAAATATCTAAAATTTTAGACCGATAAGCTAGTTTGCGACGTACACAACCTGATTAAAAACATTTTCCATAAAGAACAGACTGATAAAGCAAATTGTCATAGAAATTGCCGGCGCAGCCACCCAGCCGACCACAATTTTGCCGACAATAGTCCAATTTATACCTCTTCCGCCCTTTAGCAAACCCAATCCGACAATAGCACCAATAACAGCCTGTGTGCTGGAAACCGGCACCAGCGGCAAAGTCGGCAAAGACATATTTTCTAGCCAGTTATGCAACGAAACAGATGAAAATAGAAGCAATACAATAGCTTGTGACAATACAACAATCCAAGCCATAATCGGCGTCATTTTCATCAAATTGTTACCAACCGTCATAATGATTTTTTTAGAATACGTCAAAATACCAACGCCAACCGCCACCGCACCTAAAAAGAACAAAACCTGTTCTGGTGTAAACGTGGCAAGACTGCCGATTTTTAAAGGTTTAAACGGACATGATTCCACAAACATTCCCACCGCATTGGCAATATTGTTAGCACCTAAAGCATAAGCACTGATTGCAGCTGTCACCACCAAACCAATACGGGTTATTTGATCTTGCATCAACAAATGGATATGCGAATATTTCAGCAATCGTTTGAAAATAAAATATAAGATAACGGCAACAATACCAGACAACAGCGGGCAAATTGTCCAAGTAGAGCAAATACGAGCCAAAGTTTCTAAATCTGTCGGTTTACCGGCATAGAGGTTCCAACCGATAATAGCCCCAACCACAGCCTGCGATGAAGAAACGCTAAGTCCGGTGCGCGCCATGGAATAAACCGCCAGCGCCGCCGACAGAGCCACCATAAATGCTCCGGCCAAAGCATTTACAGCACCAAGAGCCCCCAAAGTTTTACTAGTTCCGGCACCACCGTAAACCGCACCGAGAATCACAAAAAAACTAGAAATTAGAGCAATGGTCGTAAACCGCACCATTTTGGAGCCGACAGCCGTTCCAAAAATATTAGACGCGTCGTTAGCCCCCAATGACCAGCCTAAAAATAAACCGCTGCTCAAATAAAATAAATAACTGATGTCCATTAGATATCCCGCTTAATTGTGAAAATTAATAACGCATCTATACAATCCTCAGCTTTATCCGCGACATCAGCCACTTCACCAATCAGCATATTCAACTGGATTTTGTGCGCTAATTCCATATTTGAAGCAAACACGTTTTCTTTTAAGCGAGCGCTTGTTTTATCACTTTCGTGCTCCAAAAAATACACTTTTTGCGAATAGTCGCGCACCGTAACAAAATCACGGAAAAAAGCTCGAGAAGAGATTGCCATATTTTCGGCGCAATCCGAAACCTGTTTTACTAACAGCTTAAAATCTTCTTGATATTGTTCAGGAATAACCGGCTGTTCAATATAAAATTTATGTGCAACTTCATCTAATTCATTGATAACTTTATCAATATTTTCAACCATTTGCAGCACATCTGCGCGCAAATCCGGAATCAAATTTTGCGAATACAGACTGCTTTCAATTTCACGACGTAAATCATCGGCCTGAGATTCGATGTTTTTGATTTTTTTGCTAGCGCGGCGATAAGACAGGCTACGTTTTTCTTTTAAGAATATGGCAATCGCCTCTTTGAAATACATAGCGCACTCAATAACCTTATCATGCATCAAATCTATTTTATGTTCCAGTTCCCTAGTGCTGGAAAATAATGAAATTTTCACATTAAACATTTTATACTCCCTTAAACTATAATTTTTTCTTGTACTAATAAAAAAACACTTTGTCCATAATTATTTTGCAAAACTAAATTTTAGTCTTGCATATTTTTTAAAACTGACTACTCTGTTTTATGTTTGAACATTAAATTATTTATAAGGATAAAAACATGAAAAATTTTTCAATAATTCTTTCCAGTGTTGCAGTGGTTTTGGCCGCTACATCTTCAGTATATACTGCTAAACACAGTTCTGAAGGCAATGTATCTCAGGCCGCTATTGAAGAAGCTTTGAAAGCTAACCCTAAAATGGTTATTGATGCTTTGCAGGCTTATCAAGACCAACAAAGAGAAGAACAAAGAAAAGCCGCCGAAGAAGCTTTGGCTAAATACACTCCACAAATTAACTCTTCTGAAAACGCTCCGTTTGTTGGACCTGAAGACGCAAAAGTTACAGTTGTAGAATTTTTTGACTTTTCTTGCCACTACTGCAAAAAATTAGCTCCGGCTTTGGAAAAAGTTATGGCTGACAACAATGACGTTAAATTTGTTTTCAAACCGTTAGCTTTTGTTGATCCAGAAAATTCTCACTACCAAGCACAAGCTGGCTTGGCTGTATTCAAACAAGGAAAGTTTGCTGAATTTTACAAAGCAGTTATGGCTGCAGAAGGCAGAATGAATAAAGACGCTATTGACGGTATTGCCAGAGGCTTGGATATTGACTTTGACAAATACAAGGCAGATGTAGAATCTGATGATATTAACAATGACTTGTCTGAAATTGCTGACTTGTCTAGTAACATCCAAGTTAACGGCGTTCCAACTGTAATTATCAACGGCAAACACATTCAAACTATGAATGCCGATGATTTGCAAGAAGCTATCAACGCTGCTAAATAGTGATTTAGCTATAAACAACAAAACAGTCCTTAGCTTAGGGCTGTTTTTTGTTTATGTTTACAACTTTTATTTGACACAGCTTTTTAAATGAGCTAAGAATTTAATAACTTTAATTTTTGTTGTGTGCTTATGACTGATACTGCCGCTGTTGCTATTTCTGTGATTATACCTATTTACAATGTGGAAAAATTTTTACCACGTTGCCTGAATAGCGTTATTAATCAGTCTTTCAAAAACATTGAGATTATTTGCGTTAATGACGGCTCAACAGATAAAAGCGGTAAAATATTGGCTAAATTTGCCGAAAAAGACGCTCGCTTTCGCGTTATAACCCAAGATAATCAAGGACTTTCAGCCTCCAGAAATAATGGAATGGAAGTTGCCAGCGGAACCTACATTTTCTTTTTGGATGCAGATGACTATTTACATCCGCAGACTTTAGAAATATTTTATGCAACTGCGCAAAAGTCCGAATGTCCGATTGTTATATCTCAAACCTTTTGCAAACTTGGCAAAGACACCTTAAACACAAAAAAATATATAGCTGATGAAATCTGCTACAAAATCTGTGACAATGCCTTATCCGACCTTTATAAATACCGTTTGGTTTCAGCTGTAGCTTGGAATAAACTATATAGAGCCAGCGCCATCCAGCGTTTTAGATTTATTGAAGGCATATATTATGAAGATTGGCCGTTTACTACCTGCGTTTTTTCTAATATTGCCAGATTTGCCCTCATCAAAGAAAAATTATATATGTACAATACGACCTCGCCGTCTATTGTCCGCAGCTCTTTTTCCTTAAAAAAAATACATGATTATATTCTTGGTATCCGCCATGTTTATAATTATTTTATGGCCCAAAATAAAAGTGATGAATGGAACATTGTCCGTAAAAAAAGAATCAGCTTATCTCTAAAAATGGTTTTATCCAAAATAGCCAAAAGCACAGAAAACAAAGATGAACTTGAAGCTTATTTCAAACAAGAATATCTTAAACTAAAATCTGAAGGTATTGTTTCTTTTATGGATTTAACCTTAAAAAGTAAATTCCGCTTACTGCGTTTAATGTGGCATCAGCGCCATAAATAGCCATTAGTGCTTCAAATAAAACAAATCATAGATTTTTGCGAATAAAATATTTGTGTACACAAATATAATTGTACTTATCGTATAGTGCAGCCATTCTTGCAAGCCTAACAGCTTATCCAATTCAGAGCTTATTGCCTCTGGATATAACAGCAAAGCAGACACCGCTACAAAAGCCAAATAATTTCCCCGTGTTTTGTTGCCAGCCTTACGGAATGACGCATTATGACCACGCAAAGACGAAATCCACGCCAGATATGGTTTACAAATCAAGCTTGGAGCTAAAAGCGATATAATGCCGTAGGCAATCAAATTATCGGCAAAAGAAGTACCGATTTCTTTGGAATTTGACAAGTTTTCAATAGCTTCCATATAGCGTTCATAATAATTTAGATATATATCATTAAATCCCAAAAACAAAGGGAGCATCGGCAATAAAGCCAAACCTAAAACCACCACAAACATCAAAACCAAAGCTTTTGTAGACGGAGCCATACTACCAAGTAAAGTTTTGCTGAAAACATATGGTTTCAGGTGATAATAATAGCGATAAAAAGCACACCAAAAAATATAGTAGCTGACAGACCATAGAATGCTGAGTGGGTTGGCTATTCCGCCGTCAATTGATTTAAAAATCAGCATATACGCCATATTGACCACAAAAATGCACAGCGTAAACATTTTATTTTCACGCATATATTTATTTGCTTCGCGCAGCAACGGTGCAATAAACATTTTTATTTGCGGATTTTCCTTAGGTGTCATTCTGGGCATAATTTTATTCCTGTTGCAGCATATAACCGCCGTTATCGGTAACAATCAAACGCCGACCGCTGGTTTGTTCAACTTTTTGCCGTAAGCGATATATATGAGTTTCAATTGTATGCGTTGCAACATCTTCGCTATATTTCCAAACATTGCGCTGCAAATCTACTTTAGAAACATAATGTCCTGATGTTTTGTATAAATACTTCAAAATATCCACTTCTTTTTCCGTCAAGCGAAATATTTCTCCGCTTTGCAAATCAGCTATTTCCCGTTTATTGGGACGAAGTTCATAACCGTTAAAAGTCAAATATCCATCTACCGAATTATCAAGTTTATTGTTAGCAGCACGTAAAATATCAAGAAATCTCATCAAAGAAAACGGCTTAACGATATTAATATTCAGATTATTTTTTTCTATTTCGTTATCAGAAGTCAAAAAAATCAGCGGCACAGAAGGATATTGCGCCCTAAGTTGTAAATACTTTTCTTTATTTTCATCAACAATCAGCAAATCCGGACATTTTTCCACAAAAGAAAAATCCGGCGCCAGACGTTGTACCTGTAATTTCAAATCCTCGGCAAAATCAATATTTTCTGAAAAAAATAAAATATGCGACATAACAATTTCCTAAAATTCTACTTCCAAACCGCTGACAAAAGCGTAACCGCGGTTATTCTCAGCCAATTCGCGGCCGCCGGTATATTCTGCATACGCTGCCGCCAAATAAAGCGAAACGTATTTGTGAACTTCTATTTTATTAGCCCAAGTTATGATTTTATCTTTATTATCAGTTTTATCTGCCGCAGAATAAAAATAAGAAACACCTGTTGTCAACGGTCCAAACTCATAACTCAAACCAATATTATAGGCGCTGCCTTTGCGATAACCATCAAAAAAGTATGGTAAATCGGCAGCATCGTTCAGAGCATAATCCCCTGAAGAGGTGAATGATTTGCGGTATGAACCGCCTAAAGTCCAACCTTTGCGATATACGCTCAATCCGGCCGCAACTTCTTGATTGTTTTTGTGGTTATAGGCATAGCCCAAAGAGCTTTCAACTTCAAAAGTGCCTAGTTCTTGATGATTATATAAACCGGCAGCATAAGATGAACGATTGTCATATTGGCTGTGTTTATTGAGCAAACCAGCTTCGGAATAGCTATCAGGCGCATAGGATATTGCCAATTTAGTACGATAAAATTCGGGAGTTGTATAGCTGACTTTAGGCGCATCGGCGTCAGTATTCAGATAGGTTGAATTAAGCGTGCGATACGAAGCCACTCGGCTATGCCGCTGCCAATTCGGATTTGCAATAAAATCTGTTATAGGCGAATTATTTACACGAAAAGCACCGACCTTAGGCGCGCCAACGCCAAGTTGATAGGCGGCGTTATAAATTTGTCCCAAGCTTAGTTCGCCATAAGCAGACTCTAAAGTACCATAAATATTTTCACCCCATTTTCCCTGATTGTAATCTTCTATTTCTTTACCGCCGGAAACCTGAGCGTCTAATCCCAGCTTTAGGGCTGTATCTGTATTAAAGCGATAACCGGCAGATGTATAAACTTCCGCAGTTGCCGGAGTATTACTATGTTTATAATATGGTCTATATTTTTTAGCGTAATCGCTGTAGCCGTAAAAGGAATTGCCAACACCAGACACGTCATAAAAAAATTCTCCGCCATAAACCGGCGACGATAACAGTATTAAAACAGCCGCTAACAAATTTTTTTTCATCTTATTTCCCTTAATCTTTTGATTTAATTTATGGATACTAGCCCTTTATGTCAATAAAAAATCATATTTTTATACTTTATTTAAAAATAAGCCTGTTTATAAATAAAAAAATAGTGCTTTTAAAATTTGTTTTCTTATATATAATAATGAACAGTTTGAAAATTTTTAATTTAACGAAAGGAAAAATTAATGCAAAGACCAGTTATGTTGCTTATTTTGGACGGCTGGGGATATAGAAGCACAACCACCAAAGACAATGCCATTGAAATGGGAGAAACACCTAATTGGCATAATCTGCTGAAAACGTGTCCTCATTGTTTTGTAGAAACTTCCGGACTTGACGTTGGTTTGCCAGCCGGACAGATGGGTAATTCAGAAGTCGGACACATGAATTTAGGTGCCGGCCGCGTGGTTATGCAAGATTTGCCTAAAATTGATCAAGCCGTAAAAGAACATACTTTGGAAAAGAATCCGGTTGTGGTGGACTTGATTAACACTCTGAAAGCAAACGGCAAAACCTGTCATGTTATGGGATTGATGTCGCCGGGTGGAGTTCATTCTCACCAAGAACATATTGTCGCTTTGTGCGAAATTTTGAATCGCAACGGCATTAAGGTTAATGTACATGCTTTCTTGGACGGACGCGACACACCTCCGACATCGGCAGAAGGATTTTTAGCCGATTTCAACAATTCTATAAAAGATATGCCTTTAGTTAAATTGGCAACATTATCCGGACGTTTTTATGCCATGGATAGAGATAAACGTTGGGATAGAGTTGAGCTGGCCTATAACAACATTGTTTCTGCCAACGGTAAACGCTATTCTTCGGCTGATGAAGCCATTAAAGCTTCGTATGCTGCCGGTGTAAATGATGAATTTGTTGTTCCATGTGTTATTGGCGATTACAATGGTGCAGATGACGGCGATGCTTTCTTGATGTCAAACTTCCGTGCCGACCGCGCTCGTGAAATTACATATGCTTTGGGCGACGCTAAATTTGAAGGCTTTGTCCGCCATAAAATTGTAAAATTCTCTGATTGCGTTGGCATGGCTGAATATTCGGTTGACCATAATCGTTTTATGAAAACTATTTTTGCTCCGGAACAGCTCAAAAACATTTATGGCGAAGTTGTTTCAAAACACGGAATGACTCAGCTGCGTATTGCCGAAACTGAAAAATACGCTCATGTTACATTTTTCTTTAACGGCGGTGAAGAGCGTTTGTTTAAGGGCGAAGAGCGCATTTTGATTAACAGTCCGAAAGTTGCCACCTATGACTTGAAACCGGAAATGAGCGTTTATGAAGTAACCGATGCTTTGGTAGATGCAATTGAAAGCAAAAAGTTTGATACCATTATCTGCAACTTTGCCAACGGCGATATGGTTGGGCATACCGGTATTATGTCGGCTGCTCTGCAAGCTGTGGCCGCTGTTGACAAGTCTTTGGGCCGCGTGATGAAAGCCATCAAAGACGTTGACGGCGTTTTGTTTGTGACCGCCGACCACGGCAATGTCGAAAAAATGGTTGATGAAAAAACAGGTCAGCCATACACCGCACACACCGTGGGCAAAGTTCAGGCCGTTTTATATAACGCTCCGGCAGATGTAAAAGGTATGGAAGATGGTCGCTTAGCCGATGTTTCCCCTACTTTGCTGGATTTGCTCGGCTTGGAGAAACCTGCAGATATGACTGGACATTCTTTGTTAAAAAAATAACAGATTGGACTAAGTATCGTGCAAAAAACGCTTTTAATTTTTAGTTTGATTGCTTTATTAGTTGCCGGACAGCGCTCTGACGCCGCTCCGGCGGCTAATGTATCAGCTTCTGAAGTGGCAAAAATGGAAGCTGAAGCCAAGCGTGTTTCTAAAGAACATCAACAAATGGAACAAAAAGCCAATAAACTTAAAGAAGAACTTAAAAACGTTAATCAAAAAATGATTGCCGCCGCAAAAAAAATTCAAAACGGTGAAGATGAATTGCGCAAAAAACAAGAAGAATTGGAAGTTTTGCAAAAACATCTAAACGAATCCGAAGAAAAGTTTAATTCGGAAAATGATATGCTGATAGAAACTCTGGCAGCATTACAGAATTTGGCGCTGCGTCCGTCGGAAGCAGTTTTGGTTCAGCCGCTGTCGCCGGTGGAAGTTATGCGAAGCAGCATTTTGCTGCGCGGCAGTGTTCATGCTTTGGAAAGCCGCGCCAGCTCAATCCGCCAAAGCATAGAAGACATCAGCAACCAAAAAAAGCAAATAGCAGCACGTCTGCAAGATTTGGAAAAAGACAATAAAATCTTGGCGCAGCAACAAGAAGATATGAAAAAATTGTCACAGCAAAAAAGCACTATGTACAGTCAGATTTCCAGCAAAAGCGAAGAAGCAAAAAAGAAAGCCGATATGCTGGCAAGTCAGGCGCATAACTTAAGAGATTTGCTGGAGAAATTGGAAAAACAAAAAGAAATCACCCGTCGGCAGATGGCCGAAAAAGCTCGTTTAGCCAGAGAACAAGCCGCTGATAAAATGCGAAAAGAAAATCACGGTTTGGAAGCTAGCTATGAGGCCGAAAACAATGTGACTGTACCAGAAACACCGGTTACAGGTTTCAGCAAGGCAAAAGGACGTTTATCACGTCCTGCCCGTGGTCCGTTGGTCACAGCTTTTCATTCCGAACTATCTAAAGGCGTGGTTTCTAACGGTATAGACATTAAAACCGCGGCCAAAGCGCAAGTTATTGCTCCATTTGACGGAACAGTTATTTACGCCGGACCATTTAAAAACTTTGCCAATCTGGTGATTATTGACCATGGCGAAGGATACACATCTTTGCTGAGCGGCTTGGGCGAAACCGATACCGAAGTCGGACAAACGCTGTTGGCCGGCGAACCGATTGGCACTATGCCAGCTGACGCCAACAGCAAACTGCACATGGAAATACGCAAAAACAACCATCCGGTCGACCCGAATGAATGGATAAAAAAATAAATTAAAGGAAATATAACATGTTAAAAAAATCGTTGATTGTTTACACTTTGATTCTAAGCCTGATTGCCGGCAGTGTTTATGCTAAAACGGCAAATAAAAAAGAAGAGCAAGTAAACACTTATGAACTGTTGAATTTGTTTGGCGAAGTTATGGAACGCACAAAGATGTCTTATGTTGAAGACGTGACAGATAAACAGCTGATTGAAGCGGCAATTAACGGCATGCTGACCTCTTTGGACCCACATTCCAGCTATTTGAACGCTGATGACTTCAAATATATGAGCGAACAAACAAAAGGTAAATTCGGCGGTTTGGGAATTGAAATCACCATGGATAACGGCGTGGTTAAAATCATTTCGCCTATTGACGATACTCCTGCTGCCAAGGCTGGATTGAAAGCCGGTGACTATATTACAGATGTTGACGGCGAAACCGTTATCGGTCAAAGTTTGAATGATGTTGTCAACAAACTACGCGGTAAAATCGGCACCAAAGTTAAAGTGACAATACGCCGCATCAATAAAAAGCCTTTTACCGTAACGCTTAAACGTGCTGAAATTAAAATTCAATCAGTCAAAAACGAAATTAAAAATGACGATATTTTATATATCCGTATTTCGTCATTTAGCGAAGAGCTGGACAAAGCCGTTGAAAAAGCAGTTAAAAATGCGCAGAAAAAACTCAAAAACAAACTTGCCGGCATTGTGATTGACGTCCGTAACAACCCAGGTGGATTGTTAGACCAAGCTATCGGCGTTTCAGATTTGTTTTTGGAACAAGGTGAAATCGTTTCTACTCGTTCTCGCAACGTTGAAGATACGGTCAAATTTTCGGCAACAGCCGGCGATATAGCCAAAGGTTTGCCTATTGTCGTGATTATCAATGAAGGTTCAGCTTCAGCTTCTGAGATTTTGGCCGGTGCTTTGCAAGACCACCACCGCGCGGTTGTTATTGGAGAAAAATCATTTGGTAAAGGTTCGGTACAAACTGTGGTTCCTTTGCGTAATAACGCGGCAATGCGTATTACCACTGCGCGCTATTACACCCCATCTGGCCGCTCAATCCAAGCCAAAGGTATTGAACCAGATGTTGAAGTAAAGCAAGCCAAAGTGGAAGAAATAGAAGACAACGGTTGGAACATAAGCGAAGCCGATTTGAAAGGCGCACTGAAAAATGAGCAAGCTGATAAAAAATCTGGTCAAAAGAAAAAAGAATCATCAAAAGATGAGCTAAAAGACTATCAGCTTATTCGTGCCTTGGATTTGGTAAAAGCGTTGTACCTCTATGGGCAGAACGACAACTTAAGCGCACAAACAGCGCAAAAAGCCGAAAAAGCTAAACAAGGCAAAAAATAATGACAGAATGGTTTAGACGCAACGCCGGAATCGTGGTTTTTAGAGCAGACAAAAAAGTTTTGCTGTGCCAACGCAACGATATGCCAGATTCATGGCAATTTCCACAAGGCGGTATTGAAGACGGCGAAACTCCGCAACAAGCCGCCGTACGTGAACTACGTGAAGAAACATCTTTAAGTGGGTTGCAGCGAATTGCTACCTTGACTGAAGCGGCGCGCTACCATTTTCCACCAGAAGTAATCGCCTCAATGCAAAAACGAGGCTTTAACAATGCCGGACAAGATATGTATTGGTCGCTGTTTTACTTTGACGGAAATGACGCTGAAATAAATCTAAACACCGAAACTCCAGAATTTAAAGCTATTAAATGGACATCTTTAGAAGAGGCTGTTGAGTTGGCTGTTGATTTTAAAAAACCTGCCTATAAAAAAATGTATCAAGCTTTTCGAAAATTGATAGACGAATATCAAGCTTAGACTGTTTTGATAAAAATATAAATCAGCTTAAAAGCATTAAATTATGCCCACTGAGTTATGCTGAAACAAAATTAAAGCCTCACACTATTTGGTATGAGGCTTTTGAGTTGTTATATGCTTGTGCTTAAAATCACTTAAACAAATCTTTTATGCGGTCAAAAAAACTTTTCAGTTCTGGTTGACACGAATCGTCTTTATTTTCGGCGCGGAAAGCCTCAATCAGTTCTTTTTGTTTGGCGTTAAGCTTAGTCGGAATAATCACTTTCGCACTAACATACAAATCTCCGCGGCGTTCCGAATCATACAAATGCATGCCCTGCCCTTTAACTTTTATCAGTGTGTCGTTTTGAGTGCCGGCCGGAACTTCAACTTTTACTTTTGTTCCGTCAATCGCCGGAATTTCTACCGTACCGCCCAAAATAGCGCAGCTGACAGAGATTGGAATCGCCGTGTATAAATCATCACCGTGGCGCTCATAGAGTTTATGCGGCTCAACCACAATACCAACATACAAGTCACCGTTTTCACCGCCATGCACACCGGCCATGCCCTCGCCGGCAACGCGGATACGCATATTGCTTTCAATACCGGCTTTGATGTTTATTTTCAGTTTTTTATTGATTTTAACCTGTCCTGCTCCGCGGCAATCCGGACAAGGTTCTTTAATTACACGGCCGGAACCTTTACAATTTGGGCAAACAGTTTCAAAAACAAAAAATCCGCCTTGCTGGGTACGCACTTTGCCGCTGCCTTTACAAGTTGGACAAACCTCCGGTTCTTTGCCGTCTTTAGTGCCGTGACCGTGACAGGTTTCACATTCTTTGGTGGTTGGAATAACAATTTCTTTTTCCACACCGTTAAAAGCTTCTTCCAGCGTAATATTCAGATTATAGCGCAAATCGCTGCCGCGTTGGCTGTATGAACGCTGACGACCAGCGTTTCCGCCCATAAATTCCGAAAAAATATCGTTAAACACATCGGCAAATCCGCCGCCACTGAAATCAAATCCGCCGCCAAACGGATTACCACCGCCCATGCCGCCACCAGCAAACGCATTTTTACCATAGCGGTCATAAGCTGCTCGTTTTTGCTCGTCTTTCAAAACCTCATATGCTTCATTTATTTGTTTAAACTTTTGTTCAGCCTCTTTATTATCAGGATTTCTATCCGGATGATATTTCATCGCTTGTTTTCTAAATGCTTTTTTAATTTCATCAGCGCTGGCTGTCGTACTCACTTCCAGCAGGTCATAATATTCTGTTTCAACCATTTTTCTCGTCCAAAAATTCCATATACCATCTACTTAGTTTTTTTATTTGCCGAATGCAAGCCTAAAACAAAATCTTACACGATTTTAAAGCAAAAACAGCTCTGAAAATAAAATTTCAGAACTGTTTATCATTTACCATTCAAAAACTGCCATAGCCAAAACCGGACGAACATACATTTTTATACCAGCAATGGACGGCACAAAGGCCAAATTCCACCGTTCTCTTTTTCCGGATGTTTCCGTCCAATAATGCTTTTTCCACGATATTTTGAAAAATCCTTTTTCCTCCTCAAAACGAGAAGTTTTATGCAATTTTTCAAAGGCCGCTTTAATTTTATCTGCCGAAGATTTTACATCAATATACTGAAAATCATCATATAAACAGATTTTTGCATTTGGCGAACCGACATACTTAAACCTAGCAAATTCAAAGATATAGCGCTGCATTTCTTGCTCTGAAAATATACTTACCATATATTCGCACAAAACCTTTCTTACCCAATAATCATCCGTTTTGGTATATTTGTTGAAAAATTCAATATATTTTTCAGCTTTAGCCCACTTCATTTTTTTATCAGGTATTAAAATGTCGCCATAAACAACACCTAAGCTCGTATCCACCAACTCAACGACGGCTTTAACTTTTTTATCTGCAATTAAATCTGCCGAAAAAGTGTCGTCGTCATACCAAAACATACCGGCTTTAATTTTCGGTATGTTTTTCTGCGAAAATTTAATAATATTGTTTGTCATAAAAATTAAGAATTAAAAATTTAACATCTAACTTGAGTATATGTTTTTCAGGATAAATGTCAATAAGCAAAAAAATATCCGTTTCATTACTGAAACGGATATTTTCTTTGACAAAGCAACGTTATTTAACCTCTTCAAAATCAGCGTCAACCACGTTGTCATCTTTCTTTGGCTGTTCGCCAGAAGCCGCACCGGTATCAGCACCCTGTGCCGCACCTTGAGCGCCTTGAGCCTGCTGTGTTTTATACATAGCTTCGCCCAGTTTCATAGAAGCCTGCATCAAAGCATCGGTCTTAGACTTCAAGTCTTCAAGGTCTTCTTTTTCCATGCTGGCTTTTACGGCATCAACAGCGGCTGTAATGCTGTTTTTATCAGCTTCGGCAACCTTGTCGCCAAATTCCTTCAAGTTCTTTTCAACTTCATGAACCAGACTTTCGGCACGGTTTTTAGCATCTACCAATTCTTTTTGCTTTTTATCTGCTTCGGCATTGGCTTCGGCGTCTTTAACCATTTGGTCAATTTCGGCATCGCTCAAACCGCCGGAAGCTTGAATACGAATGGCTTGCTCTTTGTTGGTAGCCTTATCTTTGGCCGATACGTTTACAATACCGTTGGCGTCAATATCAAAAGTTACCTCAATTTGCGGCATACCACGCGGTGCAGGCGGAATACCTACCAAATCAAACTGACCAAGCAATTTGTTGTGTGCAGCAATTTCACGCTCGCCTTGGAACACTCTAATTGTAACAGCAGTTTGACCATCTTCGGCCGTAGAGAATACTTGAGATTTTCTGGTCGGAATAGTGGTGTTACGGTCAATCAAACGAGTAAACACGCCGCCCAAAGTTTCAATACCCAAAGACAATGGAGTAACATCCAAAAGCAACACGTCTTTAACGTCACCCATCAACACGCCGCCTTGAATAGCTGCACCAACAGCCACAACTTCATCAGGGTTTACACCTTTATGCGGTTCACGTCCAAAAATTTCTTTAACTTTTTCTTGAACTTTCGGCATACGAGTCATACCGCCAACCAAAATAACTTCGCTAATGTCGCTGGCTTTTAATCCGGCGTCGGCCAAAGCTTTTTGGCAAGGAATAGCTGTTTTTTCAATCAAATCATCAACCAAAGATTCCAGTTTAGCGCGGGTTAATTTGATGTTCAGGTGTTTAGGACCTGTTGAATCAGCGGTAATAAACGGCAGATTAATTTCGGTTTGAGTTGTAGAAGACAATTCAATTTTAGCTTTTTCAGCAGCTTCTTTCAAACGTTGTAAAGCAAGTCTGTCGCCGCGCAAGTCAATTCCATTTTCTTTTTTGAACTCATCAGCCAAATAGTTAACAATACGTTGGTCAAAGTCTTCACCGCCCAAGAATGTATCGCCGTTTGTAGCTTTAACTTCAAACACACCATCGCCGATTTCCAAAATAGAAACATCGAATGTACCACCACCAAGGTCATACACAACGATTGTGCCGGAAGCTTTTTTATCCATACCATAAGCCAAAGCAGCAGCTGTCGGCTCGTTGATAATACGCAAAACTTCCAATCCGGCAATTTTACCGGCGTCTTTAGTAGCCTGACGTTGTGAGTCGTTGAAGTAAGCCGGAACAGTAATAACAGCTTTTTCTACTTTTTCGCCCAAATAACTCTCGGCATATTCCTTAATTTTTTGCAAAACGATAGCCGAAATTTGAGACGGAGCATATTTCTGCCCTTTAACTTCTACCCAAGCATCGCCATTATCACCCGGAACAATCTTAAACGGACAATGTTCTTTGAACTTTTCTACTTCTGCCGAATCATAACGACGACCAATCAATCTTTTAATAGCAAACAAGGTATTTTCCGGATTGGTAACAGCCTGACGTTTTGCCGGATAACCAACCAAACGCTCAGTATCTGTAAAAGCAACCATAGACGGCGTTGTGCGCGCGCCTTCGGAGTTTTCCAAAACCTTAGCTTCTTTACCTTCCATAACGGCAAAGCAAGAGTTTGTTGTACCGAGGTCAATACCTATAACTTTATTACTCATAATTTTAAATCCTCCTTTTTCATTTCTAAAAATGTATATAGGGAGCGATTTTTATCTATGCAAGTGCGCACAGTATTTTTTTGAAAAAATTTTCAAATTTTATTGAATACAAAATCACAGAACGTCTGCAATTTTCTAGATACTGATTGAATATCCGCTATCAACTTCTACCAATTGCGACACAACATCAAAATCGGCAGCGTTGCAAGAATAAATGACATAAAGCACTTCGCCGGCTTTTACACGGTCGCCGGTTTTCTTTTTCAAATCCAGCCCCGAACCAATGCATTGGGTAGCACCAGCATAAACACCGATTTTATTGATTGTAATATTATTAATGGCACTGATGACCCCATCATATGGAGCCACAACTTCACGCACATATTGCCCCAAATTAGGAACCTGTTTTACGCCTTGTGAGTTGACAATTTTTTTAAATGTTTCCAGAGCTCTGCCGCTTTCCAAAATTTCTTTTGCCACCGCATAGCCTTGTCCGCCACGCAATTGAGGATCAAATTCCAGCACTCGACCAGCCAAAAACAAAGATTTTTCTTTTAAATCAACCGGAGCATCCTCAGTATTTTGCAAAACTTTCATCACATCACGAGCTTCTAAAACCGCACCAATACCGTTGCCAATGGGCTCACTGCCGTCGGTGATAACCACATCTATAGAAAGCCCAAGCATATCGCCGATATATTCAACTTGCTTACGAATACGGATAGCCTCATTGGTAGTTCTAATACGGGCGTTTTCACCAACTGGAATGTCTAAAACCAAATGGCTGACACCAGACGATATCATCATGGCTATAATTGAAGCTATAACCAATTCATTTTGATTAATACCAAGTTGACTTCGCACGTCATGCAGCAGATGATTAACTTTGGTTTCTTCCATGGCGTCATAATTAACTATTGCACCATTGTTTTCACGCATATATTTTTGAAATTTAGTAGCATTTAAGTCTACATCAGCCAAAACACCCATGGTATCGGCCACGCCTGAGCAAGACGTTAGTGATTTAATGACCGATTTCGCTATAGGCAAGCCATACGCCGCGACAATCGCCAAAATAATCAAATCAGTTTTATTGCCGGGGATACCACCCAAACAGTGCTGATCGACAACCATCTTTTTTTCATCCCAGTGCAAAACCTTTTTAGCCACCAGAGCTTCCGTAAACGAAACGAGTTCGGTTGAACTCATAGAAGCCGAACATGCAACCAAAAACGCGGCAATATCCATTTTAGAATAGCGGCCTGCGGAAATATCATTAACAATAGCCGCATATTCTCCCGAAGTTAAAACTTCACCGGAAATTTTTCGGCGCAAAGCTTGCGTGCTTGCTGACGGCGCAGCCAAGCTGACATGAACTTCAGTACCTTCTGACATATTCAAGGTATTGAAAGCATCGTCATTCAAACCAATTTCATCTGCCGCCAGCACGCCTTCTTCGGCCACAATCTGCAAAAACGCATAAATTGTTTTATTGCCCTTATGGATTTCCAGCTTTGTTACTTTATTCAAATCATCAACTTTATAAAGCGAGCAACCATTATAAATATAAGCAATATTTTCACCAAAAGATTTTACCGGTATATGTTTTAATTTCAGCATATTTTTTCTCTTTTATTATCTGTACGATAAATTAATTGTCAATCCGTCGCCACTGCAAGCTTTTGCAGCTGTTCCTATTCCCATCGGAGCAGGTTTATCTGCATCTCCAACAATAGCAATTGTGTCTGAGGCTGGAACTTTGTTAACATCATATTTGTTAACATCATCATATTTGTCACCGACAGAAACACCTAAAAATCCGCTGGTTCCGGGCGTACCCCAGTTGGTGGTCACAAACGCCATGCACATTTCCTCGGTCACATTTTGCACCTGCACCACAAAAGTTACTTTTTGTCCCAAATAAAACACGTTATATTTTACATCACTTTCGCCGGTAAATTCAGAAACATTATCACAATCGACATTTTCCATTAAAGCGTCTGGCACTGCCTTACCCTTGCACAAAAATTTGTTCATAGAAGTGTTTTCTCCGCCATCGTAATCACGCATCAAAACACGGGTACGCGTTGCCAATTCACCGGCTGCATCCAAGACCTGATTATTGGAGTATGACGTCTGCATTTTATTGACCATATTAAAACCGCCCACGCTCAGCACACCAATAATTGCCAACACGCCAAGCATTTCTATCATACTACGGCCTTGTTCATTTATTTTCATATTTATCTCCTTTTCAAAATTTTAAATACACCCTGTGTAATCAAATGCTAAAGAATTTCCAGTTTTTTTTGAGCATAATTCCGTTGCTTTACTCAAGCTCATCGGATATGAAGAAGTGCCGGAAACAGCTTTTTTATCGTCAGCAGAATTTATAAAGAAACTTATAAATCCGGTTTGGGCGGTATATCCTAAATCTGTTGTTGCTAAACGAATGCAATCATTTTCCGAAAGATTGCTAACTAGGTATCCCATTTTTTTCGGGTAATGCTCGGAAGCTACTGCATAATATGCAACATCATTTACACCAAATAAAGAATTAGTTCCTTTTCTTGTTTTAAAGTTGCTTGGATAGGCACTGTTATTACGAATCATATACATATAACCACTTGGGCTTGTGTCGTATCCTTCATCAAACTGACAGGCTAGTTTTCTACTCATACGAACAAAATCGACAAAATCATTAACTATTTGTGTTGATTTTAAATTAGATTGAAATTGTCCGATAACTTTCAAGCCACCCACACTCAATACACCGATAATCGCCAATACGCCCAACATTTCTATCATACTACGGCCTTGTTCCATCATTTTATACATATATATCTCTCTCCTTATATGATTCATTATATACTATTGTGTAAGGCTTAAAGAACAGTTCCGGCTTTGGGAACTGTTCTTTATCTTTAGCTTATTTTCGGTCTTTTTCTTTCATGGCTTCCGGCGCTTTTTGCACTTTTTTAATTTGCGAAGTAACCGGTTTATAAATAGTTTGCTGCCATGGACTTTCTTCAACATATTCATGTCCGCAGATGCTGATACCCAAGCTGCGTAAAGCGGTTTCGGTTGGAATGAAGATATCCAAACCATCGTTAGTTTTTACGCCGCTCGGCGCCATGCCGTTGATTGTGCAGTCTTTATAAATCAGAGCACCGCCAACAGTCACATTTTGCACAAAAGTATTAGCCAGAATTTCGGCGCCTTTGGCCTCGCTGTAACGATAGCCTTCAACGCGGGCGCTGTTTTCCAAATAATCCTCACCGTCTTTGAAGTTGTTAACGTCTAACAATCCCAAAGTCAAGAAACCGTTGTGTCCAACTTCCGGCAAGCTCAAATTCAGAGCCAGCGGCGAATATGTAGTGCTGGTTTCAAGCATCAGCAGCGCCGTATTTTTAACTGGATTGATACGAACAGCATGCGCTTTTAATTTGTCATTGCGAACTGTTGTGATATCATTGTTATTATTATTTTTATCAACCAAATCAGCCGACGTCAAAATAAAGCGGTCAGAAATCAGCAAACCAGCGCCTTTACGTCCGTTAGAGCTTTGAATTTGCACAATAGATGAACGCAAACGATATACTGTTTCCGGAGAAAGCTGTTTACAAGGGTCGGTAGCGTTTACGCAGAAGTTATCCAATACCTTGACATCGCCGGTATCCACCCAAGTGTCATCAACCACCTGACACATTCCGTCAGATTTAACATTGCCATTTTCATCAATGCAGGAGTTGATAATGTCATAAGTGCTGTTTACGTCACCGCTTTCTTCAATTACATTGCTTACAACCGAACCATCTTCAATAACTCCGCCGTTTTCGACAACACCACCATTTTCTATGACTCCGCCGTTTTCAATAATCTCCGGCGCCGGAACAGGGGTTACCTGGCACGGAGCACAGCCGGTTGCGTTGAAACCGCCGTCCTCATATATGGCGTTATCAGCAGCTTGACACGGGGCACAGCCGGTTGCGTTGAAACCGCCGTCTTCGTATATGGCGTTATCAACAACATTGCCATTGGCCGCAATACCGCCGTTTTCATAAATAGGTTGCATTACCGCAGTTTGTTGATTTGGACATCCGCAAGGCTGACATGGCTGGCATGGAGCGCATTGCTGACACAAAGCCGGATTAAAGCCCGGACGACCAATTTCACAACGTGTAGCGCATTGATATTCTTGACGATATCCGCATTTTGCCGGATCTAAAGCACGCTCTTCTTCTATCAAAGCCGTACGTTGTTCTGCTATTTCTTCTGGCGACATTCTCATCATCAAACGTTCTTCAAACCCTGGGAGATTGCGTAAATTACTGGTTGCGTCGGCAAAAGCGCGTTCAATCAGTTTAATTTCACCGTTGGTTTCTCCCTCTTCTAATTCGCCGTAACCGGTGCTTTCGCCTTTCCAATAAATTTTTGTTTGCGTCAAATCCATCAAACGCCAAGTTACCGTAATTTCTGAAGAACCATTACGGGCATTGTTTTTCTGTGCATTATCCCAACTGTATTCATCACAAATATTCATAAAATAGTCTGTGATTTCGGCGGTCAAAACATATTCCGGCAGCTGCGCAGAACCATCATCCAAACACAAGTCATGCGGCATAGGCAAAACTTTGTAGCAATCGCCGACTTCTTCTTCAAACACAGCGTTAAACGCTATGTTTTTTTCTAAAACGCGGCCTTTGTTCAAAATTGCTTCTCTGTCATAACGGCGGCAGCCGAAAATACGGAAACGATAGTTACCGAGTTTGGTGCTATATGGACCGTCGGAACCGTTTTTCTTGATGCGAAAATCAACATGAGCCAAAGACAATGGAGCCATTGCGCAGCAATTGCGAGCCACAGCGTCATAAACAACCGGAGTATAAGGTACATAATTTTTGATTTTGCGCTGAGCTTGACGTTTTACGCATTTTTGGCACGGACCAGGGAAAATACTGCCGTCTTTAGTGCAAGATTTGCAAGAGCCTCCTGGGAAGAGACTGCCGTCTTTAGTGCAAGACACGCATGGTCCACCCGGAAAAAGACTTCCGTCTTTATCTTTTGAGTCACAGTTGGTACAAGAGCCCCCTGGGAAAAGGCTTCCGTCCTTATCATTAACCGGTTCGGGCTGCGGTGCATTACCATATCCGGCAGCCAGAGCGGCAGCGCTAAGCAGACAAATTCCTGCCATGGTTGCCAATAAATAAGCCAATTTACGAGATTTATTCATAAGTTTATACTCCTATACCTGTTTAGACGGCATGACATAACGATATGACAATGCCTCAGCTATGTGTACTTTAGACACTTTTTGTTCATTTTGCAAGTCCGCAATTGTACGAGCAAGCTTTAAAGTTCGATGATAAGCCCGCGCCGACATTTTCATTTTATCGGCAAAGGCTATCAGCATTTTTTGTGTTTCGGCGTCCAATTTAACTGCATCTTCCAGCAAATCGCCTTTAAGCTGTGAATTTGTATGCAGTGTCGGATAGCCTAGTTTTTTGAAACGTTCTTCTTGAATTTTGCGCGCGGCAACCACTCTTTGCCGAATAACAGCCGAGCTTTCGCCTTTTTTAACTTCTGACATTTCCCACGGGCTGACCGGCGGCACCTGAATATGAATATCGAATCTATCCATTAGCGGACCAGAAATACGCGATTGATATTCTTCGGCACATTTCGGAGCGCGCGAACATTCCTGTCCCTGACATCCCAAATAGCCGCAGCGACACGGGTTCATTGCCGCAATCAGTTGAAAATTTGCCGGATATTGTGTATGGCAATTAACGCGTGAAATACTGACATAACCGGTTTCAATCGGTTGCCGAAGCGCTTCTAGCGTGGCGCGGTTAAATTCCGGCAGTTCATCTAAAAACAACACGCCATTATGCGCCAACGATATTTCGCCAGGGACACCCTTGCGTCCACCGCCGATTAAAGCCGGTGTCGAAGCGTTGTGATGCGGGTCGCGATATGGGCGTTCAAAGCTGATTTCGCCGTTTTTCAATTCTCCAGCAATAGAATGAATCATACAAGTTTCCAACGCTTCTTCAGTGGTAAGCGGCGGCAAAATTGTTGTCAAACGAGAGGCCAACATAGATTTGCCGGCTCCAGGGGTGCCAACCATCAGCATATTATGCGCTCCGGCCGCGGCGATTTCCAACGCGCGTTTTGCCGTTTCTTGCCCTTTTACATCAGACATATCCAAAGTAGAAGTTTGACTTTTTCTTTGACGAGCGATTGGTTTTGGCAGTTGCTGCACGCCTTTAAAATGATTGATTAAAGAAAGCAAGCTCGGCGCAGCCACAATATCTGTCAGCCCTGACCAAACCGCTTCACTTCCCTCTATTTCCGGACAAACCAAACCTTTGTTACGGCGATTTGCATGTATAGCCACAGGCAAAACTCCGTTTACCGGCATAATCGCACCATCTAAACCCAACTCACCAATAACAATATAATTAGCAATTTCTTCTGCCGGAACAATTCCCAATCCAGCCAAAATAGCCAACGCTATCGGCAAATCAAAATGAGAGCCTTCTTTAAGTAAATCGGCAGGAGCAAGATTGATGATAATACGTTTTGCCGGTAGCTCCAGACCAATCGAATTTAAGGCAGCCCGCACACGTTCTTTGCTTTCGGCAATAGTTTTATCCGGCAACCCCACAATATTAAAAGCCGGAATGCCGGACGAAATTTGCAATTGCAAATCCACATCCAGCGTATCCAGTCCGTTAAAAGCTATGGTATTAACATGCGCCTGCATACAAAACTCCTACCATCTCGGCACTGTTTCACCATTGCGCCAACGCCGCGTCGGATAAGTGCCTTTTTTCAAAATATCATATTTAGCCGGCATCGTCGGCACGTTTCTAAGCTGTGTGTAACCAGCGCATTCCAAGCGAGAAATGCATTCATTAATTTCATCGTCCGTACCGCGGCAATAAGCCAAAACTCGAGTTTGCAAATTTTGCATTACCACTTGACGCGGCATATACTTATTATTTGTGACGTGCGGAAATTCACCCTCAATATCGTCTGGATCAATTTCTTCATCTTCGTTTTCGCCGGATGCACTTTCAAACATTGGCGCTTCAGCCGTCATCACGCAGCCAGGAACCTGATAAGCTCCGGCATCGTCATACACCACCACCGTTGTTTCTTGCAAACAAGGCGAATACGCATATTCATCAACATATTCCACTGCTTGCGGCTCGGCATATTGCACGCTTGGAGCAGACTGCCCGGCAAAGCGCGGCTCTGGTTCAATCTCCACACAGGCGCTAAAACTAAGCATTACCAGCAAAGCCAAAAAAATTTTATAAAACTTTATCATTTTTCCTCTTTTTAAAGCCATTTTTATTCAGCATAACGGTAAAATGTTAAAATTATATTTAAGAATCAGCTTTCAACCAGAAAAAAATCCTTGCATTTACAGCCGGTTTGTGTATATTAGCAAGCGTCCCTTGCCGAATGTTTTATAGTTCGGCTATACATTAACCGACCCCGCCAAGGGTCATTTGTTGAGTAATCCATAAGGAGATATTAAAATATGGCAAATTATGAAAGCGTTTTAATCGCTCGTCAGGATCTCGGCGCTTCTCAAATTAACACTCTCGTTTCAGAATTGAGCGAAGTGATTAAGAAAGAAGGCGGAGAAGTAGTAAAAGTTGATAACTGGGGCTTGAAAAACCTCGCTTACCGCATCAAAAAAAACCGTAAAGGTTATTATGTTTTGTTAAACATTGTTGCTCCGGCTAAAGCTGTTGCAGAATATGAAAGACTCGTTAGATTGAACGAAGACATCATTCGTTACATGACTGTAAGAGTAGAAGATTTCAACAACGATGTAGCTTCTGAAGAAGATGCTGCTGTTGCAGAAGCATAAGGAGTTTATGACAATGGCTAAACAAACATTTTTCAAAAGAAAAACTTGCCCGTTCTCTGGTGAAAACGGCTTGAAAATTGATTATAAAGATGTAAAACTTCTGTCTCGTTACGTTTCAGAAAAAGGTAAAATTATTCCTTCACGCATCACTTCTGTTTCGGCTAAAAAACAAAGAGAATTAGCCCGCGCTATCAAACGCGCTCGCTATATTGCTTTGTTACCTTATGTTGCTATGTAGGAGGATATGATGGAAGTAATTTTACTCGAACACGTAGAAAAATTGGGCAGAATGGGCGATAAAGTAAACGTAAAAAACGGTTATGCCCGTAACTATTTGTTGCCTCAAGGCAAAGCTTTGCGCGCAACAGATACCAACATGGCTTATTTTGAAGCTCAAAAAGCAGCTTTAGAAGCTCACAACCAAGAATTGTTTGAAACTGCTTCTAAATTGGCTGAATCTTTGAACGGCTTTAACGCTGTTTTGATTCGTCAAGCTGCAGAAACCGGTCAATTGTATGGTTCTGTAACCATTCGTGACATTGCCGCTGCTATTAAAGACGCTGGCTTTGATGTTGCTCGTCGTTATGTTTATTTGGAAAAACCAATCAAAGATTTGGGTATTTACCAAGTAAAATTGAACTTGCATCCTGAAGTTTCTCAGACTATTCTGATTAACATTGCCAGAACTTCTGAAGAAGCTAAAAAGCAAGCTAAAGCTTATAATCAAGAATAAAATCTTAATTTATAAGTTGAAAAAGTTTTCCCCTCACCGCAAGATGAGGGGATTTTTTGTGATGTTTATTTTCTATTTTTTCAACACTATTGAACTAAGCGGTGTTTTTGGCACCCGTCATTATCGGGCCTGTCCCGATAATCTTGTGTAAGCATACTCCTTATGCAATAATAAGGCTAATTTATTGATTTGGTTAGATGTTTGTTGCCAGAAGATCCTAGGCACAAGGCCTAGGATGACTGGTGTTGAAAAACGAAAAAACTGTGTCGGTTTTAACGCCATTGCGGTAGCAATGTCAATATGCGTTGCCGTGGGCAACAAGGTTGTGGATTTTCCAGCATGGCACAGCCAGCAGGGTGTGGTCGGCGAGAATGACGTTGAGAGCGGAGGCTAAAAAACGCTAGCGGCAAGTACTAGGCAGCGCCCCTAGCACCAGTCATTATCGGGCCTGTCCCGATAACCTTGTGTAAGCATACTCCTTATGCAATAATAAGGCTAATTTATTGACTTGGTTAGATGTTTGTTGCCAGAAGATCCTAGGCACAAGGCCTAGGATGACTGGTGTTGAAAAACGAAAAAACTGTGTCGGTTTTAACGCCATTGCGGTAGCAATGTCAATATGCGTTGCCGTGGGCAACAAGGTCATGGATTCTCCAGTCTGCCTCAGCCTATAAAGCGGCATGAGGCGCTGAAGAATGACGTCGAGAGCGGAGGCTAAAAAACGCCGTCTTAGCGTTTGCGGCTAGCTCGCAAAGTGCCCCTCACCCGACACTAACGTGTCGACCTCTCCCGCAAGGAGCGAGGTTAAAAAAACGAAAGGCGGGGATAAATCCACCCCGCCTTTTTGGTTTAAGTTATTCTAAATGATTATTACATATAGTATAATTTTGATAGTGACTAGGACACAATTGCTGCGCCCTTTCACAATATTCATTTTTATATGGACCACTTGCCATATAGATATTTCCATTACAATGATCTATTAAAATATCTTTGCAATCTGCTGTAAATTTATAGGTCATTTCCGCAGTTGGTGAAAATGAATATGTGTTTTCAGTAATAGCGTCATTAATTACAATATTACTCATAGTACCGTCATAACTGCTAATCTTTGCGCCATGTCTATATACAGTTCCACCACACCTACCACCGACACAAGCAAAACGTAAACTGTAAGAACCGTTTTGTTTATACGGAATTTCTACACTATCAGATATATCATCCCTACAATTACTTTTATCTCCTTCTTGTGAAGGAATACACTTTCCTATTGTATATTGTTCTCCATCTGGAGCAGTTATTGTAGCGCCAAACATATTGCTATGTGTAGCTTTCGGACAATTAGTGTCATATACAAATTTAACAGTTTTTTCGGTATCATATTTCACACAGATAGTTCTTGAAGAACCATTCTTGCTTATGGTTTTACATCTTTGAGAATCACCAGAATCAAGTTTGTTTGCATCATTGTATAAGTTTCCTCCACTTTCAAAGCCTACCCAGAAATCTGAAGCATTGAGGGCTGAATATGCGCTATAGTGATTTTCATTTTCGCAAGGCAGCGAGCTCCCTACCTCATAATAATCTCCATAACCAGCGTCACGAGTATAACTATTGACATTGCTCATCAAATTTTGAACAGGCATAGTGTAAGATTTTTTTGGATAATCGTCCTCAGAATTCAAACCATTTTCATTAAAATCTATGTAGCCGGCAATTTTTGCACCAAAGTAAACCTCTTTCATAAATGAATCACCACTTATACCAGGATATGTTATTTTTCCTTCAACTGAGAATTTACATTTATCCTTATCCATAGTTCCGGCTTGGACATTTCTATCCAAAAGAACATAATAAGTTTTGCCTTCGTTCGGGTCAGTTTGCGTGCTAGAACTATCTTTTACAAACTTAAGAGTATAGCCTTGGGCTTCAACAGTTTTACCGTCCAATTGGGCAAAATCTTCTTTAGGGTTGCTAATAGATGGCGTAAATCTATAAACTTTTGTACCATTAATAAAAGTATCTAATGCAGCAGTACTAGTAGTTAGCAGCTCTACAGAACTTACGCCACATGAACTTGAATATGTAGTTTCCACACCCTCATTAATTGTAACAGGAGAGCTGGTTTGGTGTTCCAGTCCACATGTTCTACTCGGGTAAGTTTTCATCTGAATAGTTCTATTGATAGTATCAGATGAAGTTGCTGTAAATTTGAGTGTTTTGTAATAATACTTATCAGGATCTGCACCCGTACTCGGTGTCAAACTATGATATGTCTCTTTATAGGTTATAGTAATAACTGGTTTAACAATATCAACTGTACCCCATTCACAAGTGTAGCAAGGACCATCGACAGCATTCTCTGTTCCAGCTACTGGTGTAGGCGTTTTACCAGAACCGCAAGTGCCTTTTTGAGCCTCGTTTTTATACGCTGTATCTATTGTAGTGCAAGCTTGTGGTTTACAAACAGAACATTTACCGTCTTTAGCAGAAATACCTGCGTCTTCACGGTCGGTATACTGCGGGCAAGTGTCTTTTGGACCATAATACTTTCCTGGTAATTGGTTACAATTTTTTTTAGGTGTGCATTTATAGCAAGGACCGTCTGAAGCCTCTACATTAGAAAGAGCATTTCCCGAATCTTCATCGTCATCGCACTTAGATTTGTAACCTTGTTCAGAACAGGTTTTCAGCTTTGAGTACCAGCATTTTACGCCCTCAACATCTTTACTCAAGCAGTTTTTATTAGGATTTTCCCTTTTGCAATTACGTTCGCTGTCATAAGCGCATTTTGGATAATAACAACCAGAATTAAGAATGCAGGTTTGGGCGGTTTCGTCTTTTAGAGCCGCCAAACAAGCTTCCGGTGTTTCGTAACCGCCATAAGTGGCGCAGGTTACCTTTACCTGCACATCTGGCACACTAACACCACCTTCACCGCAATCGGTCGAGTCTGGCAAAAAGCAAACTCTGGCCGACACAGGCAAAGCTAACGCCATAAAGATAAACGTCCAACACGAACGTTTAAGTAAAAGTTTTAGCGTAAACATCACACGTCTCCTTAAGTTTGTTAAATCAATATATGTAAAAAACAATCATTTTTTACACACACTACTTCTAGTGCCTCTAGTTTAGCTGATTTTAAGCCAAAATTCAATAATTATTTAAGTTTGTGCGGTTTTGTCACAATTTTGTAACAATACTTGGATGTGGTGGCAAGAATGGCTGCAAAAATAAGAGGACTGCGAGTTGAAAATAAACTCAAGATTCCTTTTTATTTTTTCTTGCGGAAAAATGTTTTTTATGCTAAACTAAATACGTTTTTCAAGTATTATGGTTATTAGTGTGTGATTTTGTCTTATTACGTTTACCGCGTTTTTATGATGTTTTCCGCATAATTTCTGTTACTTGATTTTTTTATTAATCAACAAGAGAGAACGGGATATGTTACAGGACATCTCTCTTAAAATTAACCCGTGGATATTATGATGGAAAAAATTTGGTATGTTTGCGTGTTTATTGCAGCTGTAGGTATTGTTGTGTTTTGGATTGCAGGTTTTATGGGCAATCTCGCTGTATCTGCCGCAAGTTTTTTGGGCGCCGGAGCATTCGCTGTTGCCGCGATTATCGCTAAGGTTTTGCAATATCATCGCGAAAAATGGTATGGCTGCGCTGATTAATCTGCTGCCGAATTTGAAGATTACTGTCAAAAACAGTAATCTTTTTTTGTTTAAAAAAAACAGCTCTAAACACAAAGTTTAGAACCTTCAAAACGCAAAAGCGGTCGGGGAGTTCGCAAATCATAATTCAGAAATGATTTCTTACACCTTTAAAAGCACTAGAACCGAATAATGCTTTTTGTACATACATGTAAGACTCCCCAGCCATGCTGAGATAGAGATATATTATTTATCGGGCAATATACAAGCCCTCTGAATTATTTCTTTGCGAACATAATAGCAATCACATTCATTTCAAACACAACCGCTATAATTTTAAAATATATAAAATTTTATAACATAAAGCAACAACTTTTTCTGAGCTGCTTAAATTTTATTTGCTTATCGGCTAAAACGCTTGGCAAAAACAAACTTATCTTCACCATTAATTTGCTTTATATTTTCATTTTGCAAAATATGAGGCAATTCCACAGAAACAAAGGTGCTGCGAGGATCTGCTCCGGTCACAAAGGCCAAAACATTCCCCGAAGCCGCCGCAATAAAGCGTTTTGATGCCAACGCCCAAACCTTTAAAATCTCAGAATCCGGACAACCGCTGCCGGTTTCCAACCCTAATGCAATCAGCTTTTTTCCACAGGGAGTGTCATCTAAAGTATAGCATTCCTTATGCTCATCAAGATACGCCATCGCCGCGTCTTTGTTTTTGCGAGTCGGCAAGTAGCTGATACTATACAGCACAATGCTGTTTGGCGGCGTGGAAACATCTTCGGTTTCGGCAATTTTATAGGCTTCTTCAAGTTTATTCATAGCACGACCTAACATCCTAACGAATCGCTGACTAGGCGTTTTCTGCCGCTGTTTCAGCTGGCTTTTCGGCGGAACGACGGTGAATAACCCTACGGCGCGGTTTAGACTCCGGCTCTGCTGAAGAATCGTCAGCATCCGCCGCAGCGGTATTTTCTTTGGCCGAAACATCAACCACCGTAAAGCTACGTCTTTTTCTTGGCTTTTCTGCAGTTTTCTTTGCTTCTGTTTCTGCCACGCTCTGCGGGGCTGCAGCTTCGGTTTCAACCAAATTATTTTCTGGAGTTTCAGCGCTATTATTTTCGGCCGGCTGAATTTCTGCTGTTTCTTCGGCAGACTGCTCAGTAGCCTGATTTTGTGAGTTATTTTGCTCCCCTGCGTTATCTTTGTTTTGATTTTTGCGCTCGTTGATTTCTGTCACGATTTTGCGATAATGCTCGGCATATTGGCGAAAAACTTCCATTTGCACATAGTCGCCGTTGTTGTGAGCCTCTTTTGCCAGCTCATTATATTTTTTTATCAAATCTAAAGCCGTACCGCTCAATTTTCCGGCAGAGCTGACGCTATCAAACTTATAATTAAGGGAATATATCGTATTTCCACGAAACTTATTGTTATTGTTTATTTTTTTCATATAAAAACCATTCTAAAAAACCGATTAATCGGTGCTTTAATTAAACAAATTTTCGGACGAACAGAAGATATCCGATATTTTTTATATACCCATTATAAAAAAATTATGCAACTTTTTTTTGCAAAATTACACAACGTTCAATACCGGCTAAATCCGGCACAATACCATACAGCTCTAGTTGTTTGGCCATAAAAATTTGCGCCACATGGTGTGCCTGCCCCTGCCCTACTTCCAACAAAATATAGGCGTTATCAGCCAGCAAAAACGGTGCCAGTTCGGCTATTTTTTCATAGCAATCATAGCCGCTGTTTCCGCCATCTAAAGCCAACATTGGGTCATAGTTTTTAACCTCCGGTTCCAGCTGTTCAATCTCCAAACGCGGAATATACGGCGGATTAGACACAACCATTTGAAACGGAGTTGGAAAATGCTGCAAAAAATCTTTATCAAACCAGCCGGCGTTGATAAAATTCAGTCTGTTCTGCAAATTTAGATTTGCGGCGTTTTTTTGGGCTGTTTGCAAGGCTTGGGCAGAAATATCCACAGCTACGCCCTGCATTTTTTTTCTTTCCAGCAAAATAGATTCTATGATACACCCGCTGCCTGTTCCTAAATCCAAAATTTTTCCGGTGCTATCCAAAGGCAAAAGTTCAAGCGCTTTTTCAACTAAAACTTCTGTATCCGGACGCGGTGACAGCACGTTTTCATTAGTGATAAACTCATTTTTATAAAAACCTTTTTTGCCAAGGATTTTATCCAGCGGACAATGCGACAAGCGTTTTTTTACCAACTTTTCAATTTGTTGTTTTTGTTCATAATTTACTTCGCAGCCGGAGTAGATTTCTGCAATGTCCTTTTGTAAAACAAATGCAAAAATTTCCCTCGCCTCCAAACGCGGACTAACTACTTTTTCTTGCGCCAATTTGGCGACAATGTCACTAAAAAAATCCATATTTTAAGCCGCCGAAGACATGGCAGCCTTTACTTCTGCCGAAAGTTTTTCAAAAGCTTTTTTCTCTATTTGGCGCACACGCTCGCGGCTGATATTAAATTTGGCGCCGATATCTTCCAAAGTTTGCGGCGTGTCTGTTAGCATTCTGTTTTTGACAATATATTGTTCGCGGTCGTTCAGTTTAGCCAAGCAGGTCTGTAAAATTTTACGACGCACCTCGGCTTCTTGTTTTTGCTCAAGACGTCCCTCAATATTTTGAGTTTTATCGGCCAGCAAATCAATTTTTTCCACCTGCTCATCATCATTATTGTGAGCAGCCGTGTTCAAAGAAGTATCGCCGCCAATACGCTGATTCATCTCGACCACGTCTTTTTCATCTACCACAAGTTCTTGGGCAATTTGTTTGACTACCGATGGCTCAAGTTCTTTATTTTCATAAATTCCTAAGCGAGCCTTTATACGCCCTAAATTATAAAACAATTTTTTCTGCGCCGCCACCGTGCCAATTTTTACAAGCGACCAAGAACGCAGCACAAAATCGTTCAAAGCGGCTTTAATCCACAAAATCGCATACGTTGAAAGCCGTACATTTTTATTTATATCAAACTTTTTCACCGCCTGCATCAAACCAATATTCGCTTCAGAAATCAAATCGGCTGTCGGGAGTCCGTAACGACGATAGGTCAGCGCAATTTTCACCGCCAAACGCAAATGCGAGGTAATAAGCTTTTGCGCCGCCGCCAAATCTCCGTTTTCTTTAAAATTATGCAGCAACTGGTTTTCTTCTTCTTCACTCAAAACTGGAAATTTGCGGATTTCTTCGAGATAAGCATGCAGACTATTTTCTTCCGTCAAAACCGGAAGATTGCTTTTAGGCTCATAAACCACAAGATTTTTGTGTTCGGTACTCACGTTTATCACCAGTTATAAATAAATGACGCGTTATCCAAATTTTCTGTAGAAGTCATCAGATTGGTAACCACAATTTTATAGAAATTCAAATATGGGTAAATAATAACGTAAACATTTTTAAAATTATTTTCGGCGGTTTCATTTGATGATTTGCAAATATGTTTGATTTCCCGATGTTCGTTGATACGCAAAAAAGCATCTGCCGAAGCAGCATAGAAATCTTTTTTTGCATCAATTTTTTGGTCGGTAACATCTTCAAAATCCGGCATATTTCTAACCATTAAAATACGCTCACGCTTTTGAATAACCGACCTAGCGCTTTTTTCTTGCAAACTATTGAGAATAAAATTTTCAACTTGTCGTTTGAGGTTTTTAGAATCGCATGGCAAATCAGGGAGGTGAAAATCTTCTTCTATATAATCCAAATCCGAATTATTTTCCTGCTGCCGTTCGCTTTCTGACATTCTTACTGTCAATGGTTTGATATCAGTACTTGTATCAAAAACATCATCTTCCTTTTTTAGTTCAACCGGTTTAATTTCATTAGTAACTACACCATAGCGAATAAATTCTTCAGCATTAGCCTCACTAAAAACGCCAGATAACACAGCTGTAAATGTCAGAAAAGCAAACAGACTTTTATTCATATTTTTTCCTTAAAAACTAATCGATTTCGGAGTACGCGGGAACGGAATCGTATCTCGAATATTGGCAATACCGGTTACCAACATCATCATACGCTCAAACCCTAAACCGAATCCGGCGTGCGGAACACTACCATATTTGCGGGAATCCAAATACCAAGAATAGTTTTCAATATCCATACCAAGATCTTTGATACGTGATACCAAAACGTCATAGCGGTCTTCACGCTGTGAACCGCCGATAAGCTCACCAATTCTCGGAACTAAAACATCCATAGCGGCCACGGTTTTACCATCATCATTTAAGCGCATATAAAACGCTTTGATTTCTTTTGGATAATCGCGCACAATAACCGGACGCTTGAAGTGTTCTTCAGCTAAAAATCTCTCATGTTCGGTTTGCAAATCAATGCCGTATTCCGGTTCATATTCAAATTTGCGACCAGACTTTTTCATAATTTCAATTGCTTCTGAATATGTGATACGAGCAAAACCGTTTTCTACAATGTTTGAAAGTGTGGATTTCAAAGTCGGGTCAACGAATTTTTCAAACAAATCCAAATCATCAGCACAGTTCTCCATAATATCTTTAACGCAATAACGCACCATATCTTCAGCCAAATCCATATCATCAGACAAATCTGCAAAAGCCATTTCCGGCTCAATCATCCAAAATTCGGCGGCATGGCGCTGAGTGTTTGAGTTTTCGGCGCGGAAAGTCGGACCAAATGTATAAATGTCTCCCAAAGCGCAGGCAAACATCTCGCCGTTCAATTGTCCAGAAACCGTCAAACGAGCTTCTTTGCCAAAAAAGTCTTTACTGTAATCGATTTCTCCATTTGGCAGTTTCGGCGGATTTTTCAAGTCTAATGTTGTTACTTGGAACATTTCGCCGGCGCCTTCGCAGTCAGAAGCAGTAATAAGCGGGGTATGCACATAATCAAAACCGCGGCTCTGGAAAAAATTGTGAATAGCATACGACAAACGAGAACGTACGCGGAAAGCGGCACCGTATTTGTTGGTACGCGGGCGCAGGTGTGCAACTGTGCGTAAAAATTCGTCGGTCATACCTTTCTTTTGCAAAGGATAATCATCGGGAGCAACACTATAAATTGTCACTTCTTTTGCCACCACTTCATATTTTTGCTTGCCGCCGGCAGATTCCACCAACGCGCCGATAATAGCCACAGATGAGCCGGTAGTCAGTTTTTTAACATCATTATAATTAGATAGGGTATTATTGGCGATAACCTGAATATTTTTTAGGCATGAGCCATCATTAACTTCTATAAAAGAAAAATCTTTAGAATCACGTTTTGTTTTAACCCAGCCCTTGAGCAGAACTTCATCTTGAGTTGTCTCAGAGGCGAGCAGTTGTTTGATTTTAGTTCTTTTTAACATTTTACCCTCTAATTAATAAATTTACAAAATCTTTTGCACTATATAACATTCATCTTTAATTGTCCAGTCTTGACAAATGTTTTCTTATAGATAATTATGTAGCTAGTTTAATTTAGGAGAATCAAGATGACAAACAAATTATCAATTTTATTGCCAGCTTTGTTAGCTATGGCTGCTTGCGCCCCTAGCATTGGAAGCAATGATTATGGCTATTCGTCAGTTGGACAAACCAGCAGCGCTTTTCCTTGCACGGTTTTATCCGTTCGTTCGGTTAATGTAAACAGCAGTGGCGGAACCGGAACTGTTTTGGGCGGCGTAGCTGGTGGTGTTGCCGGTTCAACCATTGGTCACGGCAGCAGTGCTTCTATTTTGGGTGCTATTGGCGGAGCGGCTGCCGGCGCGTTGGTAGGTAATGCAGCCGAAAAGGGAATTATGTCACAAGGTGGTTATGAATATGTGGTTAGAACTGACAACGGTCAAACTTACAGCGTAACTCAAGGTACAGATAATTTGATTGCCGCCGGTCAAAGATGTATGTTAATTAACGGCAACCCATCAAGAATTATCCCTTATTATTGATAATTTTTACAAAAAAGTGTTGCGAAACAAAAATAATCGGTTAATATACCGATTGTTTTGGATAGATGGCCGAGTGGCCTAAGGCGCACGATTGGAAATCGTGTATACCTCTAAAGGGTATCGAGGGTTCGAATCCCTCTCTATCCGCCAATAACAAAAAAGCTCGTCTTTAGACGGGCTTTTTTGTTATTCTGACGGGTAAGGGATTTGAACCCGAAAAAGAGGGTTCGACCAGGACGAGAGGCGGATGTAAATACGCCGGTGAGGCACAGCCGAGCGAGGACGCAGCGGCGAAGCGCCAGCGCAG
>CAKQUE010000002.1 GCA_934277435.1 uncultured Alphaproteobacteria bacterium | reverse complement strand
CATCCATTTCTTTTGTATCAGAAACAAGATGATGCTCCACAACAATAGGCTGATTAGCGCAATCTACACCAACCACAAAACCGATGGTTTTAACTTTACCTTTCATAATAATACGGATTAAAATTATAACTTAATTATTTAACACTAAAAAATATAATACACCATTATTGTAATTTTTCAATAATATTTATGCAGGCAACACTAAATAATTTCGGAATCTGATAAAAAACTTGACAAATATGTGATTATTGTATTAAAATTTGTACAGAGTTAGTTATTTTTATGTGAGTTTAATTATTTTTTTATCTTATGAAGTTAAAAAATCTAGTCGGTATTGTTCTTGTGTTTGCGGCTATAAGTGGTTTATGCATTATGATATGCTGGAAACTTTGGGCCTCTCTGGTAATTGCTGCACTTTGGTTTTTTGCCAATGCGTATTTGACCAAATATTTTAGTGATGTTTGTTTTTCCAAAAACGTAAAATTGAAAAAAGACGCAAGTGATAATCAAAAATCTGAACAAGCAAAAAAACACCACTACGTATCCGATTTAAATGGAGATGTTTGTAGTTGCAACAACGGTTTTGAAAATTATGAACCTACAGAACAGCTTACAGAAGAGTTAAGTCCTGTACCTGTAATGTTGAGTTTTATTATCTCAACGTTGATTTGCGGCTTGTTACTCGAGTTGATATATTTAGTATAATATGATGAAAAAAGGTTTATCTGTTAAACGGATAAATCTTTTTTTTGTGTAAAATTATTGACAGAAATGTGGCGGCAGTATTATACTTCTCTTAGAGTTAATTATTTTTATGTTTTACTTAAATTATTAAATGTATGAAAAAGTATGTATATGTTTTTGGTGTCTTATGGTTAATAGCTATAGGTGTACCATTATTATTTAATCCCACCATTGCTTTAGGAATTACGCTTTTTCTGTCGTGCGTCGGCGTTCCATTTTGGGCATCAGAATTGGAAAAAATTGAAAAATATGAGCTTTATTCTGAAGTGTATGATAAGTTATATGCTATTAAGGAAGAAAATTTTGATGTATATTATAAGACTCAAAAAATTTTAGCTTCATATAATCTTGATATTTGGACTAAGAATGCTTTAAATATCGTTAAAGATAAAAGAGATTCTGCTTTTAAGGAGTATCTGGAAAATTATGTAACTTTCAGATATTCGCCTGTAGTTATAACACTTTGGCTTATGTTTCCATTGATTGGAAATGAGGCTCCTTTTGAAGTGATTTGGGGATTTTGGAAAACAATGATACTTTGATGATATAAAAAACAGTGAAATCGTTAGGACTTCACTGTTTTTTGTTATTTTCTTGTTCCGCTTCTCTGGCTTTGTCTTCATAATATTTATCTAGTTTTTTCAACAGACGGCTGCGTTTGAGGCGGCTCAAGTGGTCAATGTATAAAATGCCGTCCAGATGGTCTATTTCGTGTTGTAAGATAATAGCTAAAAAGTCATCAGCCAAAATCTCTTGCTCTTTGCCGTTATAGTCAACATAGCGCACACGTACTTTTTCATGACGCTCTACATCAGCGCTTTGATTCGGCAGGGAAAGACACCCTTCGCAAAAGATAACGGTTTCTTCCGATTTCCAGATAATTTCAGGATTTACTAAATACATCGGGCGGCGGGCAGATAAATCTTCATCGCTTGGGTTGGGGTCTATCACAATCACACGCTTATCCGAACCAACTTGCGGAGCAGCCAAGCCAACTCCTTTATCGGCATACATTGTTTCCAGCATATCGTCTAGAAAGCGGCGCATTTCATCGTCAACTTTTTCTACCTTACGACATTGTTTGCGCAAAATTTCATTGGGATAAGTATATAATTTTAAAACAGCCATTTCATTCCTTTTATATTTAGTTTCTAACCGCGTGGGCAATTTGGTCGAGCAGGGCATTTACCATTTTCGGCTCATTTTTTGTAAAGAAAGCATACGCCAAATCAACGTATTCTTGAATAAGAACTTTAGTATCTACCGAAGTGTTGGCAGTCAGTTCATAAACGGCTGTCAGCAGCAACGCTTGCATAATACCGTTCATACGGTCATATGACCATTCGCCGCGCAAATAAGCGTTAAGAGACTTTTCCAAATCTTCTTTGCGAGATTGAATGCCTCGCACTAATTTTTCAAAATATTCCTTATCAATCGGGCCGACTTCAACCATATTTTCTTTATCTTCGCTTTCGCTGTCATCAATCACAAAGCGACCGACTTTTCCTTGTACAAAGTCTTGAATAACCTCATCAACCGGCAGCTGGCTAAAGGCAATCATGTAGTTAGCCTGTACGGCGGCCAAGCGCGCGCCTGATTTCATTTTGATTTTTTCTGAAACAAATTTAGACATTTTAGTTTTCCTCAATAAATTTAGGGTCTTCGTGATTAGTTAATTTTTCGATTGTCGCCACAAAATCTTCTAAATCTTTTAAAGACCGGAAGTCTTTGTATACTGATGCAAAACGAATATAGGCAATATTATCCAAGTTTGCCAACACTTCCATAACGCTTTGACCTATTTGTTCGGTAGTGATTTCCGTTTCGCCGGAGCTTTCAAACTTGCGCTGCAGAGAAGTAACAATTTTTTCTACCCGTTCGGCAGAAATAGGTCGCTTACGAACGGCGAGGGCGATAGAACGCTCAAGTTTGTCACGGTCAAATTCCGTGCGGTCACCATTGCGTTTAACCACAATAAGCTCTCTTAGCTGCACTCGCTCAAATGTGGTGAAACGCGAGCCGCATTCAGGACATTCACGGCGGCGGCGCACCGAAGTGTTGTCTTCAGTGTTGCGGGAATCTTTAACCTGTGTTTCTTCACAACCGCAAAATGGACATTTCATTTAAGCTGCGCTCCCTTTTTTCAAAAGTTCTTCCGTTACTTGATAAAGTTTAGACGAATATCTAGCTCCTTTTATAAGAACAGTATCGTTATTTTGCAAGAGTTTATTTAACAAAAAATCAGTTACTTGGTCTTTATTTTCAAAGTAGTACTGCTGTTTGTTTGCCGGCAATTGTGCCAGCATATCTTTCATTTCTGGACAAACCCCGACCACCACGTCAATAGAGCTGTTGGCCAGCAGTTTGCCGATTTCTATGTGACGAGCTTTAGATGTGTCGCCAAGTTCGGCCATTTTTCCCAGCACTACAATTTTACGGCCTTTTGTTTGGCTCTTATCCAAAGCTTCTATACCAAGTTTCATCGCTTCCGGCTGACCGGAGTAGCTGTCGTCAATCAGAGTGTAGGTGCCACCGTGAATGGCTAGAGTATGATGCTTGCCGCGGCCATCAAGCGCGCCGAAATCTTTTATGTACGAAGCTGCTTTGTTTACATCTAAGCCCAAGGCCTGCACTACTGTAAGCGCGCACCATGCGTTATATAAATATTGCTCGCCTTGTTCTTGAGTGGTAAAATTATCAGTCGGGTGGGTGTTTTTGCCAAAGGTAATGATTTTGGCATTATGTTTTATCGCTTCCGCTTTCAGAATGTCGGCAAAGTTGGTGTCTTCATTAATAATGGCAATACCACCCTGAGCCGGCAAGCCTTCAAAAATTTCTGCTTTGGCGTGGGCAATTCCTTCAAAATTCGGAAAAAACTCAATATGCATTGGATAAACGTTGGTAACCACGGCAATATCAGGTCTAACCAAGTTTACGGAATGAGAAATTTCGCCTTTAGAACTCATACCCATTTCAATCACGGCATAGCGAGCGTCCATATCCAGCTCGCATAAGCTTTGCGGCACGCCGATTTGGTTGTTGTGATTACCGGCCGTGGCGTAGGTTTTGGCAAAATGCGAGAGCAAAAAAGCAATTTCTTCTTTGGTGGTGGTTTTGCCTGCACTTCCGGTTAAGCCGATAACGGTACCCTTAAACTGACTGCGGTTATATGCACCGATTTTGCCATAGGCTTCTAAAGTGTCGTTGACAACCAGCTGTTTTTCTGCCGTAATATCTTTTAACAAATGATCAACCACAACCAAAGGACAGCCCTTAGCCACAACGTCTTTTACAAAATCGTGAGCGTCAAACCGTTCGCCGCGCAAAGCAATAAAAAGTGAATGTTCGTCAACCAGTCGACTGTCGGTAGACACTTTATTGATAACAATATCTGCTTGCGTTGCGTTACAGTTTAAAATTTCCGCAAGTTTTTGCGAAGTAATATTTTTCATTATCAGCACTCGATGTCTTTACTGGTTTTGACGTAATTTTCAACTAATACAGTTCCGCGTTTAGCTGGGATAACTGCACCAGGGCCTGCAATGCAGCCGCCTTCGCAGCACATAACTTCTACCATATTTGCATCTTCCGGCGCTTTAGTGGCAAAACGTTTTAACAGTTTGCAGCTGTCTTTAGTCAAGCCGTCAATTTTCATCGGTTTATATTCCGCCTTGTCGCCAACTACAAATTGCACGGCACCGGCAACGCCACCAGAAATCGGAAAACGACGTCCTTGCGCAGAAGATTCTACTGCGAATTTATCGGCTTCCAGTGTAGCCGGATTGATTTGCGCAGCGTCAAAAGCAGCCTGCAGTTCTTCAAAAATCAAAACATAGTCAACATTCGGATTGCGCTCGGCCTCCAAACGTTTGGCCATACAAGGTCCAACAAACACGGTTTTGTATTCCGGAAATTCTTTTTTCATCACTTCAGCAATATAATACATCGGGCTACCGGAGGTGGAAACATATTCTTTAAGTTCTGGCAGATGCTTTTCCATAGCCTGCATCCACGCCGGACAGCAAGAAGTTGTCATAAATTTTGCGCCTTCGTGCATGCGCTCAACAAATTCGGCAGCTTCGTGCGTGGTGGTAATATCCGCGCCTTGCGCCACTTCCACCACTTCATCAAAACCAAGTTTTTTGAAAGCGGTAATAACCTTGCCCAAGTCGTTGCCAAATTGTCCGATAACCGCCGGCGCCAGCATGGCAATAGTTTTTTGCTGTGGATTTTTCAGGGCTTTCAAAACATCTAGCAGCTGTGAATTGTGGGCAATTGCGCCAAACGGACAAGAAACAATACACTTACCGCAAGAAATACATTTGTCGTTGTCAATATGCTCTACGCCGTTTTCATCTTTGCTGATTGCTCCTACAGGGCAAGCATCTTCACAAGGAACTAAAGCCTTGTTGATGGCATTATATGGGCAGTTGCTGGCGCATAAACCGCATTTAATGCAGTTGTCTTGCAAAATTACGGCTTTTTTTGCCACAATAATGGTCTTTTTAGGACAATTTACAGCGCAGGGGCGAGCATAACAACCATGGCAAGCACTGGTGACTTCATAATGCGTGGATTTGCAAGCGTCGCAAACATCAGGCAAAACAGAAACTGTGGCTTTTTCCAATTTTGTGCGGGCTAAAAAGTCTTTAGCGGAATCCGATAAGCTTTTATCGGCGGCCACATTGCAAGGTGTAAATCCTAAAGCAGCCAAGCAAAGTTGTTTGACGGCGTTGCGGTCTTTTTCTAGTGTTCCGCGCATCGGTTTAGTGTCATTAGGCACTAAATTTGCTGGAATATTTTCAATATCAGACAAGTTATTTTCTAAAAAACTTTTAGCGACACTTGTTAAAACAGCAAGCCGTAAAATAGCGGCGTTGTTTTTTGGATTAAGCATAAGAATAAGCCCTTTCAATAAAATAGTTCAAATTAACCATATCTTATAGCGTAACCGCCGTAAAAAGCAACAGTTTTTAGTTATTTGCAATACAAAACTTGTAAGAGGGTGTAGACTTGTTAAAGGGGGAAGGTGATTTATAAATAAAATAGTAAAAAGGTTTTATAGCCGTTGAAAAGCGACAGAAAAGAGCTAAATTAAAAGTGTTCAAGATGCAAACGGCAGGTGTTTTTAAGCAATTAAATTCTAAGCCGTAATTTTGAACCCCGAGTTCAATGCATAGAGTAAAAAAATTTAAGCGATTAAATACTTTTACAATGTAAAGCGAACACGGTAGACCTTATGATTTGATGTATTGTAAAAGTATTTGATTGTAGACATCAAGTTTGCAAACAACCTTTTAGAAACACAAATAAAGGTAGTAGAGCCGAGGAAAGCAATTGAATATTCTCTTGCTTTCCTTTTTTATATCATCAAAAAAGTCCTTAACGAATACAAAAAATCCGGCAAGATGTTTTTTTCTCACCGGATATAGAGCTAAAACTCTTCATTACTGTTGTTGATGTCATCTAACGCTGAGGCCAAAATCTTTCCATAACGGTGCAGTAATAACGCTCCGGCGATAGAAGTTATGGCAACAACAGCAGAACCAACACTTACGATAGTTAAAATCTTGTTTTTTCTCATAAGCTTTAAAATTAAATAATTTAATGACACAAAAATAATTAAAGTAAATTTACAATAGCTAAAAGAATATTTTTGTAAAGCAAAATTTTATTTATAAGACGCGCGTTTTATGCGGTCATTAATGGCAAGACCTAGTCCGTTTTGCGGGATAGGCGCTATCGCAATTTTTGCAAATTTATCTTGTGCGTCGGCCAAACGCATATAGGCAAATAAATTTTCTGCTGCTTCTGTTAGACTACCGCTTGGGCTGAGGTTTAAATCTCCATCTAATTTGCCAAACCCAATATAAAATTCATCAGCCTCAGGTTTTTGGGCATTTATGCGTAAGGTGTGCTTTGGGGCATAATGGCGCAAAAGTTGCCCTGGAGCTGTTGGTAATTCTGGGTTACCGGCAGAAATCAAAACTTCTTCGCCTAAAAATTCTTCAATATCTTCTTTAGCTGTGCCACCGGCGCGCAGTAATACAACTTTGTTGGTTGTCAGGTCAATAATGGTTGATTCTACGCCAACACTGCAGGCTCCGCCGTCTAAAATCATATCAACTTTATCACCCAAACCTTCGGCAACGTGCTGAGCAGTGGTTGGACTTATGGATTGATATTTGTTAGCTGAAGGAGCCACAATAGGCACTCCGGCAGCCTTTATCAAAGCCAAGGCAATCGGATGGCGAGGCATACGCACAGTCAACGTGCGCAATCCGGAACAAGCTAAATCAATGCTCGGATTTTCTTCTATACGGCGCAATACAAAAGTCAGCGGTCCCGGCCAAAAACGCTTGGCCAGTGCAAAAACTCGTTCATCTGTCGCTGCATATTCCTTCAAAAAATCAATTTCTGCAATATGAGAAATCAGTGGGTCAAAATGCGGACGCTGCTTGGCTGCAAAAATATTGGCAACCGCTTTGCTGTTATAAACATTGGCGCCTAGTCCATACACTGTTTCAGTAGGAAAAGCCACTAATTCGCCGTTTTTAATAACTTCTGCCGCTTTTTCTATGTTTTCGGCTGAATTTTTATAAATATTATTCATTTTTTCACTATACATTAAATATTTGCGCTAAAGCGTAGTCAATTTCTGTCTCTGGATAACTGTCTAACACTTCCATATCTTCTCTGTCAACAATTTGATATTGTTTATTTGAAAAATTAAAAACCAGCAAATCAAAGTCATTATAGCCTAAAAGCAAGGTTTTGTCTGGTTTAGGCATTTGTTCATTTTGGTCGATAATATCTAAATCATTGTCGACAGTTGCACCAAACAAATAAGCACCGTTTGCTTTTATTCCGTTATATTTCCTCAAAAAATCTGTATAGGTTTGCGGAATGCCGGCAAGTCCCATGCTAAACAAAACTTTTTGCGCTGTAATAAGCGCTTCAGATTCTAATTTTTCGCCGGTTCCAAATTTTTGCATTTTAAGCTGTTCTATAAAACTTGACATTTTTTATCTTCCGCCTTTTCCATTTTTACGCTGTGTTTTCATCCAACTAGAAAATCTTTGCATATTTTCGGAGTCTTTACTCAAATTTTGGGTTAAGTAGCTGATTCCTCGATTGTTGCGCAACAATGTGTTGCAGTTATACGGAATACGGTACTGTTCCACCAAATTTATTTCATTTCGCAGGCGTTTTTCCATTTCTTGCAGATAATTTACAACATACTTTTTGTCTTCGGCCTCGCGTTTTTTGAAAGCTGGTGTATTTTCAAAATCAAAATAGTTACAATCTTGTTCGTTAAATCCTAAAATAGAAATCATATATGGATTATTAGCATTAAGACGAGAATAAAAATTATTCATCTGATTTTGCTTATAAACACAATCAAACAAATGATAATAATTTTTGTGCATCAAAGAGTCTACCAGCATCAGATTACGCGGATAGTTTGCTTTGGCCAAATAGCCGTTGCTTGATGTAAATTGTACAGCATGCTTGTGATGTACTTCTATGTGAGGCAGACTTTGTTTGCTCAGAAGCTGTCCGTTTTCAGTACGCGCTAAAATCAAACTTTCTTTATTTTCATCAATCAGCTGATTAACAAAAGCCGGAGAAATTCTATCACCTGATTTAATCTCGCTCACATCATATCCGGCTTTGGCTAAATCGGCTAAAATCCGAGGGGTGTAGTGTGTTTCAGTAATGCTCAAAGTGTCAATATCGGTGTGACCGAACCGGCGCATGGCGTTGCAAAGTGAAGCAGCACAGCGTGGATCATTACCTTTGCTAATTAACTGTTGTTCAAATTGTTTTCCGCAATGACGCATAAACGATTTTATCAAACGAATTCTGATGTTTTTTTCGGGGGAAATAAAATTCGCGGTGACGTTAGATGATTTTTCTACAAAAGCGTTATAAATCACGTCGCAATAATCATTTACGGTCAAGGCTTTTAGTGCGTCCGGATTAATGTTTTGACGGTAAAGATAACATTTTATCTTAAATTCAATAGAGCGAAAACTTTCAAATTGTTTAAATACTCTCCAGCTTGGAGAATTATCCAAATCATAATCTGTAAACTTGGCTTTGACAGCATTTTGCGGTTGTTTGAAAAATTTGTAAATTGGACTTAGCTGGTGGTCAGGACGTTTGTTGATTTTGCCATAACAATCCATGCGTATAATGCGTTTTTCATCGTCGGATAATGGTTCAAAGTTTCCGTTATCAATGTAAGAATCGGTCATCATATGAATTTTATTCAAATGTATTTGAGCCATATCAGCAATTTCAGCAGCCAAACCGTGTAAAGAATTTTTTTCTTGATATTTTATAATTTCATCTAAGGTTACAACCATTAGAATTTGCTGCTGATAAGGTAGGTTCAAAAAACTCTTTTCAAAACTATAAGGCTCGCTCAAAATACTAAAAATAATCTGATTGTCTTCAGAAAGCTTATCTTTGATGGCTTGAATATGCTCCGCAGACTTTTGCTCATTTGTCTTCGGAGAAGTTTCTTGGTGCTTTCTGGCATATTTACTACCTTTTTGTCCCATTTCTTTCAATCCTGCCTATCTTTTGTCTAATATATATAATAATATAAAATAAAAAAATGTCTACCATTTTTTATAAAAAAAGTGTATTTATCATATAAATGATTAAATATTATGGATAAAGGAGATTGCAATGGTTGAATTTGTTACCGGAAAAAACATTAGAGCCGCTCAAGATAAAGTCTTGATTGCAGAAAAAGCGTCAGAAATTGTGCGTGTTTTATCAGAAAAAGAAAAAGTTTTAGTCGATGCGGTTAAAAAGCAGACTGCGGAAAGCGGTATAAAAGTTTATAATTTGGGTGATTACCAAGTTATAGCCGTGGTTATTAAAAAAACAACGTCAAATTTAGACATGGAAGTTTTGGCCGGAAAAATTTATCAAGAGGTTAAAAATTGCCGAGAAGTCAAAGTGGATTTAATTGGTCGCGAAGAACTAACCAGTGATTTTGCTTTTGGTATAGAGCTGGCGTCATATACGTTTGACAAGTATTTTACAGCCAAACCTGAATCGTTTTATCCTAAATTAGAGCGAATAATATTTATCGGTTTGACCGATATGACAGATTATAAGCCGCTTTCCGGTTTGGCAAACGCCGTGCGCTATGCCCGCGATTTGATTAACGAGCCGGCAAATTATTTGACGCCCGAGGTTTTTGCCTCCGATATCCGCCGTTTGGAATATCTGGGGTTGGAAGTTAAAATTTTAGACGATAAAGCAATGAAAGAGCGTGGCTTTGGCTTGGCTTTGGCGGTGGCTCAAGGCTCTGTAAACAAGCCGCGTGTGGCGGTTATTAAATGGCAAGGAAATAAAGAAAGCCATGATTTTACTGTTGGACTGGTGGGTAAGGGCGTTACCTTTGACAGCGGCGGTATTTCCATCAAACCGGCGGCCGGTATGGGAGATATGAAACAAGATATGGCCGGTGCGGCGGCTATGGTTGCCGTTATGAAGTCGCTGGCTCTGCAGCAAGCGCAAAAAAATGTGGTTGCCGTGGTGGGGTTGGTTGAAAATATGCCTTCCGGCAGCGCCTATCGTCCGGGGGATATTTTCCGTTCTATGTCGGGGCAAACTGTTGAAGTGCAAAATACCGATGCCGAAGGACGTTTGGTTTTGGCCGACTGCCTGACCTATATTCAAGAGGAGTATAAGCCGGAATATGTTGTGGACATGGCAACTTTGACCGGTGCTATTGTGATTGCTTTGGGACACTCTTACGCCGGTTTGTTCAGTAATAACGCCAAATTGGCAAAGGCTTTGAACGTGGCCGGCGAGCATTGCGGAGAGCTTTTGTGGCAGCTGCCGATGAATGCCGAGTTTAACAAACAAATGGATTCGACTGTGGCCGATATGAAAAACGTTGGCGGACGCGCCGCCGGTTCTTGCACCGCCGCTTGTTTTTTACAGCGCTTTGTCAAAAAAGAAACCAAGTGGGCGCACGTTGATATTGCCGGCATGGATTTGGTTGAAGAGCCAAAACCTCTGTATCCAAAGGGCGCAAGCGGATTTGGTGTACGGCTGATAAATCAATTTATCAACGAATTATAAGCGTTAGATGAAAATTTTACTTGAAAATTTCATCTTTAATGCTAAATTAAGCCCAGTTTTTGAAACTATATGCCCGTGCGGGGCTGTCCGCACAACAATTTGACTTAGGAGAATAATAATATGGTTGTTCGCGTTGGTATTAATGGATTCGGTCGTATTGGCCGTTTGGTTTTCCGCGCTGCTCAGGCAAGAAATGATATTGAAATCGTTGGCATTAACGATTTGATTGATGTTGAATATATGGCTTATATGCTGAAATATGACACAATGCACGGTCGTTTCAACGGTACTGTTGAAGTTAAAGACGGTAAATTGGTTGTAAACGGCAAAGCTATCCGCGTTACTGCAGAAAAGAACCCTGCTGATTTGAAATGGGGCGACATCAACGCTGATTATGTTGTAGAATCTACAGGTTTGTTCCTGACAAAAGAAAAATCTCAAGGTCACATTGACGCCGGTGCTAAATATGTTGTTATGTCTGCACCTTCTAAAGATGACACTCCGATGTTTGTTTGCGGCGTAAACACTGATTCTTATGTTAAAGGTACTCAGTTTGTTTCTAACGCATCTTGCACCACAAACTGCTTGGCACCAATCGCCAAAGTTTTGAACGACACATTTGGTATTAAAGATGGTTTGATGACAACTGTTCACTCTACAACTGCTACTCAAAAAACTGTTGATGGTCCGTCTGCAAAAGATTGGAGAGGCGGTCGTGCTGCTTCTGGCAACATTATCCCTTCTTCTACCGGTGCTGCAAAAGCTGTTGGTAAAGTTATTCCGGCTTTGAACGGCAAATTGACAGGTATGTCTATGCGTGTTCCGACTTTGGACGTTTCTGTTGTAGACTTGACAGCCAACTTGGCTAAACCAGCCACTTATGAAGAAATCTGCGCTGCTATGAAGAAAGCTTCTGAAGGCGAATTGAAAGGCATTTTGGGCTATACTGAAGATGCAGTTGTTTCTTCTGATTTCTTGGGCGATTCTCACACATCTATCTTTGATGCCAAAGCCGGTATTCAATTGACAGATACTTTCGTTAAAGTAATCAGCTGGTATGACAATGAATGGGGTTATTCAAACAAAGTTTTGGATTTGATTGCCCACATGGCTAAAGTAAACGGCTAATTTTTTGTTCCCCGTTTCAGGCAAAAGGCGGTTGGCTCAGTGCTGCTGCTTTTGGCTTGGGCGGGGAGAGTTTTTTTATAAATATGTAAGGAAAAACAATGCAAGGATATAAAACTATTGAAGATTTAGGTGATTTGAACGGCAAAGTTGTTATGTTGCGCGCCGATTTGAATGTGCCTATGGATGAAAATTTTCACGTGACCAACACAGCTCGTATTGACCGCACTGTTCCAACCATTAAATTGTTGATGGAAAAAGGCGCAAAAGTTGTGGTTATTTCTCACTTTGGCCGTCCGGAAGGCAAAGGCGATGTTAAAAATTCTTTGAGCCACGTTGCTCCGGAATTGGAAAAAGCTTTGGGTAAACACGTTGTGTTTGTTGACGATTGCATCGGTGAAAAAGTTGCCGACGCCGTTAAAGCTATGAAAGCTAACGAAGTTTTGTTGTTGGAAAACTTGCGCTACTACAACGAAGAGAAAAAAGGCGATGAAGCTTGGGCAGCAGAATTGGTTAAACCGGCCGATGTTTATGTTTCTGATGCTTTCTCAACAGCTCACCGCGCTCACGCTTCTATTGTGGCTGCAGCTAAATTGCGTCCGTCTGCAATGGGTTTGTTGATGGCCGAAGAAGTAAACGCTTTGACCACAGGTTTGAACAACCCGAAACGCCCGTTGATGGCTATTGTCGGCGGTTCTAAAGTTTCTACCAAATTGGATTTATTGAACAATTTGGTTAAAAAAGTAGATAAATTGGTTATTGCCGGTGGTATGGCTCATACTTTCTTGAAAGTTCAGGGCGTAGACGCTATCAATGAAAAGAACTCATTGGTGCAAATGGATATGCTTGACACTGCTAGAGAAATTTTGGCTACTGCAAAAGCAAATAACTGCGAAATCATTTTGCCGTCTGATATTGTTTCGGCTAAAGAATTTGCTGCAAACGCTGAACACGCAACTTATGATTTGGATAAAATTCCGGCTGACGGCACTTTGCTTGATGTTGGTGAAAAATCTATTGAAAACATCAACAAAAAACTTGATGAATGCAAAACTTTGGTTTGGAACGGCCCGTTGGGCGCATTTGAATTGAAGCCTTTTGACAACGCTACCAACAAAGTTGCTCAGCACGCTGCAGCTTTGACTGAAGCTGGCAAATTAACATCTGTTGCCGGCGGCGGTGATACTGTTTCTGCTTTGGCAAATGCCGGTGTTGATACAAAATTCACATACGTTTCAACCGCTGGCGGTGCTTTCCTTGAATGGATGGAAGGCAAAGAATTGCCAGGTGTTGTGATTATGAAAAAATAATCATAATTTTTGATTTTTTACCCCGCCGCAGGTTCTACACTTCCGGCGGGGTTTTGTAAAAAATGAAACAGCGAGCAAGCTACATAAAAATGTAATTTAAAAATTTAAGAGCATATCTAATTTACATGTGTTGTTACCTATTTTAGTATTGCAGATTTTACATTTATTTGATATTTCACTTATAGTCATCTGGTTAATACAATTTCTGTTTTGATTGCAGTTATTTTTGCCATAATATGCATAGTGGCTTACAGTGTATCTAAATAATGAAAATTGAGAAATTACATCTGATAAAGGTTTTATAACATTTGTTATATAATTTACGCAAAAATAATAATTAATATTATTTACACTTATTTCATTTTCTGTATTTAAGGCAATTGAATAAAATATAGCATGTCTATCGGCATAATAATCTGAGACAACACCATTTCCAAGTTCATCATTTAAATAAGCATCGTGGTCTTGTCCGGCAAAATGAACAGACCAATTTTCAGGAGTTAGGTTTAAAGCATATATCACATTATCTAGGTTTATATTAGTATTGCTTGTTTGATGAAGATTGTTGGTATATTCTAATAGGCTCATAATCATATTTTTATGATTTTCGATTGCTTTGTTTATCCTTAATTTTTCTATCGCTTTGCTATAGCCGGCAATACCGCCGACCGAAAGCACGGCAATAATGGCCAATACGCCCAGCATCTCTATCATACTGCGGCCATTTTCTAAATTGTTATACATATTTCTAACTCCGTTTATTGTTACCTAAAACAAAACCCGCTATTCAAAAGCGGGCGGATGTTAGCAAACCGTATATCATCAAACGGCTCGGCTTATTCAGCGCATAGCCTTATTCAGCCGACATCCGCTCTAAGCGAAAATCGGCATATAAAATTTAAGTCGTTTATGCTTTAACGACTGATGATAAAAGGGTTGCTACGCCCTAAAAATGCTATTGCATTTTCATGTTTATGTTATCGGTAAAAAATAAAATTGTAAAGAGTTTTTATATTTTCTCTTGGAATTGGCGGTTCAAAAACAAAAAATCCCTTCAGAAAATGTTTCCTGAGGGGATTTAAACTAAAAAAGCCAAAAAACTAATCAAATTTGTTCAAATCCACGGGCTTATCTTCAGCGTTTTCTTCGGTAGTATTTTGCTGTTCTGTCTGAGCATTTAACATATCGGCAAGAGATGACTTAGGTTCTTCCTTGCTCTCTTTTTCTTTTTTGTTGATATAGTTGCTCATAAAATTCAACGCTTCCGCTGTTTCTTCCGGCGTATTTTCTTCCGCTTCTTTTTCTTCTTGCGGAGCATTTTTGCGGTTGTCGATTTCTGTTTTTACTTTTTCAATTTTATTTTTTGTTGTTTTAGAAACTTCTTTTGCAACGTCCAAACTTCCTTTTAATTTTTCATCTAGCATTTGACGTAAAGCCGGTAATTTTTCGGCATTAAAAATAGCCAAAACACCAACAATCACCAAAAACCAACCAAAGAAACCACCCATAATTTTTTTCTCCTTAATTTATTTGCGGATGCGATTTAAAATTTCTGTCGCATCGTACTCTGAATTATACGATATAATATTTTTCAGATTTGCACAATATTTATTTTTAATATGTTCATAGTCGGAATGTTTTAATGACTGCTGAATAATTTTTTGCACTGTTAATAAACGCTCCGCCGCGTTATCGCTCAAAATCAATCCGCTGTCAGCCAACTCTAAATTATCTGAAAACGCAGCATTTCCCAAGCATACCGCATCACAACCGGCGGCAATAGCTCGTTTTGCACGTTCGGCAATTGAACCCTTCAGAGCCTGCATCATAATGGCGTCAGAAACTAAAAAGCCGCTAAATCCAATTTCTTTACGGATAATATTTTTAATGACGCTAGGCGATTCACTTGACGGCAAGCTATTGTCAATTTTGGTTAAAAGCAAATGCGCTACCATCCCCATCGGCGCGTCTTTCAGCTGTTTGAAAGGATAAAAATCGGTTTGTAAAGTTTTTATATCATCGTCAATAACCGGTAATTCCAAATGCGGATCGCTTTTTGCCCGTCCGTGCCCTGGCAGATGTTTCACGCAAGGACATACACCGTTTGCCATAAACTCATCTACCATAGCTTTGCCTAAAATTGCGATTTGTTTTTCATTACCGTCAAAACAGCGTCCTCGCAAAACAGCCGAGGTAAATTCATAGCAAATATCCAAAACCGGAGCAAAATTGACATTGATTCCGCAATTTTTTAAATCATGAGCGGCCAAAAAAGCATGCTGTTTAGCTAGCTCGACAGTGTTTAGTCTTTGTTGTTCTGCCAGCGGTGTAAATTCCGGTTCAACCAAACGGCGCACCCGTCCGCCTTCTTGATCAATAGCGATTAAAACGTCTTCACGTCCGATAGTTTCCTTAATATCCTGACAGAGCCTTTTTAGTTGTTGCGGATTCTGCACATTGGTGCAACCTTTTGCAAACAAACAAACTCCCAGAGGATTACACTTTGCAAACAAGCGTTTTTCCTCATCGCTGAGCATAAAGCTCTGAACAGAAAGAAAGGCTGGAAGAATAGGTTTTGTCATCGTTAATCACTTTTCTTTGGCAATACAGTCATGCAGACCTTTGGCTTTTAGGTTTGCGCAAGCTTGTGCCGCTTCAGCTTTGCTGGCAAAAGAACCGGCGCGCAGACGATAGAACATTCCTTGTGCTCCAAGGTCAGAAGCTTGAATTTCATGCGGCATATTTTTCAAATCGGCATATTTAGCCGACAAATCGGTCCAAGTTTTTTCTACCGCGGTTTTATTTTTAGAAGCGATTAGTTGAATTTGCCAGCCTCCGGCGCTTGCCGTGTTTACAACAGCCGTCGGAGCTTCAATTTTTGCCGGAGCATCAGCCTTGGCTGCGTTTGCATCCGGAGCTTGTGCGCTGACGCCGGCCAACAAATCAGCTGGTTTTGCCGGAACATTGCTAGCCGCAGAATTTTCAACAGCTTTGCTTTCGGCTTTAACTTCTTTTGGTTGCGGTAAGTCGTTTTTATTTTCGGCAACTTCATCAACAATTTCATCAAGATTTGCTGCGTCGGTGTTTACGTTGGTGTTTACATCGGCAACTTCGGGAACAATATCCGGAAGCTTTGGTGTTTCTGGTTTAGGCAGCAGATTTTCTACCACGGTATTGTCAACTTCTTTCTTTTCAACAATATTATACACGTCTTTGTCTTGATTTGGAATTTCCATGCCACCAGGATTTTCCGGTTTTATTTTCACCGCCGTTTGCGGACGTCTGATAATCGGGATTTCTTTTTCGGTTTCGGCGTATTGCGGCGCCAAAACAAACCAACCGACAATTCCGGCCAGCGCAATACCGGCGAAAGTACCCAAAAAATTATTGCGAGAACGAGCCAGTTCGGTGCGGCGTTCTTCAATGGTCGCAATTTTCTGATTGGCGACTTTTTGCTTAAATTCACTCAAATAATCATCATTTTTATTGAAAAAATCCTGATACATAACAAACCCCATTAAATAATCTTTTTTCATTCTAAAGGCTAATGTTTTAAAATCACTTAACAGAACAAAAAAAATCTTTTATTTCCTAAAAAAATTATTATAGTAAAAGCAAAGGAAAAAAAGTATGAAAATTGCCACTCTGAATATAAATTCCATAAACGCCAGATTGCCTAATTTGTGTGACTGGCTTCGGCAAAATCAGCCCGATGTTTTGTTGCTGCAAGAAATAAAAACCGAATTTAATAATTTTCCCTTTTTTGATTTGCAGACACTGGGCTATGAGGCTAAAATTTTAGGGCAGAAAAGTTATAACGGCGTGGCGGTTTTAAGCCGCCATAAAATGAAGGTAACCGCCGAAAATTTACCGAATTTTACTGATGAAAATTCCCGCTATTTGGAAGTGGAAATATCAAAAAACAACAAAAAATATATTATAGCTTCGCTTTATTTGCCTAATGGCAATCCTCCGGCAAATAATTCTGCCGATAGCAGCCGTTTTGAATATAAATTGCAATGGATGGACGCGTTTTTGCAACATGCAGAAAAGTTAATGCTGCAGCATAAAAATGTTGTTTTGGCAGGTGATTTTAATGTTATACTGACTAAAAAAGATGTTTTTAATCCAGAAATGTTTGCCGGAAACGCCCTCTATCGTCCAGAAGTTTGGCAGCGTTTGCATAGACTTGAGTTTATTGGGTATTCGGATTCGTATCGCTTGTTGTACCCTCAAGAAAACGGCTATACTTTTTGGGATTACACCGGTGCATCTTTTGCCAATGATTTGGGTATGCGCATAGATTATGTTTTTTGTTCTCCGGCTATGGCCGATTGCTTGACTGATTGTAAAATAGATAAAAACTTCAGGGCTAAGGAAAAAGCGTCTGATCACACAGTGTTAATGGCGGAATTTGAGGATTGATGATGAAAAAAATTTTGTTTGCGTGGGCTTTGTTGCTGTCTGCACCGGCTTTTGCGTCGGTAGATGAAAATTTATTGAATGAAATGCTGACTTCGGTTGATACGGATTATTTGCAGCCGGTGAATGTTGCGGATTTGGTTATAAACGGACTGCAGGCTATTACTGATTTAGATAAAGATATTGTGATTTCTAAAGGCAGCGACAAGTTTTATCTATATTATAAAAAGCAAATTAAAAAAATTATACCGCAACCAAAAAATCCTAAAGATGTGAAGGCTTGGAGTGAAACCGCGGCCAAAATTGCCGACGAGGCCTCAAAACTCACTGACAAGGTGGCGCTTAAAGACTTTGAATTGCCGGATTTGATGATGAAAAAAATTACAGAAAAATTGGATAAGTTTTCGCATTACTATTCGGAATATGATTATAGCGAAGATGCTGAAGAAAATTCTATTTACACGCTTTACAGCGACAGAAAAATTGATGACGTTTTATATTTGCGGGTGCGTATATTTAATAAACAGACCGCCAAAGCAGTGCGGGGCTCTTTAGAACGCAACAAGCCATACAGCGCCGTGATTTTAGATTTGCGCGGCAACAGCGGCGGTATTTTGAATGAGGCGCTAAAGGTGGCGGATTTTTTCACCGATAATGAAATTATCACATATACCGCTGGTCGAGATGGCGCCAATGTGCATTATTATACCTCCAAAGAGGGGAGTTTGTACGGTGGTCCTCTGGCTGTGCTGGTAGACGGCGAAACAGCATCTGCGGCCGAAGTTTTGGCGGCGGGATTGCAAGACCAGTCGCGGGCCAAAATAGTGGGAACAAAAACTTTTGGCAAAGGCACTATTCAAAACGTTATTCAAATGAGCAACGGCGGCAAGCTGGTTTTGACCACTGAGCAGTTTTTTACTCCGTCCGGTAAAATAATTCATCAAAACGGTGTAACGCCAGATATCTGTGAAGCCAAAAATGCAGACGGTTCTTGCAAGCAAGAAAGCCGGCTTTGGGAAGAACATGATATTGAAACGGCAATTAAATTGCTCAAAAACGAAATATAACCGAAAAAAGTTGTTGACAAGCACGTTAAAAAATGTATACTTCGCCTAAATGTTTTAATTGATAACTTTGTAAAAGAGTAAGAAAAATGGCTAAAGCAGTAAAAATTAAAATTAAATTGGAAAGCAGTGCTGGTACTGGTTCTTTCTATTTGGCAGAAAAAAATCCAAGAACTCATCCTGAAAAATTGGTTTTGAAGAAATTCGATAAAAAATCTAAAAAACATGAAGAGTTTGTGGAAAAGAAATTGAAGTAATTTCTGCAAAAGAATTTAGAAAGAAGAGGTGCTGGTTTCAGACCTCTTTTTTGTTTTGATTTATTCAGACTTTTCGAGCGGATGCGCTTTGTGGTATTCTCGTTGCAGAGTTTCGGTTTGAACATCGGTGTAGCGCTGGGTTGTGCTTAGGGACGCATGACCTAACAATTCTTGAATTGAGCGTAAATCAGTCCCTGCTGCCAATAGCTGTGTGGCAAAAGAGTGGCGAAGAGCATGCGGAGTTACTGTATCCGGCAGGCCAAGCGACAATCTAAGTTTTTGCAGCTGGCGTTGAATTATACGTGGACTAATCCGCTCGCCTCGTGCGCCTAAAAACAATGGTTCTCCTGCATTGAGTTTATAGGGGCATTCAGCAAGGTAAGCATCGATATATTGCCAAATAATTGGAAGAAGGGGAACTATTCTTTCTTTGTTGCCCTTACCTTTGACGCGAAGGAACTCGCTGTGGGCAGATATATCGCCGATATTTACAGAAAGGGCTTCGGATATACGCAAACCGCAACCATAGAGTAAGGTCAAAATTGCTCGGTCGCGAAGCCCTTGCCACGTTTCATTTTCCAGATTTGCGATTTTATTCAGTAATTTAAAAGAATCTTCCTCGTCAAGAGCTTTGGGTAAAACTTTTGCTCTTTTAGGTGAAGATATAATGCTAAGCGCCGGATTTTTTAATATTTTTTTCCGTTCTAACCATTTGAAAAAGTTTTTGACTGCCGAAAGCTCGCGGCAAAGCGAAGTTTTGTTCAAATTGCGTGAACTCTGTTTACTTAAAAATTTTCGAAAGTCATGAATGTCTAGCTCTTTTAAGCCGTCAACACCAAGCGGTGCATCTTTTACGGTGGCTAAAAAGCAGGCTAAATCGCGTGAGTATCCGTCTAGAGTATGCTCAGAATATAGCCGTTCTTTCAATAGCCAATTTTGCCAATCTTTGATAAGCGGCAGCAAAGTTTCATCAGCATTGAATTTTATTTGAGCTTTCACTTGCTTATTTTATAACCTCGTTTTTATAGATTCCAAACAAGCCGCTGCGAGGCATCCAGCCTTTAACGGTATCAAATTTGATTAAACACATTCCGTCAGGAGTTGGACATTTATCAATTTCTCCGACCACGCCGTCTTCAACTTTGGCTATCACGCGAGAGTCGCTTTCTGGTTTGGCGTATATATTATTTTCTCCAGGGTTGGTGACTTTTATAAAACGCCGTCCGGAAAGCATTGCTTTGTGAACCCAAGTTTCGGAGCCTTCCCAATCACGGATTTTTCTCCACAGTTCAAACTCTGCGATAATTTCAACCGGAGCTCCTTTTTGTTTATAAACCCATTCAATCGGATAACGGCTACCCGGACCGGAACGGACGTTTATCAAACTAGAGCGCAAAGAAACCATGCGCGGAATAGCTAATCCGCTTTCGCTTTCATCTTCTTCTGCGGCTTGCGCAAAATTAATTGAACTAACACTTAAACACAGCGCCATGAATGTTGTCAATAATGCCTTCATTTTTCTTCCCTTTTACTAAATTTAAATCAATGATAAAGATATATATTAAAAAAAGAGTAAAAATTAAAAAAGAAAGGGGCAAAAAAATGGATTTGATGGAAACAGTAAAAGATTTAATTCGTTTCAGAACCGAAACGGGCAATAAAACCGAAATTAAAAAAGCCGCAGATTATATTGTTAAAAAATTTGCGGATACACCAATAACAACAGAAGTTTTTCAGACTACGGCATCTCCGGTGGTGTTTTTGCGCAATACAGACGGTGTGGATTTTGATGTGTTGGTTTTGGGGCATATAGATGTTGTTCCGGCGGCAGATGAAATGTTTAATCCCGTTGAAAAAGATGGAAAATTATTTGGACGCGGCACTTTGGATATGAAATCTTTTGCCGCTGTCGCCTTAAATTCTATGATGTATGTTTATGAGCATAAGCTCCCGCTTAAATTTGGTGTGATTCTTTCCACAGATGAAGAAAAGGGCAGCAAGTCAACCGAGTCATTTTTAGAAGCTTATCCGGATATTAAAGCGCAAATAGTTTTGGATAACGATGTGGGCGGAGATATAACCAAAATTGTCAGCAAGTGCAAAAATCCGGTGTTTGTCAAGTTGCTGGCTAAAGGGCAAGAAGCGCATGGCTCGACGCCGTGGGAGGGTATTGACGCCAACGAACTGCTGCTGCAAAGTTGGCAGAATATCCGAAAAATATATCCTTATTATGCCAAAAACTTGCCGCAGCCGCAAGATACATGGTTTGATACGGTTCATATGGCTATTATAAACGGCGGGCAGGTTTCTAATGTGCTGTCAAATTATGCTGAAGCTTTACTTGATTTTAGATTGACCGAAAATTCAACCGTGGAACAGCTGGAAGAAAAGTTAAAATCATGTTTGGTTGACGGTGTAAGTTATAAAATTGTTTCATCATCAACTCCGGTGGTTATGGCCGAAGACAACCCTTATATTTTAGAATATAAAAAGCTGGCCGAAAATGTTTTGGGCCGAGAGATTGAATTTGAACACATTGGCGGAGCCACTGATTCGCGCGCTTTTGCCGTCAAAGGTTCTACGGTAATTATGCACTCCGGCACCGGCGAGGGTATGCACGCTTCCGGTGAATATGTGGATATTGAAAGCGTAAAGCAAATAGCGGCTATTCAAATTAAATTTTTAGAAAAACTGGCGCAAAATAGATAAAATAAACTGGCAAAGGCGGTTATCAGAAAGGTGGCCGCCTTTAAAATATTCGTTATTTTCTTAAATTACCCGTTTATATCTGACGACAAACAGTTTACTTTTGGATTTTTTTTATTTAGAGTAACCAAAAAAATAAGGAATATCAATGTTTGCTAAACTAAAAGAAAAAATTAAAAATAATCATGTGCTTTATGACTATGGGCAGATGTGGCCGTTTATAAAACCATATTGGGGCAGGGCTTTGCTGGCTATTTTGCTGACGTTGCCTGTCGGTGCCATGGATGCGGTCATTGCTTGGGCGCTCAAGCCTTATATGGATGTGATGATGATAGAAAAAAACACTAATACGATGTGGATTCCGTTGGTGATTATTTTATTCAGCGCTTTGCAAGGTGTTTTGACATTTGCCGCCAATTTTACAAATACTTGGGTTGGTAATCGCATTGCCAGCGATGTAAAAATTTCTTTGTTTGAAAAACTGATGAAATTTGAAGCGTCTTTTTTTGACACAACGACTTCCGGCAATGTTATGATGCGTTTCAATAACGATGTTGACGCGGCCTGCAGCGGATTGTTGAGTAATATTAAACAGTTTTCCACCCGCTTTTTTTCTTCAATTTCTTTAATTGTTGTGCTGTTTTATAATAGCTGGCAGCTGGCGATTATTGCTGTGATTGTGCTGTTTTGTGCTTTATTCCCGCTGACCAGAGTTAGAAAACGCATTAAAGATATTAACAAAAAAACAGTGTTTACAAGTGCCGAGGTGGTAACACACTATAATGAAAGTTTTTGCGGTAACCGCATTATTTCATCATACAATTTGTATGACTACCAGAACAGTCGTTTTGATGACACTTTGCGCCGTGTTTTTAAGCTTGGTATGAAAATGGTGCAGCGTACGGGTATGCTTTCTCCGTTGATGCACTTTGTGGTGTCACTGGGTATTGCTTTAGTTATTTGGGTGGGCAGCTATTTGATTGTGCATCATCAAATAACGGCCGGAAACTTTGTGTCGTTTGTGGCAGCGCTGATTTTGCTTTATAATCCGATTAAAGGTATCGGCAACAATTTTAATAATGTGCAGATTGCATTGATGGCAATGGAACGGGTGTTTGAACTGCTGCAGCAAGCACCAAAAATTGTTGATAAACCAAACGCTAAAGAACTGAAAGAAATCAACCGCGGTATTTCTTATAAAAACGTAAACTTTGAATATGTTGCCGGAAAACCGGTGCTGAAAGATATTAATTTAGACATCAAAAAAGGTCAAACCATTGCTTTAGTTGGTAATTCCGGCGGCGGAAAAACAACAATGGTTAATTTGCTGCCGCGTTTTTATGACGTGACTTCAGGGCAAATTTTGATAGACGGTACAGATATTCGAGATTATTCGCTATATTCTTTGCGTGATAAAATTGCTGTTGTTTTTCAGGATAACTTTTTGTTTTCCGGAACTATTCGCGATAATATTTTGCTAGGCAATGAAGGCGCCGGCGATAAAGAAATTGAATACGCAGTTTCTTGCGCTTGTCTGACTGATTTTATCAAAGAACTTCCAAAAGGTTTGGATACGCAAATCGGCGAACGCGGAGTGCTGCTTTCCGGCGGCCAAAAACAGCGTATAGCCATTGCGCGCGCGTTTATCAAAAATGCTCCGATAGTTATTTTAGATGAGGCAACTTCGGCTTTGGATAATAAATCTGAAGCCATAGTGCAGCAAGCTATAGATAATTTGATGGCAGACAGAACTGTGTTTGTGATAGCGCACCGGCTTTCGACTGTGCATAATGCTGATAAGATTGTGGTTGTAAACTATGGTAAAATTGTTGAAACCGGCACGCATAAAGAACTGATTGCCAAACCTGACAGTATTTATGCCTCGCTTTATCAAGCTCAGCTTTCCTAATATATAAAAGATATTTACTTTTTATGCCGTGAGATATACTCGCGGCATAAGTTTTTCAATCTTTAGAAAATAAGCAGTCAGAAGCAAATTGCATCTGATTAAAAAACAGTCTTAAGTTTTTATCTTAAGGCTGTTTTTTTTGTGCAGCTATTGTTTTGCAATAAATAAAAAACGCCAATAGCCGCAAACGTCAAGATTTCTGAAAACGGCATAGCCAGCCAAATTCCTTCAATACCTAAAATTTGGGGTAGAAAAATAAAAGCAGGAACCAAAAATACGCCTCCGCGCAGCATGGCAAAAAATGTTGCTGGTTTTATGCGCTCCAAACTTTGAAAATAACCGATTACCGTCAGATTCAAAATAAAAAAGCTGAAACCGGTTGCAAAGTATGGAAAACCGGCGATAGCCAATAAAGCAGCCGGATTGTCATTTTGCAAAAACAGTCCAACCATAAAATGCGGAAATACACTAAAAACAAAGGTGGTTAAAACGCCGAACGCTAAAGCTGTTTTCAGGGCTATTTTAAGGGTTTCTTTCACGCGTTTTAAATTGCAAAGGCCAAAATTGTAGCTGATAATCGGTTGCGCAGATTGAGCAATAGCGTTGCCAACCATAAAAACAAACGGAGCGTAATAGCAGCAGACACCAAATGCACCCACGCCATTGTCGCCCAAATATTGCATAAATATATGATTGCCGACAAACATCAAAACCGCCATAGTTGCTTCGCCAAACATGGCAGAAGAACCGATTCGGCATTGACTGGCTATTTTATTTGCAAAAAGCGGAAAGCCTCGTAAATCTATTTTGATAGGGTAAAGCCTCAGAGTTTTAGCCTTGTAAACTAAATAATAAAGAGTCAATACACCGCCGATAATTGTTGATATACTAGAGGCCAGCGCCGCCCCCATAATTCCCCAGCCAAACGGAAACATAAACAGCCAGTCTAAAAAAGTGTTGGTGACGGATTCAATAATGGTAATCCACATGGCGAGTTTAGGCGCGCCGTCCAAACGTATCATAAACACTCCTACCAAGATCCACATCAAAAATAGAAATGAAGGTAAAATCCACAGCAAATAAGTTTTGACATAGTCTAGCAAATAGTCAGAAGCACCAAGCAAATAAGAAGTTTTGACTGGAAATATAAACATCAGCGCCGAAAGAATGACGGCAAAAATAGAAACGAATAATAAAGATTGAGAAACGTTCAGTCGCGCCAATTTTATTTTGCCTTTAGCCAAAGCCATTGAGGCAATAACCGAGCTGCCGATACCGGACATCAAACCAATACCGGTAAAAACCATAAACAATGGCGCGATGATGTTGATAGCGGCAATACCATTGCTGCCCACACTGTGCCCCACAAACATACCATCAATGGCGGTGATGGCGCACAGACTAATCATTCCCAGTAAAGTCGGAATAAAAATTTTTTGAAATAACGTTGAAATTTTTTCTGTTTCAAAGTTCATAAAATCACCATAGAATAAAGTTGCTTAAATATAAAAAAGGCCGGTATAATAATTGGTTTTGCCCAGTCATCTTATCCGGCTTTAGCCCTCCGATGAGGAATATAAAACATAGTAGACTACATATAATTTAAATAATCATCTGTCAAGTAATAAAGCCTATTAGGTTGATTTATTGCAAAAATATGACAAATATTGTCTATTTTTCCGATAATGCTTGCAACCTTATTTATTATTGGGTAAAATATGGAAAATATATATTAGAGGATATTGTAAAATGGAAGAGTTAAAAGATTTTATAGATGACTGGAATATAGATATAAAAAACAAGTCAGCTATCCATAAAAGCGGGCTGAAAATTGCTTATGATGCAACAAATGAAGATGGTTCTTTGCGGCTTGCTTATACCGGAATGATGAAGTGGCAAAAACTTGCCTATAGCGTTACTCATGACATAAAAAAAATAGATGAAATGAGAGAAACTCTATCTAAGCAATTTGTTGAAATTTATAAACATAAAATGCAGACAAATGTAAATATTCCGCAAAGAAAATCTATAGAGCGATAATTATTTTGCAATAAGGACTAAGAGTATGCTGACTAAAGACAAAATTGAACAAGAATTAGCAAAATCAGAGTATAGTGAACAGATTCGTAAATCACTTTCAAACTACTATGAAGGGTTGAATGAAAATGTAGCAGTGGCTATAGATTTTAGAAATGCTGACCGTGCTTTGACACCTGAAAATGTTCAATCAGTTGTTTCATTATTAAGAGAACAAGGTATCGACGCCGTTTCATTTATTGATAAAGAAGCCGCTTCTCCTGATAAATATGTGATAACGGAATCCGGCGTTTTATGTCCTAATATGAAACCAGAAGATGCTTTGAAGGCAACGGTTTATATTGAGGATTTACTCTTAAAAAATGATTATCAATTACTTGGTCATGCCAACCCACAGACAGCAAAATCTTTGATTTACACCTCATCACGCGCTATAGGTGTTGACGCTGATGAAACTTTAAGCGCTACTGCTTCTAATAGTAAAGCTATAGATATAAAAGAGTCTCATCCAAATTTTGAAGAATTTAGTAAAATAGAAACTAAACATGGCGGAGATTATAAATCATTTATTGATGAAATGGTTTCAGATGCATATTCTAAATCTGAAGCGGTTGATTTTAATGAAATGTCTACTAAAAACGTCTATGAAGACGGAGGTAAATATTTATACCGCGGCGGCAGTTTAGGTAATAATCCATATGCCACCATTTCTGAATATAATTCAAGAAAAGTTGCACATTCATCTCCGGCCATAGAAATAAGCGGCTCATTTTCTGGTAAAGGAGGAACCAGCTCTACAAAAGGCGGTGCATTCTATCCACCTACTTCCGATGATATTCAATATGGCTTTATTTATGAATTTGAAAGCATGGGTGATGAGCAAATTTATTACCACAATGTCGGTTTGGAAGAAGGTGATAAGCCTAGAGTATTATCTGATACAAACAAAGATTGGAATGGTCATGATGGAGAAATTTATGAAACTCCGGTTACCCCGCATCATAACAAAGTTCATGCTATTTATTTACATGTTGGAAAGCTTGGAGAAAATAGGTTATATTCTATTCCGTTAGATGAAAACGGCAATATTGCCGATGAAAAGTGGCGTGATTTTTTTGCAATGCATGAACCTTCAGATGATAAAGTTGTCGGTTATGTTGCCGATAGACAAGATAAAATAAAAAATTCACCTGATACTTCTTATGAATTTAAAATTGGAGAAAAACTGCCACCAAAAAACTATGCTGATTTATCTGCTGTACCAACAGATGAATTTTTGAAAGCTTTTGTTCATCGCGATGCATTAACAACAAACGGCGGTCAAATCACTTGTAAAGAAAGCTTGAGTCTTGATTTTTTGGGTGTTGAAAAAATTCCGGATTTATCCAATGTTACCATTAATGGAGAATTCAATGCAAATCAGATTCGTCATGTGAATATGAATGATTTGCCGTTTGCTTCAAAAGGATACTTTTTAGTTAATGCTACAATTGAAAATTGCGACAAGGTTGATGCTCAAACATTTTGCCGTAAACTTGGAATGGAATATAAAGACGGCGTGTGGGACATATCTAATAAACATATAAGCGGAAAATTTATAGGATGCCCGAAAAATTTTGTAAACACTCAGATAAAAGATTTAAATTTTATAGATTTAACGGTTAATGATTTAAATGAAATTCCTGTAACTAAATATGGCGCCAATGAAATAAAAATTATAAATCAAGAATCAATCAAAGAAATGAATCCTGATTTATTTTTACGCAAAATAAATGGTGATAATTTTGATAAATTTCCAGATGGTGTAACTTTAAATCCAAATTATAAAACAACATTAAATTTAGAGCGCACCAATATTGTTGAATTGCCGAAAGGACTTGAAAATTATCAAATTGAATGCATTATTTTTTCAGAAAAGGAAACTGTAAAATCATTAGATAACATACCAATAACTAAAGAAGGATGTTTTAATCTAAATTATGCCGGAGATTTATCAAAAGAAACTACAGAATCTTTTTTATTAAAGACAAAAGGAAAAGATTGGTGTGCAGCACATTTATCAAAAGCCGCTGACGGGCATTTGATTATCGATGGTGAAATAGATTTTAATACACGTAATTATTCGAATAATAAAATTTCTAATTTAGATATATCATCATTTCCGCATGATATTGATAAAGTTGAATTTAAAGGCCGAATAAAACCTGTTGAACTTGAACAAAGTTTGCGACAACACTTAGAACTTACATCACAAAAAAATAATGAACGTATTTCTGTATATAATAGTAAAAAATTTAATTATGACTTATCAGATTATAATGCAAAATACGTAGATGTTAGGAATGATTTCAAATCCATAAAACTACCAAATTGTGCCGAAAATGTTAGTTTTATGGATATTGATAATTTAGAATTATCGTCAGTAAACTTGTCGGATAAAGTAAAAAATATAACTTTGATAAATGTTAAAAGTTCAGAAAATTTAGATTTGTCAAAACAAACTCATATCGGGTTATCCGATTGTAATCTTCAGAATGTTAGTTTTCCTGATAAATGTGCAAATATTCGCCTGTCAAACACAAATTTTAGTGAGGCAATCAAACTGCCTACACAAGCAAATAGGATTGATTTGTCTAATGTAAAATTTGAAAAAGGGTGTACAATCTCTTTTTCTGATTGTGAAACCATAAATTTAAGCAACTGTAAATTTCCAGAAGGCAGTTCCATTGATTTGTCTAAATGTAAACAAGTGACCTTAAGTAATGTAGATTTAAGCAAAGTAGATATAAAACTACCAGAACAGGGAAAGATTTATATTGATGAAAATGTTAAATTTGCTCCTGAACGCACACTTGATTTTTCTAAATGTCAAGACGCCGTTGTGCACCCTAGCGCAGAATGCTCTGAAATAAAATTACCTACCAAAGGTGATGTTAATTTTAAATGTAGCGGCAAGCTTCATAAAAACGTAAAAGAAGTTACCTCAGAATATATCAGTAAGCATCGGCTTATGGTTCCGGAAGGAGTTAAAATTATTGATGCTCCGATGGAAAACGGTAAAAAAGTTTCTTTAGATCTATTATCTAAATCAGGCCTATCCAAAAAGCAAATTTCTGATTTACGAAAAGAGCGGATTATAGAGCCTTTCAAAGCCTTATACAACAAATTTTCAGGAAAAAATAGAAAGTCAACAACGCCAGTCGCTAATGAAAATAAAAAACAACAAGCCGCCGAACAAGCTAAAAAAGAGCAGACTCCAAAACCTCAGCAAAATCAAGTTTTAGCTCGACGAGTGGCAGAATTGCGTGGAATTAAACCGGCTCAGAGCCAAAAGAAACCAGCTCAGAGCCAAAAGGAACCGGCTCAGGCTAAAAAACCGGTTGAAAAAAGTACTTGGGATAAGTTTACGGATTGGTTTTCTAGATAATAAATATTGGGCAGATAAACTTCTGCCCGTTTTTATCATTCCGCTTCAACTTCGTGGTCGTCGATGGAATAGCCGGTGGCGCGGATGGTGCGGATGTAGTCGGCGCCAAATTCGTTTAGAGCTTTGCGCAAGCGGCGGATATGCACATCTACCGTGCGTGTTTCAACGTATACGCTGTTGCCCCAAACTTCACGCAACAAATCTTCTCGCGAAAAAACATGGCGCGGATTGGCAATCAGCAGCTTTAAAATTCTGAATTCGGTTGGTCCCAAACGGATATAATTTTCGCCGCGAAAAACTTTTTTTTCAATAGTATCCAAACGGATGTCTTGAAAAGTATATTCTTTTTTGGTTAGCTGGTTAGTGGTGCTGACACGGCGCAAATTGGTTTTTATGCGCGCCAAAAGCTCTGGTACGGAAAAAGGTTTGGTCACATAGTCATCTGCTCCGGCCGAAAGCCCGATAACTTTGTCTTCTTCCTGACTTTTTGCGGTTAGCATAATGATTGGGATATTTTTCAGCTCCGGATTGTTGCGGATAATTTTGCATAGTTCCAAACCGGACATTTCTGGCAACATCCAATCCAGTAAAATCAGCGACGGCAAGTGTTTTTCAACCGCGCTAAGCACACGGTTTCCATGAGCCACAGTGATGGTTTCATAGCCGTTTTTTTCTAAGTTATATTTCAATAACAGGGCGATAGCTTGCTCATCTTCAACAATCATAATTGTAGCCATTAATTCTCTCCCAGTTGATGTAGTTTTTGAATAACTTTGTCCGGTGCGTTGCTTTTGAAAATCGCACTGCCGGCAACCAGTACATTTGCTCCATGTTCAACGCAAAACTTTGCTGTATCGGGATTGATTCCGCCGTCAACTTCAAGGCTAATTTTTCTGCCGGCAATCAAATTTTTGGTTTCAGCAATTTTCGGCAGCATGGCAGACATAAACTTTTGTCCGCCAAACCCTGGTTCAACCGTCATAATCAATATGTTATCGATATCATCTAAAAACGGTGTCAAAACTTGTGCCGAAGTTTTTGGTTTTAGGGAAACACCGGCTTTTAGACCGGCTGATTTTATTTGCGCCAAAACGGTGTGTAAATCAGCGCAAGCTTCATAATGCACTGTAATCAAATCGGCGCCGCTGTTTAAAAATTGCGGTAGAAAGCCCAGTGGTTCTTCCACCATCAAATGTGCGTCAAAAAACATTTTACTCAGAGGTCGCAACTGTTTAATTACATCGGCGCCAAAGCTCAAATTCGGCACAAAATGCCCATCCATAATATCCAAGTGCAGCCAATCGGCGCCGGCGTTTTCAACCTTATGCACATCTTTTTCTAAATTTGTAAAATTTGCCGCTAAAAGACTTGGTGCAACCAAAACCATGCTTTTCTCCCTTTAATTTATGCCTTTAAGTTTAAACTCAAAATATTAAATAGTCGTAAACGTTGATTCCGTTTGTTTAATGATTATCTATAGTTTGGTTTAATTTTAAGGAGATAACAAATGGGTGAAATGGCTAAAAAAATTGTCAAAATGGATTTAGATGAATTGTTAAAAGTTTTGAACGAGGCGTATTCGGAAGAATGGCTGGCGTATTATCAGTATTGGCTAGGGGCAAAATTAGCCTATGGTCCAGAGCGTCCGAGTGTGGTAAAAGAGTTTGAAGAACACGCCGGAGAAGAACTTAAACACGCCGATTGGCTGGCTAACCGTATTTTACAGCTGGGCGGAACACCGGCTATCAGTCCGGAAGAGTGGGGGCGCTTGGCGCATTGCCGTTATATGCCGCCTAAAGCCGCCGATGTACCATCTTTGGTAAAGGATAATTTGGCGGCTGAACGTTGCGCTATTGATCGTTATCAGCGATTGTGCGATATGACCGAAGGAAAAGATTATGAAACTTTTCGTATTTCGCGTAAAATTCTTAAAGAAGAACTTGAACATGAGCAAGAAATGGAGGATTTTTTAGCAGATATTGGTTAAAGAAATAGTAGATTTTAAAAATAAAAGAAGACTGGATTTTCAGTCTTTTTTTGTATTTTGTTTGGGTGACGTAAAATCCGGCTTGCAAATAAAGTTGAAGCAACTTATCATACAAAATGAATGTGACTACCATACGCAGTTTTACAGCGTTTTTGCTATTATTGAAGAGCTTAATGAAAAATAAATTAGCATAGCAATAAACTAAAAAAGCCTTACTATTAGACAGCGAAGATTTTTAGTATAAGATGCAAAGCTTTATTTACTAAAAACTCTAGGGTATAAGCCAAATATATACAACTTTTTTCGCATAAAATTAACAAAAATATTATATAAATTTAGGAAATTTTACTAAATTTTATTTTATAATTTAGTGCTTTTTGCGCCATCCAATTATAAATGCGCTGCATGGATATATCTCCGTTGGCAGCAAAGTCTTCTGGGTGCCATTGAATGCATAAAATATTCTTTTCGTCGTTTCCCCAAGATTCCGGAATATTGTCTTCGGTTCTGGCATAAATCGTCAGTTTGCTGTCAGAAGCATAAGGCAGCATAGATTCCGTATGGCGAGAATTTGTTTCAATTTCTTCTGTCTGCAAAATGTCATACAGCGGTGATGGATTTTTAATTAAAACTTTGTGCGCGTCTAAAATCTTGGTTTTATGTTCAATATCTGTATTTGTATATTGTTTGGTGTTGCGGTACATTTTCATACCCAGCACGCCGCCAATCATTTGCGCACCTGCACAAATGCCCAGCATTGGCAGGTGTTCTTTCAAGGCCTCGGCAATACAATTCAAATATGCGGCGGCTCGCGGTTCGTATTTTGTCGAGGCATTTAGTGCGGCATCGCAATAAAATTGCTCAGGGGATGGAAATCTGCCGCCCGGCAAAATCAAGCCGTGAATTCCGTTCATCTGCTCGGTGCAGGCGGAATAGGTCAAAAAACGGATGTTTACGCCGGATTGTAAAATAGCGCGGGCGTAGTTATAGTCAATAGTATAGTAATTTTCATCGCGTCCCAGTAAAAAAGCAACAGTCGGCTTGTCATTTTTTTCTACTGCGGCAAGCTGCTCAATATCCTGAGGAGCTAAAGAAATTAAAGGAATTATGTTTTGTTTTTCAAATACGTTTATTTTTTCATCGCTGATGCCGTAAGCTTCATATTGCGGCAGATATTCTAAAGTAACAGATTGTGTGTGCATTGCTTTTCCCTTTTTTTATACTAATGATTTTTACGGAAATAAATTTTTTGTGTCAAGAGTACATGAAATATAAAATTACATTTTTTCAATAGAAAAAGTGCTGGATATGACATTTTTTAGTAGTAAAAAAGTGTAAATGGCAGGAGAGATAAAGCAAAAAGCCTCACTATTGCAGTGAGGCTTTTTAGGTGTCTATTTAAGTTTATAGACTGTTATCTGACGAACTTTGAATCGCTCAACCAACATACCAGATTTGGCATTAGCCCATTTAGGGTCATTGTAAATATGTAATCTGACTTTGTGTCCATTGGTAAAAGTTACTTCCAAAACGGAAATAGTTGCTTTTGTGCCATAGCTTCCAAAGACAATATTCTTTTCATATTTTCCAATATTATGTTTGAAGCGACTATACGCGGTTTCCCACTCAGACAGTTGACACCAGTTAGGGGCTATATTACTCTCAAATTGAGTGTTGGTCCAGTTAAGTCCCTGACTAATAGAATAATCTTCATAAACAGCACATAACTTAACATCTTTTATCTTTAAAAGTGTGCGTTCGCGCTTGTTGACAATTTCGCAAACTTTACCGTCTGAATACAATAACTGCCCTTTTGTGTATTCTTGCAGAGGGAATTTTGCATTTTTGCCAATGTAAGTTTGCTCGTAAGAGCGATAATCTGTTATAGTTACATCTTTTAAAGCCCTATAAAGGGTGTAGTTTGCAACGATTGTGTAGCTATCATATCTTTTGCCACTTGCGGTCAGACGTATTTCATCATCACCGAACAAATATTTTTCTTGAGTTATATTTATGTTTGACATTCTATAGAACCTGATTTGAGCCGAAACGTTAGAATTAAACACAAAAGCCATCAAGATAACTAAAAATAATCTCATCATAATAAAACCGGAATGTTTAAAGAGTCTTTGTTTGACCGGATACTCTATGTATAATAATTAATTGATAGACTTGATATAAAATATTTGAAAATTTTTGTCAATGTTGTTCTGTATGATTAAATTAAAAAAATACTTGAATTTAAAATTTATTTGCGGTATAAAGCTCTTTGTCTGAGTTGTTCGGGCGAATTGGCATGCCTGACAGCTTGTTGTTTAATTCCAGTTTATTGAAAGGGAATAAAATGCCTAAATTAAAAACTAAAAGAGCCGCTGCTAAACGTTTCAGCGTTACCGGCACCGGCAAATTGAAAAGAAACCATTCGTTCAAGAGACACCTTCTCTTCAACAAACCGAAAAAGCAAAAAAGACAAGCTCGCGGCTCTATGATTATTGCAGCAGCCAACAAGTTTGTTAAAAAGTTTTTACCGTTTATTTAGGGGAGGATAGGATATGTCTCGTGTTAAAAGAGGTTTAACGGCTCACGCTCGCCATAAAAAAATTTTGGATATGGCTAAAGGCTATAGAGGTCGTAATAAAAATGTATTCAGAGTTGCTGTTGAAAAAGTTGAAAAAGGTTTGCAATATGCTTATCGTGACAGAAAAGCAAAGAAAAGAAGTTTCCGCTCTTTGTGGATTCAACGTATCAACGCTGCTACACGTATCCATGATATGACTTATTCTCGATTTATCAGCGGGCTGATTAAAGCCGGTGTTGAACTTGACCGTAAAGTTCTTGCTGATATCGCTTTGAAGGAGCCCCAAGCATTTGCTAAGTTGGTAGAAACTGCCAAAGCGGCTCTTAAGAAATAAAATAGATACAAAGTAAAAAGAATAAAAAAGAGTTGGCTAAAGGGCAGTCCCGAGGCGGACTCTTTTTTATGTTTAAAAAACTAAGGTTGCAAATAATGGAAAATTTAGAAGAATTAAAAAACGATACCCTGACAAAAATCAGGGCGGCCGCAAATTTGAAAGAATTAGATGAAATCCGCGTGGCCGTTTTGGGTAAAAAAGGTAAGCTGACCGAACAAATGAAAGGCTTGGGCGCACTGCCGCTGGAAGAAAAAATTGCCGCCGGCAAGGCTTTGAACGTTATCAAAAACGAAATTGACGCCGCTATTACAGAACAAAAATCAGTGTTGGAAGAAAAAGCCTTGAATGAAAAATTGGCAAGCGAAACCATTGATGTTACTTTGCCGGTTCGTCCCGAAACTCAAGGACGCATTCACCCTGTATCAAAAATTTATGAAGAAGTTGTCGCTATTTTTGGTGAAATGGGGTTTGAAGTGGCAAATGGACCGGATATTGAAGACCAATTCCATAACTTTAACGCTTTGAATATGCCGGCAAACCATCCGGCACGCCAAATGCAGGATACATTCTACCTCAGCAGCAACCCTGAGGAACCGTTTGATATGGACACCGCATACGTTATCCGTACTCACACATCGGGAATGCAAATCCGCACTATGGAAAAACAGCAGCCGCCAATCCGCATTATTGCTCCGGGGCGCACCTATCGCTCGGACTACGACGCCACTCACACTCCGATGTTCCATCAGGTTGAAGGTTTGGTTATTGATAAAAACATTACCATGGCGCATCTTAAGGGCTGCTTGTATGACTTTATGAAAGCCTTTTTTGAACTGGACGATTTGCCGGTGCGCTATCGTCCGTCATATTTTCCGTTTACCGAACCTTCGGCAGAAATGGACATCGGCTGTCTGAAAACTAAAAACGAGCTGAAAATTGGCGCGGGGACGGATTGGCTTGAAGTTTTGGGCTGCGGTATGGTACACCCGAATGTTTTGAAAGCCGGCGGAATTGACCCTAACGAATATCAGGGTTTTGCTTTTGGCTTGGGAATTGACCGTCTGGCTATGCTGAAATATGGTATTCCTGATTTGCGCACATTCTTTGAATCTGATGTTCGTTGGCTCAAACACTATGGTTTTACACCGCTTGATTTTTCTTCTATGACCGGCGGTTTAAGCAATAACGGAGGACTTGCACGATGAAATTTACTTTATCTTGGCTCAAAGAACATTTAGACACAACAGCCACACTTGATGAAATCAGTGAAACATTAACTCGAATTGGTTTGGAAGTTGAAGAGGTTTATAATCCGGCCGCTAATTTAGACGGTTTTATAACTGCTCGTTTGGATAGCGTGGAAAATCATCCGGATTCTGACCATTTGCACGTTTTGTGCGTGAACGACGGAACCCATAAATATCAAGTTGTTTGCGGCGCGCCGAATGTTTTTACCGGTTTAATCGGCATTTTCGCTCCGTCCGGAACACTGATTCCTTTGTTTAACGAACGTTTGAAACCAACAAAAATCCGTGGTGTTGAAAGCTGCGGTATGATGTGTGCTTTTGATGAATTGGGGATTGGTTCTGACCACAATGCCATTATTGAATTGCCGGCGGATACGCAGCTTGGCAAACCGGCGGCAGAAGTTTTGGCTATTGATCCGGTGATAGAAGTTTCTATTACTCCTAACCGCGCCGAATGTTTGGGTGTGCGCGGTATTGCTCGCGATTTGGCGGCGGCCGGATTGGGTAAATTAAAACCGCTGAATATTGTTAAAACTCCGGCTAAATTTGCTAATCCGCTAAAAGTTACGGTGGAATGTCCGGCGGAATGTCCGACTTACACCGCGCGCTATATTCGCAACGTAAATAATAAAGCCGAAACGCCGAAGTGGATGAAAGACCGTTTGGAGGCAATCGGGCTGCATTCTATTTCTCCGCTTGTTGATATTACCAATTACATAAACTACGATTTGGCTCGTCCGTTGCACGTTTTTGACGCGGATAAGCTAAGCGGCAATATTGTTGTCCGTATGGCGAAAGACGGCGAAAAATTTACCGCGCTAAATGAAAAAGAATATGTTTTGAATGATAAGGCCTTGGGCATTTGCGATGCGGAAGGTGTGCAATGTCTGGGCGGTATTATGGGTGGTTTGGCTAAAGGCTGCTCGACGGATACGACCAATGTTTTGCTGGAATGCGCTTTGTTTAAGCCGGAATGCATTGCCTGTACCGGTCGTCATCTGCAAATAGATTCGGATTCCCGCTATCGTTATGAACGCTGGGTTGACCCTAAATCAAATATCAGCGGTTCGGACTACGCTACGGCAATGATTTTAAGCATTTGCGGCGGCGAGGCGTCGGAATTGACCGTGGTTGGTTCGGAAGAATGCAAGCCGCAAGTGGCTTATTTGCGTCCGGAACGCTTGGAAACTTTAATCGGTTTGCCGGTAAGCGCCGAAAAATCCATGGAAATTTTGAACAAACTCGGTTTTGAAACTTCTTTGGAAAACGGTAAAATTAAGGCGATTTCACCAAGTTGGCGCGGCGATATTGAGGGCGAGCATGATTTGGTTGAAGAAGTTGTGCGTATGATTGGACTAGATGAAATTCCGGCTGTGTCTTTGCCTCATGATAAATTCCCGAAAGAAATTTTGTCGCCGGCACAGCACAATGCCGTGATTGTAAAACATGAGCTGGCTTCGCGCGGTATGTATGAAACCGTGACTTGGAGTTTTGCCGACAGCGATTTGGCGCAATATTTCCGCAAAGGACATGAAGCAATTATCTTGGCTAATCCAATTGCCAAAGAGCTGAATGAAATGCGTCCGTCAATTTTGCCGAATTTGCTGACTGCCGTTAAAAATAATATAGCCCGCGGTTATGCCAATGTTTCTTTGTTTGAAGTGGGACCGGAATTTTACGGCCGCAATCCGCAAGAGCAAAATATGGCGGCAAGCGGCGTTCGCTGCGGTCAAACGTCTAAAAAAGATTGGACGCACAGCAACCGCGATTATGATGTTTTTGACGCTAAAGCCGATGCTTTGGCTGTGATTGCCGCGGCTAAAGGTCCGTTTGAAAATCCGCAGATTACTTTGGACGCGCCGTCATATTATCATCCGGGGCGCTCAGGAACTTTGCGTTTGGGTAAAAATGTGTTGGCCTACTTTGGCGAAATTCATCCGGCAGTATTAAAAGCCTTTGACATTAAAACCCGTGTTGTTGCTTTTGAGGTGATTTTGGATAATATTCCGTTGCCGCGCAACACACAAGGTAAAGCACGCAAAAAACTGGAATTATCGCAATTCCAGCCTGTGGACAAGGATTTGGCCTTTGTGGTAGACAAGTCGGTTAGCGCCGCTGCGATTATTGCCGCCGCTAAAAACGCCGACCGAAATCACATTACCGATGTGCGCGTGTTTGACGTCTATGAGGGCGAAAATATGCCGGAAGGTAAAAAATCCGTGGCGATTGCTTTGACATTCCAGCCGGTGGAACAAACCTTTACCGATAAAGATATTGAAAATTTGATGAATAAAGTTATAGCTGAAGTCGGTAAAAAGACCGGCGGTGAATTGAGATAGGGAGAAAATAAATGGCTTTGAAAAATAGTCGTAAACAAAATTATCCGGAATGGTATCAAAGTGTTGTAGCCGAAGCAGATATGGCAGAAAACTCCGTTTCTCCGGGGTGTATGGTTATAAAATCCTGGGGCTACGGAATTTGGGAACGTATCCAGCACGAAATGGACTATCGTTTTAAGGAAACCGGCCACGAAAACTACTATTTTCCGTTGTTTATTCCGCTTTCTTTCTTTCAAAAAGAAGCCGACCACGTTGAAGGATTTGCCAAAGAAATGGCTGTGGTTACGCACTCTCGTTTGGTTAATGAAGACGGCAAGCTGAAACCTGCTTCTGAATTAGATGAGCCGCTGATTGTGCGTCCTACCAGTGAAACTATTATTGCCGACTCGTTTTCTAAATGGGTGAAATCTTATCGTGATTTGCCGATTTTGCTAAACCAATGGGCAAACGTTGTGCGTTGGGAAATGCGTCCGCGCCTGTTTTTGCGCACTCGTGAATTTTTGTGGCAAGAGGGACATACCGTACACGCCACGGCTAAAGAAGCTGAAGCCGAGACAACTAAAATGTTGAATGTTTATAAAGAAGTTTCCGAAGATGTTTTGGCTATGCCGGTGATTGCCGGACGCAAGCCGGAACACGAAAAATTCCCTGGGGCGGTAGATACATATTGTATTGAAGCGATGATGCAGGACGGTAAAGCTTTGCAAGCCGGAACTTCTCACTTTTTGGGACAAAATTTTGCTAAATCGGCGGATATTAAGTTTGTTAATCAAAACAATGAGCAAGAGTATGCTTATACCACTTCTTGGGGTGTTTCCACTCGCTTAATCGGCGGTGTGATTATGTCGCACGCTGATGACGAGGGAATGGTTGTTCCGCCAAGAATTGCGCCGTATCAGATAATCTTTATTCCGTTGATTAAAAAGAATGATGATGCCGCAAAAATTATGGCGTATATTGAAAATATTCAAGCTCAGCTGAAAAATAAAACCGCGTTTGGCGAAAGACTGCGCACTAAAATTGATTCTCGCGACAAATCCAGCGTGGATAAAGTTTGGGAGTGGGTTCGCAAAGGCGCGCCTATGGTTTGCGAAATTGGCGCCCGCGATATAGAAAACGGCGGTTTGATGGTTAAAGAGCGTATTTTCTTTGGTCAGCCGGAAGGTAAAAAAATTCTGAAGACTGAAGAATTTGTTGCTACTGTCAGCGAGCGTTTGGAATTTTTGCAACATGAAATGTTTAAGCGCGCAAAAGAGCGTTTGGAACAAAATATTCGCACAGATATTAAAACTCCGGAAGAATTTGCCGCATATTTTGCCAACGGCAATGAATGGATTGAAGATGGTAAACATGGCAAAGTTGCGTTTGTGCGCGGTAAATGGTGCGCAGACCCGGCAACCGAAGAATTGCTGAAAGCTATGAAAATCACCATTCGCTGCATTCCGTTTGACCAGAGCGGTACCACCGGAAAATGCTTGTTAACCGGTAAAGATGCGACTTTAGATGTGATTTATGCACGAAGCTACTAGTTTTTAGAGGATATAAAAATGTCAAAACAAACTTGTTTTATGATTTTTATTGCGGCTTTGGTGGTGATTATGGCGTCATTCATTTTTGGTTTTGGCGTCGTAACCGCTCCGGTTTCGGAAACGTTTGGGGCGATGAAAGGGTTATATTTAACCATATCCGCCTTGGTGGTTTCTTTACTGCTCTTAAAGCAAAAATATTATTGGTTGCTGATTTTGGGGTGTGCGGTTGTCGCCGCTGTTTTAATCCAGCTTTTAATTGTCGGCGGTTCGGTTATGAGTATTGCCGTGCTTTATAAAATTGCCGCATTTGCTGTGTATGCTTATTTGGTGCAGCTTGTCCGCTTTATGATATAGAGAAACTCGTCTAATGGTCTACTACTTTTAACTTTTTGTGCTTGTGTACTAGTTTGTACACGGCGCAAAAAAGTTAATGCGTATTAGCCTCATTATCCGAGTTTCTGAGAGTTTGTACCGGTTGCAACAATAAGCAGCCGGTTTTTCTTGTGTACTAGTTTGTACACTGCGAAAAAATCTTACTTCGCATTAAGCTCATTATCCGAGTTTCTGAGAGTTTGTACCGGTTGCAACAATAAGCAGCCGGTTTTTCTTATGTGCTAGTTTGTACACTGCGAAAAAATATTACTTCGCATTAAGCTCATTATCCGAGTTTCTGAGAGCTATGTGAATTTTGCGCTCGTGTACTAGTTTGTACACGGCGCAAAAAAGTTAATGCGTATTAGCCTCATTATTATCCGAGTTTCTTAAGGGCTTGTACCGGTTGCAACAATAAGTAACCGGTTTTTTTATGTGCTAGTTTGTACACTGCGAAAAAATCTTGCGGCGTATTAAGCTTGTTATTTGGCTTTTTCGACTTGTCTAGCACCAAAATTGCGAAAGAGAGAAAATTTACGTACCTCAATGTATGCAAAAATTTTCTCTCTTCTTGTTTTAACGCTATCTGTAACTAATATCCGAATTTACAAAGCTGTTACTGCGGAAAAATATTAGTCGCAAATTCGTGTGTCTTGCGGAATTTGTACTGTAAAAGAAAGTGTGGTTTTCCCGTTTGCCGGCACAGATACTGTCCATTGTTTGGTTGACGCGTTTTTAAGCGTTCCTTTATGGCTTTCTTTAAGCAGTTTGGCAGTATCTGGAAAACTTTGGCTGATTATAACGCTGTTGGCGTCGGTATCAGCATTGCTGATTGTGGTTTCCGCCGTGTAAGTTTTCAAAACTTTTACATTGTAGCATTTATTTTGCGGTTTGCGTTCAATTTCTTTTTCTGATACTTTGCTGATTTTTCCGGCGATAGTCAAATTGAAAGCTTGTCCAAGGTTTAAACGTAATTTTTCTTCTTTGGCGGTGTTGCCGATGTTGGCAGAGCCGATAAATTGCAGACTGCCGTTTTTATCGTTTTCATAAAAACGCATAGTTCCGGCAGGTAATGATATTCCAAGGTTTGATGTTTTACTATTTTCTAAAACATAAGTAATTTCCGGATGCATTTTTTCAAATTCATAGTTTCCGCCAAAATACAGAGGAGAATTAAAATTGAATTCCTTAGCATATTTAACGCCGGATTTTTCAATCAAACCAATTTGTTTGGTCTGCTTGTCTTTAATGCTGGTGATGGCCGGTAGGGTATATAGCTCATAGTTGCTGATTTGTTCAGGTGTCACAGAACCAATTCCTGCGCTTTCGCCACTGTCATTCATAACCGCCATAGACATTTTGGCCATCATCATACGAGGTTTGACAACATTGCGCACTGCATTGACTTCGCCGGCAATAAGCTGAATTTTGGCGTTGTTATAGTCAACACCGGTGTTGTTGTTGATGGTTACCCAACCGGTCAAATCCAGCTGGTTTTTGTTGTTTATGGTGGCTACATAGTCGGTTTTCCAGCTTAAACCACCGGTTAAATAAGCCAAAAACAAATTTTTTGCACCGGATTTTTTGTTGTTAATTTTGGCTGTTAAAGTCGGTTTATCGCTCACGCCGGCCGGAATCTTGTCAAACACAATACGTCCGGAAAAATTTGTTTCAATACCATAAGGAAATTTGAGTACAGGCTGACCGTAAGTAGAGCCGATTAAATAGGCTTTTTCAAAAATATTTTCTCCGGTTTGCGGATTTTGGCGGACGGTTGTTACTTCTTGCCCCACCGATTGATTTACCAGATTTTCGTAAGTTATAACATTATAGCTGTAGTTTTGCTCTAAGACTTTAATATCCTGCCCATAAAGCATGGCTGTTTCTGGCTGAATTTGCTGAGCGACGCCATCAAACACGATTTCTGACGTTCCGGCTTTGATGTCGGCTTGACGAATGTCTTTTACTAAAGCTAAGTCTTGATTATAGATACTTAGCGTTAACTTGCTGTTATTGCTTTTCAGCAAAATTTGTTCGTCGGCTAAAGCGTTGCCGCTTAAAAATGTGCCGGCCAAAAGCAAAAATAAAGTCTTATGCATAATAAAATCTCCTTAAATCAACTTCAGATATTTCAAAATAATATAAATCGCCGCGGCTTCTAAAACAAGCATCAGCCAAAACATAGCTCGGAAACTACGTTTTTTAGTTTTATGATGAAAGAAATTTTGCGCGATAATAGCTCCGGGCCAGCCGCCCAAAAATTCCAGCGCGTGCAGATGTATTTCAGGCACTCGCCAATCGCCGCGCTTGGCTGCGTGTTTATCTGCGCCATAGGCAATAAACGTTGCTATATTTATGCAACATAAATGATAAACTAAAAAAACTAAAAAAGCTTTGTGTGAAAACATAACCACTCTAAAATAATGATTTTCGGTTATGTAGGCCGCCAGCATCATAATGGCAAAATACAAAATAAAAAAGCGATTGCGCTGTAGTGGCGGAATTAGTATTAAAAATGGTGATAAAACAGCCAAAAAAGTAATCAGCATTTTAAGTGTCCTTTGCTTATAATTTTTTTCAGCATAAAAGTTTATTAAATATTTTTCAAGTAAATCTTGGTCGATATTAAGGTATTTTTAAGGGTCGACGTGTAAATATAGTAACAACTATAAAAAGGAGATATCAAAATGAAAAAAATGGCTTTGCTCAGCACGTTGGTTTTAGTCGCAGGCTGTTCTTCGGCGTCAAAAACGCCAGAAGTTGAGGCGTATCCAGAAGTTGCGGAAGTGAGTGTTCCGTGTTCTTATTCGTGTGTAGAAAATAATTGCCCGCAAGCCATGCCGGAGCCGTTGGTGCTAAAACCACGCGTTACCGAAGTTTATTCTGAACACAAAAAGCGCCGCTGCTGCCCAGATGAAGAGCCGGTAGCACCGGAACAACAAAAAACGATAATTCCTGAATTGCCGGAAATTTATGTTATTTCAGCCAATCGAACAGTAAATTCTATGCTTAATGATGCCAAAGCCGTGTTTCAAGATAAACCGGTAAGAATTTTTGTGGCTGATACTAAAACTGCGGACAAAGATTTACCTGGCGGAATTGATAAAGGCGTGAAAACCATTAAAAAACGCCTGGAAAACAGCAGTACTGCTATATTGGTGAATAATAAGCCACGGGCAGAATATGTGTTAAATACCGCGGTTGATTGGTTCGATACTCCGACTAAACAAGTGCCAGCCATAAAATATACTTTGACTTTAGAAAGCAAAGATGGTGTTAAAATCGGAGAATGGACAGAAGTTGTTCATCAGGCGGACGGAGATAGAAGCTGGTGGTAAAAATGTCTGCTGGTTTGGAAAAAATTTTATGCATGACAGCGCTTGCGTTATGTTTGCAAAATAGTGCTTATGCTCAAGATAATGCAGTGATATCTCAAATGGTTGAGGCAGATGCCTGTGATGACAGACAGCAAGATTTTGATAAACAAACTATGGAATATCGCGCTGTTGATAAGGCTAGCCTTATCGCGGTCAAATCTGCCGGAATTATTCAAAAATACGGTAAAAATTTAGCACCGTCAGTGGTTGATATTATTGCTTATCGACTTATTGATGAGTATTTAACCAATGTTGAACATAATGTCACTTTATCCGAAGTAAATCGGGTGTGTGTGCATGTTTCGGCTAATTTGGAAATTTCGGCCGATGAACTAAAGTCTTTGATAGAAGAACATAAAAAAGCGGCTGAGCCTGCGCATATAAATCCAGATGCAGAAGTGAAAATGGCTGCCGAAGTCGCCGAAGAAGTAAAACAAAAAACAGCTTTTAAACCGCAGAATTTGAAAGAAAAAAAACTGGTGTATATCGAAAATATGAAATTTTGGGACGATACGGACACCAATCATTATACCGACTTTTTAAAAGAGAAATTCTCGCACAGCGACTATTATTTTGTGACAGATGATAAAAGTTTGGCTGATTTTGTGGTTGAACCGGCTTTAACCAAAGCAGAAGTAGATAAAATAGATGATAAAAATCATAAAATGCAAATGGTTGTTGTTTTGCAGACAACAGCCCAGCATGATGCTGATTTTAAATCGCTCAAACAAGAGCAAAATCACTTTGTTTTGTTTGCCGCGGATAAAGACGAACAGCAAATGGCCGATAATTTGATAATAAAACTCTTAACCCGTGCTGCCGCTGATGCCAATGGTAAGATAAACAAGTTTTTGCAAGATAAATTAGAAAAAAATAAGATTATAGGTAAAAAATAATAAAATATTAGAAAAATATTATTGACAAAGGCAATAAATAATATTTATATTATGCATTGCAGGTGTCAAATGAATATACATGAGTTAACATACATAGCTAATGAGATTTTTTGGACTTTTGAAGAAAATCATCCAAAAGCCAGAAAGGGAGAATATTTATCAGCCAAAACTAATTTGATTTTGGCTTTTGATGAATATGTTAATAACAGGAATATTCAAGAGCTTGCAGCGGAGATTGGCTTGAAAATCAATTCTAAAGATAGCAAGCGGCTCTTAAAATTGATAAACAAGGGTGTTGAAAAGTATTTGGAGGATAATATTAAAATTATCGCCATAAACTAAACAAAGTGGGGAAAATTTGCAATGCGCTATTGTCGAACGGAAAAAGCAACCCTATATAATAAAAAGATGTATTGGACGGAGTTATGCTGAGATGCAGGAAAATATGGAAGAAAGCAAAGTAGAAACAAAAAAAATTGTGCTGCCGGTGTTGCCGCTGCGTGATGTTGTGGTTTATCCAAAGATGATTGTGCCGATTTTTGTGGGACGCGAAATGTCTATTGAAGCTGTGCAAAAGGCTAATGACAAAGGCTCGGATATTGTTTTGGTAATGCAAAAAAAAGCCGATGTAGAAGTTCCTGAAGCCGCTGATTTGTATAAAGTTGGCACTCGTGGCAATATTTTGCAAATGTTAAAGTTGCCAGACGGAACCGTGAAAATTTTGGTTGAAGGTATTGAACGCATCAAAATTAAATCTTTTCATCACGAAGGAGCTTATATTTCGGCGTCGATTTTGCCTTATCCGCAGGAAAATGAAGATAATACAGAGCTAAAATCGTGGGCGAGGGCGGTTGTCAGCCAGTTTGAGGAATATATTAAACTCAATAAAAAAATTCCGCTTGATGTGGTGCAGTCGGTTAAACAAATAGAAGAATATGACAAGCTGGCTGATACCATAGCTTCGCACTTGGCGCTGAAAACCGAAGATAAACAGTTTTTGCTTGAAGCCGGTAATTTGAAAGAACGTTTAAACAAATTACTGCAGCTGATTGACACAGAAATGATGGTGATGGAAGTCGAAGACAAAATCAAAAATCGTGTCAAAAAACAAATGGAAAAAAGCCAAAAAGAATATTATTTGAATGAGCAGATTAAGGCTATTCAAAAAGAGCTGAATGATGGCGAAGACGGTGATGAATTTGGTAATTATCTCAAACGCATCAACGCGACAAAATTTACTAAAGAAGCGCGTGAAAAAGCTTTGTCCGAGTTGAAAAAACTTAAAAATATGGGAAATTCTTCTCCAGAAAGCGCGGTTATACGTAATTATTTGGATTGGTTGTTGGATATTCCTTGGGATAAAAAGACTAAATTAAACAAAGACTTGCAAAAAGCAATTGATGTTTTGGAAGAAGACCACTATGGCTTAGAAAAAGTTAAAGAACGTATTGTGGAATATTTAGCTGTGCAATCTCGCTCCAAAAATATGAAAGCGCCTATATTGTGCTTGGTTGGCCCTCCGGGGGTTGGTAAAACTTCGCTTGGTAAATCTATTGCCCGCGCCACAAACCGCAATTTTGTGCGTGCTTCGTTGGGTGGTATGCGTGATGAGGCCGAAATCAGAGGTCATCGCCGCACCTATGTTGGCGCTATGCCTGGTAAAATTGTGCAATCAATGAAAAAAGTCGGCACGTCTAATCCGCTGTTTTTGCTTGATGAAATCGATAAGCTTGGTAACGATTGGCGCGGTGATCCGAGTTCTGCCTTGCTTGAGGTTTTGGACCCAGAGCAAAACTCTACCTTTAATGACCATTATTTGGAAGTTGATTATGATTTGTCAGACGTTATGTTTGTGACAACCGCCAATTCTCTGGATATGCCGCGGCCTTTGCTTGACCGTATGGAGATTATTCAGCTTTCTGGCTATACGGAAGATGAAAAAGTTGAAATTGCCAAACGCCATTTATTAAAAAAGGTGTTTGATGAAAATGCGGTTAAATGTTCGGAATTGCTTATCACAGATGCGGCAATCAAAGATATAATCCGTTATTATACCCGAGAGGCCGGTGTACGCAATTTGGAACGCGAGCTTTCAACAATTGCCCGCAAAGCTACTAAAGAAATTTTGCTGCAAAAAGGCAAATGCGTCAAAATAGAAGTTACGCCTGAAAATCTGGAAAAATATTTGGGCGTAAAACGCTTTAGTTATGGCGAGGCAGAAAAGCAAGACCATATTGGTGTGACAACAGGTTTGGCGTGGACAGAAGTCGGCGGCGATATATTGTTTATTGAAGCCGTGGATATGCCAGGAAAGGGAAAGGTAACACAAACCGGTAAGCTGGGCGATGTGATGAAAGAGTCAATCGAAACCGCATATTCGGTGGTGCGTGCTCATTCCAAAGATTTGGGTATAGATCCTGAAGTGTTTGAAAAAACTGACGTGCATGTTCATGTGCCAGAAGGCGCAACGCCAAAAGACGGACCGTCGGCCGGTATAGCTATGTACACAACTTTAGTTTCGGTGTTTACTAAAACTCCGGTTAAAAAAGACGTGGCCATGACCGGAGAAATAACCTTGCAAGGGCGAGTTTTGCCAATTGGCGGTTTGAAAGAAAAATTGCTTGCAGCTTTGCGCGGCGGCATCAAAACCGTGATTATTCCAAAAGAAAATGAAAAGGATTTGGCAGAAATTCCTGATAACGTAAAAAAGGGGATGAAAATTATTCCGGTAGACAATGTTTCAGAGGTTTTGAAAATCGCTTTGCATAAATAGTTTACTTAAAAAAAACAAACAATCTTAAAAAAAATCAGCTTCAGTCCTTAAAACTGCGGCTGTTTTTTTATGGCACAGCTTGACAATATTGCAAAAAAGAGCTACATTTTTAGACGTAAACAGTATTATTAATTAAATTTATCGTATGGAAATTATTGGAAATGACTCGGTATCTGTAGCTGTAAAGGATTCTGCAGAGGCAAAGACTTTGTTGTGTGGTTTGCTTGATGGGGTTAAGAAATTTGTGCAAGATGCTTCTGATGAAGATGCAATGCACAAAATACCTTATTACGAGAAGATGGGGTATGACAAAAAGGCCTTTGAAAAGGCCACTCTAAAAAAGCTGATGCCTGTTGCGCGCCGCTGGGCTGTTACACGTATTCATAACGGTGAGGATTTTGGCGATTTTGAGGAGGATGTGTTTCAAATTGACAGCATAGAGGTAAAACTCTATGCCAAGATGAAGTTTACGTTCCTTCAAAGCGTACATATTCACGGCTATGATCACAAAGACGCAGCTTTTGTGGCGGAAGTGCATGCAATGGAGGACTTTGACCGCAACGATTACAGTAAATTACTGGCTCGCATGCGTAAAAGCTACGCTAAGGACAAGAGTCGTTCGCTGGAGTATCTGATTAGTAAGACAACGGAGTTTGTCCACAAAGTTAATGATGTCGGTCGCGCGGCTTTTGCTAGGTTGATTGAAGGAAAACAGCTTGATTTCGAGCAGTGGAGCGCTGAGCAAGCATTGCAAAATGCAGTGTTTGAAGAAAACAAGCAGTTTTTGAAGCAGACTATCAAGCATCTGGAATCCATGAAGCGGAACAAAGTCAAGCTTGGAGTTTCAGAAATTCGCCTGCTGCTCAACCAAAAAGACGGCTGCCGTCGTGAAAAACTTTATCATATTGCTGAAGAGCAAATTATAAGTATTTATAATTCGCTTCCATGTGCAACAGCCGAAGAAAAGGCGGCGCAAGGACAAATTTATAAGGAGATTTGCTCTTTTGTATATGATATAATTCCGCTAACGGGAAGAATATCTGTCAATATGATTAACTTCATTTTTGACAGAGGATTCTTGAGCCCAATGAGCCGCAGCTTGTTGCTGAAGATACATCCTCGTATCAACAGCTTGAGCATGACGCCGCTGTTTCACTATCCATTGAAGCGTATGCTGAAAAATGTGTATGCTGACTATTTGGATGGCACGTTTTCAGCGTCTGATTATTTCGTTGTGCAAGTGGCTTTGGTATATGAGCCTGAACTGGTACGCAATGAATTAAAGCGGGCGTATGAAAACTATCAGCCTGGCAACGATTTTGCCATGTAGGTACCGAAAAACAAAAAAGCATTGTTACTTTAAAGTAGCAGTGCTTTTTTTAATTTAATCAATATTGATAACAGATACAATTTCTAAAGGTGTGTTCCATTCTTCACCGATTTTTCCAAATTTTATCATTTTTTACCCAATATAGTCCAGATGTAATTTTTTGTTAACTTTTAAAAAGAAAAATCGATTTTAAGGCGCTTTTTTTGCCCATAGACGCAAAAGTCCTATTTTATTTTGGGTATAAATCGGAGAAAAAACTTTTTCTCAAAGCTAATTTTTGCTATGTTTAAGCAGTTTAACAAGTTTAAAGAAAAGAGGTATAAAGTGACAGAAGAAATTGAAAACACAGATGTCATTAAGTCTGATAACATTGCCCCGACTATGATTTCGGAAGAAATGCGCCGTTCATATTTGGACTATGCCATGAGCGTGATTGTGTCGCGTGCGTTGCCAGATGCTCGTGACGGTATGAAACCTGTGCATCGCCGCATTATTTACGGCATGTATGAAAACGGTTATGACTGCACCAAACCATATCGTAAATCGGCGCGTATCGTCGGCGATGTTATGGGTAAATATCACCCGCATGGCGATAGCTCTATTTATGAAGCCATGGTGCGTATGGCGCAGCCGTTTTCTATGCGTCTGACATTGGTTGACGGACAAGGTAACTTTGGCTCTATGGATGGTGATGGCGCTGCTGCTATGCGTTATACCGAAGCCAGACTCGCTAAAGTTTCTTCTTGTTTGACCGACAATTTGGACGAAGATACTGTTGACTTTATGCCAAACTATGATGAATCTTTACAAGAACCGACAGTTTTGCCGGCGCGTTTCCCTAACTTGCTGGTAAACGGCGGCAACGGTATTGCCGTTGGTATGGCCACAAACATTCCTCCGCACAATTTGGGCGAGGTGATTGATGCTTGCTGCGCCTATATTGACAATCCGGAAATCAGTATTGAAGAACTGGTCAGCATTGTTCCGGGACCGGATTTCCCGACCGGCGGTTTGATTTTGGGTTACGGCGGGGCTAAACAGGCTTATTTGACCGGCCGCGGCTCTATTATGATGCGCGCTAAATGCACTATTGAGGAAATCCGCAAGGATAAAGAAGCCATTATCGTGCATGAAGTGCCGTATCAGGTAAACAAAGCGGCTTTGGTTTCACACATTGCCGAATTGGTAAAAGATAAAAAAGTTGAGGGTATCTCTGATATCCGTGATGAGTCCGACCGTCAGGGCGTGCGTATTGTGATAGAAATTAAGCGCGATTTCCAAGCCGATGTGGTTTTGAATCAGCTCTATAAGTTTACGGCTCTGCAAACCAGCTTTGGTATGAATATGCTGGCGATTAACGGTGGCCGCCCGATGATGATGAACTTGAAAGACATTATCTCGACCTTTATTGAATTTCGTGAAGAAGTTATCCGCCGCCGTACGATTTATCGCTTGAATAAAGCTCGTAACCGCGCGCATGTATTGGTTGGTTTGGCTATAGCTGTGGAAAATTTGGACGAAGTTATCGAACTGATTAAAACTGCGCCAACGCCGCAAGACGCTAAAGACTCTTTGGTTGGCAAGGCTTGGCCTGCCGCTTCTATTGAAGATTGGGTTAATTTGATTGATGAACCGGATAGAAAAGTTGAAAACGGTCTATATCGCTTGTCTGATGACCAAGCCAAAGCCATTTTGGATTTGAAACTGCAACGCTTGACCGGTTTGGAACGTGATAAAATTCACGATGAATTGGTTTCTTTGGGTGAAGATATTAAAGAATTTCTTTCTATTTTGGCTAGCCGTGAAAAACTTTATGGCATTATGCGCGATGAATTGGTTGCCGTCAAAGACGAATACGCTACTCCGCGTTTGACCAAAATTGAAGACATTGAATACAACCAAGATATCGAGTCTTTGATTCAGCGAGAAGAAATGGTTGTGACCGTGACCGAAGCCGGTTATATCAAACGTGTGCCGCTTAATGCTTATAAGGCGCAAAAACGCGGTGGAAAGGGTAAATCAGGTATGACCACTAAAGAAGAAGATTTTGTTACCCGCTTGTTTGTGGCCAGCACCCATACTCCGGTACTGTTCTTCTCTAACAAAGGCATTGTTTATAAGATGAAGGTTTATAAACTGCCGCTGGGTTCACCGACATCTAAAGGTAAGCCGTTTATCAATCTGCTGCCGCTGGTGCAGGGCGAAACAATCACAGCCATTATGAAATTGCCAGAAAATGAAGCCGATTGCGAGAACCTGTCTATTGCATTTGCCACTGCTAAAGGCAATATTCGCCGCAACAGCCTGATGGACTTTGTCAATGTTCAATCTAATGGTAAAATCGCTATGAAACTGGACGAGGGCGATAAGCTCATCAATGTGGCTTTGTGTGATGATAGCAACGATATTATGCTGGCAGCAAAGAGCGGTAAATGTATTCGTTTTGCGGTGGAGGATTTGCGCGTGTTTGTCGGTCGTAATTCTACCGGCGTGCGCGGTATCAAGCTGCAAGGCGATGATGAAGTTATTTCAATGTCTATTTTGAAACATTGCACTGCTAGCGTGGAAGAACGTGATGAATATCTGCGTGTTTCCAGCGCTATGAAACGTATGGAAGCCGAAAGCGGAGGCGATGCTTGCATTTCTCCAGACCAAACAGGGTTGTTGAATTTGCTTGATATGGCTAAATTTGAAGAAATGCGCAAAGCTGAAGAGTTTATTTTGACTGTTACCGTAACCGGTTATGGTAAGCGTACGTCTTCATATGAATATCGCGTAACCGGACGCGGCGGCCAGGGTATTGCCAATATGGAAATGTCACCGCGCAACAAAGAAGTTGTAAGCTCGTTCCCAATTGAAGATGGTAAGGAAATTATGATGGTTACCGACGGCGGCAAGCTTATCCGTATGCCGGTTGATGATATCCGTGTGGCCGGACGTAAGACACAAGGTGTTATCTTGTTCCGTACTGGCGAAGATGAAAAAGTTGTTTCCGTAACATGGCTGGACGCCGATGCTGACGCCGATGAAGAAATCGACGAAGATGGCAACGATGTTTTAGACGATGTTGCTGATGATATGGCTGATGATTTCGTAACTGAGCCGGAAACCACAAATTCGGACGAATAAGGTTAAGATTTTACTGAGTTTTTAAAAATAAATACCGGTTGTTAGAAATAGCAGCCGGTATTTTTTTCTTGTCATCTGATTTTAAAATAACTTGACAAAAATAGGTAAAAATGTTTTTCTTTTAAACAGAGTTAAGTATAATTTTGTTTAATTTTTAAATTTTATTGTTATGTATGGAGGATTTGTAACTTTACTTATGCTTGCCGGAATAGTTGTCATTATTGCTCTGGTCCCGCGACTGTCCAAGCCCTTATTGCTCAAAAATACAAAAAACAAGCAATCGGAGTTGCGACAAAATAGTAGATACATTGATATTTATTTTCTGATAGCTTTTCTATATTTTTGTATTCCGTTCTTATTACTTGAGTGGAAAGAAAATTGGGATATAGTTGTTGGGGCTGCTGTTTTTTGTGTGGATTTGGCGACTTTTTGGCAGTGTAAACATCATTGTTTTTGTTATCTGCTTTTGTTTGAGCAGTCAAGAAGATGGAAAAAGCACAATAGAAAACGGTTGAAAAAATTGTCAGAGCCGAAAATTACCGATGGCGATTGGTTGGATTGGCGCTTCCATAGAGGCTTATATAATGATAAGTATCCTAATCAAGAAGAATTGGATTATCACGATATGTGTTTAATCTGTATGGTGATATGTGCTGCAATGTGTGTACTTTTCACGCTTGGTGTTTGCGGTGCTCTTATTGGATTTGGCACTATTTTTGTCGGAGTCTATAAATTTTGGTGTTCTGCATTGGAAATTCTTTGGTACAATCTGCATCATATTGAGGAATTGCCGCTGAATATATGGTTTTATATTGCCATTGCCGGCTGTGCAGTTTTGCTGGTTTTAGTACTTATAAGCATTTATAACAATGTTAAACAGGTTGTAAAAAAGTCTTGAATATTTAATAAGAAACACCGTAGGTTGCCGCCTATGGTGTTTCTTCTTTTAAATTTCTTGAATCAGGCTCTTCTTAGGTATGTTCCCATAATTTTGCGGCGGCCGAATTTTTCAAATTCCACTTCGCAGGTTTGCCCCTCAACATTGGCTATTTTACCATAGCCAAAACTTTCGTGATATACTCTTGTGCCAACCAGACTGGACGCCTTGCTGCTTTGATACGAATCATAATCAGCATAATCGTCAGGTTCATAGTCATAGTCGGCTTGATAACTAGGCTTGGTCGAAAATTTTGGCTTGTTGCTGTATTTGCTGCCGTATTTTTTGTATCCGCCGTTATAACCGCTGTTGTTGCCGTATGAATTGTAACCAGAACCGCCGCCGTTGTAGCAGCTGCTGGTTTGGTTGACAATATCCAGTGTCGAAGTCGGAATTTCATTCAAAAAGCGCGACGGCATATTGTTTTGCCATTGTCCATATACGCGGCGGCAATAAGTGGTGGTGATATAGAGTTTTTGTTTGGCGCGCGTAATAGCCACATAGGCGAGGCGACGCTCTTCTTCCAGCGAATTGGTTCCGCCTTCATCAAGGCTTTTTTGGTGTGGAAACAAGCCTTCTTCCCACCCCGGTAAAAAGACGATGTTAAATTCCAAACCTTTGGCGGAGTGCAGTGTTATCAGCATAACCTTATTGTTGTCAACGGCGTTGTCGTTATCCATAACCAGACTGACGTGTTCCAAAAATTCCGCCAAATTCGGATAGTTTTCGGTGTCGCTCATCACGCCGACAAGTTCTTTCAAGTTTTCAATACGCCCCGGAGCGTCAGCCGAAGTATCATTTTTCAGCATTTCCAAATATCCGGACTCGTCCAAAACCTGTTCGGCTAAGTCGTTTGGAGAAACGGCGTTGGCCACGCGTTGCCATTCGGCAAATTTTGCCGTAAGCTCGCTTAAATTTGCTTTAGCTTTGCCGCTTAATCCGCCGTTTTCCAACAGAATATTAACCGCCGCAAACATAGAAGTATGATTACTACGGGCTGCTTCTTGCAGTTTTTCTATGGTCTTGGCGCCAATACCGCGCGCCGGCTTATTGATAATGCGCTCAAACGCCAGATCATCGCTAGGCTGCAAAATAACTCTGAAATAAGCCAATAAATCACGGATTTCCGCGCGTTCATAGAATTTTGGTCCGCCGATAACCTGATATGGTATGGCTTCGCTGATAAATTTTTCTTCAAATTCTCGGGTTTGAAAAGCCGTGCGCACCAAAACCGCAAAATCGGAGTAGGGGTGTCCGCCGCGGTGCAGCCGCTCAATTTCAGAGGCAATCCATTTGGCTTCTTCTTCGCCGCTGTAAATGCTCAAAACTTTGATTTTTTCGTTAGCCCCTCGGCATGCCGGACTATTTTCGGCCACGCGTAAAGTTTTGCCCAAGCGTGTTGAATTGTGGGCTATCAGCGCCGAAGCCGCGTTTAAAATATTGGCGGTTGAACGATAGTTGCGCTCCAAACGGATAACTTTAGCGTCCTCAAAATCTTTTTGAAAGCGCATAATGTTTTCAATTTCCGCCCCGCGCCAAGAATAAATGGATTGGTCGTCATCACCCACACAGCACAAATTGCGATATTTTTGCGAAAGCAGACGTAAAAACAGATATTGCGTAACGTTGGTATCTTGATACTCGTCCACCATAATATATTGAAATTTTTCTTGATATTTACGCAAAATCTCGGCGTCAGACATCAAAATAGTAAGCGTATCCAGCAATATATCGCCAAAATCAACGCAGTTCAGCTCCACCAAACGGGCTTGATATTTTTTGTAGACTTCCAGCAAAACATTAGAGCGATAATCTTGCGCCGCTTTATCCACGGTAATGCCCTTATCTTTGAGGCGGGCAATTCTTTCCATCAGACTTTGCGCCGGATATTTTTTTTCATCTATGCCGGAGGCTTCGCAAATTTGTTTAATCAAACGTTTTTGGTCGTCTTCGCCCAAAATCGTAAAGTTGGAATGCAGACCGACCACTTCGGCATGAGCGCGCAGAATTTTGACACAGATGCTGTGAAAAGTGCCAAGCCAAACGCTGTTTGCCATATCTCCAATAAGGTTTTGCACACGTTCTTTCATTTCTTTGGCGGCGCGGTTGGTAAAGGTGACAACCAAACAATTCCACGGCTGAGCCTTCCGCATTGTCAAAATATAAGCCAAGCGGGTGGTCAAAACCTTGGTTTTGCCGGTGCCGGCGCCAGAAAGCACCAACAACGGACCTTCGGTTGTTTCCACAGCTTGCTTTTGCTCTGGATTAAGCTCGTTCAGCCACGGCGCGGAGGGGCGCAAAGCGCTGATATTGTCATAAATCTGCGGCGCGCAGCTGCTGTCGTCTAAATCAAATATATCGCTCATTTTTGAAATCTTCTTGTTTTTAACAGTTTTAAAACTTATATATCGTAAATATAAGAGAAAAGAAAGTCTTTATTTAGACTTGCGTACAATTTTTTGAGAGGCGTAAAATGTCAGAAGTCAGAGAAAAAATCACCAATTTGAAACAATTTATGGAAAGCCGGATTTTAGGTCAGGAAGAGCTTGTCCGCAAACTGATTATCACCATGCTGGCAGACGGTCATGCGTTGGTAGAAGGTGCTCCGGGGCTGGCAAAAACCAAGGCCATAAAAACTTTGTCCGAGTGTATAGAAGCCGCTTACAGCCGTATTCAGTTTACGCCGGATTTGTTGCCGTCGGATATTACCGGAAGTGATATTTATGTGGCCTCAACCGGACAATTTGAGTTTCGTAAAGGTCCGATTTTTGCCAATCTTGTTTTGGCTGATGAAATTAACCGCGCGCCGGCCAAAGTGCAGTCGGCACTGCTTGAGGCTATGGCTGAACGTCAGGTTAGCGTTGGCGGAAAGCAATATAAATTGCCGAAATTGTTTATGGTTATGGCCACCCAAAACCCGATTGAACACGAGGGAACTTATAATCTGCCTGAAGCCCAACTGGATAGATTTTTGATGTATATCAAAATTGACCAGCCGGAAGCCGTAACCGAGCGTAAAATTTTGCAGCTGGTTCGCAATGAAGAAAACAGCACACAAACTGCTGCCGACAGCGTGGCGCAATTTAAGGCTAAATTCGGCTCGATTAAAGCAGAAGATGTTTTTGCCGCGCGTCAGGAAGCCTATAAAATTCACTGCAGCGATGCGGTTGAAGAATATTTGATTCAGCTGATTACGGCGACTCGTCACCCCGAAAAATATGACGAATCATTAAAAAATACTATTGCTTTTGGTGCTAGCCCGCGTGCGACCATCGCCCTTGATAAATGCGCCAAAATCAACGCTTGGCTGGCGGGGCGTGATTTTGTGACTCCGGAAGATGTGCATGCTGTGGTCTATGATGTTTTGCGGCACCGGATTATATTGAGCTTTGAGGCGCAAGCCTCAGGACTTTCGGCAGATGATATTATCACTCGTTTGCTGAAAATTGTTCCGCTGCCATAAGGAATTAGAACGATGCTGTTTTTTAAAAAAGATAAAAAGCAGAACGATAAAACCGGTTTGGCGGTAACTGTGCCCGAATTGATAGAGCAACAGCGCTATTTGCCGTATTTGTCGCGGCGGCACGATTTTTTGACTTCTAATCGCGCCGGCAATGTAAAATCAGCGTTCAAAGGACGGGGAATAGAGCTGGAAGAAGTGCGCGCCTATAATTTTGGCGATGATATCCGCGACATTGACTGGCGCATTACCGCTCGAAAGTCGGAGCCTTTTACCAAAGTTTATGCCGAAGAAAAAGACCGAGTCATCACTGTGGTTTTAGATTTGTCGTCGTCAATGGTTTTTGGTACTAAAAAGGAGCTAAAATCTGTGACAGCGGCCAAAATTACAGCGCTTTTAGGCTGGCTGTCTGTTCGCAACAAAGACCGATTTAGTCTTTTAATTTATGACGGAGCGAACTCTTACTATTTCAAACCGCAAGGCAGTGTAAAAAGTTTGATGTCTATGTTTGCAAAAATTGCGGAAATAAGCAATAATATCTTGCTTAATAGTTATGACGGTAGTTTAAGTGATGCTCTTAACTCTTTGGAATATCGTCAAAAAGGGCAGGGCACAGTTTTTATATTGAGCGATTTTTATGGTTTTGATAATATAAAATTCAAAAGTATCGCCGCTTTGGCAAAAAATAACAAAGTCTATTGTGTTGATATTTTTGATGTTTTGGAAGAGGTTGCGCCGCCAAGCGGAGATTATAAAGCCGCATATAAAGGGCAAGAAATTGTTTTTAGCAGCCAAAGTGAAAAATTTAAGCTTGAATATCAAAAATATTTTGCCCAAAATCGAGAAAATATTAGAAGAAATTGCCAAAAATTTTTATGTAAATATCTTGAAATTAGAACTGATGTGCCTATTTTCAAACAGTTACAGCTGATATAAAAAAACTTGACATAATAATTAATATGTGCTAGTCGTACTAGAAGTATTATTTTGTAAAATAAAGAGGTAAAAATGGTTAAATTAAATGAAAACAGTGCATACAAAAGAGGTCAGGAATTATTAGACGCTGGCCAATATGAAGAAGCTATCCAAAAATTTGCAGAAGTGATAGCTGAAAATCCAAGAGCCTGGAAAGCTATGAACAGCCAAGGGTTTGCATATCAAAAAATGAGTAAGTACACCGACGCGGTAGAATGCTTTGATAAAGCATTGGCTGTAAATCCTAAATCGGTTGAAGTGTTGAATAATAAGGGCGTAACCTTAAGTATGCGCGGCCTTTATAAAGAAGCAATCGCTTGTTTTGACGAGGCTTTTGCCAATGATTGCACCTCTTTGGAAGCGTTAAACGGTAAAGCAATCGCTTTGCAGCATATGTTTTCATATAAAGAAGCATTAGATGTTTTGGAAGAAGCTATGAAGGTGGATAGCAAACATCCGCAGACATTGCTGAGTATTGCCGTAACTTTGCAAAAATTGAAACAATATGACCGTTCAATTTCATTCTTTAAAAAAGTTTTAGCCGGTGATAAATATAACACCAAGGCGTGGAATGGTATTGGCGTGACATATCAATTGATGGGTGATAACGATTCCGCTTTGAAATGTTTTACAAAAATTTTGAATATCAACAGCCAAGAATTGCAAGCTTGGATTAGTATTGGTTACGTATACCAAAAAATGTTCAAGTTTAAAGACGCTTTGAAATGCTACAAAAAAGCTCAGGCTATTGTTGGCGGACGCTATACCCACAAACTTTATGATGGTTTGGCCTCTTGTTTGACTAAGCTTTCTGAATTTGATCAAGCTATTGAAGTTTATAAAATGATTTATCAAAGCGAAGAGGGCAAAAGAAAATGGGATGCTCAGCGTTCTATCAAATTTGTGAATAAATTGAAACGTAAACAAGCTGTAGGTCAGCTGCCGGATATTATGCCTAAAGATGATGGTATCACCGCACCGGCTGAGTCCGCTGAATAATAATTTTAATTTTCTGGTTTTGTACCGGTTGTCACCAATGGCAGCCGGTATTTTTTATTACTATCGCCGTCATTTTTGCCGACTAAATCCAAGTATGATATTGAGAGATAAGGGGTGCTCAAAAGTTCTATTGAAAAGGTCGGCGTCGCCATTATCTCAATAAACGAACTGAAATATTTGTACAAAATTTTATAAAGGAGATTTTATTATGACTTATGGAGTTCGTTATCCGACTTTAGCTTTTATTACCGGCGGCACAGGGCAGGCAAACGAGGGTATTCCCCCGCAGCCGTTTGAAACTTTTTGTTATGACTCTGCTTTGAAAGAAGCTAAAATAGAAAACTTTAACGTTGTGCCGTATACTTCTGTTTTGCCAAAAGAAGTTTATGGTAATATCGTGCCGGTTGACAAAGTTGTGGGACAATTCAAGCATGGCGCGGTGCTGGAGGTTATTATGGCCGGTCATGGTGCCAGCCGCGATGAGCACAAAGCTATCGCTACCGGCGTTGGTATTTGTTGGGGTAAGGATTCTAAAGGCGAGCTGATTGGCGGCTGGGCTGCCGAATACGTCGAATTTTTTGACACTCATATTGATGATGATATCGCCCGCGGACATGCCGAAATGTGGCTTAATAAGTCGCTGAAGCATGAGTTGGAACTCCGCGGAGTCGAAAAACACAGTGAATTCCAATTGTTCCATAACTATTTGAACATTACCGAACAGTTTGGCTACTGTTTGACCTGTTTGGGCTTTTTAAATTTTGAAAACGCCGAACCGGCAAAAATTTAGGTTACAAAAAACGGGGCAGAGTGTTTTGCTGCCCCGCTCTTATATTTAGAAAAGGAAAATCATTATGGCTGATAAAAAGAAAATATCGGCTGACACTTCGGTAGCGCCGGATTCTGGCACTGGATTGGGCGTGTGGGCGCTTGCCGCCATTGTTGTCAGCTCTATGATTGGCGGCGGTATATATAGCTTGCCGCAAAATATGGCGGCCGGCGCTTCGGTCGGAGCGGTGTTGCTAGCTTGGGTAATCACCGGTATCGGTGTCTATTTTATTGCCAACACATTCCGTATCTTATCCGCAGCCAAGCCGGATTTGAAAGCCGGTATCTATATGTATAGCCGCGCCGGTTTTGGCCCGTATGTCGGTTTTACTATCGGCTGGTCATATTGGCTGTGTCAAATTTGCGGAAATGTGGGCTATGCCGTGATAACGATGGACGCGCTTAACTATTTTTTCCCGCCGTATTTTTCCGGCGGCAATAACTTGATGTCCATCATTATCGGTTCGATTCTGATTTGGAGTTTCAACTATTTGGTGCTGCGCGGAATCAAACAAGCCACGATTATAAACTTGATTGGCACGATTGCAAAAATAGTTCCGCTTATTTTGTTTATTCTGATTGCCGCTTTTATGTTTCATGCGGACAAGTTCGAGTTTGATTTTTGGGGCGAAAACGCTGCTTCTAAACTCGGAAATCTTTCGGCGCAAATTAAGAGCACTATGTTGGTGACTTTGTGGGCGTTTATTGGTATTGAAGGCGCTGTTGTGATGTCTAAACATGCTAAATCGCCAAAAACGGTTGGTCGCGCGACGGTTTTGGGTTTTATTGGCTGTTTGGCAATTTATGTGCTGCTTTCTGTGCTGCCGTTTGGTTTGATGAGCCAAGCTCAGTTGGCAACCATACCGAATCCGTCAACAGCCGGTATTTTGGAAGCTTTGGTTGGTAAATGGGGTGCTTGGCTGATGAATATCGGATTGTTGGTGTCGGTTTTAACCAGCTGGTTGGCATGGACGGTGGTTACGGCGCAAATTCCGCAGGCTGCGGCCGAAAACGGAACTTTTCCAAAGCAATTTGCCAAAGAAAATGCAAATGCTACGCCGTCAGTTTCCTTGTGGGTAACCAGTTCTTTAATGCAAATTTTTATGCTGTTGGTTTATTTTTCCGGCAACGCTTGGAACACTATGCTGAGTATTACCAGTGTAATGGTTTTGCCGGCTTATTTTTCTAGCTGTGCGTACTTATGGAAAATTTGCGAAGACCATGAATATCCAATGAATTTTTATATCAAACGTTCAGCAGCTTTGCTTTCGGGTATAGTCGGTTCTGTGTATTCAGTTTGGCTGATTTATGCCGCCGGTTTGAACTATTTGCTGATGGCGGTTATTTTTATGGCTGCCGGCATACCGGTTTATATTTGGGCAAAAAAACAACATGAGCCAAATGCTCCGGCTTTTAGCGTTGGGGAGGGCGTTGTGGCTGCAATTGTGGTAATAATTGCCTTGTTTGCCATATATGCTATGGCCAGCGGGATTATCGCAGTGTGATAGTTCTGTTTGTTTATCATTAACTTGGAGTTCGGTAAAAGCGGCCGAACTCTATTTTTTTATATAATATAGCAACATTATAATTTTAATTTAATAAAATAAAACTTTTTGATTGAATTTTACAAATAACCTGTTATTATCCAGTTTAGTTAACTAAAGGTTGTTGTTATGGGTAACTTTCTAAAATTAATAAAGGTTGTATTGATATGGATATTGCTACTTTGGGATTGGATAATAATTTTTATTGCTGGCGTTTATGTTATTATTTGGTTTGTATGCTGGTTTTGCACAGGTGGTATGTTGATTGTGTTAAAAATATCTGAAAATTGGCAACGTGCAGACTAATCTAAGAGCGGTTTATAATGTCTGCTAATTTTTCAATTTCAGGTTCTATAATATGGTGGGTTAACTTGGGGTAGGTGAAAGTTTTTACCGCTAATCCACGGCGTTTTAGCCATTGTACGGTTGGTCGCAGCGTTTTGTATTGAACTTTTAAATCATCTCGGCCATGAAATAGATAGATTGGCGGAAATGAATTTATTTGTTTTGCTAAAAATTTGCGTCCTGCAACTAAACCCGAAAGACTGAATGCCCCGCCAATGGTCGATTTTCGGCTTATTGCCGTATAAATTGCCAACATAGCGCCTTGCGAAAAACCAACAATATAAGTATGTTTATCATCAATATCATATTTATTTTGAATATCGTCAATAAAAGAATTTATTTGTTTGGCGCAGAAATCAATATTTGGAGCGGTTTTCTGATAGATGGCAAAGATTTGCGCAACCGAAGTTTGTGGATTGATGCGTTTATTTTCCGGATCTGGTTGCAGCATTCCGAACCATTGCCATTGCTTAGGATTTTTATCACAAATTTCAGGTGCTTGCGGCATAATAATATAAGCATTATGCAGTTTTGTTTGCAGCCATTCCATAGTTTTTTCATGATTAGCGGGACTATCGTTGTATCCGTGCAAAAAAAATATCAGTTTCTGCACGTCAGCGGGAGTTTTATATATTTGATATTTCAACAAAGTACAATCCTTTCAGGGAGGGATTATATAACCACTTTGTTAATAAATGTTTTAGTCTATGCAAAAAAAAATCTGCCGAGGTGTCAGCAGATTTTTTTAGAGCCCATTAAAGAGAATCATTATCTCTTATTTTGGAAGGCTTGTTGTTTTTTGGGTGTTGTTTTTGAGCAAAGTTTTTATTACTCTTTACACCCTGACCCAAAAGATCGTATGGGTCATACATAACAGCATCTTGCTTTTTAGCAGCTTTGTGTTTAGCCATAATTAATAATTTTAAAATTAATAATATTTACAACCAAGTAAAAAACACCCTGAAAAGAGGGTGTTTTTTATTAAGAGTGGCTCAGAACTTTACGTCCAAGAATCCCGACTCACTGTTCTTTGTGAGCTTCTTGATTTCGGCAGCGGTTACATCATAGTAAAGCTTCTCCTTATCAGTTTGCTCGTACATCTCCCATTCATCACCCTTTTGGGTGATGACAACAAAGCTTTTATCGTTTTTGTAGTTGACGATATAAACTCTGTCGTACATCTTCTCTAAATAGAAGATGTCTCCAAATGTGGATACACCCCACTTTCCATCTTTCTTGCAAAAGAGGAATTCATGTTTTGGGCCACCAATCGAAATCTTCTCGTACATGCCGAGAGATTTCTTGGCGGACGGCGAATAAATCGCTTCCCCTTCATCATTGAAGAGGTGGTAGTATCCATACTCATCCTTGGTGAACTTTTCGTATTCACCCGGGCGCATAATGTGCCCATCGGCATCAGCAAGAGTAAACTTTCTGTGGGCGCCGTCATCAGAAACGAGGCACTCAAAAGTACCATTGACAGCGTCGTAGGTAATCTCTCTGTACTGTGGTTCGATGACCACCTTGTCACCTTTCTTCAGGCCTGTGACTGTAGTTCCGTCAGCGTTAACTGAGCTTAACAGAACAAAGTCACCAATCAGCGGAGACTCTGAGTACTCGTTTCCTCCACCATTACCATTACTAACACTGTTTGACTTCCCACTGTTGCAAGAAGTCAACATGGCGCACAATGCAACGATTGCAACAACCATAAAAGAAACAATCTTTTTCATAAGGTCTTAAGTTTAAATTAAAAATAATCAGAATAATTAAAATATGTCTATTGTATAACTCGTTCTGTTTATTTTGTCAAGATTTTTTTTATTTTTTTTACACAGTTGAAAAAAATGCTTGATTATTTGAAAAGATTATAATATTTGTATGTTGTTTTGAATGTGCGGCCATGGCGAAATTGGTAGACGCGTAACGTTGAGGTCGTTATGAACTAAGTTCATGGAAGTTCAAGTCTTCTTGGCCGCACCATTTTGAAACTTACTTTGCAATCGAGACGTCAAAGGAGAGCTGGCTATGTTGAAAATTTATAAAACAGAAAACGGCGGAAAGTTAGTTAAGCTCAAACAGTCTCGTAATGTTTCTCAAGCATGGTTTAATCTTATAAACCCTTCAGGTGAAGAAATTGAACACGTTTCTTCTATGCTGAAGGTTGATCCAGATATTTTGAAAAATTCTTTGGATGCTGATGAACGCTCTCGCACAGAGGTTGATGACGGCGTTTTTTCGGCGATTATCAATCTGCCTTTGCTTGATGAAGAAGGTAATTTTGATACATTGCCTTGTGGTTTGGTTTTTTCGGCCAAAAACTTTTTGACCATTTGTTCTAAAGACAACCGAATTTTGGGAGCTTTTAATAAAAATACGGCAAAAACTTTTGATACGCGCGAGCGCACTCGTTTTATGCTGTTGATACTATACAAAATTACTCAGTTTTATTTGCGCTATTTGGCGATTATCAACCGTAAAACCGAGCATATTGAAGACGCTTTGAAACAAACAACCAACAATCAAGAACTGTTTCAGTTGATAGAAATTCAAAAATCTTTGGTTTATTTTACCACGGCTTTGCGCGATAATCATTTGGTGTTGGAAAAAATTTTGCGTATGATAAAATCTCCGGCAACCTCAAAACTTTTGGCTTTTACTGAAGACGATATTGACTTGCTTGAAGACGTGATTGTGGAAAATAAGCAAGCTATAGAAATGGTGGATATGCACCGTTCAATTTTAGAAGGTATGATGGATGGTTTTGCCTCGATTATTAATAATAATGTGAATTTGGTAATGAAATTTTTGGCCGCTATCACGATTGTGCTTTCTATCCCAACCATGCTGGCCAGTTTTTGGGGAATGAACGTGGCTGTTCCGGCGGCTAATATGCAATATGGCTTTTGGATTGTGCTGTCGCTTTCAGTGCTTGCAACTTTGATTGTGATTATTTATTTTCGCAAAAAAGGTATGTTTTGATAAAAAAATCTGTAGACTATTTAAATTCACGCTTTATCATATTAAATCATTTTGGTATATTCTTAGATGTATTTAAAATTTGAGGAGAAATTTTGTGTGGCTTGGTCTGATTGTAATTGTTTTAACCGTGGCGGCTGATCAAATCAGTAAATTTTTTGCTGCTGAATATTTTGTTGAAAGCCAGCCTCTAGCCTGCACAAGCTTTTTTAATTGGGTAAAAGTCTGGAATACCGGTGTTAGTTTTTCTATGTTTAATAATTATGGACAAACCGGAGCCATTGTTTTAAGTGTGTTTGCGCTTGGTGTAGCGGCGTTTTTGTTTTATTGGCTGCTGCAAGAAACAAATAAGCTGAAAATTGCCGCATTGGCTTGCATAATAGGCGGAGCAATCGGTAATGTGATAGATAGAGTGCGTTTTGGCGCTGTGTTGGATTTTTTGGATTTTCATTATAAAAATATGCATTGGCCGGCGTTTAATTTGGCAGATAGCTTTATTTGCGTTGGAGTGTTTATTTTGATTGCTATGGAAATTTTTTGCAATAAAAAGAAAGGGTTAGATAAGGTGTGAGATGAAAAAACTAAGTCTTATATTGTTTTTAGGTATAATAATCTGCGGAATTTCTGCTTGCGGTTTAACTAAAAAAGATTTGGGATTTGCCCGTCAGAGCCCAGATGAAACCAAAGTAGTGACTAAACAGCCTTTAATTTTGCCGCCGGAATACAACGTTCGTCCAAAAGTGATTGAAACAGATGAAAATTTTGAAGACGAAGAATAATTTGAGTCAGATTTTGACCGCTGTTTTGCTGCTGTTGCCTTTGACAGCGGCTGCAGATTTATTTAAAGCCGATGAGTTTACCTTGGATAACGGTTTGCGGGTTGTGGTGGTAGAAAATCATAAAGCGCCGCTGATAAAACATATGGTTTGGTATAATGCCGGCGCGGTTGATGAAGTTAAAGGCAAGGGCGGAAGCGCGCATTTGTTAGAACATCTAATGTTTCGCGGAACCAAAAAGGTAAAAGGCGATGAATTTAATCAAATTATGCATGAAAATGGCGCTGACAGCAATGCTTTTACCAGTCAGGATATGACGGCTTACCACCAGTTTGCTGATATTAGCAAGCTAGAGGCTTTGATGGCGCTCGAAGCCGACAGAATGCAAAATTTGAACTTTGATGAAGATGCTTTTGAGGCCGAACGCAAAATAGTTTATCAAGAACGCAAGCAGGTTATAGAAAATAATCCGGCGGCACCGTTTGCCGAAAGACTGAGTTTGCTGCTGTGGGGTAATTCTGCCTATGGTCGTCCGGTATCAGGTTTGGCCGATGAAATTATGGATTTGAACTCTCATGATATCAGAGATTTTTATCAGCGTTATTATGCTCCTAACAACGCTATTTTGGTTTTGGCCGGCGATATAGATGTGCCGATAGCTAAAAAATTGGCGGAAAAATACTATGGAAACATTCCGGCGCGGAAAGTCGCTAAAAAAAATATTGAACCGGAAACAGATTTTTATAGAGAAAAATTACAAATGAAGTTGCCGCTTATTTCTACGCCCAAATTGGTGGAAAAATATCGTTTGCCAAATTATTCGGCAGTAAAAGGTTCTGTTTATGATTATATTGTGCTGGCAGAATACTTGGGCGGTAGCCAAACTTCTGCACTGTATCAAGAATTGGTTGAAAATAGAAAAATTGCCGTTGGCGTTTCGGCCGAATACAGTTTTAATGCGCAAAGCAACAGCGTGTTTTCTTTGTCTTTGCTGCCGGCTAAAGACGTGACTATTATGACTGCTAGAATTGCTTTGCGTGAAGCCAGAGCTCAAGCGCTGCAAGATTTGACAGTTGCTAAACTCGAAAAAGTTAAGAAAAAAATGATTGCTGATTTGGTTTTTGCTAATGATAACCCCGAAGATGCCGCTTATTGGCTTGGGGATATGTTGATTAGTGGGTTTAGTTTGTCCGAAGCGCAAAATTATGAAAATGAAATAAAAAACGTAACTTTAGATGGAGTTATTCAAGCCGCTAAAGAAGTTTTTCTACATTCTGCAACTTTAGAAGGTGTGTTGTTGCCTCTGCCGGAAGGAGCGGAAAAAAATGATTAAACACGCAAAACCAAAAAATTTGATTTATTACCTAAAACGTTTGTTTTTAGCGGCGGTCGTTGTTTTTTGCTGCTGGCAGCTTTCGGTGATGTATAAACATTACTCTTCGCTGAATATTGAAAATATTTTAGAAAATTCAGAATTAAAAAACAAAGGGTTAAAAACAAAAATTAAAGTTATTTCTCAAGATGGACTTTCGGCATATTTTATGGAAGAGCATTCAACGCCGATTGTTAGTGTTAGCTTTTTGTTCAAAAATTCCGGAACTGCGCACGATGCCGAAAATAAACAAGGATTAGCCAATTTTTCGGCTTTACTGCTGACGGAAGGCGCTGGCGATTTTGATAGTCAAAAGTTTAAAGAAATTGTGGAAGAAAACGGTATCAAGCTTGGATTTTCTGTTTCGGCAGATGATTTTGAGGGGCAGCTGGCTTTTCCGGTTGAAAATATAAAAACAGCAGTATCTTTGTTGCAAGAAGTTTTAGAGCGCCCGAGATTAGATGAAAATTCAATTTATTTGAAAAAACAACAACTTTTGACTGTTTTGCAAATGCAAAATGAAAATCCTCAACAAGTTTTGGCAAATAAATTTAAAGAGGATATTTTTGCAGGTCATCCCTACGCCCGCAATACATTGGGCAAGGCGGAAGATATAAAAACATTTACCGCTGCTGATATCAGAACTTATCTGGCGCAGAATTTGGCTCAGGATAATTTAATTGTTGGTATAGCCGGCGATTTATCTGCCGCCGAAGCAACAAAATTGCTGGAAGATTTATTTGGAAAACTGCCAAAAGAAAGTTTGACTAAACCGCTGCCTAAAATTGATTTTTCGGCCGACGGTGTAGAGTATAACACCGAACGCAGTTCTGCGCAGGCTTTGACTCGATTGGCGGCAAAAGGAACATTTCGTGACAGTGCCGATTTTTATCCTTTATATCTGGTCAACTATATTTTTGGCGAATCCGGTTTAAGTTCTCGTCTTTCCAAAAAAATCAGAGAAAAAGAAGGTTTAACTTATGGCGTTTATACATATCTTTCAATTAATGATGCGGCGGCGCTAATCGGCGGAGGTTTTTCGGCAACCCACGAAAATTTTGCCAAAGCGCAGCAAATGCTGAAAGAAGAATGGTTGAGATTAGGTGAAAAAGGCCTAAGCAATAAAGAGCTAAACGAGGCTAAGAACTCTTTGATAAATTCGTTTTATTTGCGTTTTGCCAACATAGATGGCGTTTCGGGAATGCTGGTTTCGATGCAAAAATATAATTTAGGTCTTGATTTTTTAGATAAGCGCAATGATTATGTCCGCAATGTGTCGTTGAAAGATGCTAATGAAGCGGCAAAAAAATATTTTAGTTCAATTCCTGATTTTGTGAATATCGGAGTTGATAGCGAGGAGGAAAAATAAAAAAATGTTCGGAAGAAATAAATTAAAATCATGGGGTAAATTAGACAGTGTTTACCGTCGTTTCAAAAAAACACAAATGAAAGATTTATTTGCAGCTGATGAAAACAGAGCTGATAAATATTCTTTAAAATTAGAAAATTTACTGCTTGATTATTCTAAGAACAGAATTGATGACAGCGTGATGTCGGCTTTGTTTGATTTGGCTAAAGAACGTGACGTGTGCGGACGCATAAAATCAATGTTCAGCGGCGAAAAAATTAATAAAACTGAAAACCGTGCGGTTTTGCATGTGGCTTTGCGCCATCAGGATAATACTCCGATTTATGTCGATGGTCGCGATGTTATGCCAAAAATCCGCGAAGTTTTAGCTCGAATGAAAGATTTTTCCGAAGCTGTTCGCTTGGGAAGATTTACCGGCTATACCGGCAAAAAACTGACTAATATTGTCAATATCGGCATTGGTGGCTCGGATTTGGGACCTCGTATGGCGGTTGAGGCTTTGCGTCCGTATTGGGCAAAAGATATCAAATGTTATTTTATTTCGAATATTGACGGCACAGCTTGCGCCGAGGTTTTGAATAAAATTGATCCGGAAACAACTCTTTTTATTGTGGCTTCAAAAACATTTACTACCATAGAAACTCTTACTAACGCCAAAACCTGCCGCAAATGGCTGGTAGACGCTTTGGGTGAACATGCCGTTGCTAAGCATTTTATAGCGCTTTCAACCAACAAGGTCGAAGTGGAAAAATTTGGTATCAATTCCGATAATATGTTTGAATTTTGGGACTTTGTCGGCGGCCGCTATTCTATGTGGTCTGCCATTGGTATGATTATCTGCATTGCCGTGGGTTTTGAAAATTTTGAACGTATGCTCAAAGGAGCAAACGCTATGGATAAGCATTTTGCCGAAACTGAATTGGAACACAATATTCCGGTTGTTTTGGCTTTGCTTGGAATTTGGTATAACAATTTTTATGGTATACATCGCTATTGCGTTGTGCCGTATGACCAATATTTACAATATCTGCCGGCTTATTTGCAGCAGTTGGATATGGAAAGCAACGGTAAATCAATTGGCTTGGATAACAAACCGGTTAGTTACGCGACCGGACCGGCTTTGTTCGGTGGCGCCGGAACCGACGTGCAGCACTCGTTTTTCCAACTTTTGCACCAAGGAACTGAAATTGTGCCGGTGGACTTTATAATTCCGGCAATTTCTCACAATGAAATCGGTAATCATCACCAAATTTTGCTATCAAACGTTTTGGCTCAAGGCGAAGCTTTGATGCAAGGTAAAACTGTGGAAGAGGCGGCTTTGGAACTGGAAAAAGCCGGAAAGAGTAAAGACGAAATTGAAGCTCTGAAAAAATATAAGAGCTTTTCCGGCAATCGTCCGTCCAATACCATTGTGGTTAAAAAGCTGGACCCGTATACCTTGGGTATGCTGGTTGCTATGTATGAACACAAAATTTATGTGCAAGGAGTTATTTGGAATATTAACTCTTTTGACCAATTCGGTGTTGAACTTGGCAAAAAACTGGCTTTGAATATATTGCCGGAGATTGAAGGAACCGCCTTTGGCGTTGAACATGACAGCTCCACAACGGCGTTAATCAATTATATCAAAAAAATTAGAAAGTAGTTTGAACTATGCCAATTCGCGTTTTACCGTCTAATTTAGTCAACCAAATAGCCGCCGGTGAGGTGATAGAGCGTCCGGCTTCGGTGATAAAAGAATTGGTAGAAAACGCAATTGATGCCGGAGCCTCAAAAATAGAGGTCACGCTGGAAGGCGGCGGAAAAAACCTGATTACGGTTGTTGATAATGGTAAAGGTATCAGCGTTGAAGAACTGCCTTTGGCTGTGGAACGGCACGCCACTTCAAAATTGCCGGATAATGATTTGTTCAATATAAATTTTTTGGGGTTCAGAGGCGAGGCGCTGCCGTCTATAGCTTCTGTTGCCAAATTAACAATCAGTTCACGTCAGCAAAACGCGGATAGCGGCTGGCAAATCAGCGTCAACGGCGGTGACAAAAGCGATGTCAGACCGGCGGCCGTTCCTTTGGGAACCAAAATTGAGGTGCGCGATTTGTTTTATACGACACCGGCGCGCTTAAAATTTATGAAGTCTGACGCTTCGGAGGCGGCGCAGTGTGTGGATATGCTGCAGCGCATAGCTTTGGCCAATCCGCAGATTTCATTTTATTTGAGTAGCGACGGCAAAAAGAAAGTAGCGCTAAACGCTTGTCAGGGAGAATTGTTTGATTGTCGGCAGCGGCGCGTGGCAGATGTTATGGGCGGCGAGTTTGAAGAAAATTCTGTGGCAATTGATGCCGGCAATGATTTTTGTAAAATCAGCGGCTTTATCGGCGTTCCAACCTATAATAAAGCCAATTCTTTATCGGAATTTCTATTTGTCAACAATCGTCCGGTGCGGGATAAACTCATTTTGGGCGCAATCAAAGGTGCATATCAAGATATGATGACGGCGGGGCGATATCCGGCCTGTGCGGTGTTTATTGAAGTAGAACCGATGTATGTTGACGTGAATGTGCATCCAACCAAAGCGGAAGTGCGTTTTTATGACAACGGGGCTATCCGAGGTTTGCTGGTAGGTAGTATTCGCCATGCTTTGAGTTTGGGCGGGCAAAAAAGCGCCGAAACCGGCGAGCTGGAACATTTGTTGGAACGTACCATTGAGGGAGAAGAAAATCAAAACGAGCCGCTGAATAACAATGCTGCGTTTTCTTCAAACAGTTATATGCTGCGAGAACGGGCAGCAAGTTTTGCCTCAACTCCTTTTAATCATGTGTATAATTTTAGCGGCGGCAGAGGTAAAAGCGCAGCTTCCACAATGTCTATTCCTGAGCTTGAAAGCAAATTTTCGGTGCGTGTGGCCGAAGAACCGACTGCGGAAACATTAGAAGAAGTCGGCGAACTTGGTTTGGCTAAGGCGCAATTTCATAATACCTACATTATCTCGCAAACCGAAGACAGTATTGTCATTATTGACCAGCATGCTGCTCATGAGCGTATAACAATGGAAAAAATGAAGCAGAGCATGGCTAAGCACGAGCAAATGCCAACGCAAATGCTTTTGTTACCGGAAGTTGTGGATTTAAGTCTGTCAGAAAAGGAAAATATTTTGGAATATGCTCCACAGTTGGCGCAGCTTGGTTTGATGCTGGAAGAATTTGGCACTTCGGCGGTGTTGGTGCGAGAGATGCCGGCCTTGCTTGGTGACACAGATGTTAAAAAGCTGGTTAAGGATATAGCGGCAGAGATTTCTGAGTGGGGCGGAGAATATGCTCTGAGTGATAAAATTCATCATATTTGTGCCACGATTGCCTGTCATGGTTCGGTGCGGGCAGGTCGTCCGCTGAATATAGAAGAAATGAACCGCTTGCTGCGTGATATGGAAAAGACCGAGCATTCAGGTCAGTGTAATCATGGTCGTCCGACTTATGTAAAAATCAAATTAGCAGATATCGAAAAACTCTTTGAACGTCGCTAGAAGCTATCACTTGAAAAAATGTAAAACGCGTATATCTCTTTTGCAGATAACAAAGGAGATAAGTTATGGGAACATTTTTAAAATATGCGTTTTATTTTGCGATAATTTTTATCATATATTTGGTGGTTGCCGGTTTTTATAATGGAAGCATCACCAAATCTTCAACAGTCAGTGAAGTTGGTTCCGAAGTTTCGGCAAATGCTAAACGTATAATTTCAGATACATACCACGAAACTAAAAACGAAATATCAAATAATGAAGATAAGTCAAAAAAATAGAAGTTGACGACTGGTCGCCGGTTGGCTATAACAAGAGAATAATAAAAATTATTCTCTAAATTATTAGCTTATGGATAAACAATCTAAATTTAAACTTTTGCAAGAGATTGCTTTGACAGTAGAGGAGTCTGAAGAATATTTTGAGCTGCAAGAGCAAAAAGAAAGTTCAGACCATATATTTCTGCCAATGTCTATTGTTTATGAAACAAAAAGAAAAAAACTTCGAGTGTTGCCATACTTAGACTTAACGAAAAAAGACAAAGTATGGGGCGTTTCATTTAATGGTTTGTTAGTACATAAACAAGATGTGGCTGCAAATACTTACAAAAGTCTGCATGAGGCCTTGCGCAAAGAAAATATTCAATGCAACAAATATTCTCGTTTTCGTAATTTTCCCACTTTAGGATATTGGGAACAGATGTTTGTACATATGACGGAGTTTAATAATATGATGTTCGTATTGCGTCAATATGGTATAAAGGCCGATGATTTACGTACAGAAGTCATGTATTTGTCCGCCAAAGGCATATTAAGCAATTTTTTGCCAGAGCCGGGAGCCTTAGCTTTTGCTAAAGATGACGACACGCCGATAAAATCGCGCTTTGTCGTTTATTTGTAGATTTGTTTTTTATGATTGATTAAAGCCGCCTGTTTTTTAGCAGCCGGCTTTTTTTAAATAGTTCTTGCAAAATTTGTCAAATAGACGTACAATGAAACTGTATTAAATAAGTATTATGGAGAAAATTATGGCTTTTTATAGTTGTTTTCAAATCTTTCTCTAAGAGAAAATATCCATAAACTTATTGTTTAATTTTAATGTTGAATCTTTAATTTATAGGATTATGAAAATAACTTTGGTTAACGTCATCATTCTTGTGGTGGCATTTTTTGCAATAACTGGTGTTGCTGCAAATGGTACAGTAATAAATTTAGACTCTGGTGACGGGGTTGAATATATTCTGATAAGCTTGCTCTCAGTAATCTTATCTCTTTGCGCTGCGTCTTTCTTTGCTTCTGACCGCCGAAGATGCATAATGTTTATTGTGTTTGCTGTAATTCCTCCGCTTTTTGCCGGTGTTGCAGCCTGCTTGGTTGCTGGTATCTTTAGCGGGATTATTGCCGCAACAACAGATGAGCGTATCATTACCTGGTTCAAAAGTATCGCCGAACCAGACAAGGATTGTGAAAATGAATAACCTAAAAAACGCTGTTATCTTGTAAAAGGTAACAGTGTTTTTTTGTGTGCTGATGTGTATAACCTGTCGTAAATTTTTGAAAAATACGCCAGTTATTGTATAATGCGACAAATTTTAATTGGACTGTACAGGTGAAAAGTATGGAAAATCAAAAAAACAAAAAAATAGTAGTGCTGCAAGTTTTGCCGGAATTAGGACAAGGCGGAGTTGAGCTTGGAACTATTGAAATTGCTTCGGAATTGCAAAAACAAGGCATTGAAAACTATGTTGCTTCCGAAGGCGGACGCATGGAATATAATTTGGACCGTATCAAAGTTAAACATTTTACATTGCCGCTGAAAACGAAAAATATTTTCAAAATGTATTTAAATTCGCTGCGTTTGGCAAAAATTATCAAAAAATACGGCATCACTATTGTGCATGCGCGTTCGCGAGCTCCGGCGTGGAGCGCATATTGGGCGGCAAAGCGTTGCGGCGTGCATTTTGTAACAACTTTCCACGGTACATACGGCTTAGGTCCGTGGGGTATCAAAAAGTTTTATAACAAAATTATGACTTATGGCGAACGGGTGATAGCCATTTCTAACCATATCAAACAGCATATTTTGAAAAATTATAAAACAGATGAAAGCAAGATTCGTTTGATTCATCGCTGTGTGAATATGGAAAACTTTAATGTGGAAACGACTTCTGCCGAGCGGATGATTAAATATCTTGAGGATAATAATATTCCAGAAGATAAACCTATTATAACTTTGATTGGCCGTCTGACCAATTGGAAAGGGCAAAAACTGCTGATTGAAGCTTTGCATCTGCTTGAAAATGAAGATTTTTTCTGCGTGATGATTGGTGACGACCAAGGACGCAAAAAATATTCGGCGGAATTGCGCAAAATGATTGATAACTACAATATGACCGACCGCTTTTTATTTATCCGCAATGTCAAGGATATTCCGGCAGCGATGATGGTTTCAGACGTTGTCCTGTCTACCTCCATAGAGCCGGAAGCTTTTGGACGTATTGCTATAGAGGGGCAGGCAATGGGACGAGTCGTTGTGGCTTCAAACATCGGCGGTTCAGTAGAAACCGTTATTGACGGCGTGACCGGCAGGCTTTATGAAAGCACCAGCGCCAAGGCTTTGGCCGAGGCTATCGAGTGGGCATTGCATCTTTCAACCGAAGAAAGAGAAAAAATTGGTGCTGCCGGTATAAAAAATGTAAAAGAACATTTTACAAAACAAATTATGTGTGATAAAACAATTGAGGTTTATAAAGAACTAATAAACTTATAATGAACTTTTTAATAGTGAAAAGGTAGATAAAATGGTTAAAATTAAATTGCCAGATGGCAGTATATTAGATGAAAAAGACGGCGTTTCCGGCTTGGAAATCGCCAATAAAATAAGCACAAGTTTGGGAAAGGCCGCTTTGGCAGTTTCCGTTAATGACAAATTACAGGACTTAACCGCTCCGATAACCACCGATTCTACAGTCACTATTATCACCGCCAAAGACAAAGACGGTTTACAAATTTTGCGTCACTCTTGCTCTCACGTTATGGCTCAAGCTGTTAAAGAACTGTGGCCTGATGCTCAAGTAACAATCGGTCCGGCTATTGAAAACGGTTTTTACTATGATTTTTCGTGCAAAGAAAACTTTACAACGGAAGATTTTGCTAAGATAGAAGCCAAAATGCACGAAATTGTTAAACGTGATGAAAAAATTGAACGTATTGTAATGTCACGTCAGGAAGCCATCGAGTTTTTCAAAAAGCTAGGTGAACACTATAAAGTGCAAATTATTGAAGATTTGCCTGAAGACGAAACAATTACTTTATATCGTCAAGGCAATTACACCGATTTGTGCCGCGGTCCACACGTTCCGTCAACCGGTAAAATCGGCGACGCATTCAAAATTACTAAAGTTGCCGGTGCTTATTGGCGCGGTGATGCTAAAAATGAAATGCTGCAGCGTTTGTATGCAACCGCTTGGCCGACTAAAAAAGAATTGGACGCTTATTTGACAATGCTTGAAGAAGCCGCTAAGCGTGACCATCGTAAAATCGGCAAGGAAATGGATTTGTTCCATTTTGAACCGGAATATGCTCCGGGCGCTGTTTTTTGGCATGACAAGGGATATAGAGTATATCGCAAACTGATTGAATATATGCGCAACCGCCAAGAGCATAACGGTTATGAAGAGATTTCTACACCGCGTATTATGGATAAATGCTTGTGGGTTACCTCCGGTCACTGGGATAAATATGGCGCGCATAACTATTCCGGCAAAACCGAAGACGGTAAAGAATTTTGCGTTAAACCAATGAACTGCCCTGGCGGATTGCTGGTTTATAAACAAGGCGTTAAGTCTTATCGTGATTTGCCATTGCGTATGGCTGAATTTGGTAAGGTAAACCGTTATGAGGCTTCTGGCTCTTTGATGGGCTTGATGCGTGTGCGTGAATTTACGCAAGATGATGCGCACATTTTCTGCACTCCGGAACAAATGGAAGACGAGTGCATCCGCACTATGAAACTGATTTTTGATATTTATAAAGACTTTGGTTTTGATAACATCAAAATTTATCTGTCGACTCGTCCGGACAGCATTTATCGTATCGGTTCTGATGAAATTTGGGATTTGTGTGAAAATTCATTGGCTCACGCTTTGGAAAAACACGGTTACAAATATGAAATCAACGCCGGAGAGGGTGCTTTCTACGGTCCTAAATTGGAATTTATTTTGCGTGACGCTATTGGTCGTGAATGGCAATGCGGTACAATTCAGGTTGATATGAACTTGCCTCAGCGTTTTGATATTTCGTATATCGGCGAAGACGGCGAAAAACATCAGCCGGTTATGCTGCACCGCGCTTTGTTTGGCTCTATTGAGCGTTTCTTGGGTATTTTGATTGAACATCACGCCGGTAAACTGCCTTTGTGGCTGTCACCTGAACAAGTTGTGGTTGCTCCGATTGTCAGCGAATTTGACGACTATGCAAAAGAAGTTGCCGCTGCTTTGACTAAAGCCGGATTAACCGCTGAAACAGATTTGCGCAACGAAAAAATCAACTACAAAGTTCGCGAACATTCTTTGGCAAAAATTCCGGTAATTGCCGTTGTCGGCGCTAAAGAAAAAGAAAACCGCACGGTGACAGTTCGCCGTTTGGGTTCGGAAAAACAAGAAGTTATGTCTTTGGACGACTTTGTAGCTCAACTGCAAAAAGAAGCGGAAATGCCGCATAGATTTGAATAGTCAAATTTTTTGACATTTACCGAATAACAAACACCGGCTACTGTAATTTGTAACCGGTGTTTTTCTTTGTTTGTTATTTTTTTATGGCTTAAGCGGAAGATAAACAGTAAAGGTCGTGCCGTTATAAGTTGTTGATGTAACTGTTAAATTACCGTGATGGTGACGAATAATCTGCTTGGCAATAGCCAATCCCAAACCGGTACCGCGGATTTTCATATCCTTATGAATTTGCATTCGATAAAATTTTTCGGTCAAGCGAGCGAGATCTTCTTTGGCAATTTTTGGCCCTTTGTTATTAAAAGCGATGCTGACAGCTTTCCCTGTTGCCACGTTTTGCCCATTTCCGGCCGGAATTTCGGCGACAGTTTTGATATCAATCGTCACTTCAGAATTTTCTTGCGCGTATTTTATGGCGTTATCCAGCAGATTTTGCAAAATTTGATGTATTTCTTGTTTGTCACCGATAATTTTAGGGATTCGCCCCTGTTCAGAAACTTTTAGGTTTATAGAATGCTGAAACGCTTTTATTTTCAGGGCTTCCGTAACATCATCTATAGTTTCAGAAATGTTGACCTTGTCTTTCAGCTCTTTGTCTTGAGCCATTTCCAAACGAGAAAGCGACAATAAATTTTCGATGAGGCTAGACATATAATCTGCCTGTTCTTTCATAATGTTTAAAAAAGCTTCTCGGGCATCGGCATCGTCTTTGGCCGAAGTTTGCAGGGTTTCAATAAATCCGGAAATAACAGAAAGCGGTGTTCTCAGCTCGTGGCTGGCGTTGGCCACAAAATCAGATTGCATTTTTTCAAGGCTCATGGCTTTGCTAATATCATAAAGCGAAACCACAGCCACGGCTCGACCTTTTGAATACCAAGGAAGTTTGGTTATGTGGGCATAAATGCGTTTATTGATTTTTCCGCCGGCATGAAATACTAAACTTTCGGATTCGCTTTTTCCTTTCAATACTTTTTCTACTGAAGCAACAAAAATATTTACATTAAAGATGGAGTCTATGTTGCAGCCAACAATATCTTCACCCAAAAGATTGCGGGCGGAAAGGTTGCTTCCGGTTACGGCGCCTTCGCCATCCAGCATCAAAATTGGGTCGGGCAGGGTGTCTAAAACTGCGGCGTCGGACATAGTTTGAGCTTCTAGCGATTCTGCTTTTGAGGCCCAAAATCGGTGGATTGAATTAACTGCTTCAGCAATTTTTTTGGCGTCTTGTTCTGAAAGTTTTAAATCTGGATTGTTTTTTTCATCTCCGGCCAGAGAGTAGATGTATTGCTTTAGCGATTGCATTTCATAGCTTAGCGGTAAAAGCGAAAACATATTGAACAAAATGATGATAACATAGCAAAAAAATGAAATCCATGGTGAAACAATGTTGAGCAAGGATAAGAGTATAAAAACAACCGCAGAGGGCAAAGATAAAATAATCACTCTTGTTGAAAAAGAAGAATCTTTTTCCAAACCCAATAAACGTTTCATATTTTTCAGCATGGTAATTATCCCGTCGATAAAATTGATAAAATGATAGACTTAACCGTCTTTTATTGTAGAATACAATAAGTTTAAATAGGTTTAATTTTGCTATGACAGAAAAAAGTAATTTGACACCGGCTATGGTGCAATATATGGAGCTGAAAAAAGCTCATCAAGACTATTTGTTGTTTTATCGCATGGGCGATTTTTATGAATTGTTTTTTGAAGATGCCATAACGGCTTCAAAAGCTTTGGATATTGCGTTGACTAAACGCGGAAAAGCCGACGGAAAAGATGTGCCGATGTGCGGTGTGCCTTTTCATGCTTATGAAAGCTATATGGCAAAACTGATTAAACAGGGCTTTAAAGTTGCTATTTGCGAACAAATGGAAGATCCGCTTGAAGCTAAAAAACGCGGCTATAAAGCTATTGTGCGGCGAGATGTGGTGCGTTTGGTCACTCCGGGGACTATTACCGAAGACACAATTTTAGATTCGCGTAAAAATAATTATCTTTTGTGTTTGGCAAAAATAAACGATGTTTTTGGTTTGGCGTGGATAGACCTTTCTACCGGCGTATTCTATACCCAGCTTTTGGAAGTCAACGCTCAAAACGAAGCGTCTGAACTGCATACGGCAATTGACAGATTGGCGCCGAGTGAAATTTTGGTGGCTGATACATTGTTGCAAAATTCGGAGCTTTTCCATTTGCTGAACGAATATAAAGAAAAACTATCCGTTTTGCCGCAAGCTCGTTTCAATAGCGGCAACGCCGAAAAAAGAATCTTAGAATTTTATCAGGTAAACACTCTGGATTCTTTTGGCAGCTTTAGTAAAGCCGAGATTTCTGCGGCCGGAATTTTGTTGGATTATGTGGAAAATACTCAAAAAGGAAAAATGCCGCGTATATCCCGTCCGGTCAAAATTTTAAGCAGCAAGTATATGGAAATTGATGCCGCAACCCGTCATAATCTGGATTTGTTGGAAGGTCCGCGCGGCAGCACGCTGATTTCTGTGCTGGATAGAACTGTCAGCGGTGCCGGAGCCAGATTGTTAGCCAATCGTTTGGCAAATCCGTTGTTAGATGTCAAAGAAATTAACGAGCGTTTAGATGTGGTTGATTTCTTTTTGCAACATCAAGATGTGCGAGAAAATGTTCGTCTGGTGTTGAAGAGTTGTCCGGATATTGAACGTGCGGTTTCTAGGCTTGGAGTGGGACGCGGCGGTCCTCGCGATTTACTTTCTATCGGTGTGACTTTGGGTAGTTTGCCAAAGCTAAAAACTTTGGTGGAAACCTTCAAAGCGATTGATGTTGTTGATGAATTGCCGGCGGCGATAAGTAAAATTTTGCGCAAGTTCGGCGACCACTCTATGTTGGTAAATATGCTTGCAAACGCATTGTGGGTGGAAGATAGAACAAATGATTTGCCGCTTTTAGCGCGTGACGGCGATTTTATCAAAGCCGGATATAGTCCTGAGCTTGATGCTGTGCGGGATTTGAAAAATAAGGGACATAACTATATTTTGAACCTGCAAAGCAAATATGTGGAACAAACAGGTATTGAACATTTAAAAATAAAATATAATAATGTGATTGGCTATTTTATTGAAATTCCAAACAAAGAAGCGGCCTCTGTGATTGCTAATCCGGAATTTATACATCGTCAATCTGTTTTAAACGCGGCGCGTTTTACCACTGTTGAGCTGACAGAGTTGGAAAATCAGATTCGCGGCGCGGCAGAAAAAGCGTTGGCTTTGGAACTGGCAATTTTTGATAATCTGGTGCACAGTATTTTATTGGCTGCAGATGATATAACCCGTACGGCAAATGCGTTGGCTGAGCTTGATGTTGGTGCGGCGCTGGCGGATTTGGCGATTGAAAATAATTATTGTCGTCCGGAAATTGACGACAGTTATGCGTTTGAAATAGTTGACGGACGTCATCCGGTGGTTGAAGAAGCAATCCGCCGCAGTCATGACGGAAGTTTTGTGGGGAATAACTGCAGTTTGGACGTTGATACGAACAGAATTTGGTTGCTCACAGGCCCGAATATGGCCGGTAAATCAACATTTTTACGACAAAATGCCATTATTGCGATTATGGCGCAGATGGGAGCATTTGTGCCGGCTAAATCCGCGCATATAGGCTATATCGACAAGGTGTTTTCACGTGTTGGCGCTTCAGATGATTTGGCGCGCGGACGTTCGACTTTTATGGTGGAAATGGTTGAAACGGCTTCTATTTTGAATCGTGCCGACCGTCGCTCGTTTGTGATTTTAGATGAAATCGGACGCGGAACCGCCACCTTTGACGGGCTGTCAATTGCTTGGGCTGTGGTTGAGTATTTGCACGAAGTTAATAAATGCCGCGCTTTGTTTGCTACTCACTATCACGAACTTACGGATTTGGTGGGGCGTTTGAAGGCGATGACTCTGCATTGTATGAAAATCAAAGAGTTCAAAGGCGATGTTATCTTTTTACATGAAGTAATAGACGGTGCCGCCGATCGCTCATATGGTATTCATGTGGCCAAATTAGCCGGTTTACCAAAAAAAGTGTTAGAACGAGCAGAGCAAGTGCTGACAAAATTGGAACATGAAAATCAGCATAAAAATTTGGACAGCTTAGATGCTGAATTGCCGCTGTTTTCTTTTGTCGCTAAAGAAGAAAAAAAATCTCCGCTTATTGAAGAATTGGAAAAAATCAATCCCGATGATTTAACGGCCCGCGAGGCTTTGCAAAAATTATATGAATTACAAGATTTGCTTAAAAAGGAAGCTTAAAACATGGAAGAAAAAGAATATTTTGCTGCATATAAGAGTTTTGTTGACGGAGTAACTTCGGAAACTGCGAAGAATGATGAAGTTTTTGCTCAAAATTTTGCTAAATTATCAAAACAGCTGAATGGCGGTTACGCCCGTTTGGATCACGCTGTTTCCGGTTTGTGCGGCGAAGTTGGAGAAGTTGACGACGTGTGGAAAAAAATCAAGTTTATGGGGCTTGAATATACGCCGGAAACCCGCGATATGTTTATCAAAGAACTTGGAGATGTTTGCTGGTATATGTTTCAGGCTTGTCTGGCTCTGGATATTCCGTTTGAAGAAATTATCAATCGCAATGTTGAAAAATTAAAAAAACGTCATCCAAATGGTTATTCTCCGGAATATTTTCACCAAAAAAAAGGAGCTTAGCTTTTGTTGGTTGGAATCTTATTGCCGCTGCCGTTTAATCAGCCGTTTACTTACAAAACGGATGAGGAGCTGAAACTTGGGCAGTTGGTTGAGGTTCCGTTTGGGCGAGATAAGCAAATCGGCGTGGTTTATGACCTTGCTCCGCAAAATGATGTGCCCGCCGAAAAAATAAAAAGTATAAGTAAAGTCTATGATTTTCCGCCGCTATCGGAAAAACTGCTGAAATTTATCGCTTGGGTGGCGCGTTATAACATGGCGCCACTTGGATTGGTTTTCAAAATGGCAATAAGCGTAAAAGCCGCGTTTGAGCCGTCGCCGCTGACAGTTTTATATAAACTTTCCGGTAAAACTTTAGCTGAGGCTAAACTTAAAAATTCGGATGCGCGCTGGCATGTTATGGATTTGCTGAAGCATGCGCCGTATACCAGACAAGAAATAGCTAAAGGTGCCGGCGTGGGACAAAGCGTGATAAAAACGCTTATTGACAGCGGGGTGCTGGAACCGGTTTATGTAGAAAATAAACGCGAATTTTTAGAACCTGTCGGCGATTATGTAAAAGTTGATTTGACAGCAGAACAACTGCAGGCGGCAGAATTGCTATGTCAAAAAATAGGTAGCGGATTTTCGGTTACGTTGCTTGATGGTATTACCGGCTCTGGTAAAACGGAAGTGTATTTTGAAGCTGTTGCCAAAACCATAGAAAGCGGCAAACAAGTGCTTATTTTGGTGCCGGAAATTTCGCTGACGACACAATGGCTTGAGCGTTTTCAAAAACGATTTGGAGTGCGTCCGGCAAATTGGCATTCGGGATTGAGTCTAAAAGAGCGTGCTGATACTTGGAAAGCAATTGTTGAGGGACGAGTGAAAGTTATTGTCGGAGCGCGTTCGGCCTTGTTTTTGCCTTATACAAATTTGGGACTGATTGTTATTGATGAAAGCCATGACCACTCGTTTAAACAGGAAGATGTGGTAAATTATCAGGGGCGTGATATGGCGATTGTGCGAGCAAAAATAGAGCATTTACCGCTGATTCTTTCTACCGCTACGCCTGATTTGGAAACCATGGTGAATGTTGAAGAAGGCAAATATGACTGTGTGAAACTGCAAAGCCGTTACGCCAACGCCAGCCTGCCGGATATTAAAATTATCGATTTGAAAAAAGACAAGCCGCAAAAAGGTGAGTGGGGTGTTTCTTGGTTGGCGCCGAGTTTGGTGCAAGCTTTAGCCGAAAATTTAGAGCGCCGCGAGCAATCGGTTTTGTTTTTAAACCGCCGCGGTTACGCGCCACTGATGATTTGCCGTGATTGCGGACATCGTATGCAGTGTCCGAGCTGCAGCGCTTGGCTGACCGAACATAAAAAAGCTCATAAACTGATGTGTCACCATTGCGGATATATGGAAGAGATACCTGATGTTTGCCCGCATTGCGGTTCGGCTGATGGGTTGACTGCTTGCGGTCCTGGAGTGGAACGAGTGGCTGAAGAGGTAAAACATCGCTTTCCGTATGCTAGAACCGAGATACTTTCTAGCGATAATGCCGGTTCTTTTACGGCGGTGTCGCAAATTATCGCTCGTATGGAGCGTCGCGAGATTGATATTTTGGTCGGAACACAGATTATTGCCAAGGGACATCATTTTCCGGATTTAACTTTAGTTGGCATTGTTGATGCTGATTTGGGTTTGATGGGCAGCGATTTGCGTGCGTCAGAGCAAACATATCAATTGCTGTCACAAGTATCGGGACGAGCCGGACGCGGCGAAAAGAAGGGAACAGTGTATTTGCAGACTTTGTATCCCGAAAACAATGTGTTGAAAGCTTTATTGAATAATGACCGCGAAAGTTTTATGGAGTTTGAAAAACAATCTCGTCGCTTGCTTAAATATCCGCCATACGGCAAACTGGCTGCCTTGATAATTTCGGGAACCGATCAAAAATTGACAGGATTGGTGGCGGCAGAATTTGGTAAAACGGCTCCGCACACAGACTTTGTTTCGGTGCTGGGGCCTGCGCCGGCGCCGCTGTTTTTGCTTCGTGATCGCTATCGTTATCGGTTGATGCTTAAAACTGATAAAAACATCAATATTCAGCAGGTTTTGAGGCATTGGCTGCAAATGGTAAAGGTGCCGGCTTCAGTCAAGGTGGAAGCCGATATTGACCCGTATTCTTTTATGTAGTGAAAAAATATAAGTAGTTAGCGTAAAACTGCGTAATAAGCAATAGCAGTGCAAGATAGCAAAATTAACTGCAGTAAGCCAGTGTTTATAATTACATTTTTGTTGCCGACAATGTTGATACCAAAATTACCAGTTGTTTGAGCTGCCGGATTCGTTTGAGGCGATTTGTGCATATTATCATTCACAGGGGTACTTTTCATCAAAATATCCCTAATTTGCTCATCAATACTCATTTTTAAATAGTCCGTTTATTTATTGTAAAATCAGTTTGCTTTTCTGACTTCATCATAAATATCAATAAAGTCTTTAATTTTAGCGTCTGCTGTATCCATAGATTCGTTGCAAATTTTGGAATAAATCAAACGAATTAACTCAGCTTTATCATGAGGAGAAAGAGTGAAATTACGGTTGAGCAGCCAATTTTCAATATTTTCAATAATCAAGCATAAAATATCTTGATTGACACTAGGAGCAGAACTAGAAGACACTTTTAAAGGTAAATCAGTCAATTCTTGTTCGTCCACTTTAAGCAATCTAGCTAACTTTTGACGTTCCACTTCGCCAAGACGCCGAGGAGAACCGTTTTTGATAAATTGCTGAATATAAGCAATATTTTTGCCAATGCTTAAAGAAACTTTAGCATAATTAAGACCGCGCTCGGTAATCAATCGAGCAATTTTTTTTCTGATTTCTTCTGTATCTTCCATATTACACCTCTTTTTATAATATATAATATATATCTTAGGAAGTAAAATATTTTTTTTCTTATTGACAATATTATAATTTTCTTATATTTTTCTTATAAAACGGAGATTTAATATGGTTAATGAAGAATATATAAATAAAAGTGAAGCGATTAAAAAAGGTTATAAACGCCGCCGTCAAGGCGGAATATATCGACAATCAGTGTTGGAAAAATATTGTGAAAAAGGCTGGCTTGACCTGATAAACAGCAAATTCAGCTCTGAAGATAGAAAAAAAGCCGGAGAACGGTTAGCAAAAGATTTTTATTTGGGAAATTATAATAATCTTCAAAGTTTACCGCTGCTTAAAATAGGCGGGAAAAGCTCGGAAAGAGAAGATGCTTTAATATATAAAGAGCGCTATCTTTCGGCTATAAAAAGTATTCCGGCAGAATTTTGGCCTTATGTCAGAATCGTGTGTATTGAAGATGAAGAACTTAAACTTGATAAGAATATTATTCCGCAAAGTCTATTAGGAAAACAAATGATGTATTGTCTAAAAACCTTTCTAGCCTTAGGTTTAGAACGATTAGTGAAATTTTATTTGCAAAAAAATAAAAAAAGTTCTTGACATTTAGTACCTAGTGTGATAATAAATTTATTATGATGTAAAAATGTATTCAGATAAAACTTATAATAAAAGAGATTAATCCCTAGGAATATAGCGGTTTAATCTCTTTTTTTGATGGGGAAAATTAAAATGTTAAAAGCTATAGAAGACCGGCTAATAATTTTGCCGGATAAACCTTTGCCGCATAAATTGATAATAGATAGTCCAAAAAACGACTATACAAATCAAGGAATTGTGCAAAGTGTTGGGGATAAGGTTACTATGGTAAAAATTGGTGATTACGTTGTTTTTCACCGGTTTGACGAGTTACCTTTGCCAAATGATGATCTTGTGGTTGTGCGAGAAAGCAGCCTTTTAGGTAAATATGATAAATAAACAAAACTTTAGTTTTAGCAGGTCGTGCATGGTTGCCGGCCTGTTTTTGTTAGGGAGAAAATTATGGAAAAACAAAGCAATAAAAAGCTATATGATGAATGGCTTACAAAACTAAAAGCATCAGAAAAAACTTATAGTGAATATTATGATTTGATTGATGAAATCAGAAAGTATTATCGCAATGAGCGGCTTAGAAATAAACAAAATATTTTTTGGTCGTCAATAGAAACATTGAAACCGTTTTTATATTTTAAACAGCCGCAGCCGTTTATTATCCGCAATAATAAAAAAGCGGATAAGGTAGAATGCGTGGCTTGCCGTATTTTGGAAAAAGCTTTGGCTTGGGATATAAAACAATTTGATTTTGACAGTGTGATAAAGTACGCTCGCAATGATTTTCTGCTTTCGGGAATGGGAATTTTGTGGGAACAATATCAGTCCAGTTTCAAATTTTATGGCGAGGTTATGCTAAAAGACAAAGAGCAGGTTACCACTCAATATGTTAATCCGGTGTCTTTTTTGACTGATGTTGAAAAGGTAGATGTTTGGGAAGATGTTGAATGGATTGCCCGTAAATGCTTTATGGATGTTAATGAAATTTATTGTAATTTTGATGAAAAATTGGCTGATTACTTTTGGCAGCATAATTTTACCGATAAAAGTATTTCCGTTTATGAAATTTGGGATAAGAAAACTCATAAAATATATTATTTGAGTCCGGAATATCCAAATGATTTTTTGCGGGTTAATGAAGATACTTTACATCTTAGCGGATTTTTTCCTTGTCCAAAACCAATTATGTCTACTCTGTGCAATGACGGAATTGTTCCGGTTCCGGATTATGTCGAAATTAAAAGCTTGCTGGACGAGTTGGACGGAGTTAATAGCCGCATGCGTTTAACCATGCAGGCTTTGAAAGTTTCCGGCTGTTATGACAGTTCTTTTCCGGAATTGGCAAATATTTTGGATAAAGACGTCACTTTAATTGCCTTAAATGATTTTGATAAGCTTAAAGATGCCGGTGGTATCAACGGAATTATTGATTTTGCACCGATTGAACAGTATGTAAACACCTTGCAGGTTTTAGCAGAACGTCGAAAAGTTTTAATAGATTCAATTTATGAAATTACAGGCGTTAGCGATATTATGCGCGGTAGTTCAAATGCGCAGGAAACAGCCACCGCCGTGCTTAAAAAAACAAATTTTGGAACTTTGCGCAATCAAGACCGGCAAAATGATATGCAGCGTTTTTTGAAAGATTTACTGCGGATTAAAGCCGAAATCATCTGCGAGCAATTTTCGCCGGATACATTGGCTATGTTTGTGGCTGAAGAATATGGTAAAAATCCAGAATTGGTAAAACAAGCCATTGAATTGCTGAAAACCCAAAAGTTGCGCGGTATGGCCATTGAATTGGAAACTGATGGAAGTTTTGATAATGATAAAAATGAAGAAAAAATCTTAAATGTTATTTCGCATATAAATGAAATGGTTAACCAGTCTTTTGGCGTGATTTCACAACAGCCGGCGCTTTTGCCGTTATATCGCAAAATGATTGAAGCTGCGGTTGCCACTTTGGATAATGCCCGACAGTTTGAAAATATCTTAGAAGATGTGTTTGATAAAATCAGTGCGGAGTTAAATGCTCCAGATACGCCAATTAAACCAAGTGAAGACAAAATGCTGGATTTTCAAACGCAAAAAATGGAAAGAGATTTTGCTATTAAGCGAGAACAAAACCAAATCAAACGCGAAGAGCTTAACTTAAAGAAAATAAGTGAATTAAATAAAATTTCAAAAAATTAACCGGCGCTTTTATAGCGTTTTTTTTATAACTTTTTTTAGGAGAAGAAAAATGCCATTTGATAGTAATGGATTGTTTACCAGAATGCATAGCTGGGAAGATGATAGAAAAAATGAAATAGACATTGTTTCGGACAGACATGACGAAGAAGACGATAATTTTGCCGACGGATTGAGTGAATGTTTATTGAAAGATGGACGCACGCCGATGAAAGGCGAGTTAAAAATGGGAGGTTTCCAAATTCGCAATATGGCAAACGGCACTATGTCGACCGATGCTGTCAACAAAAGTCAGTTAGAAAATTCAGAAAAACTTATAACTGAACTGCTGAATAAAATGTTTTGCGTTGGAGATATCAAAGCTTCGGTAAAAAGTGCTAACCATGATAATTGGTTTTTGTGTAACGGACAAGCCGTAAGCCGTACAAAATATGCCGATTTATTTGCTCTTATTGGTACAAATTTTGGAGTAGGAGATGGTTCTACCACATTTAATTTGCCGGATTACAGAGGAAAATTTTTACGAGGTTTAGGCGGAGATTCTGCAAATAATGTTTATACAACTCAAAAAGAAGGATTGCCGAATATTACTGGAAAATCACAACCTCAGGACGGCTATTTATATGGTGCGGCGCCAACAACTGGAGCTATCAGAATGGAAGACCCCAAGGTTGGTAATACTCGTTCCGGCGATGGGGGTGGCGCTTATTATTTTACCTTTGACGCCAGTCGGTCTAATGCGATTTATGGCAGTTCGTCGCATGTTACGCCAATCAATCAGGCAGTTAACTATTTTATAAAAGTAAAAAAGGAGGAATAGCAGATGACAGGTAAAATTATACCGGCGGCAAACATCATAGAAGTTCGTCAGGGCGATACATTTGTGATTAGACTTTGTTTTAAAAGGCATAATCAAAACATAGATTTATCCAAAGCACAAATTGTTATGCAGACAAGAGATAAAAATAGCGGAGAGCTAATGTTTAGTTTGGAAGCTGAACCGGTTGATGCTTCTAAAGGAATATTCGCATTTGTTTTAACTCCGGTGCAAACCAGTCTGGATACAGGCGAATACGTTACAGATATGCAAATAACCGCAGAAGATGGGACTGTAAACACGTTTTTTCCAGCAAATGTAAATCAGTTGGGAGTTTTTCGTGTAACTAAACAAGTAACAAAGTGAGGAAATTATGGAAAATGAAGCTTTAATCCAGATAAATCCAAATATTCAGACCGATGTTGAAATTTATTGGCAAGATGAGGTTGTTGTAGATTTGGACATGCAGCTGTTTTATATAAAATCAGGACAAAAAGAAGTGCAGCAATATGTTGAAGGCACAATTAAGCCAGATATTAAAAGTTATACGGACAAATACACCAAACCTATTGTGGAAGAAACTGTTAATAAAATAACTAAACCGCAGATAGATAATTATATTGCCTCGGTTGTGCTAAACAAAATTGATGATTTTACTCAAGAAAAGTTGTCTGTTTATGCAACAAGAAGTGAAAGCGCTGCGGCTAAGGCTGAAACAATTTCTCAAAATGTGCAAGAACTTGCTGATAGCACGCGTCAAGATGCGCAACAAGCCGAAAACGAGGCCCAAAATGCCCAAACCAGCAGCCAATTGGCTCAAAGCCTAAAATCAGATTGTGAACAGATAAAAAACGATTGTAATACGATTAAAGCATCTTTAGCCGCAATTTATAAATGGTGCGGTTCTGTTGCAAGATATGAGGATTTACCTACGGAAAATGTGATGGTTGGTGATGTTTATAATATTTTGACAACCGATATGAACTATGCTTGGACCGAAGATGGCTGGGACCAGCTGGGAAGTTCACTCTATAACATTGGTTATGGACTGACATTAGCATCAAACACTGTTGCTATTAATCAAGATTTAGTGGCTATGCTGTCAAAATTTCAAGTGGTTTCGGCGCTGCCTAGCAGCCCTTCTGCTGGGGTATTTTATTTTGTAAAGGAGAACTGATGAGTATTCAAATAAATGGAAACAATATAGATGCTGTTTATTATGGTGACAGCCAAATCGGTGAAATTTACTATGGTGCACAGTTAGTTTATTCTTCCGTTATTAAATTAATTATAAATACTACCCCAGCTGACGCAACTGTTACTTTTAGTACAGGGGAAATATCCGGAAATCAAACAGTAGTCAAAAAAGGAACAGTGGTAACGTACACCGTTTCTAAAAATGGCTATTACAGTACTTCGGGAACAGTTACTGTAAATTCTAATCAAACACTCAATGTGTCTTTGGAGCAAAAATATTATAATGACGGACAAATAATGTATGAAAGTGCGTCGGGTGGTGCTTCAACAACACTTAATCTTCAGACCTCTGGACGTTATCAAGTTATTTGTATTGGTGGAGGAGGCGGAGCCTCGCAATATCACTCAAATTTTAGGAATTCTATGTCCTCGGGAGGTTCAGGGGCTGGGTTTAACTGTGTTTTTCAATTAGCAAAAGGAAATTATGCTATACAGGTGGGGAACGCAGGAGCTGGTATATATAAGGAAAATTCAGGGGTTCCAGGGAAAGCGGCCGATGGGGGAAATTCTTGTTTTGGTAATAGTTATGCTTATGGTGGAATTGGTGGACATACCGCGGCTGGTGCCGTCCTTACAGCGGGGGCGGGAGGAGCTACGCCTAAATTGAGTTATAGTGTTATCTCTTCAACTCTTAACCAAGCTGGAAACCAAGGAATGACATCGACAACTAGATACACCCCCGCGCCGGGTGGGGCTTCTCTATACGGTTCTTATGGAAAAGGCGGTGATGCAGTTACAGATGCCTCGAAAGTTAACGGTACTGCCGGATATGTTAAAGTTATATTTTTAGGAAAATAGGAGAAATAAAAATGGATTGGGGCGTAATCAGTGGCTGTTCGTCGCTTTTAGGCTTGATTTTGGCGTTGGTCAGATTGGGAGAGTGGAAAGCTCGGCAGGAAGTTAGATTAAATAATTTAGAAAAACATTGTGAAACCAGTGATGGAAAAGTTGACGCGCTGGCTGTTTTACAATCTCAGCAAAATTTAGTGCTAACCGAAATTAAAACTCGTTTGGAGTTTTTAGTTGACAGTAAAATGAAAAGGAAAAAAAGCGATGGATGATTTACAAATTTTAGCCCGCACATTGTTTGGCGAAGCTAGAGGTGAAGGCGATGAGGGACTGGAGGCGGTGGCGTGTGTGATTATAAATAGGTTTAACGCAAAAAAATGGTTTACCGGATATGAAATGCAAAATGGCAAAAAAATTCCAAGTGTGGCGCAGACTTGTTTAAAAAAAGCGCAGTTTAGTTGTTGGAATAAAAATGACGTCAATTATAAGATATTGTGTCAAAAAACAATTACAGCCTACGGATTTCAAAAGTGCTTGCTGATAGCCAAGAGAGCTCTTGGAGGGCAATTAGTTGATTTTACCAACGGTGCTTTGTTTTATCATACAAAGCAGATAAAACCAAAATGGGCGGTGGGCAAAACTCCATGTTATATTACCGGCAACCATTTGTTTTATAACGATGTGGAATAGGAGGAGTAATGACTAAGAAAAAAATAAAAGCGTATTCTTTTGCCGAAAGTTTAGATATGCTTAATCGTTTGCAGCAAATGGCTGTTGATGAGGGTAATATCAATTTGGCTTTGAAAGCAGAAGAATTGAAATGTAAAATTGCCGCTATGCAAACGGATAAAGAAGATGCGCAGTCGGCAGAAAACTTAACAAAAATATTAGTGGATTTTGTAAATGACAAGCAGAATGATAGCAAAAATACCAAAAATCTTTGCACCGCTGATGAAACTGAAACGCCGCTATAAGCTTTATTATGGCGGGCGAGCCGGCGGAAAATCGTATGCCTTCGCCGATAGTCTTTTGTTGCTTGGGCGTATGAAAAAACTGCGGATAGCTTGTATGCGTGAAGTGCAAGATAGTATTAAAGATTCAGTGCATAAACTTTTGAGTGACCGCATTAACTTTTATGGTTTAAATGATTATAAAATCAGTGAAACAAAGATTGTAAATCAGCTTAGCGGCACGGTTTTTATATTCAAAGGGCTGCGCGAGCAGGATTCAAATAATATAAAATCACTTGAAGGAATTGATATTGTCTGGCTGGAAGAAGCGCAGAAAATCAGTAAAAAAAGCTGGGAGATTTTGGACCCGACAATTCGTAAATCCGGTTCGGAAATTTGGATTTCTATGAACAGAGAAGAAGAAAACGACCCTGTTTGGTTGGCTGTCGGAGCAAATCCAGATGAACGGACTTTAGTTGTTAAGGTCAACTATACAGATAATCCGTTTTGTCCGGAAGAAATGCGTTATTTGGCGCAAAAGTGTCAAAAGGAAAGTCCTGAGGATTATGAACATATTTGGCTAGGGGCGCCGGTTTCCGTTGGCAGTCATAAGCTGATTGCGCCTAAATTTGTGCGTCGGGCGTTTGAAACCAAGCTGGAAAATCCGTATTCTCCGCTGATTATCGGTCTGGACGTGGCGCGTTTTGGCGATGACAAAAGCGTGTTTTGCTTTCGGCGTGGACGAGTGTGTTTGTTTTTTGAAAGCTATGCCCGTTTGGATAATGTTGAGGTGGCAAATCGAGCCACTTTTTTTATACGCCAATATAAGCCGGCGCGAGTGTTTATAGATGCCGGCGGCGTGGGCGGCGGTGTGGTTGATATTTTGAACGACCGCGGTTTTAAGCGAGTTGTGCGAGCGGTGATGTTTGGATCCAAGGCGTTGGCAGACGATCGCTATCATAACCGCCGCGCTGAAATGTGGGACGAACTGCGGATATGGCTGAGCGGAGAGCAAAAGGTTGAACTGCCGAATGATGAAAATTTGGCAAATGAGCTTTGCGCCGTTAACAAAAAATATGACAGCCGCGGGCGCTTGCAGCTGGAGGAAAAAGAAGAAATTAAAAAGCGGTTGGGCAAGTCGCCGGATATGGCGGATGCTTTGGCGTTGACTTTTGCCGAGCCGGTTTTTGAGAGGTCGGACGAAGAGTGCGGACGTCTGCCGGGCGACAGCATAGAAAGTATGTTTCGCGCTAAAAATTCCACTGATGATAAATGGTAATTTAATTAAAAGAAAAAGGAGAAAATAAAATGACTTATAGACCAAGAATGGTACGTGAAAACGAAGCTTACGGCTGGTTGCCGGAAGATGAAGCCTATGGCAGAGTTTCTAATGTTCCGACACAGCCGGAACCGGAAGACGAAAACATCTACAGCGACAATGAACTTGCTCCGGAAAGAAGTGAAGAAGAATATCGTGATGATTTTGGTAAAAAATAACTTGCAATTTATAAATAGTTGATTGATAATACTTAATGCAACCTATTGGTGCTGTGAAGAATGAAAGAAAGAAATTGAGATGGATATGAGTAAAATTTTATTTTATAGTATTGTGTTAGCCTTATTATTTGTTTCGTTTTTCTTTGTGCCACGCAGAATTAAATTTATATATATAGGCTTGGCTACAGGATATTTTTTATTTTGTACAAATCAAAATCTTTTTTCAATAATAAGTACCGGAAATGAGGTTTTGTGGACTTTAGGGAGTGCATCTTTAAAATGATAACTGAAACATTGGATTATAAAGCAGTTAAATATGTATTTTGGTGCTTTTTAACAATATCACTTGTTTTAGTGACTGAAGGCTCAATACATTACTTTATAGATCCTGATACACTTGAAACGGCAGATATTTTAGCAACAATTTTTGTGCATTTAATACCTTGCTTATATATTCCGTTAGTCGGCTTATTTTGTTTATCAAGATGCGCCTATATAAGTTATTTTTTGTGCGGAGTTGATATTATGTATTTAGTATTTCAGCTGCATTATCTGCTATATCGCTATCTATGGTTGGATTATGGCGATTGGTGGATTTGGAAATATACTATAGGTAGGTTATTTAAGGAATAAAAATATATGAAACGGGTATTTTATTTTGCAGCAGCACTTATCATTTTGGCGGTTATTGGTTTTGCCGGATATTTGTTTTTTGATAAACAAGCCTATTGCTTGGATATTGGAAAAATCTATGACCCAGTGCAAAAAATCTGCCGTGATGATTGTTTGAGTTGGAACAACCAAACCGGATGCGTGCCGATAACAGATGAAAATCGGCAGAAAAAAGCCGCTGGGAAATTATAAAAAATAATCATTGGCTTTATGAAGCAAAACGCTTTGTTGATATGAAAACAAGGCGTTTTTTTATATCAAAAATTTGGAGAAATATGATGACCTACATCAGTAAGCAATTCGCGGAAGAGGTGCTTCTTCCGGACGGATCTGTCGCGTCTTCGGTCGCAGACGTTGACAAGTATTTACGCGCCACGGGCTTAGCTCTGGCCGGCGACTATTCAGCTGAATATTATCAAAATATTCGCAATCAACAAGAAAGAGAACGGCGGCAGTCTTTGTTTGCCGATTTTCTTTATAACTACAAAAGGATGATATGGAAATGAGTGATTTAAGAAAAGAAATTGAACGTCAGTTCAAGCTCTTGGGCTTGTTTGAGCCTGATAAAAAAACAACCGAAAAAATTCCGGAAATTGAAACTGCAGAAACTAATACCAAGGCGGCTCCTTTGCCGGCTCCTGCAGATTTTGAACCGGAATATGCGGCGGCGTTCGGAGAACTTTCGCCCAAATGGCAAAATTATTTAAGCAAACGAGAAGAAACTCTGAAGGCCGAACGCAAAGAAGTATCGGCAAAATTGGAGCTAATAAATTGGCTGCATAGTTTTGACAATGTTTTGCAAAAGCGTTGCGGCGAAGAGGGTGTTCATAGTTTGCAAGAATGGCTGAGCGGTTTGGTTTATATCGACGAGCAAATTCATAAAAATCCGGCGGAAACCTTAAATGCTATCGCCGAGGTTTTTAAGGTAAAAGCCCAGTTTGCTCAAACGCCGCAAAGTGAAACAACTGACCGAATTTTAAAAAGACTGACAGAACTAGACGCAAGTTTTCACAGTCTTAAAGACTATTTACAGCAAAGCCAAACAAATGATTTTAACAGCAGATTGCAAACATTTGGTTTGCAAAAAGACGAAAACGGACGCCGTTTGTATCCATATTTTGAAACTGTTTACAATCAAATGAAAACTTTGCTGCAAAGCGGATTGGCCGCGAGCTTTGAAGACGCCTACAAACAGGCTGTTTGGCTCAACGCCGATGTTCGAAAGGAACTGATTGCCCAAAAAATCAGTTCTGACGCCAATGAAGCGCAAAAAGCGCAGAAAGCGTCATTTTCCCCAAAAGGAAAAGCAAAAGCGCCTGAAAGACCTCTGACTTTAAGGGAAGAGATTGAAAAAAATATGGCCGCTTTTTTAGATTAACAAAAAATTTAAAAGGATAAAAAAATGTCAAATAAAAATTACAATGAAGTATTTACCGTAACTTTAGAAAACCGTTCCAAAGAAATGGCTGATAACATTTCTAAAAACAACGCGTTGCTTACACGTTTGAAAGATAAAGGCAAAATGCGTCCGCTGACCGGCGGTTCCAAAATTTTGGAAGAGCTGGAATACGGCGAGGGCGATATGGTGTGGTATTCTGGTTATGACACCATAAACTACACTCCGAAACAATTGTTTACAGCTGCTGAATACGCCTTAAAGCTTTGCGCTGTTCCGGTGGCTATTTCCGGCGAAGAACTGTTGATGAACAGCGGATCTGAGCAAATTATGGATTTGTTGGAAAAACGTATTTCCAATGCTGAAAAAACTTTGAACAATCAGATGTCTGCAGCTTTGTTTAGCGATGGTACAGGTTCTTCCGGTAAAGAAATCGGCGGTTTGGCTTTGTTGGTGGCCGATGATCCGGCTTCCGGCACTGTTGGCGGTATAGACCGTTCGGCGTCTGGAAATGAATTTTGGCGCAATCAATCAGTTAGTGCTGTTATTAATTCTTCCAACATTCGTCAGATGATGAACTCTTTGTATCACAAATGCTGCCGCAATTCCGACAAACCGGATTTGATTGTGTGCGATGACACTCTTTATACATTGTTTGATGAATCTTTGTCGGCAATGCAGCGCTTTTCTGATCCAAAAATGGCAGACGCCGGTTTTACCAGCCTAAAATTTAAGGGGGCTGATGTGATTTTTGACGGCGGTCAGGGTGGACATTGTCCAGAAAAACATATGTACTTTTTGAACACAAACTACATTTATTTGCGCACTCATAAAGACCGTAATATGAAAATCATCGGCGGTGACAGAATGTCTATAAATCAAGATGCGTTATACCGCATTATTGGTTGGGCCGGTAACTTGACCATGTCTAACGCGGCGGTTCAAGGTGTTTTGATTAATACAGCAGAATAATCTTTTGGTTTGGAAGGGAGTGATTAATTTAATTGCTCCCTTTCAAAGGGTTACAGAAAAATATAAAAAGAAAGGAATAGTTATGGATATGGATTTTGCGCTGTTTCAGCAAGTTATAAAACAGGGAGAAAGTGAAAAAAATGTGGCGGCAAGATTTTATGATAAGGCCGTAAAAACTAATATGGTGGCTGATAATGGGCTGCCGGTTTTCAAAAATGTGACTTATGTTGAAATTCGCCTAAAGGATAATAACACCGAAGTGTTTAATCAACCGGCAACGGCCGAAAAAATCAGACGTTTTCCCAAAGAATATGCTTTGTATCAACTTTCTAAAAAACAAGTGGAAAAAGGTACGCCTTTGGAACAATTTGCATTTTTGACGGCGGCAGAAATTGCTACTTGTAAAAGTCGGGGCGTATTTACGGTTGAAACTCTGGCTGAACTTGACTTTGACAAAGTGCAAAGTTTGGGTTTGCAAGATGAACACATTTTAGCACAAATGTTTTTAGAAAAATCAAACAATAACAAAGCGTTAGATGATTTTGCTAAAAAAGAACTTGAATATGAAAGAGAAATTGAAGCACTGCGTGAACAGTTGGCGGTTGTGCAGCGAGCCTTAAATGCGGAGCGCAAGAAAAATGCTCCTAGTCATAACGGAGGAAAATAATGAAGACCATTTTGGAAATATGCCGTGAAGTGGCAGATTTGGCCGCCACAAAACGTCCGGTGAATTTGTTTGATAAAAACAGTCAGCAGGAAAGTATTTTTTTGAGTGTGGCAAAATCGGCGCTGGATAGTTTGCTGCGTTACGGCGATTGGCAGGAACTAACCAAAGAAGGGTGTTTGCGTACGGTTGAAGGACGCACTCAATATCCGATATCAGAATTTTTGCCGGATTTTTATTGTTTGCTGAATAATACAATTTTTATAAAAGACAGCAAAGAACGGATTATTGGCGCGATTACTCCGGAACAATGGATGCGGGAAAAATATTTTTTCAGCCCCGGCAATGGGATAAAATTTAAAATCCAAAACGGAAGATTTGTGTTTTTAACCCCTCCGGCCGGTGGCTTGAGGATTGTGTTTCAATATCGCTCCAACGGGATTGTTTGGGATTTTGATACATTTGAAGAAAAAAGCGTGCTGACGGCAAATACTGATGTGCCGATTTTTGATGAATATTTGGTAAAACTGAACATTTTATGGCGTTGGCTGAAGCGCAGCGGTTTGGATTATGGCGAAGAATATGATGAGTTTCAGCGAGAATTAAAAAAGCGTTTTGGCTCTGAACGAGCAGCAGCCAATATAAATTTGGCGTATAAGACCGAAAACCAAAGTTTGGGAGGAGTAACAATCAATGAAATTAAAGTTAGCAGCACGGGTCAATAAATCTATAAACTACAATTTGCCGGCGCCGATTAAAGGACTTAATGTTCGCGATAGTTTGGCGGATATGGAGCCGGAATACGCCATTACTATGGATAATTATATGCCGCTTGATACAAAAGTGGCGTTGCGCAAAGGGTATGTTGACTATGTTTCATTGCCTGAAAAAGTTTGTACATTAGCCGAATACAAAGCCGGAGACAGTAACTACTTTTTAGCTGTTTCCGGCGGTAAGGCTTATAACATTAGTTCTCGCAAAAATGTTTACACATATAAAGATATAAAATTTTCAAACAGTTATTGCCGCACACAGCAATATAAAAATTATCTGTATTTTGTAAATGGCAGCGATTTACCCAAGGTCTATTATCAAGATGAGAGTGGAGCCGAACATTTTGAAGATTGGGGCTTTAACGCCGAAAAACTTAATCCAATCCGCATTGTCAACATCGGGCTATCAAAGCAACGATTATGGTTTGTTGAAAGTGGTTCACTCAAAGTTTGGTATCCTGCGACTGCCGGAAATATATCCGGTGAATTGAATTGTTTTGATTTGGCGCAAGTCGCGCGTTTTGGCGGAGAACTGATTGCGGTCGCCAATTGGACACAGGACGGCGGACAGGGCATAGACGATTTGACAGTGTTTATCACATCAGAAGGAGAAGCATTGGTTTACACCGGTTCGGATATTAATAATGCCGGTAGTTGGCAGCTGCGTGGTTCATATAAAATCAGTCGGCCGATTGGTTATGATTGTTTGGTGCCGTATCAGGGAGATGTGGTGATTATTTCGGAAGATGGATATATTCCTTTATCAAAAGCTTTGCCATTAGAACAAGCTAATTCATCGCAAATAGCATTTAGCGACGCCATTAGAGGTTTGGTGTTATCGCGCACCTCGCGTAATTTGAAACGTTATGGTTGGCAAGGGTTGATTTATAGCCGCGGCGGCTATGGATTGTTCAATGTTCCGGTTTCTAATCAATACGAACAGCATGTAATCAATGTCAACACCGGTGCATGGTGCCGTTTTACTGGAATCCGCGCGCATTGTTGGGGAATATATAATCAAAGGCTTTATTTTGGTTCTGACAAAGGCGTGTTTTTGTTTGATGAAGGTTATTCAGATAACGGTATGGAAATTAGCGGTTGCGTTGAGCAGGCCTATAATGCTTTGGGCAGCGGGTGTGTCAAAAAAATTCAGCTGTTAAATCCGCGGACCAAGTCAACTTCCGGATATTCCTTGGTTATTTATACCAATATGGATATGGAAAGCCGCAATGTTGATTATCAAGAAAACTTAACGGATTCAAATTTGCATAAATGGAATGAAACAAAGTGGTCGAGTTCAGCTAATCGGTTGGGGATAAAATGGGGCGCGGCCGACAGCACTTCTATTCGCAGTCAATGGATAGCCAATTCCGCTACCGGATACAAGGCCAGCGTGGTATTCAAAACCAAGACCAAGGGCAACTTGATAGAATGGTATGAAACCGGCATTCGTTATGAGCTTGGAAGCGGGGTGTTATGAGTATGGACTATCAAATTGTGCCGGATAAAAACGATGTTATCACGAGATGGATTTGCAAGGGGCTGAATTATGATGAAAACTGGATTACAGATCACATTACATTTGGGTTTAGGCTAAATGAAGAGCTTATCGGCGGATTGATTTTTCATGATTACCGACCGCAGCAAGAAATTTGGTGGACTGTTTATAGCGTGGATAAGCGCTGGTGCAACAGGAGAATGTTACGGATTATGTTTGGTATGGCGTTTGAGGTTTTTGGCTGCAAGCGTATTTCACTTTTGGTCAATAAGAGCAATACGGCCAGCCTTAATTTTGTGAAAAAACTTGGGTTTCAGCAAGAAGGAATGTTCAGAGCCTACCGCGACAACGGCGAGGATTGCTACATTTTTGGTATGTTGAAAAATGAATGTAAATGGATAAATGAAAAGGAGAAAATAAATGAGTAAATCAGTAGGAAAAATTTTTGGCAATGCTTCAACCAGCCAATATGGCTATGAAAAAAATTATTTGGATTATTTGCGTAATTATGACACCTCAAACTATGACAAGACATTGCAAAATATGACGCAACAGGCGCAGAATATGAGCCAAAATCTAAATAATATGCCAAATTATCAATTTTCGGTAAATGGTTCGGACGAGGCGCGCCAGAGAGCGGAAAACGCCACCTATCAATCGGCCGTTGACAAACTTGCACCGCAATATCAACAGCAAACGTCCGATTTGGAAACAAGCTTGGCCAATAAAGGTCTGAGTGTTGGAAGTGAGGCTTATCAGCGCGCGATGAACGATTTGCAGCAAAAACAAAATGAAGCGTTGAATCAGGCGGCATATCAAAGTGTGGCGGCTGGGCAAAACGCCTATACGCAGAGTTTGAACAATAGTATCAACAGCGCCAACTTCAACAATAATGCGCAAATGAATTATATTGAACAGATTAAAGCTTTGCTTGAAGGTTCAATTTCCGGTTATCAAAATCAAGCTAATTTATATGATTTGAACAAAAATATTGAAAATCGTTTAACGGCGGCGCGTCAAAGCGGCTGGAATAACTTGAACAGCACAATTGAATCTGCAGGAAAAGCTTTGGGTGGAGCAAATGGCGGGAAATAGCCGCTTATCAAAATTGCAAAAAATGAAATTATAAGGCAGGGAGTACAAAAACTCTCTGTTTTTTTTTATATAGGTTATGTTTGATATAACTTGACAAAAAAATAAAAAACTATATGATAATCACCAATCAAGCATTATTAATTTACGATTATTTTGTAACAAATCATATTGTTTAATTTAAACTTTTTTTTATGGAAAGCAATTTTAACATTAAGGTTAAATCTCCCAGTCCGTTGGTTTATATAACTAAGGCCGGAGAAGTAAAAATCTCTTCGGAGCTAGAATTGGCAAATCGCGAAAACCTTTGGGGTGTGCAATGCAGCAATATTTTTGTTGCTCTCAAAAATTCTGGTTTCAGCGACTGGCAGCACGCCATTCATCAGGAAAAAGTAATTTCTCCGCAGTGGAAAATTTCTCTGCCGCTGGAGGACGATTTAGGTGATTGCTATGTTGTCAGGGCTCAATTCAAAGAAGTGGTTGAGTTTTTGCGTAATCATGGTGTTGCTGCCGATGATTGGCTCGACGGCTGGTATTGGTCTTGCGAAGAGCAGGGGCGTGATAATGTTCACACATTTGATATGCTGAAAGGCTGCTACGCAACTCACGACCGCTTTGACAGCAACGGGTTTGTGCGTTTTGCTTTAGTAAAGTTGCCTGAGTAATAGATTACTAAACTATACCGGCATAAGCCTGTGTGGTTTCTGGAAATAGCGGTAATAAAAATCCTCGTAAAAACATATTGTTTTTGCGGGGATTTTTGTTTATAGTAACGGCACAAGGAGAAGTTAGATGCAATTAAGCGCCAAATATCAAGCTGTTTTAGAGGTAATTAGCAAGGTTTTTCAGGATCAATATCCTGCTGACAATATTTTGAAAGAATATCTGCGCAATCGCAAATACATCGGTTCTAAAGACCGTAAGTTTATCACCAATATGGTGTGGGATATTATTCGACATCGCAGCAGGTTGGAATTTGATTGCGGTTGTTGTGAGCCTCGTCTGCTGCTGTTGGCGTATCTCAAGGATGAGGATATGGATTTGGTGGCTGATGGCTCGGAATATGGTTTGAAGCCCGTAACCAAAGCAGAAAAAGAAAAGTTGGCGCATTTGAGCCAAGAAGTTTATCCGGAATATATAGAAAAAGAATGTCCGAAATGGCTGTATGAAAAAATTGGTGATTCAGCTTTGGCGGCAAGTTTGAATACCACGGCACCTGCCGATATTCGAGCCAATTTTATCAGCCGCGAAGAAGCTAAAAACAAGCTGCAGAAAGAAGGATTGTTTTTTTCTTTTACACCGTATTCTCCCTATGGTTTGCGTTCGGCCGAAAGAGTTAATTTGCAAAATTGCGTGGCGTATCAAAACGGTGATATCGAAGTTCAGGACGAAGCTTCACAGCTAGGGGCGATTCTTTGCGATGTGCGCAGCAATCACCGCATTATAGACTATTGCTGCGGCGGAGGCGGCAAGAGCTTATTGCTTGGAGCTATTTTGCATAACGATGGCTTGATTTACGCGCATGACAAAAACTTTAACCGTATGGATGGCTTAAAGGCGCGGGCAGAGCGTTTGGGGATTAAAAACATCAAAATTATTCAAGAGGTAGGTGCGGCTGATAAGTTTGACCGTTTTATTGTGGACGCACCTTGTTCGGGCAGCGGCACATGGCGGCGTTCGCCGGACGCAAAATATCGCTTGACGCCAAAACAGCTGAAAGCCATTGAGCAGGCTCAAACCGAAATTTTGGATATTGCGGCCAAGCATGTGGCGGATAACGGGCGTATTATTTATATGACTTGTTCGGTTTTGCCCGAAGAAAATGAACGGCGTATAGAAACGTTTTTACAAAAATATCCAGAATTTTCGCCGGTTAATATGAAAAATTTGTGGGAACGCAAATTGGAACAGAATTATCCGTTTGCGGAAACGCGCTGGCTGAAATGTTCACCGCTGTTAACCGGAACGGACGGCTTTTTTGTTTGCGTTTTGCAAAAGAAATAAAATGTAACTTTTTGTGTGTTGCAATCTGTCGGGCTAGCGTCTAATCTGACAGATAACAAGGTTATTTTAAATAATAAAAGGAATAAAAATATGGCAAAAATTCATGCTACTGCCGTTGTTGAGGACGGTGCACAAATTGCAGACAGCGCAGAAATTGGTCCTTTCTGCTGGGTTAGTTCACAAGCTAAAATTGGTGAAAACGTACGTTTGCTGGGGCAGGTTACAATTTACGGCGATACCACAATCGGCGAAGGAACTGTTGTTTTTCCGGGGGCTAGACTTGGCTGCGGACCGCAGGACCATGGCAATGAATTTCAGCCTGGTGCGCGTTTGATTATCGGCAAGCGCAATGTTATCCGCGAAAATGTGACTATGCACGCCGGTACGCCGAAAGAACATCTGACAACCGTTGTTGGCGATGACGGTATGTTTATGGTTAACTCGCACGTTGCGCACGATTGTGTGGTTGGCAACAATGTGATTATGACCAACAATGCTGTAATCGGTGGTCACGTTCATTTGGGTGACGGAGTTATTTTGGGCGGCAACTGCGCAGTGCATCAATTTGTGCATATTGGGCGCAAAGCTATGGTTGGCGGCGTTTCTGGCATATCGCGAGATATTATTCCGTTTGGTATTGCCAATGGCATGCCGGCGCATTTGCGTGGTTTGAACGTTGTTGGTTTGAAACGCAGCGGCATGGAAGAGAGCGTTATTAAATCTTGCACCCGTGCATTTATGTTTATTTTCAAGGGTTCTAATGGAACATTTGAAGAGCGTGTAGCGCAAGCGGAGGAAAAATATAAAGACAATGAAATGGTTATGGAACAAATAAAATTCATTCAAGAGTCTTTAGCCGGTAAGCGCAATTTGACTATTGCCGATTAATTTAGCTAATTACACGGCAAACAGAAAAGAGCTTCAACCGAGGCTCTTTTTTTGTTATCAAATGTTGTGAAAAATCTACAAAAACCACCGTTTATTTTACATACTTTCTTAAATAAATTTTGTATTGCTTGGTTGACAAAAAAAATAAATAATAATACTATGCTCTCCAGATTTTGTATTATTAATTAATTTATTTTTCTGTATATGGAAAAGACATCTGTTTTTACAACGCCTCTGCCGTTGGTTTATGCTAAAGAGAAAGAAATGGAGTTCGTTTCAGCCCTGGATTTATCCAAGTTGGACACTCTGGTTGGTATAAAATTAGAAAAATTTACGCTTTCTTTAAAGCAAAACAAAATTTCGTGGTACGATGCCTATTGGTTGATTGAGCGCAACAACGCATTGCGCAAAACTCCTCGTTTGCCTGATGAAATTGACTGCCAAGAGCTGGTGCGCTGCCGTGAGCAGATTAACGCTACGCTAGAAATTTTGCGTAAACATGAGGTTGACGCCGATTTGCTCGATTTTAACGGTATCTATTGGCTGCGTACGGAGTTTTCTCGTGTTAAGTCTTATGCTTTTTTATTTAATGAGCGGCTTAACACCTTGCGTGACAAATTTGATGCTTCTTCTTGTTATGCCCGTGTTATTTGGTATAACTAATTAAAAAAAACTTCCGAAACTGAATTTTCGGAAGTTTTTTTGTTGTTTATTCAAAATTTTCTACACTACGGTGGTGAGTTTCAAAATCTTTTACCACAATCGTTGTGACATCGGCTTTTGAGTATTTTTGAAAAATTAAGCCGTGTCCTAAACATTGCCCGACATTGATATTAAATTCTGTGCCGCATTGATTTAAATAATCTGCTTGTGAAATCGGGTCGCAAGATGGACCTTTTAGTTCTGGCGAAATTGTTTCGCCTTCCAAACCGCTGTCGCGGCAGCTCATAGAATAGACCTCAAAACCTGCTTGTTCCAAAATTTCTTTCAAGTGAGCCGCATATTTTTGCATAAAAAAGCAATTGGCGACGCCGAGTTTGTGATAGCCGCTGAGTTTTGCAAAATCAATCAGCTCTTTGAGGCGGGATTTGTTGCAGGCAAGGGCGGAAATATTCATTCTTTTGATGTCTTCATCGCTATATTCTGTCATACAAACCTCCTTTTGAACTGATTGATTTTTGACAATTTTATTGGTCTAGGAACGAACGTAGGCGTTTTGAGCGGCTAGGGTGTTTCAATTTACGCAAAGCCTTGGCTTCAATTTGACGAATACGCTCTCGGGTAACATTGAATTGTTTGCCAACTTCTTCCAAAGTGTGGTCAGTGTTCATGCCAATACCAAAGCGCATACGCAAAACCCGCTCTTCTCTAGGGGTTAAAGATGATAAAATCTTGGTGCAGGTTTCTTTTAAGTTAGAGTGAATTGCCACATCTAAAGGCTGTAAAGCGCTTTCATCGGCAATAAAATCGCCCAAAGACGAATCCTCTTCATCGCCGACCGGAGCTTCCAAACTAACCGGCTCTTTGGCGATTTTCATAACCTTGCGGATTTTATCCAACGGCATAGACAAACGTTTTGCCAGTTCTTCAGGCACAGGCTCGCGCCCCATTTCCGAAAGCATTTGACGCGAAGTGCGCACCAGTTTGTTGATGGTTTCAATCATATGAACCGGAATACGAATCGTGCGTGCTTGATCGGCAATAGAACGGGTAATAGCCTGTCTAATCCACCAAGTGGCATAGGTCGAAAATTTGTAGCCGCGGCGATATTCAAATTTATCTACGGCTTTCATCAAACCGATGTTGCCTTCTTGAATCAAATCCAAAAATTGCATTCCGCGATTAGTGTATTTTTTAGCAATAGAAATAACCAGACGCAAGTTTGCTTCAATCATTTCTTTCTTTGCGCGTTCGGCTTCTCGTTCACCTTTTTTGATGGTGTCAACCATTTTACGATATTCGCTGATTGGCAAACCGCATTCTTGCGCCATTTGCGCCACATTGTTGCGGATTTCGATGATTTCATCTTTATATTTTTCTATAAATGCAACCCAGTGCTTGTCTTTTTTGAGTGAAATTTTTTCCAGCCAATTCGGGTCTAGTTCAGATTTTTGATAAGCTTCCAAAAAGTCTTCACGTTTGATTTTGCAAGAGAGAGCATAACGCAGCAGCTTTCCTTCTTGTCCCATCAAACGTTTGTTCATTTCATTCAGCTGTTCAACCAACTGTTCAACTTTGCTGCTGTTGAGGTGGATAGAGCTCATCAGTTCCACAAGTTCTTTTTTGAGTTTCAAATATTTCTTTTCAGTAGCCGGAATAATTTTGCGACCGGCCAAAATTGCAGCCATACGTTGACTTTGCACTTTTTTCAGGTCGTCATAATAGCTGGCGATTTTGTTCAAAGTTTCCAAAACCGGTTCCAGCAGCATGCTTTCCATAGCCGAAACAGAAGTAGAGGTGTGGCTTCCGCCTTCATCATCTTCGCCTTCGGCGCCGTCTTCAGAGCCTTCTTCATCGTCCAGCGGTTCTATTTCATCATCAGTATCATCAATATCATCGGCTACATCGTCGTCAATTTCGATATCCGTATCCAAATCATCGTCAATTTCATCAAGATTCTTTTCATTAAGTTCTTTGGTTACTTTTTCCAAATCTTCAACGCCGGCGTTTTCAGCTTCATCATCATAAACCATGGCCTCGCTGTCATCGCCGTACATAACTTCCAAATCTACAATATCACGGAGCTGCATAGTTCCGGCAACCAGTTCATCGCGCCAATCCGAAATGGCCTTAATAGTCATCGGACTTTCGCACAAACCGCCAATCATCACGGTTTTACCAGCTTCAATACGTTTGGAAATAGCGATTTCACCTTCACGGGAAAGCAGCTCAACCAAGCCCATCTCTTTCAAATACATACGAACCGGATCATCAGAATGTCCCACGTCTTTGGTGTCAATATTGCCAACTTCGGCATCATTGTCATCATCGCTGTCAAATTCATCATCATATTCGTTGGACTCTTCTTCTTCGGCTTCATCAGCGTCCGAATCGGAAATAATATTGATTCCCATATCAGAGATAGAAGACATAATATCTTCCAGCTTGTCGGAAGATTGTTTATCGGGCGGCAGAACTTTATTAAGCTCTTCCATTGTGATATATCCAAGGTTTTTACCTTTTGCAAGAAGGTGTCTAAAAGCCGTACTCATAGCTTCAGCATTAACGGATTCTGTACTTTCGTTTTCATACAAATCCTGATTTTCTTTATCTGACATAACGTTCCTTAAAAAATCGATTTTTATCCATAGCGGACAATATAAATTGCTAGCGACTAATTTTTAGTTAATTTTATTTAATTTGTCAATATCTGCCTTTCAAGATTAAGCAAATTTTTTATTTTCCTTCATTATAACTATTTCTTGCCGTATTAACAACTTTGCAGGTGTTTGACTGATTTTTGTCAGTGTGTTTTTTTTCGGCTGCTGTTTTAGGCTCTTTATGGATTCTGGCGCGAAGTTTTGATATTCGCTCATCAAGCAGCACCGTGCCAGATTTTCCTTCGGCCTGCATTGCCGAAATTCGTCTTTGCGCGGTTTCTTTATAATAGTTGTCCACCTTGCCATTAAACATAATGCTATAAATTCCATCAGTCTTAGCATTGTAACAAAACTTGTTTAATTTACCATTGGTTATAGAAGTATCTGGGGCAATTGTTTCACCATTTTTATTATATATTGCTTTGAAATAAGTGATATAACCTTCGGAATTTTTTCTTATCAATTTGCCATATGGCTTGCCTTTTCGGTACCAGCCTGATGTGACTTCTTTGCCATCATCAGAATAGTGCAGAAAAGGACCATCGTGTCTGCCGTTTTTATCCACCACATAGCGTCTCATTAGCTTGGTTTTTGCCGAATCCCAATAGCTTTCTTGGATTCTATGTCCATCATCATTGCAAGATTTTAAGTAGCGGGAAAAAATATCTAATTTAGGTTTCGATTCTGGCTGTTTTTTAATTTCTTGCAAGGCGTTATCCAAGACAATATACACCATATTGAATCTGTTTTTCAGACCGGAATCCGTATCTTTATGCATTATTTGTGTTTTTGAGGTATTTGAAACAATAGCGACAGACGTCATTTTGTGCCCTCCATCAATGGACTATTTTAGTCTATTATATCAATTTTGTACAAAATAACAAGTTATTTATGCTATATTTAAAGAAAAATAGCTCTGAGAATTAGTCTCAAAGCTATTTTTGATAGAGTTAACGCAAGGCCAGCAAAACATTACCTTCGTCGTCACATTCGCTATAACAGACGACTTCACCGCTTTGGGTGCATAAGCGGTATTTGTAATCATTATTCTGTTCGGCGTCTTCATCCGTATATATCCATATCAGTGCTTTTTCCAAAGGAAAATCACCGGCAATCAGACGCATGTTTGAAATGTCGTCCCAGCAATACAAAACTTCGCGGTACTCATTTTGTGAAAGAAAACGAGCCTGACATTTTTTTGCTAATTTCTTAGCTGTTGCTAAGTCATATCCGCGTCCGGTGCCAATCATTTCATGTAAAATCAAACAAGGTGTCAAACGAATGCCTAGATAATTGCATTGACGTTCTTTCCAAGTTTTACTTTCGTAGCCATCTGCCCATACATAGGCCAAATTTTGCTTGATTTCATTCAACCTCTCATTTGGGTTTAGTCCAGCATAGCGACGCGGATTCGGTGATAAGTCAATTCTGGCGTCAGGATAAGCTAAAACCGGTTTGCAGTTAGCTATACCAGAACTCTCTTTGAAAAAGGGCTTAAAGTCTTTCCAATAAACAGAAAAGCCTTTTTTAACACTATTAAAAATATTCATAACATAAAAATTTTAATAAAACAAAATAATTAAGTGAAACTTTTTATAAACCAAGCAGGGCGGCGGCATAGTCATGGGCGCTAAATGTGTCTAAATCTTCTATTTGTTCTCCCACGCCCACAAAATATATCGGCAGCGCAAATTCTTCAGCCGCGGCAACAAGCACGCCGCCTTTTGAAGAACCGTCTAGTTTGGTGACCACCAAGCCGTTTACACCGGAAATATCTTTGAAAATTTGAATTTGTGAAAGTGCGTTTTGTCCGGTTGTGGCGTCTATAGTCAATAAAACTTTATGCGGTGCGTCGGGGATAACTTTTTGCATAACGCGCACAATTTTTTTGAGCTCGTCCATTAGTCCGTTTTTGTTTTGTAAACGGCCGGCGGTATCTATAAACACCACGTCATCGCCGTTTTTTAAAGCTTGCTGCAGACCATCATAGCACAAACCGGCACTGTCGCAGCCGTCAGGTCCGCTAAAAATAGAAATATTTAACCGACTAGCCCAAACTTTTAGCTGTTCAACCGCGGCCGCACGAAAAGTGTCTCCGGCGATAAACGAAATTTTTTTGCCTTGAGCTTGCAGTTTTGCCGCTAATTTGCCGATTGTGGTGGTTTTTCCAGCGCCGTTTACTCCTACCATTAAAATAACATAGGGTTTATGTTCTGTAACCAAAAAATTTTGTTCGCAAGGCCTTAAAATATCTTCAATTTTTTGTGCTAAAAGGGTTTTAACTTCTTCAATGGAGATGTCTTTGTTTTGTTTTTGCTCTGCAAAATCATCAAGCAGTTTGGTTGTCGCTTTTACTCCCATATCGGAGGTTAGTAATAAATCTTCCAGCTCCTCTAATGTCGAGGAGTCTAATTTCTTTTTATTGAATATATCACTCAATCCTCCGCCGATTTTATCTGACGATTTTTTTAATCCAAAACCTAATTTTTGCCAAAAACTCATATACTTATTCCTTGCTTAACTCTCTCAAAACAGCAGCTCGGCGGCGGCGTTCTTCCATTGATAGTTGCGGCATACGCGCAGCTGGTGTACCTTCTCGTTCCGAATATGGAAAAACATGCAGCTTGCTCAAGCCTGCTTCTTCAACTAATTTACAGGTGTTGGCAAACGCTTCTTCCGTTTCGGTCGGAAAACCGCAGATAAAATCAGCGCCAAAGGTGGCGTTTGGTCTAACCTCGCGGATTTTATTGCATAAATCTATCACAGTTTCGCGGCTGTGTCGGCGCCCCATGCGTTTCAAAATCAGATTATCACCGGATTGAATAGAAAAATGAAAATGCGAATCTATATTGCTGTATTTGCACAATAAATTGATAAAGTTATCATCTATTGCTGCTGGGTCAAGCGAGCCAAACTGCAACACCGGAAGTTCTGGAATTTGCTCTAAAATATCTTTTACCACACCGCTGAAAGATGGTTCATACGAACAAATATCCACACCGGTCAGGCAAATTTCTTTAAAACCTTGTGCCAAAAGTTCTTTGATTTGCTTTATAATCAGCGGTAGCGGCACCGAACGGTTGCGCCCGCGCGCATACGGAATAATACAATATGTGCAGCGGTGATTACAGCCTTGCTGAATTTGTAAAAAAGCTTTGTGACGGCCTTCAAATCCGGTAATCATAAAGTCGTCGCAAGAAACGTCATCGGCAATATCGCTTACAATTTCTTTGGATTTTTGCGTTGTTAAAGCTGCCGCATATTTTTCTATTTCCTTTTTTTCTTTGTTGCCCAAAACCATATCAACTTCCGGCATATTAGCCAGTTTGGCAGAACTTACTTGCGCTGAGCAGCCTGTCACAATGATTTTGGCTTGCGGATTCTCACGGCGAAGCTTGCGAATTGTCTGCCGGCATTGCCTTTCGGCCTCGCCGGTAACAGCGCAGGTGTTGACAACTATAAGATTATCAATATCTTTCAATTTTTCTTTTAGAACTTCGGATTCATACGCATTTAAGCGGCAACCGAATGTGATTATTTCTGCCATATTCATACCTCGCCCTTATATATAAAGAAAAAATAAGGCTTTGGCAATATTTTTTTAGCTATGCAGATAATCTTGAATTTTTTTGGCGCTCTGGCGCAATAAAGCGTGTTCCGAAGCCGAAAGTTCTGGATATAACACTCGGCTTATACCGTTTCTATTGATAACCGTTGGCAAAGAAAGACAGATATTTTTGGCGCCTTCAACTTCTTCTTGATGAGCCGAAACGGTTAAGATGGCGTTTTCATTATAAGCGATTGCCTTGCATATTCTGGTAAGTCCGGAAGCAATACCATAATAAGTAGCGCCTTTGCCGACAATGATTTTGTAGGCTGAATTGCGGACTTCACTGTCTATGTGATTTTTAATTTCGGCGTTAAGTGATATTCCGACGTCGGCGGCATAAGCTTCCAGCGGCATGTTGCCAGCCAAAGCAGCCGACCAAATCAAAACTTCGCTGTCGCCATGCTCGCCAAGTACATAAGCGTGAATGGATTGCGGTGCCAATTTTAGATGCTGCCCCAAAATTGTGCGCAAACGAGCCGTGTCTAAGATTGTTCCGGAGCCAATAATTCGGCTAGCCGGCAGACGGGCTTCGGATATGGTGTAGGCGGTCAATAAATCAACAGGGTTAGATGCTATCAAAATTATGGCGTCGGCAGCATAACTGACAATTCCTTTTATAATATCCTTAAATATAGCAATATTACGCTCCCACAGATTTAGTCTGCTTTCCCCAGGAGTTTGGTGAATTCCGGCGGTTATGATAATAATGTCAGCGCCTTCCAAATCGGCATAAGTTCCGGATTTTAGCTGACAGGGAAAAGAGTAGGGTGTTGCGTGGGTGATATCCAGCGCCTCTGCTTCTGCTCGGTTACGGTTAACATCTATCAAAACTATTTCTCTAGCTATCCCGTTTGTGGCTAATGAATATGCTGTTGTGCTACCGACCAAACCGGTTCCTATAATGCCAATTTTCATTTCAATCTCCTAAGCTTTATGTCTAAATACAATATATTTAATGTGATAATCTAAAAAAACAACCAGATTTATACAATTTGCTATCTATTTTAATATGTTGATTTTGCGTACTTTTTATAAAATATAAACAAATTATTTAGGCAAAAATAAAAATAATGCTTGTCAAATAGTATAAAATTGTGCTAACAAAAAGGCACAGGCGATGACGTCTGAAAAAATTGTTTTAATTTTATTGAGGTTAAATTAAATGACTGATACCGCAGAACGCGTTAAAAAGATTGTTGCCAAACATTTAGGTGTTGATGAATCTAAAGTTGTTGAAACAGCTAGTTTCATTGATGACTTGGGTGCAGATAGCTTGGATACAGTTGAATTGGTAATGGCTTTTGAAGAAGAATTCGGTTGCGAAATCCCTGACAAAGCTGCAGAAAAAATTCTGACTGTAAAAGATGCTATTGACTATCTTTCTAAGAATGCGTAAGTCGTAAGGCTTTGTTTAATTAAACTCGCTTTAGTCTATAACGGAACAGCGAGTTTTTTTATAAGATTAACATGAGGTTTTAATATATGAGAAGAGTTGTCGTTACAGGTTTAGGCGTTGTTTCGCCGTTTGGCCGGGGCGTAGAATATAACTGGGATTGCTTGATGGCAGGCAAATCCGCTATCCGTAAAATTGAGAATATTGATTTGAAAGATATTCCGGTACATATAGCTGGTCAAGTGCCATTTGGCGAAGGCGAACATGAATTTAATCCGGATACGGTAATGGCTCCAAAAGACCAGAAAAAAGCCGATAAATTTATTTTATACGGTGTTGCTGCCGCTAATGACGCATTGAAAGATGCTAATTATGAGCCTAGCGAATTGAGCGATGAAGAACAATGCCGCGCCGGCGTGATGATTGGTTCCGGTATTGGCGGATTGAATAACATTTATGAAAATTCGGTGTCCTTTAATGAAGTGGGAATTAAACGTATTTCTCCGTTTTTTATTCCGTCTTGCTTGATTAACTTGATTTCAGGTACAGTTTCGATTGATCATAAGCTGCGTGGCCCTAACCATGCTTGTGTAACAGCTTGTTCAACCGGTACGCACGCTATTGGCGATGCTACTCGCATTATTGCTATGGGTGATGCCGACGTTATGGTTGCCGGCGGTGCAGAATCGGCTGTAAACGTTTTAGGTTTGGCCGGATTTGCTCGTATGCATGCCGTAACTGCCGAATTTAATGACGAGCCGGAAAAAGCTTCTCGCCCTTGGGATAAACGCCGCAGCGGCTTTGTAATGGGCGAGGGTGCCGGTGTTGTTGTTTTAGAAGAACTAGAACACGCTAAAGCCCGCGGTGCACATATTTATGCCGAGGTTGTTGGTTATGGTATGAGCGGCGATGCTCACCATATGACTGCGCCTTGTCCAGATGGCGACGGTGCCTATCGTGCAATGAAAATGGCTGTAAGTCACGCCAAAGAACATGGCGTTGAACTGGAAGATATTAACTATATCAATGCACATGGTACATCTACTCCATTGGGTGATTTGGGCGAAGCTCAAGCTGTTCAACGTTTGTTCGGTGATAAACTGAGCTGCACTTCAATGTCTTCAACAAAATCTTCTATTGGTCACTTGTTGGGAGCTGCCGGAGCAGTTGAAGCTGTGTACACAATTAAAGCTATTGTTGAACAGACTTGCCCGGCTACATTAAATTTGGAAGACCCTGCCGATGAAGTTAAAGATATGGATTTGGTACCTTTGAAACCTAAGAAAAAGGCTATTAAAGCCGCTATGTCAAATTCATTTGGCTTTGGCGGAACCAACTCATCTTTGATTTTCAAAAAGTTTGAAGACTAAATTTAAGGATAAGACTATGAAAAAACTGTTGTTGCTAATTCTGTTGATTGGAGTTGCGGCAACAGTTTTTTTGTATGATTATGCTATTAATCAACCGCTAAAAATTTCTGAAGACATTTTGTTTTTGGTAAATAAAGGCGATTCACTAAATAAAATTGCGCAGTCTTTGCAAGACAAAGGGCTGGTAAAAAATAAACATATTTTTATTTTATTTAGTAAAATCAACAGAATATATCCACAAATTAAAGCTGGAGAATATCTTTTCAATGGCGAATTTTCCGTCAAACAAACTGCAGAAAAATTGTCTTCCGGCAAGGTTTATTTACGCAAGGTAACTTTTCCCGAAGGTTTGACCTCAACTGAAATTGCAAAAATTTTACATAAAGAGAACTTTTTAAGTAAGGATGAATTTGCTGTGCCGGCAGAAGGTTCAATATTGCCGGAAACATATACTTATATGCTTGGCGACAGTCCTGAAAAGATTATAAAGCAGGCGCAGAAAGCCATGCAGAATGTTTTGGAGCAAGCATGGCAGGAACGTGATCAGAATTTGCCGCTGCAATCTAAAAAAGAATTGCTGATTTTGGCGTCAATTGTGGAAAAAGAAACCGGTATTGGTATGGAGCGAGCTCAAGTAGCCTCGGTATTTGTTAACCGTTTGCGTCTGGGAATGCTGCTTCAGACAGACCCGACAGTAATTTATGCTTTAACAAATGGAAATGAAGACTTAAATCGTCCGCTAACACGCAAAGATTTGAGTATTGATAGTCCTTATAATACATATAAATACGCTGGTTTACCGCCGACTCCAATTTGCAACCCAGGAAAAGATGCTATATATGCGGCGGCGCATCCGGCTGAAACTTCGTACCTTTATTTTGTGGCTTCTGGTAATGGTGGACATAATTTTGCCACTACGTTGTCTGAACACAATGAAAATGTGCGCAAGTGGCGTGAATTGAATAAATAAAACTAGACAAAATCAAAAAGAACTGCTATCCTTACGTTATGAATTACGGAAGGATTTATGGATATTACAGCAAAAGGAAATGATTATATGTATGAAGATGATGATATGTATGATGATGAAAAAGCTATGGCAGAATTTTTATCAGAATTTCAAAGCGATGATGTAAAATTCGGAATAGGTGTCCGTGATGAAAGCGAACCTGATCACTGGAAGGAAAAAACAGATATTTCTTTTGCAGATAAAAAAACAATTTTGATTCTTCCTGGCAGTGGTGCAAATAGAGCTAAAGAAGCAAATGGAATGTGTAAAATTGTTCAAAATATGTTGCCTCAAGATAAAATTGATGATTTTCAAATTTGTTCAATTTATTATGGTAGTGCAAATGCTTCGTTCGGTCCGGCAGTTATACGCGCACAGAAATTGCTGGATGAATACATTATTCCTTTAGTTGCAACAAAAGATAAAAATGGTGATTTGCAGCGTGTATCCACAGAAGAAGCTGCCCATAATATGCGCAATTTGATTGTTGTAACACATTGTTATGGTGGTTATATTTTGCAGGAAATTGACAAACACCTGAATTATATGATGGAAGATTTAGGCTATTCATCTGAAGAAAGAAAGTTTATTCAAAAACAACTCGTTGCAGTTCAACACAATAGTATAGATACGGAGTTGGGTGATAAAGATACTCGTTTTACAAATTTTATTCGTCTTAGCTCATCAGATGAAGATGTCAGTGTTAAAGAAACAAAACTCGGAACGTTTTATAATTATGTTAAATCTAAAGAACCAGCCAAAGGCGATGCTTTATATTTAAGATTAACTAATAATTCTCGAGTGTTATTGGTTGAGAGGATAACAAAATTGGGTGTCAGTGATCATAACGGCGGATATTGGAAAAGTGAAATTTATAAAACTCAAGCCGGAAAAAAAGAAGAACAGCTGTTCAATGCAATTTTTCAAGAAGTAGCCACTTCAACTTATTTTATTGAAAACGCCGAACAAATTTTGGAAAACATTGTTGCTAAGCATCCGGATTATAAAGAATTGGCAATGGAAGCCTTTAACAAAGGTAGGGGCTATGTTAAAGAAGCTAAAAACTTTGCCCGTTTTTTGAATACAGAATACCAAAAAGCAGTGCAAAATTTGGATGCTGATAATTTTCATGTTTCAGAATTGGCAGAAGAAATTTTGTTAGTATATAATGAAAATAATGAATTTTTGTTAGATAAAGCACTTTCTGGTGGAAATATAAAATCAGCTGAAAAAATTGCTGTCGCAATGTTTAATCAACTGCCTAAATTAAATCAACTGCCTAAATTACAAGATGAAGAATATATACCTTATATTAAAAATGAAAATGAATATAAAGCCCTAGAAAAATCAAAAAAATGGGCGCAACGAGCTATTGATTTGGATTCTGTTGCTATGTTAAATGCTATTTTGCCTCATTTGCCTTTGGAGAAGCTTGCAAAATTAGACTTTGAATTTACTTCCGAACAGATTATGGAAACAGCAGTCAAAAAAATTTTACAAAGAGAAAATCCTAGGGATTTGTATAGGCAAAATAGTTTTTGTAAGATGTTTACCAATGTTTATGCAGGGGTAGAAAAGTTGCCAGAAAGCGAAAATCGCACTGAAATGCTGAAACTGTTAAATAATAGAGTTTACGCTCCGGCTAACGGAATGCAAAAAATGATGCCTGAATATATGATTAAAAAAACATTTGAATTTGCAACAGAAAAAAAGGTTATGGGATTGCGAAATGTTTTAGAAAATTTACCGAAAAATTGCGGTTCAATAATTAAAGATGTTAATATGCGTTAAGCGAGGTTAATATGTCGGAACAAGAAGAAAAAAATTTTACTTTTTTTATGGGGATACGCGATTTAGATGCTCCGAATCATTGGCGGAAAGTAAATAATAAATATCCGTTTGCCAAACGTAAAACTGTTTTAGTTCTTCCTGGTAGTGCCGTACATTCTGCGCAAGGTGCCAATGGCATGTGCAAGGTTGTAGAAAATATGTTATCCGAAAAAGAACGCAAAAATGTGGATATCTGTTCATTATATTATCCCGAAAAAACCAAACATCGCGAAGGTTCGGCCGAGAGAGCTTTAGGTTTGCTTGATGAATACATTATTCCGCTTGTTTCTAAGCAAAACAAAGAAGGATACTTGGAAAAAATTTCTGCTGAAAAAGCGGCTAAAAATTTGCGTAACTTGATTATTTTTACTCATTGCTATGGTACTTATATGGTTGAAGCCATTGATGCTCAGTTATCTAGAGATTTGATAGATTTAGGTTACTCCGAGCAAGAAGCGAATAATATTCAAAAACAGCTTTTTATCGTTCATCATAACAGTATCAGTGATAAAATTGGAAAAGTCAAAATGAAATCGACTAATCTGTTTCGTTGTACGCAAGCTGATGAATACCGCAAAAATAATATGTTTAGCAGTGACGGTTTTCAATATTTTATGCAAACAGAACTTCTGACTGAAGACGAGGCTCTTTATGTCAAAGTTGGAGAAAATGTACGAGCTTTAGTTGTTAGACAAATTACAGAGAAAGGCGAATTTGAACATAACGGCGCGTATTGGCACGATGATAAAAAGTCGGAAGGCGGTGAAAAAGAGCGAGAAATGTTTGAATTTATTTTTAATGAAGCTGTGCGCTCAAATTATTCGTTGGATAATATTGAAGAATTGATTCGTCAGGGAACAAGATTAAATCCGGAAATGGAAGATAAATTGCAGCCAATTTTGGAGGGAGGTCAAGAATACGGTGACGAATATAAAGAGAAACGACGTGATATTTTAAACAAAGTTAAAGATATCCGCGAAAAGCAATTGGCAGATGATTTGAAAGAAAAAGAAGTGAAAACTTTGTCCCCTGAAGTCCTGCTGTATTTGGATAATAATGGCAAATCTTTTTTGGATTATGCGTTGGAATCTGAAAATGTTATCCAAACCAAAGTGCTATGGAACTCTATCCGCAAAATGCTGCCTAAAAAAGAGGGACTGTATGAGCTTGATTATGAGCGTCTTAGTCGCAACTATACGCAAGCTTTCCAAAATAATAAAATGTACTTGCAATTGATGCTGGATTTAGGAAAAGGAAATTTATTCTCGGTGTTGGCTAAGGGTTCCACTGAGTTAACAACGCTGGACTATAAAAATATTGATGATGAAACTTTGCTCTGTGCCGCTAAAGTATACTCTGGATTGCCGGCAAACACCGGCCAATTGGATAGACTTCATTATTATGATTCTTTGGTCTATATGTATTCTCGTATAGAAAAAATGGAGCAAACGGCTGAAACTGAAGAAATATGCAAGACACTGGATAGCAGAATTTTTACAAAATCAAATGCTAAAGACGCGGCAGTTAAATATAAGATAAAAGCTTATGCTTCCCGATATGAAGCAGACACTTTATTAAAAAAGTGCCTGCAAAATTGGAATGATAAGCCATTAATTAAACAAAACAACACCGAATTTGACAAACAGCCATAAGGTGAAAGCGGCCATCAAGCCGGCGCACACGTCGTCCAGCATAACACCGTATGCATTTTTCATTTTTGAATCAAACCATTTAACAGGTCCCATTTTGCATATATCAAAAAAACGAAAAGCGGCAAATCCAAATAGATAAATCCACCAATTTTGCAAATTTTGATACAAATAATCGCAGACAAAACTAAAAGCCAAAAGCTGTCCGACAACTTCATCTATAACAACTTTTCCCGGGTCTTTTTCTTTTTGATTGCGAATAATGACGTCAGTAGCTAAAACACCAGCAATAAAACATATAATTGCCACAGCCACAATGCCGTATATTCCTGTAAAATAGGCCAAAATAAAAGCAAGAGGCAACGTGCCGAAAGAACCGACTGTTCCAGGGGCTTTGGGCGATAATCCTAGTCCAAAATAGGTGGCGATAACTTCTGCTGTTTTTTTAGAATTAAGCATAACAAACTCCGTAAGTTATTAATTAAAATGTTTTTACATCAAAGTAAGCGGCAAAAGCAGTATCAAAGATTATAAAATCTATTTACCCAAACACAATTTGATGGACTGCTTGTGTCTGCAGCAAATTATATAATAGAAAACAAAAAAATCCAGCTAAAAGAAATCTATGAAAGAAAAAAGTTAACATTAGTGGTGAGAATAGGGCTGATTTTAGGGCAAACACTTCACAAATACGTTGCCTACTTCTGAGTGACCGTAACTAATAGCTTGATTGTCAACTAGTTTTTCTAATTGCGGCATCGACATACATCGGCCATTGCAAAAGATTTGTCATGCACTTGCTTTATATTTTTTGTTTCATTAACTTGTGTTTTCTCTATTCCTGTTTTATCAGCAATACAACCTTCGACATAGTTTTGCATAGCATATGCGTGCACTTCTTTTGGCATCAAAGAATATATATCTCCGTATTCCGGAGAGGAAGAATCTATATTTCTCATTTCATAACCGACGGCTCTATCTACGTTACAAGCAAACAATCTGTTTATCAATGGATTTTCAAATTTTACTTCTTCCTGCCGTTTATGCATATACTCGTGAAATACTACAGAAACGCCCATATAATTATCGCTGTTTTCTAAACGATCGGTATTAAAAAATATCTTACCTTTTTCCTGATATGCTCCAAATACAGGTGCATTTTCATCAAGATTATTTTCTTTCCGATACTCTTCCTGCGTATAAAATCCAACTTTCAGAGGAGTACCATATACATACTCAATAATTTTTGCCGTTTCTTTTATGGTTGCTTTTTTATCTTCTATATCCAGATGTTGCCAATTTTTCATATTATCGGTAATTTTTTTATTATTAGCAACCAACGCAACAAAGCGATTAGCTTGTAGTTCTTCACTCTGCCAAAAATCTTTTGGCATTTTAATACCATAAAGCAAAGCTTTTAATTTATCTTTATTTTGAGAGCAAATATCAGACATTTCACCCATTGTTTGATATCTATGAAAAATAGTTTCCAGACAATCAACCCTTTGTTCTAAAGAAAGTGTAGCAATATTTTCTACAGGCATACTCTTAAAGTCATTAATTTTCTTTTCTCTTAATTTTTTCCTAGCTTGAATAATCGGCATATATTGACAGGCAAGTTCATTAAACTTTGTCATAGATAAATTTTCAAGCTGATTATCTTCTATTAATTGAGCTATAACGGCTTCTTTTCCTTTATAGGCGATAAAATCTATAGAACCATTTTCTGGATTTACCTCTATTTCACTAAAAGAAATCAAATCTTCAAAATCGCTGCTATTCATATTTCAACCTATAATTTATTCTTAACTTATCGCTATTTTACGTTATTTTTTGTCAAAAATCAATGAAAATTAATATTCTCTTGGAAAATATTTAGGGGAAATGTAACTGTCATCAAAATGCGAATTTTTCTATTGTTGAGGGGAGGTTGGATAACGTCGAACTCGGATAACTTTCCCGCTAGTTTGGAGATTTAGAATAATATTATCTGTATTTAACATATGTTAATTTATGTTATATATAATTCAAGCAGAGGTGGTAAAATGAGAAAGTTTGTTTTAAGTTTGGGTTTTGTTATGGCGTTAAACACAAATGTTTGCGCGGAAAATATAAAAGATGAACAATATCCTCATTATGCTGAGCGGTCCGATGAAATATTGGCAACTTGTGGTCCAAAAATCTCTGACGAATATGTTCCAGATTTAGTATTAAAGCAAAAATATGCAGAAGGAGCTATTTGTTTAGAAAAACACATTAAAGAATTAGCAAAAGATGTTTTTAATGAGGAAAATTATCAGCTTTTTTGTGATTATTTAACACAAAGCTCTGCTATATATCTCAATATGATGCTTCTTTTGAGTGAAAAATCAAATGACACAGACAATCTTCCTGGAACTTTTGAGCAAATGCAAACATATTCACAGCTGTACAACTTTTTATCAAAAATATTAGAAACAGTAATGACTTATAGAATGCAACAAAAAATATAACGAGAAAGATTAGTTTATCATTCTCGTTAACTCTATCAATATTTTATTTTTAGTGCATCTAAAGCTTTTTTACGTTCTTTCGGGTATCTTTTATGGATGATATTTTGTTGTTTTTTTTATATCATTTGAATCTGTGTAATGAATACCTTCCATATAATCTGTCCTTGCATCATACAACGAATTAATAATTTTTTCGTCGCTCCAAGAACTTATGTTTGAATTTGTTCCAAATATTGCGGAAGATTGGATGTATCAAAATCAACCGGCTTAAGTGTTTTTTGCAACTCTTTAAACATATCAAGTCCGCTGACGTCTACAATCATCGGCTTATCCGCGGTTTTCTCCGGCCTATACGGCTCAGCCCAACAGCGACAGTTAACGGATACGACAAAATTTAAAATAAAAAAAGGAATGACTGGTATCATTCCTTGGAGCTGGTGGGCGCTGCAAGACTGACTACGCTAACGCTCCGCCGACGCATCGTTCACAGCCGTTGGTTGCCGGCGTTCTGCCGTCCGCCTTTCTCTCGCTCTTAAACTTGCTTTCTCGCAAGTTCGAGAACCTTCTAAAATGCCCACAAAAAAACCACTCTTTAAGAGTGGTCTTTATGGTGGTGGATTGGTGCTTCAATGACGATTACGGATACTTTTAAAGTAAAAAGTATCTGTTATCAACCACCGCTTTAAGCCAATATATACTTATGTTTCTCGGTCTGCCACCGATTATTTTTTGGTAATGAATGGTCACTTTTATGATATAAAGAATATCCCGCGACAGTTCCAATCGCCTGCAATTCAAACTCGAACAAATGGCCGCCCGCTACAAACAATGCCAAAATGAATTGAAAGTTGAGTATCAAGCCCGCAAATCAAGTGAATCTAAAAATGCCTGACAGCCCTCGTAAATATCCCAGTAGCACTCATCAAAATTGCCGGTATACCAAGGGTCGCGGATGTTGCGCGGATTGTTCGTAAAATCAAGAAGACGAAGAATTTTGTGTTCCGTATCCGGTCCGATAATCTCCAAAATGTCCTCAATGTTGCTATCGTCCATCGCCAAAATATAATCATAGTAAGCATAATCGTGCGGACGAATGCGGCGGGAATAATGCTCCTCAAACGGCACATGCATTGATTTCAATATCTCGCGTGTGCCATAATGAATGCCGGCGTGGCACATCTCATTATAGCTTTCAGTCGCTGCAGAATCAATTTCAAACTGCTCGGATAAACCGTGCTCCTCAACCATCTGCTTAAACACAAACTGCGCCATCGGCGACCGACAAATATTCCCCAAACACACAAACAAAACTTTAATCATTTTCGCTCAATAACTCAGTATTTTTAATTCCATTTTTTCTTTTACTTTTTCCCAGTTAGGCATTTTTAAGGATAAAAGATTATAGAATTCTTCGGTATGATTAGGATAATAGGCGTGACAGAGCTCATGATAAATTACATAATCAATGGCGTGTTTGCTTGCTTTAATCAGAGCCGGATTAAGTACAATTTCATGTTTTTTCAAATAGCTTCCCCAGCGTTTGTTCAGTTTTCTGATTTTCAAACTTGGCATTTCCAAATCAGGGAAAGCTTTCATACACACATTTAACCGTTCATTAAAAACAACCTCAGCACGTTTTATCATCCAATCAGAAAAGACTTGATTTATTTCATCCAACTTCTGTGGCAGAGGAGTTAATATATAAATCTTATTGTTAAAAATTTTTACAATATTTCTGAGCAACGATTTTTCGATAATTACTTGATACTGACGGCCTAAATAAAGTGCAGAACTTCCGGATTCATAAATTTTATCTTCCGGCATATTGAATTGCTTAAAATAATTTATCTGCTTTTCAATCCATGGTGTTTTTCGTTTGATAAAATCTTTAATTTCAAAATCTTTTGCTTGTTCAGGAGATTTTATAACAACACTAAAATTCGGGTAAACCTCCACCGCTAAAGATTTACGCTTTTCTTTGATAATTTTGATGTTATCTAAACCTGCCATTTAGAGCATATCCTTATTTTGAACGGCAATATTCCATGCTGTTTCTGTAATCTGCTCAATAGTATCGGCAGACAATTTTTCATCCACCTCATCAAACAAGTAATCTTCTATATCGTTAAATATTTGCCGTTTAACATTCAAATTGTTTTGGAAATCAACAACTTTTGAAGATTTAATCAACTCAACAATATGCTCAACAATTTGCGTATAATCATCTCCCGTTGTTTTGAAGAACTTTTTGATATTGCGATAAAATGGGTGATAAAGCTTTGCACTCCGCAGACTTTCTGGGATATCGTTATCTTCATAATCGCTGACCTTTTTTTGAATTTCCTTTGCTTGCCCTAACAAAGCGGACAAATCTTCTTTTTTAGCTGTTTTCAAATCCTCTAAAAGTTTTCTGATAAGTTCACTGAATTTTCCATAAAACACTTCATCTTGAAGCTCATAGCGCTCACTTAACACCTTTTTAGTTTGTGCTAAAATAGCATCAGCTTTTGACTTATCAGATAATCCGTTCTTTTCGTCCTCAATGTATTGGTTAAACTCATGCATATCAGATAAACTTATTTTTTTGGAGAGAACTTCAACATCTTTCGCCGTAACATATTTATCCAATAATTTCATAATTTGGTCTTTGTATTTTGAAAAATCTATCTTCTCAGCCAAAACGAGTTGAGTTGATTTTTTAATTTCAACAAAACGCTTTAGGTCTTTTTTATAAATTTCAAGTTTATCCTGATCCATTTTATCATGGAAGTCATACAAAGAGTAACAAACTGAAAACTGTTTAATAAATTTATTTACATCATCATAAAAAGCTTCTTTTTCTTTTTCATGAGCTTTATCCGTCAAAAATTCTACATAAGCATTTGTGTTGTTAACATCTGCAACATCCTTAAAAGCGTCATGCAAACGAGTATAAATATTGTTTAGCAGAGCAATTTGGCTTTCTGTATCAAGTAAAGCGTTTTCAATATCTTCCGGAGCGTAGTTTGAAAACAATTCCAAGGCATTTTTCAAGTTTTTGGCATTTTTAGAATAATCAACGATTAAACCGGCTGTTTTGCTTTGTTTCCCGGCATCACCATCATAAACACGATTAACCCGAGCAATTGCCTGCAACAGGTTATGGTCTTTAAGTTGCTTAGCTAAATATAAAACCGTATCTCTCGGCGCATCAAATCCGGTCAACAGCTTATCAACTACAATAAGTAACTCGCAACCTTCCGGATTTTTCTTATAATCTTGAATAATCTGCTTTTCTCGGCTTTCAAGCGAACCATATTTATGTTTTTGTTCTGCCATATATTCGGTTACAAGCTTTTTATGCGCAGAATTTACATCATCTTTACCTTCGTCTGCCAATGTATCGGAGATAACGACTTCGGCATTGATATCGCCCAGCATATCCAAAGCCTTTTTGAACATAACAGCCGCATATTTACTTGGAGCCACCAGCTGACCTTTTAATCCGGTATTCTTAAAGTTTTTCAAGAAATGGTCATTAACATCTAAGGCAATCATCTCAATACGTTGCGATGTTTCTTCCAAAACCGAAGAAGAAATACATTTTTTTGCAAAATCTTTTCGTTCGCTTTCCGTAAATTTTGAAGCCAAACGCTCATAAAATTTATCGGCAATTTTATCAACGGTCTGGTCAACAAAGCGTCCTTGATAAATAAGCGGTAAAACAGCCCCGTCTTTTTCAGCTTCCGAAATCGTATATTCATCAATTAAGCCACCGAACTTCTGAATTGATTGTGATTTAGATATAACTTTCCCTTCCAAGCGCTTCGGAACTTTTTTCATCAAAGGTGTACCGGTAAAAGCAATTTGACAAGCTCTCGGTAACATTTTATTCATCATCGCGTTAGCATCACCGCCTTGTGTTCGGTGCGCTTCATCAATCAAAACAAATAAGTTGTTATCATCATCCACAAAATCGGTTGGTTTATCAAATTTATGCACCAATGTTGTGATAACGTCCAAAGTTTTGGATTTAATTTTCTTAACCAAATCGGCGCAAGAAGTTGCTTGCTGTACGCCGGCTTTGATATTGCAAGCTGCGAAAGTATCGCGGATTTGCACATCTAAGTCCGTTCTATCGGTTACCACAATCACACGCGGATTGGTAATTGTTTCAATCAGATTCTTAACCAGCATAACCATTGTCAGCGATTTACCGCTTCCCTGAGTGTGCCAAATCAAACCACCGCGACGCTTACCGTTTTCATTCATAGTCTGAATTTTTGCAATAGTCTTTTTGATAGCAAAATACTGTTGATAGCGTGTAATTTTTTTGATACCATTATCATAAATGATAAAATTCCGTACCAAATCGAGCAACCTTTTCGGCTCTAACAGGCTATAAATACCATAATCCTGCGCGGTTAAACTTTGTTTTGGCTCCTGTTTATAAGAACAACGCAACAAATCTTCACCGATTTGTGCCAAGATTTTAGTATCAACAGGTTTATTAACGCTATCCAATACCTTTTGTTTATAATCATTCGTTGCGTCTTTCTCTTTCCATACCGAATAAAACTCAAAAGGTGTTAACATCGTTCCGTATTTGATTTGGTTGATATTTGTGGCAATTAAAATCTGCGGAAATAAGAAAAACTTCGGTGTTTGCGAAAATTTTTGATTACGTATCATTTGACTGACTGCCTCATCAACCGAAACGGAAGCCTTTTTATTTTCTATCACCGCAAAAGGAATTCCGTTAACAAACAACACAATATCCGGCCGGCGATTTTGGTCTTCTTCCAATTCAAATTCTGCGACCACATGAAACAGATTGTTTTCCGGCTCTTTCCAATCAATAAACTTTAGTTGCGGAGAGGTGCGTTTACCGTCAATAATCTCCGAAACCGCGCGACCGCCCAACAAATCAGAAAACACATCTTCCGAAGCCTTAACCACACCGTCGTCAAGCTTGATTTTTTCTAAAGCAAACAAAGCCTCGTCAATGCTTTTATCCGAGATTTCCGGCGGATTGATGGCTCGTATTGCTTTGTGTGCGATATCTCGCAAAATATACTGATTTTTACCATCACGATGGGCATCGACCTCATGACGCGGAATATAGGTGTATCCCATATTTATCAGTTGCAAAATCGCCGGAATTTGCGAACTGCTTGCTTCATCAAAATTCGGAAGAATATAATGTGCCGTCATAAGTAACTTCTCCTAATTATTTTTCAGTGATATTCTGTCTATTATATTTTTTATAATCAAATCCAGTTTAGAACCTTCTGTATAATCAGTTGGTGCAATAAAATTAACTCTTTGATGTTCTAATAAATCTTTAGCAATATCTAAGGATGAACGTCGTAACTTTTTTGTAATTTCTCCTTTTTTATTACGTTTTTCTTTCTGTCCTTTTTGATCAGGATTATAAACAGCAATAGCTTGACCTCCTTGATATATAACCATTTTCATACAAGGTACATCAGTTTCACCATCACCTATATAAATCATATTTTTGAAATCTAAGTATTTTTCATCCTCTGGCATGTACCTGTTAACTTCTTCATTTTGCCAGTAATTAAATATTCCTTTATTTATGCGGAAAAGATGTTGCGTTTTATTCGTATAATTAACAGCTGCTGCTGGTTTTTCTGCAATTAACTGAGAATAATTCCATTTGTATGCAAATTTACACGCAAAAATATACTTAAAATTATTACTAATTTTTGAACCTCTGATAATTTCTTCATTTCCTGATGTTATTATATAATGTTCTAAAGTAATCCCTTTAGATTTTGCATATAAGTTTATACGATCAAACCACTCAATAACTCCTGGAAAAAATTCTATATTCTTCCCACATTGCATTAAAAATCTAGCAGTCAGTGCAATATTTTTTTCCTTAGCTTTATCAATCATTAGATTCATATACGCTAAAGTTTCATCCATATTTTGCTTTTGGGCACATTCCTTTACTTCTGACCAAAAATCCTGCGGATTTTTATAACCTAATTCAGGTAGAAACGTCACATTCTGCATGTATTGAGGAGATAGAGTTCCATCAAAATCGTAACAAATTGCCATTTTTATTGATTTTTTTTTCATCTTAGTTCACTTTCACTCTTATATTACCGGTTAGAAGTTGCTGCATTAAACCTTTCTTTTGTTCTTTAAACAATATTAGTTTTTTATTCAACAAATCTATTTCTTCATCTGCTGTCGATAAAACATTGGCAATAGCTTGTTGCTCTGATATGTCTGATGGCACAGAAACCTTAAATTTATTTATTGATGAAATTTGAATATTCGGAAGACCTGAACCAACTCTCAATTTCATTATATCTTGTTCATTTAACTTTAATAAGTGATATAGAAAAAATTTATTTACTTTAATATTATTAACGACATAACAATGCCCGCCACACCAAAATCTCTCTTTAATATAATTGACATATCCACAGGAATTTCCACCTTCGCTTACTGTTATTGTACCTTTTTCGGCATTCCAATCATCTGTATAACCTGAATAAGTAATTCCACCATTTAATACAGGATATATACCGGTTTCAATCATATCTAATTTATTAAGTTGCTTGCCTTTTGCAAACTCCGCTATTTCTCCTAGCTTTATAGTTTTCCAAGGTTGAGAAAAACGCTCATTTTTCCTCGCCCCCTGCGGGAGAGAATGGCACTCTTGTGCCAGGTGAGGGGTATCTAAAGAACATCCCACATCCTTCCTCGCCACTTGCGGGAGAGGATTAGAGTAAGTGGCTGATATTCCTTCGCCACTTGCAGGAGAGGGACAGGGTGAGGGGTTATTTAATAAACTTATCTCTTTTAATAATATTTCCAAACACCCATCAATATTCTGCAAAATTTCATTATCCCAAAAACGAATAACCTTAAAATTATTATTCTCTAAATATAATGTTCTATCTTTATCTTTAGGCCTATCATTATGCTGACCGCCATCTAGTTCAATAATCAGCCTTTTTTCCAGGCAAACAAAATCGGCAATATATTTATTATCAATTTGATGCTGACGGCGAAATTTAAATCCAAGCTGTCCATTTCGTATTTTTTGCCACAATAGATTTTCCGCTTTGGTAGAATTTTTACGCATATCTCGAGAAAATTCTTTTATATAAGGCTGATACATTCGATGAGAAGATATTTTTATATTGTCATTATTATCTAACCCCTCACTCGCAGATAAATCTGCGACCTCTCCCGCAAGGGGCGAGGTTTTAAATAGGCGGACTTTGCCGGTGAGGAGTTTTTGCATCAGACCTTTTTTGAGGAGTTTTTTCTGCTCTATTAAGCTCGTCAGCTTTTCAATCGCTTCATCCCACGTCCCCAATATCTCCGCAATCTTCTCCTGCTCATGTAATGGTGGAATAGGAAATTTTAGATTATCTATATCTTTTTTAGAAATTTCAAGAAAAGTACTACCGCAAGCTTTACGTATTAATTCATGCTTATTTTTAGAAATAAGGTAGTACAAAAAATCCACATTATTACCTGTAACTATAATATTTTTAAATCCTTGGTTTGTGCATATAGGCTTTTTATTTATACAGCAGTCTCCAATAGTCGCACGAGTACATATGATAAGCGAATTAACAGGAAGCAATTTTGCAGAACTCTGTTTTAAACCTTTTTCGGTAATTTTTCTTTCAGTATCCCAAATAAAACGATTTGACAGAGCTGATACTTCCGATGGAGTAACCCATAAAACATCACCATCCCAATATTCCGGATTATTCGTATCGGGAGTTCCACCTGATACGGTAGTTCCTAAATCAGATATTTTTTTAACACTCCACCCCTCAGGAATTTTTTGATTATTTTGCATCGGCAACCTCTGTTACTTTTTTAGGATATAAATCTATGTCATTAACCCAAGATAGTTTAACTTTAAAACCAAAAGCTTCCATATTTTCAATTTTTTCAATAATTGTCATTTTATTTAAAAATGTTAACTTGTTTTTGTGTCCTTGATTCAAAATCATATAATTTATAGTTACATTATTATTTTTTATATCTTTAGGTAGAAATTCTTTATTTCCTATTTTTTCTTCAACTTTTTCTATGTAATTATCAAAATTTAGCGTATAAGCACGAGCAGATGCATATCCTTGTGCAAATAAATGACTTAATTTGTCAGCATCTGTTCCTATTTTTACATGTATAAATTCTAAGGGATTTAATTTTAAAACATCACAAACTTCAAGAGAGTTATTATCTATTGTTATACATTCTTTATCCAATAAAATATACCCTTTTTCTTCCGAAAGCGATTTATTGAAACAATCTTCTCTTAATACTTTTTTTGTTTTTGTATATTCCTCTGTTTTCATATATTCTTTTATTTTATTAAAAGTACCAGACTTCAAAGTATCTGGAACATTATATACACATTCAATATCCTTAATTTTTTTATTTATTCTTTCATATTTACTTTTAATTATCTTATGCCAAATCTTATTTGACAAAATTATAGCATCTTGACCGCTAATATATTCTCCATAAATAGCGGATAAAATACTCCAACTTTTTTCAACTTTATTATCAAAATTAATTATAGAAACACTATCTTCCTTTAAATTATCCAAAGAAACATCTGTTCGTAAAGCCAAATAATCTTTCAAATCTAATTTTTCATATACTTCACTATTTTTTTCTCCTATTTTATACTGATATCCATTTACATTTATAACATCAAAATCACACTCAGGTTCAAATAAACAAAAATTGTAATTATCATCTTTTAAAAGATTTGGCAATTTATTAAAAAGTTCTTCAGATTCTTTTACTGTTGTAGGCCTTACTCCTTTAAACAACAATGATAAATCGCTATCATTCGTATTTTCATATAAATCAATTAAATGTTTTAATTTATCTATAACATCATTAAAAATTTCACTTTTATCAGCTGTATCTTTAATTTTAAATCTTATATTCAAAGGACCATACTTACCTACAAGAGAACTAAAATCTATTGAACCTTTATCTGCAATAGCTCCTAGTTCTCGTGTAACCTCTGCTTCATCCAATAAAGCAAATAACTCATTATCACTAAGGCTATTAGAAAACATTCTTTTTTTATTAGTCGCAGCACCATCTAAGTTACGAGATTGAGAATTCTTTATTTTAGCTTCTTTATCTGATATAATTTTACTTGCTACATAAATTCCAAATTTTCCATTTATTTTATTTTTTTTTATATTTAACCAGCCATATCCATAATTTATAGCAAAAATATATTTTTTTTCATCTTTTTTTATTTCCTTTAAAAAGGTCAAACCTTGACTGCAGGTATTTTTAAATCTGTGAGATATATCATCTTTCCAAATTTTTTTAAATTCATTTAACCACGCAGGTTTACCAAGTTCCCCACATTTCATATAAAGAACATAATCATTGCCACTTGCAAGCAAATTTCTTTTTTTCTCTTTTTTATAATTCTCAAATATTTCATCTAACTTAGAAATATCACAATCTTCAGACAATAACATCAAATTTAATGGTATAGATATATATTTATCATCTTCTTTTTTCGGTTCTTTACTCATCTATTTTCACTCCATCTGTTTATTTCTTGCTCATTATACCTTTAGTAAATATTTTTTGCAAATTCTCTTTTGGACTTTTAGAGTTTGTTTATTATTTTTCCAGCACTTTCCAATGACCGCCTTTGTCTGGACCGATGCGGCGGATTTTTCCTTTTTCTTTTAATGAAGCTATTTGTTTGGCAACAGCACGACGGGATATATCTAACAAATTTGCAAGTTCATCGGTTGTTATATTCTCGTTTTGCTTTAACAATTCCAAAATTTTCTGTGAACTTTTCTGTGAACTTTTCTGTGAACTTTTTTCTGTTTCTGCATTATCCTTTATCTGCATTTCTCGGTTATCCAGTAAATTATTTTCACCCAACAGTAAATTACCGAAAAACTTATTTAAATATTCATAAGTGTAGTAAATGTCTTTATCCAAATTTTGATAATTAGCACGGACGAGAGCGTTGCGGAAATATTTAGAATAGGCTTCAAACATATCATTATTGGTAGAAAATCCAAGCGTATATAAATACTTTATAATAAACACCGCAGTGGTGCGAGTATTGCCTTCTCCAAACGGATGGATTTGCCATATACCGGAAGTAAATTTTGCCAGTTGTTCAACTTTCTCACGCTTGGAAAGACCTTTGTAATTAAACTTTTTCTCTTGCGCAAAATCATAGTCCAGCGTTTCCAAGATACTATCGGCACGCCCATAAATAACCGTATCGCCATTTAGTATAGGTTCTTTTTTCGTAATATCGTATGTTCTGATTTTACCAGCAACTTCTTTATCCAAAATACCGGTAAACAACACCTTGTGAATAGATATCAACTCCGCGGGGCTAAAAGAAAAAGTATGCGTGCTTAAAAGTTTGGCAATACGCGCAGAAACCTCATCTGCTTCTTTCTCATTATGCTCTTGCACAGTTTTTGCGGGATTTTTTTGATAATATCGGCTGACTTGTTCACCAGCTTCATCAATGGAAATTTTGCCCTCAATGTTATCTTTGGCAACTTCTATCAGATATTTTGAAGGAGTAAGATTGTCAACCTGCTGCAAGCCGATAGCTATGCCCCAATTTTCGGCTTTTTTATATTTTTCCGGCTCGCCTTGTTTTTTGTATTCTTCAAAATGCTCCATTTAGACCCCCAGTTCTTCCAAATAACACTGCATTTTGTCTTGAACATCTCGTAACTGAAGTTCTAAGTCGGCAATATCGGCTTTAACCTTGGCTAAATCAATTTCTTCCTCTTCTTCAAACGTATCTACATAGCGCGGAATATTGAGGTTAAAGTCGTTTTCTTTAATCTCTTCAAAGGTGGCAAGATGCGAATATTTTTCAAGCTCGCGGCGATTTTTATAAGTATCTAAAATCTTCTGTATTTGTTCTTCCGAAAGTGTGTTTTGATTTTTGCCTGGAACATATTCTTTGCTGGCGTCAATAAACAAAACATCTTTCTGATTTTCATTAGTTCCGCCTTTTTCGCGGCTTTTATCAAATATCAACATCGCTACCGGAATGCCAGTTGTTTGAAAAAGTCCGTTCGGCAGACCGATAACTGCATCAAGTATATTTTCTTCTATAAGGGCCTGTCTTATTCTACCCTCCGAACTACCGCGGAACAAAACACCATGCGGAACAATCACCGCGACCCTTCCGACTAAAGGCTTTGCTGTCGCAATCATGTGCGAAATAAAGGCATAATCGCCTTTGCTTGCCGGCGGCATTCCGCGGTCAAAACGATGGTAAACATCATTTTCTAAATGTTTCTCACCCCATTTATCAAGTGAAAACGGCGGATTGGCAACCACAACATCAAACTGCATAAGATGATCATTTTCAACAAGCAATGGCGAATTTAAGGTGTCACCCCATTCGATACGGGCAGAATCCTGTCCATGCAAAAACATATTCATACGAGCCAAGTTATAGGTCGCACCGGTTTTTTCTTGTCCGTAAAGCGCATAGTCATTAGAGCCTTGTTTTTGGACTTCTTCGCCGGCTAACAGCAATAAACCACCGGAACCGCAAGCCGGATCGCAAATTCTGTCACCTGGTTTCGGCATAGCAAGTTTTGCAAGCAGAGAAGAAAGAATTTTCGGCGTAAAAAATTCCCCAGCTTTCTTGCCAGCATCTGAACCAAATCGCTCAATCATATACATGTACGCATTACCGAGCAAATCGCCTTCAACTTCTGCCAAATTAACCTTATTAAAATCCGTAATCATATCGCGAATCATTTTATTGCGCTGGCTGGTCTGACCGAGAATGGCTTGAGAATTAAAATCAACTGTAAAAATATCGTGCAACAGCGTGGTGTTGGCATCTTCAATCTTATGTAAGGCGATATTTATAAGTTCTCCGATATTATCAGCATTTTGCTGAGCATAGATATCATAAAAACTGGCTCCTTCCGGCAAAATAAAGCGTGCATTTCTAAGACGGAGTGCAATACGTTCTTTATCATCTCCGTAGCGTTCTTTAAGTTTTTGAACTTCTGCCTGTTTGATATCACTGATATATTTGAAGAATAAAAAGGCTAAAATATAGTCTTTAAACACAGCAGCATCCACAGTTCCACGAGCAGAATCTGCCGCACTCCATAACAGTTTATTTAATTCTTCCTGTGTAAATTTAGCCATTTTTTACTCCTTTATGGTCTGACTTAATATAGAGTTTATAAGTTTTTTGCGATTTTGCTTTATTTTTTCCATTATATCCACCTCTTTTTCATAAAGCAAAAATAGTTCAACAATTTGCTTTTGCTTTTCAAAAGGAATGAGAGGAATATCTATTTGTTCAACATCTGAAATTGTTATGGTACTCACGCGCTCCGTATTTTGTCTCAAATTTAACTGAGATTTTCCCGACGAAGAATTAAGATATGTAGCCACATATGCCGGCAGATAGCTGTTGTTTTTCAGCTTAATGCGATAAAAGGCACTTGAGGCGATGACTTTTTTATTTCCAAGCCATGCAAAAGCCTTAAAATCACCTTTGTTAGAAAATAAAATCTCATCAGTTGAAAGAAAATATTTATCTTTTGCATCAACTATAGAAGCCTGTTCCAGACCTGAGACGTTATCTAAGCAGAGGTTTTGCGCATTTCGAGGTTGTAACACCGGGACAATAGTGATTTGCACATCTTTATCATTGCGAGAAGATGATTCTCGTTTATAATTGTATCCAATTTTAATGTCGGCAATTTCTATAAGTTTCATTATCAACGACCTATTTCTTTGTACTATAATATGTTTATAGTGGGAAAAAATTAAATTGTCAACAAATATTCTGTTCCAGACATAAAAAACTTCTTGACATAAATGCCATATTTTCATATAAACAAAGTGAGTTCAGACGAATCTAAACTCACTAACAGACAAATCGAAAAACGACTTTATCAGTTCTCACAATTCTAGTAATAGTCATTTTTCTTGGTTTGTCAAATGAATTTTAACTTTAAGCCAAGGAGAAAAATATGGCTAAATACATAATTAATTATGATTTAAGAAAACCAGGAAGAAATTATGATGACTTATATAAAGCTTTAAATTCCTTCAGTAATATACACCCAATGGAATCTTGTTGGATAATAAAAAGCGCTAATTCAACATATAACATAAGAGACTATCTTTTAACAAAAATTGATAGCAATGATAAACTTTTTGTTTTTAAATTGGATGATTGGGCATCGTTTAATTTAACACAAACAGAAGTAAACTGGTTGAAACAATCATAAAGACAGAGCGGATATTCCGCTCCTTTTATATGGTGGGCGCTGCAAGACTGACTACGCTAACGCTCCGCCGACGCATCGTTCACAGCCGTTGGCTGCCGGCGTTCTGCCGCCCGCCTTTCTCTCGCTCTCAAACTTGCTTTCTCGCAAGTTCGAGAACCTTTCAAAATGCCCACAAAAAAACCTCTTCACTACGAAGAGGTTTTTATATGGTGGGCGCTGCAAGACTGACTACGCTAACGCTCCGCCGACGCATCGTTCACAGCCGTTGGCTGCCGGCGTTCTGCCGCCCGCCTTTCTCTCGCTCTCAAACTTGCTTTCTCGCAAGTTCGAGAACCTTTCAAAATGCCCACAAAAAAACCTCTTCACTACGAAGAGGTTTTTATATGGTGGGCGCTGCAAGACTGACTACGCTAACGCTCCGCCGACGCATCGTTCACAGCCGTTGGCTGCCGGC
>CAKQUE010000001.1 GCA_934277435.1 uncultured Alphaproteobacteria bacterium | reverse complement strand
TTTTTTTTCAACCGCACCTCATCGGCCGGTGATTGACTGTATAGAATAATCCTTTTCCAAAGTCAACACCTTTTTTTTCAATTTTTTTGATTTTTTTCTCATTTTTTTATAACTGATTGTTTTTGCATAAAATTAAATTAGATATTTTTTACGCGCTATTTAAGCAATTTGATAATGCTCTATTTTACTAGATAATCACCAGATTTTACAAATCAAGTTAAAAACCTCAATAAATCAAAATCTTAATCCTTTGTTAATCTATTTTCGGCTAGATTCTAAAAGATTCGTTTGGAGATTCGTTATGAAATTTGATTTTTTTACATTTGGCGGCAGATTCTTTTGGGAAGACGTTTTTAACTTCCAAAATTGGGTTATTCAGCACAATATTTATAATAACACTTACCGTTTATTGGATAATCAGTACATTAGACGCGATTCTGGCAGTTTTGAAGAATGTAAAAATACACTTTTAAAATATATAGAGGCTTACGAATTAGAAACGCCATACACAGACTCCATTATCTTACTGCACAATTTTGCTCGTTCTAAATTTTCGTGGAATACAGTATCCGAATCGCTAAAAGATATCAAAGCTAATATAATTGCCGTAAACACTGCGACTCTAAAAAAAGATTTGAACCATCAAGCAAAGCAGTTAGTTCAATTTCTAAAGAATCTAGACAACAGCGGCCATATATCTTTTGTTACTCATGGTTCAGGTTGCCTACTTTTGCGCAAATTATTATCCATAACTGACAATTATCGCCTTTATAACATTGAACGTGTTATTGATATCAATCCAATAAATTCCGGCAGTGACTTAGCCGATTTATTAAAGGAAAGCAGAATTTGCCAAAAAATTCTAGGTCCTATGTTATTAGATTTAGTTCCGCAAAAAGCAATTGATTTAGCCAAACTTCCGGCTGAAATCCAACATGGAATAATTTTTTACGCTCCGGCCTATACTCGATTCGTAAAAAAATTGCTAGAACGTTTTGAAAGTTTTCCTTTTACGTCACCGCCTAGTGAAAAATCTTATGCCAAAGATATTTTCTATATAAACAAATATCGCTGGTTACCACTAAACGATGCTGAACTTGGCAAAGCCTGCCTTACCTATTTGACCAAAGGCAAATTCTCTGAAGTTTCAGCTTCTAATACCACCGATTCCATCTAAAAAAGGGAATTTGATTACGAATATTTAACCATATTGTCATACAAATAATTGTAAAATTGTGTTACACTTATCCTATATTTGGGACTTTTATTTTGTAAGGACGGATATGATTGGTCGAAGCTTTTTAAAAAAAAGCAATTTAATATACTCGTTATCAGTAGTTTTAGCGGGATGTTTTTTATTGTGCCTAAGTACAACAACATCTCTCGCCGATGATAAGGTAACCACCACAGTCAAAATGGATAATGCCAAAGTCGGCGGAGAAATTGTGGAATGCGAACTCAATGAAAATCATAAAAAGCAGATTGCTCAAAACGCTTATAAAGCTTTGTCAGCTATGACCAAGGACTACAAAGAATTCAACACTACCTATCAAACATTATATAAGAATGATGGTAAAGATGCACACTGCCATTATTTATACGGAAGCATAAGTAAAAGTATCGACGAAATTTTTACAACTCAGCCGTCATTTGGCGCCAATGACATAAATGGCGCAGCCATAGCAGATAAAAAATATTTCAAACCTGTCAATGGTTATACTCTTACTAAAATAGTCGAAAACTTAAACAGCTATGATTACACCGATGTTAATGTCACCAAATTAAAAGAGCGAGCACTTCATGCTCAAAACCAACTAAAAAAGGCTATCCAAGAATTAAAAGCAGGAAATCAAATAGATTTAAAATCAAATCTTCAGGATTTATTGAAAAGCGTATATGATCAAAATTTTGACTGTAATTCCCTGGAGATTGTTGAAGGGAATCAAGTTAGATGTTATAGAGGCTTAATTGCCTATAATACAAATTTAGGAACTTTGCAGCAATTCACCCAAAAAGTTGAAAAAAGTAACCAATATGCAAAATGTAGTGCCGGCCTAATAAATTTATCAAAAATCCGAAGCAAATATACCGAAGACCGTCGCAATGCCCATACATTTTTAGCGGCCTTATCTGAAGAGGCCCAAAAACAATGTTTTTGCGACAAAGATAGCGGCTCATTAGATTCTTGCAAGGTTGTCGATGATAAATTCGAAGAAGATAATGTCAATGAATCAGAATGCAAAGCCCTGAATGAATATGCCGCCGAAATGAACATTTGTCCGACTTGCGGTATTTTTCAAAGGATTTTGCAATCGGCGCAAAAATTGTCTAATGGTGCTTTTGACAAATTAGCAAAACCACTTCAAGGTTTATTGGTTATTGGTCTTGCCTTGTTCATCGGCTATCAGGTTTTGCTTCTTGTTGGCTCTCCTGCTGCTCAAACCACCGGAAAATTTTTAAACACTGTTTTAACTCAAAGTTTTAAAGTGGCGATAGCATACTTTTTACTTTCTGACCCGACAACAGTTTATGAAAATGCAATTGAACCTATTATTTCCGGCGGATTTGATTTTGGGCTGGGCTTGGCGCCTGCCGGAGAGATAAATATCAGTCAGTACGCCGAAAAATATTCATTTACTGATAAAGAAGCGCTTTTATCATCCGACTTTTTAAAAAATATCATGGGCGCTGTTGAAGGATATAATCACCTTGGAGCACAAATACCGGCTTTGGGACGGGCATTAATGTGTCAGGCTTGGGTAGAAAAAAAAGCAATCATATTTCCGGAGTTTTCACTTTTAGCAGAAGGCATCATAATTTATATCTTTGGTTTGATGATTTTATTGGCTGTTGGTTTCTATTTACTAGATTGCGCCATTCATTTGTGCATAATTTGCTGCCTTATGCCGCTTTTAATTGCCAGTTGGCCGTTCAAAATGACCGCTAAATACACAAAAACCGGCTGGGGAATGCTGCTAAACGTATTTTTCCGTTTTGTTATGCTCGGGGTAGTCATAGTCACGGCTTTTGAACTAATGAAAAACGCGCTATCTCAGCAAGGAGATTTGGAAAGCGCCATAAACAATAATGATGTAGACGCTATCGAAGAAACCATGCAAATCAGTGGAATACAGATGGTACTGCTGATTGCTTGCTCTATGTTGGCAATGAAAATAATCAAAGAATCCGGAATGCTGGCTAATAAATTTGAAAGCGGCGGCGCAGCTACTGGTGACATGGGCGCTAAACTTGGCGGTACAGCCGCTTCTGCCGCCACAGCCATTGCCAAGCCAGCTCTTAAAGGAGCTGCAAGCAAGACTGCGGCAGCTGCCGGTGCCGTGGCAGAAGCTTCTGGCGTCAAAGGAGGAGTACAAGCTTTGGGTGGAGCAATTAAATCTAATGCCAAAAAAGCCCTTGGTTATGCTGGTATCGGAAGCAAAGCCAAAATGGCTGGTGGTCGCGATTCCGGAAAAGATGAAAATGCTGATAAAGGCGGTGATAAAGGCGGTGATAAAGGCGGCGAAAACAAAGATGATGGAAATAAAGATAGCCAATAATTTTGGCCTATAAATAAGGATATAAAAAAATGAAATCACTAGTTTTGACATTGATAATTTTTGCAGCAATCTGCCTTTTGCTGTCATTTGATATTCTTGATATTCTTATGTCCAATAGCTTTTTATACCTTTCGCTGAGTATTTTGGCCATCGTGATTATTTGTGCCATAACATTCATCGGTGTTCCCCAAATACAAACAACAAACAAAAAACCTTTGTCCATACGTTCTAAAAAGAAAACATCAGCAAAAACTAAAAACACGGTTAAACGCAGTTCAAAGAAAGTGACTAAAAATGAAAACATTTAGACTATTTTCCGTAATTTTATCATTTTTATTGGTGTTTGCTTTAAGCACCTCTGCAGTTTTTGCCGGTGACTGTACCGACAAGGTTTTAGACAATACACAAAAAGGCAAAGACGTTGACAACATTTCTAAAAACAGTCTTAATATGTATAAAAACCTGCGTAACAGCTATAATAAAGCAGCTGCGGCCTACTTTAATAACAAAGAATGCAACCCTGGTCTCAAAGACCCTAAAGACCCACCAGTTGTACTGTCTAACATTGCTTTTAGCGGTATTTTTGACCTTTATAAAAAAGACGCCGCCACAGCTACTGATTTGACAGATTTGAATAACTACAAATACACCGGTGTAAAATGGAACAGCCGTTCTTCCTCCAAATCTGCAAAATGCCGAGCGCTGGCACAAACCGCTTTATCTCTGCAAAACAATTTAAATAGAGCTAAAGCCAAAGTGGAAATTACCTTGGGTATGCGCCGCGGCGATAAAACAGCTTTTTCCTGCCAATGTGATGAAAACGGAGAAAATGCACAATGTGTACAATACTTGGAAGAAGTCCAAACAAAAAAAGTTGAAAATGCAATAGAAGGCTGTAAACCATTTAATGTTTACCTTTCCGAATTGAGCAGCTGCCCGCTTTGCTCTATATTTAAAATAATATTAAACACCGATGCAGAAATAGCTTCTATCGGCTGGAGCGCTTTGGCTGAAAATTTGCAAAAAGTAATGATATCGTTTTTGCTTGCCTATTTGGCTTTTAATACCCTAAAAATTATATTTTCTCCGGCTGGAGCTAGTATAGGTTCTTATTTGCGCACGGTTTTGGGATTGGGGTTAAAAGTTTCAATTGCCTATTTTTTATTAGCAGACGCCGGAATGATTTATGGCAATTTTGTATCTCCGGTCATAAAAGGCGGACTTGATACCGGTATGGCGCTTCTCTCTATTGGGAACCCAACGGTTGAAAGCTGTCTTAACAATGCGGTAGACATACCGACTATTGAAAGTGGAGAATTGGATTCGTCCTTGCTCAACAGTATTTACAAAGTTACTGATTGTTTCAGTAAATCGGCGGCAACCATGCCTGCTATCGGCCGCGGTCTGATTTGCTATGGCTGGCAAAATCCAAGTAATTGGGCAAATAAAATATTATCCTTTGCGGATGATGTTGGTAAAGCCATAGGAGTAGAAGGCACCGGTATCCGAGTTCCTGATTTAAGCATGTGGCTAACCGGTTTGATAGTTTATATTTTTGGCATAGCAATTTGGATGGTAATTGGTTTTTATCTGATAGACTGTACTGTACAAATTGGATTTATCTGTGTTTTAATTCCAATTTTTATTGCTTGTTGGCCGTTTAAGGTTACCTCTAAGTACACAACCAAAGGTGTGGAAACCCTAATGAATGTCTTTTTCACCTTTGCCATGACCGGTGTTATGCTGGTTATCGGTATAGAAATAATCAACTACTCAGCTGGCGGAGCCGATGACAAAGGTATTGAAGCTTTTATGGTCGCTCTAGGTACCAATGACATAGAAACTTTGAAGAAAATGACTGATTTAAGCGGTGTTGAACTTTTAATTTTAATTGCCTGCTGTATTTTTGCCTTTAAGTTAATCGGCACTATCAACAGTGTTGCCGGTCAATTTGCCAGCGGCGTTGGTTTGAATATAGGCGCTCAAATGGGCGGAACCGCTGCTTCGGCTATGACTGTAGCTGGTAAAGGCGCGGCCAAAATGGGTGGTAAAGCCTTGTCGACTGCCGGAGGCATTATTGCAGATAAGACCGGCTTAACCGGATTAGCCAACAAAGCAGGCAACGCTGTTAAAGGTGCCACGCTTGGTGCTGCTGCAAAAGCTGGTGCAAAACTCGGACTTAAAAGATATCAGCCGAAAGGTGAAAAAGGTATGCCGGAAAAACCAAACCAAAACGAAAATAATCAAAAGAATCAGAGTGAGGATAATCAGGATACCCAGAAAAATCAGGATACTCAGAATAATCAGGATACTCAGAGAGAGAATGACCAAAATACTTAGAACGGAAATACACATATATTCGAAAGTAGCTCTATCCTAAGCAACCCTAAAAATATCAATATCAGACCTTTGGTACTAATAATTCATAAATTTTAATGATATTGTAATATTTTTTGGCATAAAATTGTGATACACTATTATAAATATGAACTTGAGTGAAGGACGATAAAATGAAAACAATAAAAATAAACAACATACTAAAAGTATTGTTTATCATTTTTTCGGCGCTGTTTTTGTTAACAGCGTGCAGTAGCCGTAGCAGTAGCAGTGATGACGGCGCAACAGCCATGCCACAAGATGACCCGCGTGCTGCGGCTGAAAGTCAGCGTACCTGTTGGCAAAGCGAATTCATCAGCATTTTTTACAATACTATCGGTGCGCAAACCATAAAAGTTTATACCGAGCAAACCAAACACAACAACCTCTTTGGTGTGGTTATTTTAGGTTTCAGCATTTGGATGGCCTTTCAGATATTACGCCACGTTGCCGCTCCGGCTCCAGAATCTTTGGGAGAGTTTTGGAACAAAATTGTCCGCAAAGCTTTTCTCTGCGCCATGTGTGGAATATTGGCCTCTTCAACCGACCAAATTTATTATGTTTTGCAAAACTTTATCTTTCCAATATATATAACCATCTTGGAATTTACTTCTAAAATTTTGGAAATAACCGCCAACGATCCGGCAGCCAAAATAAAAGCCATAAAAATTGCCTCGACTTTTGGCGATGATGTTGGTGAAAATGGTCAAGGTTACATTTGCGAAGTATACAAAAACCAATTTCAAGGCACAGGATGCCATTTTGATGGCAAAATGGCGACCAACTTTTCTTCAGGAAAATTTCCTAAAGAACCGATGGAAATGATGGGGTGCATGGCCTGCGCGGTCAGTGACCGTCTAAGCATTGGCTTTGATGTGGCAATCCGCCTATTTAAGGTTGGAAACTTTACCGCCTTTTGCGTGGCTTGTTTTCTCATAATCTGCTTTACCATTGTAAAATTTGGTTTTGTTTTTTATCTGGTAGACAGTATTTTTCGTCTGAATATTATTTTAATCATTTTACCTTTTTTAATTATGGCCTATCCGTTTGAGCAAATTCGTAAATGGTCGGTAAGTGGTTTCAAAATAATTCTATCATCGTCAGCCATAATGCTTTGCCTAGGGCTGACCATATCCATGACCATTTTAGCCATGCAAAAAATGCTGACACAAAAAGATTTGGATTTTGGTAATTCTGCGCTATATGAAAAATTCGGTTCAACCGCCATGGCTTTAATTTTTATGGGCTTTCTGATTATCAAAGCCACGGGTCTTGCAGTAGAATTATCCAGCAAAATTTCAGGTATCCAAACCAGCGCCGATTTTCAAAAGAAATTTAAAGCTCTTGTTGGAACTATTGGTAAAGCCGCTCTCAATCTTCTTACTGCCGGAGCGGGCAAAGTTGCAACCACTATCATTGATCATGTAGAAAGATTGCGACAATTGCGTGAAAAATATCAAAAAGCCAAAGCTAAAATGGATAAAGCTCGCGCCAGACTAAATAAATTAGCTGGCAGAAAATAATCAAAGGAAGGTCTGTAAAATGTTAAGTAAATACATTAAACTTTTCTTTATCGTTTTCTTTCTGTTTGGCACAATTTGCCTAACAGCCGATTTAGCTTATGCCGATGACAACGCAAATAACGCTGCAGCCGAAGAAGCCGAAACGCAAAGTATGCAAGACAACAAAACTTGCAATATCGAGGCTATTCGAGAAGAATATTTTGGTCATACCACGGAAGAAGCCGAAGAAAAATGCTGGTATTGCCGTATGGTAATTATTATGACCAACGCTTTTTTGCAAGCCGCCGCGACAGCTTTGCCTGTTACCCAAGAGCTTGGTTATTTAATACTAAAACTTGGCTTCTGCATTTGGCTGGCTATCTTCTTTTTGAAACAGCTCAGCGCTATGAACGGCCTTACTCCGGGAAAAATGCTGCAAGAAGTAATGGTTATGGGATTCAAATGCGCCTTTGCTTATTATGCCATTAAAGACGGATTACCTTTTATAAAAGACTATGTTCTAAACCCGATTTTAATAACCGGAACCGATATTGGCTCTGCTATTTTGGATAAAATGTTGGAAGGTATGGATATCAATACAGGCGCTTCCGGTTTAATCTATGGGACAGATTCAGAGACATGAAGTAAAAAAGGAATTTAACCATGAATAACTTAAAAAAAATACATATACTTATTTTGATTGGTATAACTTTTAATATTCAATCAGTTTGTGCGCAAACGATAGATTCCGCTTTGCCTTTTAGTTATTTATTTCCGCAATCCGAGCAAAATCCAGAAAACAGCGACATCTATCAAAAACAGATTATTGCCCGCCGAAACAACTTAGGACAAAACAAAATATCTGAATCTGCTTACAAAATTGAAAACCTTATACCGCAGTCACAAATAGAAAACATCAAGACCATTGAAAAACAATTGGTTACCACAGATATTACCCCCAACAAATGGGATAATGTTCAAGATGCTGGTATAGAAAAGCTTGATAAATCAAAACTAAGAAACATTCTTTTTAATTATGATGGACAATCTATGGAACGAAATTCCCAATTGCAGCAAGATAATAAATTTAGTGATAACGAATAAAAGACGGAGTATTGTATGTTGGCTAAATTATTTAAAATAAAGCATATTTTTATCCTATTGCTGACAATAGGAACATTCTTTATGCCAACTTCAAACTCTTATGCTGTAGAAGCCACCTATGAAGAGGCACTGTTTGCCCATATGCTTGCCGGTGAAATTGGTAACGCTCTACACCGAGAATCAATTGAAATGGTTGCCAACACTGTTGTAAACAGGGTTAAATTTTATAATGCCAGAAATAAAAAAGCCGGTCGAGAAAATGTAACGGTCACCGATGTTTTGCTTCAAAAAGGTCAATATGTTGGTATTCAGGATAAAAATGGAACTTGGCCTGTTGAAAAATTATTGCGAAGTATAAAACAAAAATGTCCTAGACAATGGAGAATGTTGCTTGAAATTGCCCGTTCAGCCATTAATGGAACATTAAAAGACAATACTGGCGGTTCAACAAGTTATCATGTATCTTCTAAATATGAAAAAGGAGAACACGCAACAACACAAGATATGCGCTGCCTCTATAATGAAAAGTCTGGCTGTAAAAAAGTACATCACTTTTTCTATAAAGCAAATTTAGGTACATTAAAACACAATCCAAAATATACAGGAAAAAATAATATTACAGGAACAACCGGCGATGATGACGTATCTTATTCCGATGCGGAAATCGGCTCATCGACTGATAGAAAACCTGAACCAGATTATACAGAGCCTAGCGAATGCACTGCGATTGTTGATACCGCTTTGCAAACAGATGACAGCATAAGTGATAAAACAATGTTTGCTAATGATATTTTACTAAATATGCGCTCAATGATGATAAAGATAAATCAGTCATTAGGAGCGCTTTCTATGCTGGGACAAGGCTTGAGATGTTATTCTTGGGATATTGCCCCGCTTGAAATAAACGCAGGCATTGTACCACTGAGAATTATACGTATGAACTTTTACATTCCTGGAATGCTTATTGGTTTGACTTCTTTCTTTTTAAGTATGGCTATCGGCATGTATTTCATAGACATTTCTTTCAAACTTGGCTTTGCTGTGGTATTTTTACCGCTTAGCCTGAGTTTGTGGCCGTTTCCGCCAACAAAAGATAAATTTATCGAAAATATCAGCATTGTCATTCGTAACGCCATGCTTTTTGCCTGCATATCCATTGGTATATCTTATGCCATAATCTTAGTAAGTAAGGGTATTTTATCCGAAGGTTGGAAAGATTTTTGGATAATTGTAGATGACAGACTGCAAATGGCAGGAGAAAATACTGCTTATAATGATAACCTGCAAAAATTTACTGAATCCTTTTCAATAGACACCACTAAAATTCTAATTATTCTCTTCTGCTTGTTTTTTGCCTTCAAAATTGTAAGCTCCAGCGTCACTACCTATTTGAACAGATTCTTTGGCGAAGGTTCTCTTGGCGCGGCAGAAAACGCTATGCACCACATGGGTACCCAAGCTATGGGAACTATCACAAATGCTACTGTTGGCAATGCTGGAAGACTTGTCCGCGACGTTGCTGTAACCCAAGCCGGACGAGGAATACAAGCTATTGGCAATAGGATTACCAAAAATCCTATCAACTCCAAATTTGGAGGTAAAGATAAAGATAAAAATGAAGATAAAGATGAAAATAAAGATAAAGATGAAAATAAAGAAAATAATAGAAGTGATGTAAATCAACAAAGTTCAGCTCCGACCAAAGACGGCAGTACAACCAAAGACGGCAGTACAACTCAAGAAGGCGGTTCAACTCAAGGAGGTGGCTCTGGCCAAGGAGGTGGCTCTGACCAAGATGGTAGAAACCAAGATGCCGTCCCAAATGGAAATAACAAGCAAGATTCAAATAGCGGCGACAACAACAATACAGGCTCTGGTTCTCAAAATTCAGAAAATTCTGACGATTTGAAATCAGCTGATATAAAACCGGCAACCAAAGCAGAAAGAATAAATGAGCTTACGCGTCCGACCGGACATAGTCTGACTGTTGGCAACATGTTCAAAGCTATTTGTCACCCTCAGCGAACTTACCGCACAGTAAAGCAACTGGCTAAACAAGGTGCAAAAGACTGGAAAGAAGCTGATGGTGTAAAAGAAAAAGGCAAGCTGATTTTGAATAAATCCGGACAAATTGTTCTTCGCAGCATCCGTGGTAACACGATTGAAATCGCCGCCACCGCACAAAATGCGCTTGGTAAGGTATTGACAGGTTTTGGCAGCTATCTTCAAAAACAGCCGGCTAAGTGGCAAAAAGCGCATGAAGAAGGCATAAAACACCGACCAGACATCAATTACGATGACACATCTGGACGCAACAGAAGAAAAGAAAGAGAATTGGGTATGATTAATGATGAAGATTACTAATAACATAATCAAAAATATGCTTAAAGCATTGTCAATATCTGCTTTGACAATGACATTATTTCTGTTGGCAAACTCAGATGTTTGGGCAAACTGCAACGGCACCACTCCACAATGCAGCGATGCAGAAAAATGTAAACCAGCTACTAAAAGAAATGGTATTTTCTATCAAAACGCATCTACCAAAATAGACAGTTCTTGTGTGTGGAAAAACACTAAAACTGATGAAAGCTGCTTTGACTCCGCTCCTGTCAGCTGGGTAGGCAGTTATAATATGCCGGGGTATCGTGATTGCTCGTCTGGCAAAAATTGTAAAGGTGGCCGCCGCAACCACCTTGGCAGCGATTTAGGTTCAGGAGGAAGAACAAATGTTATTGCCTATGCTGCTGCAGACGGCGTAGTATCGTTTTATAAGAAAAATTCCAGCTATAGCGGTCGAACACTTGTTATTCAACACAAAAAAAAATGCAGCAACACTGGCGGCAAAAACACATATTCTACCCTTTACCGACATTTATTTAAAGTCGCGGTAGGAGAGGGAACGCATGTAAAAAAAGGAGACCCAATCGGAGTTGTCGGCGGTTCAAAATACGTTAGTCGTCTTTGCGACAACAGCGCGCAAGCCAAAAACTGCAGTAATTTTTACGCCATTCACTTGCATCTTGAAGTTTTTGACGGTTCAAACGGCGCTGCTTCTACCGGAGCTTCTAACACCTATATGTCTGCCTGCGGCAATATTCAAGCCCTTTGTGGCGGTTGCAGCAATGACATAGGAAACTGCAAAATAAACGGCGCCGTAACTTCTGCCGGTGATGGCAACAACGCGAATATTGAAGGCATTGATGACACCGAGGATGCTAACGAAGAGACTAATTGCGATGCCTCAAGTTATTTTGACAAAGAATCTTGTATGTTTTGCAGCCTCTTCAAAACCCTGTTCAACGCCGCTAGTGATATCGCTTATATCGCTATCAAGAAATTATCAGCACCTAGCAAAGGTTTGGTGATTATCGGTTTTGCCATTTGGCTGGCCTACCTTATTATGAAACAGATTGCCTCGGTGCAAAAAGCCGCCCCTGCAGATATGCTCAAAGAAATAATTTTTCAGGGTACGCGTGTCGCCGTGGTGGTATTCATCTTAAGCGGAGATTTATTCCAAGTAATGGATTTAACCATAAATCCTGTAGTTGAAACAGGTTTAACTTTTGCCCGTTCTTTAAATGAAAAATCTAATTGCCCAGAACAAAGCAGCTATCTGGAAGGTATACGAGGCTACGGGTCTAGCCTCAATGACAAAGCTGAAGGCGGCTTGGCACACAGCATGGGCACCTCAATTGTTTGCACTATCAAAAATTTGGAAGATACGGTCGGGTTACTGGCTTCGCTTGGCAACTATTCTATCTGCATTGCCTTTTATGACAAGGCTGTATGGGACGGCATAATTCCACACCTTGGCTATCTGACATCAGGTCTGTTTTTATGGGTAGGCGGAATGTTCCTGCTCTTAACATTTCCATGGTGTTTGGTAGATGCTATTTTACAGCTCTGCATCGCCTCAGCTATGATTCCGTGTAGTATAGCAGCTTATGCGTTCAAAGCAACCGCCAAATACATAAAAACAGTTTGGGACTTTTTTATGAATGCCATGTTTAACCTTGTGTTTTTGGCAGTTGTAACCTTTATTATCAACTCCATGTTCTTGGATTGGATTGGCTATAAAAATGCCGATGTCGAAAGTTTTATAACTGGATTTAATTCAGAAAACTTTGTATATTCCGGAGATGGAGGATTAGCTTGGTGGGGTCTGCCTTCATTCAAAATCATAGCTGCATGTTTCTTGTTTTATTGTTTCTTTGGTGAAGCCGGACGTATGGCTCAAGTATTTGCCTCTAGCGCTGGTCTAACCGCTGGTTCACAAGTTGGTTCATCAATAAATGACGCAGCGAAAAAAGCTGGTAAAGGCGCAGCCCATATGGGCAAAAAAGCAATTAGCACCATTGGCGAAGGTGTTAACTCTTTGGCCGGCAACTGGGCAAGAAGCAAAGTAAATCAACTTAAAGGTATGGGTTTGCTTGCTCTTGGCGGCCGTAAACTACGCGATGAAAAAGGCAACGTTATCGGCTATCAAGCTCGTTTCAAAATTCCGGGCTTTACTCATACCAGAACTGTAACCAAAGATGCAAACGGCGTTTGGACACAAAATAAAGAAACGCACCAAAAAACCGCTGCAGATAAAATGTTTAAACCAATGAAAGACGAAAACGGCAACACTGTTTTTGGCGTAAAAACCGGTCGTAACCAATACGAACAAATGGAAAAATCTGTCGACGCAGCAACCGGAAACATTATTTATACGTCTAAAGATGGAGAAAGCAAATTAATCACCGATAAAGACGGCAATATTTTGCAATATAAAGGCAGTTCTGATAGCGAGATGAAAGATGAAGTACATAACGGAAGCGTCAGAACCATAAATGACTCCTTAATGAAAAAACGTGTTATAACCGATGCTAACGGCAATGTGACCGGCACAGATGTGAGTTTCAAAAACGTAAGTTCTAAGTATTTGATTAACAAAGACGGCAGTACAAATATGCACGCATTTAATCAAATCATGAAAGGCGTCAGCGACGAAAACAAAACCGATGCCATGGTCGCTATGGTTGGCATGCACATGGCTGCTCGCGGTCAAAATCTGGACAACAGATTTAAAAACCGCAAAATTGAAATGGATAAAGACGGCAATATTTCTATTACCCAAACCAATCATAACGGTAGTACCCAGCTGATAAAAGCCAAAATGATTGATGGTCAAATGGTTATAAGCAATAAATCAATCGATAAAAATGGTAATATCACTTCAATAAAATCTAATGGTATATTGACCAAAACAGTCAACTATGAACTGCAAAAAGACGGCTCATACAAAGCTTCTACCAGATATACGTTTACTGATGAAGCGCACAGCCGCAGCCACATAACTTCTCCGCTGGATAAAGAAGGAGTTTGGGGATATGGTATGGATCCAAACAAAGCCATGGCCGGTTTCAACAAAGAAGAATTTGATGAACACGTAAAACAAATCAGACAAAAAGGTTTGTACAAAAAGCTTTATACCGCCGAAGAAATGAAAAATCTTGCCGAAGGAAAAGCTGCCGAAGGTAAAGAACTTTTTGATGAGTTTTATGGCGAAAAAGATGACGGTGGAAAAAATAAAGGCCCGCGAGCTCAATCAGAAAATCTTCAAAAAACGCAAATGAAACATGAATTATTCCTCATGAATGAAGAATATCAAAAAGTTCATGCTCAAGCGTTAAAACTGAAGGCAGATGCGAAAAATGCTCAAAACACCAAAAACACTGCAAAAGCAAAAATGGATAGTGCAAAAGCTTTGGCTAACCGGACTAAAGACCCTAAAGATATTGCAGCTTTCAAACACGCAGAAGCCGAGTATAAAAGCGTTCTTGAGCAATATAACAAATTGGTTGGAGATTACACTAAACTAAAAAATGAAAATAACGACTTAGTTCAACATCTTCATAATATGATGGGAATGTATAACGGTTTAACTAACCAAGCAAATAGCGAAACAGCTAACAAAAACCAAGGAGATAAAAAATAATAATAAACCTAAAAAATAATAGTTTCGGCTAATACAGCTAAAAAAATTTACAAAATTTTAGACTATTATTCTTTGCTTTGATATTGATTTTTCGTTATTTTTAAGTTGTGTACAGTATTATTTTTCCAAAACCATTCTGTACACAACTTATTTTTTGTCTTGCATTTTTTATTCTGTCGCTTATTATACGGCTTAAGTATTATTTATGGAGAAACATGATATGGAAGAAATTATTTTCCCTAATCAAATTAGAATGCACAGAAGATTGCGCGGTATGTCTATGCAAGAATTGGCTGATCACCTTGGTGTTAGTTTATCCGCTATTTCTAAAATAGAAAAAGGTTATCGCCGCCTCAACCAAGAACAATTGATTCAGGTTGCCGAATTGATTGACTGCTCACTGCAAGATTTGTATGTTAATGAACAAAACTCGCAACAAGATGTGGTTCAAGCCTGGAAACGCGAACAAGAAAGACGCTGCAAAATCAACCAAAACGCCGGCTTAAAGACTTTGGGCGCCGGTTTGCGTCACATTCGTACAGACAAAGGTTTAACTCTGATTGAAGTTGCAGAAAACGCCGACATGACTTTGTCTGTTTATCATCGCATAGAAATGGGACAACGCGAAGTATCGGATAAAGAATACCATAATATTGCTAAAGCTTTGTCTTTAACGGTTGAAAAGTTAAAAGCCGAAATTAAAAAATTGGAATCTGATGGTGTGTTAGAAGATATTATCGAACACAACGAAACTCGTTATAAGCTTCTCAACAGCTCACGTTATTCAAACACCGCAACACCTATTGAAGAAAATGACGAAATTACAATGCTGCCGGTTTATGGCTCCAGCAATGCTGAAGGCGATATCGTTATTGACAAAGAAAATCCTGTTAAAGAAGTCGCCTGCCCTGTTCAGCTGCAAAACAAAGCCGATGCTTATGCCGTTACGTTATGCACACGCAGATTAGGCTCTTTGTTACCAAGCCGCGCTATTTTGTTTATTGATAAAACCGAAGTAGTCAGCGCCGGCGACATCGCTCTATATTATGTGAGCGAAACCGAAACAAAATTAATCAGTGTGCGTGAAGATGAAAATGGTCAGCTTTACGGCTTACGCTGGAATCCTGATGAAAGAACTAATTTCAGTAATAGTGATTTAACAAAAATTCATAAGGTTGTTGCAATAAACTTATAAATTTTTATTTTAATCCAAATATTTTAACAAGAAATTTACTCTCTCTTTATATAAAGCGAGAGTATTTTTTTGATGAAATGAATGCTATGTCGGACGACTTAATAAAATTAAATGATTTTGCCAGTGAAAAAGATGAAGAATATCCAATTCTCATCGCCCAACGCTATTTAAATATTTTTCACCAAATTCATATTTTTAATGCTGCCAAAAAAGAAGAATTTGACCGTTCACTTTTAGAAATGTCAGACAAAGTAAAAAAGCAATTAGCCGCAATGCCGGGCGGACGCATTTTGCTGGAACATATACAAGAAGTGGAAGAAGCGCGGGGAATTATTACTGATGCAACTCTGAATCTGATTGCTAAAGATATCAAAGAAAATAAAGCCTCTCCGTCATTGCTCGCCGACAAAAAACATCACATAAATGTTGCCCTAGGCGATGAGTTTACTGAAAAACTAGCCTCCGCTGTTGTCAACGCCTTGCAAGGCAGCAAAAATGAAAGCCAAACTACATCCGCTGAAAGCTCCGAAAGTTTTCCGGACGCTGTGCCACTGTTTTGTTCTAATGACGCTTCGGGCAATATTATTATTGACCGCACAACTCTGCTCAAACAAATTCCCTGTCTGCCATTTTTGAAAAACAACAAAAATATTTACGCCGTAAAAATATATTCTCATCGCCTTGGGCCGGTTATTTCTAGCCGAGCTATTTTTTACATAGATAAATCTGAAGTTGTTTGTTCCGGCGATTTAGCTCTTTATTTTTTCAACAATAAGGAGGCGAAACTTTTAAATATCAGAGTAGATAAAAACGGTCAGCTCTATGGTTTGCACTGGAATCCGGTTGAACGAACCAATATCAACACCTCAGATTTAACAAAAATTCATAAGGTTGTTGCAATAAACCTATAATTTTTTCGTCAAACCGCCTATATTTTAATAAGAAATTTACTCTCTGCCGTTTATACTGGAGAAAGTAAATTGTTTTTAGAACATGAGGCGTATAAAGGTGGCTGAAAATTATCTTATTGATGATACAGAGAATACTAATAAAGAAGACGAAGAAGATCCAATTCTGGTCGCTCAGCGTTATTTAAATATTTTTCACCAAATTCATATTTTTAACGCAACCAGAAAGGCTGAATTTGATCAGTCTCTTTTAGCCATGCCGGAAAAAATCAAAGAGCTTATGGCTACTATTCCGGGCGGCCGCGTTCTTTTGGAACATATTAAAGAGATTGAAGAAACCAGAGGTATAAACTCAGGCAGCACCAGCGAACTCATTGCGCAAAATATTGAAGAAGAAAAAAAATCTATTGACAACGTCCAGCAGCATCCAACAAACTCAGGCGGAGGAACTCTAACTTTAAGCACGGATTTTGCCGACAGTTTAGCAAAATCTTTGGCAACAGCGCTGCAAAATAACAATGTTGCGGCAAATGGAAGTATGAATGAGTTAGCTGAGGTACTAAACAAATCGTTTAATGCCTATGCCTCTAGTATGCAAAATCTGACTAACACGATTATGCGGCAAAACACTATGCAAACTTCCATACCTGTAACTCCCAAAGGTAACGCCGCTGCAGCACCGGTAGCCGCCCAGCAAAATTTACAAAATAACAATTCAACAACCGTAAACAACATCAATATTGATTCATCATATTTTGACAGCATTAACCGCACACTTATGCAAAACGACGAGCGCCGCCACGAAGATATGATGCAAATTGTCAGTGCCATAAATAAAAATATTGTCGCTTCTGGATTTTCTCCACTTGCTGCAACGGCAATCAATAACAGTGTTTCCAGCGATGTTCCTGCTGCTGCCATTGCTAACTCTGTAACCGAAGCGCTGCGTCAAAACAACTCTCAGCAAATGGAAGCGATAAAAGCTTTTGGAGAAATGTTGGTTCAAGCAATCACACAATCTCAACAAGAACTTGCACAAACCATAGCGCAATCAACACCGCGACACACCGTTAAAGTTGTGGTATCACAAGATGTTGATGTTGATGATCAAACAGGCTCGTCTGTTGTCAACAAGTCAAATTTACCACAAGCCAATAAAGAGGCTAAAAATACCTCTCCGGTTAAAAATAATTTAAATAAAGATAACTCAAATTTTATGAAAAGTTTCAGCGACAAAATTAATGAAACCACTAATAAAATTGCTAAAAATTTTGAAACTAAGACTGCAGAAAATAGTCAAAACAAACAATCTGGCTCCGATACTTTATTAAATCGCATCAACAAAAGTCTGAACAAAATTAATGAAATTAAAAAACAAACCGAAAAAAGTTTTTCAGACTTAAAAAATGATATAAAAGAAAAGTCTCAGCCAAAACCGGAACAAAAGAACGAGCCTAAGCCGCAAAATCAGCCGAAGCCGGAACAAAAGAACGAGCCTAAGCCGCAAAATCAGCCGAAGCCGGAGCAAAAGAACGAGCCTAAGCCGCAAAATCAGCCGAAGCCGGAGCCAAAGAACGAGCCTAAGCAGCAAAATCAGCCAAAACCGGAGCAAAAGAACGAGCCTAAGCCGCAAAATCAGCCGAAGCCGGAGCCAAAGAACGAGCCTAAGCAGCAAAATCAGCCGAAACCGGAGCAAAAGAACGAGCCTAAGCCGCAAAATCAGCCGAAGCCGGAGCAAAAGAACGAGCCTAAGCCGCAAAATCAGCCGAAGCCGGAGCAAAAGAACGAGCCTAAGCTGCAAAACCAGTCGAAGCCGGAGCAAAAGAACGAGCCTAAGCCGCAAATTTTGGCCGAAAATAAGATTTTATCAGATATCGTCCCAACAGTAGAAACCTCAAATAAAGATAAAAATAACGACAATTTGAGTATTGCTGATATTTTAGCCAGTATTCCGACTGAAAACAATGAAACTGACAACACTTCTGATATTCCGGATATTTTTGCAGACAATTCTTTCTCTGCTCCGCAAACTGATGTTTCAGATTTAAATAAAGCTGATACAACCAAAAATTCAGATGATGTCTTAGATTTGGCAAACTTGGAGATAGATACTCCTAAAACACCGAAAACCGCTAACAAGCAACAAAATACACCTACGCAAGAACCAGCTTACAAAAAATCACAGCTGAATTCATATGAAGACGCGTTGCTAAAAATCAAAAATGCCCTTAATTCTGATAATTCAGATAATAATATTTCGCTGAATAATCTTGATGTGCAACCTGTTTCTTTGAGCGGTGATGACCTCTTGGCAAAAACAGACGTTGAAAACAATCAGTCACAAGATATTTTTTCTGAACCGCCGCAAAAACTAGATGATTTTGATGACAACGACAGCGAATGGGAATACGTTGATGAAAACGGAAATCCTGTATCCAACGATGGTGAATGGGAATATGTTGATGAAAACGGCAATCCCGTATCCGACAACGACGGCGAATGGGAATACGTTGATGAAAACGGAAATCCTGTATCTAACGACGGCGAATGGGAATACGTTGATGAAAACGGCAATCCCGTATCCGACAACGACGGCGAATGGGAATATGTTGATGAAAACGGAAATCCTATCGATAACACTAAAAAGTCTTAAAAAAGGTATTTACAAACCAACAGAGCATTAGTAAAATAACACTGAATTAAGAGGATATACAAAATGGCAGAAGAAAATACAGTACCACTTACCAAAGAAGCCCTCTGGTATGTTGACAATTACATTGTTCTGATAGACTACTATGATCGCACAATTTCCCGAATTGCTGCTCGTTGTATCCGTAGCGGCAACATTGCGTTAGAAGAATATAAGTTTTATCCCTATGTTCTTGATGTTTTGGAAGAAATTTGCGAAACCGGCAATTATATTCTAGAGCATAAAGAATTATATCCTTATATTGAAAAGAAAATTGCCGGCGGAGTTGAAGCTTTGCGCAAAAATTTGGCCATTTATCAAGAAGAGCTTACCAATAACCAATCTCCGGAAATGCTGCGCTCCGATCCTAATGAAGTTCAAAAGATGAACGATGTTATGAGTAACTTTGATAAATCTGTTGACCCAACATCGGGCGCCGGAATGAATATTGATGAATTGATGAATAAATTAATGGCAGAAAACAACATCAATCCAGATTCCGATGACAACAATTCTAATGACAATCCGCAGCAATAGGACGTCAAAAATGAAAAAAAACACGAATTTCTTACTTTTAATATCAGGCTTATTAACCGCAACATTTTGCCTTTCGGCTTGTATCAACCGTGATGACGCAGAGTTTGTTGAAACAACACCTGCTATTGAAACCGAACGCCCTCAAAATGTTGAAACAAAACAGCCAACTTCAGATATCAATAAAATGCAGTTTGCCGAACCAAACATTGTGTTTAAAGAACCAGAAGACCCATCTATTATCCGCACGCCGGAAGGCGCAAACGAGCTGGATTTGGAAACCCCTTTGCGCTGTAATGTCAACTGGAAAACCCAACAAATGGTTTTAACCCTGCCTTATATTAATTCTGCATTCAAACTTGAACGCAATGGCCGCAATGATCCTCTGCCTCGTTTTGAAGTAACCGGTTACACTTTTGATATGATGCCGGCAGAACAAGCTTTGGTAAAATTGACTAAAGAGGCAAATATCCGAGTTTCTTCCGCCGATGGTCCATATACCAGCATTTCGGCCGAAGATTTGAAAGGTGAATTTTCGGAGGTGATAAAAATGATAGCGGATTCAGCTGACATTTACACCACTTACAACGCCAAAGACAAAATACTAACACTCAGCCGCCGTGTCAATATGACTCTGTATACGCCGCCTTCACGCCCGATTATTTTGGGGTTGCTAGACGTTATCCGCGGTGCCGGAATCACCAACATTGTCACCAACTGGGCCGACTATTCCATCACTTTTGATGCCGATATTGAAACCCGTAACAAAATTCAAGAGCTGATAAAATCATTTGAAAACAGCCCTACGCTTATTGCCTATGATGTCAGCATTTTCCGCCTGTATCCTTATAACTCACAAAAAGATATAGAGTGGAAAGATTTGCTGAACGCCTTTGACTTTGGTTCAATCACCACGGCGCAAACTGGTGTTATTGGCCGAATTTTGACCACCACCAACGATATTTCGATAGAAAAACTACAGCATTTTTTGGGCAATCAGGCTCGCGTAGAAACTGTTTCTGAGGGTAAATTTATTGTACCAAATTTATGGCTTTCACGCTTTGATATTGGTAAATGCAGCAAACCGGATTCCAACGCCTATGGCATGTCTATTTTAGCCAAAGCCTCGGTAGAAAAGAAAAATGAAATTTTTTCGGATATCACACTTGAAGAAACCAATGGACAAGTAACACAATTCAAAATCCGCAACAAACTTGGCGAAAACTTTATGATTATTGGTTTGCCTAATGAATTGTTTGGCCTTCAAAGTCCTAAATCAGAAACAATCATCTTTATGGTTCCGCGTTTGGTCAGAACATTGAGAACCAATGAAAATATAAAAAATAGAATTTAAGGGAGATAGCAATGGAAGAAAATCAATTTAATAACGCACCTCGCAAAATCAGAAAGATTAAACGTCCGCGTTTGCCGGAAAATCAACCGGCCACCTACGGCGTTCCCGAAAAGATTTCACCTGCTGCTTTAACAACCACTGAGGAAGAGCAAGAAAACTATTATTCAAACAATGGTTCAACCGAAAATATCCACTTTGTCTCCGATGAAGATTTTATACCGCAGCAAGAACCGGAAACCATTGCCGAACTTTTGAAAAACAAAAGTGTTTTGCTCATGCTGGTTTTATGTCTGCTCTTTGGCTCAATAATGGGAGCAACTTTATTTTCTTCGCAAGAAACAGCCAAAAAAGGTCTGGAAGGTGTTGTTATCAACTCTGATGTTCCGGTTGGACGTAGCCGTTGTGGTTTGGTAGAACCTCATCAAGGCTGTGTGCTCTATATTATGAATCCACGCAACCAAGAGGTAACCGGTAAAGACTTTTTTGCCACAGCAGCGCAATGGACACATCGTGAGCGCTATTTAATAGAAACCGGCAATATGCACTACAGCAGCAAACGGATTCGCCCAGGATATATTGCCCAAATCAATATTCCACCGCTTTCAAACCAATAATTAAACTGCAAGCCTCCCTAACGGAGGCTTTTTATATTACAACTTGAAAACCATTTGAATAGCAAAATTATATTTCCTAGGGTCTTTATCTTTATAGGCATAGCATAGCTCTTGAATGTCATCTCTGGTCAAATTTTTTAAGCATTTAAGATTCTTTTTACAATAATTGTCGCCGTATGTATTGTAATATGAAATGCCTTCTCCGGCAAACGGCTGCCTGTATAATTGCCAAATATCAGCACTAAAATGAACGGCAATTTCTACAAAGGCCTGACAAACTTTTGGGCTGTACTTATTTACACCAAACCAATAAATAAAGCCAAAGTGACTATTTCCATTTCTGTTATCAACATATATAAAAAAAGGAACACTAAAATTATCTCTAATATCATCACCGTGTATAGAAAAGCCATCTGGTATCATATCCAAATCTTTCATAATTTTTGCATATCCTCGAGTATACTGGTCTTTTGTATAGCCCAATTCATCTTTAACCTGCAAAAAACCGCCTATCAACTCATACATACCACTTCTGTATTTATTGATTTTATACATATCCAGAGCTTTTGAATATCCAGCAATTCCACCAACGCTTAACACAGCAATAATCGCCAGCACACCCAGCATTTCTATCATACTGCGCCCGACACAGCAAATATCATACTTTGACGCTTTATAAAGATAAAACACATTATTTTTGCTCTTATACATATTTTCAAACTCCAATTTGCCATCTAAAACAAAACCCGCTATAAAAGCGGGCGGATGTTAGTAAACCGTACAAAAGCAAACGGCTCAGCTTATTCAGCATATAGCCTTATTTAGCCGACATCCGCTCAAGCGAAAATCGGCATAAAAAATTTAAGTCGTTTATGCTAAAGCGACTGCTCTTGTAAAGGGTTACTACGCCCTAGATAGACTATTATCTATCTAATCTTTACTTTAGCTAAGCTTCGCCCCAAAGTAAAGATATTTTTATTTATATGTTATTTTAGCTTAAACTAAATACAAGGATAATTGTTACCTAAAACAGATAATCAACTTGACTTGCAAATATTTTTTCAGATGGTTTTCTTTTAACCCTCAGCTAATAAATTGATACAAATCTACAACTTTATATTGACAAAATTGTCAAGCTCTGCTACATAGGCGATATGTTTTATATTATTAATACTTAAAATTATTTGTTATGGATACAGATTTTACGGTTATGGCAAATGGCAAAATTTATTGCGCCTATTGCACCAAAGAGTTAGTTAACGGCGAAGAATGTCATTGTAAAGGAGCAGAAAAAGCTCGCGCCAAAGCTCAAGCCAAAGCTGCTGCCGCGGCCAAACATTCGCCCAACGGCAATGTAAACCGCCGTCCGCCGCGAGGTTTCAACAAATAAATTTTATCCGAATTTATTAAAAGCGAGGTTGTAAAACACAACCCTGCTTTTTTTATTTTCTATCTACCTGAATATAAATAAATGATTAAGACATTTTTAAATTTCATTAAATATACTAAACACAAATATAAACTCACAGGAGAATATTAAAATGAATAAGCTATTCAACTCTCTCTCTCTCTCTCTCTCTCTGCAAATCCTGACTTTGCGTCTAAACTGCAAACAAATTTAAGGCTTCCAAACAACAATAGCGGCCGCAGCATGATAGAAATGCTCGGCGTATTAGCCATAATCGGCGTTCTGAGCGTCGGCGGTATTGCCGGTTATTCCAAAGCGATGACTCAATTTAAGGTTAATAAAATCATTGCCGAAACAAACCAACTGATTGCCGATGCCCATGAATATGCCCTCAAGGACAAATCGTTTAGTATCCCATATAATAAAGGAATAAAGAAATCACTCGGCCTTTGTCCGGAAAGTTGGAAAAATTGCGAAGATTCAGGGTTGGGGGGAAATATTTGGATGGATACTAATCGTATAGCTTTTCATCCTAAAGTACCGGAAATGTGTTTGGCTGCTATTAATAATATCGCCATTCCCTTAAAAGAGAGTGTTGAAACTGTATATCTTTCATCTCAAGGTCCAGAGGACGAAGACGCTATGGAAAAATGCTTTGATAAGAGTGGTGAGGAAATGGAAAAATGCTTTGATAAGAGTGGTGATGAAATGGATAAATGTATGGATAAGGCAATGGAATCTAGAGATAAGTGTATGGAAGGTGCTAATGGAGTGTATGATCTTAAAATAAAAAATAATTACATAGGTGATGATGACAATAAGTATGATGAATCATCTAAAAAAGGCACCTTAGATTTCAACGACCCACGGCTTATTTCCGCAGTTGCCGCTGCTTGCCGTGGTGAAAATAGTTTTGTACAGATTACCTTCAAAGAAGGTGTTATTGGCATTGACAATTAAGCTCTCCCTATTCTTTTAGGTTTTGGGGCGTAACCACGCCCCTGTTTTTTATTTCCGGCTTTTTACTATTTGTTTAAGCGACTATATGGCAAGATAAAGGTTTTCAAGCGTTTTCTATAAAATTGTAAATGATTTTAGTTTGACTTTTTAGTTTAGCTTAGATATAAATAAAAAGCCTTGTAGCTGCAACTACTTGGCTTTTTCCAATAACTGGAAAGAAGTTGAACTATAACTTCCTCCTATGTATTGGAAGTATGACATAAAAACTTATAAATGTCAAACATTTTTTGTTTTATGTCTTAGTTCAGCTTTTTTCCCAACCGCCCAAACGGGCTGAAAGGTGAAAGATGCAGAACAACATCAAAGTTCTTAGCATTATAATCTTAGTGCTAAAAATCATCATTCTTATATTAAAATAGTATAGTGTGATGAGGCGGAGTTTTCAAGTGTTTCAACTTAAATTCTCCGCCCTTTGATATTTTTTATTTCACTGCTTCGGCGCCGGAAATAACATCTATCAGCTCATCGGTAATATTTTCTTGCCGCTCTTGCTGATATTCCAAATTCATCTGTTCCAAACTCTCATCAATGTTTTTTTCGGCGTTTTGCATATTGGTCATCCGCGTATAATGCTCAGCCGCCAGAGAATAATTAAGCTGACTGGCCAAAGCGATAGTCAAATATTCGTTCAGCAAAGCGGCAAACATTTTTTTGCGCTCAATCGGAATCAACGGAATATTATTTGTTCCCCACGGCTTGTCTTTCAGCTTTTGATAAGCGGCAAAATCAAACGGAATAATCTGCTGTTTTTGCACGCTCACCGGCTCATTTTTATTGCGCTTGTGATACCAAACGCAAACACTTGTGATGTGTTCTTTTCGCGTTGCCTCGTCAATTTTCATAATCACGGTTTCGGCAATGGTATTAACCATTTTCACCGAATTAGCGACAGCATATTTTGCATAAAGTTTTAGGTTGCTTTGCATGGCTAAACCGCCAATTCTTTTACCCACGGTCAAAAACAAAGTATTTTTTAGCGGAACGCCTTGTTTTTTTAAATCAGCTTTAGCTTTGTCCAAAATTTCTTTATTAAACTTGCCGACCATACCGTTATCGGTACCGATTAAAATAACCAACTGCCGATTTTGAGCGGTTTTTACCTCATTTTTGGGCAGACCGCCTTGTTTAATCAGAGCATGAAAAGCGTCTTTAAGGTTGCGGCGATACTGCGCCAGCGCCGTATTTGCTTGTTCATATTGCAAAATACTGACCGAAGACAGCGCTTTCATAGTGCCGACTATTTCCCGCAAATCTTCCGTAACCTTAATCCGCTTTTTCAGTGCCTCAATCGTCATCAGACTTTATCCCCTCACGCTGCAAGGCTGCTTCGAAAGCCGAAAGCATCTTTTCTTGCGTTTCGGTGGCTATCTTCTTTCGAGCCAAAATATCGGCCACTTCAGCCGAAAATTGAGTTTGCAAAACCTCGCGCACAATTTTTTGCGCCTGTTTATTCTTCTCGGTCGTTAGTCCGTCAAACAAACCGGCGTTAGTCGCCATAAACACGGCAATCTGCTCCGGCGCGGTCAGCGGTTCAAAACGGCTTTGCTCCAGCACGGCGCGGATTGCTCGCCCGCGATTGATACGCTTTTTAGTTTCCTTATCCAGCTGTGTGCCGAATTTGGTAAACGATTCCAGTTCTTCAAACTGAGAATAAAACAGTTTCAACGGACCAATCAAAGATTTGTACGCCGGCAACTGCGCATCGCCACCCACACGAGAAACCGAACGTCCGGTATCTATTGCCGGCATAATACCTTTTTGATACAAATTTGCCGCCAAATAAATCTGCCCGTCTGTGATGGAAATAATGTTGGTCGGAATATAGGCCGATATATTTCCGGCTTCGGTCGAAACAATCGGCAGCGAGGTCAGCGAACCGCCGCCCAATTCCGCACGCAAATGGGTAGAACGCTCCAGCAAACGAGAGTGAATATAGAAAATATCCCCCGGGAAAGCCTCTCGTCCAGGCGGACGGCGCAACAGCAGCGACATTTCGCGATAGGCTCTGGCATGGTTGGTCAAATCATCATACACAACCAGCACATCTTTGCCCTGCGCCATAAAATATTCGCCGATAGAAGTCGCCGCATACGGCGCCGCATATTGCATACCGGCGGTGTCATTGGCGGCAGCAGCGACAACGATTGTTTGCTCCATAACTCCGTATTTTTCCAAATCGGCAATAACAGAAGCCACGGCAGAATTTCTTTGTCCGATAGCACAATAAATACAGATAACACCGGTTTGTTTTTGGTTGATAATCGTATCAACGGCAATCGCCGTTTTACCAGTCTGCCTATCGCCCAAGATAAGCTCACGCTGCCCGCGCCCGATTGGCGTAAACGCGTCAACAGCTTTAATACCTGTTTGCAAAGGTTCTTCCACCGGCGCTCTATCCATAATCGGATAGGCTTCCATTTCCAAAGCTCGGCGCTCGCTGTAGTCTATCGGTCCTTTGCCGTCTAAAGGCTTGCCCAACGGATTTATGACTCGCCCCAACAATCCCTCGCCGACAGGCACATCTAAAACACGACCGCTGCGGCGCACTCTGTCACCGGCTTTCAAACTATCGGGACTGTCTAAAAACACCACGCCGACCGCATCTTTTGCCAAAGTCTGCACCATTCCCCACACGCCGTTAGGAAACTCCAGCAGCTCTTCCATCTGCGCCTTAGCCAAACCTTTAACAATCGCCGTACCGGCCGAAATAGAATGAATAACACTGACTTCTTCTGTTTTCAGTTCAGCTTTTGTTTGCTCTATTCCCTGCTCTATGGCGGCAAATGTCTTGTCTGTTTTTATCATCTTTTATCCTTTGTTTACCAGTTGCTGCACATCGTTTTGCATATTCTTTTGAAACTCGTTCATATAGGCGGTCAAATTCCAGTCAATCAGCTGTTCATCGGCCTGCAAAGCCACGCCGCAAACCAACTTTTTATCAATTTCAAATTTGAACTTTGTTTCTTCAAGCAACCCTAATTGACTTTGCAAAAACTCTTTTATTTTTTGCTTTTGTTCCGCCGAAATTTTTTGCGCCGAACGAACAATCAACAGTTTTTTATTTTGATAAGCGGCGGCAAACTCTTGTTTTTTACGCACTGGCAAAGCGATGATTTTTTCTTTAAGTTTATCAATCATCAAATCATTCAGCGAAACATCGGCCATTTGTTTTAGCGCGCCGTCAGCCAATTTGCTGAAATGTTCCAAAATCAAATTTTGCATTGCCAGCTCAAACGTTTTTTGCTCGGCGGCCAAACGTTTTTTCCATTGCTTTTTATCCGCCTCAAATTGTGTTTTTGCCTCGTTTGCCAATTTTTCGGCCAAAACAGCGGCTTCTGCTTTGGTATGGCTCAAAATTTCTTGTTTTTGCGCATCAATTTCCGCCATTTTTTGCTTGCATTCGGCCTCCAGACGCAGCGCCTCTTTATGTGAAGAAGCCGCTTTTTTCAGCTCACGTTCAATAAATTTCTGCCGCTCGTCCACCGCTTTCAAAACCGGTAAATATAAAAAACGGCGCAGCAAATACAGCAGCAGCAACAAATTAAATATCTGAGCAAAAAATGTGAATAAATCAATACTCATAAACTTTTCCTAAAATATAACTATTGAGCCTGTGCGATTGCATAATTCCAAAACGGATTGGCATACAGCACCAAAAACGCAATCAGCAAAGCATACAAAGCTGTGGTTTCCACCATAGCAATCGCCACAAACATTGTACTGCGGATACGGCTGGATTCATCAGGTTGCTGCGCCATAGCCGTTAAAGCTGAGGCAGCAACGCGTCCTTCGCCCAAAGCCGAGCCGATACTGCCTATACCCATACATATACAAGCTCCAAAAACCGAAAACGCTCCGATTAAAGTAATTGCATCCATTATTTTTCTCCTTCTTCTAAATTTGATAAATTATTTTCCGGCACAATCTCGCCCTGCACGCTCGATGAATATACCACTGCCAGCAAAGCAAAAATATACGCCTGAATTGAACCGGTTAAAAGCCCCAAACTTTGCATACTAAGCGGCGCAATCAGCGGAATAAAAGCGCTTAGAATGCTGACAAACATCACCCCGCTCAGCATATTGCCAAACAAACGCAGTCCCATGGCAAAGCTTGAAAAAAATTCACTAAAAACATTCATTGGCAGCATTAAAGGCATTGGTTCTATAAACTTTTTCAAATACCCTTTTATGCCGGCGTTTTTAATCGAAAAATACGGTATGGCTAAAAACACAACCGCCGCCAATGCCATTGTGGTGCTGAGAGATGCTGTCGGCGCGCGGAACCACGGAATAACCGTCAGCAGATTGCAGACCAAAATAAAGCAGAACAACCCCATAGCCAATCCCAAATATTGATTTGTTTTAGAACCGCTTATTTCGTTTGCCTCTTTTTGCAGCCATAATACCAGCGCTTCCAACGCCACTTGCATACGCGAAGCCTTGCGTTCGTATGACAAATTGCGTGTAGCCAAACGGCAACACAAAACAATCAAAGCAATTACCAGCCAGCTGTTAAATATTGTCGCATTTATGTTTATATCACCGATTTTAAACAAGACGATTTTATCGTAGCTGTCCAGCCCTATTTGTCGCCCGACCAAAGGTATGTCCCACCAACGAGAAAAATCAAACTCAAACAACGCCATTGTTTTTTTGCTCCTCGTCAAATTTAATTATCCGGCTTTTTTCACGCACCACTATCAACATTTTAGTCACGAAAAAGGCCAAAACATACAATAAAACCACCACCGGATTGTGCTGCGCTATCAATACCAACACCCCAAAAAACAACAAAATACGCAACAGCGCCACACCGGCAAACAAACGAATTTTATGCTTTGTATTGCCCAAATGGTTCAAGCTCCAACGCAGGCTCTGAAAATAAATCGCACCGACAGCCACGCCGCAAATCGGCGCCGCCCACAGTTGCCAAAGCGCCATTTGCTGCCACATCTGCATCAAATAAGAATCAGCGCTCATTTTCTTCCTCCCTTGTTAAATCTTTTTGTTTTTTCTCATTCCGTCTGATTTTTTCATCTTCAATTTTCAGCCAATAATAAGCGTTTATCAATCCCCAGACAAAGCCTAAAAACAGCAGACTCAAACGCCAAGAAAAATCTACCGGAAAATGCGCATCCAGCCAACCGCCGCCAAACACTCCCAATAAAATCGGCACAATAATCACGCCGCCCAGCGAGGCAATCATACCAAAATCGGCGCTCCAACGCTGCTGCCTGCGGACTTTTAGCTGCTGAGCCTTATGAAGCAGAGTGTTATGGATTTCTTTTTCGGCGGTATCATCAAAATCATCAGCCATTTTCATCTCCTTTGAGCTTGCTGAACCCGCGCACCAAACCAAGTTCCAAACGGGCCATTGCCAAATTGAGTTCTTTGCGGCGTTCTTCATTTTCTTTGAAGTCATTTTTAATAACGGTCGAAAGACTCTCCAGCGATTTACTTACTACGGCGTTCTGCACGCTCATTGTCACGTTTTTTCCTTTTTTTACCACAATACCGCGGTGACAAGCCACATAACTCTCATTATTGTTTTCATCGGTATATCGCACTATGTTCGGTTTCATTGCCGCCACAAAATCCACGTGTTTCGGCATTAGGGTATAAAAGCCGTTCAGTGTTTCAAACGTAACTTTCAAGGCCTCTGTCTGCAAAACCGTACCCATTGGCGAACACACCGTTAATTGCATCAACTATTCTCCTCAGACATTGCTTTTTCATACGCTTCTTTTTTATCTCTGGTCTTGGCAATAACCTCATCAATATCGCCTACCATAAAAAAGTCATTTTCCGAGAGATAATTAAATTCACCGGAAAGTATGCGCTCACAGCCTTCTATGGTCTTTTGCAAATCTACCGAACGCCCCTCCATACCGGTAAACTGATAGGTGGTGTAAAACGGCTGCGTCAAAAAACGCTCCAATTTACGCGCGGTTAACACTGTTTGCTGGTCATGTTCCGGCAGCTCGTCAAATCCAAGCATGGCTATAATATCTTTTAGTTCTTCATATTCGGCCAAGCATTTACGCACAGCCACCGCAACTTTATAGTGCCGCTCGCCCACAATCAGCGGCGTCAACATATTCGAAGACGAAGCCAGCGGGTCAACCGCCGGATATAATCCTTGCGCCGCGCGGCTGCGAGAAAGCACAATGCTTGAAGACAAATGCGCAAATGTATGCACGGCTGAAGGGTCGGTAAAATCATCAGCCGGCACATAAACCGCCTGAATAGAAGTGATTGCTGCGTCTTTAGTGGAAGAAATACGTTCTTCCAATGCTGCAATATCAGTTCCCAACGACGGCTGATAGCCCACACGGGACGGAATTTGCCCGAGCAAAACCGAAACTTCTGAACCAGCCTGCACAAAACGGAAAATATTATCAATCAGCAGTAAAACATCTTTCTTTTCTTTATCGCGAAAATATTCCGCCATAGTCAAGCCGGTCAAAGGCACTCGGAAACGCACCCCCGGAGCCTCATTCATCTGTCCAAATACCATCACGGTCTTTGGCAGCACGCCGGCGTCTTTCATTTCGCGGTACAGCTGTTCGCCTTCACGGGAACGCTCGCCCACGCCGCAAAAAATACTCGCACCCTCATAGCGCCCAACCATATTGTTAATCAGCTCGGTAATAAGTACGGTTTTACCCACACCGGCACCGCCGAACAAACCTGCTTTACCGCCGCGTTCCATCGGCGCCAGCAAATCTATGGCTTTTATGCCGGAAATAAAAATCTCCGAGCTGGTTTGCCGATTTTCCAACGGAATCGGTTCGGCGTGAATAGATTGTTTAACTTCTACCGACAGCGGTTCACCGTTATCTATCGGCTGTCCAAAAATATTGAACATACGCCCCAAAACTTTATCACCGACCGGAACTTCTATTTGATGTCCTTCGTCCACAACTTCTGTTTGGCGCGAAACTCCCTTGGTAGAACCCATAGCCAAAGCGCGCACGGTTTTTTCATCAATATAACCTTGCACTTCTGCCGTCAATTCACCGATTTTCAGTTCATTATAAATAGCCGGAAGTTGTTTGGAAAACTCAGCTTCAATCACGCTACCGTTAACAGCAGTCACAAACCCGACATTCTTTTTTTTCGCCATATTTTTTATCCTTTTATATCCAACGATTAAAGATAATCGCTTTAACTGGCTTTTCATCTTTTTAAAATAGCAAAATAAAGATTAACTTTGTCTTAATCTAAAGGTTATACCTACCAAAGTTGTAAAAAAACATTGTTTAAAAGCAAAAACGCCGGTTTAAAACCAGCGTTTTCTTTTTAGTAGTGTCTATAACACCAAGCTTTACTTTTCAACAACATCTCCGCCATAGAGAACGACCTTGAAGGAATACAATCCTAAAAGGACGTTGTAGTTCTCAAAGTAATCTGGACTATCGTCGAGGATTGCAAAGGCAGAAACCTTCGGCAAGATATCCTCAGGTATCTGAGACAGAATCTCGCGGCAAGACAAGCTTGGGCGACTAATACCACCATCATACAAGCCTCTGCTATAAACAGGGACGACAGCCAACTTGTGAACACTGGACAGATCAACGTCTGTCACTAGTACTTCCTTTGGAATTCGCCTGATTATAGACAACAGGTTAAAGTCGTCATTTTCAGGAACCAGCTTGCACAAACGAGACTTGTTATAAACACGGTCTGTTGCGTTGACAACAAGACGAGCACTGTCATGTCCAAAGACAAAACCCAAGCAGCTAATCTTGGCAGAGCGAAGCGCGATGTCCTCATCTGGCATATTGTAAGCCTTGTAGACATTTTTAAAGATGTCTATATACTTTTTTTCCAGTTCTGAATCCAACAGCTTGTACAAACAAGCCAGACGCTTCTTAAAGTTCTCTACTGCGGTCTGCAAATTTACACTATCCATAATCACAATTATTTAAGTTAATTAATAATATAAAAACTAATTATAAAACTAACCGAATCCATTCTATTTGTCAAGCTTTTTGGCAAAATTATTTTATAATTATCCATACACCGAATATTTTTACCGATAATAACAAAAAAACACGGAGCAAGTTGCCCTGCCCCGTGTTTTGCGTTATACGTAGCAAATTAAAGTTTGAAATCAATCACACCATCATAAGCATAACGATACATCTGCTCAATTTCCTTAAACAGCGGGTAACGCGGATTAGAAACTGTGCATTGGTCGTCAAATGCCAATTCCGGCAGAGTTTTCATAGCTTTTTCCCAATCTTCTTCTTTGATACCCCATTCGCGGATAGAGGCCGGAATATTGAGTTTGCGTTTCATTTCTTCTAAAGCTTTAATCAAATTATCAATAGCTTCGTCATCGGTTTTGCCTTTTAAGCCAATACCGCGAGCAAACGCCGCATACGCCGCTTTAGTGTTTGGAAAACGATATTGCGGGAATGTTGCCTGTTTTGTCGGGCAATCATTGGAATTGAAACGAATCACCTGACAAATCAGCAAGGCATTGGCAAAACCATGCGGAATATGGAAAGCCGCACCCAGTTTATGTGCCATGGAGTGGCAAACACCCAAAAAGGCGTTGGCAAACGCCATACCGGCAATCGTAGCCGCATGATGTACTTTTTCACGAGCTTCAGCATCTCCGGTTTCATAAGATTTAATCAAGTTTTCATAAATCAAGCGACCGGATTCGATTGACAAGCCGCGGGTGTAGTCTGTCGCCATGCTGGAAACATAGGATTCCAACGCGTGTGTCATAACGTCAATGCCCGAAGCGGCGCACAAACCTTTAGGCATTGTCAATACCAAATCCGTATCCACAATCGCCATGGTCGGAGTCAAAGCATAGTCAGCAATCGCATATTTTACGCCGGTAGCGTCATCGGTAATAATAGAGAACGGCGTAACTTCCGAACCAGTACCCGAAGTTGTCGGCACAGCCACCATTTCGGCTTTCAGTCCCATTTGCGGAAATTCAAAAATACGTTTGCGGATATCCATAAAGCGGCGCGCCAAATCTTCAAATTTAAGTTCCGGATGCTCGTACATAATCCACAAAATTTTTGTCGCGTCAATCGGAGAACCACCGCCCAGCGCGATAAACACATCTGGTTCAAAACTGTTTACCATATCGCGGGCTTTGTTAATGGTAGACAAATCCGGATCCGGCTTAACATCGCTGAATATTTTATACTGAATGCCCAGCGGCTCCAAAATATCAGTCAGTTTCTTGGTATACCCCAAATCAAACAACGGCTTATCGGTCACGATAAAGGCTTTTTTGCGACCTTTTAACTCTTTGAGTGCAAAAGACAAGCACCCCGGTTTGAAATAAACTTTCGGAGGAACTCTGAACCAGAGCATATTTTCTTCACGTTTAGCCACATTTTTAATATTCATCAGATGTTTTACTCCCACGTTTTCACTAACCGAATTGCCGCCCCACGAGCCGCAGCCCAAAGTCAAAGACGGATCAAGTCTAAAGTTATAAATATCGCCGATAGCACCTTGCGCCGACGGGCAGTTAATCATCACGCGGCCGGTTGGCATAACATCGCCGTAGCGTTTAATTCTGTCATCGTTGCGCACATTTGTATACAAAACCGAAGTATGACCACAACCGGCAAATTCCACCAACGCTTTAGCTTTTGCCATGGCGTCTTCAAAATCTTTGGCCTTATACATTGCCAAAACCGGAGAAAGTTTTTCATAAGAGAATGGTTCTTCCGTCCCGATTTTAGAAACTTCACCAATAATAACTTTGGTATTTTCCGGAACTTTTACGCCGGCCATTGCGGCAATTTTAGCCGCCGGCTGACCAACGATATCGGCATTAATTCGACCGTCTTTCAAAATTGTTGCCGCCACTTTTTCACGCTCTTTAGCGCTCAAAATATAGGCACCTCGTTTTACAAATTCTTCTTTAACTTCATTATAAACGGCCTCGCAAACCACAACAGATTGCTCCGAGGCGCAAATCATACCGTTATCAAAAGTTTTAGACATCAAAACCGAGCTCACGGCCATCTGGATATCGGCAGATTCGTCAATAACAGCCGGAGTATTTCCCGGTCCAACGCCCAAAGCCGGAGTTCCGGAAGAATACGCGGATTTAACCATTCCCGGACCGCCGGTAGCCAAAATCAAATCTGCCTGCTGCATAAGATATTGAGTGCGCGGCAAACTTGGTTCGTCAATCCATGCAATAATGTCTTTTGGCGCGCCTGCTTTTACCGCTTCTTCCAAAATAATTTTTGCGGTTTCAATCGTGCATTTTTTAGCGCGCGGGTGCGGTGAAAAGATTATACCATTACGAGTTTTGAGGGCTATCAAGGATTTGAAAATAACGGTAGAAGTCGGGTTTGTAGTCGGAATAACGCCGGCAATCACCCCGATTGGTTCGGCAAATTTAATCAAGCCGTTTTCTTTATCTTCTTCAATAATACCGCAGGTTTTAGTATTTTTATATTTGTTATAAATATATTCCGAAGCAAAGTGATTTTTTATCACCTTATCTTCGGCCACGCCCATACCTGTTTCTTCCACAGCCATTTTTGCAAGCGGAATACGCATTGAGCTGGCTTTCAAAGCCACGCGGCGAAAGATTTCATCAACTTGTTCTTGGGTAAAAGTTGCAAATTTCTTTTGAGCGGCGCCGACTTTTTTAATCAAGCCGCCAATGTATTCTTGTTCTTTTTGTTCATCAACATTCAAATTTTTATCCATAATGTCCTCCTGTTAATTCGCCTACATTGTATTAGATAAATCATAAAAAAGAAGTAAATTTTAGCTCAATTGTCTTCACTTTTTATTACCAAATATAACTGTTATGTTGAAAAATGTTGTTTTAATTATATATTATATGCGTAAAGTTTTATGAGAGGAGATAAAAAAATATGAAACATACATTTTTAAGCCTATTGGCAATTTGCGGATTAGCTTTGCTGAGCAGCAATGCAATGGCGGCAGACGCAGCAAAACACCCAACCAAGCCGGTTAGCAAAATTTCTGATGTCAAAGCCATGCCCGATGACACCGAAGTTGTGATTCAAGGTGTGATTGTGCAAAATTTGGGTGATGAAAATTATCTGGTCAAAGATGACAGCGGCACGGTAACTATTGAAATTGACGAAGATTTGGTGCATGGCAACACCATCACTCCCGAAGCCGAAGTTTTGATTACCGCCACCGTGGACCAAGATGACAATGTCACATCTTTAGAAGCTGAAGAAGTGCAGTTTATGCCGGCAAACGCTCCAATGGCGGCCGCGCCTGCAAACAGCAACGCAAAATAATCCTTGCGTTAAAATTCCTTACATACATCAAAGGGCGGAGCTCCAAAACTCCGCCTCATTGTACAAACAAAAATATTAATCTAATTGACAATTTGGCGGCGCGATATTATCCTTGCGGCAAAGAAAGGATATCTAAAGATGAAAGAAATTAATGTTGCCGCCGGCCTGATTATGTGCGACGGTTTGATTTTGATTGGTCAACGCAAACACGGCAAAGATTTGGAATATAAATGGGAATTTCCTGGCGGAAAGCTGGAGCAAGGCGAAACCTATGAGCAGTGCTTGGCGCGAGAACTCATGGAAGAAATGAAGCTAAAAATTTATGTACGCCAGCATTTTATGGACTCGGCTTGCGACTATGATTTTGGCCGTGTTATTTTGCACTGTTATTGGGCCACTTGCAAAAGTCAGGATGTGCCGGCTGTGCTGGAGCACGAGCAATATAAGTGGGTAAAGCTTAAAGACTTGCCAAACTATGACTTTGCGCCGGCGGATTTGCCAATAGTCAAAGCGCTGGACGGCTTAGCCGAAGCAGATTTTCCGTTTTAGTTTTCCCTCAGCCTTTTAACCAAATATTTACAGCCCCATGCTATAAATTGTTACAAAAATGTGAAGAATCGGCAATATTGTTAAAATATGCTGGTTTTGAGTTGTTTTTTGTGTTAATTTGATAGTAGAAACAATGCGTATACTGAGGGAAGACTATGTATATTTGGATTTTATTGGCAACAATTATGGTAGCGTTGAGCTTTTTCAACACGTCTCCGCGTGAAGATAAGGCCAGCGTTTTTACTGAAATAAAAGCCTCTACATTCATCAACCGCTTTCGGGCAGAACACATGGGTTATTTCCGCACAGCCGAATGCGAGGTTTTAGATAGATTCAGCAGATATGATAACAAAATAATTCCAATTCCAGAACATCTTTTGGAAAATTTGGGCTACACAAGTTTAGCCAGCAATCTCCCCATTGGCTATAGCAAAAGTAACAGCACGATTTATCATGGAATTTATTGTTTTGACAGAGATTTGCGTGAAGAAGGGGCGGCGCTGACAAAGTGCAACGCAGTTAGACGCTTACCAGACGGAAGTGAAATCCAAGCGTACCGCTATTTATTTTCTTTTTCTCAAATTGATGAGCGCTGGATATCTAAAACCGCATATTCCGTAACTTTACCGGATACCCAAACAGAAGACTCCCCTGGAACAGTGGTAAAAATTTCTGCTCCGGTTCCGTCTTTTTCAAACTATTTAGCCAAAGACTTGCATGGCATAAAAAATACTGGTTGGATGTATTGCGCCAATAATAAATGCTATCTTGTCGGACGTTCTTCCGTCCAAACACTATATGACAAAACCGTAACTAAAAATGAATACAAAAAACAAGATGACGGAACATACAGCAACAAAAAAGAAGACGGAAAATATCATATCAACGACTCCAGCCGCAACAAATATATAGCATTGCATCTTCCGGTTTCTGACATAGTTCATTCAGACGAAAAATTTAAAGAAATTTGCGTAAGTAAAGTGCAAAATGCAGCTGGGCAACAGGTGTCTTTGCCGTGTATGTTTTCGGCAGAAAAATTCAAAACAAGCGATATTGGCGGACACTGCAGTGGTTTGAAGAAAAATGCCAATAACAATTAAGACTTTTTATAGGAGAAAACAGATGAAACGCCGTAATTTTAACAAATCTATCCTGCAGCGAGGCGGCTTGATGATTGAAGCCCTTGCCATGCTGGGGCTTATCGCCGTTGTAACTCCGACCATGTATAAAAAGTCGGCAGAACGCACCATGGAGGTGGAAGACATCAACACCGCGGCCACAATCCGCACCATCACCGCGGCGGCCAATGACTATGTGTCTGCCAACTATTCCACCATTTTGGGCGATATGGTAAAAAACAATGAGACCAGCCGTAAATTAAACATAGATGATTTAGAAGCTTATTTGCCATATGGTTTTGACATTAACCATGCTCTTTATAACTATGACGGCGCAAATATTCAACTTTCGGTATCTCGACCAGAGGGTAGTAACAACCTGACCACTTTAATGCTGTTTCCAGCCAGAATGACTGAAAATGACGGCATTGGCCAAGAGCGAACATCTCGTATTGCCGCCTTGATTGGCTCCAACGGCGGTTATGTTACCGACACCAACAAAGCCCGCGGTATTGGCGGTATTTGGGAACTATCAGGAGAAGACTATACCAAAAACTTTAACTCTGCCAACAAATATTCCATTGTGACCGCTTCGGCTGACACCATCAGCGCTTCGGCCGGCAATGAAATGGACTACACCAAATACCTGCAGCGTGGTAAAGACGCCGGAGATGACAGAGGGCAGTGGAAAAACACCATGCGCACCGACCTTTATATGGGCGGACCGAATACGTCAACCGAAGATGTGTATCATGCTGCAACCGGACCATGGAGCATCCGCAATATTAAAAGTTTGATTGTGGGAGCCAATCATGGACCGCAAACCACAAATGATGCTGGAAAACAGGTTGAAACCGGCGACTATGGTTTGTATGTGGCCCCTGAAGCGGCCAACCCCAACGCCTATATCCACGGCAGCTTGATTGCGGCGGGACAGTTATTTAAAGCCGATACGGATAGTTTAAGTTTTGGACGCTACACAATTGCGGATAATGGCAATAGTGATTATCATTTTAGTGTTGATACCGAAGGAAACACCCGCGCCGACGGCTCGTTGACCAACCTTATGGATGTTAATTTAGCCTCCAAACTCAATGACGACGGCACAGGCCCTGCTTGGTCAGAAGTTAAAATAGGTGCGCTGGACAATAACAGTTCTTTAATCCGAGGTGAACCCACAATGGTTGGGAGCAAATATGGCAAACTTCATATAATGGAAAATGGTTGGAATATGGTAACAAAAAGAATGCCTCCATCTACTCCTAGTGGACCACATTATAGGCCATCTCGACCTGCCCCACTAGAGGCACCTAAATATGAAGATCCTCGTTCAACACCTCTATTTCCCGTTAAAATTGGCGCAAACACATACGTTGATGCTTTACTGAGCACTAATCAGCTTGATACACAAAATTTACGTGTTGCAACGCTAGAAGCCGGTTCAGAAGCTATAGACAGTAGGGGTAAATGGCTAACAGCAGATAAAGACGGTGTTCTAATTAAAGATCCAGCTAGCACTAGTGTCTTTCCTACTAGAGCAGATTTTAAAACTAATTCAATTATTATAACAGTTGGAGACAAAGGTGATGATGATATAGATACTGCCGCTGCCGGCTTGAGTTTTACCCATACACCAGAGTCAGCGACTAATAGTACACATTATGGTGCTGCAAAATTAAAGGGGACTGATATTGATATATACGGAACCGACAATGTTAGAATAACAAGCGATAATAATGTGAATATAACTGGGACAAATAATCTGGCTGCCAGCGGTAAAACTACATTAATTCAAGCGTCAGGAAACAACTTGTATGATACCAAAGATAATGGCACTTCTTTGATCGAAAACACCTTGCTCCTCCGCAACGATGATATGCAAATGAAAATGCTAGATAAACAGTTAACCATTAGTGGCAGAAACTCTATCGACGACAAGGGTAACACTGTTACACCAACAGACACCCGTACTTTGTTCAAATCTGGTTCTATTGACCTAGAGGGCGCAAACTTTAATATAAGATCCGCGCAAAAACGAAGTACGGCAAATAAAATGATATTTAGTGTACGCCCAAATGACAGTTCTGGCAACAATGCCTATAAAAATACCTTTGCTTCAGATCCTGCAGATCCAGATAGTAAACATTTTGATGACAAAACAAAAATCAGCGATACAGGATATAATCACGCATATAATATTACTATGCACGGTAACATATTATTAGGCAATGAAGCTACAGGTGAAGAAGCTCTAGGTACTAGTAGTAATCCATATAAACAGTATTATATTTCTGTTGGACAATTTAACCAAAACGCCGGTGTAAATATCGCCCCTTATCTTACGGGTGGAATTAATTCAGAAGGTAAAAACAACCAATATACTAACATCGTTTATATTGACCAAGGAGCTACAGACGCAACAAACAGAAATATAAATAACTCTGAGACGAAAGGTAATGTTGACCCTGGTACTATTTATATTCGCAAAGGTTATGTAGAAGTTCATGGTGAAAAAGATATTCCTTCAGCTAAAACCCCTAGCACTAAAAATGCATACGAAGGCAATGGTGTGCTTGTCGCCTCCCGCTTGGTTGCCAACAACCCAACAAACGGCGCAGACGGCGCCACTGTTCCGCAACTGGTTACAACAGCTGAATTACAAAGTTATGAAACTAAAGGAGAAGATGTAAAGCGCTACGATACTTATATGGTCAACCCAGCCTATACCTCTGTTATGCACGATATCAAGCTGACTACCCGCGGCGGCGCTCGTTTGAGCGATATTCTGCCAGACTTTATCAATAAAGGTATCTATGTGGTAAACAACACTTTTCTTGAATATACAAATGATGACTTAGAGTTCAAAACATGGCCCAAAACTTATAATAAAGATAAAATTGAAATAGATAACAAAACATATTTAGCACTAGGTAAATCTATTGATTTTGGTAAATCATGGGCTTCGCCATTTATGGGCGTAGTACCAGCTCCTCAATGCCCACCTGGATATGGACGTGTTATCACCCTTACTCCTGCTAGCTTTGAAACAGGTATATCCGGATCATTACAGACCGATAATCAAGGTAAATATTATGTATTACCAGAAAAAGTTCAAGATGAACAATATGCTCTTACTGTACAAGGGCAAAGACCTAAATATGAAACAGTGGCTATTGAATCAGCAAGTGGAAGCATGAATGTTTCTATAAATAATAGTGCCTTAAACCTATCAAACGCTAAAGCAAATGTCAGTGAATTATCCGGTATCAGCACTGCCAAATATGTATTAGCTTCAAATGAATTAAAAAAATCAGATGGCAAAACTCTTGTTGCCCCTATCACTCCTTTAACTGTTCAGCAAAGTACATGGTTAAAATCTGGAGTACAAAAACTAACTTCAGATGGTACAGACACTGGTTATGCTCAAGGCTGGGCCACAACAATGGGATTTCTTTATAAAAATGCTCTCTATATGTCTATTCTCAAAGAAAATCCTGTTACTCATGTAAAACCTCTTGAAAACAAGTTTTCTTGGAATGTATTTCCTGTGATGCCTTACACTTTGGAAGGTTACGCTACGGTATACTGTTATTTCGACCGCACAAACTTGTATAGCGGTAGAGGAGGAGTAAACTACGAATCATATATTGATAAATTAAACTATATGAGCAATCCAAAAAATACGCAACCAAGTAATTATAAAAAATATAAAGAAGACGATGAGGATAGTTATATAAAACGTCTTAACGACCCGAACTTGAAATATGATGAAGTTTGGTAAGCGGAAAGGAGCAGATGGCAACCGAAAAACACAGGCTTAAAAACCTGTGTTTTGCTTTTTAAACCTACAACTAAAAGCACCACCCCTAAATAACTAAAACCATTCTTTCAACTCCATAACAAAAAAACACCCTGCTCTCATAAAAAGAACAAGGTGCTTTTCAACATCAAGTAATAAAGACTTAAATTAAGTCTTTAACTTTGTTTACCACATTTTCAACCGTAATGTCAAAGTGTTTATAAACTTCTTCACCTTTTCCCGAAGCTCCAAAGCTATTCAAGCCAATCACATTTTCGCTGGAGCCTGTATAACGCTCCCAACCATAAACGGCGGCCGCCTCAACGGCAACTCTCGGAGCTTTACCCAATACCGAACGTTTATAGTCTTCCGGCTGCTGGTCAAACAATTCGCAGCAAGGCATAGAAACCACATTTACTTCTATTCCGCTTTCTCGCAGTTGCTTTTGCGCTTCCACAGCCAAAGAAACCTCGGTGCCGGTGGCAATAATCGTCGCTTGCGGTTCACGCTGCGCCTTAGAAATAACATAGCCGCCGCGTTTGCTCAAGTTTTCGGCGGAATCCGTGCGCAAAGTAGGCACGCTCTGGCGTGAAAGCGCCAAAATGCTCGGAGTTTTTTCGCTTTCCAAGGCAATTTCCCACGCTTCGGCTGTTTCAACCACATCGCACGGGCGGAAAGTGTATATGTTCGGCATCGCGCGATACGAAGCCAGATGTTCAACCGGCTGGTGCGTCGGACCATCTTCGCCCACACCAATAGAATCATGCGTCAAAACATAGACCACGCGCAACCCCATCAGCGCCGCCAAGCGCATGGACGGACGCAAATAGTCAGAGAACACAAAGAATGTTCCTCCATATGGAATAACACCGCCGTGCAGAGCCATGCCGTTCATAATTGCCCCCATGGCGTGCTCGCGAATACCATACATAACATTGTTGCCGTCATAGTCGGCGGCAGTGATTGTCTTCATACCATTGACAAAGGTTAAATTAGACGCCGCCAAATCGGCAGAACCGCCGATAACTTGCGGAATACGCCCCATAATGTTTTCCAAGCAAAGCTGCGAAGCCTTGCGGGTGGCAACTGCCGTTTGCTCTTTAATGGTTTTCTTTTTCAGCTCATTTAAATCTTTATTCCAATTTTCAGGCAGTCTGTCATTAACATAGTCCGCAAATTTTTGATTGTTTTCAGCGTTTTTCTGCCATTCGGCATATTGAGCCGCCGAACGCTGACCGGCAGCGCGCCAAGCCGCCATGATTTCGGTCGGAACTTCAAACGGAGCCGCCGTCCAGCCCAAATTTTGCCGCATAGCTTCCAATTCCTCAGCACCCAACGGCGAACCGTGAACTTTTGAAGTTCCTTGCTTGTGCGGAGCGCCAAAACCAATGGTTGTTTTGCAGGCAATCAAAGTCGGCTTGTCGGATTTTTGCGCCTGTTCAATAGCGGCGGCAATTTCTTCATAGTTGCGGCCATCCACGCTAATGGTGTTCCAGCCAACCGCTTTGAAACGCGCAATTTGGTCTGTGCCGTTGGCCATATCTACCGTGCCATCAATCGTAATGTTGTTGTTATCCCAAAATACAATCAGCTTGTTCAATTTCCATAAGCCGGCAAGCGAAATAGCCTCTTCGGAAATACCTTCCATCAAGCAGCCGTCACCGCACATAACATAGGTGTAGTGATTGCATAAATTATCGCCAAATTCGGCGTTGATGCGGCGCTCGGCCAAAGCCATGCCGACAGCAGAAGAAATACCTTGTCCCAAAGGTCCGGTTGTCATATCAATACCGGCTAAATGTCCGTATTCAGGATGTCCGGCGGTTTTAGAACCCAATTGACGGAAGTTTTTGATATCGTCTAAAGTAATGTCGCTATAGCCCAACAAATAAAACAGTGAATACAAGAGCATAGAGCCATGCCCCGCCGACAAAACAAAACGGTCGCGGTCAAACCAACGCGGAGCAGCCGGATTAATTTTTATATATCTGCCAAATAAAACGGCGGCAACATCGGCCATGCCAAGCGGCATTCCGGGGTGTCCGGATTTTGCTTTTTCTATGGCTTCAGCGCTCAAAAAGCGAATAGCGTTTGCCATTTGCTGTAATTTATGCTGTTCTGTATTCATTTTTTTCTCCTATAGTTTTTCAAATAAAGCAACCAATTCACTGTGAGTTGAATACACAAATTGGTCAACGAGTGTTACCTCTATAATACGATATCCGCCAGAAATCAATGTGTTTGCATCATTTACAAACGTGTGCGGATTACATGACACGGCAATGACTTTTTGCGGCTTATTTTCATCAGGCACCGCGGCTATCTGCGCAGTTTGGGCGGCAGCTCCGGCGCGCGGAGGGTCAAACACCACAATCTCAAAACCTTTTAACTCATTACTATCCAGCGGATATTTAAACAAATTTTTACGGCAAATTTTAATATTTGGAATAGTGTTGTGATTAACCGATTTTTGAAAACCAGCCAAAAGTTCTTCTGAAGAATCAATCGCCGTAATCTTATTTTTAGGATTCGCCGCCAACGGATACGAAAACGTCCCCACTCCACAAAACAAATCGGCTATATTGCCCTGCGTATCGCCAATATATTTCAGCACCAAGTTTATCAATGCCTGCTCACCGGCGTTTGAAGCTTGCAAAAACGTCCCTGCCGGTATAAACACTTGATAGCCGCCAATATTCAAATACGGACGGCTTTTTTCAATCACCGTTTCCGGCTTGCCTGCGCCGATTTGCACTGAAATTCTAGCTATATCCGCCGTGCCATTGGCAAAATCGCACAAAGCCATGCGATGTTCCAAACTCAAAGATTCATTTATCTCCAGCAGCATATCAACGCCGTTCACCGCCTCGGTCAGCCAAATATCACCGCTGCCAATGTTATAAGTGCGAAACTTTTTATTTTTGAGTTTTTCAGAAACTTTGATATTGCAAAATTCAGTCAAAAACGTACGCAGCTGCGGAATAAGACTGTTTATTTTTGCGGTCAGCAACGGACATTCCTCCACATTTATCAGCTCATGGCTTTTGCTTTCATTAAAACCCAGCACCAAATTGCCGCGGTTGTGCTTAAAAGCCAATTCAGCGCGGCGTCTTGTTCCATCAGCCACAAAAACCGCCTCGCCGGCCGCTATCTTGTCTTGATTTATCTGTTTCAAAACTCTTTCAAATTGTTCTATTTTCAGTTTTTTATAATCTGCAAAATCCAAATTGCGATAAGGACAGCCGCCGCAAATTTGCTGGTATTGACAACTCATTTTTTCCTCACAAAATTTTATTTTCATAATTATCCAACAAAGAAATTTCTTCTGTTTCTTCATTTTGAAAAACAGGGTGAATATTTCGGCTTTTGCTGGAAGTTTTCTTTTTCATAATCTGTTTTACTTTTTGTTCATCATAAATTTCTACCCGATTGCGACCGTTGTTTTTAGCCAAATACATGGCATCATCAACCTGCCGCAGCAAAACATCTAGGCTGACTGTTTGCTCAGACGACACCACGCCGATACTAACCGTAAAATGAACTTTTTCACCGTTTTCACCTTCCACTTCCAAGTTGGCGATACTCTGGCGCAAACGCTCTGCCACCACCAGCGCCGAATGAGTGTTGGTATTGTCCAAATAGACCATAAACTCCTCGCCGCCAAACCTGCAGACAATATCATCTTCGCGCAAATCATTCTGACAGCAAGCAACCAACTCTATCAAAACTTTATCACCTGTTTTGTGTCCGTAAGTGTCATTTACATTTTTAAACTTGTCGGCGTCGAGCATCAACAAACTGAAATTCTGCGACCTTTTGATTGTTTCTTTTATGCGCTCCGGCACAATTTTTTCAAAATGGCGGCGGTTCCAAGCTAAAGTCAAAGGATCTCTTTCAGCTTGAAATTGTAAAGACGTTTCGCGCGCTTTGCGTAAAGTTATGTTTTGAAAAGCCATATAAAGCGCCATTTCGTTGTTATATTCTATGGCCTTGGCCGAAACCGAAAGCCAAAACGGCGAAGAATTAATCAAATTGCACACCATCAAATCAAAATCCTGCACTTCATGATTTTTTTCAAGCTGTTCAAAAAAATTATTGCGATTCTCTTCATCAACAAAAAAGTCTTTCAGCTTAAAATACCCGCACTCTTTTTTGGTGATTCCAAACAGTTCGCCGGCTTTGTTATTTATCAACAAAAGTTTGTCGCCCGTGATTTTTGATATCACAATCGGGAACGGCGACGAGTCAATCATTGCCGCCATCTGTAAATTAAGCTTGTCTATTGCATTCCAGCTTTTTTGCAATTCCTGCTGCTGCAACTCTATTTTGATAAAAATAACCGCCGCTGTAAAAACATAAATCCAGAACCAATTGAAAATATTAAGATTCAGCCAATTGTATTTAAAGAAATAAGCCGAAACCACCAATTTTCCAAAAAGCATAAATATCGAGCAAAACAGCAAAAAATTGCCCAGATTAAAGTTTTTTACCACTCTATAAACCGCCGTTATCAAAAATAAAAACAGCCCCAGCAACATTAGAGCCGCATTAAACATATTGGCTTCGCTTTGATTATAGTTATAAAAAGAATAATAGAGACCACCAATCAAACACAAAGAAAGATAAAAAGTCAAAACTTCGCGGTTGGCTGGCTGATTATTTTGCAATTCCGACGCTGCGTTTATCCAAATCACCGATGTCAGCAAAGCCAAAATCATCTGCACAAACGCAACCAAATTAAAATTTAAGCCGATTTTATACAACACATGCTCATTAGAACTTAAATAGGTTATCAGCACAACACACAAACCGCCAAACTGAAACAAAAACAACCCTTTGAATTCCTTTGCCGTTTTAACCATAAAAACCGACGCCAAACCAATAAACAGCGACAAAACACCAAACAAGATGTTGTAACCTGAATAAAATATGCTGGTACTTAACATTTATTACACCATTTTTAAATAAAATATGCTTTATACTATCCTCAAATCTGAGAAAAACAAACATTATTTAAAAAAAATGATGAAAAAAATTTTTTATTAGGCTACATTAAGATTAAATAAGTCCACAAAGGAGAACAAAATGACATATACGGCTCCAGACCATTATAGCTACAAATTCAAGTTTGACATAGAAAAACTGCCGGCTTCGCAAAAAGACCGTATTCCATGCCGTTTAGCCATTTGGGGAATATTGTTTGGTCTGGTTTTTATTGCTTTGGGACTTTTTGACGCCATTGCCTATTTTTTTGAACCTGCCGACACCAACTATAATTTTAATCTGCCGGATCAATCAAACACGGCTAACATTGGAACTCTACGCTATATTTTTGATACTTTTGTGCTTATTTTCGGTATTTTGATTACTTGTCTTTCTACCATGGCTATGCTGCGCTACAAAAAAATCTTTTTTGACGGCGAAAAAATAAAAATCGTTCACAAACCATTGTTTGGCAACAAGCAGGTTGAAGTAGAAAACCTCTATAACTATCTCGGTGTATTATTTAAGGTTGAATATTACCAATTTGGTCTGATTAACCGCAACCGCTATATCATTGAGTTATATCACGCAGATAAAAACAAAAGAATTCCGCTTTATATCAGCACCAGCGGCCGCAATATCCGTAAAATTTGGGAATATTACGCCGCCAAATTAAAAATGCCGGCTCTGTTTATGACTGACCACGGCTTAGTATCGCGCCACCACGCCGAACTTAATAAAACGCTGAAAGAAATGGCAAAAAAATGGCAGCTCAAGGCTCTTTATGAAAGCGAAGATACAATTCCGGATTCGGTAAAATGCCGCGTCAAAAAAAACAAAGTTATAGTAAAAGAAAAATATTTGTTTTTTGACGCCTACAGCCTGCTCGCCTGTCTTGGTATTTTTGGACTTGGCTCAATTATGGGCTTATGTGTATATTTTCATACGCTTGTTTTGTCATATATCGGTATATGGTGGTTCAGCGGCATATTATTTATCTGCTTTGCCGTAATGATATTCACAATATTGAGTCTATTCAGCAAAGACGTGTTGATAGTTACACCAAGCGACATTATTTTAGGACATAACATAATGTTTTTACGCGTTGATGCCGAATTTTTGCCTAAAGACAAAATAGAAGCCGTAGATGTTGGCCACAACCCGATTACCGACAGATATTACCTATCAGTAGTATCGCATGACAGAAGCATGGTGTTTGGTAAAAATATGCCTATTGAAGACTTACGCTGGGTTAGAGGCTACATAATACGAGAAATTGTACGCCAAAACTAAGAAAATATTTGCTTTATGCCTCTTTATTTGCTATGGATAAAACAACTTTTAATTTTATAGGGATAAAATTATGAAAAATACTGAAAAAAAGACCAGAAAACCTGCCGCAAAAAAATCTGCTGCGGTAAAAAAAGAAAATAAGACAATCCAACCAGCTGAAATCAAAACCAAAGCTGACGTAAATCCTGATTATACTGACGCATTTATCAATGAAGTCAGCGAAGAAGTTAAAAATGATAACTTTAAAGAACTTTGGAATCGTTACGGTTTGTTGATTATCGCCATTGTTGCCGTTGCCGTATGCGGTGCCGTGTCTTTTGAAAGAATAAAAAGCTGGCGTTTGCAACACAATCAAATGACAACCGAAACCTATATGGACGCCGCTCACAAACAAGATAATCCCGAAGCAATGATTGCCGCTTTGCAAAAAATCAATCAGTCCGACCACGGAATTTATGGCGATTTTGCCCGTTTGCAAATTGCCAATGTCTTATTTGAGCAGCAAAAAGATGAAGAAGCAATGGCTATGCTTGAAGCACTGACTAAAGACCCTCAAGTTAACACCGAGGTTCGCCAAATTGCTCTAGTAAAATATGCAACTTATAAAGTTGATGTTATGTCTAAACAAGAATTAACCGATTTATTGCAGCCGGTTTTAGACGCTAATAACTCTTGGACCCCGCTGGCCAACGATTTACTGGCAATGGCTGCCATCCGCGAAGGCGATTTGCAAACTGCCCGTGAAATTTATACCAAACTTTTAACCGTAAAAGATTTGCCGGATAGTTTCAAATCAAAAATTCAAGAAATGATGTCGTCCTTAAATACCGAAGAATAGAAATTTTATTTAGGTGATTATATGTTGAGTAAAAAAACAATAGCTTTGGCTGGCTGCGCTGCTTTGGCGGCGCTTGTCGGCGCTTGTTCCAGTGATAAAGTTTTACCCAAAGGCGAACGCATCGCTGTTTTGGATCCGGTGGCGGCCATCAAGCCTGATGTGGTTAACACAACCGGTAAAGTGACTGTTCCGTCACCATATGCAAATTCTGCATGGCAGCAAGAAAGCTACAACGCTCAGCATATTCAGCAAAATTTCAAGGTCGGCTCAAACTTTCAAAAACAATGGAGCAGCAGCTTTGGTAAAGGCGGTTCCAAACGTGAGTTTTTGATTTCTAAACCGTTGGCAAACGGAAACAAAGTATATACTCTTGACGCTGCTGGCTTGCTAAGCGCTTTCAACATGAAAGACGGCGAAGTTATTTGGGACGTTAAACTTGCATCTAAAAATGACAATGTTGACGACACAGCGCTAAAAGGTGCTGGTATTGCTTTTAATAACGGTGTAATTTATGCCACCACCGGTTATGGCTCTGTTTATGCCGTAAACACGCAAAAAGGCGAAATAATATGGAGCAAATCATTGCAAACTCCGCTGCGTATAGCCCCAATGGTTGCCAACGGCAATGTTTTTGTGCAGAGTGTTGACAACAAATTTTATGTTCTCAACGCTAAAAACGGCGAAGAACAGTGGAAATATGATATTTCATTAGAAAACACCACTCTTGTTGGCGGCGCCCCTGCCGCTTATGCGCCTAATTTAGACATGGTTATAACCGGCTTTTCAAACGGTGAAATTCAAGCATTTAACGCCACTTTAGGTTCTCCGCTGTGGTCTGATATTTTGATTTCTAACCGTCAAGCCTATTCTTCAACCTTTTTAGACACCATAAAATCGGCGCCGATAATAGATGGCGACACCGTTTATGCTATTGGCAATTCCAACGTTTTAGCGGCAATAGATTTGCGTAGCGGCATGCGAAAATGGGAAAAAGAAATTGGCAGCGTCAATACTCCGCTTTTGGTTGGCAATACCATTTATATTGTGTCCAACACCAATGATTTAGTAGCTGTAAGCAAAGAAAACGGTGATATTCTGTGGGCAACACCGATTAATCTTGGTGAAAAACCTGCCGACGTGACTGCATTTATGCCATTAATGTTAGACGGACGCTTAGTTGTCGCGCTTTCAAACGGCACAGTTCATTTGTATATGCCGCAAACCGGCAAACTGATAAACAGTGTTGATTTGGGCGAACGCTTAAATTCGGCTCCTATTGTTGCCAACGGCTATATCTTTTTTGTTACGGCTGATGCCGATTTAATCGCTTATAAATAAGGAGAACAAAGTGCTTTCTGTTGCCATAATCGGACGTCCTAACGTTGGTAAATCAACCCTGTTTAATCGTTTAGTCGGTAAAAAACTGGCTATTGTTCATGATATGCCTGGTGTCACACGTGACCGCAAAATGGCTCTGGCTAAATTTCGAGATTTGGAACTGCAGTTAATTGACACTGCCGGTTATGAATATTCCACAACCGACAATATGGAAAGTCGGATGTGGAAACAAACCCAAATGGCAATTGCCGAAGCTGACGTCTGCCTATTTTTATTTGACGCCCGCGCAGGTGTACAGCCATATGACGAACTATTTGCCGATTTAGTACGACAAACTCACAAACCGGTTATTTTACTGGCGAACAAATGTGAAGGCAAAAAACATGAAGATGGTATTTATGAGGCTTATAAATTAGGTTTGGGCGAGCCAATTCCTTTTTCGGCCGAACATGGTTTAGGCTTTGAAGATTTATACACCTGTTTGACAGAAACAGAAGAAGAAAAAAATAAAAAAGAAGCCGAAAAACAACAAGCCAAAACTCTGAGACAAATTCCAGAAGATTTTTCAGTTGAAGAAGCCAATAAACGTCCTATTCAGCTGGCCTTTGTCGGACGCCCTAACGTGGGTAAATCCACTTTAGTAAACGCTCTGCTAAATGATGAAAGAATGCTTACCGGTCCGGAAGCAGGTATGACCAGAGATGCCATTACCACGAGCTGGCAATGGAAAGGCCGTAAATTTAATTTGGTAGACACTGCCGGTTTGCGCCGCCAGTCAAAAGTTACAAATTCACTCGAAAAAATGTCTGTCGAAAGTACAAAATACGCTGCTGATATGGCTCAAGTAGTGGTTTTAGTTTTGGACGCTGATGCAGTTTTAGAAAAACAAGATTTAACCATTGCCCGCCGAGTTATCGACGAAGGGCGCGCTTTGGTTATTGCCGTTAACAAATGGGATATCGCTAATCGCAAAGAAGCTTTAGATAAACTGAACTATAAACTTATGACTTCACTGACACAAGTTGCCGGTGTACCAACAGTAACGATTTCAGCTCTAAAAAAAGAAGGTTTAGATAAATTAATGAGCGCTGTGCTAAAAGTTTATGACCGTTGGAACACGCGTGTACCAACAGCACCGCTCAATAAATGGTTTGCCGATGTACAAGAACAAAATCCTGCACCTTTAGGAAAAAACAAACGCCGTATTAAGCTAAAGTTTATCACGCAGGCAAAATCGCGGCCGCCTTCATTTTTTATTTTTTCCAGCAATCCCGAAGGTCTTCCTGATTCGTACTTGCGTTATTTGACAAACAGTCTGCGCGATACTTTTAATCTAGGCGGCGTTCCAATTCGCATAACTGTCCGCAAATCTGATAATCCGTATGCTGAAGATAAATAATAAAAAAAGAGAAAGTGATAAAAACTTTCTCTTTTTTTATTATCAATGCCTCTGCAGCTTAAATTTATGGCATATATAAAACACAAAACTTGTTATAGTCTGCATAAGCAAAACATTATAGATGAATACCAATCCACCTATCCGCCGTATCCACGATAACGGCGGATAATTCTCAATCCTTTATTACAAGGGAATACTGATGAGTACTCTCAAACCTCCCAAATCGCTATCAGCCAGAGTGATTGTACCACCATGAGAAACAACCACGTCTTTGGCAATTGCCAAACCTAGACCGACACCTCCGGTTTCTTTGTTGCGAGAATCTTCAACTCGATAAAACGCTTTGAACACATCATCGCGTTTTTCCGCCGGAATACCTGGACCATCATCATCAACCGACAATTCTAAATGTTTGTCGTCGCTCTCCAATTTAACCGCAATTGTTTTCCCATAATGAAAGGCATTCTCAATCACATTTGTAAATGCGCGGCGCAAAGCCTGTTCACGCCCTTGAATAGCACTAACATCATAGTTGGTAGAATAACGAATCATAGCATTTGAATTTTTACGATATTTATTGATAATGCTTGAAACCATTTCATTCACATCAACAAAAGAAGATTTTTCACCGCCCTCACCGCTCACATATGAGAGATAGCCGTCCAACATTTTTTCCATTTCATTTATATCTTGTATAAATTCTTGATTTTCTTTAGAATCCGGCAACATTGCCATTTGCAGTTTCATTCGTGTAAGCGGAGTACGCAAATCGTGAGAAACACCGGCCAGCATCTGTGTTTTTTCTGAAATCTGACGCATAATGCGCTCTTTCATCTTAGTAAAAGCCAAACCGGCACGGCGAACTTCTATTGAACCATAAGGCTTAAACTTGGTATTGATACCTTTACCAAAATCTTCGGCTGCTGCGGCAAGCTGAGAGATTGAACGAACTTGAACTCGCAAAAACAGCACTGCCACCACAAATAACAATAAAGATGTGCCAATCATCCATAAAACAAAGCCAAAAATAGAACTGCTGAAAATATTTTTAACCGAAGTGTTGAACACATACAAGCCTTGGTCGGTATCAACCAAAATATTTAGACTGGAACGATGTTTTCCCAAAAAAATCTCGGTATTAGCTTGCGGAAATTGCTGATGCAAAGATTCGCTCAAAAAGCCAGTTACCAACGGATTTTCTTTTTTATTTTTACGCCAAACAGTGTGCTTATTTTCATTGTCATAATAGCTAACGTCCAAGCCATAAATAGAAGAAGCCATTTGCTGAACTCGTGAAAAATCAGTATCTGCACCATGCATTTGCATTACAAAAGCCATACTTGCCGTCAAATTATCTGAAAGCTTTTTACCAACCTTGGTCCAGTTGCCATCCAAAAAAGCATAGATAGACACAACCTGCACCACAATCAATGGTATAAAAATCAGCAGCATCGTGCGGAAAAACAAACTTCTCGGCAGCAATCTGCGACGCAGAGCCACTAATAAACTTTCTACTTTTCTTGGATATTTAATATGCATAACTATCTCCTATTCTGTTAATAACATATAACCTTTACCACGCACCGTTTGCAAATAGCGTGGATTTTTTGAATCTTCTTCTATTTTTTTACGCAGTCTTGTAATCTGCACGTCAATAGAACGAGAATTTTGTCCGGCGCCTAATAATTCTGCCAATTTCTCACGAGTAAAAATTTGCCCGCATTTAGCACCTAATGTATTTAAAATTGACTGCTCAACCGGAGTAATGTGAACAATCTCGCCGTTTGTCAGGCTAAGTTCTTTTTTCTCCAAATCATAAACAAAGACACCCATTTTCAAAACAGGCTTGCTTTGTTCGCTTGGCTGAGGAATACGGCGCAAAATATTATTAATCCGCAAGACCAATTCTTTTGGTTCAAAAGGCTTAGGCAAATAGTCATCGGCTCCGGCTTCCAGCCCCGTAATCCTATCTGCAGTATCACCCATTGCGGTCAACACAATCGCCGGAACATCATTATCACAACGCAGCTTTTGCAAAAATTCAATACCGCTTTCCCCTGGCATCATCACATCAACAATCAACAAATTAAATTGATATTGATGCAAAAACATCCGCGCATTTTCAGCATCTTTGGCGGCCGAAACGGCAAAACCGTTTTCTTGCAAATAGCGCTGCAGCAAACTCCGCAGCCGCGTATCGTCATCAATAACCAAAATGTGCGGATAGTCTTTTACCATCACTAACCTTTATTTTTTAAGCCTTAATTTTTTTAGATGCAGTTTTTTTAGCGGCAGTTTTCTTTGTATTTGTTTTAGCGGCAGAAGTTTTTTTCACCGCAGACTTTTTTGCTTTAGCAGGTTTAGTTGCTGCAGTTTTTACCATTGGTTCGTCAATCACAACGCCTTTAACTTCTTTAATTTTTTTAGCCTCTTCGGCTTTAACATAATCAAGACTGCGCTGATAATATTGGTAGCCGGTAATAAAAGTCAAAGTTGCAGCCACCCACAGCAAAAATTCACCGGTATAGCTCCAGCCAATCCACAAATCTTTGAACAGCATCATCGCCAACGCTGTCATTTGGAAAGCTGTTTTCCACTTGGCTAATTTTGTCACCGGAAGTCCGACATTAACTTCACGTAAAAATTCACGCAAACCAGAAACTAAAATTTCGCGGCATAAAATCACAAACGCCGGAATAATAGTAATATTCAAAGAATACATGTCAGGCTTTGCTAAAATAACCACCAATGCTGTTGCCACCAGTAATTTATCAGCAATAGGGTCAAGCAAACGTCCAAAAGCTGAGGTTTCATTCCAAGCTCTAGCTAAATAACCGTCAAGATAGTCCGTAATAGATGCGGCGACAAATAGAATTCCCGCCAGCATAGCCCAAGCGTATGATGTAAAATAAATCGACATAAAGATGAGCGGAATAACGGCAATTCTCGAAATCGTTAAAATATTTGGTAAATTATACAAGGTATCCCCCCATAGAAATAACGTTAAATCTAGGTAAATATAGACTATTTTTTTTAATTATGAAAGTAGTTATATATCTTTTCCGCCGTTTTTTTACTAATTCCCTCAACTTTCATTATATCTTGCAAGCTAGCCTCCTTAATTTGTTCCACCGAACCAAAAAAATTCAGCAAATCTCGCTTGCGTTTTGCTCCAACACCATCAATTTCATCGATTCGCGACTTATAGATAGATTTAGCTCTTTTCTTTCTATGGGTGCCAATGGCAAAACGGTGCGCCTCATCACGCAGATTTTGCAAATAAAAGGCAATCGGTGACTGATATGGCAAAGCAAAACTTTCGCGCCCCAAAATATGATAAAACTCTTTACCGGCATTGCGTTCCGGACCTTTGGAAATAGCAATAATCGTGATACCGCTCAAATCATAATCAGCCAGCGCCTCATGCACAGCGTGCAACTGCCCCAAACCGCCATCCAACAAAATCACGTCTGGTCTGTTTTCTGGCGCCATATGTTCAAAACGGCGGACTAAAACTTCTTTCATCATAGCAAAATCATCATGCGTGTTTTCGGTATATTTTATATTAAAAGTGCGATACGACTTTTTATCAAAACCTTCTGGTGTAGCCACGACCATGGCACCAACAGCAAAACTCCCCTGATTATGTGAGTTATCATAAATTTCTATACGCTGCGGCAAACGCGGCAAATCAAAATAGCGTTGCATTTCATAAAGATTAGATTCCACAGTCGCTGTTTCTGCCAACTTACGCTCTATTGCCGCTTTAGCGTTTTCTCTAGCCCGTTCTATCAACTTTGCTTTATTGCCCTTTTGATAATAACTTATGGCACAACCAAGAGCACTTTCTAAAAACTCCGCATTTTCCAAAGGTTCGGAAATCAATATTTCTTTTGGAGCTGCGTGCTCGGCATAAAACGTGCTTAAAAAGCCCTCCAAAATTTCGGCTTCTGACATATCCGCCGCTTGTTTTGGAAAATATGGAATATTACCGCAATTCTGCCCCGAACGCACAAAAAACACTTGAATACAAACCATATTTTTATATTTAACCACAGCCACCGCATCAACTGATTGAAGATTGGCATATTCTACATTTGAGCCGCCCTGAATACTGCTTAACGCCCTAATTCTGTCACGTAAAACAATCGCTAATTCATAATTCATTTCATCGCTGGCTTTTTGCATTTGTGCCGAAAGTTCATCTTTCAAAGCTGTGTCTTTACCTTCTAAAAACGCCACCACTTCATTAACCAGCTGTCGATATTCTTCTTTGCTGATTTTCCCCACACACGGCGCACTGCAACGTTTGATTTGATACAGCATACACGGACGCTCGCGGTTATGAAACACATTATCGCGGCACGAGCGTAAACGAAACGCTTTCTGCACCAAATCCATCACATTATTGACGGCAGATGCGCTGGCAAATGGGCCAAAATATTTACATTTATCCCGACGAGCGCCGCGGCTTTTGCGCAAAGCCGGAAACTCATCTTGCAGATTTATCACCAAATGCGGAAAAGTTTTATCATCTTTAAGTAAGATATTATATTTAGGCTCCAGCTTTTTGATTAAATCATTTTCCATCAGCAGAGCTTTCGCCTCATTTTCCACAATAATAAATTCCATACGGTCTACCTCAGAAACCATACGTTTTATGTGGTCGGGCAGCTTGTCAAAATGCGTGTAGGCGACAATTCTTTTTTTAATGCTTTTAGCTTTACCCACATACAAAACTTTGCCGTTTTTATCCAGCATACGATAAACTCCGGGATTAACCGGAGCAATTTTGACATTGTTTTTTATAACTTCTATACCATGCTTAATATCAGGCATTTAAGCTCCTATCAAAACTTTTGCCGCCGCTCTCGCCTCGTCGGTAATATGTTCACCCGAAAGCATTCGCGCCACTTCTTCCGTTTTTTCCGCAGCTGATAATTCGCGCAACGAAGTTGTCGTCACATTATCAACTGTTGTTTTTTCCACCTTATAATGATATTTGCTTTGCGCTGCCACTTGCGGAGAGTGAGTCACCACCAAAACTTGTACTTGTTCGCCAAGCTTAGCCAATTTTTCGCCAACTGCTTGAGCTGTCGCTCCGCCAATACCAGTATCCACCTCATCAAAAATCATCGTTTCTACTTGTGAAGTTTGCGCTAAATTAACTTTCAAAGCCAACATAAAACGTGCCAACTCGCCGCCGGACGCAATTTTACTAATTGAACCATACGGCGTGTTCGGGTTGGTAGAAACCATAAAGCACACATCATCACGGCCATTCTCGTTCCATTGATTTTCAGGCTTGGTAGAAATTTGTGTCATAAAACGAGCTTTTTCCATTTTCAAATCCGGCAGCTCGGCTTGGATTTTTCCATCTAGACGCAATGCTGCCGCCAAACGGGCTTGACTGACCTCCGTAGCCTTTTTAACATATTCCTTATAGGCATTTTCTTCAAGTTTGCGCAAATTTTCAATATCATCTTCACCACGCTCTAAATTGCGCAAACTTTCTTCCATTTGCTGCCAAACCAGAGGCAATTCTTCAATTGTTGTATTATGCTTACGAGCTAAGGCCTTGAGAGCAAACAAACGTTCTTCCACCGCATCAAGTTCATTTTGATTCAAACTTATTTCATTTGACGCCGCTTCAATTTCTTCACCAGCCTCATCAGCATTCACCAAAGCCGTATCCAGCAAACTATAAATATTGTCAAACTTACCATTCAGCAAAACATTTACGCGGGAGATTGCCGCCTGCGCCTGACGCAAGGCACTTTGTACGCCTCCTTGGTTCAACGCCTTGTATGCAGCATCTAAATTTTCTAAAATTTTTTCGGCATTCATCATTTGCCGACGTTTTTCCTCAAGTTCTTCCTGCTCATTTTCCTGCGGCTGCATTTTTTGAAACTCATCAACCCAATGCCGTAAATTGTCTTCATCAGCTTTTGCCTGAGCAATTTTAGCTTCGGCATTCACACGGTTGTCTTTGGCTTTTTTATATACTGCAAATGCTGTTTTCAACGCCGTTATCTTTTCGGAATACGCGCCATAGCTATCTAGCACGCTTAAATGCGTTGCCGGATTGAGTAAACCTTGATTATCAAACTGCCCGTGAATTTCCACCAAATAGCTGCCGATTTCTTTTAAGAGCTTCTGCGTAATTGGCTGGTCGTTAAAAAATATTTTTCCTTTGCCGTCTTGATTCAGCGTGCGTTTAATAATTATTTCATGGTCAAAATCCAAATCATATTCAGTGCACAGCGCCGCCAATTCACCTTTTTTATCGGAAATTTCAAAGCTACCGCAGACCGAAAGTTTGTCACAGCCGCCTCGAATCATACCAACTTCGGCGCGTTTGCCCAACAGCAACCCGACCGAATCTAGCAAAATAGACTTACCGGCACCGGTTTCTCCGCTCAAAACGCTGAAACCGTTTTGGAAGTCTAAGTCCAATTTATCAATCAAAACCACATTTCTAATTGATAAAGATTTCAGCATTATTTTTTACCTTTCGGATTAGCGCTAATAATATCCCCAACCTGAGCTTTTTGCGAAACTTTAACGCTGTTTACAGGCTTTTTCACCTCCATTTTTGTTTTTTCGGCTTTTGGCTGTTCCTCTTCAACCTCAACAGCAATTTCCTCTATTGCCTCATCGGGCTGTTCATCGGATTTGAACCAACTAAGCCAACTACTGGAAGTATCCTCTTCCTCTCTTTGAGGCTGTTCGTTGGATTTGAACCAGCTAAACCAACTGCCTGAAGTTTCTGCTTTTACTTCTTCAGCTTCTTTTTTAGGTGTTTCCGCTTTAGTTTCCGGCTGTTCGTCGGATTTAAACCAGTTAAACCAACTGCTTGAAGTTTCTTCTTTTACTTCTTCGGCTTCTTTTTTCGGTGTTTCTGCTTTAGTTTTCGGCTGTTCGTCGGATTTGAACCAGCTAAACCAACTGCTCGAAGCTTCTGCTTTTACTTCTTCAACTTCTTTTTTCGGTGTTTCAGCTTTAGCTTCCGGCTGTTCGTCGGATTTAAACCAGCTAAACCAACTGCTCGAAGCTTCTGCTTTTACTTCTTCGGCTTCTTTTTTCGGTGTTTCCGTTTTTTTCACATGAGCTTTGTTGATTTTTTCCATCACTTTAGCAGCTTTTGCCGTCCAAACTCCATCTGGATAATTGTTATGTAAAATTTTATAGTATCCGGCAGCGTATTTATTCAACCCTAAAATACCATAAATTTCTACTTGGCGGTATAAGGCTTCTTCAATCTGCACCGTAGTTTGATAATTTTCAAGCACAACATTAAAACGATTTAAGGCCGACAGATAATTGCCGTTGTTCAAATAATAACGTCCGATAATCATTTCTTGACCAGCCTTATAATCGGCAGTCAAATTAACTTTTTTACGAGCATCAGCAGCATAATCACTATCTGGATAAAGCATAATCAGACGATTAAAAGCTTCCTCAGCTTTTTCTGTATCCGCTTGGTCTTTATCAGCCGATGAAATCTGGTCATAATAGCACATTCCTTTTAGATAATAAGCATACGCAGCATCTTTATTTCCGGGGTGATATTTTATAAAACGGTCAAGCGCCAATACCGCGTCATCATAGTCTTCATTTTTGTAATAAGCATACGCCCCCATTAATTTGGCTTTTACCGCCCACTGGGAATAAGGGTGCTCAATTTCCACTTGCTCAAACTCTTCTGCGGCTTTTTTATACTTTGTCTTTTGCAAATCATCAAATGCGTTGTTATACAAATTTTCAACCGGTAAATCCGTTTGCACTTTTTCGGCAGCACAGCCCGAAATCAATAACACCGCCAACAAGCCATAAATTTTTTTCATCTTGTTATTCCTCAACTATTTGATAATTATGTGTATCGGCAAATAATTTTTTCAACACTTCATTATTGTGAAAATGTCCGCTTTTTTCAGCTGTAACATTTGCCAAAAGTCGATATCCTGACGTATACATATCGCCGATACAATCCAAAACTTTATGGTTAACAGCTTCATTTTCAACCCTGAAACCACCCTCATTCAAAATTTTTTCACCGTCTAAAACCACGGCATTTTCAAGGCTTCCGCCCTTAATCAAGCCGATAGAGCGTAAATAGTCAACCTGATATTTTTCACAAAATGTACGCGCCGGTGCAATTTTTGCAGCAAAAACAGCCGATTCAATATCTCCGTCAAATTCTTGATGTCCCACAATTTTAGAAGGAAAATCAATTATAAAATGTACATGCAACTTATCGCTTGGTTCCAAAATAACTTTAGCGCCTTTGCCGTCATCAAATTCCACTTTTTGCAAAACCTTTAGATATTTGCGTTTTACCGATAATTCTTTTAGTGGAACTTTTTTCAATTCATCATAAAAAACTTTCGCGCTGCCGTCCATAATCGGCGTTTCCGGATTTGTCACTTCGATTCGCGCGTTATCCACGCCCAAAACATATAAAGCGGCCATAATATGCTCGATTGTGCTGACAATTTCTTTTTTTTCATTGCCCAAGCAAGTGCAATTACGAGTATCCACCACCTGACTATATAACGCCTTAAATTCCGGCTTATTAGGCAAATCCGCCCGCACAAACACAATTCCGCTGTTTGCATCTGCCGGATAAAAAGTCATTTTGCTCGGTAAACCGCTATGCAAACCGATACCCTTAATTTCAAAAATTTCGCTAAAAGTTTTTTGCATAAAATTCTCCTAAAAAAATGGAAGGCGGTCTATAAGCCGAGTTCTGTACACGATTTGCTTTACCGTATCCGGCAAAGATTTGTGCGATAGCTATTCATCTACGTCAAACGTCACCGCTTGACTGGTGCGACCCACCTCTGGAGCGGAGCGGAAACCCTCCGTTTCTTTAGCCCCAAAAGACTAAAGCCTCCTAATTTGGTCTTACATCAGATAGGGTTTACCTTGCCACAAACATTACTGCCTGTGCGGTGAGCTCTTACCTCGCCTTTTCAACCTTACCGACATTTAGCCGGCGGTAATTTTCTGCGGCACTTTCCCTTGGATTTCTCCAGCCAGACGTTATCTGGTACCTTGTTTCCGTGAAGCCCGGACTTTCCTCATCAATGGATTTTACTTTCCCTGACGCAGCTATCCGACCACCTTTCCAAACTAGAAAATACCCCTGCTTACAAATAAAATCAATGTTTTTTAAGGATTTTCCCAACTTTAATTAAATTTTAAAGATTTTCTTCTAATCTGACCGTAGTTATTTTCAAAGGAGAAAACTATGAATAAATTTATTTTAGCTTTGTTGGCAGGCACATTTTTATGCTCCAACGCAATGGCTGACTGCAATGGTTTTTATTTAGGCGGCCGTGGCGGTGTTGTTAAACACGACTACTCCAAAAAAGGCAACAGCGGCATCAACACCGATGGTTTGGATAAAAATAAATTAATGCTGAGCGGCGCTTTGGGTTATCGCTACAACTATTTCCGCACAGAATTGGAATATGTATGGCGTCATAAAAGCTCAAGAAGCTATGACATTGGCGGAAGTGCCGGCAAAAACACCTATGCTTTCAAAACATATTCGTATATGTTGAACGGATATTTTGACTTTGCTCCATACAGATGGTTCACACCATATGTCGGCGCTGGTATCGGTTTTACATCCATGAAATATTCCAACAAAAGTTCAACTGGAGCTGTTTTCACTGGTAACGGCAACTACAAACCAACTCGTTTCACTTGGTCTGTTGGCGGCGGTTTGAGCGTAAAAGTAACCAACCGTTTCAATGTTGACGCCGGTTACCGCTACTATGACATGGGCTCAATCAAACATGCTGATATCACTGCTCATGAAATTTATACCGGTTTGCGTTACGTATTCTAACAAAGTACTAAACACCATAAGGCCGCTAGCTTGTTAGCGGCTTTTTTTCTACTAAGGAGTATCCTCATGTCTAACAAACTTTTCGGCACCGACGGCATTCGCGGCGTAGCCAATACCTATCCTCTCACCATAGACTTTTGCAGCCGCTTAGCTATTGCCCTTAGCCAAGCAATTTGCACCACCAACAAACGCGTTGCCATTGCCCGCGACACCCGAATTTCCGGTGATATGCTTTTTAGCGCACTTAGTTCCGGCTTTACCTCACAAGGTATAGATGTTATTGATTTAGGTATAATCCCGACTCCGCTTTGCACCACGCTGACACCAACGCTAAACGTAAATATGAGCATAATGATTACGGCATCGCATAATCCTTATCAAGACAACGGGCTGAAACTCATAACTGCCAGCGGTGATAAATTTTCTGATGAACAATCACATCAGGTTGAAGAATTGCTGGTTAAAGATTCGGAGCCCGTGTATTCTACTGATAAAATCGGCAAAATCATCAAACACAGCGCCGGTTTAGAAAATTATTTGCACACCATATCCCAAATGACACAGCCAAATGCGCTTAAAGGCATGAAAATTGTTATCGATTCGGCAAACGGTGCTTTTTCGAACATTATGCCGCAAGTATACCGTCATCTTGGAGCCGATATAATTTCATTAGCCGATTCGCCAAACGGCTGCAATATCAATCAAGATTGCGGCTCTCAGCACACCGAAAAACTGAGTCAAACCGTGGTCGAAAGCCATAGTCAGCTTGGTATTGCCGTGGACGGCGATGGTGACCGTATTATTGTTTGCGATGAAAAAGGCACACGTTTGAATGGCGACCAAATCATTGCTTATCTTGCCACATATTTTAAACAGCATAATCTCTTAAAAGGCAACACCGCCGTAGCCACCATATATTCCAACTTAGGTTTAGGCAAATATCTAAAATCTATTGGCGTCGACTACCAAACTTCGGCTGTCGGTGAACGTTATGTTATTGAAAAAATGCGCGAAACCGGCTCCAACATAGGCGGAGAAGAATCCGGACACATGGTTTTAGCCGATTATTCATTGACCGGCGACGCACTTTTAGCCTCAATTGTCATCTGCCTTGGTGTTAAAGAAAGCGGCAAAAAAATGAGTGAGATTTTCCCTGTTTTTGTTCCATATCCAACCGCTGCGCACAATCTGCGTTTCAACAACAAAGACGAGGTTGCGGTACTTTTGGAAAAAGCAGAATTTCAACAATGTTTAGCCAAAGCTAAAGAATCTTTAGAAAATCATGGCTCTATTATTGTCCGCAAATCCGGAACCGAACCAGTGTTGCGCCTAAAAATAGAAGATGAAAATCAAGAACTTGTAACCGAAATTTCAGAAAAAATTTTGGCTTGTATCAAAAAATTGTCTTAAAAAATAAAGACTCTTTTAAGACTAGATGATTACACTCTAAAAAAGCTTCAAGGAGAATCTAAAAATGATAAAAGGTATTATCGCTTTATTCACAACCGGAATCATATTTAATCCCATGGCTTGGGCTGGTATAGGTGCCGGATTGTATATGATGTTTAACTTTAATATGTCGCAAATTCATGAACTAGCGCAAAATTGGCGTGTTCACGCCGGTGTGCTGGCGATTGCCGCCGTTTATACTTTGATATTCAAACGCATTTATCATTCCGGCGCCAACGGCGTAAATTGGAAAGCCACAATCAATGGTATTTTTGGCCGATATTTTTACATTTTATTTGTAACTGTTGTAACTTGTTTATGCTTTGTCGGCTATCAGCTTGGCACAAGTGAAGAAACCCAGCAACAAATACGCAATAACAAAAACGTGCGCATTTTGAGCGACGAAGCCCGCAGCGCTTATGAGGCGCCCAAATTGCCGGACGAAAAATTCTAAGCTAAAAAAAATTAAAGCCGAGGTTCAAAACTTCGGCTTTTTCTTTCACTGAATTTATTTTGCTTCGTCCGGATCACGCAGAACATAACCGCGTCCCCAAACCGTTTCAATATAGTTTTTACCACCAGAAGCGCGCTCCAATTTTTTACGCAACTTACAAATAAACACGTCGATAATTTTGAGTTCAGGCTCATCAATACCGCCATATAAATGGTTCAAAAATTGGTCTTTATTCAAAGTAGCGCCCTTACGCAAAGAAAGAAGTTCCATAATTCCATATTCTTTGCCGGTCAAATGCAATGTTTTGCCGTTTACGGTTACGGTTTGCGTATCCAAATCAATTTGCACATCGCCGGTGCGAATAATAGAATTTGAATGTCCCTTAGAGCGTCTAACCACAGCTTGAATACGAGCCAATAATTCTGACTTATCAAAAGGTTTAGTCAAATAGTCATCAGCGCCATATCCCAAACCTTTAACTTTTTTATCCGGCTCAGACAATCCAGAAAGAATCAGCACTGGCGTATTGATTTTAGCGCTGCGCAGATTTTTCAAAACCTCATAGCCATTCATATCCGGCAGCATCAAATCCAAAATGATGATGTCATAATCATAAAGTTTGGCAATATCCAAACCATCTTCGCCCAAATCGGTGGCATCAACCACCATGCCTTCTTTTTTCAGCATTGATTCAATGCTTTGAGAAACCGCGTAATCATCTTCAACTAAAAGAACTCTCATTTTTGCCTGCCTTTCGCAAATAAATTCTCACCTAATGTTTTGAGTTTAAGAGGATTTTATAAAAATGAAAAGAGCTTGTTAATAATTATTAACAGCCTTATAATTTTTTTTGACCTCTTGGAAGTCTAGCAAAAGTGCTTATCTTTTGTAAGAGGTAAAACAAAGGAGTAATAAAATGATAAAATTGATGGAACTTCCCTATAATATTGACGCATTAGAACCTTATATCAGCCGACAAACCATTGGCTTTCACTATTTGAAGCACCATAAGGGCTATGTAGAAAAATTAAACAAACTGATTAGCGGCACAGAATTTGAAACCATGACGCTGGAAGAAATCATAATTAACGCGCACAAAAAAAACGAGCATTTAGACATTTATCACAACGCCGCGCAAGTTTGGAATCATAATTTCTATTGGCAGTCGCTAAGTCCTGATGGCGGCGAACCCAACAAAAAACTTTTAGAAAAAATAGAAGAAACTTTTGGTTCGTTTAACGATTTTAAGGATATTTTCAAACAAAAAGCCATAGAGCAATTTGGCAGCGGCTGGGCTTGGCTGGCAGAAGACGGCAACGGCAATCTTTTGTGCTACAACACAAGCAACGCCGATAATCCGCTGATATTTGGGCACACACCGCTTTTAACCATAGATGTTTGGGAACACGCCTATTATTTGGATTGTCAAAACCTGCGCGCCGATTATGTGGGTAAAGTGCTGGATAATCTACTAAATTGGCAAAATCTTAAAGCGTATGAATAAAAAACTCTTGCATTCTGTAGCAAAATGAGCTAGAAAAGGGACACTTAATGCGGTCCCATCGTCTAGTGGCCTAGGACGCGGCCCTCTCAAGGCTAAAACACGAGTTCAAATCTCGTTGGGACCACCAATAACAAAAAAGCTCACCTTATGGTGAGTTTTTTTTGTTATTCCGGAGTCCCCGAGAGAGGAACTCGTAGAGTTCGAGCGGTAAGCCGGCAAAAACGAGCTTGCGAAGTGGTTCAACGTCATACTTGGGTGGCACACCCCACAGGATGTGCCAATCCCGAGTATCCATAACGCCATTGCGGTAGCAATGTCAATATGCGTTGCTTTCAGCAACAAAGTCGTGGATTCTCCAGTCTGCCTCAGCCTATAAAGCGGCATGAGGCACTGAAGAATGACGTCGAGAGCGGAGGCTAAAAAACGCCGTCTTAGCGTTTGCGGCTAGCTCGCAAAGTACCCCTCACCCGACACTAACGTGTCGACCTCTCCCGCAAGGGGCGCGGTTAAAAAAAACGAAAGGCGGGGATAAATCCACCCCGCCTTTTTTATAAGTGCTACATCACCCTCTTACTGTAAGAGCTCTACACGATGCTGTAGGATATGAAATATCAAATCTTATTTTATATGTTTTTCCTGCATCAAATGTAACTTTTTTGCATGCATAGTTATTACTAGAATAATCATAAGCTACACATTTTTTACCACCAAAAGTACCCGCAGAACTTGGACTACCAGAAAAACACATATCATAATTGAATTCATCATTATAATCAGATTGTTTTAGTAACTGCACAGATTTTACAGAAACATTAGGACATTTTTGATTATTACTACCTGATGATGAACAGCTGCTTTGGTAGCAAAGATAATAGGTTCCTGCCGTATATTGATATCCTTTTGAAGTATCTACAGGCAGAGCTATATGTTTTTCTCCGCTAATTGTTGTAGAGTATCTGTCTGCTTCTTCTAGTCCAGAATATTTATTTTTAGTAACATCCATTAAGAACGCATTTACCCTAACAGTGTAAGAATAAGGACTATGACAATCTACTAGTAGTTTTAAATCTGTTTCATATTTAATCAAGAAGCCTTGCATTCTTCTCTCATAACAATCATCAGTTTTATTGCAGCTAACGCTATAGGTTGTATCTCTGCAGTCTTCTAGGGTTGAAAAATACCCTCTTCTGGATTTGCAGGTTTGATAGCAACCATAAATATTGGATGTCATACAGCCGTCAGAGTTTGCATTACTTCTGCATGTTTCCATGCTATCATAATATCCTTTGTCTGTATCGCAACCACACGTTCCCCACTCTGCACCCAAGACTTGAACACCGTTGCTATAATCACTACTTACGCAGTTATTTGGTGTAAATTTTTTATCACATTTTTGTTTAGGAGTTCCCTCACAAATAGTTTGATATTTTGTTACTCCATCAATTGTTGTGCAGCTTGCGGATGCATTACTTATTCTGTTATAAGGTGTGCTCCAGTGACTTCCAACAAATATACCTTCACTATAAACAGACGGATTATCCGCTATACCGCAAGATGCCTGAGTTGGACAATTATAGCGCATCGTGCAAGTCTGTGTAATTTTGCAACTGCTTCCTGGATTGGTGCATTTTGGTCCATCACTAGTGCCGCCACAACTATAAGTACCATTGGAACCTTCATAACCATAGCAAGTAGAAGTCTTTTCTATTTTACGGCCCTCTTTATAACACTTATCATTCCAATTCTTACTATATCTAAGTGATTGACCGCTAATATCCGTGACTCCGCCTGTATCTTTTGTCGTTAACATAGTATATTCATAAAGGCAGGTTTCTTCTTTTTTAACGCAATCACCCCATCTAACACCCTTAACTTCAAAACCATTGTTATAAGTATCGCTTACGCAGCCGTTTGGCTTAAACTCTTTATCTTTATCAGTACATCCTGATTCTGGCGTTCCTGGACAAATTGTCTGGTATCTAGTTACATTGTTTTCATCAATGCAAGTTGCAGACGTATTGCTGATTTTGTTAAGTGGAATAACAGTTCCAGCGCTCCCAGCATAAACAGATGATACTTTCTGCAATTGAGTGTAACACAAACAGCCATTTATGCTATCCATACACTTAGTAGTATTTTCAAAATGTTTTAAACCACAGCTATCTGCTGTTGTAGCTTGGCGATAGGCATAAGTGCAGTTATTCGGCAATACGCAATTACCATTTTTATCGGTATTGTATTTACTGTCGCACTTACACTCACCGCCTTCATTATGTTTTTTATCTGGACAACAAATCGCACCATCTGCGTGTTCGCCAACAGGACAACACGTATTACTAGTTGTATTTTCTTCTCTGTCAGCCGGACATACGCAGTTACCCAAAATGCTGCTCCATACTTTCGGGGCGTCACATTCGTCGTGTACACAGCCGCCAGCCGGACAACACTTACCTTCTCTCAAATCATAGGCTGTTCCACCTGTGCAGCAAGCGTTCCAATTAGGATACCAGTGGGTATTGCTTTTTTTACCCCCTTTTTTATAGACTACTTCTTTTGTTTTTGATTTTGTGCAATATGTAAAATTAAAACAATCTTTCATCTTGTCATAATTTGTGGCACTAACCGTAAAACCGCTGCATTCTTTTACCGGTTTATCGTCATCGCTACCGCTACCGTCCGAAATTTCTATATCTCCGCCGCCGCAACTGCCGTCATCATCAGGCAAAAAACAGACCGCACATTTTGCAGGCGACGCATACATAATCACGCCAACCAGCATAGCCGTCAAAGCCGCTATTTGCTTCATTTTGCTCATCGTAAAGCCTCCTAAAATTATATAACCATACAGTCCTAACTTTATATAAAGTCGGACTACTCCCCCATAATTATTCTAACAAACTCTTGTAAAATAAGCAAACATAAAATAAATTTGTTATAAAATTGTCATATAAATGTCACAAAAAAACTCCCTCACGCAAAGTAAGGGAGCCTCAAATTTAGATTTTTTTCTAGATTATTTAACCGCTTCCGGTGCCATTGGCGCATGTTCCGGCATATGAGCATGTCTATCTGCGTGAAATTCCGAATGCTTATCTTTTTTGTGTGAATGATGATCATGGTCGTGTTTTATTTTTTTGCAGCCGCAATCCTTGGAACAGCCTTTGTTCTTCAAAAACTTTTCTATACCGGCTAAACCATCAGTATTAATAATAATGATGTCACCGCCTTGAGCGTCAGAATAAGCAGGCATAGGCATCGCCGGAATTGGAGCCATCTGTACCGGCATTGGACGCGGCTTGTTCATTGGGCAGCGAAAACCGCATTGCAACAAAGCCTGAAACCCCATACCAGCCAAAAAGATAACCAATACCGCCAAAACTTTAAAAACTTTTTTCTTGCAGCAACAACCGCAGCCACAACCACAACCGCAGCCACAAGTGCATTCTTTACCCTCTTGACAACCGCAATCGCAGTTTTTATTACAGCAGCATTTATGCTCTTCTTTAGCCGCTTCCATTTTTTCTTTTTTATCCATCATATTTTCTCCTTCTAAAGACAAAAACTATTTCTGCATAAAATATAATTTCTTGATATTAAAATGTAAAGATAAAGAACTATTTTTTATAACTTTTTACTCTGCCCAACTTTTACGATGAACTCCTGATGGAGTTTGAGCCTTAAAGCTTTAAAAACAAAAAAACTGCCTTGCGGCAGCTATTTAAGTGGTGGGCGCTGAGACACCGGCTTGAGACAGAAAAATATCCCTTAATGGATATTTTTCAACGAAAGGTGCAGCATTCATAAATTGCCAGCCAAACTAGCTTTGCGCGCAGCAATTTATATCGAATGCAAACGAACTCCCGAGGGAGTTTGAGCTTCAAAGCTTTAAAAACAAAAAAACTGCCTTGCGGCAGCTATTTAAGTGGTGGGCGCTGAGAGGCTCGAACTCCCGACCCTCTCGGTGTAAACGAGATGCTCTTCCAGCTGAGCTAAGCGCCCATCTCATCAACAAAAATGTTTATACACGCTAAAAATTCAAAAAGCAAGCATTTTTTTCAATTTTTTTTATTTTTTTATCACTGCATCTATTAACCTTTTGTTATATCCAAAAAATTAGCTCAAATATTTTTTCGTTTCAAGCTATGTTTTTACAAAAAAATCATTATTTTTTCTCTTTACATTTAAATTTTGTGCGTTATAACTCACACGTATTTTAAAAGATTTGAAAATAAAAAAGAGGTAAAAAAGATGACTAATGATTTGACAACCGGCAATCCGCTGACTTTGATTATAAAATTTGCAATTCCGCTTTTGCTGGGCAACCTCTTTTTACAAATATATCAAATTTCGGACATGGTAATTGTCGGACGTTTGCTCGGCACAGAAACTTTAGCTGCAGTCGGCAGCTCAGCACCTATTTATATGGTGTTTTTGATGATTGCTTTTGGTTTTACCGGCGGTTTAACCGTGGTCACAGCTCAGCGATTCGGCGCACATGACGATGATGGCGTACAATATTCGGTTTTTCATAGCCTAGTCGCAGCTTTAGCTTTGAGCATTGTTATGACACTTGGTCTAATATTCAGCCTAAAACCGCTGTTACACTTGATGAACGTACCTGCCGAAATTTTTGCAAACGCATACAAGTTTATGTTTGTACTTTCTTTAAGTGCGGTAATGATTATCACTTTCAATCTGCTGTCAGGTTTTATTCGCGCGCTGGGTGACAGCAAAACCCCGCTTTATTTTCTGGTCTTTTCCTCACTGATTAATATTGTGCTTAATTTTGTTTTTATCAATAATTTCAAATGGGGCGTTGTCGGTTCGGCTTTTGGAACATTGGTTGCAAACACAATTTCGGTAATTTTATGCTATATTTATATGTGGAAAAAATTTCCGCTGCTGCGTCTTGAACGCCGTTTTATGAAATTCAGCTGGCAGATTATGCGCGACCACTTGAATATTGCCGTGCCAATGGCTTTGCAATTTTCCATTCTATCATTTAGTATTTTGATTGTGCAAGGTGTATGCAACTCCTTTGGTCCGTCAGTTATAGCCGCTTTCGCCGCCGCTTTGCGCATTGAGCAAGTGGCAACTCAGCCGCTAATGGCTATTGGTTTGGCCATGGCCACATTTTCGGCGCAAAACTGGGGAGCCAGTCTGCTTTCACGTATTCGCCGCGGCGCTAAATACGCCTTTTTAATTTCTACCGGCTTGAGCGTATTTGGTTTCTTTTTAATGCGCGAAGTTGGAGAAAATATGATTGGAATTTTCGTTAACGACGGCAACAACAACATTTTGAAAATCGGCAAAGAATATCTGATTATCAGTACGCAATTCTACTTTTTCTTGGGCTTGATTTTTGTCTTCCGCAACACTGTACAAGGTATGGGCAAACCGATTGTTCCGTTTATATCAAGCCTCATTGAGCTTTCAACCCGTATTTTTGCCGCCATTTATTTGGCAAAAGTTATGGGCTACACCGGCATATTCTACGCCAGTGCCATTTCTTGGACCGCTGCCGGATTATTTGTGACCGCCGGTTACTTCTTTTATATCAACAAATTCAGCAAAGACCCTCTACGCTGGAAGATGGGCGCAATCAAACAGCATTTGCGTGAAACAGGACCTGTGGACTAAGCTATTTGTTCCATAAATTTCTGTGCCGCCGCTTTACCTGAAGCCACCGCCTCAACGGCTGTTGAACCGCCGTTTACGCAATCTCCGGCATAAATAACGCGCGGATTATCTATCTTATTTTCGCGGCAGCTACTGCCTAAAGCCAAAACAATCAAAGAAAAATCCGGCCGCGCAGTTTGCGTGTTTGGAATATCCTCTAATTTTCCGTCAGTGTTAAAACGAGTTTTAATCGTATACGCTGTCAATAAATTTTCTTTTTGCTTTTCTATTTTGGCAACTCTGGTCATGGTGGTAACATTGATGTCGTTTGAAATCAAATCAGCATAATCGTCCAACCCCATGCGCATATTGCTCAAACCTCGGCGCACAAACATTTCTACCATTCCGCCAAGCCGTTTAGCCGTCAAAGCGCAATCGAGCGCCACTTCACCGCCGCCCACGACAGCCACATTACCATTGGTCTGATACTTTTGCGGATTGCTAAGATATTCCACATACGAAACACTAAGTTCTTCGCCAGCGATATTAAGCATACGTCTAGTCTGCTCGCCAATCGCAACAATAACCGCCTCAAAACCTTGTTCCAGCAAAGTTTCATAATCATCAGCCAAAGTATTAAGTTTTACCGTCAAGTTTGGATTAGCTGCAATTCTTTTCCAATCCGCAGCAATAACTTCACGTGGCAACCGCTCTGCCGGTATCAAATTAAGCGCTCCGCCGATTTGGTTACTTTTTTCCAAAATAGTCACACAAAAACCCTGCCGCAACAGCACCGCCGCGGCGCCAATACCGGCAGGACCAGAACCAATAACCGCCACTTTTTGACCGTTTGGATTTGTTACATTTGCTAAAGGCATATTTTCGTCCCGCGCTTTTTGCATAATTGCCGCCTGCACTGCCGGAATTTTTATAGCTTTATCCAAATTGGCTCTAACACAGGCTTTTTGGCAAAACTTATCCGGACAAATCAATCCACAACTTTGCGCCAATGGATTCTGATTTTCAATCAGCTCCGCCGCTTTTTGCCATTCGCCATTTTTTGCCGCGGCAATAAAGTCACACGGCGAACAATGCACCGGACAAGCTTTTAAGCAAGGCTTAGCCGCACAATGCAAACATTTTTCCAATTCTATTTTCAGCTGAGCAGGTTTCAAAACGCGTCTATTCATCTTTTTTCCTTTCTGTTAACTGCTATTAAAGCATAAAAAAGAGTAAAAAAACACCTAATATTTTGGTTTTTCAGATTGTATTTAAGAAAAAAGTCTGTATGATGTAGTTAATTTCAAGTCAAATAACGGAATATAATTAAGAAAAATGAAAGATTGGCTCAAAAATCTATTAAAATCTGAAAAAGGCGAAGCCATTATAGGTAATCTGGCTTATCTATACCTTAAATTTGTGGGATTAACCACGCGCTGGCAGGTTAACGGCGTCAAAGAGGCTTATGAGCTGTTGGATAAACACGGCAGCATGATTGTTATCGGCTGGCATGGTCGCACCTTGGAAATGCCATATTTTTGGAACAAATCGCGCCCGTTAAACGCTTTGGTTTCTCCACACCGTGACGGCCGCTTGATTGTAAATATCCTCAAAAAATTTGGTATTGGCAACATTAGCGGTTCTACCAATAAAAATTCTACCGAAGCTGCGTTGGAGCTAATGCGCAATTTACAGCAAAACAACAGCATCGCCATTATTCCTGACGGTCCGCGCGGTCCTGGGATGAAATTGACAATGAGCCCGCTTTTTTATGCCCAAAAATCCGGCAAGCCGATTATCGGCATCACCTATAGCATAGCCGGCGCCAAGATTATTGAAAAAAGCTGGGACAGAATGTTGGTTCCTCTGCCTTTCCGCCGTGGAATGTACAGCATTACAGAACCGTTTTTTATTCCGGCGGAAGCAACTGCCGAAGAACTGGAGAAATATCGTCTGCAAATTGAAACAACCTTAAATGAACTGACTTGGAAATTGGACCGTGAAATGGGCATTCCATATATTCCCCAAGGCACTGTTGCTAAAAAAAGCCGCAAACAAATGTTGGCAGAAAAAAATCAAAAAGAAGGAAAATAAATGTTTATCGGAATTTATAATACCTTGGTTCGAACTCTATACCCAATCGTCATTCGCCGCTACATTGAAAAGCGCAAAAAAATTGGCAAAGAAGATGTTAAACGCTTCAACGAAAGAGTCGGACGCCCAACCAAACCACGTCCGGCTGGAAGGTTGATATGGCTGCACGGCGCGTCCGTTGGCGAATCAATTTCAATGCTGCCGTTAATCAACCGTCTTTTAGAAATATATACTGATGCCCATGTAATGGTCACAACCGGCACCACCACTTCGGCGGAAGTTATGGCAAAACGCCTGCCAGAGCGGGCTTTTCACCAATATTTACCTATTGACAATCCGGTATTTGCCGCCCGTTTTATCCGCCATTGGCAGCCAACAATAGCTCTTTGGTTTGAATCCGAATTTTGGCCGGGGATGCTTTCGACCATTAAACGCCGCAACATTCCTTTGATTTTGATAAACGGCCGAATTTCTAATAAATCATTCAAACGCTGGCAGCAATTTGACTTTGTTATTAAAGAAATTTTGGATTGCTTTACCGCTTGTTTGGGACAATCAGAAGAAGACGCTTATCGCTTGCGCGCTCTCGGCGCAAAAGACGCTATGTGTTTAGGCAACTTAAAATATGCCGGTCTACCGATTCCCGTAGATGAAGAAAAGAAAAAAGAAATTCAAGATGAAATCGGTGAACGTCCGGTTTGGTTAGTAAGTTCGACTCATAGTGATGAAGAAGCAAAAATCGGTCGTTATCTTAAAGAGCTAAGTGCCAAACATGAAGGATTGCTGACGATTATCGCTCCTCGTCATCCAACCCGAGGTGTGGAAATACGCGATATATTGCAAGATAAATATCAGCTGAAAACGGCTTTGCGCTCAGCCAATGAAAAGATTCAGCCCGAAACCGAAGTTTATATTGCCGACACTATCGGCGAAATGGGAATTTGGTATGAACTTTGCCCGATTGTGTTTATTGGCGGTTCTCTAATTCCGCACGGAGGACAAAACTTTATGGAGCCGTCACGATGCCGCGACGCGGTGATTGTTGGTCCGCATATGCACAATTTTACTGACGCTATGAACAGAGCCAAACGCGCTGACGGTATTATTCAAGTTGATGAAACCGTTGATTTGATTGATATGGTAGATCAGCTTTTGAGCAATAAAGAACTGTTAGAAGCAAAACGCAGCCTTGCCTACAATTGGGCAACCAGCGAGGCCAAGGTTTTGGACGGTATCGCCGAAAAAATTCAAGGATATATGGAAAATGAAAACACCTAAATATTGGCAGTCAAATTCCTTTATTTCTAAAATATTAGCTCCGCTTGGGTGGGTGTACGGCGCTTTGACACAGGCACGTTTAAAAATTGTAAAGCCGAAAAAGGTTAAAATACCTGTAATCTGTGTTGGCAACATTACCGCCGGCGGCACTGGAAAAACACCGGTTTCCATTTCTATTGCTAAACTTTTGGGCATTGAAATGTATCACCCCTATTTTGTGACTCGTGGTTATGGCGGACAGCTGCAAAATGTAATAGTTAACAACAAAAAGCACACGGCAGCCGAAGTCGGCGATGAGCCGCTGTTGTTGTCACAGCAAGCTCCGGTTGTTGTAAACGCCAATCGCTATGCCGGTGCGGAATTAGCCATAAGAAACGGCGCCGATGTTATTGTTATGGACGATGGTTTTCAAAATCCGACTTTACGCAAAAATCTTTCCTTTTTGGTTTTTGACGGAACTTATGGTATCGGCAATGGAAAAATAATTCCGGCCGGTCCACTGCGCGAAACTTTTTGCAACGGCATTAAACGCGCTGACGCTTTAGTAATTTTGGGCAAAGACAAACACAATCTGGCCGAAAAAAGCGGCTTACCCGTTTTTTATGCTCATACCGAAGCAGTGCAAACCTGTAATATAGAAAATCCTAATGTTGTGGCCTTTGCCGGAATTGGTCACCCACAAAAATTTTATCATACCTTATGCCAACAGGGATTTAATGTGGTAGAAACCATAGATTTTCCGGATCACCATTTTTACAGCCGCGAAGAACTGGATAAAATTTTAGAAAAAGCTCGAACACTCAATGCAGAAGTTTATACCACCAGTAAAGATTATGTCAAAATTCCGCACCTTTTGCAAAAAGATATAAAAGTTCTTGAAATCGCTGTAGTTTGGGATAATCCAGAACAGCTTACTGAATTTATCCGCAAAAAAATATCTCCTACCGCTTGACAAAAAACACTTACTGTGAAACAATAAAATCGTTAATTCTATTTTATTGTTTCATTATTTTATTCCTATCATTATGGACAAAGACAGTTTAAAGAAGCATTTACTTCAAAAGGACGAACTGTGGCAATACATTTTTTTAACAATGTTATTGCAACAGCACGGGTTGCTCTTGACAGATTTGAAAGAGGTGACGTACGACGTAACAATTTGTTTCAAATTTGGCGAGAATACTGATGATTTGGACAATCTTTGGAAATTGGCCGAATGGGTGGATTGTAGTTACGAATCATTCCAAAAATCCATCGACAGGATTCGTTTTTATACTCCAATTCCTTGGCAGTACGATTTTGTAAAAGCAATCTCCCAAATATGCCGAATTAATATTAAGCAAACTCTATCCTCAGACGCTCTTATTACGGCCTATTGCTGGGCTCTAAACTTACAAGATGAAGTCGTTATAACCTTGATGGAATCTATGGATTTGCGCTATCAATCTATTTTTGCATCTATAAATGAAAAAGAAAGTAAATTAAAGCGCAACCTGTTATTGACGCTGGAGTGTTTATACGGCGACAAACTAAAGGCCGACATCTATAGCTACACTTTCAGAGATATTATGAAAGCATACATAAATATCGCTGACTATAATGGTTTTTTGCAGGCGTTGCAAGCCTCCAAGACTAACGAAACCAAGTTGACTACAGATGAACGCACGTGTTTGGCTTTTGCCTATAATTCGCCGTATTTTGACGACAGAGTGAACCTTGAACGCGGCTTTTTACCCCAAAGCAGTTTGCTCGCCAATGTACATGAATATATGCACTCCATCTTTAATATGTGGCAAGCAAATAAACAAATGTCGCTAGAAGACGAGGATTTTGAAACGCCGACAGAAACGTTTGCGTATGTTGACCCTGCAGAAATGTGCATTATAAATGCACACACAGATAAGCAATTTTACGCCAATGTATATATTAAGCGTTTGAATGTCGACTGTCTGTTGGATAAATGTCAAGATTTTTTGGTTTATCATCAAAAATTTCTATATTCTGTAGAGTTTGTTGATGATTTTTCTGAAATACCAGCCTTAGCCGAGTTTGTTAAACTGATTGCCGATTCGCGCAGCAATTTGAATAAAGTCGCACAGCAAATTAATAATTTGCCGCCAGAACCATCTGAATTGCGCCAACAATATTTGCAAACATACAACGAGCTATACAACATAATTCAAAATAGTTATCTTGTTTCGCCGTTTTCGTTTGAATAACAAAAAAATCCCTGTAATTTAAATTACAGGGATTTTTTTTGTTAACTAATAGTTCTTTTAGTTATTTTCCAATGTAGAATTTACACGCGTATTAATATTATTTTGCGGTTCCTTGGTCACAGTATAAGCCTTAGCAAATTCTGCCGCTTGAATCATTCTTATACCGCTTTTATCTTTGATAACATAGGCACCACCTTTACCTGCAGTTTGCGGCGTGCCTTCTGCACCTTCAAACTGTTCACCTTCTTTTACCCTAAAAGCTGTAACCGCTTCTTTTGCTTTTATGCCGGTAAACACCTTGCCTGGTTTAATATCTTCTTTAGCCGGAGCATTTTTTAAGCCGGCCGCAAAATTAACGTCAGTATCCCACACATCGCCAGTTTCTTGTTGCATAAATGAAATGAATTTTTTCAAATGAACTACATCTTTAAATGTTTTAGGATTTTCTTCTAGATATTTATTAATTTTATCTACTCGCCCTGGAGCATCATAGCAAATAAGAACTCCGTCGTTCTTTTTTAATATTTGGTCAGCATTATCTTTGGGATTATTAAATTTATATCCTTGAACATCTTCCATAAAAGGTCCGTCTGCTCCCCATTCCTGTCTTTTTTGAGGAGTTGCACCAGCAAATCCATAAGCTGGAATAATCACACGGCGAATACCCGTCGGCTCAGCTTCAATAACATTGTTTGAGGTAAATTTTTTTTCTGCATCAGCATTGGTAATCATAATTACTTCTCCTATAAAGTGTTCACGCCTCCAGTTTACCCCCCCCGGTTGTTTGTCAAGTCTTTTGTATAAAAAAAAGACCATGATTTAAAATCACAGTCTTTCATCATTCTTATATGATATATTATGTTATTTATTCTGATTCATTATCCAAAAATGCCACATGCAACAATGTCACCGGTTTAATCTCGGTTGCCGCAAAAACGCGGCGGCGAATCTGCCCGCGGATAAAATCTTCTATTTGCGTATGATTTTCACATTCAAGCAATTTTTTCTCTATCAGCGGTTTAACTGTTGCCAAAATTTCGTCAGCCAATTTATCCCAATCATTTTCTTCCAAAATATCAATAGACGACATCTGCAAGTCCAGCAACTTTTTATCTTTAATTACGGCACTGATAAACATACTGCAATTAAATGCTATACGGCGGCGGTTTTTAATCAGTTGAGAACCAAGCGAAACCGGACGGTTTCTATCCCAACCAATAATATCGCTAAAAACTTGTTCCAAAAGTTCAATATGATTGTTGTGCAGCAAACACATATCGCCATTACGCGCCGAAAAAACTTCTTTAATACCGCAGCTCAAGGCAAAACGCTTATGTTCGCGAATAAACTTTTTATCTCCATGTACCGGTAGCACCACAGCCGGTTTCAATAAATCATACATACGTTTCAAATCTTCGCGGCCAGCGTGTCCAGAAGTATGAACCAACTCAGTTTCATCAGTAATTACTGTTGCTCCCTGCGCTACCAATTTATCTTGCATACGTTCGATTTTATCTTCATTTCCCGGAATCATCTTAGACGAGAAAATAATCGTATCCGAATTATCCAGCTTTATATATTTGCTTTCGCCGTTTGCAATAATACTCAACGCGCTACGATAATTTGCCTGTGAACCGGTACAAATATAAAGCGCTTTATCCGCTGGAATATCCTTTGCTTCCTCCATAGTGTGAACAGGCGGCAAATCTTGTAAATAGCCGCATTCTTTGGCTATTTTTATATTATTAATTAATGTACGCCCCAACAGCACCGGAGTTCTTCCGGCTTTGTCGGCCGCCAAAATCAAACTTTCTAAACGCATCAGATTAGACGCAAAACAAGTTACAATCAAACCACCTTCAATTTGCGGAATAATTTCCATCAAACTTTTGCGCACTTCTGCTTCTGACGGTGATTTTTTATCCACCATAATATTGGTTGAATCGCAAACCAACATCGAAACGCCTTCATCCGCAAGTTTTTTTAGAGCGTCAAAATCTGTTGGCAGCATAGAAAGCGCCTCATCATCAAAACGCCAATCGGTTGCATGCAATATGTTGCCGTATTTTGTGCGGATAGCCAAAGCACAGGTCTGCGGCACCGAATGCGCAATTGAGATAAACTCAACGCTAAAATTAGGCAACTCTACTGTTCTTTGCTGATTTACCGAAACCAATGGAACTACATCTTCCATTTTAAATTCCGCCAAACGAGATTTAATCAATCCCAAAGTAAAATCCATTGCATAAACCGGACACTGCAAATGCGGCCAAATTTGTGCGATAGCCCCCAAATGGTCTTCATGCCCGTGCGTAATAAACAAACCTTCGATATCGTCTTTATATGCGTCCAAAAATTCCGGCGAAGCATAAGCCAACTCCATTCCTGGATAATCGTCCAATAAAAAGCCGTAACCGGCATCAACCACAATTATCTTGCCGTCAACCGCATACATATACATATTCATCCCGATTTCATCGGCTCCGCCCAAAGGCAAAAAATAAATTCCTTCTTTTTTAAATTCACTCATCTTTTTTATTCATCTCTTCAAAAAACACATCTCCCGCCAATATTCGTTTTGTACCGGCAGGCGTTTTTAACAACAACGCGGCATTTTCATCTATTCCGGCAAAAATACCTTTTTCTTCTTTGCCACTTTGGCGAACAGTAATTTCTTTCCCCAAATTTTTGGCATTTTCGAGCCATTCCTCGCGCAGAACCGCAAAACCATTAGTTTGCAGTAAGCTCAAATTCTGCGAAAAACTTTCTATAAACAGGCGCAACAGCTTTAGCGCTTCTATTTTTATCCCCGCATCGGCCAGTGATGTAATCTTATAAACGGCGTTATCAATTTCCGGACTGGCGGCCACATTAACGCCTATACCGATAATCATATACTTTTCAGGACCTTTTTCAAGCAAAATTCCGCTCATTTTTGCATTATTTAACAACACATCATTCGGCCATTTCAATTTTATATCGGCAAACGGAGCAATTTTTTTAACCGTCTGCAACAGACTCAGCGAAGCCGCAAACGCCAATTCTCCAGCCCGTTGCAATTCATACTCAAACGCCAAAGAAAAAAATAAATTTCCTTTTGGACTTTTCCAATTGCGCCCCAATCTGCCGCGTCCCAAAGTTTGAGATTCCGCAACCACCGCCACATATTTGCCGGATTCGCCACAATAATCTTTTATAACATCATTAGTACTGCCAACTTCATCAAATAAATAATAACCCCATTTATCTGCTATTGCCATGTCAAAGCACCTTCCAAAATCCATTCCAAATCTTGTATCAAATAATGCGGCTGCAACATTATCAAAATCATCAGCAGTACGGTCAGCATAATTGCCAGATAAATTCCCCTATCGGCTCGATCAAAAGCGATATTGCTGTTTTCAAAATACATAGTTTTGATTATTTGCAAATATGCGTAAGATAAAATCAGTAAAGCTATAAACAATAATCCCAGCTGAAAAATATTATGATGTTGAATTAAATCGTTTACAACTGAAAAAAGCCCTAAAAATCCCAAAAACGGCGGAAAACCAATCAGCGAAAACAAAAATATGGTCATCGTCGCCGCAATATATGGACGCCGAAAAGCAGCTCCTTCAAAGTCACTGAGCATAAACAAATATTCTCCTTTATTTTTAAGCCCATATAGACAAGCGCATACACCATACATGGCCAATAAATATACAAACATATATATAAAAGCCGTATTTAATGCATCCGGTGTTAGTCTTTGCAAAATCAAAAACACTATTCCCTGTTGATAGACCACTCCAAAAGCAAAAATTTTGCGGATATTTTTACCGCTGCAAGCCCCAATAGCTCCCATAAATAATGATAACAAGGCCAATCCCTGATATAACAAAGTCAAACTTGATTCCATAGCCGACAGCACGTGGGCGTTGAGTTTTATAAAAGCCGCCCAGCAGATGCCCACCGGAACTAATGTAAAATAGCTGAATACGGGCAGCACGATTTGTCCGGTGGTTTCAGTATACCAAAAATGCAAAGGCGACAAACCCAATAAAAATACAAAAATCAAAACCAAAGCCGCTGCCATTAAAAACAATACGTTTTTTTCGGCTCCGTTTTCAAAATAATGACTCAGCACATCATAGTCTAAACTTGGATTCTGCCAATATAAAAATCCAACACAAACCATCAGCAATACTGCCGCCACAACCGCTGAAAAAGCATAAAGCTGGCTGCTTAAATAAATATCTTTTCGCTTGTCCGCATGTATAAAAAGCAAATAATTTGAAAATAACAGCAATAACACCGCGGCGGCCGTCAATCCCAAATTATGCGAAGTTACCAACAAAACGCCAGAAACACCGGATAGCAGCAATCCACAGCAAAACAGCGCCCCTGTCATATTCATACTAGCATACCACTTTTTAGACAGGAACAATGTAGCACACATTGCAAAAAACATTAGATTTATAAATAAAATCGTATAGGCGTTGGCGCTCATAATTTCAGGAAAAGCCGAACGGTTATAAAAAATTACGGCCGTAGCCCAGCCTAAAGATGCAAAAATTTTTGCCAGCCGAAAAACCAAGCTAACCGAACTTTCCCGCGCATAACAAAACAAAAGCGTCAAAACGCCGAGTCCTAAAATCCATACCGGAGAAAGATATAATATATTTTCGACCATTTTTTTCTCCTAAAAAATAAACCACAGAGGATTAAAAAACGACAGAAACAAAATTGCAACAACTCCAGCCAAGAATATTTGCTGTCTAGGCGACAAATCTTCGATGTTTTCCGCCTTAGTTTCATGCTGTTTCAAATCACGCATCACATATAATTCATGCAACAAACCCAGCGCCACCAATAACAAAGCCGCCATAACCCACAAACCTACGCCAAAACTCTCTCTAAAAATTTCGGAAATCAGCACAAAATTATTCCAAAACAAAGAGGATATCGGCAAACCAACCGCAGTCAACACAAAAAATGACATCACAAAAGAAAAACGCGGCATATAAGCTAAAATTCCACGATATCCGCAAGTCTGCTGCCGACATTTTTCTTCAAATTGCAAATCCAAAACCGCCAAAGATGACGTAACTATCAAAAATATAAATAATGAATACGCTATATTCATTTTCAGCGTGTCAACCGGCAAAATAACCGCCAACAAAAAGAACAAATAATAAACAGTGGAATATGAAAACAGCTTATACATAAATTCTCGGCTGACTAAGCCTATAAGGGCTAAAAACAACATAGTCAAAACCGTAAAAATCTCAATAAAGGGCAGATATAGGCTGATACTATCAGGCACAGCCAAAGGCCAAAACCGCGCAAAACCATACAATCCGGTTAGCGGCATTATATCAACCATAATATAAACCAGCGGATTCTTAATATTTATACTTACTGAAGCAATCCATGAGTGAAACGGCCAAACCGGAATGCGGGAAATAAAAGCCAGACAAACAACCGACCACACTAAAATTCCGACTCGCGGCGCCATGTCTACCAGCGCAATTTCTTCTAGCCGGACATTGCCGTGATAAAATTTCAATAAAATCAGAGAGGCGGCCAATAAAAATAAAATTCCAACAAAATTATACATAAAAAATCGATATAAAATTTGGATTTTTTTGGCATTGCCGCAATAACCTATCAACATAAACAACGGTATCAACATACCTGCAAAAAACACATAGAATGAAAGCAAATCTCCGGCAGTAAAAAACGCCGTTATGTTGCTGGTAAAATATAGCATCAGCAACAGCAGCATTTTATTTTTTCGGGCATTTTGATTTAGTCCGGCCAAACCGATAATCAAAGCCAAATAAACAGCCATAATCAATAACAAAGAAAACGCATCGACACCAAAATATAAATTAAGCTTGTAGTTTTCCAGCCACTGATATTCAAAACCAAATGATAGCGCAGAAGAATTAATGTCCAGTAACGAAAACAAGCGCAAAATAACAATAAGATTGGTAACTAACGTAAAAAATGCCACACTATAGGCATTTGTCTTGTTGTCTGGTGCCGACAACACAAATAAGCACCCAACTAACGGCAACAACATCATAACCAATATTAATTCCGGCATTAGTTTATTCTCCCATTGTGGAAAGACAACGTCAATAACAGCACCAAAAGCAGCAACATAATGATTCCACCCCAAAACCGATTATAATGGATATTTCTAAACAGTCTAACCGCGCCTTGCAAGCCCAAAGAAGCAGCGCCGACAATCATTTTTTCTACCAGCATTCTATCTATCAAAACCGCCAGCACGCGCCCGCACCATTGTATTGGCTCCACAATCATAAAATGATATATTCGCTGAAACACATCATTTTCTTGAATCCAATTGTTGGCATATATCTTATACATAAAGTTTGCAACCGGCATAAATGTAGCAACAACAAAAACAAACAACGGCAAACAAACAAATTTTATATCTATATTGAAAAATATAGGTTTGGTGGTTACCAAAACCAAAGCAACAACCCCAAACGACAACAGCCAAAACATCAATTTAGGCTGAGCCATTATTTTTTTGGCTTCCGAAGATTTGTTGTTAACACAAAACAAATGAAACACCTGAGCCATCACCCAAGCCGGCACAGCCCATAAAATTGCCAAATAGCCATTAATTTCAGTTTTTAGATAAAATATCTGCACAATTTCGGCAGTCCAAACCAAAAGAAATATACACCACACAATATAGCAGGATAGATGTCTTTGTACACAGTAGCTTTTTAGCTTTAATAAACTTGCACACCGATTCGCATTATAATACAAAAAATACCATAAACTGATGCACAAATACTGACATACCAGCAAAATTGAAAAATTTTCCGACCATACAACCTTTTTATCGGCTAACAACAAAACTAAAATCGAGTTAAAAAACATTTGCCAATAGATTGTCTTGAGCTTTAGGCTTTCTCCCATGGCAAAAAGCACCAATCCCCACACTAAACCTAAAACACAACCGGCCTGTAAAACTGGTAAAAAATATAAAGAACTTTGCCATAAAGGATAAAATTTTTGCAGCAATATCAAAGCCGAAGCTGGAGAAGTCAAAAACAAAACATTCTGCAAACGATGATAACGAATGTCTTTCAACCGCAGCATGCTGCCATGAAAAGGCACCAAGCCAAATTTTATAAATACCGCCGACAACCCAACAATAGCTACAAAATCTTGATGAAATCCAATTTTGTTATATTCAATAATTTGCCGCAAATCCAACGATTCTAACTGACAATTCACCACGGCCAAAACCGTAAACAACATCATATCGGCAATTAAATTAAATGTAGCGTAATATTTTGATTTTTCGACATCTTTTATAATCAGCAAAGCCATAATATCCACAACAAAAAGCCCAGAAAGCAATTGCACTAAATTGTTGCTGGTAATCATCATTATCAAAGCCGTTAAATTAAACAGCATAACGGCGTCAAAAAGCCCGCGCCGCTCCTCATAGCGGAAGACATTATTATAGCCGATAGCCATTAACGTCATCAAAAAAAACGGAAAAATCAGCTGACAATTATATGAGTTTGAAACAATATCGACCATAATATTTCCGCTTGGCGAACTATTCCAAACAAAAGAAAACACCGTAGTTTCAGTCACATGGCTATGTTGCAGAAAATATACAAAAATACCTGCTACAAACAGAAAAATCAGCCAAGAGATAAACTTGTCTGATTTTACTCCAACCTTCAAGCTGCTCAAAACGGCCATAACAATTAACAGAAATGTCGTATCTGCAATCATTTTGAGCCTGCAGCAACTAAGAAATGATTAGACTTTGAACGTTTTTAACCAAACGAACAGGAACAATATATTCACGTTCAACATCATCATTTTCAATTTCGACAACCAAAATTTCCGAAACAGCTTTCAATGGCAAACGTGCGTCTTTATCAATGTTATTGAACGCAACAGAACTTTCCTGAGAGCGATAAAGCAAAGCCTTTTCTCCGCCATCATAAATAAAGCGCGGATTTTCCGGACCACCGGCGCGGCTATCCATCATCAACATAATCTCACCTTTAGCATTTTGCAAAATACTATATCTGCCTTTTTGCCCAATTTCATTGCTAATAGTCATACATAACCTCTACAAAACAAAAGTTTTCATCAAATTTTATGAAATACTAACATATAAATCTTAATAAATAAACACCAAATTCATTTTTTTTAACTTTTTTTATTTTTTCTATTGACTTCCATAATTTTATCTAATATAAGCATACTCGTTAAGCGAGTTCGTAGCTCAGTCGGTAGAGCATTTGACTTTTAATCAAAGGGTCGCGGGTTCGAATCCCACCGAGCTCACCAACAGTAAAGCCACCTTTATGGTGGCTTTTTTTGTTGGTGAAGTATCAAGGGCTAAGAAGCCGCGAAAAAGCGGGTTTGACACAAGCGAAAGGCGCACGGGAGTGTGCCGGTAGGCAATGCCTATGAGCGCAGTGAACGAAACGAAGTGGAGTAATCCCACCGAGCTCACCAACAGTAAAGCCACCTTTATGGTGGCTTTTTTTTGTTGGTGAAGTATCAAGGGATAAGAAGCCGCGAAAAAGCGGGTTTGACACAAGCTGGTTCATCGTTAAAGTTGGGGACAGAGTAAAAAAGTTATAAAAAAATTAATTGCTTTGATTATTTTTTCACCAACAGCTGCAGCAATGACAATACAACAGCTTTAGTTTCATCATCACACTGCAACAAAAGACCATCAATGGCAGAATCCACATTTTCTGCACCAGTCATTCTGCTCATAGCCGGACTAATAAAATGACTATCCAAAAGCTCTGTTACTGAAATATTCAAAGCTTCGGCAATATTAATCAGTGTAGACAAGCGCGGATCGCCAATACCTCTTTCAATTTTAGAAATAGTATTAACCATTTTACCGCATTTATCAGCAAATTCAAACTGGTTCAAACCTTGCATTTTACGCAATCTGGCAATTTTACTACCCAATAAAACAATATAGTCAGAATCAGCTACAACCATCATACACTCCTTATTCTGAGCGTATTTTAACACGGTTCTAAAATTGTTAGCTATGCTCATATAATCAATATTTATGGATTATATGAGCACAATTCAAACATTATAACGTTTTATATAAAATTTTTCGGCTAACGTTCCAGCTTTTTATAACGAATACGATGCGGATTGCAAGCATCTTCACCCAAACGAGCTTTTTTATCTTTTTCATAGTCTTCAAAGTTGCCTTCAAACCATTCCACATGACCATTATCCTCATACGCCAAAATATGGGTGGCAAGTCTATCCAAAAACCAGCGATCGTGCGATGTAACCAAAACACAGCCTGGGTAGTTGTTTATACCTTCTTCCAATGAACGCAGCGTATCAACATCCAAATCATTAGTCGGTTCGTCCAATAGAATCACATTAGCGCCTTTGCGCAGCATTTTTGCCAAATGCACGCGATTGCGTTCACCGCCGGAAAGCTGCCCGACTTTCTTTTGCTGATCTGCGCCCTTAAAATTGAACTGTCCCACATAAGCTCTTGACGATACCTCATTTTTCCCCAGCTGAATCATATCCAAACCATCAGAAATTTCTTCCCAAATATTTTTATCTGGATTCAGTTCATCACGAGATTGGTCAACATACCCCAAATCCACCGAATCTCCGATTCGAATTTCTCCGGAATCTGGTTTTTCCTGACCTGTAATCATTCTAAACAAAGTTGTTTTACCAGCGCCGTTTGGTCCAATAATACCAACAATAGCTCCTTTAGGGATTCTAAACGACAAATCATCAATCAAAACTTTGTCGCCAAACGCTTTGCTGATGTGGTTGGCTTCAATCACCAAATCACCCAAACGTTCGGTCATTGGAATATTGATATGAGCAGTACTGATTTTTTCGCGTCCGGCTTGCGAGAGTAATTCGTCATAGGCATTAATACGCGCCTTAGACTTAGCTTGACGAGCTTTAGGATTTTTATGAATCCATTCCAGCTCCAACGCCAAAGTACGCTGACGGGCGTTTTCTTCACGCGCTTCTTGAGCCAAACGTTTTTCCTTTTGTTCCAACCAAGAAGTATAGTTTCCTTCATACGGAATACCCTGCCCGCGGTCAAGCTCCAGAATCCAACCGGTAACATTATCCAAAAAGTAGCGGTCATGCGTTACCATAACAACGGTTCCGTTATAATCTTTGAGGTGATGTTCCAGCCATGCCACCGATTCGGCGTCCAAATGGTTTGTCGGCTCATCCAAAAGCAGCAAGTCTGGTTTTTGCAACAACAAGCGGCAAAGAGCCACGCGGCGTTTTTCACCGCCGGAAAGTTTTGTTACATCGGCTTCAGCCGGCGGACAGCGTAAAGCGTCCATAGCTATTTGCACAGTGCGTTCAATATCCCAACCGCCGCAAGCATCGATTTTTTCTTGCAATTCTGCTTGTTCTTCGATTAGAGCATTCATTTCATCATCGGTCATCGGCTCAGCAAATTTTGCCGACACCTCTTCAAAACGCTGCAACAGACTTTGAGTTTCTCCTAAACCGTCCATCACATTTTGCATAACATTCTTATTTGGGTCCAGCTGTGGTTCTTGTTCCAAATAGCCAATTTTAACTCCATCTGCAGCCCAAGCCTCACCGCTAAAATCTTTATCGATTCCGGCCATAATTTTCAAAAGTGTAGATTTACCAGCGCCGTTAACACCCAATACACCAATTTTTGCCCCCGGAAAAAATGAGAGTGTGATATTTTTAAATAATTCTCTTCCCCCCGGTAGAACTTTGGTCAAATTTTGCATAACAAAAATATATTGGTACGAAGCCATTATAATCTCCTATATTTAATTAAATTGGTCGGCGTAACGGCTATAATTAGCGTCACGAAATTCTAATTTTTTGGCATTCTGCCTGTTTTTTTCGGCCTTTGCAAGAGCTTTTTTATATGTAGCATAGGCATTATCATATATATTAGGGTCTTTTTTATAAAGGCTTGAAGCGTCATAAAGTTTACGCGGGGTCAACATTTTGCCGTCATAAAGCTTTATTTTACCATCGGCATAAAGCACGCTGTTAAATATTTTTTGTTGATTAAAATCATGCACAATACTATCACAACCGGCATAATCCTGCGCAAAAACAGCCGACATAGAAGTTATTTTAGCCTCATTATATGCCACCATAGCTTCTTTTTGCGCCTTGTCGTTTGGCGATTTTGTCACCAGCAAAGCGCGCGCCAAAAGCTCGTATTGATGATATTTGCGAGCGCGGCAAGCCAAGCCCTGACCGGCCACATATCCAAGCTGGCGAATTTCATCCATATAAGATATCGGCTTAGCCGCCCAAACTTCGACGGCGCAAAAGCACATTGCCACCGCTAAAAAACACAGCTTTTTCATCTATCAAATCCTTTTATAAAAAAGTTAATTTTTAATATGATATATGATTAAAAAATAAAAGATATCTTAATTTTATACAAATACGCAAAAAAATAGGTTGACATTTGCCGATAAATAGCTTATTTTGCGCTCAAAATGTTTTGTAAAGGATAAGAAAAATGAAATGTTTCAGTTCGTTAAAATCTAAAAAAGAACGTGATAAGGACTGTAAAGTAGTTCGTCGTAAAGGTCGCGTTTATGTGATTAATAAAAAGAACCCGAAGCTGAAAGCTCGTCAGGGTTAATCTAAGGCACAATTCAAAAGGTTCTCTAGCGAGAGCCTTTTTTATTTTTTAAAATTAGGCACACAAAAAAGCACTGGTTCCATTATCAAAACCAGTGCTTAACTTTTACTAAGAACAGCCTTACTTCAAGCTGTCAATCACGACATCATGGAGATGTCGTATTTTCAAGGCCACCTCTGGGCGAGTGCGCGCATAAAGGCGACGAAGGCGAGAACATTCCTCTTCGAACTCTGTGACAAATTTTTTCTTTCGGCATTGCTGACACATCACATTGATGTACACAGGAACCTTGTTGCTGGCGCTTTCGACAATTTTCATGATTGCGCCGCTGACTTTGTAAGCCTTCAGATCTTTGCGGAAGGCCTTAGAAATCTCAGAACGTTCCTCAGAAGAGAAACCATTAACACCCTCGGAGAAGTTAACAAAACAGTTGACTAAATTTTCTGCCATAAATAATTAAATTAAAAATTCGAAATCTTTTTGACCATAACTCAAATTTGTCTAAAATGCAACACAAAAAATAAAAAAATAATTTATTTTATTTATTGACAACTAACATTTTTTGTGCGACTTATGATGCATCGTATGTTATTGCGCTCCTAGCTCAGCAGGATAGAGCAACAGCCTTCTAAGCTGTGGGTCGGGCGTTCGAATCGCCCGGAGCGCGCCAACAAGCTTGAAAGCCGTCTTTTTAGACGGCTTTTTTTATTATCAAGCCACCTCAGTAGCAAACTATTACTAAAGTAATATACCGCTTGTCGTATTGCGAAAAACAAAAATTTGTGATATTAATAATTTTGAAAGAATTAAGCAGTATGTTGCTATTGAACAAGTTTAGGAGGCTTGTTCAAGTATAATTCTACAACGGGTTTAGGAGACCCTTATACATATAATTTTTAGGAGAAAAACAATGAGAGTAAATGAATCTGGTCGTTCCATGATTGAAATGCTGGGTGTATTGGCCATCATCGGTGTATTGTCTGTTGGTGGTATTGCCGGCTATTCAAAAGCTATGAACAAATTCAAAACAAATAAAGTTTCTGATAATGTTTCTATGTTGGTTGCCAACATCAAAACCTTGTATGCTCAGCAAAATACTTATACAGATTTAGACAATGCCAATGCTGTATCTATGGGTGTTGTACCAGACGAATTGGTTACAGATGCCACTGCCGGAACTCTGACAAATGCGTTTAACGGTCCTGTATTTATCAATGAAGCTGACAGTACTGTGGATGGCGACACAAAAGCATTCGTAATTGAATTCACACAATTATCACGTGAAGCTTGCATCACTTTAGCTACCAACGACTGGGGTTCTGGCTATTCTTCTGGTTTGATTGCTATCGAAGTAAAAGGCAATGCCACAGCAACTGCTGCTCCAACTGCACGCGATGACAGCTTGGATACAGTTTATATTGGCTCTGCCTCAGCAAAAAAAGAAGATGGTGATTCTATAGCTATGCCAGGAAATACAACATTAGCTGTACCGATGCAAGTTACTCAAGCTGCTAAAGCATGCAACTGCGATAAAGGTAACACATGCTCTATTTTGTGGAAATACTACTGATTTCCTTACAGCAAAAATTACATTAGTTCACAAAAATACCGTTGCAAAACGGTATTTTTTTATATACTTAAATTAATAAATTTATCGAAAAACAGCTTCATTTTTTACTTTACCTTCACGCGCAAAATAATATATACTTGTTTTGGATAAAATATTTGAAAGGCGGCTATTATGAATGAAATTATTTATTACCATTTCAAAAAAAACTATGTTTGGTTAGTCTTGAATATCCTTGTGTTGGCGGCACTTTGTTCTTGTCTGTTCTGCAGCAAATCCTACGCTTATTGGTGGGAGTTTCAGGTTTTGTTTGGGCTGCTGACGGCAACTCTTTTAATTTGGATTTATAAATACGCCACCAAACAAATTATGGCGGTTATCACCGACGACACCATCAAAATTGACCATACCAATCCGGTGGCGTGGAAAGATATTGAAATTGCCGAAGAACGCATGGTTACTTGTTGCGGCAAAAAACGCCGTGTAATTGTGCTTATTCCTAAAAAAGGCATTGATTACAAATACAACTTTTTACAAAAACACAATGGCGACTTTACCCCGTTTTGTCTGCCGCTTTATGGCATATTAACTCCGGAAGATGAAGAAAAAGTTTTCCGCATTGTGGCGCACAAAGTCGGCTTGAAAGCGCTCTAATCCATGCGTAAAGATTTTTATATTTTCCGCCACGGCGAAACCGAATTTAACCTGCAACACCGGCAGCAAGGTTCCGGCATAGATATGGAATTGACAGCCAAAGGCCAAGAACAAGCAATCGCTTTGGCGCAAAAACTGGCTCAGTGCAATTTAGATATCATTTTTTCCAGCCCGCTTAAAAGAGCGGTGCAAACGGCGCAAACCGTGGCAAAAACACTGCATTGTCCGCTTATTATCAAAGATGATTTACAAGAATGTTTTTATGGCCGCGCCGAAGGTATGCTGCAATCAGAACTCGCCGAAAAATATCCTGATGTCTACAACAACTGGAGCAATCCAGAAGTTTGGAACATCGCCTACCCCGACGGCGAAAGCAAACAAGCCGCGCTCGAAAGAGTTTGGCGACAAATAGAAGACCTGAGGCAAACACCTTATAACGTCATCGGCGTAGCTATTCACGGCGGCACAATGGGCAGTCTTTTGAACTATCTGCACTTTGATTTTGGCAAAATAGAAAATTGCGCGGTGTTTCATTTGGTTTATGACGGCGCATGGCGCATTGACGGCGGCTTGTTTTAGATTTTGGCGGTGTTTTTCTCCGCCTTTTTTTATTGGATTTTTACTTAAAATATGCTAAATTAAAACTATATTATTAGCAAAGGAGGCAAAGATGAGCAAACCTGTTGTTGTAGGAATCGGCGAACTTCTGTGGGATATGCTGCCAAAAGGCAAGCGTGCCGGCGGAGCGCCGATTAATTTTGTTTATAACGCCACTCAGCTCGGCGCCGACGGTTACGCCATCAGCGCGGTTGGTAAAGACGCTTTGGGCGACGAAATCATTGCTGAACTGGAAAAAAGCCACATTCACCATGTGCTGGAACGCAACGACTACCCCACCAGCGTTGTTGAAATTGAGCTGAACAACGGTATTCCGACTTATACCATTGTTGAGGGTGTTGCTTGGGACCATTTGGCCGTCACACCAAAAGAAATAGCCGTGGTGGAAAAAGCCGACGCCGTTTGTTTTGGCACGTTGGCGCTGCGCTCGCCGCAAACCAGAGCTTCGGTTCTGACTCTTTTAAAACACGCACCGCAAAAAGCCTTTAAGTTGTTTGATGTCAATTTGCGCAGCAACTATTTTTCCAAAGAACTGATTGACGAGCTTTTGCAAGAAGCCAACGTTTTCAAAATCAATGACGAAGAAATGGTTAAAGTGCAAAAACTATTTGAACTCAATCTCTCTGATGAAGACATTTGCCATTGGTTTATAAAAAAATACGATTTGCGCTATCTGATTTTTACTGCCGGAGAAAAATACAGCATTGTTTATGCGGCCAACGGCGAAAAATCTTATTTGGATACGCCCAAAGTCAAAGTTGCCGACACAGTTGGCGCCGGCGATTCTTTTTCTGCCGGATTCGTTATGGGCTTGCTAACCGGAAAGTCCATGCGCGAAGCCCACAAACAAGCTGTTGCCACTGCGGCGTTTGTCTGCACCAAAAGCGGCGCTTGGCCAAAATATGAATAACCTGTAATAGGAGAATAGCCATGATTAAAACGGATATGTTCAAAAAACTGATACCAATTATGTTCGCCTTTTTTGCCATGGGCGCCGTCGACTTTGTCGGCATAGCCACCAACTATGTCAAAGTCGATTTTGCCCTTTCCGACACAATGGCAAACTTGTTTACATCAATGACATTTTTTTGGTTTTTGATTTTTTCAGTTCCGACAGGTCTGCTGATGAACAAAATCGGACGCCGTAAAACCGTGCTGCTGAGCTTGGCCATCACTATGCTGGCTTTGCTTTTGCCGATATTTGACTACAATATGATAATCATTATGATTTCATTTTCTTTATTGGGTATTGGCAACACCATTATGCAAGTTTCACTAAATCCGCTTGTTTCGAACATTGTCGCCAAAGATAAAATGTCCAGCGCCCTCACCTTTGGACAGTTTGTTAAAGCCACAGCTTCATTTGTAGCACCGATTCTCGCCGGCTGGGGTGCTATTCACTTTGGCAAATGGCAAGTGCTGTTTCCGTTCTTTTTAGCCGAAACTGTCTTGGCGTTTGTTTTATTGTCACGCGAAAAAATAGAAGAAACGGAAGTTGGCAAAACTTCGGGCTTCAAAGAATGTGCCATGCTTTTAGGCAACGGAACAATTTTTCTTTGTTTTATGGCGGTGATGTGCCATGTTGGGCTTGACGTTGGCACTAATGTAACCACCCCGAAACTGCTTATGCAAAAACTGGGCTGGACTTTGGAACAAGCCGGCTATGCCACTAGCATATATTTCTTTTTCCGCACCATTGGCAGTTTTAGCGGCGCCTATATTTTAGCCAAATACTCCAACCATAAATATTTTTTAGGCAGTGTGATTTTGATGTTTTTTGCCCTTATCGGCATCTTTTTATTCAACAGTAAAGAACTGCTGTATATTTGCATTGCCTGCATTGGCTACGGCAACGCAAATATTTTTCCGGTTGTTTTTTCGCAAGCTCTCAAAACCATGCCGCGTCACGGTAATGAGGTTTCCGGCTTGATGATTATGGGTATTTTCGGCGGCACCGTATTTCCGCTGTTGATGGGTATTGCCTCCGACTTTGTCAACAACCAGCACGGAGCTGTCGCCGTAATGATATTATGCGCGCTGTACTTGCTGTTTATGAGCCGCAAAATCAAAGACTAGACGCAAAAAAAACGTCCCCGCCAACAAAACATATATCCAGAAGGAATAAGATATATGTTCTGTTGTTTTGCGGGGATTTACTTTATAACCTTGCCAACTCTATATATGCCGTCAGCTAACATTTGATAATTGGCAGCAACCGCCACCTAAAAGTAATATTATTGTCATCAGTTTACCAACATGAGGACAAATCAAAAGATTGAACAACGCATACAGCGGAACAAATATAAATATGCCAAGGGAAAAAGCAAACATCAACATCATCGGATTGTCAATTTGGATATAATGTGTTATGTAGCACCAAAACGACAAGTTTAAAACCGTTGCAAAGTATAGGGCAACCAAGCAAATTAATGTTGATGATTTTATACTTATTCTTTTTATCTTCAATTTGTCCTCCTGTTGGTACATTGGCAAAATTAAAACGCTAATCTGAAAACAATCTGAAAGAATCTAAAAAATTTTTCAGATAAAAATTAAATTCTCTCAGATAACTTTCAGATTGAGTTCTTAATAAAAACAACATAAACTATGTTTTGGGAGATAACTTTATGCATATTTTATTGGTTGAAGACGATATTAATTTAGGACAAGGCATCAAAACCCTGCTTGAAATTGACGGTTATGAGGTAAATTTGGCAACAACCGGAACCGAAGCTATTGAAGAAATTAAATACGGAACTTCGCAATATGATGTGGTGCTTTTGGATTGGATGCTGCCTGAGCTTTCTGGTTTGGAAGTATGCAAATGGCTTAGAGATATCAAAAAAGGACACTACAGCGGCGGCATCATATTTTTAACCGCCAAATCCGAGCTTGATGATTGTGTGCAGGCTCTGGAAGTTGGGGCCGATGATTATATTACCAAACCTTTTGAAATCCGCGAGCTAAAAGCGCGTATTCACGCTGTGCTGCGCCGCAAAAACAAACCTTATGTCGACAGCTTGTTTGAAGCCGACGGCTATGTTTTGGATTGCGCGCAAAATACCTTGAGCAACGGCAAGAAAACGCTTAATTTTTCTAAAACCGAATTTAAAATATTGCAGATTCTTTTTGTAAACCATGATAAGACTATTTTGCGCGAAACACTTTTTGACAAAGTTTGGGGCAATAATCCCGAAATCAGCAGCGCCAATTTGGATTCTTATATTTACAATTTGCGCAAAAAGCTTAAAATCTGGCAAGATAACATCCAAATAAACCTGCTCAAAAACATTGGATATATGCTGGAACTCAAATGATAGACGCCTTAAAACATAAACTTTTAATTCGCTATTCGCTAATATTATTCAGCGTGTCCTTGCTCATATTTTTGGGCGGATACGCCACCTATCGCATTATTTCTAAAAATGTAATATCTTCAAGCCTTTATGACTATTTGCAAGAAGAAGTTTTTGAATTTAAGCAAGAAGCCGCCGAACTCGCATTCAAGCCGGAAAGAATAGCCGTCGCCGCAAGCAATAACGCCCTGCATTTTTTCTCGTATGGCTTTGTAAACGGACAAATGCGCCGCTTAGAACAACCAGCCGGAGAAACCGGTAATATTCTGACGCAAAAAATGACCAAGTGGCAGGGAAAAGACGGAGAAATCAAAACAGTTAAAATCAAAAACAACGGCGAGCGCTGGCGCTTTGTAGCCTTGTCCCAAAGCTGGATTGATGAACCCAGCGGCGACAAATATCAAGTAGTTGCTTTGCTCAATGTCACACCGTATATTTATGTCACTCACCGCTATAAAAGCTATGGTTTAATTTTGGTTGGTCTTTTGTGCTTGCTCTCGATTCTCACCGCTTATTTAATTTCTAACAACGCCGTAAAACCTTTGCAGGAGGCCTATAACAAACAAAAAGAATTTGTTTCCGACGCTTCACACGAGCTAAAAACTCCTCTCAGCGTATTGCTGACTTACACCGAAATATTGCAACAGCAGCCGCAAAATGCCAAGGCGCTGCAGGTTATGCGCGATGAAACCAAAAATATGTCCGAACTTATTGAAAACCTACTGGCACTTACTCGTTTGGAAAACACTAAAAACACCGCGGTTTCAGAAATCGATATTGCCAACATCATCAAACCTTTGACCGAACGTTTGAATACGGTTCATCAAGAACGGCAACATCCAATCAAAGTGATTTGCCCCGCAAAAGCAAAAATAAAAATGTCGGCACAGCATTTGGAACGTTTGCTGACCATATTGCTTGACAACGCGCTAAAATACACACCCAGCGACAAAGATATTTCCCTCAAGGTTTCAGAAAATGAACATAATCTGAAAATTGAGGTTTCTGACCAAGGCCGCGGCATAAAAAATGAGGATATACCCCATATATTTGAACGTTTTTACCGCGCCGATAAAAGCCGCAATCGCCAAAGCGGAGGATTTGGTCTGGGCTTGGCTCTGGCTAAAGACATCGTGCAAAAATATAACGGCAAAATCACTGTGGACAGCAAATTTGGCAAAGGCTCTACATTTATGGTGACGCTGCCAAAAATTTGATACTTATCTCCGCCTTAATATAGCTTGACGCCAGCTTGCATACGTGTTACAAAAATAGCAAACAGGAGGATATTATGAATTATAATAAATTATCGAATATGACCGGTCGTTCTATGATAGAAATGCTTGGTGTTTTAGCGATTGTCGGCGTTTTAAGCGTGGGGGGCATAGCCGCCTTTTCGCAAATGCTTGAACGTTATAAAATCACCCAGACTTATGAACAAATCAACGCTATTGCCGCAAAACTTTCTGCTGTCGGTTCCGAAGTTGCGTCTTATGACGGATTAGACAACAAAGCTGCCATCAAATTCGGCGCTATTCCTAAAGAAGCGATTGCCAATGCTAGCAATGGAACTTTAACAAATCTATTCCACGGAAATATAAAAATTACACCTACAGATATGTCATATATAATATCTTATAATGGACTGCCTAAAGTTGCTTGTATTTATTTAGCCACTCAAGATTGGGGCACCAAGAGTTCTACTTTCCAAATGATTGGCGTTGGTGACAAACAAAATTTTAAGACAGATTTACTTGATGATGGTGCTGGAGATATTAATGCTGCTAAAAAATATGCCATATTACCGGCAGAGAAAACCCCAATGTCGCCTGTTGACGCAGCAAAAGGCTGCAACTGCTCATCTTCTAACTCTTGTATTGTAGCTTTAAAATTTAACTAATAAGGAATTCTGCAAATGATGAATATCAATAAATTTGAACAAGGTCGTTCAATGATAGAAATGCTGGGTGTGCTGGCAATTATCGGCGTGCTGAGCGTTGGCGGCATCAATGGTTTCAGTAAAGCCATGGACGCCTACAAGGTTAACAACATTGTTGAACAAATCGGCACTATTATTGCCAACGCCAAAAGCATCGGGTTGCGTCAAGGCGGTAAATACACCGGCTTAAATAACACATCTGCAAAAAAAATGAAAATTATTCCAGATGAAATGATTAACTCCAGCGGCAAGGTTACTCACGTTTACGGCGGTGAAGTTAGAGTTGGTTCGGCAAAAGAACTTTATGGTTTAACCCCAACAGACAAAGGTGTTATAGTTGAGCTGAAATCTCTGTCCCGCGATGCTTGCATCCAAATTTTGAGTAAAGGTTTGGGCGGTCCCAAAACTATTTTGGTTGCCTCCGGTTCAAACAATCCAAACAGTACTTCTAAAATTTCAGGCTATACCCAATATTCCTCAGCCGCAAAATGCGAAACTTCAGACAATGATTTTGCTATTTGCTATAATAAGGATATGCCCATAACAACTATAGCCAACGCATGCAACTGCGGTACAAACAACACTTGCGCCATTGCGATTTGGGCATTTTAGAACAGAAAATGCTAAAAAATATAGACAAATTAACAATAATCCCTTGACAAAATAGGCCATATGGCGTATTTTAAATCTTAGGAAGAAAATTATTAATCTTTATATTTTTTTTAGTATGATTAAGATTAAAGTCAAGAAATCCCGTATGTGGATTCCAGCGTTAGGAGTGGTTATTGCGTATGGTTTCTTTCACAACTGCGCATTGGCTCCGTATTTTGATTGTCGAATTATCGACTGGTATCAGTTGATTTTGACATTTAGTATTGTGATTGGACTTGGCGGCGCCCGCGACATAGTGTTGCAGAGATTCCGCTATTTAGGTCCGTTGCAAAAAGCTATTAACGCGACGGCTGGTGGTCGTGAGTTGAGTAACAAGTTCTGGATTCCTGCTATTGGCTGGATTTTGGTTCTGGGGTATAGCAATAATTTTATTGTATCTCCATACTTTAATGTTCGACCAGTAGAATGGGAGGGACTTTTGTCTGCTCTAAGCATTCTTTTGACTGTCAGCGGAGCGCGCGACTATGGAATTTATTCTTCCGAGCGTAAAGCCGAAGAAAAAAATCCAGCCACGGTTGCTGAAACAAGCGAAGGTGCAGAAGCACCAGCGTAATCTAACAAAAAAACAGTCCTTTAATTAAGGGCTGTTTTTTTTGTTGCAACCTGTATTGGTATCGCTATGTACAAACTAGTACATAAGAAAACCGGCTGCTTATTGCTGCAACCGGCACAAGCTTGCAGAAACTAGGATAATGAGGCTAATACGCATTAACTTTTTTGCGACGTGTACAAAGTGGTACACAAGAAAAACCGGCTGCTTTAAGGCAACCGGCACTAACTCTCAGAAACTCGGATAGCGTGCGTAGATGCGACGGAATTTTTAAGCGACGTGTACAGATTAGTACACGAGCGCAAAAATCCCCAGCAGATACCAGCTAGACGAGTTCCATTATTTTATATAAGGAAGAGCATTCGCCAAATCCTCTTCCGTATTTATATCCGCCGGAGCTTCGGGAACAAGTTTAATGTTGTCAACCAACATAGCGCGAACTTCCATACCATTTTCCAGAGCGCGCAGTTGCTCTAAGGCCTCACGTTTTTCCAACACACCAGTAGGAAGTGAAACCATTTTATGCAAAGAAGCTGCTTTAAAAACATAAATACCGATGTGATAATATAAATCTTGATTCGGGCATTTTTCCGGATTGCGAGTATAAGGCGCCGTCGCACGGGTAAAGTATAGACAACGAGCTTCTTTTTCGCCTTCTTTCAGTCCCATAATGATTTTTACCACATTAGGATTGTTTTTGTCTTCTTCGGTTTTAATCAGCATACCGCAGGTGGCAATATCGCAGCCGGTACGTTCCACCATTTCTATCAATGGCAATGTAACTTTAGGGTCAACATTGATATTGTCGCCTTGAAAATCAACAACAATATCATATTTTGAACCGTCCGGATCAAGCTCTTTCAAAGCGGCGGCAATTCTATCCGTGCCACTTGGCAAATTTGGGTCGGTTAAAATTGCCTTAGCGCCAAATTTTGTGCATTCGTCCACAATAGCTTGGTCACCGGCAGCAATGGCTATATCGGTGTTCAATGCTTTTTTTACATTTTCATAAACGCGCTGTACCATAGTTTTACCATTAATCACGCGCAAAGGTTTGTTAGGCAGTCTGGTTGCGGCTAATCTAACCGGCATTAAAGTAATTACTCTACTCATTTTTATGTCCTTTTATTTAGAAATTTGATAAATTGGATTTTGTATTTCTTCGTTGATTGCTTGGCGGATTCTTGCAATAATTTTTTCTTTTTCCGCCGGTTCATATTTGGCTGTTGCCGAATTCCAAACCGTCCCAGGCCAATCTGGGTCGCCTTTTTTGCGGCAAACCACATGCACATGCAGCTGAGGCGTCATATTACCAATCATCGCCACATTGTCTTGGTCACACGGAAACAGCGACATCATAACTTTTTCGGCCAGCGCAATTTCTCTCATCAGCTGAAACCGTTCATCCATACTTAAATTGGTCATATTTTTGGTATTTTCTTTCATCGGAACCAAAAAAATCCACGGATAATATTTGTTATCTTCAAACAATACTCGGCACAATTTCAAATCGGTCACATAATCTTTTGCCGCCAACCCCGGCACTAACTCAAACGCCATCATTCTCCTCCGACGCTGTTAATCTCTATTATTTGTTTTACATCAATATTTTCGCTTTCGCAAAGGTTTTTAACCGTATTCCCCTTATAAAGTTCAAGCGCGGTAACTCCGGTTTGCACACACAAAATGGGGGCTATACCAGAATTTACAGCGCCTTTGATATCTGTCCGCACCGTATCTCCAACCATACATATTTTTTCTTTATCCGTCATTTTGCCGATTTTCTGCAGTTTTGCAAAAACATAATCATAAATATTTGCGTGCGGCTTACCATATTCAATAACATTACTACCCCTTTGCCGCAACATTTCGGCGATTGTGCCATTGCGCACCACAAACTGCGGAGCTTTTTCCGTTGCCAAAGGATGTCCTTCTTGCGCTAAATAATCCGGATTAGCATTTAGCGCAGGCAATCTCAACTTGGTCACCTTTTTTACAATTTCTACAAACGGTTCGGTTATTGTGCTATCCCAAAAAACAATATCGCCGTTTTCATCTGCTTTCGCCGGTAAAAAACTGTGTTTGTACTTTGGATATTTTGCTATATCTTCCGCCATCAAAAATGGTACGCCGCAAAACACAAAATCGGCATCGTTCAAATTTTCTACCGATTGATAAATTGTGCCGGCAAACATCTTTTCATGTTTGGCTCCGATAGTATAAAATTTATTGCCGACAAAATTCAGCTTTTTATCTATTAAATCTTGTCTGAGAACTTCTCCGGAACTTACTATAAAAGTATAATCTCGGCCCTCAAGCAGATTTTTACGCTGATACGAAGTTACCATATCATCGTGCAGCAATGTCGCATTAGAAACAACAACCACGGTTTTCCCTTCCGCCACCAGTTTTTGCATTGTTTCTTTGCTGTTTTTATAAAATCCGTCACCGTTCCAAAACACTCCATAGGCGTCAAACAAAAACACTTCAAACTTATCTGCGATTTCCGACAAGCTGCCATAAATCATTATTTTTTTACTCCGACTTTTTGTAATATCGCCAACTTGGCTTTATGGGGCATCTTTATGTTTTTATACAAAGGATGTTGCCGCACAAATTCTGCCCACAATTTGCGGCTTTGCACTCTTTTAGATATTCTTTCAGGTACAACCCAAACCCAGTCATACGCCAAAATAATCTCTCGCCCCCCCAGAGTCGCCCCCGTAAAAGGCATCGTATTCAAAGCGTTTACCAAAGCCAAAACTCTCTCGGCGCGGGGAATATACTCGCGGCGACACAAACGCGCCAGCACTCTGAATTTCATTTCTTTATGCCAGCTCAAATAGTCCATATATCTAAAACGGCAAACAGTACCAAAATCCCATATCACATCATGCGCCAGCAACAAATCCAGCTGCTGTTCAATATAATCTTCAGCACTTTGCAAATTATGCACGGCATTACAGATTTTTTCAATATTTATACCAATGTTTTCTGTCAGTTCCGGTAAATATTGGCGTATTTTTCCGCGCAAAAAAGTTGTATCGCGGTTGGATTCGTCCTCCACCCACACAATAGCACGCTGTCGCAGATAATCACGTAGATTTTCAGGATTTATAGCTAACAAAGGACGCAAAATAACTAATCCATCGCGAACGCTATATTCTCGGATACCGCACAACCCTTCCAAACCGCTGCCGCGTTGCAGACGCATCAAAAATGTCTCGGCTTGGTCTTTGGCATGATGAGCCGTTAGCAAAACATGTACATTATTTTGGCTGCACCACTCGGCAATAAGCGCATATCTGGCTTGCCGCGCCGCCTCTTCTATTCCGGTTGTTGGCTTTTTTCCCGTCCAAGTTAAAATATGGTGTTCAATACCATATTTCTGCATTAATCCGGCCACATATTCAGCTTCCAGACGTGAGGTAGGACGCAAGCCATGATCCACAGTCAATGCCACAACTTTTCGCCCAAACACGGCTAATTCTTCAGCCGCTTGCAAAACAAGCGCCAAGGAATCCGCCCCGCCGGAAACACCAACTGCCACGACTTCATCTTTAATTTGATATTTAGCAAACAGTTCTTCCACTATTTGCACCCGAGTTTAGACGCTTCTGCTTGCACTCGTTTAGCCAAATCTGCATTAGCTTTTGGAAACTCAGCTTTAAAGCTTGATAATACAATACAAGCTTTTTGATTATCTTTTTGCGCCTTAAATGTAAGCCCTAACTTAAACAAGCTATCCGGAGCCTTGTTACCGTTTTTATATTTTTCATAACCGTTTTTAAAAGCCACAATAGCCTTTGAATAATCTCCGCGTTTTAAATAGGTTTCGCCCAACCAATATTGAGCGTTACCAGCCAGCTTATCGTTTGGCGATTGTGTTAATATCTGCTGAAAAGCCATCTCTGCTTCGTCATACAATCCACCGTTCAGCGCTTCCATCCCGTTGGCATAAATTTCATCTGCTGATTTAGATTGAGAATTTGCCGCCGGTTTAGCCTCGGCAACATCTGTAATCAGCGGCTGCGGGGCACCATCGCCGCCGGCAGGAAGATTCTTTGGAGCTGCCACATTAGAACCAGCAATCGGAGCTAAATCATCGCCCTGAATACCATCTCCGGTTACAGCCTTAGACGCACCAGAGGCCACCGGAGCATCGTATGTAGTTGGAATTGTTGGTGTTGGCGCGCTCAAATTTGCCGGAACCGGACGTCCTTCCAATATTTTAAAACGGATTTCCATATCGCGGTTTATTTTATCAAGCTTATTTTCCAGCTGTTTTACCTGATATTCCAATGTATCCATACGGCCGTTAACTTTGCGGATTGTTTCATCATATTCACCTATTTTAACCTGTACATTTCCAGCCGCCTCTTGATTTTGAGTAACGGTTGTTGATTTTGAAACTTCACCTGTATTACCTACACCGCGATAAATTTGACGCTGCAACACCATTAAATCTTCACGCAAATCTTCTATATCTTTTTGCATATCCGAATTTGCCATTGCCGGAACAGCCAACAACAAACCGCTAAAAAATAAAGAATAAGCTGCTGATTTCATAAAATGTCTCCTAAAAATTCTAAACATAGCTTATTTATAAAATATTTTTTATCTTAGTACAAGTACAAAAAAAGACTGCAAAAAAGCAGTCTTTTTTTTTAACGATATACAAACGAACACTTAGTCTTTCAATTCGCGCCAATTTTGTTTCGGCGGGAACTGACGATGCCAAAATTCGCCGTATTTTTCATCAATCTTCGGCAAGTCGACTTTGATTTCCTCGATGCTAAAGTCTTTTCTTCTCCAGCGGAACACATCGGTTGTCGTTTTAAAGTGGTGTCCACATCTTCCGATGCTGTCAAGATACTTATCATACTTTAGGTGGGGATAAGGACAAACCAAACTACTGTTATCCAACCCGCAGCCATATCCCTCAGCGATACCTTCCATCAAATCATTGATGACCAACATCAAGATTTTTTCAGGAATAGTCTCGGGAACAACATAGCCCTTTGTCAAACTAAAATGCTTTAAGCGATAAACATCGCCATAAACATCGCTGTGTTTAACATCGTCCGCATCTTCTGAAACGCATGGATATTTTTTGACCATAGTAGCGGTGTTTAGACAGGTAAAGAACTTACCTTTGCGTACGGCTTCGCTTTCGCGCAAAGAAAAATTCCACTTAATCATCAACCCAAAGCTAAGGCGTTCTACCACGCCACTAACAACACTTTCTACGGCATCCAAAAAAGCACCCCAGCTATACAAAATAACCGCTTCACCGGCAACAGTTTCATATTTAATGATAACATTGCCCAAACCCAAAAATTTAGTCATACTTTCTGCGCGGAACTTAAACCACTCAGAAAATTTAGCCAGATTTAGAGCCTTTCCAGCGGTGACGTACATATTTTTTTCCTTTTCCATAGCTTCCAGCCACGGATTATCAGGAAAAAGTTTTTTAAGATTTGCAAGGCTGAAATCCATAATCCAAACCGGACCGCCAAATTCGGAAGAACCATAACTGCTTGAGGCAACAACAGTGCGGAACATTTGCCACAGCGTTTCATAATCTGCGTACTTTCTGCAACCGTTGTCATACCACATTTTCATTTCTCCCAAAACAGCATCGTGAGAAAGAGTTTCAAATTTTGTTTCCATAATAAGTAAATTTAATTATACCATAAATAATTGCTAAGTGCGTTGACTATAAGTAAAACAATAGACTCTGTCAAGTTTATTCTATAAATAGGCGCAACACACAAAAAAGGCGCCACCGATTCGGCAGCGCCTTTATATTTGGTAATCAAACTGTCTGATTATTCAGCTGCGCTAACAACTGTAATTGCACGACGGTTCTGAGCCCAAGCAGCTTCGTTGTTACCCAAAACAGCTGGTCTTTCTTTACCGTAAGAAATTGTAGAAATTCTGCTTTCTTCAATACCTTGAGATACCAAGTATTGTTTTACAGCGTTGGCACGGCGTTCACCCAAAGCCAAGTTGTATTCACGAGTACCTCTGTCATCGCAGTGACCTTGAACAATAACGTTTACATCGTCATGTTTCTTCAACCAAGCAACTTGAGTATCCAAAGCAGCTTGAGCTTCTGCAGACAAAGAAGAACTATCAAATGCGAAGAATACTGTGTCTGTTGTATTTTCTACAAAGTCACGAGCCAATCTTGATTCGCAGTCAGCACCGCTGAACAAGCCACCGTCAGCGCCAAAAGTAGAGCAGCCAGACAAAGCAACAAGTGCGCAGAACAAACTTAAAAGTTTTTTCATTTTATTTTCTCCATATGGTTTTTTACATTTTGTTTGCATTTCTACAAACGTTTATTTAATTGCATAACAACTAATACAGTTGGTAATTTAAGAAATATTTGTAAATTTTTCAATAACAAAAATAAAAAAAATGCGATTATTTATAAAATTTGTGCATATTTTTTGTTTTTATGCCAAAATAACTGCCAAAGGTCGCTATTTTGCCAATTTTTTTTGTTTATATGCGGCATCGACAATGCTCTTTTGCTTTTCCAAATCAAAATCAGCTTTAATATTTAGCTGCGGGGCAACCGCGGTAATAATATTTTTGGCTGTCGGCACAGCGTTCCAACCTGCTTCGGTATGGTTAAATGTTTCTTTCAAGCCTTTGGGGTCATCAAAAACCACCAAAAGCGCATACTTTGGATTAGATGCCGGAAATCCGGAAACAAAAGTTGAAATACTTTTCTTATGGTCATAGCGGCCGTTAACCAATTTATCTGCCGTTCCGGTTTTGCCAAACACCTGATAGCCGTCAACATTAGCACGGCGACCTGTTCCCCTAACCACAACCGCGCGCAGCAACGAACGCATTTTTTCTGATGTTTCGCTAGAAACGATTCTCTTACCCTGTTTTTTGCTGTTTGCCAGCAGAGTCGGTTCATTATAAATTCCGCCGTTCACAATGGCCGAAAAGGCCGAAATAATATGCAGCGGCGTGGTTGAAATACCATAGCCGTAACTAATTGTGGCCATTGTATGTTCACTCCAACGTTTTTCAGATAAAAACAGAGGCTTAGCAGTTTCTATCACTTCAAAATCGCTTAAAGATTTATCCATATTTATTTTTTGGAAAAACTCACGTTGATACTGCTTGCCAACCTGCATAACCTCCAACGTTGAACCAATATTTGACGACTCCACTAAAATATCTTCCGGTGTCAGCATTTTATGCGAGCCATGCGGGTCAGAAACTCTGGCGCGACCAAAATAAATCGGCTTAGAAGTATCAAAGCGGCTATTGACATCTATTTTGCCGCTGTCCAAACACATTGCCGTATTAAATACTTTGAACACCGAACCAGCCTCATAAACGCCTTTGGTGGCAAAGTTAAACATTGCTCTATCGGCAACTTTCAGACTTTTATTAGGGTCAAAATCCGGCACAGATGTCATAGCCACTATTTGTCCGGTGTTAACATCCATCAAAATTGCCGCCGCGCCTTCGGCTTTAAAATGTGCAACTCCGGCTTCAAGTTCAGCTCGGATTGTGTTTTGAATACCTAAATCAACCGATAATTTCACCGGTTTGGTAGAAGTGGTCAAGCGCTCATCCATATAGCGTTCCAAACCGGAAACGCCTTTATTGTCAACGCTGGTATTTCCTAGCACATGAGCAAATAAATTATTATGCGGATATATACGTTTTTCACAATTTTCAAATTCCAACCCCGGAACACCCAAAGCATTAACCTGCGACTGCTGCGACGGTGATAAATTTCTTTTCAAATAAACAAAGCTCTTTTTACGGCTTAAAAGCTCATTCAAACGCTCATATGAAATTTCTGGAAAAATAACATTAAGCTTTTCCGCCACATCTTGCGGATTTTTAATTAATTTAGTATTGGCAAACAAATTGACTGTCGGCAATGAAGTCGCCAGAATTTCACCATTTCTATCCATGATATCGGCGCGTTTAACCGGATTTTTAAAATGAATAACTTCTTCATCACCCAAAGAATCGGCCACTGCGGTATCAATACTAATCCCATGCCCCAAACAAACATAGGTAACACGCGCCGCCAAAACACAATAACAAGCGGCAAACAAAAGCATTGCCAGCCAAATTCTGGTTCGACACACCATCACATTGTCGCCGTCCGATGCAAATATTTTCTGCGAAATCATACCGCGCGAAAACTTTATCTCCTGTCCTGGGAGATAAAAACGCTCCGTATTTTTCTTAGAAAAACTTACATTGAACCCCATTTTATTTCTTTTTTACCTCTGCTTTTACCAAAGTTGTCAAAGCTTTTTTGTTTGGTGAAACTTTCCCTTCGGCTGTATCATCTTCATAATTGAAATGTAATGCAGAATAGTTAATAATTTGTTCAGGTTTTGCTTTTTCTAAAGATAATTGTTCATAAGCCAATTTCTGTAAACGGTCAGGAGTGTTATATAAACTCCATTGAGCTTTCAAAACGTGAATATCCTGAATATCTTTTTGGATATTATCATTAATGGTTGCCAGACGGCGCTCCAATCCTTGCACCTGATTTTTCAGCACCGAAGAACCAACTGCTAAAAACAAGAAAAACGTCAGCCACAGAACCACCATTGCCGTTTTGATACTGCCCATATCCTATCCCCTTATCGCATATCTCAGTTTTGCCGAGCGGGCGCGCGGATTTTTTCCGCATTCTTCCGCAGTTGGCATAATAACTTTAGAAACTTCGGCAAACAGATGCTCATCTTGCAGCAATTCCGGCGCGTATTTAGAAACCCGAATCCGCTTGCCTCCGTTCTCTTTGAAAAAATTCTTTACGATTCTATCTTCTAAAGAATGAAAATCGACCACCACCAGCCGTCCGTTTTTTTGTAAACGGTTAGCCGCGCCAGATAGACCGCGCGAAAGTTCGCCCAATTCATCATTGACGGCTATACGCAGAGCTTGAAAAGTTCTGGTTGCTGGGTCTATCTCGCCAAATTTTTTATGAATAACCGAATATATAATTTCGGCTAATTCCGTTGTGGTTTCAATTTTTTTATTTTGGCGATATTCCACGATTCGCTTAGCAATTTGCCGTGATTTGCGTTCTTCGCCATATTGATAAATCAAATCCGCCAGCGCCTCTTCATCATAGCTATTGACAATATCTTTTGCCGATATTCCATTTTGCGACATCCGCATATCCAAAGCACCCTCTTTACTGAATGAGAACCCACGTTCAGCCTCATCTAGCTGCATAGAAGACACACCGATATCAAATACAGCGCCATTGATTTTTTCTGGCACCAAATCAGCAAAATCACCAAATTGTCCAGCCCTAAACTCAAAACGGTCGCCATACATATTTTTAAATTCGTTAACGCGTATTTTCACAGTTGGATCACGGTCTAAGGCAATAACTTTACAATCGGTATTTTCTAAGATTGCCTTTGTATAGCCGCCGTTACCAAACGTTGCATCAACATAAATTTCGCCTTTTTGCGGCTTTAGAGCAGTCAAAACCTCTTGCAGCATCACAGGAATATGTTTTTGTCTGATTTCAGGCATATTATTCAGCCTCCCTGTTTTGCTTTAACACTGGGCGGTTTTTCAGCACTTCGGCTCTGATGCGAGCCTCTTCTTTTGCCCAATTTTCTGGATTCCAAATTTGAAATTTACGACCTTTACCCACAAAAACAGCCGAATCCGTAATTCCGGCATGCTGCAATAATTTTTCGGTCAAAACGATTCGCCCTGTGCTATCAAACGGAAAACGCTTAGCATCGCCAAAAATCAAATTAGTTAAATTGTCCTGAGTTTCCGAAAAGAAATCTGTAGAATTTTCAATTTCTGTTGCCAGCTTATCCAAAGAATCCTCCAAGCAACCTTCAATACAAGGCGCACTCAAGCTGCGATAGCAAACAATCTCTGTTGATAATTCTTTAACAATTGCGCGATAATCTGACGGCAAAGAAACGCGACCTTTCGCGTCTACTTTGTTGGTTATGGTATCCATAAAGAGAAAAACTTTTCTCATGTCAGATTCCTTTCGGGTTAATTCTTATTTATGGTATATCATGGTAATTTATGGGTTTCAATGGGATTTTTTAGTATTTTATTAACTGTTCTACTTTTGTTCGTACAAAATATATAGATAAAAATAAAAGCCAATGAAAAAACAATCAGATAGCCTTATAAAATTTTTTTTCAAATAATTCACAATGTAAAGTTTTATTAATTTTTCGGATTCTAAAAAAATTAAATCCCCAGTTTCTATATTTTAGAAACAAGGGATTTATTTTTAACGCAAGCTGTAATTTTCAAAAAATTCAGCAAACTCTTCTTCACTCAAATCATTCACGAAAAACAAGCTTTTAACAGTCAGTAGCTTGAATTTTATCCAAGATTGTTTATACAATTGTTCATCGCAAACCAATGGATTAGTACGCACATAAAAAGTTTGCACATCCATAGAATAAAAAGTTCGCACATCCTGAGCATACAAAGCAACAAATTGCATAACTTTCTTTACAAAATAATCAGATATTGTCGCTTTTACATTGCAGTTGAGGAGAGCATTATTATGCTTCACTTCATACAAAACCTCTTTGTAATAAGGATTGTTGTCAATAACCGAATCCAGCTCAAAAGTGTTGGTTTGCTGTCTTATTCCCAAATTTGTAATAAGCTGTTTCACATTTTTGTTATCAAAACGGTCAGTTCCAATAAAGCGATTTGAAGTACCGTAAAGCACATGGCGTTCAAAAATCCGCACGGCGACCTGAAACAAAGACAACAGCAGCACAAAACGAAGATGTTTATCTGTACAATCCTTCTCAATTCCTCGTATTCTCATAAAATACAAGGCCAAAAGCGGAGCTCTGGCACAAATCGGCAGCTGTAAAATAACCTTTTCGGCATCATAAACTCCAAGCGATGTACCAGATATACAATCAAAAATCATAGATTTTAATTTGTCATCGGCATTAGTCTCGGCAAAATGATTAACATGTTCCATAAAATAATAATTTAAAAAATGAATAATATAAATGATGTAGTGATTATATAACGTTTTTGCCAAATATCAAGAATTTTGTACAAAAAACATTCTTTAAGATTTTTATTGCAATCGGCACAAACTAAAAACAAAACAGTGACAATCATATAAAGCAATGCGAATAATGGTACAGATAAAGGCAACTCTAGTTCTGAAGAAAATCCTAGTGTACATAGAAGTACATGAATTTTCTGAACGAACGTAAATTGCCTTTAGATGTGCCGTTATTCGCATTGCTCTTGCTCTTAAGAAACTCGGATAATGAGCTCAATGCGAAGTAAGATTTTTGCGCAGTGTACAAACTAGTACATAAGAAAAACCGGCTGCTTATTGCTGCAACCGGCACAAACTCGCAGGGACTTGGATAATGAGGCTAATACGCATTAACTTTTTTGCGCCGTGTACAATGAGGTACACAAGCACAAAAAGTTAAAAGTAGTAGACCATTAGACGAGTTCCCCTATATATCTGCGATGACAGACATAGACACAATCACATCCGGTTCGGCAACCATTCCGTTTGAACCGGAACCTCGCTTAATTTGGTCAACATATTCCATACCGGAAGTCACCTGTCCCCAGATGGTGTATTGGCCATCAAGCCATGGACAATCAGCAAAACAGATAAAGAATTGGCTATCAGCAGAGTCCGGATCCATCGCCCGCGCCATAGAAACCGTGCCGCGAGTATGACGATTGCGGTTAAACTCGGCTTTCAGCTTTTTACCGCTGCCACCGGTACCATTACCGCGCGGATCTCCGGTTTGCGCCATAAAACCATCTATTACACGGTGAAATTTTAAGCCGTTATAAAAACCGTCACGCACAAGTTCTTTTATACGAGCAACATGGTTTGGAGCGTCATTTGGAAACATTTCAATAACGATGTCCCCGTTTTTAGTTTTCAAAAGCAACGCGTTTTCTGCATCTTTAACATTGTAAGAATGTTTAATTTTCTTTGCACGAGTATCGCTCATTCCCAGCTTTTTTGTTTCTTTATTTTCCAAATGCTTGGTGTTTGGTTTTTCAATATGTTTTGTATCAGATTTACCTAATAAATCAGTCATTTTTTACTTCCTTTCATTTCTAATATCCTATTTAGGAAGTCGTCTTTAATTATTCAAGACAAACTCAACTCTTTCTTGCGGCGTCAAATCTTTTGGATAAGTTTCTTCTATTTTTTGCAAAATCGGCTGCAGTCCAATACCGTTAGCAATCTGGACAGAAAGCCCCGGACGCGCGTTTAATTCCAGCATCATCGGTCCGCGGTCGCGGTCTAAAACGATATCCGCCCCCAAGTAACCAAGTCCGGTCATTTCATACGCCTGTGCTCCAATCAACAGATGTTCTTTCCATAGCGGTACTTGCAGCTGCATTAAATCGGCGCCGGTATCGGGATGTAAAGCAATCGGCAGATTGTGGCTAACGGCTTGCACAGCTTTGCCGGTTTTGATAGACAAACCGACTCCGACAGCTCCTTGGTGCAAATTAGCACGGCCGGCAGATTCTTTGGTTGCCAGTCTGGTCATTGCCAAAGCCGGATAGCCTTTATAAACAATCAGGCGTACGTCAGGAATCCCTTGGTAACTAAAGTTTTTAAATACATCGGTAAAATGCACCAGTTCTTCAATCAGCGCCACGTCATATTGTCCGCCCAAGCTATATAATCCGCTCAAAATATTTGAAACATGCTGATACACTTCTTTAAAGGTCAATACTTTTCCAGACGGCGTGGTAAATATACCGTTTTCATAATGCGCCACCACCAGCACACCTTTACCCTCACTGCCATGAGCCGGTTTTATCACAAACTCGCTCTGTCCCTCAATCAGCTGCAGCAGGTCTTTAACTTCATATTGGTGTTCTACAATACCAATCATATGCGGAGTATTAATATCAATGCTGTTTGCCAGCTTTTTAGTCTGCACCTTGTCATCAACCAGCGGATAAAGCGAACGCTTGTTAAATTTGGCAATAATATTATAGTTGCGTGCGTTCATACCCAACACGCCCGCTTGACGCAATTTTTGTGGCGATACAAAACCTTTGAGAAAATCAAACATCTTATTTCCCCCTTGCTACCGGCGCGAATCTTTTCAGTTCCGTTAAACGATAACCAGTATATGTACCCAAAAGCATTACCACAAACAAAATCACCAAATTCCACTCGTTGAAAGCAAACATAATATGGCGGATATATTCGTTGCTAATAACACCATATGTTACAATCGCCACAAACAAACTGTTTACTATCTGACGAACTGCGTTTTTAACGCCTTCTTCTTCCCAAGTGATAGACGCGCGTTCAATAATCCACGCCGTAATAATAATCGGGAAAAACACGGCTGAAGAAGCAATGCTGAAGTTATATTGGTAACCCATAATCGTCAGCATCTGCATAATTAAAATCACGCAGATAACCACCGATGAAATTCTTGGTACCAGCAACAAATTCAAGCGTGTCAGCATGGTGCGGATTAACAAACCGATTCCGATAATCAGCCCAAAACACACCAACCCTGGGAGAAATCCGGTTTTAACCAAAGACATAGAAATCAACATTGGCGTAAACGTACCCATAGTTTGAATACCAATAACGTTACGCATCAGCACAATCAATAAAATCCCCAAAGGAAAAATCATCAACCACTTCAAAGTGTTCTGTTCCAAAGACGGTAAATTATAAATCGTAAAGTCAAACCAGCGGCTGTTTTCATATTTAGCGCGGCTGCCAGCCATTTTAAATGAAGAAACAACCGATTTTATAACCGAAAACTTAACTTTGGAATCATAGCCGCCGGCAACGTCTAAAAGAGAATTTCCACCGCGTTGAAAAATCACAAAGCTTTTCGGCAAGCCTGATTTTCCGGTATTAATATCATAGATTTTCCATTTAGAACCTTCATAGGCTTCAACCATTAAATCGGCGCCGGTGGCTCTTTTATTTTCACTAAGTTTAACTCCGCGCACCACACGAGCCGGAATTTTTTTAGCATTCAATAAAAAAATAATTTTTTCCGCCATAATCTGCGGATTTTTCTGTACCGGTAAAAATGAATCTACCTCAGGCGCCAACGGCTGCTCATTCAAAACGGAAATTAAACGCTGAGCCTTGGTTTCGCCATCTTTAGCCTCGGCCAAAGTCCAAATGGCTTTCACCATTTCTTCTTGCTGTTCATCATCATAGCGAATTTTTACATCAGCAGGTCTATCGCTGACTTCCTTACCACTGGTATCTTCATTATCATAAATCATAATACGGTAATAAACATCTTGCTTTACAACACGAGCGGCAGACTTCATTATCACACGATGATTTTTTTCATCGGTATTAACTTCATACCCCGGAGCCACCACATCGGCGCTCAAAATTTTATATTCTTTGCTGATTCGCGGTGTAGAAAGCGAAACTTCTATCGGGTCACCTGTCGGCTTAAATGAAACATGAGCATCTACCGTCCACACATCTGTACGTTCCTGCGGACGGAAACTGAATCCCCAATAAACAATCTTATAATATGTAGCCGCTGCGGCAGCTACAACCGACAATAACAACAGCAAGGTCAAAATTCCGCGAACAGAAATAATTTTTCTAAGCATAGTTCAAATCCTTAAACAAAAATCGGCAGAAATTTCTGCCTTTTGCCCTATTTCAGGGTGTTTGATAATGTCACATCAACAATGGCACGACCATAAAGCACATTTCGCCCCACCAAAGTCTGATATTCAAACTTTTCACGCTCGGCAATTGTAAAGTTTGCTCTGAAAACGTCTTTGCCCATACGCACTTCCATTTCTACCATCGGACGTTTTTCTCTTTCGCCGATTCGTTTGATTTTTGCATTTTTAATCAAAGGCTTTTCAAAAGTATATTTTTCTTGAGTTGCACGATTTACCACCGTAAATGAAACCCATCTACGACCGTCACGTTCAAACGGCTTAATATCTTCGGCATCTAAAGAAGATGTAGTTGCTCCGGTATCAATACGTGACATAAACGGAGATTTCATCGGCAGTAAATAAATTGGTTCAACTTCACCGATAATATTATTAGGCATAACTTTCACCACTTGTTTTTCTTTTGCCGTGTTCGGTACAATCCCTGGCATCATTTTTACTTCTGAAGAAGTACAGCCGGCCAAGGCTAACACAAATAACATGTGTCTAAATTTTAACATATCCACCTCAAAATTACAAAAAAATATTGTAGGTCTAGTAATCCTCTATTTTTTACCTAAAGTAAAGCAAAAAAATGAAAATACCGACTAATTAACAGCCGGTATTTTTATTTATAAAGATTTCAACTAGAAAAACACTGTCAATCGCAGCGAGCTCACACTGCCATAATCTGACTTTTTATTAAGCGCCGGATTAATATAAAATTGGAAGTCCGGCGTTATTGTCGCCCATTTAGAAATTCCCCAAGCCCAATAGGCTTCCACAATTTGTTCGGCTTTATGATATGTTTTGGAACCAACGGCTTTTTCATCAATTTTATTATAAGCATAAGCCAAACCGATTTGGTCTAGTTCATTGCGCTCCAACGGATTATTATACACTATACCAGCTGCATAAGTCTGATTTGTTGTAATAACATGTCCGCTAACTCCGTTAAGACGTGCAAACACGGCCAATTTTTCGTTTAAACTTTGCTGAATATTGATTGACCACCCGTTTGTCGTTTGCGGCTGTTCTTTCACCGCCGGTTGATTATAGAGCATAATCGAATACTGCCCTGCCCCCAAACCTTTAATTGTCGGATTATAGCCAATTTGCCCAAACGTAGTGAAATGCTTTTTCTTTAGGCGATTAACCCGAATACTTGGCGCTTCTATATTGGTGGCGTCTTGAAAACCGGCCGTAAACGACCAATCATCTGGCGTCGCTTGCAAATAGGCGCCTAATCCGGCGGAAGAATAAGTGGCGCTGCCGTTTTGCGATAAAGAAAAATTCAAAAAATTTACTTGCTGATTGCCGTCATAGTCCGTACCATCAAACATAAACAAATTATATTGACCTGCACCCAAAGTCAGCCAATTATATTGTTTTGGAAATTGATAGGTATAATAAAGTCCAGCAAAACTTTGCTCATAGGCATTAAAATCATTTATCGGTGACACCAATCCGCTGCGGTTTTGAATATCTTCCGCCGAATGTCCACCGTAATAAATACTATTATACGCAAAATTCAAAACCCCTGTGCCGTATTCATTTTCAAACGTTGTCCATGTTATTGACGGATACAGATAAGATTGCACGGCATTGTTACGGCCGCTTGGAGAAGTACGCTGCCCCAAAACGGAATAAGTTAAACTGTAATCAAGATTATATTCCTTGTTCAGCCAATTTTTGAAAGATAAATAATCTTCACCCAAAGAAGGCTGCATCGCGTTAGCTGTTTGGCTCAACAATAGCAGTCCCAAAGTCCCAACAAAAATTTTTTTCATAGCATATTTCCTCTATTTTTAATTTTTGAGAAATATATGCTTTGATTTTATAAAAAAAAGAGGCTGAAAACCAACCTCCTTAATTTTTTTTACAAATTATTTTTTTGTGGCTTTAACATACGCCATGTTGGCATGCTCTTCGCAATAGGTTTGCCCCATACGGACTTTTTTGCCACAAAAGCAAAAATCTTCGTCACGCGGATCGCCCAGCGGCCAACGGCAAGTGTGGCTATCAAGTTCAACCAACTTTACATGACAGTTGCTTTTATGTTTTTTTTCGGTCTTTTCCGGTTTTACAGATTCTACCGGTTCTGCAACCACTTCTACGTTTTCTTCAACTTCTTCCGGAATTTCTTTTTCAACTTCTACTTTTTCAACCGGTTCTTCATCTTTGGATTTAATTGGCGAAGGTCTGGCAGTCAAACACAAACGGTGTACTTTTCCCACAATAGAATTTTTTGTAACACCCAATTCTTTGGCAATTTCAGTTGCAGTCTTACCTTCAGTCCACATTTGGCGAAGTTTATCAACCATTTCGTCAGTCCAAGCCATTTCAAACTCCTTTATTTTTTTATTATCTTTCCAAGGTTTACAAAATTATTTATTTTATGTCCATAAAAAAGTGGACCTTCATCACTTTTTTTTAATAAATGTCAATTAGACTGACGACACTAGGAGAATTTTAGATGCGCTTTGTTTTTTTTATAATCGCCCTAATGCTGATAAATGTGCCTTGCCTCGCCCAGCTCAAAGAATTTGCACATATCTATGATGTTCCGGCAGATGAAAATATTCCCAACAAGCTGCAACTAGAAAAAGAATATAGAAAAAGCGTTAGTGATTATGATTGGCATTATGATTTCAGCTGGAATATTCCTCCGGTTTTTGATAAAGAATTTTCCGCCAATATTCAATATTTTGGAAACGTCGAAAAACGCATTAGCAGTGCCGATGAAGAAAAATTATTACAAGAACTGAAACGTATTCCGCCGGTTTTTTATCCGTATATCGGTCCAATGCTATACAAAGTTCCTGGCTTATCGGGAAAAATTTTGGACTTACCGGGGATAAAAGGTACAAAACACCAATTTCCTAAACGCATAGCCTCCAAGTTATCCCAAATACCAAACATAGAATTTGTTTCACCAGAACTGTATATCTATCTAATGCCGCAGATTTTTGGCGAAAATACCGGCTCTCTAGAATTTCCGCAACCATCAAGCCATCGTCCAAACATACCGGCTGTCCGCATCAAAAGAGCATTTTTAGACCGATTGGCAGAAAAAGTACCTGCCCAAGATTTTGCTTTGAATGCTCCGCAAAAAAAAGAAAAGAACAATTATCGCCATTATAACGCAGACCAAAACACTCCACTCTCCACCGCTGATGTTTCCGCCTTTATTGATACTCTGGACGGATTACAGAATTTTCAACGCAGCGGCCGCCATGAAATAGATTTTATTGCCATCGGCGGACTAATATCTTATTGGGACGAAAAAAACGGTATTGATAAAAATGTGTCATTTTTAAAAAGCGCCGTAAATCCGTGCCAAAGCATTGCCCGTAAAGTAAAATGGCTAGGACTCCGCAGCGAGTTTCAACAAGTTATTGGCACACAGGCGTTTGGGCTTGATGATTGGGCCTACACCTGCGACAAAACGCTAAAAGCTTTTCGCGCCGCCAGTCAAAACAACGCCTACACCACCACCTTAAATCTTTTGAAAAAAGGCTACGCCTACAAAATGATAAATCAATTTTCTTATTACACTCCTCAAGAAAGACAAACCCACAAATATTTTATTGAAGCGGTCATACAAATGTTTGACAGCACGCCGGAAAACATTGCTGCCATAAGACCTGAAGTAGACCGACTAAGAGAAAAGCTTTTGCCTTTCAACGCCAATATTTTGGGCTCTCCGCTGGTTATGCCGTAAATTTATTAAAAAAATCCTTGCATTTACAGCAGATAGTTTGTATAAACTCTAAACAGAAAAACTTTTAAATAATAAGGTATGTAAAATGGCTAGAGTTACTGTTGAAGATTGTATTGATAAGATTCCTAACCGCTATGACTTGGTAATGGTTGCGGCACAACGCGCAAGAGATATTGCTGCAGGCTCTCCGCTTTGCGTAGACCGCGACAATGATAAAAACTCTGTTGTTGCTTTGCGTGAAATCGCCGAAAATAAAGTTAGTATTGAAGACTTGCAAAAATCTTTGGTTATGGGTCAGCAAAAATATGTTGAAGTAGAAGAACCGGAAGATGAAGAAGTTGAAATTCTGGCGGCAGAAAAAGAATTGGCAGATATGGACGGTCAATTCTCCAGCGATATGATTAGCGACGAAGATTTAAGTGATTCTATGCAAGTTCACGGCGGCGATGATGACGCTGACTTAAATCTCGATTCGGACACCGCAGACATTGACTTTGACGATGACGCCGATTTGGGCGATGACTCATTGGACGATAGTATGGGAGATGATGACGATTTATAATCTTCATCGAAAAAATTAACATTTCATAAAGCAAAACGTATTATATATTATTTATGTTTTGCTTTTTTTGTATTTAGAAACAGGATAACGCTCGATGTTAAGACAGTATGAACTTGTTGATTTAGTAAAATCTTATGATCCTTACGCCGATGAGGACGCTTTAAACCGCGCCTATGTTTTTGCCCTAAAAAAACATGGTTCGCAACTGCGCACTTCTGGCGATCCATACTATTCTCATCCAATAGAAGTCGCCGGTATTCTGACTAAATTCAAACTTGATAGCGCATCTATTATTGCCGCATTGCTGCATGATACGGTGGAAGATACCGACACCACACTTGATGAAATCCGCAATTTATTTGGCGATCAGGTGGCTCAACTGGTTGACGGTCTGACAAAATTAGCCATGATAGAACAAAAATCCGGCTCCAGCAAACAGGCCGAAAATTTCCGCAAGCTGCTTTTGGCCATGTCGGAAGATATCCGCGTGCTGCTGATTAAACTGGCCGACCGTTTGCATAATATGCGCACGCTGCACTTTTGCCCGCCGGAAAAACGTGCCCGCATTGCCAAAGAAACCTTGGATATTTACGCCCCGCTGGCAGAACGTATCGGTATGCAAGAAGTCAAAGAAGAAATGGATGAAATCGCTTTTGCCGAACTATATAAAGACGCGCATGACTCCATTGTCGCCCGTTTGAATTTTTTGCGTGAGCAAGGCAATGACATTGTGCCGAAAATTATTAAGCAGCTGGAAAAAGACATGGCTGACAACGGCGTGCACTGCACCATCACCGGACGCGAAAAATCGCCGTATTCTATTTGGCGCAAAATGCAGCTGAAAAACGCTTCTTTCGAGCAGCTTTCCGATATTATGGCATTTCGCATCTGTGTTGATACCGTGGCGGACTGCTATCAGGCTTTAGGCATTATCCATAGTAAATACCACATGGTGCCGCGCCGTTTCAAAGACTATATTTCTACGCCAAAACCAAACGGTTACCAATCTTTGCACACCGGCGTAATCGGCCCTTATGATGTGCGGATTGAAGTGCAAATCCGTACATATGAAATGCACGAAGTCAATGAAAAAGGTGTAGCTGCACACTGGGCATACAAACAAGGACAGCGCACCGAAGGCAAAAACTTCCGCTGGATTCGCGAGCTGCTGGAAATTTTGGATCAAGCGCAAAATCCTGATGAATTTTTGGAAAACACCAAGCTTGAAATGTACAACGACCAAGTTTTTTGTTTTACCCCAAAAGGCGATTTAATTGGTCTGCCTGTTGGTTCAACACCGGTTGACTTTGCTTATGCTGTGCACTCTAATGTGGGGGACACCTGCGTTGGCGCCAAAATTAACGGAGAAATCAAACCGCTACGCACCATTTTGCAAAACGGCGACCAAGTGGAAGTTTTAACTGCAAAAAATCAACACCCTTCTCTAGAATGGGACAGATTTGTTGTGACTGGCAAGGCTAAAGCCGCAATCCGCCGCTATGTCCGTATCAATAAACGTGAGCAGTTTATTACACTGGGCAAGGAAATTTTAGAAAAGCTGTTTAAGCAGGAAGAACAGGAGTTTACCGAAAAAGGTTTGGTCAATGTTCTTTCTAATTTTGAAGCCGAAACCGTAGACGATATTTATGCCAAAGTAGGCGAAGGATTGGTTACCGGTTGGGACGTGTTGCGCGCCGTACATCCGGCCTATAAACAATCCAAACTCGAAAAAATGGTAAGTTCCATCAAGCTGCCGGTATTCAAAAAAGAACAGGCGAAAAAAGACGCCCTAAAAATCCGTGGGCTGATTGACGGTATGGCCGTGCATTTTGCCGGCTGCTGCCACCCTGTCCCAGGAGATAGAATTGTTGGTATTGTGACCACCGGTAAAGGCGTGACTGTTCACACTTTAGATTGTCCGTCGCTCAAAAATTATGAAAAAGAACCAGAACGCTGGCTCGATATTGATTGGGGCGCAGACGCCGAAAACGAAAAACACACCGCGCGTTTGAAATTAATGATTAGCAATGAGCCTGGGGCGCTGGCCGATGTGGCTAACATTGTGGCAAAAGCCAATTCCAACATTATAAACCTCAACATTACTTACCGTACTTTGAGCTATTTTGAAATTTTGCTGGATATAGAAGTTAAAAACGTGGAACAGCTGAATAACTTGGTAACAGCCTTGAAATCGGCAAAATCAATCAGTTATGTTTCTCGTGCCAACAAATAGAAAAAAGGACCACCACAATGATTTTAGGTTTAGGCTGTGACATCATAAACATTGAACGAATTGCAAAATCTCCGCAATTTTTAGAACGTTTCAAACAAAAAATCATGGGAGATGAAGAACTTGAAGAATTGGATTCACGCGGAGCCATCACCTATAAGGAACTGGCTTGCCGTTTGGCGAAAGCCTACGCCGCCAAAGAGGCTTTTGTCAAAGCATTGGGCACCGGTTTTCGTGACGGCATTTTTCTAAAAGATATTCAAATTCTACACACTGATTTAGGCAAGCCGGAATTGTTGATCAGAGGCATGGCTTTTACATATTTGCAAAAACTCAGCGTTACCGCACAGACTTTTGTAACTTTGAGCGACGACTATCCGTTTGCTCAAGCCGTGGTAATTATTGAAAAATAGCTGAATACTTAAACAGAGTAAAACATTGTGGCGTTTTTATTTTTTTGCAAGCTGCCTCTGCGTTAGAAAAAAATTGACAAAAATTTGAAAAAAGTATAAAATGGCACTAAATAAACGTAAATCAAGGGGAATGTAAAATGTTTGATGTGAATGATTATTTTGAATATTTAAATAAAGAAGATGCGTATTATAATGATCAATATAATAAGTATCATTCTGATGATGAGAAAGATTCTTTAGGATTTGAAGGATTTGATGAAGAAGATCCGCAGAAAGAAATTGATGAAATTAAGGGGAGAGTGGAAGCAGCAGAATGTAATCCGCAAAGTTTAAGCGTTGATTACCGCGCGTTGGGAGAAATAATAGCTGTTTCCGAAGGAAAGTTAGCGTTGGATTCCGCATTTAAGACCTTTATGCTGGCTATGAAATCACCTAAAAATGATGCCTCTTCTCTTGCTGAAGCATATAAAGTTTTAGGTACTAATTCTGTGTCTTGGACTTTTGTAAATGATGAACATTATGGGAGGGATTATAAGGATGAAGCTATTGATACAATTATTGAAACTTCAAACTCGCATAAAGATGGGACTAATTCATTAGAAAAATATGCCCAAAAAGCTGTTGGTAGAGTGGTAAAAGCTGATGGTGTGGCGCCGGAGACTATTGTTAATAGATTTAAAAAATCCTCAGAGGATTTTTACGGAAACCACTTAGATAGAGTTTATGGTGCATTTGGCGATATAGCTAGATATAAACCTGAATTGTTAGATTCTAGATTTGAAATATTTATGAAAGCTCTAAAATCACCGAAAAATACCGAATATTCTTTATCAGCTGCCTCCAAAGCTTTGGATTATATTTTAAAGGCTAAGCCAGAATTGGATAATCCTCTTGTTAATCCGATTAAAGTTATATTGCGTCCAATGAAATATCTTGATGAATCACAAAAAATGATGAATTTTGGACAAACTATTGCTAAGGCTGTTAATAACGGCGGTTTAGTAATATCAAAAGATCGTATAGAAAATGAACATACATTATCAGATTGTTGCAAAGCTTGGAGAATTTGTCCGAAAATGCCTCAAAGTTTGGCTAAATTGATAGGAAAGCATAGTATAAGAGGGCGTGTGCTGGCTGGAGCAATCTTTGATAAAATATCAAGCGATAAACAGGCTAATCCTCAAGAGTGGCGTCAAAACAAAGAGTTGCAGAAACAATTATATAATGATTTGGAAAACGCTGAAAAAATGCCTATGGAAAAAGCTTTTAAACAATATGTTACGGATACTCCAATTAATAGAAATCGCGTAGTTGAATGTTTAATGAGAGAAGAAAAGATTAAAATTACTGATGAAAGTTTTAAAGCTTATTATAACAAAGTTGAAAAAAAAGGTACTTTTGGTAACATGTTTGCGCGAACAGAAGATGAAAGACAAAAGCAGAACCGAGGGTTGTCATCAGAAAAGGTTACAACAACTCAAAAAATGTCTGGCATAGAAAAATAATAACGGCAAACTATGTGTTTTATTAAAGCAATGTTGCCAGTGTATGTAGGCAGCATTGCTTTAATGCTAAAATTTATGGTCATTTATGTCATCAAGCAGAATTTTATAGCTTTAAGCAGTGATTAACCGGGTACCAATCTGTGGTGGTTATTGAAAAGCAGGTTCTCCTTGACTTGTTAGACAAAAAGACGTATAATGTATGTAATATTAACAAGGAATTTGCGTCATGGAAAAAAATTATTCACCGGAAATCCAAAAACTTTTGCAAGATATAAAAGCAGTACTCACAAAAGTTAATCAAGAACAAACACAAAAGCGCAAAGGAATAAAAAAAGCTAAATATATTGTGCATGGTACACACGTTGATGAACAAACTTTTAAGGATATTTATGCTAAAAAACATCCGGAGGCAAAACTCGGCGACGCCGAAATGATGCTGCCGGCTTTTCCGAAAGAAACACAAAATGAATTGGACGCAATCAAAGATTTGCAACAGAAATTTGTTGATAGCTATAGAAAAAATCACCCTGAAACAGCTGGCAAAGAGACTTATGAAGTTTTGATGGAAGCCGGTTATCCGATGGGGGCAGATTTACAAAAGGAACTTGGTATTCCGGAACGTGTTTTTGGTATTCCATCTAAAACTGATGACAACAATCAACCCGTTTTTGATGAAAAAGGCGTGCCTGTTCCGCAAGACGGCAGCTATGCTTACGCATTAAAGAAATGCAGTTACAGCATAAATTATAGTGAAGAAAATCATCCGATTTTAATAGGCTGTGAAACACGTTTTGCCGATTTTGAAAGCGGAGCTAAAAAAGGACATATTTTTATTTTGGATGGCGAGAATTTTAAGCCTGAAATTGATAAACAGGGAAATATTACTGAATATACCGCGGCCGGAGATGTTAAAGTTGTTCATCACCAAGAAGTTACTCCTAAAGATGTTATGCAACATAACGGTCAGCTTATTATGTTTAGGTCAGAAGAAGATTATAATAGATGGTCGGCTAAGTGGCATTTTGATTTTATAATAAAAAATGATTCTGAAAAAATGGAGTCGCTGGTAAAAGAAATCGAAGCCGGCAGAGCGACATATATCAATGCCACACACCGCGGCGAAAAACCATTAATTGCTTCTTTGGAACAAGCTCAAATTCAAAGAACTGTATCCGAACATTTAACTAATTTTCATAATAAACTAAAAACAGAAAGAACAGAAAGAACAGAAAGAACAGCAGAAAGAACAGAAAGAACAGCAGAAAGAACAGACCCCATTCAAGAAAATAAGTCTAAGACACCGAAGCAACCTAATAAGCTAAACAGCCAATTAGTAAAGGAATATATCTCTGATAAGCCGCGTTAAAAATATAATACGAACTTCAACCCCTCGTAATCCATAATATCTGTTCAAACGGTGTAAAAAAACGTTGTTTTATGCAATTATATTTATATCACTGACAAAAAGACCGCCATTAGGCGGTCTTTCTATTTTACAAATATCATAAACCTAAGCCATATCCGGCAACAAAGGTTTCATATTCTGGTTATAATATTCTTCGGCCCAAGCGCGCATAGAATCAAGCACCGGCTTCAAATTATAGCCCAAATTAGTCAGTGTATATTCAACTTTCGGCGGAATTTGCGCATATACGGTACGGATTAAAATTCCTTTTTCTTCCAACGCACGCAAATTAGAAGTCAAAACCTTCTGCGTTATATCGCCAAGCTCTTTTTTGATTTCGCCAAAGCGTTTGGTGCCGTCCATCAATTCTTGAATAATCATTACTTTCCAGCGGTCGCCCATAGTTTTTAAGGCCATTTCCACCAGATTTTCCGGCATTTCAATCATTTATTTTCTCCAAAATTCACATCATTTTTATAATTAACATACCAAATTTTATTTTTCAAGCCATATTGCAACCTCAACCACAGATTTATTTTTATTAAATTCACTTTAAATCAGATTCTTTGCCACTATCTTTATGCACACACAATTTGAAAGGAAGATAAAATGCGTCGTATTTGTTTATTTGCCGGCTATGATAAAGACAACAAAATCCAAGACTATGTGGTTTATTTAATTAAAGAACTATCCAAAATCAGTGAGGTATATTTTATGGGTAACGGACGTTTTCCGCCCGATGAATTGTTCAAAATTGCACCATATACCCAAATGTTTTATTCCCAGCATATGCCGCTCAAAGATTTTGGCTGTTGGCAATATCTGATTGCTAAATTAGGCTGGGAAAAACTAGAAAAATACGATGAATTAATTTTATGCAATGACAGTGTCTATGGTCCTTTATATAATTTAGAAGATTTTTTCCGCTCCATGGAACGCAAAGGCTATGACTTTTGGAGTGCCACTTCCGACTATGAAAGTCATTTTCACCTCCACAGCTATTGCATGGCCTTCTCTCAAGATGTTATAAAAAACGCCCAGTTTCACAAATTTTGGCGCTCCGTTCCGTTTGCTTATGACGCACACAATTGTGAAATGGAGTTAACTCCGCTTTTAACCGAACAAGGTTTTATCGGCAACAGCTATATTCGCACATTTAAACAAGAAAATATTTTGCGCAATCCGGTGCAAATGCTGCAAGACCACCAAGCGCCGTTTATCAAAGTCAAAAGCTTTTTGCCGGAAAACGACTACACCGCCGGCACTGGAATTGAACTGCGCTACCAGTTACGTACCAAAACCGACTATGATACTTCACTGATTCAAAAACATATAAACCTTGCTCATTTGCCGCAAACCATGGGGCAAAAAATTGCCCGTTTTACCGGCTTGTGATTAATCGGTCCAAGCGTTTTGCAAGTGTCTTATCGAAAACGGCAGCTTGACCAACACGGCGTCAAAGCGAATATCATAACCTCTATATTGTGGCTGATTACCCACAAAAACCGCAGCGCCTCTAATCAATCTCTGCCTTTGTTTGAGCGTAATAGCATATGCGGCTTCATCTAAAGTGCGGCGCTTTTTTACCTCAACAAAAACCAAACATTTATGCTTGCAGGCAATAATATCTATCTCGCCGGCTGTTGTTCCGCGTCCGACAATAATATTTTTGGCCACAATCCGATAACCATGCAGCCGCAAATACAAACGCGCTAAAAATTCCGCCCATTTACCGCTGCGGTAATTATTCATTTTTCAACTCTAACGCCAAAGCGTATACTTCATTTTTATTTAATCCGAATTGCTCTGACAATTCTTTAACCGCAGTTTTCAGCGATGTTTCCTGCAAGCGTTTTGCCAACAGTTCACGAACATCGGCAACTGAGTATTGAGGTTCTTCCGGCGGCGCGACAATAAACACAAACTCGCCTTTCGGTTCGTTTTCTTCAAAATGAGCTTGCACCATAGCAAAACTGCCTGTTTGCACTTCTTCATACATTTTAGTCAGCTCGCGGATAACCGAAATTTTGCGGCCGCCAAAAATCTCCGCCGCCTGTTCCAAAGTTTTTAACAAACGCGGTGCTGTTTCATAAAAAATCAGCGTAGTGTTGATGTTTTTCAGCTCCTTAAACAAATCTGCCCTCGCCTTGTCTTTGTTTGGGATAAATCCGGCAAATAAAAAACGATTCGTCGGCAAACCGGATAGCTGTAGAGCCGTGATAACCGCGCACGCCCCCGGAACCGCCGTAACATAAACTCCCTGCTCGCGGCACTTACTAACCAGCTTGTAACCGGGGTCCGAAATCAATGGCGCACCGGCATCGCTAACCAAAGCCATAACATTGCCTTCGTTAATTATATCAATCAGCTGTTGAGCCTGCTGCTCTTCATTATGATCCTGATAAGTAATAAACTTTTTATGCAGCGGCAATCCCAACAGCGAAAAAAGTTTTTTTGTCATTCTGGTATCTTCACAAGCAACAATCGGAGCTTCATTCAACACGTCTAAAGCCCGCTGAGAGATATCCTGCAAATTGCCGATTGGCGTAGAAATCAAATAAAGACCGCTTTTTAACATCAAATTCACTTTACAAAAACAAGTTTAAGCATTATTACTCTAGATATTGTTTTATATTTTGAGGAAAAATGCAAGTGTTAAAAAAAATCAACGCCCTACTTTTATCGTTTGCCCTTGCCGGCTGCAGTTTGCTTCAGCATTCCGGCTCTATGCCACAGCAAACTTTTGACTACCAAAACAGTATTCCGCAAAATATGGTGGAAACAACTGATTATTCACATATTGATTTGGGCAATTCCGATAGTTTTCGAGTCGCAATGCTATTACCTTTAAGCGGTAAAGTAAGTGATACTGGGCAAAATATGAAAAACGCCGCCATGATGGCTATAGGCGACATCAATAACAACAATCTGGTTGTCCAATTTTATGATACAAAAGGTACAACAAGCGGCGCTCGCATTGCTGTTGAAAACGCCGTTAACGCTAAAAGCGACTTAATTGTCGGCCCGCTGTTGGGTGAAGAAGTTTCTGCTATTACCGAGCCGGCTAAAAGCGCCGACATTCCGGTAATTTCTTTTTCTACCGCGCCCAATGTTTTACAAGATGGCGTCTATACTATGGGCTTGTTAAATGAAGAGCAAATTGAACGCATTATCCGCTATGCCGTATCGCAAGGACGTATGAAACTGGCTATTATGCTGCCGGACAGCCAAAGCGGTATCAATATGTTTAAAGCAGCCATAAACGCTGCTCAACTGCACGGTGCATCTATTGTTAAAGTTGGTTTCTATGCTCCAAACAGTATGGATTTTACTAATTTAGCGGCGCAAATAACCGGTTCGGCCCGTGTTACCGCCTCGCAGCAAAAAACAAAACCTAACGACAAAAAAGAAGAACAAACAGAAGAAGAAATCGCACCTTTGGATTTTGACGCTCTACTGGTTCCGGAATTTGGAAACCGCTTAAAAGCTATAACCTCTATGTTTAGCTATTACGATGTTTCTGCGCCCGAAGTTTTGTTTTTAGGCACTTCTGTTTGGGGCAACACCAACCTAAGCAAAGAAACAGAACTATACGGGGCTGTTTATCCGATAATGCCTATGTCGCGTTTGGCTATTTATAAGCAAAAATATTATGATATGTTCAATCAACGTTCAAACGACCTCAGCATTTTCGCTTATGACGCCGTGGCTTTGTCTTCTGCCTTATCGCACAAAGATAAAGATTACCTAAAAGAATCCATAACTTCGCTTGACGGTTTCTATGGTTTGAGCGGCGCTTTCCGAATTTTTGCTAACGGAAAAAATGAGCATGGTCTGGATATAGTAAAAGTTACGGCTAATGGTCCGCAGCTAATTGAAGCCGCATCTAATAAATTTTATTCAGCAAATCCGGCTTATGCGCAAAGTGGTGTTTCCGATTTTTATATGCCGCAAATTTATGGCAAAAACGCCGATGAGCTGCGCCAGATTTTGTTAAACGTGCAATAAGTTTATTTTTTGCTTGCAAAATATGTAATTTTGCCCATTATGAAAGGGTATTTATTAATGAAGGGCTTAGGGTTGGAAAACCGCCAACTCGGTCAGGTTCGGAAGAAAGCAGCCGTAACGGTCTGTACAAGGTCTAAGTCCCTTCGCCTTAATGAGTTTAGAAAAGAATGGCTGATAACAACACGCAATATGTAGCTTTGGCTCGTAAATATCGTCCGCAGACTTTTGAAGATTTGCTTGGACAAGACGCGCTTGTGCAAACACTAACCAACGCCATTCAAAATAATCGCCTGCATCATGCCTATATTTTGACCGGAATTCGCGGTGTCGGTAAAACCACTACTGCACGCTTAATTGCCCGCGCCATAAATTGCACTGGTCCGGACGGCAAAGGAGGCCCGACAATTCACCCTTGCGGAGAATGCGAAAACTGTAAAGCCATTGCCGCTGACCGCCATATAGACGTAATTGAGCTTGATGCCGCCTCCAAAACCGGTGTCGACGATATGCGCGAAATCCTAGACGGTGTGCGTTATAAGCCAACCATGGCTCGCTACAAAGTGTACATTATTGACGAAGTTCATATGCTTTCTAAAAGTGCTTTCAATGCTCTGCTAAAAACTTTGGAAGAGCCGCCTGCTCATGTAATGTTTATTTTTGCCACCACCGAAATCCGCAAAGTACCGGTTACTATTCTCTCTCGCTGCCAACGTTTTGATTTGCAGCGTATCAGCATAGAAACTTTAGTCAAATTGTTTCATAAGGTTTTGGCGGCAGAAAATATTGAAGCCGAAGACGAAGCTCTGCACATGGTTGCCCGCGCTGCCGATGGTTCGGCGCGTGATGGACTTTCTATGCTAGACCAAGCTATTGTGCTTGGCAACGGCAAAATAGAAAACGCAACCGTTAAAAATATGTTGGGTTTGGCAGATAGACAGCAGACTTTTGCAATGTATGAAAAATTGCTTAAAGGCAACGTTGCCGAAGTTTTACAGATTTTACATCAGCTTTATAGCGACGGTGCAACACCTATGCTGATTATTCAAGACTTGGTTGATATCACCCACCTTTTGGCAAAAGTAAAAATCATTCCGGATTATATCAATGATTCATCTGTTGGCGAAAATGACCGTGAAATGTGTAAAAAACTTAACGCGGCACCGATTAGTATACTTTCAAAGATTTGGCAAATGCTGATAAAAGGTATTAGCGAGCTGCAATACGCCAATGTACAAATAGATGCGCTGGAAATGATACTGATGCGCATAGCCTACTCCGCTAATATGCCGACTCCTGCAGACCTGCTGAAGGAATTAAAAAAAAAATCAAGAGTGAATAATTTGGCGAATAAGCCGCAAATTGTTCTAAATTCAAGTACCTGTATAGCAAATACAAATACGCATATTGCCTCGGAGCTGACTGAAGATGGCGAAGGCTTTGAACTATCCACTCCAGAAGAATTAGTCAAACTGTTAAACGCCAAAAGGCAAATGCTGCTGCTTTACGCCGTTAAAAACGATATGTCGTTCAAAGAATTTACCGCCGGAAAAATGCGAATAGCTCTTTCAGAAAAGGCTGATAAAGACTTAATTGCTAATTTGCGAAAATTTCTTGCCAAAGAAACCGGCGTTTCGTGGGTTATAGATATTGATTATGAACCACTTGGCGAAACTCTGGCTTTTAAAGAAAACAAAGAGCTGGAACGCGACAAAAAAAATATCTCTGAATATCCTTTAGTAAAAGCTATACTAAGTGAGTTCAGTGGTGCTAAAATAGAAACCGTTATCCGGAAAGCGGTTGAAGACGCCGAAGATGAAGAAGCGGCTGAATTTGTTGTTCCGGAAGAAAATTCTGAAACTTATGATGATGAGGATAATTAAATGCTAAACATTCAAGGAATTATGAAACAAGCTCAACAAATGCAGCGTAAAATGCAAGAAACTCAAGCCAAATTGGCGCAAGAAGAAAAAGAAGGCGTTAGCGGCGGAAATTTGGTTAAAGTTGTATTGAACGGTAAATCTGAAATGAAAAAAATCAGTATCGATAAATCGTTGATGAACGCTGAAGAAGTTGATGTTTTGGAAGATTTGATTCTTGCAGCTTATAACGACGCTCATCAAAAAATTGATGCGATGATGGAAGAAGGTATGAAAGAAGCCACCAACGGCGTTGGTTTGGGCGGTTTGAAACTTCCGTTCTAAAATCGAGGCATTATCGTGCAAGGGAAAGAAATTGAAAAGCTGACTAAGATTATCGCCAAGCTACCGGCTTTGGGCACACGTTCGGCGCGGCGGATTGTTTTGCAGCTTTTAAAAAAGAAAGAAACAGCTCTTTTACCTTTAATCACTGCTTTGCAAGAAGTAGCAGACAATGTAAAAAAATGTCCGATATGCGGTAATTTTGACACTCAAGAGCCATGCTCTGTTTGCCAAGATACCACCCGTGATAAAGAAACAGTCTGCGTCGTGCAAGATGTTGCCGACTTATGGGCAATGGAAAGAGTCGGACTTTATCGCGGTCAATATCATGTTTTAGGAGGCATACTTTCGGCTCTTGATGGTGTTACTCCTGACGATTTAAACGTAGAAGGTCTGTTTGCCCGTTTGCCCAGCGGCGTGATTAAAGAAGTTATTTTAGCTCTGCCGGCAACGATTGACGGTCAGATTACAGCGCATTATCTTTTGTCGCGCCTCAAAGAATTTCCGGTCAAGGTCACGACTTTGGCTCAAGGCATTCCGCTTGGAGCAGAACTTGATTATATGGATGACGGAACAATTCAATTGGCTCTATCAGCGCGAAAAGAACTCTAAAAATATAAAGCCTGTATAACAAACAGGCTTTATATTTTTTTATTTCTGCTTACTAAAATCTTTTGCCATATTGCAATAATTTATTGCGAACAAATCCTCGCAAAGAAACTTCCGGCCTTGCTCCGTAATGGCTGATAATTTCGGATGCGGCAATACCGCCAATCATCGCGCAAGTACCAAGGCTGCGTTTATTAACCAAACCAAATAAAAATCCTGCCGCATATAAATCTCCGGCACCGGTAGAATCCACAACAGTTTCCGGTTTTACAGGTTCGGCTTCTACAAAAATTTTGACTCGTCCGTTTACCACTACCGAGCCGCGGGAATCTCTGGTTATAGCAGCAATTTTAACCATTGGTTTTATCATATCCAATGCCGCGGCAAAATCTTCGATTTCAAACAAGGCCTTAAGTTCCATTTCATTGGCAAAAAGCAAGTCCACATGATTTTTTATCAAATCCAACATATGGTCACGATGAGAAGAAACACAATAACGGTCAGAAACCGTAAATGCAACTTCACGCCCATATTTGTGAGCCAGTTCACAAGCTTTTAAAACCGCTTCATGCGCCATTGGTTCGTCCCATAAATAACCTTCAATAAAAATTATTTTAGATTCGCTGATAAGCTTTTCATCAATATCTTCCACAGAAAGTTTGCGCGAAGCCCCTAAATATGTAAACATAGAGCGCTGCGCATCAGGCGTTACCAAAACAATACTGCGTCCGGTCGCCGGACCTTCTTCCAGCGGTGATGTAAAGCAGTCAATACCGGCGGCGCCGATATCGCGTTTAAAAACCTGTCCCAATTCATCATCATGAACTTTACCGATAAACGCACAATCCGCACCCAGCGACGCCATACCGGCAACCGTGTTTGCCGCCGAGCCGCCGGAAACTTCACGTTCCGGAATAATATCATTATAAATTTTACCAGCATCTGCCGCTTCCACCAATGTCATGCAGCCTTTAGTCAAATTGCGCTCTTTCAAAAAAGTATCGCCGACTTTAGCCAAAACATCTACAATAGCGTTACCGATTCCAACCACATCATAAACTGTATTTTGCTCGCTCATAACAATCATCTCCCTAAATTTTTTTATACTGTATAATCTAAAGACTTAAATTTCAAGTCTTCAAACATGAAAAATTAAGCCGGCCACGGCAGATATAATTATATAGAATATTGCGCTTTTCTTATAAAAACGCATAGCGACAACCAGCAACGCCAGCAATACCGCTGTTTGATAATTCACAATAGATTCTTTGGCAATATCCCAACCGGCAAACAATATCAGTGCCAACACTGCCGGACGGATTCCGCCTAAAATCCTCAGCACATTAGGATTATCTTTCCACTTGGTCAAAATTTTAGAAATTAAATATACGACAATAACCGACGGCGTGACCAAACTCAGCGTTGCCAATAGGCTGCCCCAAACACCAGCCGCTTTATAGCCGGCGTAGGTTGCCATATTTATCCCGACTGGCCCAGGTGTAGATTGCGAAACCGCTATCATATCCGTAAGTTCTTTGGCGGTAAACCAGTCATATTGTTCAGTCAAATCATATAAAAACGGTACGGTAACCAAACCGCCGCCAACAGCAAACAAACCGATTTTGAAAAATTCTAAAGCCAAAATAAAATATGTCATTTTTTCCTCTTATAATCCGGAATAAAAGCACCGGCCGCAGCCAAAACCACTATCACCACCGCCGACAGGTTACAAAACAAAAGTAAAGCCGACGCCAGTCCAAAAACAATATAATCTCGATAGCGGCATATTCCTTTTTTCCACATTCCGATAACAGTATCAATAATCAAGGCTATCACACTAACGCGTATACCGTCAAAAGCCCATTGCACATATTGATTATCCATATATTGCCGCAATAGCATGGCCACCAATAAAATAATAACAACCGATGGCGAAATAACCCCGAGCGTTGCCCAAATCATTCCCCAAAAACCACGCAGCTGATATCCAATAAAAGAAGCCGCGTTAACAGCAATAATCCCTGGAGTGCATTGCCCGATTGAATAATAATTCAAAAGTTCTTCTTCACTAATCCATTTTCTTTTTTCAACAGCTTCATTTTTTAAAATCGGCAGCATAGCATAACCTCCGCCAAAAGTAAAAATCCCCATTTTGAAAAAAATGCTGTATAAATCCCATAACCTAACCATTTGGCTATATTTCCTTTGCTTTTAAATTTAGCATATTATATAAAAGTAATAGATTTGCAATGCAAGCATTTTTATGAGGATGTCATGATTATTGGATTAGTAAAAGAGCGTCCGGCGTGGGAATACAGAGTAGCTATAATACCGCAAACCATAAAACAGCTGATTGACGACGGATACGAGGTCTATGTAGAAACCGGCGCCGGAGAAAGAGCCGGATTTATTGATGAGCAATACCTCGAAGCTGGAGCCACAATTTTACACACGGCCATGGAGGTGTATGAAAAATCAGAGTTTATCGCCAAAATTTGGGCGCCTCAAGAAGATGAATATGCTTATTTGCATCCTAATTTATGGATATTAGGTAACTTTGAAAGTTACAAAAAACCAGAACGTACAGAAATTTGGCAAAAATGTAAAATAAACTGTGTGGCGCTCGAGCGTCTGCCACGCTTGTCACGCGTACAAGATATAGACACTCTTTCCTCTCAGCATAACCTAGCCGGCTATAAAGCCGCTTTACTGGCCATGGATATGCAAAATAAAACCATCCCCTTAATGATGACCGCAGCTGGTACTCTTATGCCGTTAAAAGCGTTAGTGTTTGGCGCCGGCGTTGCCGGATTGCAGGCAATCGCCACTTTACAGCGCATGGGAGCGCAAGTATACGCCACAGATATACGCCCCGAAGCCGAAGAACAAGTTAAATCTCTTAACGCCCAATTTATTACTTCTGAAAAAGAAAACATAAACAGCATTTTACCCAACTGCAATATTGTTATCACGGCTGTTTCCGTTATCAGCGGCAAAGTTCCGAAGATTCTGTCAACCGAACAGCTGCAGCATCTGCCGTCTGGCGCTGTCGTTTTGGATATGGCCGGAGGAAATGTTGAAAACAGTATTGATGGTCGATTACTCGATAATCAGCACTACAAGCTTTTAGCCGATTCGCATTTGGCATCAGATGTAGCTTATTCGGCAAGCTTTTTACACTCTCGCAACGTTTATAACTTTCTTTCTCGCTTTGATACAATAAAGCAAGATAAAGAAGTATGGTCGCAAATTCTCTTAACAAAGGCGTAAAACCATGGAAGACATCTATTTGCTCACAATACTGATACTATCCGCCTTTTTGGGCTACTTTACGGTTTGGCGGGTTTCACCGTCACTGCACGCACCATTGATGAGCGCCACCAACGCCATCAGCGGACTTACAGTTTTGGGCGGCATTATAATTGCCGGACACAATAACGACCCCACAATATTGGCTATTAGTTTGGTTGCTATCTTTTTCGCTTCTATTAATTTAGTCGGCGGTTTAGCCGTTACTATACGTATGTTGGAACTTTTTAAGAAAAAGGATAATAAGAATCATGATTAGCTCTCTGCTTTATCTTTGTTCTGCTTTTTTGATGGTTACAGCCATAGATTGCTTATCATCTCCGGCAAGAGTTGTAAAAGGATATCACATAGCTTTGGTATCTGTCGGGCTGGCACTTCTAACTTGTTTGACGCTCAATTTAAAATATAACGCCCTATTGATACTGCTAGCTTTGGCAGCGGGCTGTGGTGTTGGCGTCTTATTTGCTTTAAAGGTAAAATTATCAACATTGCCGCAAATGGTAGCTCTATTAAACGGTATCGGCGGTCTGGCCTCCGCTCTGATTGTCAGCTGTCCATTTGAAGCTCCTAAAAAAAATATCTTAGAAGCATTATGCATTGTTATCGGTCTTGTTACTTTCAGCGGTTCAATGATTGCTTTTTCCAAACTGCACGGACTGCTGCGCAAAAACATTAATTGGCTAAAATGGATAAGCTTGTTTTTAGAACTATTGCTTTTGCTGAACCTTGCCTATTTTATACTTTATGACAAAGGTTTTGCCAGCCTTGTCATTTTATCTTTATTGATTGGTATATGCGGAACTATGCCAATTGGCGGCGCCGATATGCCGGTTGTTATATCCTTATTAAATTCTCTTTCTGGCTGGGCCGTTGTTTTAGTTGGCTTACTTGCCGGTGATTTATTGTTAATCATTACCGGAACTTTGGTTGGCGCCAGCGGCACGATTTTGTCCTATGTTATGAGCAAAGCAATGAACCGTTCTTTGTTTAACATTGTTTGGCCGGCAAATTCCTCCACCAGCAAAGAACCAACCATTACCGGACTGATTAAAACCGGTTCGGCCGAAGAAGCTTCTTATATTATGGAAAACGCTCATAAAGTAATTATTGTCCCAGGTTTTGGTATGGCGGCGGCACAAGCGCAAATCGCTCTAAAAAATATGACCAATATTCTGACCGAAAAATATGGAGTAGACGTACGTTTTGCCATTCACCCCGTAGCTGGAAGGATGCCTGGGCATATGAATGTTTTGCTTGCCGAAGCACAAATTCCGTATGACAAAATTTATGCCATGGAAGATATTAACGCCGACTTTGCCTCTACAGATGTTGTTTATGTTATTGGCGCTAATGACATTACAAATCCGGTGGCGCAGACCGACAAAAATTCTCCTATTCACGGTATGCCTACTTTAGATGTGTCAAAAGCAAAAACCGTATTTTTTGTAAAGCGTTCATTAGCTGCTGGCTATTCCGGCGTAGACAATCCATTATTTTACGCGCCCAACACCATTATGCTTTTTGGCGACGCTAAAAAAATAACAGAAGAAATTGTAAAAGATTTGGAAAAATAAAATACATTTAAAAAAAATAAAGACCGACTTTATAAAATAAAGTCACGGTCTTACTTTTTAAGCTTGATAGCTAATACGGATAACGGTCGTCAGGTGTGCCTGTCTTTGCATCATCCGGAAGAACTCCAACAACATCTATGATGGCGTGAATTCCGGCGGCAATAGGCTGGCGCATTTTGTTGAAAAACTCCTGAGTCCTCTCGTTCTTTAAAAAAATAATGCACTTCATAAGAAATAATTTTAAGTTTATAAAATAATACTGAAAACTTCTTTCATTATAACACATTTTTGACACATAGCAACAAAAAAAACACCTGCTCTTCTAAAAAGAAAAGCAGGTATTTTTTTACTCCTCGATAATTTTGATATTACCATAAGAGTATGTTTTTGTCTTTGGCGCAGTTTTAGGTTCAATAAAACTTTCAACTTTAGCCTCAACTTTTTCTTTGACATAGCCAAAAGCAGTCTTTATATCTGCCGTAACTTTTGCCAAAGGGTTCTGTTTGCTTGCAGCCGGTGTCTGTTGCAGACCATGATTTTCTACAAAATCAACAGGTGCTTTTTCCAACGCTTCATACTTTTCAAAATTTCGGAACGAACTCTTGATAACGGTATGAACAACGCTCTGGCCTTTCAGAACATCTGCCCAAAGCAGCGACTTGGCAACATATGTTTTACCATTGGTAAACATCACCATAACACCATCGGGTTGAACACTGACAGAATCGACAGTAAACAACTCGCTGGTATATTCCTTGTTGGAAACAATACCGCTGAAAGACGACTCGGCATCTTTACCTTTGTAAGAAACTATTTTATAGTCCCCTACGCCGTTGTCTTTCAGTTCCAAATATTGTGCGGCAGTAATGCTGACATAAGACCCGTCAGCACCATAAGCCATCAAAGCACGACCTTTTACATAGCTTTTAACCGGCACAAAAGTTTGAGCGCTCATTGCAACAACACCAAAAACAAACATAATTAAAAATAAGAACTTTCTCATAATAAAGAATTAAATTAAATTAAACTTTATATTAATATGGCAAAAGCTCTCAATTTCGTAATAATAATAACGATAAGAGGTTTCCATAATAATATTTTTAACTGCTATAAGTTTAGCACAATCTTTTTAATCTTGCAAGAATAAGAATCTATATTATTTAAACAAAAAAAAATGTTCCAAAATGCTGTTCAAGACACCTTGGAACATATAGAAATTTGATAATCTCAGATAAATGGCAAAGGATATATTGTTCCGCCATCTTTAACCAAACGACCTTCTTTTCTATCCAGATGATAGCCAGAATCCGCACCGAGATTTTTATCATAAATATCTTTATAGCTGCCTAAAAGCGAGATAACTTCCCTAACCCATTGCGGTTTTGCTTTCAAATCTGTCCACAACTGAGTGTCATCGCCCAACAAATTACGGATTTCCGGATTGTCATTAGATGCAAAAAAGCTCAAATTTTGCGCATTTATATCATATTGTTCCGCCAAAAACAGCGCATTAAAAATCCACTTTAAAGCTAAACGCAGCTCATTATTATCTCGTTGTACATAGGCGTACACAGGATGCAGAGCTATTTGCTGCGGCAAAACTTTTGCATTGGAGTTTATTCTTTCCTCAATAATACCATTCAAAACCAATCCGCTGGCGGTCAGCATTTGGCAGCGATTCAGTAAAAAAGCCTCTTTTGCCTCTTTAAGGGTATTAAATGTCAAATATCGGATTCCGAGGTCGTTGGCAAAATTATAATCATCAAAGTTTTTGAAATAGTCAGAATCCGTTGATATGCAGATTTTTTTACCTTTATAATCTTTTAAATTTTCGGAATCATTTTTGTGAACCATCAACATTTGATGGTCATAATAAAGAAAACCGGCACTCAAAGCTTGGCGAGAAGTTTCGGTTTTAGCCGAATAAGCGCCGCCGCTTAACATAACGTCTATGCGATTTTCATCTAAAGCGCGCGACATATTTTTTTGTGACACATTAACCATTTGGATTTTTTTGTTATCACCTAACAATGCCTGAGCTATCACGCGGCACAAATCAGCATCAATTCCATGCCACACGCCGTCTTCTTTATAGGCATAAGATTTAACACTCATATCACTGCCGCAACGAACTTTATTGTTCCAAACCATTTGTTCTATTGGAGAACGTTGCAGCTGCATTTCCGGCGCCAAAGGGTGATGCACAACCGGTTGCTGATAATACACCGGTTCATTTAATTGCGGCATAGGCTGTGCTTCTGCTGTCAAAACGCCCAAACCGGCTAATAATGCACCGAATACAAAAAAAGTTTTCATTTTTTACCATTTCATGTTATTTTGCACTAGATATATTATCAGCTTATAGGATTTAAAATGAAAAGAAAATATTTTTTACAACTTATCATACTGTTTTTCAGCCTACTTTTGCCCGCTTGGGGATTTGCTGCCGAAAAAATATCTTCTGCCGAGGCCGAAAATTGGGCCAATCATAAGGGAGAGGAAATTTTAAATATTCTTGCTGATAAAAACTTGGCTCAAAAATATGAAAAACTTGATAAAATTTTATATCAGGATATTGATTTGGATAACGCCGCCCGCTTTGCCGTAGGCAAATATTGGAAAACCATGACTAAAGAGCAGCAAAACAGATATGTTCCGCTATTTAAAAAATACATAGCCAGTTTATACAAAGGCTATCCGCTGGACTTGGGAAAAGGCTCAATAGGTTTCAAAGTGTCTAAAGTTTTACAAAACAAAAGTGGCGTTGACGTGTTTTGCGATATTCAGCTCAAACAGCCACAAAAAGACAGCAAAAATAAAGATGCTGCTTCCTTCAAGGTTTTGTTTGTACTGGTAAAAAACAACGGACACATTCAAGTCCGCGACTTAAAAATCGGTGAAAGCAGTTTGCTTTTAGCTTTCCGCAGCCGTTTTTACCACATTATTTATGATGAAAATGACGAAGAAATCGATTGGTTCTTAGATGATTTGCAAACCATTACCGATGATAATGAACAAAAAAATGCAGAAAAGTTAGAAAACGCCGCATTTTAAGGTTGAAATCAATAAACAACCTTTATATTATACGCAAAGATTTTAATTAATTTGCGCAAAAAAATAGGAAAATAAATGTCTGAAATAAAAGTGAGATTTGCTCCAAGCCCAACAGGGTTTATGCATATAGGTAACACCAGAACAGCTTTGTTTAACTGGCTGCTGGCCAAAAAACTCGGCGGTAAATTTATGCTGAGAATAGATGATACAGACCGTCTGCGTTCTAAAAAAGAATATGAAGACGCAATGAGAGAGAGTCTGATTTGGCTTGGTTTTAATTGGTGCGAAGAAGCCCGCCAATCGGCTCGTTTTGACCGCTATAATGAAGTAACCAAAAAACTTATGGACGAAGGCCGTATTTATGCTTGCTATGAAACTCCTGAAGAGCTTGAAATCAAGCGTAAACGCGCTATGGCAAAAGGTTTGGCTCCGGTTTATGACCGTCAGGCTCTGCACTACACAGCCGAGGATTTGGCCAAATTCAAAGCCGAAGGACGCAAGCCGCATTATCGTTTTAAGCTGCTGGATGGTGTAATTGAATGGGAAGATATTGTGCGCGGACATTGCCGCTATGAGGCCGAAAAGCTCAGCGACCCGATTATTATCCGTGAAGACGGCAGCTATTTGTATCACTTGCCTTCTTGCATTGATGACAGCGACTTTGGTATTACTCACATTGTACGCGGTGAAGACCACACTACCAATACAGCCTCGCAAATTCAGATGTTTGAGGCCATTGGCGGTAAAGTTCCGACTTTTGCCCACCTGCCGCTATTGACCGGCACCGAAGGTAAACTTTCTAAACGTTTGGGCAGCTTAGGCGTACGTGAATTGAAAGCCGAAGGCGTTGAAGCTATGGCAATTTGCTCATTTTTGGCAAAACTGGGAACATCTGACGCTATAGAACCTTACTATTCGTTAGATGAGCTGGCAGAATCTTTGGATTTTTCAAAGCTCGGACGCTCACAGCCTAAGTTTGATGAAGAAGAATTAAAGCATTTCAATACTAAAGTTGTTCGCTCGATGCCGTATAGTTTGGTAAAAGACCGTATTGACGCCGATGAAACATTTTGGAATGATGTGCGCGCTAATTTAGATGTGGTAGACGATGTAAAAGTTTGGGAAGATATTTGCCACAAAGAAGTTGCTCCGATTATTGAAGATAAATCCTTAACTGATTTAGCGGCTGAATTATTGCCGGCTGAACCTTGGAACGAAAGTACATTCAATGAATGGATGTCAATTCTTAAAGCTCAAAGCGGCAAAAAAGGACGCGAGCTGTTTCATCCGGTACGCAAAGCGCTGACGGCGTTAGACAACGGTCCGGAACTAAAAACTTTGCTGCCGTTAATCGGTTATGAAAAAGCAAAAAAACGTTTGTTGGGGCAAAAAGCTTAACAGGAGGATAAAATGCCGGAAATATATTTGCACAATACCTTAAAACAGCGTAAGGATAAATTTATTCCGATAGACGCCGACAATGTGCGTATGTATGTCTGCGGACCAACGGTTTATGACAAAGCTCATCTGGGCAACGCCAAAACTCCTGTTGTCTATGACGTTTTATATCGTTTATTGTGCCATGTTTATGGCAAGGAACATGTTACCTATGTTTCTAACATCACCGATGTTGACGATAAAATTTTGAACAAACACAAAGAAACCGGCAAATCTATTCGTGAAATCACGGAACAAACCTATAATTGGTACATTGACGATATGGCAAAATTAAATGTTTTATCGCCGAATTATCGTCCGCGCGCCACCGAATATATTCCGGAAATGATAAAATTGGTAGAACTGCTGTTGAAAAATGGTCATGCCTATATTGCCGATAAACAGGTTTTATTTGATGTGGATTCTATGCCGAATTATGGCTTTTTATCCGGTCGCTCAATGAAAGAAATGGTTGCCGGCGCCAGAGTGGAAATTGCCGATTATAAAAAGAATCCGGCAGACTTTATTTTGTGGAAACCATCTGATGCCGACCAACCTGGGTGGGATAGTCCGTGGGGTTATGGTCGTCCGGGGTGGCATTTGGAATGCTCTGCCATGAGTTCCAAATTGCTGGGCAATGATTTTGATATTCACGGCGGCGGTTCGGATTTAATCTTTCCGCACCATGAAAATGAGTGCGCGCAATCTTGCTGCGCCTACCCAGGGACACATTTTGCTCACTATTGGGTACATACCGGTATGCTGATGATTAACGGCGTAAAAATGTCTAAATCGTTAGGCAATTTTTACACTGTTGATGAAATATTGGCTAAATATCCGGCCGAAGCCTTGCGTCTGCTGTTTTTAACCACACATTATCATCAGCCGTTTAACTTTACGTTTGAGGGCTTGGAACAAGCTAAAAACATTTTGGATAAATTTTATAACGCTTTACTGAAAAACGCCGATATTCCAGCCGAAAAAGCTGAACCAAGCGAAAAGTTGATAGCTGCTTTGTGCGATGATTTAAACACACCGCTAGCCTTGTCATACTTGCACGAAACTTTGGGTAATTTGAATAAAGCCGAAACCAAAGAAGAGCGCGTAAAATATAAATCAGAACTTTTGGCTAACGCTTATATGTTGGGTTTATTGTATAACGATGCTGAAAGCTGGTTTAAAGGTGCGGCTTCTGATGATGCCGAAATAGAAGCATTGATAGCAAAACGTGCCGAAGCCAAAAAGAATAAGGATTGGGCGACTGCCGACGCTATTCGCAACGAGCTGAAAGAACGCGGAATTGTTTTGGAAGACAGTCCAGCCGGCACAACTTGGAAAAAGCTATAAATTTTAATCCCACTTTTTGTGGGATTTTTTTTATCTTACTCCCAAACAACGTGCATAAAATATTTTCAGCTCGATAATCGTTAAATATTTTTTTGCCCTAATTGTTTTGAAAAAAACACTTGATTTCTGTATTTTTATATTATATAAGACTTAAAGATTTTGTAGGGGTATAGCTCAGTTGGTAGAGCATCGGTCTCCAAAACCGAGTGTCGTGAGTTCGAATCTTACTGCCCCTGCCAAAAACAGCCGTCCGAAAGGGCGGTTTTTTGCATTTTGGGGCTGTTGATGAGAACTCACGAGAAAGTGGTTCGACCACAAACGAAAGGCAGACGCCAGTATGCCGGTGAGCGAAAGCGAATGAGTGCAGTGGCGGCGGAGCCAATCTTACTGCCCCTGCCAAAAAACAGCCGTCCGAAAGGGCGGTTTTTTTTGCATTTTGGGGCTGTTGGGGGTTCATAGTAAAAGTTGAGGGCTAAAACTCTAATTCGCAATCAATGATTTTCAAAATTTCTAAAGACCTACGCTCGTCATCGGATTAATTTCATCTTCCTATGAAAGCCATCATCTCACAACTGTTTAAAAATCAACGGAAACCTACGCATTAAATATAAATCTAATGATTCTCATAAACATTTTGCTTAATCTTACTAACCACTTCTCCTTGCTGTTTTGAATCAGATTGTACTGGCTGCAATGACACTGTTGGTATATCTGTTTCTTTACCAGCATCTATATGCTCTTTAAGTTTGTTTAATGCTTGCCGCACGTCATCTCGTACAAATTCAAAACGTACAGGATATACAGTACTTGCTGCTTTAATCTTCGAATCATATTCCATCTTTCGAGCGCAATCCAAACCAACATCTCTTGCATCATTATCATTCAATATTTCATATTTCACTATACCACGAGCGGCCATGGCCTTCAAATATCTAAGAGATGTCTCTTCTCTCATTTCTGCATACCAATTACCACCTTTTTCGCGAACACATCGCATCAATTCCGCAAATAATTTCTTAGAAGACGCATTCTTATCTAAACGATATTCTTCTAAAACGGCAGTATCAGATATATAATATTCATTATCACCTCTTTGCTCATATAAACAGTAACCAACAACACCTTTTTCTCTATCTTCAATCACAAAACCTGCCATATTATCCGGCGCTTGGAGTTGCTTATCACCATCAGGAAATACTGTTTCAGAAACTCTGTCCATTGCTTCCATATCCAAAAAGCAAACATCGCGGATATAACGCTGGCTTTCTTGTGTTTTATCTAAAGGCTTGGCATTTGGATTCTCTGCTAATAAAACTTGTGAGTGCGCATCGGAATAACCATTACCATATAATTTAGGCAACGGTATGGCTTCTGTCGCTTCATATTTCGATATATCTGCATCTTGATAACCTAAACCGATAGTTACTTTATGACAATTTTCATCTTTAGTCAGATATTCACCCACTTGCTCATAAATCTTATTGATTTCTGGACGGCTCATAAGTTCTCCTAAAGCTTCAATATTATCAAAACAAACATCTCTATATTTACCTTCGGTATTTTCCCATGTCCACGAACCCGCAATAATTTTACCTTCTCTGTCTTCAATTACAAACAATTGCGAAAACGGCTCCTTAACCGTTGAAACAGCACAATCGTGTCCTACGCCACCGTAATGTTGGCAACAATTGGTATAATCTCCAAAGAAAATTGTTCGCGGATCATCTCGCTGCAAAAATCTACCTGTATATTTACCTTCTTTAAATAGCTTTTTACTATTAAACGGCTCTGGCACTTTAAGACCTGCTAAATAGATATCTTCACAATTATGATATTCTTCTTCTGGTGTACCATGTTTTGCTGCCTCTATTGCAAATAACTCATTACGCTGATCTTCATATTGTACACTCATGCATATAGAAAGAACATCATTATATTTTAACTTCGCGATTTCAGTATTGCAGTTTTGATTATGTAATTTATTTTCCAGAGCTTTCCAATTTTTTGCAATAATACTAAGTTCATTTAAAGGACGATGTACCATCTTATGCTCTGAATTTTGGTAGATGATATTCTTTTGAATGAATTGCGCAAAACGTTCATTTGCTTCTTTATTCATTGGCTCTGGCAGCCAATATACAGCATCATGGATAGAAAGTGCATTATCACGATTTTTTTTATTGTAATTTTGAATTGTTTTAATATAGGCTGGAAAGTAATCCTTAAAAATTACCGCACTCTTAAAACTTGCCGGAAGCAGCCAATCGTAATTATTGCCAATATAAGATGCTATACTCTTCGGCGCATTTGGTTTACGAAAAGCCTCAGCCTCTTCTTTTGAAAAATTATAGTCTTGTTGTGCCGATGTAGATACCAAAACATTCATAACACGTTGCTGAGCTCTAAAAATCATTGAATCTGCCAATGTTTTTTTATCAAAATGCTCTAACGCATACTCAAACTCCTCCTTGTTGGCAAAACGTCCTTTACGCGCCACAGTGGGACAATATTGTACTATATCACCTATATTTTCATCAGTTCTATAACTTTCCAAAAGAGATTCAAATCGATAATCTTCACTAAGGAAACCTTGATTTTCTAGTGCATTATATAGTAATCGTTTACGATTGCCTTTGCCTATAAAATTTGACAGTTGTTTTAGTGCCTCATTACGGTCCATTTTGAAATATCGAGAAAGAGTCGCATAAAAATCAGTCTGCAACTCTTTATTTGATGCCCAATCTGCTGTTTCCAATTTTTTTTCTTTACTTAATTTATCAAAAACCGCGCCGGCAACAATACGACCAGATAAACTATATCGTCCAACTTTCTTCGCCAATCTAAGCGGCATTTGGGAACACACTTTCCACGCACGGCATGCATCAAAAAGAGATTGTTCGCTCGGTTGTCTTTTAGATGCTAAATATAAACGCCTTTCGTCTGCAGCATCAATCAAAATTGGATACATCCAAGAAGCTTTTTCAGAAAGGTTAAATTTCTGAACAACTCTTGCGATTCTTCCAATAGAATAATCGTTATATGAGGAATGGTATTTAGAAGGACGTTTGTTAAGTTGCCAATATAAATTAACAACACGTCTGGCTTGAGTGTATGTTGTTATACCAGAATAATACATTTCACTCAAAAAAGGAGCATTTGTGTAATAACTGTTATAGCGCACTGCTGCGAGTATTTTTCGTTTAGCAATAGCTTGAATAACCGCTCTTTGAATAGGACTGATTGTTTTTTCTTTATCCTCAAACACAGCTTTTGCTTGTTCAATTTTTTCTTCTGATAAAGAGCCATAGCCTTCATCATGATTTTGTAATGGTTTATCTGAAACATAGGCATCTTTGTTATTTATCATTTTTTGCCACAGTTGTTCGCATTTTTCCTTATATACAGGCAAAATATGGGTATCAAAATAAATTCTATATTCACTTCCGCTTAGGGTAGTATTACGTTGTTCACTTTCACATTGGATAAGAAGTTTATCGCACAAATAATCATACACTTCTGCAAATTTTTTTGCATAAAAATTTTTCTCTTTTGCAGCTTCTAATATTTTTTTGCTCTGGTGTATATCGAGATTGCGTAAATCTTGTTCATGTTTTTCAATATATTTGGGGTCAAGATTTGATAAAATGAATAAAAAATCTTGCTGTAAAGCACGACTCTCCACATAAGGCTCTATGATATATTTAACCTTTGAATATGAGTATCGATCACAGTATTTATCTAACAATAAGTCATATGCTGGAGTGTCTTGATGTCTTTTGGCTAACAATTTTAATCCTTCGACTCCGCCCTCCTCAACATACTGCAACGCTGCTTTTTCAGTGGATGCCGAAATAACATCGCTTTCAATATCATTTAAAGACATTCCTCTTAATTGCTCTAAAGAATCTGTTTCATTACGATTAATAAAAATGCTTGCATTAATACTTTGAACCAATTTTTCCAGCTTTTCTGCTTTCTCTGGAGAAATATTATCCAGCAGGTATGCATATTTATGTTGCGCCATTTCCGCCATTCTTTTTTCATTGGACTTTGTTTTTATTTTTTCTTGAGCGTCCATAAACATGTCATTTAATTTCAGTGGAATATCTGAATCTCTAATTTCATCCATATCTGTTGTTTCATTTTGTGATAACTGATATATTTCTGGATTAATAGAATGAGATACATCATTATTTTCCCTATCCTCTATAATATCAGCCTTGGCACCAGCCTCCAATAACAGATTAATTATTTCTACATTATCAGTCTTCATCAGCTTCGTGCGACCGCGTTCATCAAGAGCGTTTGGATTTGCTCCCGCCTCCAACCAAAATTTAACCTCATAAGCTAAATACGCTTTATGCAATTTAGCATCCAAATTCTGTTGTTTTTTTTCTGTTCCATAATAAGCGAATTCTTCAAGCTCTTTATCAAGATATTTTTTCCACCAAGCCATTTTCAAGCTCCAACGTCGTTATTTTTTTGTCATTTGTCTAAAAATAACATAAATCTTTCATCAAATCAACCTCTTTTAGAAATATATTGACTAATTTCGACCAAAGAAATATCAGATACATGAGTGTGATTAAGCCAAGCACAAACATTGGACCATCAAGAGTTATAAATAAAAAGCTAGTCGTTTTTTTCTGCATTTTTGGGCTGTTGATGAGAACTCACGACAATAGTGGTTCGACCACAAACGAAAGGTGGACGCCAGTATGCGGATTCATCGTTAAAACTGTAAGCTGCAACCGCATTATTCACTTTACGCTGACAAATTATAATTATATTATTGACAGACAAAAAATAATTTAGTATGTTAGCGACAATGAGTTAGAGTATAGAAATATGCTCTGTCAATTTAATAAGTAAAGGTTTGAAATGAGTATTAGTCCGATTCAGTTTCTGCGTCAGGTTAAGCAGGAAGTAAAAAAAGTTACCTGGCCTACCAAAAAAGAAGTAGTGCCTACTTGCGCTATGGTTGTAACATTGGTGGCTATCGCTACGGTGTTTTTCTTTGTGGTGGACGCCATTTTGGCCTGGGGCGTAGATAAAATTTTGATGTTAGGATAGGAGTTTAACAAATGGCTGTTCGCTGGTATGTTGTAAATGTTTATTCCGGTTCGGAAAAGAAAGTAGCCGAATCCTTAAGAGAACAAGCAACTTTGAAAAAAATGGATGATAAAATCCTAGAAGTTTTTGTACCTACTGAAAATGTGGTAGAAATTCGCAAAGGCACAAAAGTTAATGCCGAACACAAATTTTTCCCTGGATACATTTTAGTAAAAATGGAATTGACAGACGAAACATGGTTGGTCGTAAAAAACACCCCGCGTGTCAGTGGTTTCTTGGGTAGCCGCAACAAACCTCAGCCAATCAGCGATGCTGAAGTACAAAAAATTATGAACCAAGTTCAAGAAGGTTTGGAACGTCCGCAGACTAATGTAAACTTTGAAACAGGCGAGCAAATCCGCGTTATTGATGGTCCATTTGCCTCTTTTGTTGGCATTGTTGAAGATATCGATACCGAAAAGAACCGTTTGAAAGTTTCTGTTTCTATTTTTGGCCGCTACACACCGGTTGAATTAGAGTTTTCTCAAGTAGAAAAAATGTAATCAACATTTTAGCTAATGTAAAAATAAACCGCTGTAACAAGCGGTTTATTTTTATATCCGGCAACAAAAAAACGCTTTTCAACAAAAGTGAAAAGCGTTTTTTTCGCACTCGTTCTTACGGCTATTCAATAGCATAAATATCTTTTACAAACCATTCGCCATTAGCATTTTCCGGTTCTGTCAAAACATAAATAATTGTTCCTTGACAAAGCCCAAACCAACTGCCGTTACAAGTACTGTCGGTATAAATTTCGACATTATTATTGACCAATACGCGGCGATTTGTGATTTTATAACTGATTTCAGTAGGTCTATCCAACCCCGGATCCTGCATAAAGATAAACTTAGGCAAATTCAGATTCTTACAATTATCCAAACTCGGATTAATTGTGCATTTTACTGCTTGTTCCACAGCACACAGCTGCTTATCTTTTTCCAAACATTCCGCCGGCAGTGAATCTTTTACAAAAGCAAAAACTGTTTTCGGCAGTTTTATTTTTTGCTCTTGCTCTGCCGTGTTTTTAACATCTTCTGTCTTATGATTTTTAGAAACCAAAGAAAAGCTAAATCCAACTAAAATCACCAAAGCCAATACGACTATAACTTTTTTCAACATAGAGCCCCCTATTTTATTAAAAATGATATTCCAAACTTAAATTATATTCCCAAGCTTGATTTATACCGTCAACTTTATCAAAATCAACATATCTACCAATAAAACGTGTCTGCCAATGACTGTCAAGTACATATTTCAAACCGCCACCAAAACGATAGCCGTAGCCATGTTCATTGTGATGTTTATAGCCACTGTTTTTCAGCTTAAAAACATATTCTCCCACACCTGCCGTTGCCAAAAGCGAAAACTTTTGTTCACAATCCAGCGGCAAATAGGCTAGCAAATCCAAACCGTACGCACGCTCCGAACTTTTCAATTTGTGCGGCGCTTGCCCATTTTTACGGCTTGCACTTTGTTTAAAAAACATTTCCGTGCCAAAATATTTGCTATAATCTGACCCCACATAAACATTGAGACTACTGTATTCCGGACGCAAATTTGCGACTTGAGTTCTATCAAATGAATACCCTACCCCAACATATGGCGTATATTTATAGCTATCGGCGGCACAAATTTTAGCATTTATACCGATAATTGCTAAAAATGTTAAAACAAATGTAATTTTTTTCATTTATAATCCTTCCATTAGCACCTAATGACTGCATTATAATAATTTTGTTATAAAAATAAAGTCATTTTACAAATTTTATTGAGAAAAAATGTTTTTTGTGATACTTATTATAAGTAGGATAAGGAATATGCGATGAATAACACAATTACACAATCCGGCCGTTCAATGGTAGAAGTTATGGGCTACATGGCTGCAGTAATGGCCGTTATCGCCGGTGTCAGCAAAATTATTACTGGTTCATATAATCAATATAAACTCAGTAAAGCTTCAATTCAGGTTTCTGATTTAGCCAGCGCCATTGTCAAGGCCTCAACTATCGATTCCGATTACGAACATACAATTGACTCAATAAAAACCGGCACAACCGAAGGCCGTCGCCTACTGCCAAACAGTTTTAAAATGGGCAAAAGCAACAAAATTTATCACGCTTTTGGCGGTGAAGTAGAACTAGGCTCCAGAGAAGGAAGATTCTCGATAAGATTCAATAACCTAACCCGCGAACAATGCATTGAGTTGGGAATGAAAGAATGGATAAATAACAAAATTGTGGACTTATACAGTATTTACATCAATAACAACCAGTGGACATGGCCAATATACGCTGACACAACTTCAGGAATATCAGCCTTACCAACCAAACGTTCAGCTCTGGCCGGCAAAGATTTAAACGACAATGGTCAGTGCGACAAACCCGACAAAGGCAATTTCATTATGTGGGAGTTTAATTAACCCTTTTGTGTGACTAAATCAGAATAATGGTTGAAGTTTTGATACAAAATTGATATTTTTTTAGAAATTAATTTTTATGAGGAGATACGTAAATGACAGCTTCTATTGTTTTACCACCAGACTACAAACCTTCGGCAGATGAAGAATACATGAATGACATGCAGCTTGAATACTTCCGCCAGAAGCTGGAAAATTGGAAGAAATCTATTGTTTCACAATCAGTTGACACCTTGGCAGACTTGCGTCAGGGCGGTTTGAATCAGCCAGATGAAATCGACCGCGCCTCTATGGAAACAGATAAATCTCTTGACTTGCGCACCAAAGACCGCATCCGCAAACTTATTTCCAAAATTGACGCCGCTTTAGATAGAATAGAAGACGGTACATATGGTTATTGTGAAGAAACCGGTGAACCTATCGGTTTGGATAGACTGGAAGCACGTCCGGTAGCCACTTTGTCTATTGAAGCGCAAGAACGCCATGAACGTATGGAAAAAACCTATGACGATGAGGCCTAATGCCCCATGGTTGAACAAGTAAAAGATTTTATTTTAGCCTCCGGTTCGCCGCAACGCATTGCCTTGTTGCGGCAAATTGCTTATGAACCAAAAAAAATTGCTCCGGCAGATATTTGTGAAGATTGCTTGCCGCATGAAGATCCTCTGCCCTATGTTAGACGCATGGCTTTAGAAAAAGCGCAAAAAATTGCCGCTGAATATCCTAATGAAAACATTTTAGCTTGCGATACTATTGTTGCTGTGGGCAAAAAAATTTTGCATAAGGCTAAAAATGACGAAGAACAAACTAATGTGATGAATTTGCTATCTGGCAAAACTCACCGCGTTATCAGTTCGGTTTGCTTGATAAATAAAAATGGTAAAATCTCGCAAAAAACCATAAGTTCCAAAATCACTATGAAAAAACTAGCGCCAGAAGAAATCAAAAATTATGTGCAAAGCGCTGATTGGCATGGTGTTTGCGGATATCGCATAGATGGCTGTATTGCCGCCTATGTCAGCCGCATTTTAGGTTCATACAGTGGAATAATCGGCTTGCCGCTCTATGAAACTCTAAATCTATTAAAAGGGGAGAACATCCGATGAAAGCAGAAAAAATTATATTTGACCGTAATGACGAAACTTCTGGAATTGCCGTTTTTGATGAAACCGGCTTGATGGAAATTGATATCTATAATGAAAACAGAGCCATTGAGGGCAATGTATATTTGGGACGCATTAGCAAAAAAATCAGTTTAGCCAATGACCGCACCGGTTTTATGGTAAATATCGGCGATGGACGCGAAGCATTTTTAAATTCATATGAACCAACCCTTAAAGAAGCAAATATGAGTGAGGGTCAAAGCGTTGTTGTGCAGGTAACTCAAGAAAAACGAGCTGAAAAGGGCGCTAAGGTTGTCCGCAACATTCAGTTGGCCGGAATTTATTTGGTTTATTGCCCGTTCAAATTTGATGTTGAAGCTTCATCTAAAATTGAAGATATTGAAAAAGCCTCTGCCTACAAAAAATTTGTACAAGAACATTCTCAAGGACAAGAAGGCTGGATTTTGCGCACTGTTTCAACCGAAGCCACCGAAAACCAGTTGCTGGAAGAAATGATCTCGTTGCGCGAAGCCTATGAAAACATACGTAAAAAAGCTCGCACTATGACTGCTCCGGCTGTTCTTTATAACAAAGAAAATCCTTTGTTTGAATATCTCCGCCGCTATAAAGATAGTCTAAAAGAAGTTGTGGTTGATACACCAAAACTAAAAGAGCAAGTTGAAGCCATTTTTGCCGGAACTGTTACTTTGCAAAAAGAAGCTTTTGAAGAATTTGGCATAGATGATGCAATTGTCGAAGCCTTAAACCGTACCGTAAAATTGAAACATGGCGGTAATTTGCATATTGAAGAAACTCGCGCTTTTGTGGCAATTGATGTTGATAGCGGCGGCAAACGCAGCGTTGGCGACATTGATAGTCTGAATATTGAGGCAGCCAAAGAAATTGCCCGTCAAATTCGTTTACGCAACTTATCTGGCAAAATAATCATTGATTTTGCGGGTTCTTCCGAATACCGTTTTATGAAAAAAGTGCTTGAGGTCTTGGAAGAAGAGCTTGCCGATGATATATGTCACAGTCGAGTACTCGGTTTGAGCCGTGCCGGCAATGTAGAAATACTGCGTCAGCGCCGCCGCCCGTCTTTGCGTGATTTATACACTGTTGAATGCCCTACCTGCAGCGGAACTGGACGCGTGGAGCCATAAAAATGGATAATGTCATCAAAACACATAAATGCCCGATTTGCCATAAATTGTTTAGTGATGACAAATACGCTCCGTTTTGCTCCAAAAGATGCGCAGACATTGACTTAGGACGTTGGTTTAACGGTGACTACTCTGTTCCGGCGGAAACGCTTGATGAAATGGAAACCGAAGAACTTTACGAAGCTTTGGAAAATGAATATGACGGAAAAAACAAATAATCAGCAGCCTAACGTTGCCCTACATACAGATAATAATTGTCTGGCAATTTGTTTTTCCGGTAATTTTCAGCAATTTGACGGTGCTGCGGTTTTAAATAAAATTCATAGCGCCGTCAAAAAAAATATACAATGTATCTATTTCAGCGCTACCGGCTTGGATAAGTGGGATTCGTCGTTATTGCTTTTGATATTTGACACAATAAAGCAAGCCAAAAAACAAAATATCCCAACCGACACTTCAAATCTACCGCAAAATATACAAGATTTAATCCGTCTGGCGTTTGAGGTTGACCGCTCGCCGACAAAAGCCGATGACAACAATCTAGGATTTATTGAAAATATCGGCTACAAAACCATCAGTTTAGTAAAACTTTCGGCTAAAGTTTTGAATTTTTGCGGACAAACATTTGGTGCAGTGGGACGTCTTTTTACCGCCAATACCATTATGCGCAAAATCGATTTTTTGGCTGCGCTGGAAGATTGCGGTCCCAAAGCTCTGGGGATTGTCGCCTTAATCAGCTTTTTAGTTGGCTTAATTTTAGCTTTTGTCGGCGGAGTGCAGCTGCAAGAATTTGGCGCGCAGATATACATTGCTAGTCTAGTAACGATTGGTATGTGCCGAATTATGGGCGCCATCATGGTGGGCATCATCATGGCTGGGCGCACTGGTTCTTCATATGCCGCGGCAATCGGCACCATGCAAGTCAATGAAGAATTAGACGCGTTAGAAACCATGGGGTTATCGCGTATAGACTTTTTAGTTTTGCCCCGCCTTTTAGCCTTGGTTATTGCCATGCCTATTTTGACAATGCTGTCAGATTTTATGGGCATGGTCGGAGGTGCTTTTGTCGGGGTTGTTTTGATTGGCTTACCATATCAAGAATATTGGAAATATGCTTTCAACGCATTTCATTTGGGCAACTTTTTGGTTGGTTTGTTTCATAGCCTGTGTTTTGGTGTTATTATTGCCCTATGCGGCTGTTATCAGGGTATCAGCTGCGGCCGCAATTCAGACAGTGTCGGTTTGGCCACCACACGTTCGGTAGTTTGCGCTATTGTTTGGATGATTGTTGCCACCGGAATCATTACCGTTATTTGTCAGGAGCTTGATATATGACCGCAATGATAGAAGTAAAAGATTTAACCATGGGCTACGGCAATTTCATATTGCAGCAGCACGCCGATTTTACCGTCAATAAAGGCGATATTTTTATCATTATGGGAGGCAGCGGCTGCGGTAAAAGCAGTATGCTGCGTGTCCTCACGGGGTTATTGCCGCCGCTAAGCGGTGATGTTATCATTGATGGTACAAACATTGCCCAAGCATCATCGTTCCAGTTAGAAGAAATCCGTAAAAAATCAGGCATTCTTTATCAAAGCGGAGCTTTGTTCAGCTCCATGACTTTGGCCGAAAACATCGCCCTGCCTTTACAGCAATATTCCAGCTATTCCACCGCCGAAATTAAAGAGCTCGCCTCGCTGAAATTGTCACTTGTCGGACTAGCCGGTTTTGATGATTTTTACCCTTCAGAAATCAGCGGCGGTATGAAAAAGCGCGCTGGTTTAGCCAGAGCTTTGGCGCTAGATCCGGAGATTGTGTATTTTGACGAGCCATCTGCCGGATTAGACCCTATCAGCTCTCGCAATTTAGATGATTTAATTATTGAAATAAACCGCAGTTTGGGTACCACAATCGTGGTTGTCACGCATGAGCTGGCCTCAATTTTTGCTATTGGCACAAATTCTATTTTTTTAGACCCGATGAGTAAAAGCATTTTAGCCAAAGGCAACCCGCACGACATTTTAAAAAATCCACCAAACTCCGAAGTTTTAGAATTTTTAACAAGAGGTAACGCAAATGCAAAAAAATAAAACATATAAAATAGTCGGACTTTTTGTTCTTACCGGTTTTTTAGTATTTTCCGCCATTATCTTTCACTATGTCGGCAAAAAATTCACCTCTGACGATTCGCAATACGTAGTTTTGTATTTTGAAGAATCTATCCAAGGCTTAAATGTCGGTTCTTCGGTAGTGTTTAAGGGCGTTGAGGTTGGTCAAGTCGCCAAAATCAGCCTGATAACCAATTTGCAGAATGGTACTTTCAAAATGCCGGTCTTTATCACGTTTAAGCAAAACCGTTCTTTTCAGATGAAAGACGGCAAAGAAGCCTCGCCGAAAGAAATTTTGCATAGCCTTATTGAAAAAGGTCTGCGCGCCCGCTTAATCAGTGCCAACTATTTGACTGGCCAACTGATGATTGAGCTTGATATGGATCCTAGCACTCCGGCTATTTTACGCGGTACTGGAGAACATATGGAAATTCCAACGGTTATTTCTTCTATCGGCATGATATCTAAAGACCTGCAAGAAATTCCCTTCCGCGAAAATATGATGCAGCTGGGTAATTTATTAAAAGAACTCGATGATAAACTGCCGCCGATTATGGATAATATGTACAATATTACGGCAAAAACCGACAAATTGCTGGATAGTCAGGCAACGCGGGCCGAAAAAACCATCAATAACTTTAATGCCATGGTCGAGCAAATGTCCAGAGCCGGCCGCTCTGTGCAAAATCTCGCCGATTATTTGGAACGTCATCCAGAAGCAATGTTACAAGGTAAAAGGAGACCAAAATGAAAAAAGTTTTAATCTACTGTGTATTGAGTTTGACCGCAGCCTGCTGCTGGCGTTCTCCGGATTCGTCATTTTATATGATGAACAGCCAAAACTTAGAAATGGTATCCCAAAAACAACTTAGCGTCGCTGTGCAAACAATCAATGTTCCAGAACTGCTTGATCGTCCGCAAATTGTAACCTACGATGCGCAATCGCAAAAAGTAAATATGCTGGAATTCAGCCGCTGGGGCGAGGCGCTGCCTGCTGTTTTGCAAAATACCGTAACCAATGATTTAATTGCTTATCTACCAAAGTCATTTGTAAAAAGTGCGCGTTATGACACCGAAACTTTACCATACAATGTCAAAATAGAAGTCAATAAAATAGAAGCTTACCGCGGCGATAAAGTTAAATTATCCGTTTGGTGGAACATTCAAGACAGCAACGGCAATGTTTTAAAACGCCGTCAATCTACCTATGAAACAAAGGTCAATGGCAACACCATTGCCGCGCTGGTAAAAGCCGAAAATTTGGCGGTACACCAAATGACTAAAGACATTGCGCAAACTTTGAGTAAAATGTAGCTAAATACGCTTATCTTTGCAATGGCAAAAAGAACTAATCGGGCAATTTTCGCATAGCGGACGCTGTGCTTTACAGATATAGCGTCCAAACAACACCAGCCAATGATTAGTATTGATAATTAAATCTCTTGGCAGAACTTTTAACAAATCTTTTTCCACTTCAAGCGGAGTTTTGCCCTGACTGAAGTCTAAACGGTGCGAAATGCGCATAACGTGAGTATCCACAGCTAACGTCGGCTGTTTAAACCACACATTCATAACCACATTAGCCGTTTTGCGTCCTACTCCGGCCAACGTAGTCAAAACATCTCTATCCGCCGGCACTTCACCGCCAAAATCCGCAACCAGCTGCCGGCTCATTTCTATAATGTTTTTAGCTTTGTTATTATAGAGCCCGATGGTTTTGATATATTTTTTGAGATTATCAATTCCCAAATCGAGCATTTTTTGCGGCGTATCGGCAATTTTAAACAAATCTTCGGTCGCCTTGTTAACCCCTTTGTCTGTGCTCTGCGCCGAAAGCATTACTGCCACCAGCAAAGTATACGGATTATGGAAATGCAATTCACACTGCGGATTTGGATTCTCCCGTGCAAAAATCCGCATAATTTCTAAAATTTCAGCCGCTTTACGCACTAGGCTTTAACTCCGCCGGCACCGGCAGCTTTAGGTGCATTTTCATCTAGCGGCCAGCGTGGACGCGGTTTAAAATCAAGTGGGCTGACATAGCCTTTGCGGAAACGTTCCAACCCAGCCCAAGCCACCATTACGCCGTTATCCGTGCAAAAACGAATTGGCGGAGCCGCAAATTCCAGCCCGTTTTTTTCGGCCAATTGATTAAGTTTGCCGCGCAAATAAGTGTTGGAAGCCACACCGCCGGAAACTACTAAATGCTGTCCGGTCGGATATTTTTGCTTAAAATAAGCAATAGCTTTTTCAAGCTTACGCACCAGACAATCGGTTGCCGTCATCTGAAAACAGGCACATATATCGGCAACATCTTCTTTAGGCAAAATAGCGTGTTCAATTTCCCCGTCCGGAGAATAAGATTCGATAATTTTACGCACAGCAGTCTTTAAACCAGAGAATGATAAATTGCAATCACCGGAATTAAGCAAAGGACGCGGCAGTGTAAAACGAGAATCATCGCCGATCGACGCCATTTTTTCAATCATCGGTCCGCCTGGATATCCCAAGCCCAGCATTTTTGCTACTTTATCAAAGGCTTCGCCGGCGGCGTCATCTATGGTCGTGCCTAAACGCTCATATTCGCCCACATTTTTAACCACTAAAATCTGACAATGCCCGCCAGAAACCAGCAGCAGCAAATATGGAAATTCTATCGGGTGTACTAAGCGGGCGCACAAAGCATGACCTTCCAAATGATTAACCGCCACAAAAGGTTTGTTCAAAGCCAAAGCCAAAGCCTTTGCCGTCATCACGCCGACAACCACTCCGCCGATTAACCCAGGGCCGGAAGACGCGGCAATCGCATCAACTTCATTTAAAGAAATATGCGCACGTTCCAAGCAAACGCTGACAATCTCATCAACATGTTCCAAATGTGCGCGGGCGGCAATTTCTGGAACCACACCGCCATAGCGCTTGTGTTCTTCCTGCGACTGCAAAGCCTCGCCTAAAATTTCTTTTTCATCTGTCACCACAGCGGCGCCAGTATCATCGCAGCTGCTTTCAATTCCCAAGACAATCATTTATTTATTCCACTAATTTTTTTTGTTTATGATATGTAAACTTTTTTTCGTTATAACTATATGAAATATAATCTGTTAATTTGTCAAGAAAAAGGATACAGAAAATGGCTAAAATCGAAAAAAAAGAAGAAGTTAATCCAGCTGCTGCGTCAACAACCGAAAATAAAACTAAACCGGCAAAAAAAAGCAGCTATGCAAGTCTGGTTTGTTTGATAATTTTACTCTGCAGTGCCGGAGTTGTCGCCTATAATATTGAACTGACTAAAACTCTGAATGAAGATTTGGCTGCACAGCTTGCCGCTGATTACAACACCAAAATAAATAATCTTAAAGTACAAATTGAGCAACAAAAAAGCATAATCGCCGATTTACGGCAAAATCAACCGCTAAACAGCGTTTCTCAACCAATGTCAACCGACTTATCCGAAGAACAGCTGCAGCAATTGGCTAGTAAAATTTTGCCACTATTGCCGCAGCCGGAAGTTTCAAATAACCAAACTAAACCTATTTCAATCGAGCCTGCCCAAAAAAATGTCACCGCACCTGAAGTTTTACTTGCCGCCGGCGCCTTAACCGTACGCGGCTTAGCCGAAGACGGACTGCCGTTTGATTACGAAACCGAAGTGCTGCAAATTTTAGCTGCCGGCAATGAAACTGCTCTCAATTATATCTCCAGCATCAAAAAATATGCTGTTTCCGGTATCAAGGGACGGGCAATGCTTATCAATGAATTTAATAAAGTATACGCCGATTTGAGCCGACCGCAAATCAATAAATCAATCGAGCCAGAAATTCAAGAAACTTGGGACGAAGCCTTATTACGCCGTATAAAAGAGCTGGTTGTTTTCAAAAAAAGAGAAAACAAACCTGTTGTTGTTTTTCCAAAAACGCCTGATGAAATTCATCAGCTGGTCAACGATGGCAACTTTGCTGAGGCTCTAAACAAACTTAAAACCGACCGCAAATACAGTGATGTAAATTCTGCCGAACTAAACTCTTGGATTTTACAAACTCAAGATTATCTTGAATTTGAACAGGCTATCAACGGCCTGCTTATGAACTCCTTGGCCAATCTTCATCTAAAAGAAATGGAGCGTACAAAATGAGTATATCCCAATTGCAAAATTGTTGGCGGCAAAAATATAGCTGCGTTTCCTCTCAGCTTGAAAAAGTGAAAGAGATTCGTTCAGTGGCAACCGCTTTTAACACCAATATTGACGCGGTTCTAAAAATCAGCGGCAAACGCTTGTCTGAATTACTAAAAGCAACCAATCTGACCGCCGAAGAATTTGACAGTCCGCGCACTTTATTAGAAACGCCTCAAGATGTGGTGCACGGAATAGCCAAATGTTTTAGCCGCGGCATTGCCGAAGAATGGATTACCGATGATAAATCGGTTTATGAATGGATGAGCCAAAATTTGGGTTACGACCGTTTGCAAATGGGTGGTCAAGGCGGAATTGTTGCCAACGCCTTAGCCGTTTTGGGCGTGCAAAATGTTTTTGTTCACACCAATTCTCACCCAAAACTGCAAGCCCAACAATTTTTGCCTTTGAATAACCTTTTTGGCATGGATGAAAACGGAAAAGTTTGCCGCGCCGCAGATATTGACCGCGCCGCCGAAACCCCGCTTATCCATTGGATTATTGAATTTGACATCGGCGATTCGTTTACGGCTTGGGGCAAAGAATTTACCTGTCCCAAATCTAATCGTTTTATTGCCACCTATGACCCTGCCAACATTGATTTAGTCATCAATCCGGATTTTGTGAAACACTTATCGCAAAATGGCTATGATTATCTGGTGCTTTCCGGCTATCATAATTTGACGTCTAAGCGTAACGGCGTAGAATTGGTCAATAACTCCATAGCTTTAATCAAAGATTGGAAAAAGCACAATCCGCAAGGAATTATCCACTTGGAACTGGCGTCCACCCAAGACAAGAAAGTGCGCACCGCCATCATTGAAAAAATTGCTCCGCTTGCCGATTCGCTTGGCTTAAATGAACGGGAAGCTTTAGACGCCTTGGAAGTTGTCAATCCGCAAAAATATCAAGAATTGGCTCACGAGGACTTAACCTCTCCGCGCCTGTTTGAAATTGTGCGCCTTATAAAAGAAAAAACGCAAGCACCGCGGATTCAATTGCATATGTTCGGCTTGTATTTGACTTTGCAAGATAAAGGTTTTCGCCTTTCGGCGGAACAAAACCTGCGCGGTATGATGCTTGCTTCTACTGTTGCCGCCACCAAAGCCGGCACCGGAAAAATAGAAGACCACGCGCAACTGTTATGGGCGCACGGTAAAGAAGTTTCAGAAATTAGTCTTAATAATCTGCAGGAATTGTCCGAGTATTTGCAAAAGCCCGAACTGATTGAAAGCGGAATCTGCCAATATGAAAATTATGACGTTATAGCCGTTCCAACCATTATTATAGAAAAGCCTTTAACTTTGGTTGGTATGGGCGACACAATTTCTTCTGTTTCCTTAATCGGCGCAAGATAAATTTACATCATAAATTGATATTTTTTAATCCAGAAAATATAAAAGCACCACTCTATTTGAGTGGTGCTAAAACTGCGACCGTCTGACCGTATCCGAGAACATTCTCTACCGAACCGCTTGTACAAGGTGGGTGCCATATAACTAAACCACGATTTAGACAGAGACAGCTCCCTAAATAATAATGTTGGCCGGAAAGACATGCGGTGATGACGCATCAGACAGTCTTTATTTATATAAATATACTAACGTAAAACCAGCTACATTTCAAGCATAAAAACGTAAATTTACGTTTGTTTTCCACCGTAAATTCACAGCTGCTGAATATTTTGAATCAAACTATGTATTCTTTGCGATTCACCGTCTATAGCTTGCGCGGTTGCCGTATCCAAGTGCTTAATTTCATCATCAGAAACCCCGCCGTTTTTAGTGCGTAACTCCTGATTTTCATCAGCCAGTAACAACCCCACCATCGCCAGCATCATATTTTCATTTACCAAACCAATGCTTTGCGACAGCAACTTGGCTTTTGCGTCTAATATTCGCGAAAGTTTTATAATATGCGCTTCTTCACCGTCTTCACAGGTGATGGCATATTCGCGCTTATCAATTGTTATTGTAACTTGCCCCATTTTCTTCTAACACCTTTTCCAGTCTGGCCACAACATCATCAATATTTTCCGAAGTTTGGCTGATTGTTGTTTGCATTTCCGCTAATTTTGCTTCAAAGTCTTGGCACTTTTGTGCCAAATCTTCTTTTTGCAAAGTTTCGGCGGCCAATTGTTCTTTTAGCTCTTCCAGCTCACTATTTCCGGCCGAACTTGTTTGTTCCAAGGTCAAAACTCTGCCATTAGCCTCTTCCAGCTGTTCTTGCAACTCTTTATTTTTGGCCTCAAATTCTTCCAATTGAGTTTTGCGATTCGTCAAAGCATTGTTTAGATTTTGCACTTCATTCTGCAAATTGCTTATTTTAGTAGCTTTATTTTCAATTTCATTTTGCATCTGCTGCATACGGGTTTCATTTTCCGTATTATTCTTAGCGGTTTCCAATTCGGCTTTCAGTTTTTCATTTTCACTGTTCAAAACCTCGGCTTTAGCGCTTTCCAATGCGGTTTTTCCTTGTTCGGCCTGCAGCTTTAAAGCAAAATCTGCTTGTTGTTTGTGTACTACTTCAATCAGTTCATCAACCGATTTTTTCAAACGTTCCAAAGAATTTTGGCTTTGTTCCATTTTTTGCATTTCCATGGTAAAAAAGACTTTCCTTTATCTCAATTTGTTATATACTTTTGACATTATATTTAATAGCTAACATAAAGAATATCAAAATGCAAAACTTAATCATCAAAATTACTCAAGAAAATACCAAACTTATCGCCGATTCTAAATTGCAATGTTTTATTTTGCCCGATTCGCTGCCGCAAAGCTTTATTACCGATTTTTACGCCAAAGCACAGGCGGCAAAAAAACTAGTTTTGCTATCCGGCGAAAAAGCTGCCGATTTATATTTGCAAAAATTGGGCGATGGTTTGATTATTGACACCTCAAAAGACGAAAATCCGACTAAACACATCAAAGAAATTAAAGCAAAATGCAAAAAAGCTTTACTGGGAGTTATTTGCCGCAATCGCCGGCATGAAGCCATGTTGGTTAGTGAATGTGAACCGGACTTTATTATCTTTCGTTTTTGGAAAGACGGGTTCGCCGCCAACGCCGAACTGCTGAAATGGTATGGCGAATTTTTCTTGATTCAAAGTGCGGTTCTGCCAAAAGATGAAATAGATGTGTCAAATTTACCGGCTGATTTTGTTATTTTAAGCGACACGGCCTATACGATTTTTGTTGCGAAATAAAAAATGTTGGTTTATGGTGCAGACATCAAAATTAAATAATCATTTTTAACATTGTAAATAGGAGATAAAATTATGAAACAACTTGCTGGAGCAATTAGAATTGGTTGGGTTATTGAATATAAAGGTAAACCTTGGACTATTACCAAAGCTGTACACATTAAACCGGGTAAAGGCGGTGCTTTTATGCAGGTGGAAATGAAAGAAGTTGAAGCCGGAACCAAAACTAACGAACGTTTCAGAACTGAAGATACCGTAGAAAAATTGATGGTGGAAGACAAAGACTGCCAATTCTTGTTTGAAGATTCTACCGGTTTGACCTTTATGGAATCCGAAACTTTTGAACAATTCACCATGCCTGCTGATTTGCTCGGCGATTCTCGTCCGTTTTTGACAGATGGTATGAGTGTTAAAGTTTCTTACATTGACGGCCGTCCTATTTCTGTTGATTTGCCTTTGCAAGTTGTTTGCGAAGTGGTTGAAACCGAACCTGTGATTAAAGGTCAAACCGTTTCTTCTTCTTACAAACCAGCTATTTTGGACAACGGCGTACGCACAACTGTTCCTCCGTTTATCGGCGTGGGCGACAAAATTGTGGTTGGCACTTCTGAAGCTAACTATGTTGAAAGAGCAAAATAATGGCTTATATTTCAACTGCATTGACCGCCATGGCAAACGCTGTTAAAAAAGCGTCTATTGCCTTATCGCGCGACTTTAATGAATTGGAACATCTGCAATCCGGCCACAATGATGGCCGCTTTGCTCAGCGTTCTTATGAAAAAGTGGAAAAAACTCTTAAAGAAGAACTGGCTAAGTTAAAGCCAACTTATGCTTTTATCAGCAAAAAAGAAGACACCATTCCAGCCAGCGGAAACTATTTTTTGGTTACCCCGATTGATGGTTACGCCAACTTTGCTCATGGTAACGGCAGCTTTGCTGTTTCAGTTGCCATGGTAGAAAACAGCGTGGTTGTAGACGCCGTGATTTATAGTCCGGTTTATGACGAATTGTTTTTTGCCGAAAAAGGCTGCGGCGCATTCAAAGAAGGTTTCCGCAGTCACGAACGCTTGCGCGTAGCTGGAGCAAAAGTTGCCGAACAAGCCCTTATCGGCTGCGGCGCTGACGCCGAACTGTTCCGCAAGTCTTTAGGCTTAAGCAAAAACGTGTTGGTAAAAGGCGTAAATTCTTTGGATTTGGCCTATTTAGCTGCCGGAAAGTTGGACATTGTCGTTTCTGCCGACAATTTGCCGCAGACTATTGCCGCAGGTATGCTTTTGGTTAAAGAAGCTGGCGGCTATATTGTGGCTTTGGGCGAAACAGATGTGCGTTCCGAAGACTTTACCAAAGTTTTATTTGGCGGCGCGTTAATCGCCACCAACGAAGCTTTGCGCCAAAAAGCTGCTAACACTTTGGCAAAATAACAAAAAAATTTAAAAAACAGTAAAAATAATACTTGCGTATTTTGTTTGCTTAATGTATAAAGGCGTAAAAACTATATAAAGTATTTTATTTGGAGATAAAAATGAAAAAAGGAATTCACCCTGATTATCACGAAATTACATATGTGATGACAGATGGAACTGAAGTTAAAACCAAATCTACTTGGGGCAAAGCCGGCGAAAAAATGCTGCTTGAAATTGACCCTAAATCTCATCCGGCTTGGACTGGTATCCGCCGCGTTGTTGATACAGGTGGTCGTGTTGGCCGCTTCAACAGCAAATTTGGTGCTTTCGGTTTGAAATCTAGCAACTAATTTGAAAATTTAAGTTGAAAGCCTGCTGTTTTGCAGGCTTTTTGCGTTTATAACCAAAAAAATTGCTTGTATCTTGCCGCGACTGTGTCTATTGTAAAAGCAATAAAAATTCATTTATGAAAGGATAAAATAATGACAGCTCCTTTAATGCCAAAAGCCACAGCTGTTTGGTTGGTAGAAAATACATCTTTGACATTTCGTCAGATTTCTAAATTTTGTGAAATTCACGAACTGGAAATTCAAGCTATTGCTGACGGAGATATCGCCTCTAATATTCAAGGTTTAAGCCCTATTAACAACGGTCAGCTGACTGAAGATGAAATTAAACGCTGCGAAGCAGACCCAACTGCTGATTTAGTGGCCTGCATTTTAGAAAAAAATGTAAAAGAACGCAACGCCAAAGCTAAAAAAGTTTTATCACCTTCTCAACGAAGTGATAAACCAGCCGCTATTCTCTGGATTCTTAAACACTGCCCAGAAATTATGGACTCGCAAATTTGCAAACTTATCGGTACAACCAAACCGACAATTGCCAAAATTCGTGCCGGTGAACACTCTGACATGTCTGAGCTGAAGCCAAAGAATCCGGTTGCCATCGGTTTGTGCAATGAAAAAGATTTGGAAAATGCTATGGCTATTTCTGCTATTCACAACAAACCCAAAGCAGCAAAAAAGAAAACAACTAAAAAGACGACAAAAAAATAATTAGTCATTTAAACGCCTAAAGCACTTTAACCTTACAGTTAAAGTGCTTTAGTTTTTTACAGTTCTTCTACATTGCACTAGGCAATGTAGCAACTTCGTAAACCTTCACTTTACGAGAAGATCTCGCAGGCGCAGTTTTCGAAGTTGTGTTTTTATCTGCAGAAGCAGATGTTCTAACAACACTATTGCTAGTGATGTTAGTCAGCTGATCAACAGATACAGACTTTACATTTGGCACGGTTGCTGGGCTAGCAGTAACCACGCCACCGTTGTTAACAGTGGTATAGTTGCTGTTGTTAACCTTCTTGCTCTTGATGCGAACAGGAATGTTAACTGCGCCAAAATTTTCACCGTTGCCAATGCGAACATGAACGCCCGTATAGGGATCGTACCCTATACCAACATTCTTAGTCGCAATAACAGCAGCACCAGCACCGCCATAACCGTAACCATAGTAACCATAACTATTGTTAGAAATGATTACGCCGTTAGTCAAACCCTCAGGGGCTTCATGAGCAATCTTGCGAGCAGCCACAAGGTGATCGTACGTTGAGGGTTCAACCTCAAATTCGATCACATCACCTGCTCTGAGGCTATTAAAGAAGCCTCTAAAGGCTTCATTATTACCCGTACCGATTTTTGATCCATCCGAGAAGTACACCATGGTACTTCTCTTTTGAAGATCAATCTTAACATACTGCACTTTTTTAACCGTAGCAGAAACTGTTAAAACACTAACTACCAACAAGACAAAGATTATAAAAAACTTTTTCATAACTATTATTTTTTTAACGAGGTTCGCTCCTTAAACTACTCCTCTTTTATTATACCCAAAATTTTAAACAAAGTATTTTATTTAAAATTTTGAAATTATAAAAGCAATCAAAGTCAAAAGAGAAAATCTCAATCAAACTATGAAAAAGGCTCAAATAATAAACAAAATTTTAAATAAAATACTTAAAGAATACAATGTTATTGTACAATATTTTTTCTATTTTGGCAATAAAAAAAGAGAAGCCCTCGAGCCTCTCTTTTTTAGCATTGCTATCAGCTTATTCAGCCGCTATATTTGCTGCAGCCGCGGCTTCTTTGGTAGCCAATTCTTTATTTTTGCGGCTCACATAGCGTTTTGCCATTTTGACAGCATTTTCATAGTTGGAGGCTGTTGAAATATCTGACAACCGCACATGTGCGTTGGCAAAAGCTTGGTGCAGCACGCGTTTTGGCTGAGTTTTAATATTTGAAATAATCACTTTAGTCTGTGTTTTGTGCATTTTTTCAATAAACTCAACAATCAAATTTGCCCCGCTGGCGTCAATCATAGAAACGTGCCCCATCCGAATAATCACCACATTCGGCTTTTTTTCAAGCTGACGGAAAAACTCTGAAATTTGGGTCACGACACCAAAAAACAACGGACCTGCGACTCGAACCACAACAATACCTTTATCATGCAAATCATGCGCCACTTCAGAATCCACATCTGGCAGAACCTTATCCATATTAGCCAGCTCAATTTCTTTGCTCATACGATGCATAAAGATAATAGCAGCCATAATAAAGCCCACGGCGATAGCCGCGCTCAAATTTACAACCACGGTCAAAATCACCGTAACCAATAAAGTATATCTATCCCCAGGCAAAGATTTTACCAAACCAAGCATTTTATCCAAATTAAGCATATTCCAGCCAATCATAATCAAAATAAGCGCCAAGCTTGACAGTGGAATAAACTTAACCAGCGGCGATAGGCAAAACATAAAGCCCAGCAAGAATACTGATTGCATCATTCCCGAAACCGGAGAATAAGCGTTTGCTTTATAGTTGGTTGCGGTTCTGGCAATTGCACCTGTTGCCGGCAAGCCAAAGAAAGCTGCCGCAGCAATATTAGCCAAGCCCTCACCCACCAATTCTGCATTTGGGTTATGGACATCACCGCTCATACTATCAACAACTTTAGCGCTCAAAAGCGATTCCACAGCCGCCAAAAAAGCCACTGTCAAAGCACTTGGAAATACCAAGCGGAACAAATCCAGACTCATCTTTGGAAACTCCGGTGCCGGCAACATCTTTGGCAAATCGCCATATTTACTCCCAATTGTTTCTACCGGTAAATTGAAAAAGTATGTAACGATGGTTGTCACAACCAGAATAGCTAAATAAACCGGAATTTTCGGTGTAAATTTTTTAATTCCCAAATATAAAGCCAAAGATAAAAATCCAATAAAAGCCGCAGCCCAATTGGTTTGCGGAATGCTGACAATATAAGTATACCAACGCTGCAAAAATGCGCTTGGAATATCATCTCTGGTCAAACCTAAAAAATCTTTTACTTGAGATGTAATCAAGATTAAACCGATACCGGCCGTAAAACCGATAATTACCGGATATGGAATATATTTAATATAGCTGCCCAATTTCATAAAACCAGCCGCAATCAACAAAATACCAGTCAGAATCATTGAGGCAATTAAACCATTATAGCCATAGCTTTGCAATACTTCCAACACCACAATAGCAAACGCGCCTGTCGGTCCGCCAATTTGGAAACGCGAACCGCCCATCAAGGCAATCACAAAACCGGCAACAATAGCCGTGTACAAACCTTGAGCCGGTGTCAAACCACTGGCAATCGCCAATGCCATAGCAAGCGGCAATGACACAATACTAACTGTCAAACCAGAAATACAATCGCGTTTAAACAGTGCCAAACTATAACCTTTACGCAAAACTTCCACAGATTTAGGCGTGTAATCAGCCTTCAATCTTTCCCATATTTTTTTTAACATCTTTTCCTCTGATTCTTTTTATAAATTCTTTTTCGCCCCCTATAAAGTACAATTTTCAATTTTTGTCAAGGCATTAAGCCTTATAATTTTAGAAAAAACAGCAAATTATTCATTTCTATACAAAAGAGTTTTCCGTTCAAAAATTTTGCACAAAAAAAGACGCTGAAAAACATCACAGCGCCTTTGAAATGCAATCACTAAAGTGATTAAATCATAGCCATACCGCCATTAACGTGAATGGTTTGACCAGTAATATACTGAGCCTCATCAGAAGCCAAGAAAGCAACCACATTTGCAATATCCTGAGCTTCGCCCAATTTAGCTTCTGGAATTTTGGATAACAAAGCAGCTTTAACATCATCTGGCAAAACATCTGTCATCGGAGTTCTGATAAAGCCCGGAGCGATAGAGTTTACGGTAATGCCGCGAGAACCAACTTCTTGAGCCAAACATTTGTTCATAGCAATCATACCGGCTTTAGAAGCGGAATAGTTAGCCTGACCGGCATTACCCATAACACCAACTACGGAGGCAATACCGATAATACGGCCGAAACGACGTTTCATCATACCGCGTACTGCAGCTTTTGCCAATTTAAAGCCTGCTGTCAAGTTGACATCTAAAACCAACTGCCAATCTTCATCGCTCATTCTGATAAACAAATTATCGCGAGTTAAACCGGCGTTATTTACCAAAATATCAATGCGGCCCATTTTTTCTTCTACTTCTTTAACCAGATTTTTAACGGCTTCGCCATCGGTCAAGTTAGCAACAAAGCATTCTGCATTGCTACCTAATTCAGCTTTCAAAGCTTCCAATCTTTCGGCATTCATGTCTGTCAAAGCCAAAATAGCACCTTGTTCATGCAGAGTGTGAGCGATTTTGTGTCCCAAACCGCCGGCAGCACCGGTAATCAAAGCAACTTTACCATCTAATCTAAACATATTTTTATTCCTTTCTGTTATAAATTTTTTGCCAGTTCTTCAATATCTTCTACCGAACCGACAGAAAAAGCGTTCATTTCTTTGTGGCTGCGTTTAGCAATGCCCGATAACACCTTACCTGCACCCAGTTCCACTAAATCCGTAACGCCTTGCTCTTGCAAATAAGCCATGGTTTCGCGCCAACGCACCGTACCGGTTACCTGCTCGATTAAATGCTTAATAATTTCTTTATAATCCGTAATAGGCTCAGCCAAAACATTGGCAACCAACGGAATTTCGGCATCATGCGCTTCCACATCCATAAATGCGCGCGCCATAGCATCAGCAGCCGGACGCATAAACGGACTATGGAACGGAGCGCTTACCGCCAATTTTACGCATTTGCGGGCTCCAAACTCCGATGCAATTTCCACCGCACGGTCAATAGCGGCCATTGAACCAGATAAAACAACTTGCCCATCTGAATTATCATTGGCAGCAACACAAATGTCTTTGTCATTTGAGCAAGCTTCAACTAAAGCGCCCACATCTTTATATGACAAGCCCAAAACGGCAGCCATACCGCCAACTCCCAAAGGAACGGCATTTTGCATAGCATCTCCGCGGATTCGCAACAATTTTGCCGTGTCGCTCAGTGAAAAAACACCGGCACTGCAAGCCGCAGAATATTCGCCTAAAGAATGACCGGCAACAAATGCAGCTTTTTCTTTCAGCTTTATTCCAAAATCTTTTTCCAAAACGCGTACAACCGCCATCGAAAAGGCCATTAGAGCCGGCTGAGTATTGGCAGTCATTGTCAACGCACTATCAGGACCATCCACCATAATTTTGAACAAATCCTGTGATAAAGCGTCATTTACTTCTTGGAATACTTCTCTAGCCGAAGCAAAATTTTCGGCCAATTCTTTCCCCATGCCCACAAATTGCGAGCCTTGACCGGGAAACACAAAAGCATATTTCATTAAAATATTCTCCTTTTATTCTTGGCAGAGTGTATAGCGCTGATGTCAAATGTCAAGTTTTTAGAAAAATTTTATTAACATAGCCACTTTATTTAAGTTTCTTTTTAATACTTTTTTGAACATTTTTAACTATACTTCGGACATTAAATATGCATTGAATTTTGAGGACATTATGGGCAAGAAAAAAACAAAAAAAGAGCAGCCAAAAAGCTGGTGGCAAAAGCTTTTATGTGAACTTATCGGATTGAGTTTGATTATCTTTCCGCTGCTGATTTATATCAGCCTGATAAGTTACAACGCCGCTGATCCGTCTTTTAACAAAGCGGCTTCTGATGATGTTGTCGTAAAAAACTGGTTAGGCACCTTTGGTTCACATAGCGCCGATTTTGTTTTAAGCTCATTCGGTTTGGCGTTTATCATTTATTTGCTTGTACCGATTCTTTGGGGGCTAGGCCTTGTTCGTTTTCAGGCGTTTGCCGAATATAAAATGCGCATTTTCGCTTGGATTGTCGGTTTGTTATGCTTTTCTGCATTTTTAGATTTGACCTGCAATTCATTTTTAGGTCGTTTCAATTTGCCTTATAATCTGACCGGCGAATGGAGTCGCAGCTTAAGCCGCCCGCTCAACAACTACATAAATATGCTTAACTTTTCTTACAACACAATTCTGCTGGAAGGTATTGTGTTGTTTATAAGCATACTTTCTTTTAACTTTGCCGCCGGCATAACTTTTACCCTCTGGCTGCATTTAACCGCAAAAATCGGCAATTTGCTAAAAAACTGCACGCTTAATATTTTGAATTTGTCAAAACGAATTGCCAATATTCGAAACTTCAGCGAATTCAAAGAAATAAATCCCAGCTATCTGCAAGATAAGTTATTGAATAAAAACCATTTACCTCCGCTCAATCGAGTTGAACCGAGTTTTGGTCTAGCCTCCGTTTCTGCAAAACCTCAAAGCCTCAATACTGTTTCCAGCCAGCAAACTGCAGCAGCTCCTTTAATGACTAGCGCTCAAAGCAGCGGCTTAAAAATAGAAATTCCGCAAGCCAACACTGCTCAGACCATTGGAAATTTAGCAATTGAAACAGGTTCTGACGATACCAAAGCAATTTCAACAAGTTTCAGCCCTACCTTTGATTTTATCAAAGACGGCGACTTTGCTAATCAAAATGTAAAGAAACCATCTAAAAAAATAACTCCGGAAGACATTTATCAAACAGAAGGCGCTCGTTCTTTTGCCTCTAAAGCTACTAAATCAAGCCCGGCTGGAAACATTCCACAGCAAGAAGAATTATTGACCATACCGACAGCAGCAGCTTCTATCACCGCTCCTTTACAAGCACAGCAGCCATCTGTACCAAATTCGCAAAAAACTGCAGAAAAAATAACTCCGACACAGGTTCCAAACTTTAACGACACTTCCACACCAGCTTCTAAAATTGCTCAGCCTGCCGCTGCTGCAAACGAAAACGAATATAAACTGCCGGACATAAATTTACTTTCTATCCCGCAAGACAGCGGCGATATAGAATATGACGAGGCGACACTGCAAAAGAACGCCATAGAACTAGAAACTGTACTTAAAGATTTTGGTATTAAAGGCAAAATTGTCAAAGTCCGCCCTGGTCCGGTGGTTACGTTATACGAACTAGAACCAGCCCCTGGCACCAGAACTGCCCGTGTTATCGGCTTGTCTGACGATATTGCCCGCTCTATGGCCGTGGCTTCAGTGCGTATGGCTGTGGTCAGCGGTCACAATACCATTGGTATTGAACTGCCAAATGAAAAACGCCAGACAGTTTGGTTGCGCGAACTTTTAGAAGATCCTGCATTTAAGAACAGCAAAAACATCTTAAATGTTACACTCGGCAAAGACATCGGAGGTCAGCATATATACGCCGACCTTTCAAAAATGCCTCACTTACTGGTTGCCGGTACTACTGGTTCAGGTAAATCTGTGGGGGTAAACTCCATGATTCTGTCGCTGCTCTACCGTATGACTCCGGAACAATGCAAGCTTATTATGATAGACCCGAAGCAGCTTGAATTTTCTATGTACAACGGCATTCCACACCTTTTGACACCAGTCATTACTGATCCGGCAAAAGCTGTTGTCGGTCTAAAATGGGCGGTTAGAGAAATGGAAGACCGCTACCGTGCTATGGCGCTTTTAAACGTCCGCAACATTGCCGGTTACAACCAAAAGGTATCAGATATGCGCGCCACCGGCAAAGAAATCAAAAAGACCATTCAGGTTGGGTTCGATAAAGAAACCGGACGTCCTTTGTATGAAGAACAAGTTGTAGACACCACGCCAATGCCATACATTGTGATTGTGGTTGATGAAATGGCCGATTTGATGCTTGTGGCCGGAAAAGAAGTTGAGGCGGCCATTCAGCGTTTGGCGCAAATGGCGCGTGCCGCCGGCATTCACCTGATTATGTCCACCCAACGTCCGTCTGTTGACGTGATTACCGGTACAATTAAAGCTAACTTTCCAAGCCGAATCAGTTTCCATGTTACCACCAAAATTGACAGCCGCACCATTTTGGGAGAACAAGGCGCTGAGCAGCTTTTGGGTATGGGTGATATGCTCTATATGCCGTCTGGTTTACGTCCGATTCGCGTACACGGCTGTTTTGTTACCGATGCCGAAGTTGAAAGAGTGGTTGAATTTATCAAATCCGAAGGCGAGCCAAAATATGTGGCAGATGTGACAGAGGGCGAGTTAAACACCGGCAAAGACACTCCGGTGTTTGATAAAGGCGAAATGGGAGGCGATAACAGCGATGATGATTTATATAATCAAGCCGTAGCCATTGTCCGTGCTGATAAAAAAGCCTCAACCAGCTATATTCAGCGTAAACTACGCTTAGGCTATAACCGCGCCGCGATTCTGATTGAACGTATGGAAGACGAGGGTATTGTTACTCCTCCTGACAGAGTCGGCCGCCGCGAAGTCATTGGTGCGGAATAAGCAATAATTTTATTTTTACTCAATTAAAGTACCGGTTTCCTTTTCAGAAAACCGGTACTAATTTTCAAAGTTTAGGCAACGGGCTAACATATACTAACTTTTTTAAACCGTATACAAACTTATACTCAAGTATCAAAAGTTATAGCCCCTGAGATGACCGCTTATTATCTTCCACCGCGGTCAGTAACAAAACTTCTGCTTCGTCCTTTCACTTTTTCACTGTTAACGTCTAAGTTACCATCTGTAGAACCTTCGTTAATAATGATTTTACGTTCTGCCGGCTTGGTATTTTCCACAACTTCTTCAATATGCGGAGCTTGTGGTGCCGGAGCATCATTTACTACAACTTCTTCCACGGCTACAGGATTTTTAACTGGTTCTGGAGCTGGTGCAAGAACTGGCTCTTGTTCAATAACAGGATGAGAAACGACTGTCGGCTTATGATGAGCAGCTACTTTGCGCACTGCACGTTCCCAAGCGTTTTGATAATTTTCGCCGCATTCTACACGACCGCCAACATAACGGTTATTAGTGATAATCGCATCTGCGCCTGGGCCCATATAGCGTCCGGTTTTAGCATCAATATAATCTAAAGCCTTATTCATTTCAGCAGCCGAAATTTTGAATTTGTCACCGCAATTCAACATAGCGTTCATATCACGCATAACTTTAGTCATATCTTTATCGCCATACAAAGGCAAACCGTCTTTATCCAATCTTGTTACCAAATAACCAGAAGGACCGTTAGATACACGCTCGGTATTTTCAATCAATTTCATATATTTATACAAGAACTGTTCTTTTGTCATGTTTCCAAAATATTCCGGATTAGCCTTCATAGCGTTGTCCAAATTTTGATACATCTTATCCCAAGCTTCGCCGGAAGAAACATTTTCTTTGCCAAACAATGCAGAATGATTTTCATAAATACCGGTTAATTTTTGGTGCATTTCATTCCAGTGTTTTTCGCTGATACCCATAGATGCGTCATAAGCAGCCGGAGCGGTAACCATCGGAGTTTCAACCTCTGCGGCAGCTTCATTTGCTGCACCGCCATTAGCTGGCTGTTCAGCAGCCGGCGCGTTAACCTCAGGCGCAGAATCTGCGGCAGGTTCATCTTTATGGAACCAATTCCTAATTTTATCAAACACGCCGCCAGAATTTTCAGAAGCATTTGCTTTTGCAACATTATCAAAAGCCAACCAATTACCAGCAAAGGCAATAACACTGCCTAATCCCAAACCAATTTTAGCTTGTTTCAATCTAGCTCTGTTTTCGGCCGATGGATCTGCCTTAAAATCTTTTTTGGCATCACGCAAATTCAAAAACTGACTCGTTACAGAACCTGTAGAACGAATAACAGAAGATGTCACTTTAGCGATTCCATAGCCAGCTTTATCAACAGCCCAGTTGGAAGCTGCGCCCATTCCGGCAATCACACCGGCACCGGCAATACCAAACGCTGTTCCGGTAAGAGCTCTGTTTTTATACTTTTTAAACTCTTTTTCATCACTCTTAACAACGGCATAAGCTTTTTTCAACCCCTTAAAACCAACCCATTCATTGGTGTCTTTACCGGCTTTTTTAGCTTCACGAATAGCTTTAGTCTTCTTTTCAACCAACGGCCATACCCAAGAACCGGCTGCGGTATAAAGTGCATATCCAGCCACAACCGGCAAAGCAATTCCTGTACCTGCGGTTAAAGCCACACCAGCTGTTGCAAGCGTATCGGTAATCAAACGCAATTTGTTGTTTTTAACATGTTCTACAGCAGCTTGTTTTGCGGTATAAGCCTTGCCAAACAAACCTTTCATTTTATTATCAAAAGATTCATGGCGTTTGCCAAATATTGAAGCAACTTTTTTAAAGCCTTTTTGCAACCAACGATGAGAATAAGAAGCAATTTTTTTAGCAGTATCGGCAAAATGAGTTAAGAAGAAGCTTGTTTTAATTTTAGCTTTTTTACCATTTGCAAACAAAGAATCCAAAGCCTTTTCGGCCTTATCAGCCTGCTTTTTGATATATTTGTCATAGTCTTTACTACCAACAACAGCTTCTTTTTCACTAGGTTTATCCATAGCGCTGCCAACAGCACCGGCAGCAACGCCGATAGCCAGAAAATCTTTAATATCGCGGTGTATGGTCTGACGTTTTTCATTTTCTTTTTTCATAAAGAAATTTTTATCGCCGGCACGCAGCATTACAGCCTGCTCTTTAGCGCTGTCAAGCATAGCGTTCCAATACTTTTGAGCTTCTTCAGCAGAAATTGTTTGACCGGAGTCGTCAACAATTTCAACTTTATTTTGCATCTCTTTAAAGTCGTCAGCGTTATCTTTATCATCCATATACGAATCTGCTAAGCTGCCGATTTTTTTAGTATTATGCAGCACAGCATCTTCATCTTCCAATTCCAGATGATTTTCTTTGTCATAGATTTCTTGTTCATCCTTAACTTTGGACTGAACTTCTTTGTCACCTTTTAATATTTTAATGGCTTCATCAAAATTTTTGTCATATTCACCATCAAGCAAACATTGCTCAACATAAGCTTTTGCTCTGGCTTTTTTAACCCTATCCAGTGTTTGTTCGTCTTTCAATGGAACTAACACTTCATTGTCGGCATTATGCTCTTTTAAATAAGCCACAGCCTCATCGAACTTGTCACCAAATTCATAACTTTCTTTAATAACGCGGACTGCTTCTTCAACCGTCATTTTTTTAGCCATTGTCATTAACTCCTTTTGACACAGTTATTCTATTTATTATAAGCAGACTATACACTATTTTTGGGCTGATTGCAATATATTTTTTTGTCAATAACGCCATTTTTTTATCTAAATTCACGAAAAAACAAGCTCAAAACCTTTTTATTTGACAAATATTTATAATATTGTCGAAACTTAGATAAAACATCTTGCGTTATTGTCCGTCATAGATTAAAAATAGCCTTAAATACTAAAAAAAGAGGCTGATATGAAAGTAGATATTTTTGATTTTGATTTAGATAAAGACCTAATAGCTAAAAAACCGGCAAATCCGCGTGACACCTCCCGTTTGCTCGATTTATCGGAAGAAGACGAGATTCACGACCGTCATTTTTATGACCTGCCGAAAATTCTGCGTCCTGACGATGTTCTCGTGTTCAACGACACCAAGGTCATTCCGGCTCGTTTATATGGACAACGCGGAGAAGCTCTGGTTGAAGTTACCTTATATCATCCTGATGATGGTATCAGCTGGTGGTCGTTTATTAAAAACGCTAAAAGACTTCACATCGGCGATGTTATACACTTTTACACGGCTGAAATTTCTGCCGAAAAATCAGATTTCAGCGCCGAAGTTTTACAAAAAGATGATGAAGACGGTGTAAAAATTCGTTTTCTTTGCCCTCCTGACGATTTAGGCAAAAAACTTGAACAGTATGGATCAATGCCTTTACCGCCGTACATTAAGCGCGATAAACCGCTAGCCGGATTATGGAATCCATACAACGATAAGGAAGACTATCAAACTGTATATGCCAAACATGAAGGCGCAGTCGCCGCCCCAACAGCCGGACTGCACTTTACTGACAGATTGCTTAAAGAAATTGACGACATGGGGGTTAAACGAGTGTTTTTAACTCTGCATGTTGGCGCCGGTACTTTTTTACCAGTAAAAACCGATGACACTAAAAATCATAAAATGCACGCCGAATTTGGAGTAATAACTCCTGAGGCTTGCCAAACTATAAATGAGGCCAAAAAACAAGGCCGACGGATTATTGCCGTTGGCACAACTTCAGTGCGCCTGCTGGAAAGTGCTGCAGACGACCACGGGATTCTGCACCCATTTTGCGGAGAAACAGATATTTTCATTACCCCTGGGTATAAATTTAAAATAATCGATATGATTATCACCAATTTTCATCTGCCGAAATCGACCTTGTTTATGTTGATTTGCGCTATTGCCGGAACCGAAAGAATGAAAGCGGCGTACGCTCACGCCATTGCCGAAAAATATCGTTTTTATTCTTACGGCGACAGCTCTATTTTGAAATGTATAAATAAAATTTAAACTCTTTTGTTTTATACTGCCGGATAATGGAGGGAAAAGTGACAGAATCCGTATCCGACAGTTTAAAATATGTGATGTCGACTATAAAAAGCTCTTTCTTGCCGGCTCTATTTTTTGCCGGCGGATTGATAATTTTTTATGCGCAAAATCCGTTTGCAAATGACATCTCACTTTCCTTGCACACAGCTTTCTATATTTTTGCGTTTTTAGGAATTTTATTGCTGGTTTTAGTCAACCAGTCCAAACCTTTTTTCAGTTTTATAGCCGGAACAATAAGTTATGTATTTTTAAATCTTTGTAAAAACAAATATGGCGCCGATTATCAGTCCAGCGCAGAATATTTATGGCTCTGTTTCATCTTGCCGCTTGACTTGCTGTTGTTTTATTTTTTAGAGCCGCGCAAACTGCAAAGCCGCAGCAGCTTTTGGCTGGCTGTGTTTTTGTTGGCGCAGCTGACATTTATTCAGCACTTTGGCGACATCATTAAAAGCATTCCTTACCTTGATGTAAATTTTGGCAGTATGCCTATGGAGGCAACAGCACTATGGCTCTTAATTTTAGCACCTATTTCCATAGACATAAGTTTCAAAAACACCCGCATAAACACCGGACTTTTTTATGCTGACAGCTGCCTGTTTATGGGACTAATGTATTCAAACACTGCTTCCGGCGTCACTATTTTCTTTTTAAGTTTTGCTTTGATTTTATGTTGCACCACCGTTTTAAATTTATACAATCAATATAACTACGACGTTCTCGAAAACGTGGGCAGCTACAACTCCTATTTAAGCCACGCTAACAACCGTTTTCCTTATAAATACACCATTGGTTTGTTCAGCATTGACAACCGCGATAAATTGCAAAAAGTTCTTGGAAATCCCAAAATGCAAGAATTAGAACAAATGCTGGTCAATCGTATCCGTGAATTTTCTTATGATGTAACGGTTTATCGCTATCAAGTTCCATCTGAACTGATTATGGTATTTAAAAATGAAGACGCCAAACACACCATGGAATACGTCGATAATATCCGCCATGTTGTTGCCGCTTCGGAATTTATTTTTACCAACGGCAAAAATATAAAAATAACCATTTCCGCCAGCGTTTCCGAAAAAACACGGCTCGATTTGAACGCCACCAGTGTTACCACGCGGGCGCACAATGCCTTGCAAAAAGCCTACCGTTTTAATTGCAATATTGTCACTAAAGCTTAATTATTTTTAGGTTTTGCCCGAACTAACAAATATATACCGCCTAAAAAAGCCGGAATAGAAAGCAATTGTCCCATCGTTAGACCTCCCCATAAAAAGCCTAACTGAGCATCAGGTTCTCTAAATTGTTCCACTAACGTACGGCATAAAGCATATCCCAAGAGGAATGCACCAGAAACAAAACCTCGGCGTTCACGACACCACTTATTGCACCATAGCAAATTAAGCACAATGAATAACAAAACACCTTCCAAACAAGCTTCATACAGCTGTGACGGGTGGCGTGGCAAATATCCGCCATGCGGAAAACGTACCGCCCAAGCCACATCGGTAACCCTCCCCCAAAGCTCATCGTTGATAAAATTAGCCAAACGTCCTAAAAAAATTCCCACAGGAACCAACGGCGCTGCCAAGTCTGTTAAACGTAAAAAAGGGAAATTTATTTTCCGTGCTGCGATATATGAAGCAATAATAACGCCGACAATGCCGCCGTGAAATGACATGCCGCCATGCCAAACCGCAAAAATCTCCCAAGGATTGTTCCAAAACTGACCGCCGCCGTAAGCTATCACATATCCCAAACGTCCACCCAAAATTATACCAAGGGTAACATAAAACACCACATCTTCCAAATTGTTTTGTGTCAATGGTATCTGGTACTTTTTTATACGTTTAGCCGCCAGCCACCAAGCAAATAGAATACCCAACAAATAAGCCATGGAATACCACCGCAAAGCAAATGGTCCTATTTGAAAAATAATCGGAGAAATCTCCGGATATGCAAAACCTGTCATTTTATTCCTCTATTTTCACTATTGCTTAAAAGTATATTAATAAAAAACAGATAATCCACACCTAAAAAAATTTATAAACATAAAAAAATTTTATCACTTTGATAAAACGTAATTTATTTTTTTGCAATTTGCGAAAAAAAATTTTTATTTCAAAAAAAGTGGAAAACTTATTCAAGTTAATTGTCATTTATATACTTATTGTGTCAATCTAGCATCGTATCTTCACAAAGGAATTTTGTATGCTGGCTCAAAAATTATATAAATGCAATCCGCTGGACGACATAGAATGTTTGTTTGCCCATCAACAGCATACAACCGAACGCCGCAATTCTCATGAAATAGTTGTTGAAATACCTGGTAAGTGGGACAATATGCTGCTCTTTTTTGCTTGGGAAGAACAAATGAACTGCCTGCATATTTCTTGTTTATTAAACCTTGAGCCCGTCAATGTCAATCTGCCTAGTATTTTTGAGCTTTTAGCTTTAATCAATGAAGACCTTTGGGTTGGCTACTTTTCTTATTGGGAAGAAACACACATGCCGGTTTTCAAACATTCGCTCTTTATTGATCCGGACGAATTTAATTTTAGCGGTAAATTGCAACAGGTTATCAACATAGCCATAACCGAATGCGAGCGGGCTTATCCAATTTTTCATGCCGTTCTAAAGCAAAACATTGCTCCACGCAAAGCCCTGCTTCCACTTACTATAATGTAAGTTCTCTCCATTTTATCCGGCAGCGCGATAATTCGGTTGTTCTGTCAGCTTTGCGGATGGAATGAAAGCTTTCATCTTTATCAAACGAAGTCAAAACCAAAACATTTTCACCATACACTGCGCTCTTTTTGAAATTAATTTCAATTTCCGCCGGACAGTGCTGCATTCTATAATCTGTGTCAACACATTCACTTGCCCACAGCGGATAAATGGAATTATTAACATGATTATTGATGTCAATATCATCAAAGCGAACTTTTATTTCATCTTCCACGCAAAAAGTATCCGGCTCTTTTATTTTCATAAATTCAACCGGCAACGCCCTTTCAGCCAAAGGTTCGTAGTCAGGAAAATACTTGCTTAGAGGCACCGGACGCATACGCGCCAAATCAATCAAAACCCATTGACTGCTAACCTTGATAATTTCCTTTCCGCAAGAATCATAAATTTTAAAATCTCGGATAGCGCCCCAGAGTTTGGTTTCTGCCGGCCAAGTTTCGATAACAAAACTTTCGCCCATTTTCGGCAGCCTGTCAATTTGAATAAAATAGTCCGAACCAAACCAAGTCAGGCCCAATTCGGCACACCTTTCAAAACCAAAGCCCAATATATTTGCGCTTTCTGTTGCCGCGTCCTGCAGCAGATTCATCAAGGTTAAAAGCCGTAAAAAGCCATGACAGTCGGCCTCATAGCTTTTTACAACATATTCTTTTTTATATTTAGTAGTAATCATATTTTTCTATATCAAAACAATTTAGAGCTTACGGTCAATCCGGCTACCTTATATTTTTCAAAACGATTTTCCAAACGTTTGGTATAAGCCTCACCTTTTTCCGGATTACCCGAATGATAGCGTTTTGCAGCCTTTTTCCAGCTTTGACCGTGACGACTATACAGCGAGCGTAAAAACTTGGCACTGTATTTTACATTTTTTGACGGATCAATAGCTTCTTCAATCGAACTAAACGCATCACCATGATATTTCAAATTAATTTGCATACAACCGACATCAATGCTTTTTATACCCTGCTTCTGAAATTTTTCAACCGCGCGGATAGCATCTTCTTTAGAGGCGTAATAATAGCCTTTTCCTTTTACATTAACTGTCCAAGGCCAAGCTATATATCTGTTTTGCAAATTATCCCATCTGCCGCTTTCTACTGCCGAAATAGTCTGCAGCAAATCAAAATCAACGCCGTATTCATTACCTGCTTCTTTAGCAGCCACAGAACAAAGAGCACCGTCATTAACAAACTCTTTTACCGGCAGCACATCAGCGTCACCGTTTGCATAAATCGCATTGCTGAAAAGCACGAACACGCTGATTAACAAAAAACAAAATTTATTAAACACGATAAGGTGTCATCCCATAATACTGCCTCATTGGCAAACAGCTTCCCATCTTTTAAGAATTTCCGCTGTTTTTTGCAATTTAATGCAGCGCAATAAAACAGTGTTAAACACTTTTAACAGTTCCTTAAAAATGATTAACGAACAATTAAACACTGAGTCATATAGCACCTCTTTTTATAAAAATCCAGTAAAAAGTGTCAAAAATAGCAATATTTTAAATCTTGACACTATATAACTATTTGTTATTACGCAATTTATATGCGATACATTTTCCAAATTTTATGCTTTAAGATAATGATTTATAAAACTTGAAATTTAGAAAAAAATAATTATAATTATAAGCGTCAGTTTTCTGACTATGACACCAGAAGCCTTATGAAATAGGTACATTGGACCCGGGGGCAGTACCCGGCACCTCCACCAATTTTATGGGGGTGAACCAGGCTCGACAGTGTATAGTAAAGATATGTGTTGTGTTCGGTGAGATACCACCGTTATCGGTTCAAATTTAAATGAATGCAAATGATAATTTTGCACCAGTTGCTGTAGCTGCTTAAGTTAAGGCAACAAACTTAAATTCTTTAACCTTTGGTTAGGCTAAAGTGGGGATTGGGCCGCCTAGCAACAGAAAGGCCCTTAACTATTGTTATTTTTGGTGATGTAATGGTAAACTTTGTAGAAAAAATTGACTATGATGAACTTGTCGAAAAATCTTTGCGCAGCGTTGTTTATTACGCTCTAAAAATTGTTGAAGAGCAGGGATTACCCGGAGAAAACCATTTTTATATAACCTTTAAAACCAATTTCCCTGGTACGATTATTTCTAAAAATCTGCAAATTCAATATCCGGACACCATGACCATTGTCTTGCAAAATCAATTTGAAAATCTCGTGGTGCGCCACAACAGTTTTTCTGTTGATTTAAGCTTTGGCGGCACGCCTCAAACCATAACCATTCCTTTTGATGCAATTACCTATTTTGCTGATCCTTACGCCAAATTCGGGCTTAGTTTCACCCTTGACGAAGGTAACACGCCAACCGCAAATTCTGCAGTCGAACCGCAATCAGCGGCTTCCGGCGACGCTCAAATAATTTCATTTGACAGTTATCGTAAAAAATAATGCGTAAAAAATCCGTTTTAATCGCCGGCCGACACGCCACAAGCATTTGCTTGGAAGATGAGTTTTTTGAAGCTCTGCAATTTATAGCCGCAGAGCAAAACCTCAGCTTAAACCAACTGGTTACAAACATAGATAAAGAAAGATTAACCTCCAACCTTTCCAGCGCCATACGATTATATATTTTGAAATATTACCAAAACAAATCAGCTGCGCCAAAATGATTTAGTAAAAATAACCATCACGGTTATCACTTCTAAACGCCCGAGCAGCATTGCAAAGCACAAAATATATTTTACGGGAGCTGAAAAAAAAGCAAAGTTTCCGCTTGGTCCGATTATTTCAACACTTCCGACACCAACATTTGTCATACAAGCCACGCTCGCGGCCAATGAAGTGTTAAAATCTACTCCACACAGGCTGATGACAACTCCTATCAGCAGCATGCTTATAATAAATGAGAAAACATAGACAAACACAGATGTGATTACATTTTGTGTCGGGTTAATGGTTCCGACTTTAAGCGGAATTATACGGTTTGGTTCCACCATAGAAAGCATATATTTATGTAAATAGGCATAAACCAGCTGCCACCTGAACGTTTTGATTGAACCGCTGGTAGACCCTGTGCAACCGCCGCTTAAGGAAAGCAGCATAAACACGGCGCTGGTCCAGACGCCCCATTCCACAAAATTTACTGAAGAAAGTCCCGTTGTCGTCATCACCGAAATAACGCTGAAAAAGCTATAACGCAAACTTTGCGCTAAAGAATAATCAGATGTTGCAAACAAATAAAGACTGACAAATAAGCCGCAATAAAAAACCGCTTTCAAAAAGACCGAAACCTGATAGTTTTTATTTGCTTCGCCATGTCGGAACAGTAAAATGTAAAAGGTCAGCGGCAGCGAGCCGGTTAGCATAAAAAACATGATAACGACTTCAATGGAAACACTGTTAAACGCCGCCACCGAATTATTCTTTGTTGAAAATCCTCCGGTGCCGATTGACGCCATAGCATGATTGACGGCGTCAAACCAATCCATGCCGCACCAAAATAAAGACACGGTGCAGATTAAGACAAGCGCAGTGTAAACAAAAACTATCCGCTTGGCAATATAGCTGAATTTCGGCATAAATTTATCGTTGGAATCGGAATTTTCGCGTTGGAAAATCCGCATGCCGCCAATTCCCAAAAACGGCAACAGAGCTACGGCAAAAATAACAATTCCCAAACCACCGAGAAAATTCAAAATCGACCGCCATAACAAAATAGAATGCGGCAGGCTTTCCACATCGGCAAATATTGTGGCTCCAGTTCCGGTAATTCCCGAAACAATTTCAAAAAAAACATCGGCAAATTCATAATGGCCATTTGAAAACAGAAAAGGCAATGTCGCAAAAACGCCAACCACACACCAGCTGACAACCGTCACCAAATATGCCTGTTTCAGTGAAATTTTCTCAACTTTTGTATAGTTTGATAAAAATAAGGAAAAGCCAAAAAATATTGTCACCATTGCCGACGGCACAAACGGCGACCCAATTTTTTCATATTCCCAAAAATCCAGCCCTGCCGGAATAAGCATAATGAGCCCTAATATGCCCAAAATATAACCGCTTATCATAAAAACAGGCTGCCACATAAGCTTTTATTTCCTACTGCAAAGCAACATTCTGCGCCAAACCATTTTCTGTCAGCGCTTTATTTATAAACACATCATCAACAAAGCACAGCGCCGTCGCTTTATCATTACGCAAACTCCGCGCAACAATGTAGCAGGACACTGTTTTATCTTTGGTTATGTCTTCAAGATATTGTTCTGCTGCTCGAGTATCATACATTCGCGGATCGCTGTACAAACCATACAAAAACACAAAAGTATCGCCTACAAACATACTGTTTGGTCCCACGATATCGGCTTCACCTTCAATATATTCAACTTTTTGTAAATATTCCAGATTAAGCGAGGTGTTTTTCACATAATATTGTTCCGGATGAAAATCAGCATTCTTATTTTGATAAGACTCATCACCGGCAAAAATATTTTGCTTATTATTTTCTTCTTGCAGCCGATTTTCTTTCATTATATTTTTTTCGGCTTCCGCTTGTTGTTTGACTTCTGAAAAACTTTTTTCCGACTGTTCAGGCAGCGGCACATTTACAACTTCTGCCGGTTCATATTTAACCTTATTAAACTTACCGATATTCCAGCTGGCAAAATGATTTTTCTCATCTTCTTTTTTATATTCTGCCTTAGTTTTTTTCTTGGAAACAGGCATCATTCTGCTGATAGATAAACGCATTTCCGATAGCTTTTCTTTCAAGTTATCCGACGCTTCTCTTTTTACAACCGCTATTTGTTTCACCGGAATTTTCGTTTCTGGCTGATAGTCCTGCCAAACTCCAAACAACTCATGCCTAAAAAACGCCAGCAACAGCAACAAGCATACCACAGGGTGGCGCACTGGATACGTTATTCCCAGATAAATTTTATGAAGAAAACCATTATTTATGGAAATTTTCATTTTACCTCCAACTTATATTATTTTGCTCCGCTGTATTTTTGCTGTAATTCAGCTGTTTTTTCCGGAGTAATACGCTCAAACAAAGCTTCTCCAGCCTCAAATTTGTGACCGGCTTTAAGAGCAGACATTTCTTTTTCAACATTAAAGTCTTTCAACGACGGCATATCTTTAGAAGTCAAACCGAATTTAGCCATAATTTTTTCAGCGGTATCCGGCATAAACGGCGCACTCAATATAGCATAAATGCGAACCAAATTCAAACACAAACGCAAAATAGTGGCGGCGCGGGTTTCGTCTTCTTTGATTACCATCCACGGTTCTGTGGTAGAAATGTAATTATTGCCTTCAACCCAAATAGCACGCAATTCAGCGGCGGCCTTACGGAATTCCATTTCATTCAAATATTTAAAGTAGTCTTGAACACGGCTCTGCAAAACTTTAATCAGCTCTTTATCCTCAGCCTGCAATTCTCCGCCTTCCGGAATTTGCGCGCCCAGTTTAGAGGCTGTCATTTTCATCACGCGCTGCGCAAAGTTACCTAAAACCCCGTTTAAATCTTTGTTTACCGTATTTACAAAACTTTCAAAGGTAAAAGATGAATCTGAGCTTTCAGGAGCGTTGGCCATCAGCCAATAGCGCCAGTAATCAGCAGGAAATTCTTGTACTGCATCTTCAGCAAAAACACCGCGATGCTCGGATTTAGAGAATTTTCCGCCTTCAAAAGTCAAATAACTAAATCCTTTCAAAAAGTCCACCTTTGTCCAGTTTTCACCAGTACCAAGCAAAGTTGCCGGAAACGTAATAGAGTGATAAGGCACATTATCTTTGCCCATAAACTCAACATAGCGCACGTCTTTGGCGTCCAACCACCAATCTTTCCAATTACGTTCTGTCGGATTTTCATCAGACCATTGCTTTGTAATACCGATATAGCCGATTGGCGCATCAAACCACACATAAAACACTTTGTCTTCAAAACCTTCTTTATTAACTGGAAAACCCCATTTCAAATCACGAGTAATGCAGCGCGGTTGCAAACCTTCTTTAACCCATTTTTTAGCAATAGAATAAGCCACATCAGGCCAAAAAGCTTCTTTAGTTTTGAGCCATTCCACCAATTTTGTTTCAATTTTCGGCAGATTCAAAAACAAATGCTTAGTTTCGCGCACTTCCAAATTTGTGCTGCCGGAAATAGTGCTGCGCGGATTGATTAAATCTGTCGGTTCCAAAACTTTTGTGCAATTTTCGCATTGGTCGCCGCGGGCTTTTTCATAGCCGCAATGCGGGCAAGTACCGGTAATATAACGGTCAGCCAAAAACATTTTATCATCAACCGAATAAACCTGTTTCATTGTTCTTTCTTCAATAAAACCATTTTTATCCAACTGTGAAAAAATATGATAAGTCATTTCTTTGTTTTGTTCGCTGGATGTGCGGCCAAAATAGTCAAACGACAAATTAAAATCTTTATATGTCTGAATATGGCGGGCATGATATTTGTCACAATATTTCTCAACCGGCATACCTTCTTTCAAAGCGCCGACTTCAGAAGCTGTACCATGTTCGTCGTTTCCGCAAATATACAAAACTTCATTACCCAGCATTCGCATATAACGAGCATAAACATCAGACGGCAGCAAGCAACCAACCATATGGCCAAGGTGCGGAATCCCGTTAATATACGGCAAAGCGGAAGTAATCAAAACTTTTGACATATTTACATTTCTCCTTAAAAGACATACAATAACAATTGTTTGGAGTTTACTCTATTTTGCTAAAATCTCAAGCAAAAAGACAAGATACGCCACGATTTTTTAGTTGGTTTTAATTATCAAAAGATGAAAAACATATTTTTAGGATTTGATAATAACTCAAAAAAATAAAAAAGGAGGCTGTTGCACCTCCTTAAGACTATTATTTACTAAAATCATAAATATCCGAACCGTCATCAGGTAAAGCCGGAGCGCTGTTTTCCACAGCCGCTGTCGTTGGTAACGGCTTGCAAACTTCAAAATAGTTTACAGCATAACTGGTCAAAGCCAAAGCGGCTATCGGCAGCACCACTTTTTCAAAGGGAAAATGCGCGTGACCGCCGTTTTTGGCTTTCATCCATTGATAAAACACCGAACTATATGTCAATACAGCCGCGCCTAACAAAGTGCAAAACAAAAACGGATCCAAATAAAAAACTAAAATCGGTTTTGGCGTATAAACCAAATCTTTTATATAAACACCGGCAATCATAGAAATTGACAGAACTATCAAAAGCGGATTGCGGAAAGCAAAGTTCCAGCCTTTTTTATCGCACCACAAAATTGTCCAATAACCAATGAGCATCAACAAAGCTCCCGCCCAAACAGCAATCACGCTGTCATCAACACCCAAATTGCGAGCCACCTCTAAGCCAACAGCCACGCCAACCGTACAAACAGCGCAAGCCGGATTTGCATAACTCGGCAAAGCATAAAACAAAGCGGCAACCATTGCCAAACTAAAAATCAGCATATTATTCTCCTTATGTTTTTTCTCACAATACGTAATTTGTCGGATAAATCAACATATTTTTACACAAACAAGATAAAACCGCCGATAAAACATCGGCGGCAAAGGAGAAACAAAAGAAATAAAATATAATCATTCATTAACAGGCATACGGCGGCGAGCAGCCAACAATGCTGTTTTTGCATTATTGTTATCATATTCTGCCGGATATTTTTTCTTAAAATCTTCTTTAAATTTTTTAGGATACCCAAACTCTTCTTGACGATAGGTGTTAACAATCATCGCCAACATTCCATCGGTCGAAACATCTTTGCCGGCCATAGCGTTAAATTTAGCAATTGAGGCGCTCATTTTAATCGCCGATTCACTATCCGGTAAATTGCGGCTTTTTAACCCACGCTTAGAGTGAGAGCGCTTTATAACTCCGCTAGCCAAATCTAAAAGTCTATTTTTATCTTTCGCAGCATTTTCAAGCAATTTTATAAATTGCTGACCGGCAGTAATCTTCTTTTTTTCAGGCATAACACACCTCCGTTTTCATAATTATATTTTATGCTTTCAGCATACCATAAAAACAAGGGGCGCGCAACAGATTTTTTTAGTTGTTGCGTTCAATAATAAAACGGGCAAGTTCTTGTAAAATTTCGGCTTTATTACCAAAAATTTTCACAGCTTCCATTGCTTCAAGAGTGAGCTTTTCTGCTATTTTTTTTGCCTCGGCAACTCCAAAGCGGCTGACAATGGTGAATTTATTTTGCGCCTCATCTTTATGCAAAGTTTTGCCCATCAGATTTTGGTCGCCTTCGCGGTCTAAAATATCATCGCTGATTTGAAAAGTTTGCCCAATTTTACGAGAATAGCAAACCAATGCTTGACGATGTTCCAACGGCGCTTTACCCAAAACCGCGCCCGCCTCGCAAGCATAACGCAGCAGGCGTCCGGTTTTCATTTCTTCCAAACGCGCTATAATATCTTCATCGCCATCGGCAGTTCCCACGGATTCGGCATATAAATCCAAAGTCTGACCGGCAATCATACCGCCAAAAGCACCAGCTGCATCCGAAAGCAGCTGCACTAAGGTCAAACGAACTTCCGGACGAATCTCTAAAGCCGTAGACAACACTCTGAAAGCGTGGGTTAAAAGCCCGTCACCCGCCAAAATAGCCGTTGCCTCATCAAATTTTTTATGGCAGGTAGGTTTGCCGCGCCGCAAATCGTCATTATCCATTGCCGGCAAATCATCATGTATCAGAGAATAAGTATGCAGCATTTCCAAAGACACAGCCGCCGGCAGACAGATTTTATAATCAACATCAAACAAAGCCGCGCATTGACACAGCAAAAACGGACGCAAGCGCTTACCGCCATTCATCAGCGAATAACTCATTGCTTCAACAACACGTTTTTCAACCCCGTTCGGCACAGGTAAATACTCCGGCAAATCAGCATTAAATTTTGCCGAAAATTCACTTAAACTTTGTTTGACATCTACCATTATTCCTCCACTTTATCCAAAGGTTCGGTAGAAACAACGCCTTCCGGCGAAACATTGATTTTTTCAATTTTCAACTGCGCTGCTTTGAGCTTTTCTTCACAAAATTTTTTTAAAGCCGTAGCTTTTTCATAGGCTTCAACCGCATCGTCAAGTTTAATTTTTCCACCTTCAAGCTCACGCACAATACTTTCCAGCTGTACTAAAGCCTCTTCAAAACTCAATTTGCTTAAATCTAAATCTTTCATTTTCATTCTCCATTGCCCAACAGCTTAGCTCATTAGTTTATTTTTACAATTAGATTCTGCGACTTATTAAACTATTTATCGGTCAACCCTGCTCTTTAGATTTATAGGTAAAGGCGGTAAAATATGCTATATTAGAATCACTATGAATTTTCATAGTTTTATTCCTGAAAAAGTGGTCTGCTGCAACATTGTGGCAGACCCCGACTTTGCTTGACTGTAAAAAATTTTGGGTATATACTGCGCAAAGTTAATTTAAAGGAGTTTAATATGGCAAAAATTTCATGGCGTCCCGGAACATTGATGGCTCCGCTGCCGCCGGTTTTGGTTTCTTGTGGCACAATGGAAAAGCCTAATGTTATGACAGCGGCTTGGACGGGGGTTTTATGCAGCGACCCGACTTTGGTATATGTTTCGCTGCGCCCATCGCGCTATAGTCATGAAATCATCAGCCAAACAAAAGAATTTGTTATCAACCTGCCGACTGTGGCGCTGGCAAAACAAGTTGATATATGCGGTGTCAAAAGCGGACGCACAGTAAATAAATTTGAACTTACCGGCCTAACCGCCGCTCCTTGCACTCAAATTGCAGCTCCGCAAGTTGCCGAATCTCCGATATCGCTGGAATGCCGCGTTTTAGAAATCAAACATCTCGGCACTGATTTGCAGCCGGCCACGCATGATATGTTTTTAGCCGAAGTGTTATCGGTCAATGTTGATGAACAATATTTAGATGAAAATAATGCTTTGCATCTGGAAAAAGCCGGACTATTGGCCTACGCTCATGGTTTTTATTATGCTTTGGGTAAGCAGCTTGGTAAATTCGGCTGGTCTGTAGAAAAAGATACCACTAAACGCAAACGGACAGAAAAAGAAAACACTGAAAAATCTGAAAAGAAAAAAACTTTTGCCAAACGCGGCAATTTTAAACGCAAAGATTTTAAACGTGATTCTAAAGAAGATAAAAAAGGCTATAAACCGCATCATTCAAAATTTGGCGAACACCCAAAAGAAGAGCGTAAATTCAAAGAACGCAAAACTTTTAAACGCAACACCGAAAACCGCAAGCCTTTTCGCAAAAATAAAACCACAGAGAACAAAAACTTTGAGCCCAAAGCTCCTCGTAAAATTTTAACCCTCAAAAAATAGGTGGCTTATGGCGGATAAACATATTGATTTCAAAGTTGATTACAAAAATTTATCAGTATACAGTGAATTTAATACTGATAAATTGCAATATCCGCTGATACTTTCAATACCTCACAGCGGCACTTGTTTTCCGCCCGAATTTTTACAAAATGTCCGCTTTGACGAAAAAATTTTGCGCCGTAACGAAGATTTGTTTGTTGATGAGCTGCTACAAAATGCTATCAACAAAGGATTGACCGCCATCAAAATGAATATCACCCGCATTTTTGTAGACTTAAACCGCGACAGACTAGAACTTGATCCGGCAATGTTTTATAATTATCCCAAAGAAAAAGATATCCTTTATGACAAGCACTGCCGCGTTGGATTAGGTGTTATACACCGCATTAATTTTAAAAGAGAAAATCTTTATGACGGATTGCTTGATTATCATGAAACCGAAGAACGTTTGAGCAAAGTTTATGACGTTTATCACAATCGTTTATTACAGCTTATCAATAAATGCCTAAAAAAATTTGGATTCTGCGTAGTTTTAGACTGCCATTCCATGCCGTCAAAGATTTGTTCAATTATTGATGACCGCTCTGGCATAGACGTTTGCTTGGGTAACCTATTCAGCCAAAGCTGCCCGCAAGAATACAGCGATTTCTTAGCCGCGCAATTTTGGGACTATAATTATAATGTGCAAGAAAACTGTCCATATTCTGGCGCCTACATCACATTCAACTATTGCCAACCTCGCCGCAAAATGTATACTTTGCAACTAGAATTAAACCGCTCGCTCTACGCTGATGAAGAAAAACTCTGCAAAAATGAGGACTTTACCGAAGTTGCCGATGAAGTAAGCTCTGCGATTGTCAACTTTGCCGAATATTTAAAACGCCTTTAATCAAACATTATTGTTAAAAATGACCAACAGTCCCTTCCTGAAAGGCAAGATAAAATTTTACTGCCGCTTGAATTTTATAAAAAAAATGAATTTTGATGCAGAAAAGGGGTTGACTCTGACAAATATCACGCCTATAATCCGCTTAATTTTGAAAAGTGGTGATCAACTTTTTGAATGTATTAATTAATTGAAAGTAAATGGAGATTAAATTTGGCTCGTATAGCTGGTGTAAACATTCCAAGTGCCAAGAGAATTGAAGTCGCACTGACTTATATCTTTGGTATTGGTAGAAAATCTGCTCAAGATATTTGCGCAAAGTCAGGAATTGACATGAACCGTCGTGTTAGTCAGCTTTCTGATGAAGAAATCATGAAAATCCGCGAAGTAATCGACAACGGATACCTTGTAGAAGGCGAATTGCGCCGTGAAGTTGGTACCAACATCAAAAGATTGATGGATTTAGGTTGCTACCGTGGTTTAAGACATCGTAAAGGTCTGCCTGTTCGCGGTCAGAGCACAAAACAAAATGCTCGTACCCGCAAAGGTAAACGTAAAACCGTTGCGAATAAGAAGAAATAAGTGAGGTAAGTGCAAATGGCTAAAGCAATTCTGAAAAAGAAAAAAGAAAAAAAGAATATCACTTCCGGTGTAGCTCACGTTGATTCTTCTTTCAACAACACAAGAGTTACAATCACGGACGCTCAAGGTAACACTGTTTCTTGGTCTACTGCAGGCGCACAAGGTTTCAAAGGTTCTAGAAAATCTACTCCTTATGCTGCTCAGGTTGCCGCTGAAGAAGCTGGTAAAAAAGCTCAAGAAAATGGTATGAAAACTTTGGAAGTAGAAGTTAAAGGACCTGGGTCAGGAAGAGAGTCTGCAATCCGCGCATTGCAGGTAATCGGTTTTACTATCACAACAATTCGTGATGTAACCCCAATTCCGCATAATGGTTGCCGTCTGAGAAAAAGACGTCACGTCTAGTTATTATTTTGGCACAGGCCTTTATTCAAGGCCTGTTGCCGTGTTTTTTTATATGTACATATAACTTATCAAGAAAAGGACAAAACCGGTGATTCAAAAGAATTGGCAAGAACTTATTAAACCAACTAATTTGCAAGTTACTCAAGATGATGCAACTCATAAAGCAAAAATAGTGGTTGAACCTTTAGAGAGAGGCTTCGGCCTGACTTTAGGTAATGCGTTGAGAAGAGTTTTACTGTCCTCATTGCAAGGCGGTGCTGTTTCCGCCATCAAAATTGACGGTGTTTTGCATGAATTTTCTGTAATTCCTGGCGTTCGCGAAGACGTTACAGATATTGTGTTGAACATTAAAGAGTTGGCTGTTGCCGTACACTCTGACAGCGCAAAAACAATGACATTAAAAGCTGAAGGTCCATGCGTGGTTACTGCAGCTATGATTGAAACCGGTCACGATGTTGAAATTATGAATCCGGACCATGTAATTTGCACATTGGATGCCGGTGCAAAAATCAATATGGAATTAACTGTTACCACCGGTAAAGGTTATGTTCCTGCTTATAACAGCAAATCTGCCGATGCTCCTATTGGTTTGATTGCCGTTGACGCAATTTATTCTCCGGTTACTAAAGTTTCTTACAAAGTTGAAAACACTCGTGTTGGTCAAATTACCGACTATGATAAATTGACCATGAACGTTGAAACAAACGGTGTAGTATCTCCGGAAGATGCAGTTGCATTGGCAGCTCGTATTTTGCAAGACCAATTGAAGCCGTTTATTAACTTTGACGAACCAGAAAACGAATCTGAAGACGTTCATGAAGAATTACCGTTTAACCGCAACTTGCTGCGCAAAGTTGACGAACTCGAATTGTCTGTTCGTTCTGCAAACTGCTTGAAAAACGACAATATCATCTATATTGGTGATTTGGTTCAAAAAACCGAAGCAGAAATGCTGCGCACTCCAAACTTTGGTCGTAAATCTTTGAATGAAATCAAAGAAGTATTGGCTAAAATGGGTATCCACCTTGGTATGGAAACACCGGGTTGGCCACCTGAAAATATTGAAGAGTTGATTAAGCGTTGTGATGAACACTTCTAAAATTTAAAAGTTCTTAATGAGCTTTTAGAGAGATAAAAAGGGAGGAAGTCTAGTTGGACTTCCTCTTTTTTGTGATAAATTTAGGTCACTCTTAGCATCTCATGCCGCCTTATAGGCTGAGGCAGACTGGAGAATCCACGACTTTGTTGCTGAAAGCAACGCATTAATTTTTTAAGCGACGTGTACAAAAGGGTACATAAGAAAAAACGGCTGCTTATTGTTGCAACCGGCACAAACTAGAGAAAACTCGGGTAGCGTGCGTAGATGCGACGGAATTTTTAAGCGACGTGTACATAATAGTACACGAGCGCAAAACGCACTAGCTTACGAAAAACTCGTATAATGAGCTTAATGCGAAGTAAGATTTTTTCGCAGCGTACAGACTAGTACATAAGAAAAACCGGCTGCTTATTGCTGCAACCGGTACTAACTCTCAGAAACTCTGATAATGAGGCTAATACGCATTAACTTTTTTGCGACGTGTACAAAGTTGTACACAAGCACAAATAACACCTAACTAGCAGAAACTCGGATAGCGTGCGTAGATGCGACGGAATTTTTAAGCGACGTGTACATAATAGTACACGAGCGCAAAAATCCCTAGCAGATACCAGCTAGACGAGTTTCCTTCTAAACTTCGTCCGCTGAAACCAACATCGAAGTACTTGTCAGTAGAATAATTAGCGTTGGGGCGGAAACAGCAAGCCAAATTGGAATATATCCGTTTACACCAAAGGCATATACGACTTGCGATGAAAAATATACAATAAACCCTACGGCTATGCTTAAAACAACTCGCATTAAGATTCCAGAACCTCGCTGGGTATTTTGCAGCATAAATATGGCGGCAATCATCATCATACCGACAAGTAAAAATGGTGACACCCAAAGACTGAGATAACGCATCCAGTGCCGACGAGCAGAAAAACCTGCCTGTTCATAAAAGGCTATAGTTTCCGGCAGCTGCCAAAAAGAGATAGCGTCAGGCTCAATAAAGTTTTCTTTGATACGCTCCATATTAATTGAAGTTTGATAAGCATAATCCATCAAAAATTCAACAGGCTTACCGCCTTCCAGCACCTTGACGTCTTTCAAATGAAAGGTATTGCCTTCCAAAGTAGCAAAATAGGCTTCGTAACCTTTGAGAATTTTTGCATTTGGACCAAGTTCGGTAATGCTGACATCACGCATCCACAAAGTATTATTTTCCTGTCGTAAAGTTTTGGCCTGAATCAGCAACACTTTACCTTCGCCCACCGATTCGCGTATCCATAGTCCTTTACTTGAAAACAATACCGCGTTTGGGTCATGCGTATCCAATCGATAGTCCAAAACCTCGTGCCATTCAAACATTTTGGCCGCTATTGGATTAAACAGCATAGTATTTGCCAAACCAAGCAAAAAAGTAGCTATAATCAAAGGCTTCAAAAAGCCAAACATAGAAACACCGGCCGAACGTATAATCACAAACTCATTGTTTTTACTTAAACGCCAAAAAGTTATCATCGCGGCCACCATCATCACAAACGGCAACACAATTTCCACGGTTTTAGTTACTCTCGTCACCGCCAACTGAGCGGCAAACCACATTGTCACGTCATCGCGGCCAGAAATTTTACGCAATGTTTCTATGGAATCAAACATTAAAATAATGCCCAAAATAGCAAACAGCACCATAAAGAAATTGCCCAATAATTGGCGATTAAGATAGCGGCTGAGAATAGCAAAAAATTTCATTTTTTAGTCCTGTGATTCAACTTGTTCATCATTAAAATACGGGTCAGACAAATAGCGCTCAATGCTATCCGGTAAAATCACAACAATATTTTTACCCGCCATTTCATCTCGTTTGGCTAAATTTATTGCTGCCGTCAAAGCCGCTGCTGCAGAAACGCCGACAGGCAAGCCTTCATTTTGCGCCACAATTTTAGTCATATCCAAAGCGTCTTTACTACTTACTTTATAAACTTCGTCAACCAATTCCGGACGATATAGCGGCGGCACAAATCCAGCCCCAATACCTCCGATTCGGTGTGCGCCTTTCTGCCCTCCGCTCAAAACCGGACTTTCTGCAGGTTCAACCGCCATCACATACAAATCCGGAATGCAAGATTTCAGCGCCGATGCAATACCGGTGATAGTTCCGGCAGTCCCGACACCGCACACAAGTGCGTCAACGTTTCCACCCGTATCTTCCATAATTTCCACACTGGTTGTCAGCTGATGTGCTTCTACATTAGCCTGATTTTCAAATTGTTTGAATTCTATCAGATTTTCTGAACGAGCTTTCAGCATTTCCACTTTACGAATAGCGCCAGCCATACCTTCGGCCGCAGGAGTAAGCAAAACTTCGGCGCCAAATTGACGAATCAACGCAATTTTTTCATGCGCCATATTTTCAGGCATCACAATAACCAATTTATAGCCGCGCTCGGCGCAAAATGCCGCCAAACCAACACCGGTATTGCCCGAAGTCGCTTCAATAAACACCGTATTTTCATTAATTTTGCTAAACGGCGCCTTATTTATCATATTCAGAGCTACTCTATCTTTTACGGAAAAAATCGGATTATAAAATTCACACTTACCAATAATATTAGCCTGACACTCAAACTTTTTCATTAGTTTATTGAGTTTCAGTAAAGGAGTATGCCCAATCAAATCTTCTATAGAATCATATATTTTTTGCATTATGTTATCTCCTTCTCACAATCAGATTTTTAAAACCATTCCGCTGCGTTTCATCAAATTGCACATTAGAAACCATAATATCTTCTATCAGCTGCCAATTCAGGAGACCGCTGTCAATTTGAGCATTTTCGACATCATAAACTTTAAACGTCTGCACATCATTAAAATATTTACCGTTTTCTTCTACTTTTGTATGTAAAACAAAACTAAATGTCGGTGTTTCGGTTAAAGACAAATATTCTTCTGCCGGAAAAGAAAACAACCCTGAAATTTTATCATATTGACACAGCACTAAATTATCTTTTGCCACCACCGAATACGAAATTTCGCGCTTTTGAGCTTTGTCCGCTTCAAAGAAAAACACCGCGCCGTATTTATTGATAAAAGGGATTTTAGTCATGCTCGGCTTCTTTCTTCAAATTTTCAACAAATTGAACCAATCCGGTCTGACGCACGCGCTTCATCCGTTCTGCCGAAATAATTTCACGCACGGTTTCAACTGTTTGGTCCACATCAACATTCACAACCACATAATCGTATTCCGTCCAATGCGCCATTTTTTCCAAAATCAGTCCCATACGTTTATTGATAATTTCCTTGCTATCTGTGCCACGCCCTTCCAAACGGCGGCGCAACTCGTGAATAGACGGCGGCAAAAAGTAGATAGACACCACATCATCGGGAGCTTTTGCTTTCATCTGACGCAAGCCTACCCAGTCCATATCAAACACCACATCTTGCCCCACGTTAATAAAACTATCCACTTCGGAGCGCAGCGTTCCGTAGCGTGAGCCATATTGAGAGTCCACATGCTCATAAAAAGCATCTTGTTTTAGTAACTCATCATATTTTTCATCACTGATATAATAGTAATCGACACCATCTTTTTCGCCCTCACGCGGCTTGCGTGTAGTAGCTGAAACTGAAAATTTCAGATTATTGTCAAGCGCCATAAGTTTTTTGATTACCGAAGTTTTTCCTGTACCGGACGGCGCTTCAATAATAAACATGGCACCGCGGCGAACTTTTTTTAATGTGTCGATAATATCAGTCATTTTCTTCCTCTTGCAAAATAAACGCAGCTATAATATAACCTATAAATAACATATAACGCAACAGTTAAAATTTTACTAGGATAATCAGACAATGCAAAAAAATATCAAAAACATTCTCATCACCGGCGCCTCATCGGGAATTGGTGAAGCCCTTGCTTTGACCTATGCTAAAAACGGTGCAAAAAATTTATTTTTGAGCGGACGGAATGCTAATCGTTTGCAAGAAGTTGTTTCTAAATGTCAAAAATTTGGCTGCACGACAGAAGGTAAAATTATTGATGTTGCCGATAAAGCCGCAATGGAAAAATGGATTGCAGAATGCAACCAAAAAGCGCCGCTTAACTTAGTTTTTGCCAACGCCGGCGTTTCTACCGGAGAGGAAACTCCGCAAAACATATACAACACTTTCAACACCAATGTTATGGGTGTTTTGAACACGGTTACGCCGGCTGTTGAAATATATAAAAAACAGAGCGAAAACACCACAAAAATCATTGCCATAACCGCCTCGATTGCCGGATATCACGGACTCAGCGCCTGTCCGTCATATAGTGCCAGCAAAGCGTGCGTCAAAGCCTATGGCGAAGCTTTGCGTAACAGTCTGAGAGCCCAAAACATTGCCGTAAACGTGATTTGCCCTGGCTTTGTACGCTCCAGAATAACCGACAAAAACACCTGTCCGATGCCATTTTTTATGGAAGCTGACAAGGCCGCCGACATTATTTATAAAGGCCTTCAAAAAAACATCGGGCTGATAGCTTTTCCATGGCCAATGCGTTTTGGCGTTTGGTTGCTTTCTATTTTGCCAAATTGTCTGAGTGATTTTATTTATAGCCGTTTGCCGCATAAGGTATAAAAATGCGCTGTTCTTGGGTTGATGAAAATTGCGAAATTTATGCCCGTTATCACGATAAAGAATGGGGCAAACCGGTGCATAACGATCGCAAGCTTTTTGAAATGCTGATTTTAGAGGGTTTTCAAGCCGGACTATCATGGATAACGGTTTTGAAAAAGCGGACAGCCTTTGCAAAAGAATTTGCCGATTTTGAGCCAGAAAAAGTAGCTAAATTTGACGAGGCAAAAATAGAAAAAATGCTGCAAAACCCCAAAATTATCCGCAGCCGACAAAAAATTTGCGCCGCCATTAGCAACGCCAAAATATTTTTGCAAATTCAGCAAGAGTTTGGTTCGTTTGACCAATATTTATGGCATTTTACAAACGGCGAAACCAAAAAATACAATATATTTCCCTGCCCTGTGCAAAACGAGCTTTCGGCGACCATTTCCAAGGATTTAAAAAAGCGCGGAATGAAATATGTCGGCAGTGTGATTATATATTCCTATTTACAAGCGGTCGGCATTATCAACGATCACGAACCGCAATGTTTTTGCCACGTTTCCGATTAATCACCGTGCTGCAAAGCTTGTTTCCAAGCCAACAAAACTTCGGGTTTGCACGCCGATTTTTCATTTTCTCGGCGCTCGATGGTTTCTTTTTTATACTGTTCAATTTTGCGGCGGCGCTCGGCATACTCTTTCAACTTTTCCTCTTGCAGAGTTTTAACTTCTCCGTCTTGTTTTGAAGCCAAATAATCCATCATACAAACATCTAAGGTAGATTCTTTACCATCGGCTTTCATTTTATTAAATGTTTCCACAATTTTTGGAGTTAATTCTCTCGCCAAACTTTCATAATACATATACATTGGAGATTTTCGAGCTGGAGCATTAACCAGCTGTTCTGAAAGTTTAAAATCGCCAAAAGTAATTTCTGGTTTTTGTCCGTCTATATCGGTCAAATATATTGAGCCGCCATAATTTTCCAGCTTGGGATTTTCTTTTTTGCGGCTGGCAAAAATCATCTCATGAATCACGCCGTCAGCCGGAGCAATATCAATAATCACATCATCTTTAAAACGTTCTTTTGAGCAAATTACTCGATATTGTTTTCTAGACATAATACCTCCGATTTTTGTACAAAATAACATAAAAAAGAAAAAGAGTCTAGTTTTTAAAACAAAGCACTTGCATTTTTTTGCAAAGTAGCCTACAAACAACTTGACCACATTTTTCAGCTGGTGAGATGGCAGAGTGGTCGAATGCGATTGACTCGAAATCAATTGTACCCATTGCGGGTACCCAGGGTTCAAATCCCTGTCTCACCGCCAATAAACGAAAACACTCCCTTTTGGGAGTTTTTTGTTTATATAACACAGTTTTCCACCACCACTCTCGGCGTCATTCTTCAGCGCCTCATGCCGCCTTATAGGCTGAGGCAGACTGGAGAATCCACGACCTTGTTGCTGAAAGCAACGCCAATTTTTTACTTATATAAATTTATTGGCAAATTTTTTCATACAAATCAATCCAATCTGGATTCATTTTTTTAATAAGTGACAATTTATATTTACGGCTTGCATGCTTAATTTTTTTCTCTCTTTCAATAGCCGTCAAAGCATCTTCGTAAATTTCATAATAAACTAACATATGAATGTGATAACGTTTAGAAAAACCTTCTATCAACTCATTTCTGTGTTCGTAAATTCGACGCACTAAATTATTTGTAACACCGGAGTATATGGTGCCATTTCGTTTACTTGCTATGATATATACATACATTGTTTTCATAAAATTAACATTAAACAATTTAGTAAATATTGTCAATATGCGCCGCCAATAGCAACGCATTATGAACATTGCTGTCGCAATGGCATTATGGATTCTCGCCGACCACAGCCAGTAGGGTGTGGTGGCAAGAATGACAACGAAGATAGAAACGTCATACTTGGGTGGCACACCCAACTGGATGTGCCAATCCCGAGTATCCACGACTTTGTTGCTGAAAGCAACACATTAGACATTGCTATCGCAATGGCGTTATGGATTCTCGCCGACCACAGCCAGTAGGGTGTGGTGGCAAGAATGACGGCGAGGATAGAAACGTCATACTTGGGTGGCACACCCAACTGGATGTGCCAATCCCGAGTACCCACGAATTTGTTGCCAGCGGCAACGCAAAGCGAGAGTAATAGAACACAAAAAGAAACACCCAAGTTAGGAGCAAGGGTGTTTCGGAGAAAAACTGCCGTATATTTGAGAGTAAATGGCAGTTTATTGGCAAGCGGGCGGCTTGATGATATCGCTCAAGCCGTCACACGCCGCCAAACTCAGTAGTATTTCCAAGTAACAGAGCATGTGTTACCGCTGTCGCATGCGCATGCCTTTGCAGCTTTTGCAACAGGCATTGGCATATTATGCCCTGGACAAGCAGTATATCCCTTAGCAGCAGGCGTAGTAGTAGGAGCACTAGGAGTAGTAGCACCATCTCCCTCTGCATTAAGACTAACACCAAAACCAGATGCTAAACCTATACCGCCATTAATATAATTCGAGGCATCTGCAGTACCAGTACATCCGATGACATCTCCAAGGTCATTATTTCCAAACGCTTCTCCTTGAGCATGCAACGCAATCAAACCTGAAGAAAATCCTGAACCCCAATCGTTTGTAGCCAAAGTAATGCAAGCTTCTTTTGACAACCCATCAAATACAATTACAAACGCTCTATTTCCAGTTTCACCTGTTGTTGAATTACTGGCTTTAATAAAAACATCTCCATTATAAGCATTTTTCAATACTTTGGCACCACCTGTTCCACTTTTAATTAACTCATCAGGAACAACGCCCAAATCAATAGCTTTTGCTGTTGATAACGCCTTATCGCCGGTACCATAATCTTTCTGCTGTGCATATAAAGTTTTGATATTAGCTACAATCATAGAAACGTTGTCGGCAACTTTATTGGTTTTGAATTTGTTCATAGCTTTAGAATAGCCGGCAATACCACCAACGGACAAAACACCGATAATGGCCAACACGCCCAGCATTTCAATCATAGAACGACCGTTTTCATTCGTTTTAAGCATAGTCATTGTCTTTCTCCTCTAGCCTAAATCAATAATATTTCCAAAATATAGAACATGTATTTCCTGCATTACAAGCGCACGCTGTCGCGGCATCGCCAACATCCATTGGCATAGATTTGCCGGCGCAAGCAATGCCATCAGTACCGCCAGTACATCCCATTTTAATATCTTTTACATCCGTATTTGTATGAGCAGCATGACCATCTGTACCAGCTCTTGCTTGCATACCAATCAAGCCAGAAGAAAAGCTTGAACCCCAATCGTTGGTAGCCAATGTAATACAAGCCTCTTTTGATAAGCCTGTAAAAATAATATAAAAAGCTAAATCATCAGATGTGGTAGCACCATCAGACGAAGCCGCACTAATATATACATTACCATTGTAAGCGTTAGTTAAAGCTCCACCTGTACCGTCATCCTTAGGACGAGCAGAAACCAATTCATCTGGAACCACACCCATTGAAATGGCAGAATTAACATCCAAACCATTATAAGAATTTTGCTGAGCATATAAAGTTTTAATATTAGCAACCAACATAGAAACGTTGTCGGCAACTTTGTTTGTTTTGAATTTGTTCATAGCTTTTGAATAGCCGGCAATACCACCAACGGACAAAACACCGATGATGGCCAACACGCCCAACATTTCAATCATGGAACGGCCGGATTCATTTGTTTTAATCATAGTCATTGTCTTTCTCCTAAATAAAATAATTTATAATGCTTATATTCACATTATGATACAATTAGAACACATTTAAATATTTAAAACAATATTCTAATGGTAATATTACTAAAGTAATAGTTTATGTTAACTCTTTGTTAAGACTTAAAAATATTAATTTTGCCGCTTTGATTACAATGTTGATTTAAAACAAAAAAAACACCGGCACACACACCGATGTTTTTTTCAGCTTGTCGGCTAAAATTGATTATTGCTTAGGCTGGTCTTTTTCCGGCACCGATTCGGTTTTGAGTTCCGGCTCCGCATTGTCAGTGCCGCCGTGCAAATTATCCAAAAACTGCTTTTCCATTTTCATATATTGCTCAAACAGCCAGCGTGACTGAGTCAGCATTACCAAAGAAATAATCACCAACCCAAAAATAACTTTTGGATTCTCGGTCAAAAACTGATGCACCACCGTCATAATAAAAAAGCAGACTATCAGCATTCGAAAGCTGGTCAAAAACAACAGCGGCAGCCGATTCGCCTTTTTGGCTTTCCAGAGTTTGTAATAAGCCGACGCCACCTGATTGTTTGACACAAACAAATTCTTCAAATTCTCAGAACTTTCATAGGCGCTGAGAGTTTCTTTCACCTTTTGCAGCATTTTGCTATCCGCCAACATTTTTTGCGACAAATCAGAGAGCGGACGCACCTTGCGCGCCAACATCACCGGCAAAATCGTTTCCCAGCCGATAAGCGCCTTCAAAAACGGCGACATCAGCAACAGCGTGATAAGAGTAACCACAGCCCGCGCCGGCATATTCGGCAAATATTGATACACAAACGGACGCACCAGATAGTTAGAAAAACCAATCACCGCGTAGTTTATCATCACAAACAGCGCCAAACGCGACAAATAATTTTTAAACAAGATATTCCACAAGCGCTCCTCGCTTTTTGTTTCTTTTTGCCCTGTCGCGTGCTGCGCCAAAAATTGCTGCCATTTTTCCGGCAGATATTTTTTTATCACATTAAACATCGGCTCGGCAAATTTTATCATCATTGGCGTAAAGAACGTTGTTATCACCGACACGGCGACAATAATCGGATACACCTGTTTATGCAAAACGCCCAAACTCATGCCCAAACTGGCGATAATAAAAGCAAACTCGCCGACTTGCGCCAACGAAAACGCCCCCAAAACTGCGGTTTTTAACGGCTGCCCCGAAACAATAAAACCAAAGCACGAAAAAGCCACTTTACCCGCCATGACTATCAGCGTTATCACAAAAATCGGCCATGCGTATTCCAAAAACATTGCCGGATTAACCATCATACCCACCGAAACAAAAAACACCGCGCCAAAAAAATCTTTTAGCGGTTTAACTGTTTTTTCGATTCGCTCAATCAAAGGAGTTTCAGCCAAAATAGAACCGGTGATAAACGCGCCCAAGGCCGAAGAAAATCCCGAATAATTCGCCAGCCACACCATTCCAAAACACAAGGCTATCATCACCAAAAGCAACTGCTCGTCATTCAAAAAGCGGTCGATTTTTTTGAGCAAAGTCGGCACCAAATAAATACCAATAACAAAACACATCACCAAAAACAAAATCAACTTGCCGGTGCTAACCAACAGAGCTTGTCCGTCAATGCTCGCGCCAATCGCAATAGTCGGCAACAGCACCAACAGCAAAATACCAACCAAATCTTCAACCACCAACACGCCAAAAACCAAATCCGTAAACCTTTGCTTTTTGATGTTCAAATCATCAAACGCCTTGATAATAATCGTGGTCGACGACATCGAAATCATACTGCCCAAAAAGAAACTGTCCATTGTGCTCCAGCCCAGCAGCAAACCAGTGTTATACCCCAAAAACAGCATAAACAAAATATTTGCGTTGGCGGTTATCATCGCCGCTTTGCCCACGTTTATCATTTTTTTGAAACTAAATTCCAAACCCAAGCCAAACAGCAAAAAAATCACTCCGATATCCGCCCACAGGCTCAAATTTTCTCGGTCTGTCACCGTAGGCAACAAATCAAAATACGGTCCCGCCAAAATACCGGCTAAAATATAGCCTAAAACTGTCGGCTGTTTCAGCTTTTTGAACAACAGCGTCACAATCGCCGCATAAATGGTTATTAACGTCAAATCTACAATCAGAGCATGAACCGTGTGCATATATTTTTCCCTATTAGATAAATTACAACTAGTCAGGCTAAGGAAAAAATATTAACATTTTGATAAAAAACAATATTCTTTTTTTAGCTATTTTGCGCCAACAGCAAATATTGCTCCGGCGAAACGTTTTCGGCTCTGTCGGTTAAAGATACACCGGCGGCCGCGCAAGCTTTTTCTAAATTTGGTAAACTTTTCAGGCTCTGGCGCAGCATTTTGCGACGCTGCCCAAACGCCATTTCCGTGATTTTTTCCACCTTAGCCAAATCTTCCGGCGCCGGCAGCTGCTCGTTTGGCGTAAACAACAACACCGAAGACCAAATCTTTGGCGCTGGCACAAAACAATTAGGATTCAAATTAAACAACAGCTTAACATTGCAAACCAACTGCGACAACACCGAAATGCGTCCGTAATTTTTGTTGTCCGGCTCGGCCAAAATACGCTCCGCCACTTCTTTTTGAAACATCAAAGTCAAGCTATTGAACTGCCGCATTTGTTTCAAAAAAACAATCAGCAGCGGCACCGAAATGTTATACGGCAAATTACTGACCACGCTTTTGCGCTGTGTGCTCGGCTGCCCAAAATCAAACTTCATGGCATCGCCGTTGACAATATTTAGCTTTTCACCATAAACAGCCTGCAATTCACGCATAATTTCTATGCAGCGCTCGTCCATTTCAACCACTGTCAAGCTGTGCGGATTCGCTTTTAGCACCGCGCGGGTCAGCCCCCCTGGTCCGGGGCCGATTTCAAAAACATCTTCCTGCGAAAAATCTTCCGTTCCTCTGGCGGCCAATGAACTGCGGATAATTTTATCCGTAATATTCTGATCCAGCAAAAAATTCTGCCCCAAGGCTTTTTTTGCCATCAAACCGTGGCTATCCACCGTTTCTCGTAAAGAAGGAAGCTCTGTCATTATACTTTCTTTTCAATCAAAGCGCGGCTGCGCAAATTTTTGATATAGCGATTGGAATATTCTTCCAGCTTTTTATTTTCCAAAAAGCTTTTAACTTCTTGGCGGGACGGAACTTCGGGCTTGTCCACCGCCGGATTGAAAATTTTTTCCATTTTCAAAATATAAAAATCTTTACCATAGGCAATTGGGTCAGAAACATCGCCGTCTTTCAGTTTTAGCATGGCCGTTTCAATTACCGACGGCAATTTGCCCTTGCCTATCCAGCCTAAGCGGCCGCCGTTTGCCGCACTTGGGCTCTGTGAAAACTGCATGGCATAAAGCTCAAATCGCGGATCATTGCGCAAATTTTCAACCAACTGATTAAGGTCTTTGGCGTCTTTCTTGTCTATCACAATTTCCGACACCATAAATTTTTGCTTTTTTTGATCTTTTTTGATTTCTTCCAAAGCCTTATTGATATCATTTTCGCTGATACTTACTTCATTATAGCCTTTTTGATTAATCAGTTTGTGCCAAGCCAAATCAGCCTCTATTTGCGTGCTCCAAACTTTCATACTCACTTTAGCGTCAGTCAAAATCTTTTTAAGCTGTCCTTTTTGCATATTATTGCTTTGTTCAAACTGTGCCAGAGCCTTGTCGATTTCTTTTTTGCTGATTTTAATCTTATTTTTTTCTGCCTCTTGAATCTTAAGCTTTTCATCAATGGCCGACTGCAAAACTTTGCCGGTTATCATTGTTTTTGTTTGCGCGTTATACGGAATACCTGTTGTCAAAATAAACGCATTAATTCGGCTTTGCATATCGCTGCTGGTAATCACTTCGCCGTTTACCAACGCATAAATTTTCAGTTTATTTTCATATAAAGTTATCGGTTTCAAAGCTTCGGCGCGACGACGTTCCGCCTCTTTTTGCGCTTCTTCCATTTGCCGGCGGCGCATTTCTTCTGCAGCACGGCGACGAGCATATTCTTCTTGCTGCAAGCGCATTTTTCTGGCCTCTTCCCGACGGGCGGCTATATCGGCTCTTTCCTCATCGCTCAATTGGCGATATTGTTCTGCGTTGCGGCGAAACATAATCGAATTGGTATTCGGTCTATCCATACGCGCCTGATTGTCTATTTCTTGCAAATCTATATTTTCGGCCTGAGCGGTAAAACCAAAAAATAAAACAAAACTTGATAATAAAACTAATTTTTTCATTATTTTTATTTCTCCTTTAACCCTATGAGCCAAAACTACCAATCGTTTTCAAATAGAAAGTAATGCCAAACTCATAACTGTTTTTCAAATCCGGATTACTGCTGTTATATTTTTTGATATTAGTAACCCACTTTAAGCATTCATCTTCATAAATCAGATTGCCGCCATGCTCCAGCGAACCGCGGCTGTTTTCTGTCAAGTCCTGCAAATTGTAGATACTGACAGACCAAAACTGCGAAAAATCCGAGCTTAAAGAAGTATATAATTCTTTACGCTCAGAATACAACTTGTTGTAATAAGTGTTTCCCTGCAAAAAGATATAAGATGCGTAGGCGCGTAAAAATGACGGACCGACACCGGCACCCAATTCACTGTATTTGGCATCTAAAGATTTTCTATCCAAACGAAAACGATAGTTCAAATTCAAATATTCATTTGGTTCGGCATTGATGCGGCCGACATAATCACTAAAATTAGAAGTATGCTCGCTATCCAAACTTTCGGCAAAACTAGCATCTCTTCTTCTTTCATAACTTTGCGCAATAAACGCCGACGTACGACCAATGATATCACCATAAGAACTCCAGCGCAAACCATAGCTTACACGGCTGCCGGTGTCGTTACGGTCATAACCGGCGTATCTATCCAAATCCAAAACGTTGGTGTCGTCAAAATAAACATCTTCGCTGTCTTCATTTGGAATCTTGTCTTGCTTGTTTCCGCCGTTTGGAGCTAACACGCCAACTATTACCGGCTCAATAATCTGACGGGACGCCTCATTTGCCCGCACAAACGGCAAGCGCCATTCCACACCGGTCTGAGGGAAGAATCTAGTTACGGTTCCGTTATAGGTGTTTTGCGCATTATATTGATACTTGTTTATATAGTACGCATCAGATTTTAACGAAGTCACAAAACGATATTTCTCACCAAAAGACGACGTAAACGGAAGCTCCCATGCATTGATAGCCGTCAAACGCTGAGTTTGGCGTCCGTCTTTGTGATATATAGACGCGCTGTTAAATTCATTTTTGAAATACGAACCGATTGAGCTTGGGTCAGAATAAGTTTCAACATTTATCAGCGGAGCAACCAACGGCTTACGGGCATTAATTTCACGGTATTGACTTTCATTTCTAACCCGCAGATTGTAACTTAGAATTTTATAGTAGTAAGCCTCAATCGACGCATAATCCCGACCGCTGAAACGCTCAAACGCAACATTAGAAGTCAGCCATGCATCATCTTGATACGGCAAACTGAGTTCTTTTAGATACAAATAATCAGTAACGTACTTTACATCGTACTTCATCCGCCAATAATTATTTATATCATAACGCCCTTTGACAAACAAATTACCTCTGTTTTTTGGACGGTTGTCATCGTTATCCTTCAAATAACTGCCCGAAATATCAGTATCGGCGCTATAAAAATATTTTTGATACTGTCCGCCCCAAATCACATTTTTATCAGTAGAAAAAATCGGTGATATAATCACATTTGTCTGGTCATCAACCGCCCAAAAATAACGCGGCTGAAACACAGCACCCAAATAGTTAGAGCTGCCCATGGTCGGCGCCAGCAATCCGGAACGTCTTTTTACACTCGGGTCTGGATGCGTAAAAAACGGAGTGTAAAAAATCGGTACATTTTTGATTTTTATAATCGCATCGTTGTAATGAACATTTTTATTTTTTTCATCATGCTGCACTTTGCGAGCGCTGATTGACCACAGCGGCGATTGAGTATCACACATATCGCACGGCGTATATGTGGCATAAGTCAGCTGTTTTTTCTGATTGTTTTTCTTTTTGAAGCTTTCGGCAAAAACATGGGATTCATCTTTGAGCAAAACTTTAATATGATACATCTCACCTACAGTCATTTGCTCAGAAAGCGACACTTTATCGCTATAAATAATCGAACCGTCAGATGAATAAAGTTTAACATTACCGGTGGCCGTTACTTCATCTTTATTTTGATCATACACCAATGTATCTGTTTTTAAGCGCATTTTATTATAAAGTATTTCAACATCGCCTTTAGCGGTAATCAAACCAGTGGTTTCATCATTAGTCAGTTCATCAGCGCTAAAATCTATAGCGTCATTGCCTTCCAAATTACTATCGCCGGTAAATTCTATATTTGTAATATTATGCGCCACCTCCATATCCGCGTGCGGAGATTTTTGTTCTTTACGCTGAATTTCGCCGGCCTCACTAACTGCATAAGCGGCGTTGCTGCAAAGCATCAATAATAAAATCTGCGAACTCGCGGCAACCAAACGGTTAATTTTCATTTTGACGCTCCTTTATTTTAAAACGGCGGAAGTAAAACGGATTATAAAAAAACAGCAAATAAAAACAAATAAACAACGGCAGCAGGCAATTTAAATACAACAAAGGCAAAACCATCAGCGAACGTCCGGCCAAGTTTGTAAACGCCAAATCGCCGCCCAAAATAATAATCATACTCAAAACTTCGGCCGTGATTATTTTAGTCTGACCGCGGCGATTAAAATTCCCAACCAGCAAACCGACGCAAGCCAACAAAGCAAACAGCAAATTATACAGCGGATACAAAACGCGCCTATTACCTTCTACAATATTTTTACGTTGCGTATGAGCGTCCAATGTATTGTCGCGACCGGATTGCAACAACTCAAAAACCGATTTTTCACGCACTGTTTGATCTTTTTTCTTTCTACTTTCCATATTGTTAAATTCAGCGGAATAGCGAGAAAAAGACAACGTGCTGAATTTATAATCTTTGGTATTCATCTCTTGGCGAACGCCGTTAATAAACAGGATTCTCGGACCTTTTTCGGTTTGAATAATTCTTCCTTTTTCAGCTGTTAACGTTACTTTCAGATTTGGTTTGCTTTCATCGCTGACAAAAATACCGCTAACCGAACCATCATCTTCATGTTTATCAATAAACACTGTAATTCCGTTTCTCAAAGATGTAAACTCACCTTCTCGAAAAACCATCTGCGTCAAATTATTTTTAACCCGCCATTCCAAATCGCGAAACTTGGATTCGGACCAAGGTATACCCCAGTTCATAACAAAAACATTAAACAGCGCCATTAAAATTCCCAGAAAAACCGCGGCTTTTGAATTTTGCCACGGGCTAATTCCCGCCGACTGCATTACCACCAATTCTCTATCGGCAATCAAGCGGTTATAAACAAACAGCACCGTCACAAACGCCGCCACCGGAGACAATATGTTGAAAACTCTAGGCATTAGCAAAGATGTCATTTCGGCAAACAAATAAACGGGCAAACCTTGCCTTGTCACCATTTCCACAAAACGAAGTGACTGCGTTAGCCATAGCATGGCCAGCAGAGAGAAACAAACCAGCAGAAAACCAATAAAAATCTGCTTAAAAATATAAACGTTCAATATTTTCATCGTCTAAAACTATAACGCTATTTTTCTAGAATAAAATAACATTTTATCAGATATACCATTTATTTTGCTACGTCAAACAAAAAAGTCCGCAAACTAAGCGGACTTTTCCTAATTTTCAGATTTACATTTTATTTTTCATTTTTTGGAGCTTGTTCGCCGCCTTTGGTCACCACAACCATGGCTTCGCGCAAAATACGGTCGTTTAGCGTATAACCTGATTGCAGTTCGGCAATAATTGTGCCGGCTGGTTTTTCCTTATCTTCAATTTCTTGCACTACACGCTCAAAATTTGGGTCAAAAACCTTATTCAGACTTTCAAGTTTTTTGATGCCAAACTTACCAAAAACTTTGGTTAGTTCATTTTGCGTAAGTTCAACACCTTTAATAAAGGCTTCGCATTTTGATTTTGTTTCATCGTCAACAGCACCCAACGCGCGCTGCAAATTATCGGCAACGCCTAACAATTCTTTAGCAAAAGAAGAAATGGCAAATTTAGAATTCTTTTCAATTTCCTGCTGGCAGCGTTTTTTAGTATTTTCAGCCTCGGCATATGCGCGCAAAAAAGAATCTTTTAGCTTTTGGTTTTCCTCTTTAAGCTGGCTCAACTCATCTTTACATTCAGAGTTTTGCACATTTTCAGAATCTTCTGCGGCTTGAGTTTGTTCTTTTTCATTTTCAATTTCAGCCGACATTTTTTCTTTTTTATCAGTCATTATAGTTTCCTCTTTAATTCTTTCTGAAAGATATCTATATAGAACTTAGTGGTTAATCATAAACAAGTCAAGAGAGTAAGTTCTTTTTCTGTTGAAGGTTTGATTTTTTAATGATACAGTGCAACTGTATTATGTTTGGGAAGTTATTGTAATGTCACTATTGAATCTAGGCTCTGTTCAAAATAAAAAATTTGCTTTTTTACCGACAAATTTTAATAAAAGAAAATTCACCATAAATTTCAACGTTCAGCATGACCCCATACTGATACAAATGCAAAATATGGCTAAAAAGCAGTGTCTGACCGATAAGTGCTGGCCGCAAAATGAACAAATACACGCATGGATGATAACCGCAGAAACTGCAACTTTTATGAAATGCGGCGGTTTGGGAATGGTTGCCTCCGAATTACCAGAAAATTATAACACCGTGTTTGCAGATAAAAAAAGCGACATAGTTATCATAACTCCAATGTATTTGGGTGACACCGGACGCAAAAAATGCACTCTTGAAAATGACATCTACACCGGAGCTGAAGGAAAACAGGTGCGGGTAAAAAAACTCTGCACCGTTAAAGTACCGTTTATGGGCAGCCGCAACCGTTTTTGCCATTTTAAAGTTGAAGTTTATTTGGGAGAATTAAACGGTGCAAAATACTTATTTTTGCAAAACACCAGATTCTTTTCCATCAATCCGGCGCCGGAAAATCCTTCCGGACAAGGCGGATGCTATGTACTAAACAATTTGCACGTTAATGAAGTTGAACGTTTTGCATTTTTATCCAAAACCGTCTATTGCCTGTTAGAAAACATTGCTTTGCAGCAAATAAACAACATTGCTATGCCTAACATGCTTATTGCCAACGATTGGCACAGCGGCGCAATATCCGGCCTGACAAAGTATCTGACTTTAGCCAAAGTCTATGCCGGACGCCTATCCCTGGCTATTGCCGATTTATTAAAAGATATCCCAATCATTCATATCGCTCACCACATGGGATATCAAGGTTGGGACTATGACAACACTTCAAAAATTTTGAACTCACTTTATGAAGATTTGGCAAGCCTGGTGCTAAAAAACGCCAAAGCCGTAAAAAACAGCAACCCTCGCACTTCTAATACTTTGTTGGTTGGCGACACCTATAACCAAGCCTCCTGCAACATGCATCTTGCCGACAGAATTATCACCGTTTCCAAAAACTATATGGAAGAAGTCTCACGAGAAAAAAGCTTTGGCTTTGATTTTCGTGACATTTTGAAAATACGTAAAAATTGCCGAACTTTTTTTGGTATTGTCAATGGTTATGAAAAAAAATTGATTTCGCCTAATGCCAAAAAAATTGAAATGATTAACGAATATTTTGGCGACACTCAATTTAGAGTTTATAACGAACATTCTATTCAAAACAAATTACATAATAAAAAAGAATGTATAAAACTGCTCTCACGTTTGGCCACTGATGAAAACTATCGTCAAAAAGTTATTCCAATGATTGACACTTATAAGTTTGATGACATTTCATCAATCGTGCATGAAGCCGAAAATATACCTTTTATCTGCATGACCAGCCGTTTGGTTGAGCAAAAAGGCTATGACATTGCGCTAAACGCCATTCTGCGCATATCTAACAAATACAAAAACTCTCCACAGGACTTTCCAATTTTTGTATTAGGCGGAGCCGGTAACAAAGATTTATTTCATGATTTAATGGCTCTAAAAGATAACACTAAACAAATTTACCGTGATTTTGCTAAACGCATTTTTGTGTTTCACGGCTATAATGACCAATTTGCCTACTCCGTGCAAATGGCCGCCGACTTTTATTTGATGCCGTCATACTTTGAACCTTGCGGACTGACACAAATGGAAGCCATGGCCAAAGGCAGTTTGCCCATAGCCACTTCTACCGGCGGTTTGGTTGACACTATTCAAGACGGTGTTGATGGTTTTAGAACAGAAGTGTTTTTTGCCGACGGAAACCGAGTTTATGGTCCAAATCTGCAAGCTCAGCACCTAAAAAACAATATCAACGCTTATCTTGAAACCATGGAAAAAGCGATTCGCTGTTTTTATGCCGACCATAAAGGCTTGCAACAAATGCAGCGCGCCGCTATGGAAAACGATTTCAGCTGGTCAATACCCAACGGCTCTGTTTATAAATACGACAAACTTTTCCATACCGGCAGCCTATAAAACCTCAAGTATTGTTACTTAGTTTTATTTTTTACGTGAAAGCCCCAAAAACACGCAAACGCAATCAAAATCAGAGCCATAAGTAAAGGTATCATATTTCCATATTGCCCAAACAATGTGTCATGCGACATGCTGATTTTTACTGTATCGTCAACATAACCGCGCTCTGCCAAACCGATTTTTGAGGTTATTTTTCCATAGGGATTTATCACGGCGCTGATTCCGCTGTTTGCGCTGCGGACAACCGAAATTCCTTCTTCAACCGCACGCATTTGTGCCGCCACCAAATGCTGATAAGGGCCGGCGCTGATACCATACCAACCATCATTCGTCAGCACTACCGCCCATTTAGGCTTATTTTGCTTACGCACAATTTGTCCGGAAAAAATAACTTCATAACAAATAAGCGGAGCAAATTCGGCATAATCCTCCAGCTTTATGGTCTGATACTTTTCGCCTTTGGCAAACTGCCCCACCATATTTGTCAGCGGTTTTATCCATTTGGGAAGATACTGTCTGAGCGGAATATATTCTCCAAACGGAACTAAATGGTTTTTACTGTAAATGTTATGAATTTGCCCAAAATAATCCATTACCGCCAAAGAGTTATACAGCAAATAGTCGCCGGTGTTTTGGTCATATCCGTCCTGCAGCATTCCCGCCAGCAAATAGCCTTTTGGCGGTACTGCTTCCTGCGCCATAAGCCGATGCTCTAAATCATAAGCCAAATTAAACGGCGAGGCTGTTTCTCCCCAAATAACAAAATCAATATTTTCCAGTCCTTCGGCACGGCTTAAATCCACATATTGCGCAAAATTCTTTTCAACCGCGTCACAGCTCCATTTCATAGTTTGCGGAATGCTCGGCTGTACCAAACGCACGCGAATTTGCTCTCCAACGTTTAATTTACCCCATTGCACTAAAGCAAAATCGCCGTATATGTATAGCCCCGAAATCAGCAGCAAAGAGCAAAGCGGCGCTAATATATTGCGCTTGTTAGGTTTAATCAGCCAAACCGTCGGCAGCGTCGCGATAATCACAATCAGCATAGATAAACCATAAGTTCCCCACCACGCTAAAGTTTGCAGCCACAGCGGATTAAACGCCAACACCGAACTAAGCGGATTCCACGGAAAACCGGTTAAAAACACACTACGCAACCACTCTGCACTCAAAAACCAGCCTGCGGCAAGAAGTAAAATTTTACTGAATTGATTTTTAGCAAATTTCATCAGCGCAAACGGAAAAATCGTAAACAAACCAAAAAATCCGCCGCCCAAAAGCAAAACAAAAGGATACATCCAACCTGTTTTGGCCGTGTCTATCAAAAGCGCGTTGCCAACCCAATAAAATCCGGCGGAAAAATAACCGAAACCAAACCAATACCCAATAGCTGACAAACGTTTTACAGAATTTTGTCCCTGACTTAATGCAAACACGCCGCAAAAAGCGACAAACGCGGCCCATGTATGATAAAACGGCGGCAAAGCGGCAACCAGCAACAAACCAAACAGCAGCGCCGAGGTTTTATATCTCCGCGCTGCCGTTTCGCAAATTTTTTGCCATATTGCTTTTAGTTTTGCCACTTAGTCTTCCTTATACGGATTCGCAATACCCATAGACTGCAAAATTTCTATCTCAAAGCCTTCCATATATTCGGCTTCTTCTTCTGTTTGATGGTCAAACCCCAGCAAATGCAGCAAACCATGCGCCAACAAATGACAATAGTGGTCATGCAGCGAAATTCCTTCAATATCGGCTTCTTTCTGCATAGTTTCAAAAGCGATGATAATATCTCCCAACTCAATTTCCTGATACAAATCACGCTCTTGCGCAAAACCTTCAAAATCCACATTGGCAAAAGAAAGCACATTTGTTGGCTTGTCCATACCGCGAAACTCTTTATTTAGAGCATGCACACGCCCATCGTTGCTTAAACATACATTTACAATAATCGGCAAACCGGCGTGTAAAACTTCCGATTCGGTATGTTCCGCCACATAGTCAAACACGGCGTTTTTAACATCTTCCGACACCTTTTCTATTTGAGAAACTGCCGAACTCCAGCGGTTATCTTCAACATCTAAATTCAAAAAACTATCAATCATGTTCTTCTTGCAGCTTTTTGCTTTTTTCTTCATAGGCTTGAACGATTTTAGCCACCAAACCATGACGCACAACATCGTTGGAGCTGAATGTTACCGAAGAAATATTCGGCACATTGCGCAAAGTATCCAAAGCATCGCGCAAACCGGAAATCACACCGCGCGGCAAATCTACCTGACTCAAGTCGCCGTTCACAACCATGCGAGAGTTTTCGCCCAAACGGGTCAAAAACATTTTCATCTGCATCGGTGTGGTGTTTTGCGCCTCATCCAAAATCACAAACGAATTTGCCAAAGTACGTCCGCGCATAAACGCCAACGGAGCAATTTCAATTTCGCCCAGCGCCAACTTTTTATCAACCTGCTCTGCCGGCAGCATTTCGTACAAAGCATCATACAGCGGACGCAGATACGGATCGACCTTTTCTTTCAAATCACCTGGCAAAAATCCCAAATTTTCACCAGCTTCCACCGCCGGACGTGACAAGATAATTTTATCAATCGTACCTTCAAGCATCATAGAAACAGCCAGCGCCACCGCCAAATAAGTTTTACCCGTACCGGCAGGGCCAAGGCCGAATACCAGTTCGTTTTTCATCATTTCCTGAATATATTTAGCTTGGGTGGCCGAACGCGGATAGATATAGCGTTTTTTAGTTTTCAACACAATATCATTTAAGTTCTGCTTATCATCTTCCGTATGGCATTCTCCGCTCATACGCACCGCAGCTTTAACTTCTTGCTCGCCGATTTCAATACCGCGGCTCACTTTATTATAAAGCAGCTCAATAGCATTTTTAGCGCTTTCAACATCACTGGCGGCACCTTTAACCGTAATTTGATTGCCAAAGCTCAAAATTTCTACATTCAGCATTTTTTCAATCAGGCGCAAATTTGAATCTGCCGCCCCCACCAGCTGTTGCACAAGTTGATTGTTAAACAGTTCAAAACAAATTTCAGCCATGACTAAATCTCCTTTCCGCTTAAAGAGTTTGTGGTAGCTTCGGTAACTTCCACATTAATAATTTTATTTATATTAGCACTTTCCGTTTCAATATGCAAGTTCTGCATATACGGTGTACGCCCGATTAGCTGCCCTTTATGGCGGCCTTTTTGCTCAAACAGCACCGGCATAACTTTGCCCACGCAAGATTTATTAAACGCCTCTTGATATGAAAACAGCAAGGTCTGTAAAATATCCAAACGTTCTTTTTTAATTTTTTCTTCTACCTGATTAGGCATAACCGCCGCCGGAGTACCGGCTCTACGACTATATTTAAATGAAAACGCCTGAATATACTTCACTTGGTTTACCACATCTAAAGTCGCCTGAAAATCCTCGTCAGTTTCCCCAGGAAAACCAACAATAAAATCTGAAGACATTCTCAAATCCGGATTAGCTTTTTGCAGTTTTTCAACGATTCGCAAATAGTCACCCGAAGTATGGCGGCGATTCATCGCCTTCAAAATTTTATCCGAACCGGATTGAATCGGCAAATGCAAATAAGGCATCAAAACTTTCAAATCATGATGGCAGGCAATTAAATCATCATCAACATCTGCGGGATAAGAAGTGGTATAGCGCAAACGTTTCAAACCGTCCAATTCGGCCACACGGCGCAACAAATAAGCAAAATTTCGCTCTTTGCCGTTTTCGTCTTCACCGTGATACGAATTTACATTCTGTCCCAATAAATTTAACTCCAGAGTACCGGTGGCAATCAAACGTTTTGCTTCTTTAAGCACTTCGGCGACCGGACGCGAATATTCGGCTCCGCGGGTATACGGCACTACGCAATAGGTGCAAAAATTATTGCATCCTTCCTGCACCGCCAAATAAGAGCAAGCTCCTTGCGCTTTATTTTCCGGCAAAAAGTCAAATTTACTATCAGCTGAAAATTCGGTATTCAGCAAACCGGCATGACCTTTTTTATGTTCTATTTCTTTCAGCATCTGCGGAATTTTATAATACATCAAAGGACCAACAGCAAAATCCACAAACGGCGCGCGTTTAACAATTTGCTCATCTTCGGCCTGAACCACACAGCCGGCAACGCCTATCACTGTTTTTTTACCGTTTTGTAAACGTTCATCGGCAATTTCGCGGGCTCTTCCCAAATCTGAAAATAACTTTTCCGCCGCTTTTTCCCTAATATGACAGGTATTGAACAGCACCAAATCGGCATCTTCTTGTTTTTTGGCTTCTTCATAGCCTTCTTTTTTCAGCATATCGGCAATACGCGAAGAATCATACACATTCATCTGACAGCCGAAAGTTTTGATAAAATATTTTTTAGACACTGCGTCCTCATAAAGTTGTTATAACATAAACATATTATGTACGCCAAAGTTTAATTTTTTACAAACACTTTTTTTGTTGAAAAATTAAGAGATTTTCTTTAACATAAAAGCAACTTTAGATAAGGAGATGCACAATGTACGGCATTAGAGAAATTTTACCTTCATATTTGGACGAAGCAAAACCGGAAGAAAAGCAAGCGTTTTTTGAAGCGTTGCTTGCCCTGGCCAGCGCCGATGGAGGCTGCGATTCTGATGAATTGGAATTTATCACCGAAGCCGCTGTCAGCCATGGTATCGAAAATATTTCACAAATTTTAGAAGGACAGGATTTAGAAAAAGTTTTAGCCGATGTTGCAAAAATAAAAAACCGGCACTTAGCTTTAGAGCTGATTCGTGAAATGTGCATGCTGTCGCACGTTGACAACGTACTTTCTGACAATGAAACGCTAATCATTGGCAAAATCGGGCTGGCTATGAATGTTGAACTCGAAAAAATCGAACAAATCAGCAACTGGATTATTGACCACATTATTTGGCTAGAACAAGCTAAAATAATTTTTGAGGAAAAAGATTAATGTTTCCTTATCAAGACGGAAAATATTTCGATTCGCTTTATCAAACGGTGCAAAATTGCTATCCAAATTTGGACAAAGCCGCCGCTAGAGATGTTTTGCGTGAACTTATATTATCTCCCAAATCAGACCTTATAACCGTTGGCACCGAACATTACACCAAAGCCGAAGTTATCCAAAATCTGCAACATTTTCTAAATGGAGAAAATGAAGAAAAGCCTTTTGACGAACGATATCATAATTTACTTGAATCCGCGCTAAAAACCATAAAACACATGAACGACGGTTATATCACCGAAGAAGATTATGAAGAACGCAATAAATTTTTGGATGCCATAAACAAAAAAGAATTTGATGTTTTTGTTTTGCTAGCCTTACTAAAGTCTTGCCGCGATTTTGATAATCCAACACTTATAAATCAATTGATTTATAAAATCCGCAGTCTGCGTGAGCTAAACGACCTTATACGCAAATACACCAAAGACGCCGTTGCCGTAAACACAGACGAGCAAGACTATGAAAAAGCCAAACTTGTGTATAAAATGCTAAAATCTTTGCAAAGCTTAGGCTATGGTTACACCATCTCTCAAAGAGAAAAAGAAAATCTGGATATCAGCCACGATGACGATGAAGATTTATATGAAGACTACGCTTATGATTGCTGGCTGAAACGGCTTATGCTGCTGCAGCTCAGACGCGAAACAAGACAAAGCGGAGCTCTAAATTCTAACAATCTCAGCGCCATGATGGATTTAAATATTGGTAAATCGTCTACCTTTTTTGATGAAATTGGCGGCAGAATTACTGAATTACGCGGTGCTATGCAAAAAAGAAGGTTTGACAGCAACCGTTTTAATATGCTAGAAGAAAACAATCAAAGCGGAAAGAACAACCGCTAATATAATAGGAGAAAAAATAATGGGGATTATTGGACTGTTTGTTATGCCGGTGCTGGATATTCTGGCAATTGTGGTTGATGTCTATTTTAAGGTGGTGGCAGTAGATATCATTTTATATTGGATGCTGCATTACAAATTGATGACCGTGCATAATAAATACGCCGAAAAATTTATGTCAATTTTGAAGATATTGACTGATCCGGCCTATAAACTTATCCGCTCTAAAGTTCCGCCTGTTTCCGGATATGACATTGCACCATATGTTTTGTTGCTTAGCATCGCTTTTGTCGGTTCGTTTGTAACCCATTTGAGCCGCTGGATTGAACAATATATGTAATGACATTTTTCACTGCTGATGATAAGGGCTATCTGCTCAAGATAAAGCTTACTCCAAATTCTGCACAAAACGGATTCAAAGGAGTGTTTTGTGATGAAAAAGGAAATGTGTTTTTAAAAAGCACAGTCACAGTTGTTCCTGAAAAAGGCAAAGCCAATAAAGAGTTGATAGTACTGCTGGCAAAAACTTTGAAAATAGCTAAAAGCAAAATAAAAATTATCAGCGGCGAAACCGACCATTTCAAAAAAATTTATATAGAAACAACTCCTTCTTCAGATTTTTCATACAAACTTGCCGCGTTGATAAAGGAATAAAAATGACAGCTCAATTAATTAACGGAAAACAAACCGCCGCCGATATAGAAGAAAAATTGAAGCAAACCATAGCCAATTTTCCTTCTGCTCCGCAACTTGCCATTATTTTGGTTGGGCATGACGAACCAAGTTTAATCTATGTCCGCAACAAACAAAAAGCCGCGGCGAAAATCGGACTTTTATCACAACTGCATCATCTTGATGAAAATGTTTCTGAAACCGAACTTTTAAAAATTATTCAGCAATTGAATGAAGACAGCTCTGTCAACGGCATCATTGTTCAACTGCCTCTGCCTAAACACCTAAACACCAACCGCATTATCAATGCTATTTCGCCGCTTAAAGATGTTGATGGTTTCCACCCCTACAACACCGGATTGCTGCAAAACAACGAACAGCCGTATTTTATTGCCGCCACTCCTTTGGGTATTATGAAGTTAATCAAAACGGTAGTTCCTGAATTGGCCGGCAAAAATGTAGTTTTAATCGGAGCATCTTTGATTGTCGGCCGTCCATTAGCTACTCTGCTGCTAAACCAAAATTGCACTGTAACCATTACACATGCACAAACTCAAAACATCAAAGAGCTTACCTCCAAGGCAGATATTTTAGTGGCTGCCTGCGGTGTTGCCAAACTGGTCAAAGCCGATTGGATAAAAGAAAACTCCATATTGATAGACGTTGGTATAAACCGTGATAACGGCAAACTTTGCGGCGATATAGATTTTGACGACGTAAAAAACAAAGCCTTGGCTATCACTCCTGTTCCAGGCGGCGTTGGGCCGATGACCATTGCCATGCTGCTGTCCAACACAGTTGACGCTTATTTATTGCAACATAGCCATCTTTAAAACTTTACAAAAAATACTATATCTTTTTTCCACATAGGAGAACAGATATGAAGCACTCGTCACAAGGATACATTGTTGTATTTGACCGCAGCCAACGCAATTTGCGGCTATTGCAAAAAGCTTTGTCTAAACGCCAAATAAAAATGTTTGGAACGAATAATTTATTTCTTTTGCTAAACTATCTAAAAGAATTGCACATCGACGCTTTAATGGTTACGGTTCATCACGGCGATAAACCGGCGCAGGCGCTTTTAGAAGAATTAAGCAAGCAACATTTTCGTTTTCCGCTGATTATTCTAAAACCACTGCACCTGCAAATTAATTCAGCGATTAAAGCGGCGCACTACATTACCGAAGCAGATTCGTCGCAAAAATTGCTAAATATTCTTGAAAGTTACAATTTGGGCAGCAAGCAGCATCAAGTTATGCTTTTAAACAAATATTCGCCCCAAGCAAAAAGTTTTTGCCATTTGATACCGGAATTAAACGATACAAATTGTTTTGAAGTTCACACTCAAGAAGCCGCACAACAATATTTGCAAAAAAACACCCCCAATGTTATATGCATAGAATACGGACAACCTTTCAAACCAGTTCCTCGTCTTTTAAATCGGCCGCATATTTTTTATGTGGATAGACAACAGGATATTGCTGAAATAAAAAAATTTTTACAGTAGATTTCTTTGGTAGACAATCTGTTTATCAAGGATAGAAACTATGAGCTTTAACCAATTTGTGCGTAAAATTTACGATTCGGTATTTCATCTTTCAAAAGAAAACGGCGCTATTTATTGGTTATTTGCCGTTGCTTTTATTGAGAGTTCTTTTTTTCCTATTCCGCCAGACGTTATGCTTATACCAATGATTTTGGCTGCGCCTAAAAAAGCTTGGTCAATCGCCGGTGTTGCCACAGTGGGAAGCGTTATTGGGGCTTATCTTGGATATGCTATTGGTTTTTATTTTTTCCAACTGATAGCCGAGCCTTTGCTAAATTTTTACGGTTATTTAGAAAAATTCAATTCCTTTAAGGATTTATACAATCAATATGGCGCATGGATTGTCTTTGGCGCTGGTATAACGCCGTTTCCGTATAAAATCATCACCATTGCCAGCGGCGTGGTGCATATGAACTTGATTGTTTTCACCATTGCGTCGATTATCGCTCGCGGCATGCGCTTCTATTTAGTGGCATGGCTATTGAAAAAATATGGCGAAACCATGCGCGAATTCATCGAAAAAAATTTGGGCTGGCTTTCTATTCTCTTTTTACTCTTGTTAATCGGCGGATTTGCGATGATAAAACTCTTTTAATAGAGTTTATTTTTCAAATCCACAATATACTTGATAGCTTTTGGATTATCCCAAGGCACAGCACCTGTAATCTGCCCCACTTCTAATCCATCGCGATTAATAAGCAAAGCCGTTGGCGTCACCATAATCCCCATACCGTCGACAAAGGCTGATTTTTTATCCGAATAACTAATTAAGTCCTCTGCCCCAAAACGCTTAAGAAACAATCTCTTTTCATCTACGCTTTTCCACTCTTCGGCAGGAGAAATCAAAATAACATGAATACCTTCGTCTTTTGTGGCTTTGGCAAACTTGCTCAATGGTTTCAAATCGGCCAAACACGGTCCGCAACGTCTGGACCAAATAACAGCCATCAGCAAATCATCTTTAAAATCTTTTAACTTATACGCCTTGCCACTATCGCCATAAAAGTTTAAATCTGGAACATACCTTGGCTGCGGAAAAACATTTAGTTTTGCCTGCACCGATGAACAAAATACCGTCACCACAATCAGAATAGCACCACAGATTTTTAAAATTTTATTCATTCCTTAACAACTTTCTGTTAAAAACAAAAATTAGTTTTATATTTATCTCAACTTATGTTAAATATATTCTAAACTCATCAAAAAAAAGGTTAACAAATGAAGTCAATGCAAAAAATATTGTTAATTATCTGCTTATTCAGCTGTTTTTGTGCTTTGAGCGCTTGCGGCAAATATTCTGCACCATCACCGATTGAAGGCAGTGGATATCCGCATAACTACCCAAATGAATAGAGGCTAAAATGGTTGAAAAAAATACAACAAATACAATTCCGTATGTGGAATTTGCCGATAACGCCAATGAAAGAACTCCTTGCGTTTTGGTTTTGGATTGTTCCGGCTCTATGCGCGGTGAACCAATAAAGCAACTAAACGCCGGACTGATTGCGCTGGAAAAAGAATTGAAAGATGATATTGACGCCAGCTCTCGCGTCCAGCTATTGATTATAAAAGCTTTTGGTAAAGATGAAGTAAAAATCGTTTCCGACTGGACTGATGCCATGAATTTCACAGCACCGGAGATGGAGGCCGGTGGTTTAACTCCATTGGGAAAAGCCATGGAACTCGCTCTGCAAAAAATTGAAGAGCAAAAATGTCTTTATGATAACTGCGGCATTACCTCCAAACGTCCTTGGATTTTTTTAATCAGTGATGGCGAGCCAACCGATTATGGTTGGGAAGATTCGGCAGAAATTTGCCGTTATGCTCAAAAAAACAAAAAAGTTGTTATTCACGCTATTGGAACCCAAGGGGCTAATTTGGATAAACTGGCAAAATTTTCTTTGCTTCCGCCTAAACGACTAACCGGACTAAAATTTACCGAATTTTTCTTGTGGCTGAGCCGCAGCGTTTCTTGTATTTCCAAGGCAGCGCCAAACGCCAACCACTATTTAGACGATATTAACGATTGGAATGAAAAGAAAAACTAAATGAGCAACAACGAGCGCATACATGTACTTTCGACCAGCATTCGCGGACCCTTGCACAAGTCCCTTGGTTTGCCGTGCCAAGATTACAGCTGCGCCCGTTCAACCAAAAATAAACTTGTGGCCATAGTTTCCGATGGTGCAGGCTCGGCTAAGCATAGCAAAATCGGAGCCAAAATTATCTGCGAAACACTTTGTGATTTATTGATAAACTCAGATATCAAAACGATTCGCAGCGATGTTATCAAAGCCATAAGTATCGCCCGTCAAAAATTATTGTTGCACCGCTATAATCAAAGTAAGACTTCTGCCGATTTCATCAATTTTTCGGCAACTTTGGTCGGTGTGTTCTATCACAACGACAAAGGCGTATTTTTTCACATCGGCGACGGCGCCGGCATCGCTTTTCAAAATGGCGAATACAGCAATTTTATTATTTCTGAACCGGAAAACGGCGCTTTTTCGTGTGAAACCTATTTTTATACCATGGACGATTGGAAAGACTGCCTGCGCTTTACCAACATAGAAAATGTCAACCGCATTTTATTGATGACAGACGGCGTCACAGGCTTTGCCTTTTCCAACGATTTTTATAAAATTCACCGCAACTTTCTAATTCCGATAATAGAATACTTGGAAAAAGAATCCCGAAAAACCTACGCCGTTGACGCTTTGCGCAACACCTTGAACAATCGCCACGCTCAACGGCTTAATGCTGATGACAAAACAATTTTATGGGCCAAACTATAATGACGGAAAATTCAACATATTTAGCTCTGTATCCAGACGGCAAACACGAAGAAATCACTCTGGGAAATTTATTGAACAAAGGCGGCGCCGCCGGAAAAATATTTGAAGTTATCGGCAGCCCTAAAATTGTGGCAAAAATCTTTCATGACCATGAAAAAAGCGAAAGCAACCGCAAAAAGCTGGAAGCTATGCTTCATAATAAACCGAATATTCCAACTATCAGCAATGACGGAACGGAATATATTCAAATTGCGTGGCCTATCGCCTTGCTAGAAGATAAACAAGGCTATTGCATGGGTTATCTAATGCCGTTAATCGATACGCAAAAAGCCGTTTCCTTAGACCATTTGATTCAAAAAGCTGTCCGCCGCAAGCTAGGTTTGTCCGAACGCTATATTGACCGCATTTTTGCCGCTTATAACATCACTTCGGTTGTTGCGGCACTTCACGCCTGCGGACACTACATCATCGATTTAAAACCAACCAATGTTTCCATATACAAAAAAACTATGTTGGTCGCCATGTTTGACTGTGACGGTTTTTCCATCAAAGGTGAAAACGATTCGCGCTACCCTGCAGAATATGTTAGTGAAGAATACATTTATCCGGAAGGTATGAATGAAACTTGTGAAAATATGGGCGAAGAACAAGATAAGTTTGCTCTGGCGGTTATTATTTTCAAACTTTTAAATGAGGGTATTCATCCGTTTTCCGGCACTCCGCGCAACAAAAAAGACGCCATGCTTTCTATTCAAGAAAGAATTGCCGGCTATCACTACGCCTATGGTATGTGGCCGGATACTTATCAAGCACCGCATCCTTATAGCATGCATGACTACTTTGATAAAGCCACAATGACTTTATTTGAACGCGCTTTTACCAAAGGCAATGAGCGTCCAACAGCTTTGGAATGGCAAACTCAGCTGGAATATATATTAAAACACCTCAAACAGTGTAAAAAAGACCATAACCACGTTTATTTCACACCAAAGGGCTGCGGACTGTGTATGATAAACGAAAAGCTGAAGGCTAACCTTAACAACATAAAAAAACAACAAGAAGAGCCGCAAACTATCCGCGGCGTCGACGTATCCACGTTAACAACCGAAAAAATCGCTGAACATCGGCAGAAGTTAGAAAATACAAAGCATCTGCTCAATCGCGGGTATCATATTTTTTTAGCCGCGTATTTGCTGTTTTTTACATTTTTATTTAAGATTATTTCGCCGCTAGCCACTTTACTTATAAACCTTGGCATTTTTGCTCAGCTGATAGCTATTTTATTTGCCGCTGTCGGAATCAATCGCTTATTGGCGCTGATACCGCAATATATACCGGAAACAAAAAATCAAAATATTTTAAGTATGCTGCAGATTTATGCTTTTATTTGCCTAGGTATTGCCTTTTTGGCCATAAACGACTTTTCATTTGATGTGTTCAAAATGGCTGAATAATCTATTTGTTTCCTTAGCGAAACTATACCACTTAAAAGTGCCTACTTTATTTTTTTCAAAAATGGTCATATATTTTTATCAGTTAAATTTTAGAAATAGAGGAACTGATGAAAGAACTCCACAAAATAAAATTATCCAACGCCGAAGTTTTTCCTTTAGTAGAAGGCGGAAAAGGTATTAACGGCACCGACGGCAAAAGCTCGGGTGCTTGGGCCAAAGAAGGCGGCGTCGGCACCATTTCTATGGTCAGCCCGACGGCTCTGGATAAAGACGGCAATGAAATTCCAGAATTGTTTAACGAAAAGATTCGGGAAAAGCGTCACCGTGAAATGGTTGAATATGCCGTAAAGGGAGGTATTTCACAGGCGCAGATTGCCCACGAAATTGCCGGCGGCAACGGCAGAATTCACATCAATATGCTGTGGGAAATGGCAGACTCCGAAGAAGTTATCACCCGTGTTTTAGAAGGTGCAAAAGGCCTTATCCACGGTGTAACCTGTGGTGCCGGTCTGCCATACAATCTGGGCGCAATTGCTTCAGCGCACAGCGTCTACTATTATCCGATTGTGTCATCGGCTAGAGCTATGCAAATTTTATGGAAACGTTCATTTAAAAATTATGCCGAATTTTTAGGCGGTGTAGTTTATGAAGACCCTTGGCTTGCCGGCGGACACAACGGCTTGTCTAATGCCGAAAATCCACTTGAACCGCAACGGCCGTATGAAAGATTGGTTGCTCTGCGTAAAGCTCTGATTGATTTGGGTTTGCCGGAATTGCCAATAATTATTGCCGGCGGTGTTTGGAGTTTGGCGGATTGGCAAGATTACATCAATAATCCAGAATTAGGCAATGTGGCTTTTCAATTTGGTACACGTCCGATGATTACAAAAGAAAGCCCGATTAGCGACGCTTGGAAAAAGCTGATGCTGAACACCAAAAAAGGCGATGTTATTTTGCAAAAATTTAGCCCGACCGGTTTCTATTCTTCGGCCATAAAAAACGATTTCTTAGCCAATTTAATGCGACGTAAAGCTGCAGAAATAACTTATAGTTTACAAGCTACTGCTGAATTAAACACGCCTTTGGCTGTTTCAGAAGTTAAAACCGTCTATGTAGCCGCAGATTCGTTAAAACATATAAAGGAGCAGCAGCAAGCTGGTTATACGGTTATTAAAGAAACTCCGGATTCGACTTTGGTATTTTTGACACCTAGCGAATGGCAAGAAATGCAGCAGCAACGTGCGCGTTGCGTCGGCTGCTTGTCACAATGTCAATTTTCGTGCTGGTCGCGTGCTAACGGCACTACCGGCAAAATACCGGACCCACGCACTTATTGCATACACCATACTTTAATGGAAATAGGACACGGTGGAGATGTGCAAAACAACTTGGCTTTTGCCGGACACAATGTTTATCGTTTTGGCAGTGATCCGCTTTATGCCGACGGACATATTCCGAGCGTACACGAGCTGTTTACAAATATTTTAGCTGGAAAATAAAGTTATCTAAATAACTTGACAAAAATCAGATTAAAGCGCATTATCTGAGGCATAAAATTTATATTTATGTTTCATCTAAAATAATTATGTTATGACAAAGGAAATTATTGAAAGCCTCTTGCTTAAAGTCCAATCAGCTTGTCCTAAAGATTTGGAACTTTCTGTCAAAGAAATTCCTCTGAGCGGTACTCGTGTTTTATACTTGCTCATTGTCAAAGATGATGAAAAATTTGAGGATATTGATGAATGGGCAATTCATAAAATTTATCATCTTTTTCATACCCTTTGGCAGATATTTAAAGATGAGAATGCAAGCGGTAAAGTACGTTTTTTGTTTTATAACCAAAATGATTTTGTGCTTTACACGCCTGTCAACCCCTCCATTCTCAATCAATTTGACGGACTTGTCTATCGCGAATGTTATGGCCACGAATATTATGTGCACCTGCTTGGCAAGGTTTATAACATTGATAATCTGATAGAATATCTGGTTAAACAAAGAAAAATTTTCTAACAGCTTAAAAATATCCTGAAAAAATTTCAGGATATTTTTTCATATTTATCAATACAAGAAAATAAATTACACGTTTAGATTACAAACAAAAACTAAACTTGTTTACAAAGTTCTTTACTTTTCTACATTTTCAAGCTACAAAATTTATAGGTATAGAGATATGCCGAGGGCGTCGAAAACCCTTTTACCTAGGGTCATTGCATAATGACCTAAAATTTTTATGCCGATTTCTGCTTGGAGCGGATGTCGGCTGAATATGGCTATGTGCTGAATAAGCCGAGCCGTTTCTAGGTATACGGTTTTCGAACATCCGCCCGCTTCTGACAGCGGGTTTTGTTTTATGTTTTTTAGGAGGTTTGAAAATATGAATAATACTTTTGAAAAAGGTCGCTCAATGATAGAAATGTTGGGAGTACTGGCTATTATTGGAGTATTGAGCGTCGTTGGCATCTCCGGCTATTCCAAAGCTATGGGAAAATGGCGGTCAAATATCCAGCGCAATCTGATCTCTCAGCTAGTCAGAACCACACTTGAATTAAGAAGTCATTTAGGCGGACAACATTTCACTTTTAAATACATAACTTATATCCTAAACGATTTGGGTGAAATTCCAGACAAAACGTTCTATGAAAATGGGAAAATATATGATAAATACGGGACAAAAATAGAATTAGCCTACGGAATGCGCACGCAAGTTAATCAACAGAATCAAACATTTAAAATTTTCCAGTTGCTTATATATTTGACGTTTTATCAAACAGATACAACCTCCACCCCTTCCGTTAAAGAACTCTGCCGTAATATTATATTAAGTTTGATTCCGGTTGCAAATGAAGTTCAAGAAATTACCGTATGGTATTCCGATGCAGCAAGCTGGAATAATACTTCCGGAATATCATTGTACACGAATAAAACATTGCCTAATGCAACCATCAGCGATATAAACCAAAAATGCAATATTACTTTTCCGGAAAATGGTTACGCTCACTTTACGATCTCGCTAAATCCTTATTGAGTTATATCTTGTCATTATTACATATTAAAAAACAAACTGGAAACAAATACTATCTGGTAATACAAAAAATGAAACTTTTTCTCAAATAACAAAGGGCGGAGCTTGAAAACTCCGCCTCATCATACTATACTATTTTAATAGAAGGATGATGATTTTAAGCAAATGAATAATAACGCTTAAAACTCTGACTAAGTTTATCATTCCTTATCCTTTCAGTCTATACAGACGGTTGGAAAAGAGATAAACCCCGCTTAAATTTGATAAAAGCCTTGACTTTTATACAAAAATAGGCTATCCTTAACTTGGAAATAGGTTAAAGATTGGGTTTAACCCTTTCAAAGTTAATATAACGTCCAGTGGTGCAACACCGGACGTTAAATTTTATAGCAATATTGTTTTTAAAAATCAAGAAAAGAAAATAAATTACGCGTTTAGATTACAAACATAGAAAGCTCAGTGAATGAGCTTAATGCGACGGGATTTTTAAGCGACGTGTACATAAAGGTACACAAGCGCAAAAATTCCTAGTAGAAAGCCATTATACATAAAAAAAGAAAACTTAGAGAATAAGCTTAATGCGACGGGATTTTTAAGCGACGTGTACATAAAGGTACACGAGCGCAAAAATTCCTAGTAGAAAGCCATTATCTAAGTTTTCTGGCGGCACCGGAAATACGCATAACACAATACGATGCAATCTGCTCCGCCGGCAAATTGGTAGTTTTGCAATCACGTTCACAATCATAAAGCATAGATATAGCACCTAGCAAACGCTCTCGTTGCCAAATTCTAAGCTGGTTTTTAAAAGCATCTTTACGATAAAACATCAACTGCGGACGTAATGATTTTATAGCCTCATCTGCTGAATTTCCGCTCTCTAGCAATGCGGCGCAACTTAAAAGCTTGTTAAAATGATAAGTCAGTTGCCGAATAATTGTCGACGGCTCTTCGCCTTCTTTTAATAAACGCTCAAACACGGCTTCAGACTTTGCCACCTCACCGCCGGCTACATAATAGCAAAAATCATCATAATTGGCGCCGGCAACATCACTGACAGCTGCTTTGACATCGGCAATTGTCACATTTTTACGCTCACCTAAATACATGGCCAATTTTTCTATTTCACTTTGATTGACTTTTCTATCCGGAGATAAGCGCGTACACAAAACCTGTAAAGTTGCCGCATCGCATAACAAACCTTGCTCCCGCAGCAAAGCTGCTGTAGATTCAGCTATATTTTCTTCTCTGTCGTCATAACATCCGACAATAATCACATCAGCTCTATCTTTAGCCCAAGTTATCAAAGATGATTTTGTATTAAGCGAAGACGAACAAACAACCAGTAAATTATCAGACTTTGTTTCAGGTATCAGATTTTTCAAAACCGCGGCCAAATTATTATCGGCGTTTTTAATCACAATCGCGCGCCGACCGCCCATTAGCGACTGTGCATAATATTCAGCATAGATTTCTTGTCCCTCTTTAGAAATTTCACTCATTTCCAGTAAAGCATAGCGAAAGGCATCCCGCACATCACCGCACACGGCTTCGGCGCATTTTTTTTGCAGCAAAGATATTGTTCCCTCATTGCTGCCAAAAAGAATAACGCACTTAACGTCAGGATTCGGATTTTTACAAAAACTCTCGAGCTGTGCTTGCTTAAAATTCATCAGGATTACCGCGTTTTGTTTTAACCGAATGGAAATAGGCACCAATGCGCAAAGAAATATCGTTAGCAATAATCTTTGCCCCGTCTTTTTCCACTTTCTTTTTATCCATAGTTGTAGAATACGGATTATCCAGCAAGTCATAGCTCAAATAAACCCAGCTTTTGCCGCTCACCAGTTGACCGTTTTCTTTATCCCACAAAGAATATATAACCGTGTATTTTACTTTTTCGCGAGTAGCAGTAATATCGTCACGTAAAGCCTGTTGCACAGTATGCACTGAAACCGGTTGAAGTTTTAAAAAATATTTAGCGCATTTAGGCGTTCCATATGGGTTAAATGTATCCATCAACTCATTTTTTATCATCTGCCCAATGCGGTCACTCACCGTTTCAACTTTTATCTGCGCCATTTCACGCACAATGTCGGTATCAAATTTATTATTATAATACCACAAATCATTACCAGCTGTTTTTTCCACATACAGAGGTTCAAACCCGCAGGCGGCAAGTCCGCAAACTGCCGCCAGCATCATAGCTATTTTTGTTTTATACAACAATGTTCACAATCCTATTTGGTACAACAATAATCTTTTTAACTGCCTGCCCATCTATTTGACGAGCAACATTTTCCAAAGCCAACGCAGCTTTTTCTACATCTTCGCGGGCCGCGTCTTTGGCAACCGAGATAGTACCGCGCATTTTACCATTCATCTGCACGCCCATTGTCACCGTGTTGTCTTCTGCCAACTTAGCGTCGCCGGTAGGCCAAATTTCGGTAATAACCAAAGTATCATGTCCCAAACGAGCCCACATTTCTTCGGACAAATGCGGAGTAAACGGACTTAGAAGTTTAATCAGAGTTTCATACATTTCCACCGGAATCTGCACCATATCGGATAAGTAATTAACATAAATCATCAGCGAAGAAACAGCGGTATTAAATTTCATGGTGTCAATTCGCTCAGTCACTTCCAAAATACACTTATGCATAGCCCGCAAATCGTCCGCCGTCGGCTTAGCGTCTTTTGTCACTTTCTTAAACAAAGCATAAACCTTGCTAACAAAGCGATAAACGCCGTTTAAACTTTCTTCCGACCACATTGCCACTTGGTCAAACGGCCCGATAAACATTTCATACAAACGGAATGTATCAGCTCCATAAGTGGAAACAATATCATCAGGATTTACAACATTACCGCGCGATTTAGACATCTTTTCGCCGTTGGCCGCCAAAATCATACCATGTGAAGTACGTTTATGATATGGTTCAGGCATCGGTACATAACCGCAGTCATACAAAAATTTATGCCAAAAACGAGAATAGAGCAAGTGCAGCGTGGTATGTTCCATACCACCGTTGTACCAATCAACATTCATCCAATAATCCAAAGCTTCTTTAGAGGCAAACTCTTTGTCGTTGTGTGGGTCGCAATAACGCAAAAAATACCAAGAAGAGCCTGCCCAGTTCGGCATTACATCGGTTTCACGGCGAGCCGGGCCACCGCAGCACGGACAAGTAGTTTTTACCCATTCGGTCGCATTAGCCAACGGAGAATCGCCGTTATCATTCGGACGATAATCCGGCACATCAGGCAATTTCAGCGGCAATTGGTCTTCTGGAATCGGCTGCCATCCGCAATGTTCGCAATAAACCATTGGAATAGGCTCACCCCAATAGCGCTGACGAGAGAACACCCAATCGCGCAGCTTGAAATTAACCTTAGATTTACCAAAACCTTTTTCTTCAGCGTATTTAATCGCTGCAGCCATAGCTTCTTTTTTATCCATACCATCCAAAAAACCAGAATTGATATGTTTACCGTCTTCTTCCCAAGCTTTTTCGCTAATATCTCCACCATCCAAAACTTGAATAATCGGCAAATTAAAGACTTTGGCAAAATCATAGTCACGCTGATCATGCGCCGGAACCGCCATAATAGCTCCGGTACCGTAACCGGTCAAAACATAGTCGGAAATAAACACCGGAATCAACTTTTGGGTAAACGGATTTTTAGCTTTAATTCCTTTTAACTCCACACCGGTTTTGGTGGTGTCGGCTGTGCGCTGCAATTCAGACTTTTTAGCCGCTTCATCAATATAGTTCTGTACCTCGGCAGCATTTTCAAAACGATTCATCAGTTCTTTTACAAATTCATGCTCTGGCGCCATAACCGTATAGGTCACGCCAAAAGTTGTATCTGGACGCGTGGTATAAACCACCATATTTTTGCCTAAAGAATTACCATTATTATCGGTCAGTTCAAAACTAAGCTCTGCGCCTTCAGAACGTCCAATCCAGTTAATTTGTGTAGAACGCACACGGTCAATAAAATCAACTTCTTTCAAATCGTCAATAAGTCTGTCGGCATATTTGGTAATAGCGACCATCCATTGCTCTTTATCACGACGAACCACCGGCGCGCCGCAACGTTCACAGCAGCCGTTGACAACTTCTTCGTTAGCCAAACCCACTTTGCAAGACGGACACCAGTTAATAGCCATTTTAGATTTATAAGCCAAACCGTGTTTCCACAATTGAATAAACATCCATTGCGTCCATTTATAATATTCCGGATCGCAAGTAGCAAAACTTCTATCCCAGTCAAAACTAAAACCGATTGATTTTAGTTGGCGGGTAAAGTTTTCTATATTTTGTTTTGTTGAAATTGCCGGATGCACACCGGTTTTGATGGCATAATTTTCGGCCGGCAGACCAAATGCGTCAAAACCCATTGGATACAAAACATTAAAGCCCTGCATTCTCTTTTTGCGAGAAACGACATCAAGCGCCGTATAAGAACGCGGGTGTCCCACATGCAAGCCAGCACCTGACGGATACGGAAACTCGACCAAAGCATAAAATTTTGGTTTTGAATGGTCTATTTCTACTTTATAAGCTTTTTCATCATTCCAAATTTTTTGCCATTTAGCCTCAATGGAGCGGAAATTATATCTATCTTCCAGCTGCCATTCTTTTTGCCATTCGGCAAAGGTTTCTTTTCCATTATATATGGCGTTACCCGACATTGTTAATTTTCTCCGTAATAAAAACTTTAAACTGTGTTCAAATTATCACACTGTTTCCCAAATTTCAAAGTTTTTTTCAGTTTATACGCAACGCCGCACGCTAAATTAACCAAATCATAACGCTTGATTGCTAATCTTTAGCAAAAACAGAGGAACACGCCCATGAATGGACAGACTTTTTTACAAAAAGCGCTAGAGCAATCATTTCAAAAACCGTTGATGACCGACTACAACAACATTGATTTTGTTTTTTGTCGCGATTCCAGCGGCAGCTTTATCATGGGTGACAAAAGTGAATGTCATTTTGCGCCTTGCCTTATTTCTTCATCAGAAATAAAAGACTACATCAACACTTCATGGTACGATATTCGCCATTCTTCTGAGCTCAACCGCGAATACGAAAAATTCCGTCATTATTTTGAAGAGAATATCATAATTCCAGAAGACAATCACACCATTCAGTCTTTGCGTTTATGGCTAGATTTAACCTCTGTCAGCCGCCAAGCTGCGCAAAAAAAACGAGTTATCGCCGCACTTATGCCGCCACGTTTCAAAGAAACCATTGCCGAAATGGAAAAAGGCTATCGTGACGCCTTAAAAAAAATAAAAATCTGCGAGCAAGAAAATTTAGACGCAGTTGAAATTGCCCAAATCACAGACTTTACCGACACTTTTCACAAAACCATATTTTCTTTTCATTGGCAAGACATCTTCTTTTTTGCCAATAAAAAGCGTCTGCATCAAGCTCTTATTGATGCGCTAGATATCATTGCCAGCGGCAACTCTGTTTTGCCGGAATTTGAATTACGACATCCTTTTATAGGCGCAAATTATAAATGGTGCAAAAGCTATACTAACCATTACCGCAGCAATATGCTCACACTCATTGACAAACTGAAAAATTTTTCAAACAATCAAAGTCTGCTTGATTTGGCAAAATTATATTTGACCGCACCGCGGCAATATAAAACAGCGTTCAAAGACTTTTGCAACCAGCGCCACGCTCCTAATCTAGACGACATTCTCGCCATAAAAAAAGCCGCCCAAGTAATGTTTGATGAGTTTACAAAACTTTGTTATTTGGAAGGCGTGCGCAAAGCTTTTGAAGTTAAATTTCTAGACACCTGTCCGGCAACGCAAAATCCGCAGTTACCATCGGTATCACCCAACGAAGAAATCGGTAAAATTCGAAACATTGTAGAATCTTGCCGCCAAATAGATTACCAAAAAACCAAAACCGGACGTTTTTATCGCGACGCACTGCAAAAATATCAAAATGCCCGCGAACAAATAGATAAAATACTAATTGACTATATAGGAATTCCTAACCCCAATTTTAAACGTGAAAACGCTTAAAATATGCACAAAACTCTAGACAAAAGACAAAATACATGCTATTATAAAGCTAATCTAGGAGTAGAAAGATGGCTGAATATTCTAAAAAAACTAAAAAATATATTCCCAATCCGTTTGAAGCCGCTGCTTTAAAAGAATTGCACCTGCCCTGGCGCTTTTATACTAGCAAAGAAGAGTTTGAAAAAGTTGTCGCTGAATTTTCTAAAAAAACATTTCAGACTGAAGTTGGAGAAACAAACAAGTGGGACGCAGCCCGTGCTAATGGGTTAATCTCTTTTGGCGCAAAATTGTACAACTATGAAAAAGACTCTTTGGACGCGGCGGAAAAGCAAATCCGCAACAGCGAAGAACTTTGGAAAAAGGTTCAAGCTGCCCACCTCTATAATACTGCCGGTTTTAAGCCGGAAATAAGTTTGGACAGTGGCGAAGATATCAGCGCTGAAGATATTCTGAAAAGAATCAACGAAAATCTGGATAAATTGGAAAGCGGTAAAATGGTTGACGGCAGATACCAACCATCAAAAGCCGAACGCAATGTATTGCGCACACTCAGCAACTACGGCGAATTTGTCCGCAACCCGCATAATGAAGACGAAATTGCTAAATTTAGAAAAGATATTAAAAGAAAACTTAGCAACATCAGCAAACGCGATGACTATCAAGAATTTGAAACTAACTCAATGCAAAAACAAAATAAAAATCAGAGAAAGGAAAAAACCATGAGTGAAGAAAATACATTTAAACTTGAGGGAGAAGATACGGAAAATTCCGAAGATAAAGAAGATAAAAATAATAAAAAAGAATCTTCAGAAAAATCTGAAAAAGAAAATAAAGATGAAAATAAAGATGAAAATGAAGATGAAGATAAAAAGAAAGCGGCTCTCAAAGTCCATGTCGGTGAACCAAATACTGATGATAAAACCAATGATGAAATACCAGATTGGGTAAAAAGAAAAGCCGAATACTATCAAGGATTAGCCGATAAAGGTGAAATTACCGACTATAAACAAGATACATCAAAACAAGGCTTTGCCGCAGAATTTAATAATGCAGAAATTCACTATACTTCTGAAACTGAAGTGACTGTTTCCGAAGACGCCGGTTTCAAAGTTTTTGACGCCATGCTAAAAGAAAAAGACAACGAAGGCCGACCGGTTGAATTTCCGGAAAACGCTTCCAAAGAAGTTGCAACACGTATGTATGCTGCCTGTGTTTTAAACGGCAACCCAATGCAAGGCGCGGTGCCTAAGGAATTAGACGCAGAAACATTGGCTAAATGCGGTTTGACTGAAGAACAAGTTAAACAGGTTCAGGAACATATGGCCACTTCTCAACAGCAAAATAATGAACAACAGAAAAACGGAGAAGAAAATTCCGAACAAAAAAACGGAGAAGAAAAACAAATTTCGGCCAAAGCTCAAGAAGACATCAAAAAATTGACTGAAATCCGCAACAACTTTAACAAAATGAAACAAGACGGCAAAATTGCCATTCAAGAAGATGAACAAGGCAAACCGAAAATTGTTGCCGGAGAAAAAGGTTCGCCTGAAGATGTAAAAGCAGCTGTAGCTATTATGCAAGAAGCTGATGATTTAGTAAAAGCTGGATTGAAAAGTAACCGTGGCGAAAACACAAAGCTAGAAACCCAAGAACAAAAAGATACAAACGAGGCTTTGCGTCAGCAACAAATTGAAAACTTGCGCGCAAAAATGTCGTCAAAACAAATTAAAACTCATCAAGACAATCAAGATGCTCGCTATTTGGCTATAGCTGCTCGTTTAGGTATTGCTCCGAAAGGCGCAAAAGTAACCGACCATAAAGGCAATGAGGTAACTGCAAAAACCGGCAAAGATTTGGAGCAATATAAATCCCATATTTCTAAAAAAACAATGGCGGCTATAATGGCGAAAACATTCGAAGGCGCCGAAAATTAGCGTTTAACCATAAGGAGAAAAGCCATGAACGGATTTGATGATGATTTCTTATACTTTCTCAGAGCCAATCACCCAACTGACTATATTTTGGCTTGCTCCAATGATGTAAAACCCGAAAGCTTGCGCCGTATCTATGGTGATTACAGCGATACTTTTAAAATTTGGATGAAAATTCCATCTGTAATCCGCGATACTTTTGACGGCAAAGTTCCGCAAGAAATTATGTATTTAGCCGCTACCGGAAAAGAGCAAATTCTGCGTGATATCGCCGCCGGCCGCAAGCCGCCGAAACCGGAAGAAGAAAATATGCTTCCGCCTCCTCCGACGCCTGAAAAAGTTATGGCCGCCGAATTATTTGCTGTTGCTTTGGCAGCCGGATACAGCAAACAAGCTTCTTACGATTTGTCTGCACATCGTTTGTTCCGTGATTCTCTAAAGGATAAAGCCATTGCCGGCGTCTTGAACGAAACCGAAAGAAAAGCTTGGCTGCAATCTCGTCAAGACGACGCCGACACCATCAAAAAAGATTGGGGTAACTGCCAACACGAAAAAATGTTAATTCACTTGTTTGGTAAATACAATCAGGGCAAAATTGACAGAGACACCTTTTTGCCACAAATTGTTGACCTTATGAACAAAATTGAAGCCTCCAATCACCGCGGACACTTGCTGGCTTATTTGAAGACAAAACCAATACAAGCTAAACTTGCTCATTTCAAAGAAGACGTATTGGATACTTTATCACAAACAATTTTGCGTGATATTCCTGTTAGCGAACGCGATGACTATCTGCGCGCCAGCATTCCGCTCAAAATCCAAATGCGCCGCCTGATAGATAAGGATAATTCCGGTAACAGCGCTAATTTAGCGCAAGCTGTAAACAACATTGTCGAACAGGCAGAAAAGAATAAAATCGGACTTGATTTTAGCAATTACACCGCCGATTCGCATCACCCAATGTCGGCAGAACTACGCCAAATGTTTATGATAGCCTGCTGCATCCACGATGTGTCATATCGTAATCCTAACGGTGAACGCATTAATCCAAACTCCGAAATTGTTAAACAGTTACCGGAAGATATAAAAGCGCTGGTAATTTCTCGCGATATAAAGTTGGCTAAAGAAAATATGATTGACCAAACTGGCACAAGAGAACATAAATGCATAGGGCAGACACTACCATCTATTCTGCATCGTCGAAATATTAGAGAAAGTGCTTAATCATCTTCATTAAAGTTGATATTGTTGTCCTGATTAACTTTCATACAAAGAATTATGCCAAAGCTCGACATAATTGAAAACATTACCGTTCCGCCATATGAAATCAGAGGTAATGGGATTCCCACAACCGGCAAAACTCCCATTACCATGGCAATATTGATAAACACATACAAAAAATAGTTTGTGTTCAAACCAATAACCACCAATTTGGCAAAATAGTTGCGGATTCTAAAAGCAAAAATATAGCCCATAGTAATAACCAGAATATTCAGTAAAACCAACATCACACTGCCTATCATACCAAACTCTTCCGAAAACATCGTAAAAATAAAATCAGTGTGTTTTTCCGGCAAAAAGTTTAAATGCGTCTGTGTGCCGTGCAAAAATCCTTTACCAAAAATTCCACCGGAACCAAAAGCAATTTTAGATTGAATAATATGATATCCAGCACCAAGCGGGTCACGTTCAGGATTCAAAAAAGTCAGCACTCTGTTTTGCTGATATTCATGCAAAAAATTCCACGCTATTGGCAGTAAAGCGGCTCCAGCGACTCCGACCAAGGCAAATTTCCACCACTGCACACCCACAACAAATATCATTATCGTTGCCGTAAACAGCAGCATCAAAGCAGTGCCTAAATCCGGCTGCAGACAAATCAGCCCCACTGGAATAATTGTCAAAACAACAGGTATCAAAATACCGCGTATTGTTCGAATATTCTGCATTGTCGTAAAACTGAAATAGCGAGCCAAAAATAAAACCATACCAATTTTCATCAATTCCGACGGCTGAATTTTAAACAATCCCAAATTTATCCAGCGCTGAGCGCCCATACCGATATGCCCCGTGATTTCTACAACCACCAGCAAAAACAGGGTGGCAAAATAAAACAAATAAGCTCCGCGATAATAATAGCGAATATCAACCATCGCCAAACCAATCATCAGCAGCATTGACACACCAAAACGAGATATATGCTTAATTGCCCAAGGCTCCCAACTGCCATTAGCCGCTGAATATAAAGTCATTGTGCCGACACAAGCCAGAATTACAATTAATACAATATAGCTAAAACTAAGCTGGCAAAATTTATCTTTTAAGCCCAAATGTCTGCTGCCATATCCAAATTCATACATCTTGTCACCTATTTTATATCAAGCTTTAAAGCCGTTTGCAAAATCTTACTGGCAATCGGCGCCGCCACGCCTGAGCCGGACGAACCGTGTTCTACCACCACCGCCACAGCGTAACGAGGATTATCAACCGGCGTAAAGCCAATAAACAAAGCATGGTTTCTCAAACGCCACGGCAGCTGTTCATCACGCAAAATACCGCTATTGCGTTCTTTCATAGAAATACGGCGTACTTGCGTAGTACCGGTTTTTCCTCCCATCGTTGCCCCGTTTATGTTAAAGCGCGCCCTTCCTGCCGTTCCTCCAACACCATTAACCACTTCAAACATACCGCGTTTTACAATTTCGATATTTTTGGTAGAAATATCCAAACGTTTTACCTTTGCCAATTCTTTTTCTGTGGGTTTAATAAACGTTGGCTGCACTGCGTACCCACCGTTGACAATCCGCGCCAGCATTGTCGCTAATTGCAGTGGAGTTGTCAAAACATATCCCTGTCCAATTCCGGCATTTGCCGCATCACCATAAGTCCACGCCGTGCCATAACGAGCTTTTTTCCACGACTTTGTGGGAATAATTCCGCCCTTTTCATTATCTAAACCTACTTCTAAAACATTTCCCATACCCAATTTAACCGCCATGTCATGAATCTTGTCTATACCAAGTTTCATCGCAGTTTCATAAAAGAAAATATCACATGAATATTTAAGCGCTTCAACCACATTCAAACTTCCGTGTCCAGAATGACGCCAGCAGTGAAAACGAATATTGCCAACATCTAAACCGCCGCTGCAGGTAAATCTGGTATTCAAATCAATCACGCCGGCTTCCAGCGCCGCCAGTGCCACCACCACCTTAAACGTCGATCCCGGAGAATATTGTCCGGAAACAGCCTTATTGACCAAAGGCGTACGCTCATTATTCAGCAAAGCGTTCCAGTGTTTATAGCTTATTCCGTTTGTAAACAGATTAGGGTCAAACGACGGCGTAGAAACCAAAGCCAAAATTTCTCCTGTTTTAACATTCAAAACCACCGCTGCTCCGCTTTCTTCTCCAAAGGCCTCATACGCCGCGCGCTGTAAACGAGCATCAAGCGTCAGATGTAAACTTTCACCCTCTTCGCCGCTGTTGCGTTCTATCTCATTCATCACCCGACCATAAGCATTAACTTCCAGCTTTATGGTACCACCTTTACCTTGCAATTTATAGTCAAAATACCGCTCTAAACCAGACTTACCGATTTTGAACCCCGGAACCATATACAATGGATTGTCTTTTTTATCTTTATCCGAGATTGGACCGACATACCCCAAAACATGCGCATAAATATCTGCATATGGATAGTATCGGCTCAAACCTTCATCAATTTCCACCCCTGGCAAATCAGGAGCTCGTAACAAAATTTTAGATACCTCATCCCAACTCAAATTATCTTTCAGTTTAATCGGTATAAACCGCCGCCGGTTTTTGATATTTTTTAAAATCTTATTTTCTTCTTCGGCCGAAAGCGGAATTATTTGTTTAAATGTTTGCAGCGTTTTTTCAATATTCGGAGATTGTTCAGCCACCAGCAAAGCTTGAAAATCTTGGTCATTTTTAGCAATAATTTCACCGTTTCTATCATATATCAAACCGCGCGGCGGCACTAAAAACCTTGTTGAAATGCGGTTTTCATCCGACATCATTTTATATTTGTCCGCCTCACGCACCTGTAAATAATACAGGCGGGCAAAAATAACCGCAAACGCCAATAAATTAAAGAAAATCACAGCAAAAGTGCGGCGAATCAATACCCTATTTTTTTCTCCGTTTCTATTCATTGATTCGCTCCTGCGGCAACAAATTATTTTGCACCCACATATTTATATACACCACCAGCGGATAAAACATTATGGTAGAAACTAAATTAACCATTATCTCGGTCAACGGCACAAATCTGCTGAAATATGCTGAAACAAACAGCCATTTAACAAATGTAATAATAAAACCGGCCAAAGCAAATACAAACCAGCTAACACCAAATGTGGCGGCCTTAAAATATCGTTCCAAAATTTCGGTGACAAACACCAACAGCATCATAATCAGAATATTTATTCCAAATGGAGTCGAACTATATGAATCGGTTAAAAATCCCACCCAAAAAGCCGATATATAGCTAAACATATACCTGCGTTTCAAACTCCAATAATATACGCAAATAAAACCTACTGCCGGTCGAAAATAGTTTAATTCCAATGAATTGATGGGCATAGAAAATAAAAACACCAAAACAAATGTTGCCACCAGAGGTATCCGATGGCGAAAAAACAAACGTAATTTATCCCTAAAATTATCGTGCATCGGCGGTGCTATCCAAAAAATCATTAAGTTCGGTATTTTCGGCAGATAATCCATAATCGACAATCCGCACATATTCAACTCGGCTTATATCGGCCATAGTTTCAACGTTTATTTCTCCGTTTGTTATTGAGCTGACAAAGCCAATCGGCAACCCAGACGGAAACATTCCGCCCACACCGGAAGTAACAATAACATCACCTTCTTGAATATCTGAAGTTGAACGCGTAAACAAAAGCTGCGGCATAGCCGTGTTGTTGCCGCTTAAAATACCACGAACCCTCGTGCGTTCAACCACCACCGGAATTTTAGAATTGATATCCGTAACCAAAATTACTTTCGCATAGTGACCGCTAACTTTATCAATACGCCCAATAACACTTTCATCGCCCAAAACTATCTGCCCTTTTTGCACAGCCTCATCACCGATATAAACCAACAGTGTATGAGTAAAGCTATCGCCGGATTCGGCAATAATCTTTGCACTCATAAAAGTAGCCCCTTCCGGCGGAACATAGTTTAGCAAACGTTCTAGCAGCTGGTTTTCTACCTCCAGCGTTCTAACCTTGTTTTGCAACATCAGCATTTGTTTATTTTCAAAACGCAAAGCTCGGTTATCGGCATATATATGCCCTATGTCATAAAAATAGGTATAAACACGGTGAATAAAACGCGACGGTAGTTCCACAACCTGCATAATCGGTCCGGTAACATTCATCACCACCTTATTAGCAGTATCAACAATCAAACTATCGACTCGGCTCAGCAAAATAAACAAAAAAGCCGCTAAAAAAAGGATAAAGATAAAAACCCGCCGCAGCAAAACCTTTAATTCGCCTATTCTAATAAGCATGGTTCCCCGACGTTTCATATCCCTATCCTTCTAATAAATCAGCTTTTTTATTCTTAGCCCATATTAGAGAGCGCGCTCTTTAATTTGTTGACCTGATCCAAAGCCTTGCCACAGCCCTTGGCTACACAAGCCAAAGGCTCTTCGGCAATAGAAACCGGCAAACCGGTCGCATTGCGCAAAACCTGATCCAAGTTAGCCAGCAAAGCGCCGCCACCTGTCAAAACAATACCTTTATCAACAATATCTGCAGCCAATTCCGGCGCGGTATTTTCCAAAGCCACTTTAACTGCTTCCACAATATCTGAAACAGGCTCAACCAAACTTTCAGCCACTTGTTTTTCGGTTACAACAATTTCCTTTGGCACGCCGTTTACCAAGTCGCGACCTTTAATTTCAACAGTGCGTCCATCGCCTTTTTCAGGAGGGCAGGCAGAACCTATTTCTTTTTTAATTTTTTCTGCGCTGCTTTCACCTACCAACAAATTTTTGTTGCGGCGGATATAATTAACAATAGCGCTATCCATCTTATCGCCGCCCACGCGAATTGAACGAGAATATACAATACCGCCTAAAGACAATACAGCCACTTCAGTTGTACCACCGCCTATATCAACCACCATACTGCCGGTTGGTTCGGTTACCGGCAAACCGGCGCCGATAGCTGCGGCCATTGGCTCTTCAATCAACCAAACTTTGCGCGCACCAGCCAATTCTGCCGATTCCTGAATAGCGCGGCGTTCAACTGCTGTTGAACCTGAAGGCACGCAAATAACAATCAAAGGAGCGGCAAAAGCGCGGCGATTGTGTACTTTACAGATAAAATATTTAATCATTTCTTCGGCAATTTCAAAATCGGCAATCACACCATCTTTCAACGGACGAATGGCATGAATATTCCCCGGTGTACGACCAAGCATTTGTTTAGCCTCGTTGCCAACAGCCAAAACTTGTTTACGTCCTTTATACTCTTCAATAGCCACCACTGACGGCTCATTCAAAACGATTCCACGACCGCGCACATATACCAAAGTATTGGCCGTTCCCAAATCAATTGCCATATCAGCAGAAAGCATTCCCATTAATTTTGCAAACATTTGCACTTTCTCCATAATTAATTATGTTATATTTTTATAACCGAACCACATAATGTGCAAGGCTTTATAACGTTGTTCACAGTTTTATAACATTGAAAATCTGTTGTAAATAGTCTTTTTGCCCTTCATAGACATTTTCAAAAACAATATCGGCCGACATCTTATTTTTCAACCATGTCCGCTGACGTTTTGCATATTGTCTGGTATGCAGTTTTGCCAAATTTAAAGCCTCGGGCAATAACATTTGCCCTTTAATAAACAAACTAAGCTCAGGCACGCCCAAAGCTTTCATCGCCGGCATATTTTCATCTACGCCTTTATTCAGCAATTTTTCTATTTCGGCCAAGACTCCAAGCTCGTCAACCATTTTATCCAAACGCAGACAACACCGAGTCGCGATAACATCTAAAGACGGCATAATTTTCACAGTCATAAAATGTGCTTCCGGCAGTTTTTGAATAAGCGGCTTTTTGTACCATTCCGAAAGTTTTTGCCCTGTTGCCGCTATAACTTCCAAAGCGCGGACAATTCTGGTCTTGTCGTTTGGGTTCAGCTTAGCGGCAATTTCCGCATCTTTTTGTTGCAACTCTTTATATAAATTTTCGAGTCCCTCTTGGTTTATGCGCGCTTGCAGCTGTTCACGGACTTCAATTGGCGTTTCGGGTATCGGCGTCACTCCGTTCAGCAAGGCCTCAACATAAAACCCCGTACCACCGACAACCACCGGCAGCCGATTCTCTGCCCAAAGTTTACGTATTTCCGCAGCACACAAATTCAGCCAATCCACCACATTGCCACGTTTATCACAATCATAGATTTCAAACAAACGATGCTCCGCCAACTTTTTTTCTTCTTCGGTCGGCGCAGCGGCAATAATCGGAATATCTTTATAAATCTGCATTGAATCACAGTTTAGCACCACGCCATTTAAGTCGTGCGCCACCTGCGCCGCCAAGGCGGACTTACCAGACGCCGTCGGACCGGCAATAACCAAAACCGGATTCTTTCGCATATTTTATTTATCCTCTTGGTTAATTAACTGCGAAAATTCCTGACGCTTGCGCTCATACATTTCAGCATTTTCACCGGATAACCCCTGTAACTTGCGGGCAATAACATATTGCGGCAATTTAGCTTTAACCTCTGCAATCGGCAAATTCCATTGTGCCGGACGAATGCGGATTTTTTTACCCTGTCCTGCTGAAACGCGCGGCGTTATTTCTCCGCTATCGGCGTCTTCAAATTCCGTCAAAGTCAAACGCAGATTTTCCAAGGTATTCGGAATTAAAAAGTCGATAAATTCACCGCTGTTAATATAGTTACGTACTTCAAAAACAGCGTCATCACCCTGCCATTCCACAATAGAGCCGGCAAACAGCCACTCGCCCAGTGTACGAGTATATTCATAGTTTTGACTGATATTTGTCAGTTTGCCATCGTGAAACCCTAAGCAATAGCCTCGATTCTGCAAAGTGTATAAATCGCCCATATATTTTTTATAATCCCAATCCTGCGGATTCGCATAGTAGTCGTCAATCGCTTTGCGATAAGCCCGCGCCACTGTTCCGGCATAATACTCTGTTTTGTTACGGCCTTCTACTTTCAATGAGTCCATACCGATTCCCAAAATATCATTCAATCGCGGCATCAAACACATATCTTTGGAATTTAGCAAATATCCGCCGTGTTCATCTTCAACAATTTCATAATATTCCCCAGGCCTAAACTCTTCTTCCAGCAAAAATTCGAAAGCCTTGGCGTTATCCTGATTTATTTCCAGCTCTTTGATTGTTCCGTCTTTTAGGCGTAAATGCATTTTATAGTGCCAGCGGCAGCAATGTGCGCATTTTCCCTTGTTGGCACTACGGTCAGCCATAAAGTTGGAAATCAAGCAACGTCCGGAATAAGACATACACATTGCACCGTGAATAAAGCACTCCAACAACATATCCGGACATTGTTCACGGATTTCCGTCATTTCCGCAAATGTAACTTCTCGTCCCAAAACGCACAGACTTGCCCCCATTGACTGCCAAAATTTTACGGTTTGCCCCGAACAAATATTGGCTTGGGTAGATACAAAACGTTTCAACTCCGGCGCATTTTCTTTTAAGTAATAAAACACCCCTGGGTCTGCCACCAAAACTCCGTCTGGTTTCAACTCTTGCAAAGTTTTAACAAATTGAGGCAATTTAGCTGCTTCTTCATTATGAATATACAGATTTAAGGTCAGATAGATTTTTTTACCTTGCTTATGAACAAAGTCGATTCCTTCTTTTAAATCTTCCAGCGAAAACTTGGATTGCGTGCGCAAGCTCATATCCGGTGTTCCGGCATAAACCGCATCAGCTCCGTATAACAATGCTGTTTTCAATTTTACCAGCGAACCGGCCGGCAAAAGTAATTCTGCTTTTCTCATGGTTTTACCTCTATATTTGTTGTTACCGCCTGCAATTTGCCGAACGGTGTGTTTTCTATCAAAATCTTTGCCACAAACCACGCCTTAGTTTTTTCATCTTTAAGCACCCAAAAATAAATCGGCTCGTCTTGATGGAGTAAAAAACCGGCATCGGTATCTTCTAAAATTTTTTGTTTATATTGGCATTTCAACGCCTTTCCGGCAAAATAATCCGTTTTTATTTTTTCTTTTTTCAGCGTCTTTACTGTCGATTTGGCATATTTTTTACCATTGAATGAATATTGATCCAAATCACAATTACCTTTTTTAATAATCTTTTGCGCCAGCTCGCCAAACACCGAAAGCAAATCACCTGAATACGAATATTCCGGATTGGTTTTTATTTCATCGGTGCGTTTACGCTTATTTTTAACGCTAATTCTATATTGCGGCTCACCGTTTTTATATACAATTTCTTTTGAACGATGCGTAAAACGAGTTTGCGTTTCATAGTAATAATCCTGCGGTTTAAAACCGGATTTGTCATAAGTGCCGACACTGTGATATGTTGCCATAAACGGATACAGCACACCAAATGTTCCGCTGGTAGAAACCGAAGTTTTAATATCATAATCTTTATCTTGATAAAAAGCATAGCTGAATGTTTCTTCACAAGCATCAAAAAGCCCGATGGTTGTTTGCATATAATGCTTAACCTCCAGCGCCTGCACTTCTGCACCCCATATCAGCACAGATAAAAATATTAAAAGTCCGTTTTTCATTTTAGCTATTCATTAAACAATTTTACCTACAATAGCAGAAATTTTAAGATTATAAAGGAAAAAATGATGTCTGAAAAAGTTTTACTGGTTTACGGTGGATTCTCGGCCGAACGTGAAGTTAGTTTATCCTCAAAAAACGACATTGCCTCTGCCTTAAAAAACAAAGGCTATACCGTTATTGAACACAACTTAACCGATGTTTGGACTTTTTTAGATATTCTAAAAAATGAAAAACCTGATGTGGTTTATAACGGGTTATACGGCAACTGGGGAGAAGACGGAGAAATTCAAGGTCTGCTCGATATGCTGCAAATTCCTTACACCCACTCCGGTTTAAAAGCCTCTGCTTTGGGTATGGATAAATACCTGACTAAGCTACTGGCCTCCGCCGCCGGCGTTAAAGTGGCGCAAGGAGAAAAAACAACCGCCGCCGCTTATTTGCAAAACGGCACAAAAGTTCCATATCCCTATGTGGTTAAACCGGTGTGCGACGGCTCTAGTGTCGGCGTTTATATCGTTCACAATGCCGAAGAAGCGAAAAACGTGACCTATACAGATTCAAACTTACCTCTTTTGATAGAGCAATACATTGCCGGCCGCGAACTTACCGCCATGTGTCTAAACGGCAAAGCTAATGTAATTACCGAACTTAAAACTGACTGCTCTTTTTATGACTATCAAGCAAAATATACCAGCGGCAAAACTCACCATATTCTGCCGGCTGAACTACCCGAAGACGTAGCCGAAACTTGCAGACGCTACACCGAAACCGTTTATAACGCCTTGGGCTGCCGCTCGGTTGCCCGCTGCGACTTTCGATACAATGAAAAAGATGGTGTTGTTTTGTTGGAAATCAATACAAACCCGGGAATGACGGCGCTTTCACTAGTGCCGGAACAGGCTAAATATTTGGGAATATCTTTCGCAGATTTATGCGATATTCTGGTTAAAAACGCAACTTGCCGTAAAAGATAACTTGATTTTAGAGAAATACATTTTTCAATTTTACGAATTATTATCAAAAAGAACCAAAATAGAACATGAAGTATTTTTACAGATAGAGCAAGCTTTTGAAACATCTGTTAAAACATACTCCTCTTTACAGCCAGGTACATATTCTTTGGGGCGAACATTTCCGCACAGCCGATAAAATTCAATGTATGATGTAGGACTGGTCGAGCCGGCAACTGTCCAAATTGAATTTGTGTAGACCGGCAGCAAGGCGAATAAATCCATACAATTTTGCTGAGCATAATTATTTTGCTGTAAATCAAACTGAATATTTAATCTAATCCAGTCGTTAAATTCTCGCATTTTTACCGACACCTTGTTACCGAATAAATCTCTGTTGTTTTCATCAAGCATGTCTTGAGGAACAACATTCAAAGCTTGTAATGTAGGCAAAATATTTTCTGCTCTGTTGCCATAATGCCTTTCATTTTTATAAGCGTCTTTAATATTAAAAATCAAGTCCTCTACTTGCTGCCGCCATTTATTATGCTTAAAACTTGACATCGCCTTAGAGTAACCGGCAATTCCACCAACAGATAATACAGCGATAATAGCAAGGACGCCAAGCATTTCTATCATAGAACGACCATTTTGATTTTTCATATTTCTCAACTCCATAAATTGCAAATAAACAAAAACCCGCTATATCAAAGCGGGCGGATGTTGAGACACCGTATCTGTCTACGGCTCGACCTATTTAGTATATAACCGTATTTAGCCGACATCCGACCAACAGACATCGACATATTTTAGGTCGCTTTTGCGACCGACAGAATAAAGGGGTCTCACGCCCTAGACAGACTATTGCCCATCCACTTATAAGATTATCTAAACAAACAAGAATTGTAAAGAAGAAAAATTTAAAACTGCATAATTGCAGATAGTAGTGTAGATAGCGTTAAAACCAGAAGAGAGAAAATTTTAGCATACAGAAATACCGGCTGCTTATTGCTGCAACCGGCACAAACTCTCAGAAACTCGGATAGCGTGCGTAGATGCGACGGAATTTTTAAGCGACGTGTACAAATTAGTACACGAGCGTAAGACACACCAGCTCAAAAATTACAGATAGTAGTGTAGATAGCGTTAAAACAAGAAAAGAGAAAATTTTAGCGTACAAAAATACCGGCTGCTTTTTACTGCAACCGGCACAAACTCTCAGAAACTCGAATAGCGTGCGTAGATGCGACGGAATTTTTAAGCGACGTGTACAAATTAGTACACGAGCGCAAAAATCCCTAGCAGATACCAGCTAGACGAGTTTCTCTATATCCCGAGGATTTCATCAATCTTATTACTAACCGCTTCTATCGTGCCGGTACCGTCGACCGTACGCAACAAACCACGCTTTTCAAAAAACGGAATTGTCGGATAGGTCAAAAGACGATAGTTTACCAAACGATTTTGCACGGTGGCGCGATTATCGTCCTTGCGTCGACCAAATTCGGTTCCGCCGCAAACATCGCATACGCCATAAACCTTAGGTTTTTGAAATTTATCGTGATAGCCGGCACCGCATTTTAAGCAAGAATAGCGTCCTAAAATACGCTCCATAATGATTTCGTCCGGCACTTGAATTTCCAAAACGCAAGTTAGTTTAATACCTTTTTCAGCCAGCAGACTTTCCAACACCTCTGCCTGCGGCAAAGTACGAGGAAAACCGTCTAAAATAAAGCCATGTTCGCAATCCGGCTTGCCAATACGGTTGCGCACCATTTCGATAATCATTTCATCGGTAGCAAACTCGCCTTTATCCAACAAAGCTTTCAAATCACGCCCTAAGGGAGTATCCTGTGCGGCATACTCCCTCAACATTTCACCTGTCGACAAATGACAGATGTGCGTTTTTTCTTTCAAAATTCGAGCTTGTGTCCCTTTACCGCACCCTGGAGCTCCGGTAAATACGACATAAAGTCTTTTTTTTGTTTCAGACATTAACGTCCTTTCCTTTTTATCAACGCAGCCTTTTTCAAAAGTCCTTCATATTGATAAGCTATCAAATGTGACTGGATTTGGCCGACAAAGTCCATTGTAACCTGAACCACGATAAGCAGAGTTGTACCACCCAAAACAAACGGCACGCCAACTTTACTAATCAGCAATTCCGGCAAAATACACAGACATACCAAATAAATCGAGGCAATCACTGTCAAACGAGTAATCACATAGTCCAAATATTCAGCAGTGTTTTTACCTGGGCGAATACCGGCAATAAAACCGCCGTGCTTTTTTAAATTATCTGCAGTTTCTTGCGGATTAAATACTACTGAAGTATAGAAAAACGTAAAGAACAGAATCAAGAAAGCATACAAACCCAAATATACCGGCTGACCGTGTCCCAGCATCTGGCTCAGACTTTGTACCCAAGACGGACCTTTTTCAGCTGACAAATTAGCGATTGTGATAGGCAACAACAACAAAGAGCTGGCAAAAATCGGCGGAATAACACCGGTTGGATTGATTTTCAGCGGCAAATGAGAGCTTTCGGCAGCCATCATACGCATACCCATCTGGCGCTTTGGATATTGAATAATGATTTTTCTTTGCGCTCTTTCCACAAACACAATAACATAAATCAAAGCCAAAGCCATAACCAGCAGCATTAAAATTGTGGTGATAGACATTTGACCAGCGCGGCCCAATTCAAAAGTTTGAGCCAAAGCGTTTGGAATATTGGCCACAATACCAACAGTAATGATTAATGAAGAACCATTGCCCACACCGCGTTGAGTAATTTGGTCGCCCAACCATACAATAAACATTGTACCGCCAACCAAAGACACAATGGTTGAAAATCTAAAGGCAAAACTATCAATCATCACGGCCGAAGAACCATTAGCGCCAGAAACACTTTCCAAACCAACAGCAATACCATAGCCCTGAATAATGGTAATCAACACCGTCAAACATTTTGTATAATGAGTAATTTTACGATGTCCGGCTTCACCTTCTTTTTTAAGAGCCATCAAAGACGGAATAACCGATTGTCCTAATTGAACGATAATTGATGCAGAAATGTATGGCATAATATTGAGAGCAAAAATTGTCATACGTTCCAACGCACCGCCGGAAAACATATTAAACATACCCAAAATACCACCCTGATTACGGCTGAACATTTCAGCTAACACTGTTGGGTTAATTCCTGGAAGCGGAATATATGTGCCCAAACGGAAAATAATCAAAGCCCAAACCGTAAACCAAAGTCTTTTCTTCAGTTCGTCAGCTTTGCTAAAGGCAGACATATCAATATTTGCCGCCATTCTTTCTGCTAATGATACCATTTTTTTATCCTTAAAATTTTAAAAACAAAACACAGGGTTATAAAAACCCATTTGGCTTTAATCTATTACACAAAAATAATTTTTTTGCAACTAATTTATCTTTATCCTCAATTTTTCTGTATTTTTCCCGATTCGCTAGATATTTTTAGTTGTTTCGATACAAAAGAATCAAAGTGCAAGAATGTTCTTTGCAAACTTTACACTTTTCTGCAACTTCCTGCATATTATATTCATAACAAGGTAATACTTGCTTATACGCATCTTCTACATATTTACCGCAAGTACGGTATCCGTTAGCCCAATTAACCACTGCATGCACATCAGGGTCTGTTTGTGTAAAAGAATAGAGTTCACGGCAATTTTGCTCGGCCGTTGCCGATGGCTGAGTAGAAAAATATGCTGCAAAACGCTGCAGTATAGAACCATCTGCCAGCCTATCAGCCCGAATATTTATTGATAGAATATTTCCAAACAAATCTTTATCATTTTCATCCAGCATACCTTGCGGAACAGCTCCAATTTCTTTTAAAAAAGGCAAAAGATTTGCCCCATTGCTGCCAAAATTTTTTTCATTTTTATAAACATCTTTAAGCGCAAAGATTATGTCCGTAATTTGCGCTTTCCATTTATTCAGTTTCCATTGCTGCATTGCTTTTGAATACCCTGCAATACCTCCAACAGACAACACGGCAATAATAGCCAACACACCAAGTATTTCTATCATTGAACGACCAGATTGATTAAAATTCATAACAACTTCCTCTTTTAAGATTAGCAATAAAAAAAGCCGTCCGAAAAGACGACCGGAAGTTGACAACTGCTGAAGATAATGCAGTGTAGCATATTAGCACATAGCATATTTTGCTACCTTCCGATCCATAGACCAGAAGGTATGCTTATTTAGCGTCTTTGCATAAAGACGTATCTTCAAGAGGTTGTCACACCTCGGATAAACCATCGTCATCCAACCAAAATATTAAACAAAGACAGAACAAAAGTAAAGAAGAAAATAGAAAATCCCCATTCATCCGAACGGGGATTTTTAATGACTTTAGCAAATAACGTTAATTATTTTGCTGCAACAAAGCTAACTTTGCCGCCTGCTTTTTCAACAGCTTCAACAGCTGATTTAGAAGCAGAGTCAACAGTAATGTTGATGCTGCTGGTAACTGCACCGCGAGCAAGCAAGCGAATGCCGTCCAACTGCTTAGAAACAACATTAGAGTTCAACAAAGATTCAACGTTGATGTTTTTAGCGTCCAATTTGCCGGCATCAATAGCTTTTTGAATAGTATCCAAGTTTACAACGGCATAAGTCTTTGCAAACGGATTTTTAAAGCCATGCTTAGGCAACTGACGATATAAAGGCATTTGACCGCCTTCAAAACCACATTTAGCACCGCCGGAACGAGCTTTTTGACCTTTGTGGCCTAAACCGCAGGTTTTGCCTTTACCGGAACCGATACCACGACCAACGCGTTTACGATTTTTTGTCGCACCTTCGTTATCTTTTAATTCATTCAGTTTCATTTTTTTTACCTTATAGTTAATACTCAGTTCAAACAGAACAAATCTTGGAGTTTGCTGGAAGAGCAATTTTACTCTCCCAGCACTCTCACTATTCTTCTACTTTTACCAAGTGAGCCACTTTCTTAATAAGACCGCGGATAGCCGGAGTATCTTCTACTTCAACAGTGCGGCCGGTTTTGGTCAATCCCAAACTTTTCAAGTGAGTTTCTTGAATAGCAGGGCGGCCGATTGTGCTACCTGTTCTGGTAACTTTGATAGTTTTTTTAGTAGCCATAGATTATGCCTCCTCTTTAACTTCTTTACCAGCGGTGTTTTCACGGCGGCTAACGATATCGCCAACTTTTTTGCCGCGTTTTGTAGCAACCATTCTCGGAGAGTTGATTGCTTGCAAAGCAGCAAATGTAGCCTTAATCATATTGTAAGGGTTGTTAGAACCCAATGATTTAGCAACAACGTCTTGTACGCCCAAAACTTCAAACACTGCACGCATAGGACCACCGGCAATCACACCGGTACCGGCAGGAGCTGTTCTCAAAACAACTTTACCGGCGCCAAAGCGGCCAGCCACGTCGTGGTGCAAAGTTCTGCCTTCACGAAGCGGAATGCGAATCATATTCTTTTTGGCTTCATTAGTTGCTTTAACAATTGCTTCAGGAACCTCAGCAGCTTTACCAGAACCAAATCCGATACGGCCTTTTTGGTCACCAACAACGACAACTGCAGCAAATGACATTGTGCGGCCGCCTTTAACTGTTTTAGCAACACGGTTTACGTGAACCAGTTTTTCAACCAATTCATCTTTTACTTCTTTTTTAGAATTATGACGATCTGTAGATTGTACCATCTTTCTCTCCTAGAATTTCAGACCAGCTTCGCGAGCAGCATCGGCCAAAGCTTTTACACGACCGTGATAGATATATCCGCCGCGGTCAAAAACCACTTCAGAAATACCAGATTTTGTTGCTCTTTCAGCAATTAATTTACCAATGAAGCCAGCAGCTTCAACTGTAGAAGATTTTTTGATGTTAGCTCTAACTTCTTTATCCAAAGTAGAAGCAGAAGCAACTGTAGAGCCTTTTACATCGTCAATGATTTGTGCATAGATATGCTTGCCGCTGCGGAAAACAGACAATCTTAATTTGCCGTTTGCAGCTGCTTTGATAGCAGTTCTAACACGAGCCTTTCTTCTCTCAAACAAATTTCTTGGTGTATTCATCGAATTATTCCTTATTTCTTCTTACCTTCTTTACGACGAACAGCTTCGCCTGCATACTTCACGCCTTTTCCTTTATAAGGTTCAGGTTTTCTGTATTTACGCAATTCAGCGGCAACTTGGCCAACCAACTGTTTGTCAGCACCAAAGATTTTAATTTGTGTCGGAGACTCGCAAGTGATTTTTACACCTTCTGGTGCAGGGAAAATCACATCATGCGAAAAGCCTAAAGACAAAACTAAGTTTTTGCCTTCAACACGGGCTTTATAACCCACGCCGACAAGTTCCATATCTTTAGTAAAACCTTCGCTCACACCTTTCACAATTGTTTGGATTTGAGCGCGGGTTGTACCCCACAATGCTCTGGCGGCCAAGCTCAAAGAATGTGGTGTGACAACAACTTTACCGTCTTCCAGCTTAGCTGAAATATGGCTGTCATCAAAGGCAAAATGAAGTTCGCCTAATTTACCTTTTGCAGTTACAACGTTGTTATTGATGGTTAATTCTACGCCAGCAGGAACAACAACAGGATATTTACCAACTCTTGACATTCCATTTTCTCCTTAGAATACTTGGCACAAAACTTCACCGCCAACGTTTGCCTTGCGAGCTTCATTATCACTCATAACACCCATTGGGGTAGAAATGATAGAAATACCAAGGCCGTTGTAAACTCTAGGCAGGTCTTTCACGCTAGAATAAACGCGACGACCCGGTGTAGATACACGGTAAATTTCAGTAATAACTGCACTACCTTCGTAGTACTTTAATTGAATACGAAGTTCATCAATACCCGGGCGTACGTTGGTTTTTTCATAACCAGCAATGTAGCCTTCTCTTTTCAAAACTTCTAACACATTTTCACGCAAGCGAGAAGCAGGTGATACAACATCACTCTTCTTAGCTCTTTGTGCGTTTTTAATGCGTGCGAGCATATCGCCCAAAGGATCACTCATAGACATGATATCATTCTCCCTTCTTACCAGCTTGATTTTACTAAACCAGGAATTTTACCAAAGCTTGCCAAATCTCTCAATTCAACACGGCTCAGGCCAAATTTTCTGTAATAACTACGTGAACGTCCTGTAATTTTGCAACGATTTCTAATACGGCATCTTGCAGAATTCTTAGGAAACTTTTGCAACGCAAATTGAGCTTGCATTCTCTCTTCCGGAGAAGCATTTTTATCCATTGCAATTGCTTTTTGTTTTTGACGGCGATTAGCATACTTCTCTGCCATCTTTACTCTTTTCAAGTTTCTATAAACTGAACTTGTTTTTGACATAGTAAAATCTCCGCTTATTTCTTGTAAGGCAGGTTGAATGAAGTCAGCAAGAATTTAGCTTCTTCATCTGTCTTAGCTGTTGTACAAATAACAACATCCAATCCTCTAACTTCATCAACTTTTTCATAGTTGATTTCAGGGAAGATTATCTGTTCTTTAATACCAAAAGCGAAGTTACCTTTGCCATCAAAGTTTTTGCCGGTAATTCCGTGGAAGTCTCTGATTCGTGGCAAAGCCATATTAATCAATCTTTCCAAGAATTCGTACATTCTGTCAGAACGCAAAGTTACTTTGCAGCCAATCGGCATACCTTCACGCAATTTGAAGGTAGCGATTGATTTGCGAGCTTTAGTCATAACTGGTTGTTGACCAGCGATTAAAGCCAATTCTTCCATAGCAGTTGTTACTTTTTTCTTATCGGTAACAGCATCGCCGATACCCATATTCAAAACGATTTTTGTCAGCTTAGGAATCTCATGTGGGTTCTTGTAACCGAATTTTTCCACAAGAGATTTCTTTATGACGTCGTTATATAATGTTTCAAAATTTGTCATAAAATTTTCCCCTATTAATCGATTACGTCACCGGATTTACGTGCAAAACGTACTTTTTTGCCATCAACTACTTTGTAGCCAACTTTTGTTGCTTTACCATCTTTGGCAATGGCAACGTTAGATACGTTAATGGCAGCCTCTTTTGTCACAATTCCGCCAGGATTGGTCTGAGAAGGTTTAGTGTGGCGTTTTACCAAATTTACGCCTTCTACAATTACCTTGTTTTCCTTAGGCATTGCTTGTTTTACGACACCGATTTTGCCTTTATCGTCACCCGACAAAACAATTACAGTATCGTTCTTTTTAATTTTCATTTTAGGCATACTACAATACCTCCGGTGCTAATGAAATGATTTTCATAAATTTTTTAGCGCGCAGCTCTCTGGTTACAGGGCCAAAGATACGTGTGCCGATTGGCTCGCCGTCTTTGTTAATCAAAACAGCTGCGTTGCTGTCAAAGCGGATAACACTACCGTCTTTGCGTCTGATGTCACTGGCAGTTCTTACGATAACAGCCTTGTGAACATCACCTTTCTTAACGTGCCCTTTCGGTAAAGCATCTTGTACAGCTACAACGATAACATCACCGACAGAAGCAGTCATTCTCTTGGAACCACCAAGAACCTTTATGCACTGCACCTGGCGTGCTCCAGAATTATCAGCAACATCTAGGTTGGTTTGCATTTGTATCATTTTTTTATTCCTTCATTTACTAGGCGTTATCAGAAATGACAGTCCAAGATTTGTTTTTAGAGATAGGGCGGCATTCTTGAATAGACACTCTATCGCCAACCTTGCACTGATTGTTTTCATCGTGAGCAGCAAATTTTTTACTTTTTTTCACGATTTTCTTGTAAACAGGGTGCATAACTTGGCGTTCTACACTAACAACAACTGTTTTATCCTGTTTATCACTTACAACAACACCTTGAAGAATTCTCTTAGGCATATTCTTTCTCCTAACTATTCTTCTTGCGCTCAGCAAGGAGCGTGTTGATTTTTGCTACTTCGCGGCGAACTTTCTTCATATTAGAAGTATTTTGCAGCTGGCCGGTTGACTGTTGAACTCTCAAATTGAATTGCTCTTTTTTGTTGGCAACCAATTTTTCTTCCAACTGGTCATTAGTCATAGCGCGTAAATCTTTAGTTTTAACCATTATGCTTCTCCTTCAATGGCATCAGAGTTCAAACGTTTTACGAATTTGCTCTTTACCGGCAATTTTGCAGCACCCAATTCAAACGCTTTGCGAGCAACTTCTTCAGGTACGCCGCCGATTTCAAACATAATACGGCCTGGTTTAACTCTTGCTACCCAAAATTCGATAGCACCTTTACCTTTACCCATACGAACTTCAGCAGGTTTATCAGATACTGGAACGTCTGGGAAAATTCTAATCCATACTCTTCCGGCTCTTTTCATTTCACGAGTAATAGCGCGACGTGCAGCTTCAATCTGACGAGCGGTTACGCGTTCAGGAGTAAGAGCTTTCAATCCATATGAACCGAAACTTAATTCTGATCCACCTTTAGCCAAGCCGTGAATACGACCTTTATGCTGTTTGTGGAACTTTAAACGTTTTGGACTTAACATTTTATTCTAACCTCATGTTATTATTTTTGTTCAGCCAGCTTTTTGTCTTGCGCCATTGGATCGTGGCTCATGATTTCGCCTTTATAAATCCAAACTTTTACGCCGCAAGCACCATAAGTGGTATGAGCCGTAGAGGTTGCATAATCAATGTCCGCACGAAGTGTGTGCAAAGGCACGCGACCTTCGCGGTAGTGTTCTGTTCTAGCGATTTCAGCACCGCCCAAACGACCGCTACAGCTAACTTTGATACCTTCTGCACCCAAACGAAGAGCAGACTGCATAACTCTTTTCATAGCTCTACGGAAAGAAACACGACGTTCCAACTGTTGAGCTACAGAGTCAGCAACCAACTTCGCATCAAGCTCAGGTTTTCTAACTTCAACGATGTTCAATTGAACTTCAGAATCAGTCAATTTTTGAATATCTTTTCTCAAATTCTCGATATCCTGACCCTTTTTGCCAATAACAACACCTGGTCTAGCTGAGTGAATAGTAACTCTTGCTTTTTTAGCCGGACGTTCAATCACAATGCGGCTAACACCAGCTTGAGCCAATTTTTCACCCAAGAATTTTTGAATTTTCAGATCTTCGTGGAGATAGTCAGTAAACTTATCATCAGCATACCAACGAGAGTCCCAAGTGCGGTTTACGCCCAAACGAAGACTTGTAGGATTTACTTTCTGTCCCATCTGCTTACTCCCCACGCTCTGCTACAACAACGGTCATGCTTGAGAAAGGCTTCAAGATTCTTGCGCCTCTACCGCGACCGCGTGCACTCATACGTTTCATTACAATACCTTTACCAACATAAGCTTCGCTAACTACGAGCTTGTCGATATTCAAATTATGATTATTTTCAGCATTGGAAATTGCAGATTGCAACAAACCCAATGCAACTTTTGCGATTCTCTTCTTAGAAAAGCTCAGTTCTGCAACTGCTTTTTCAACGCCCAAACCACGGATAGATTGAGCAACAAGGTTCAATTTACGCGGACTTGTGCGAATAGAGCGGCAAACAGCCATAGCTTGTTTTTCATTCAATTTAGCCATAATTAACCTCTCTTTGCAGTTGTATCAGCTTTGGTGTGACCAAAGAATGTACGAGTTGGAGCAAATTCACCAAATTTGTGACCAACCATATCTTCAGTAACCAAAACCGGAATAAATTTGTGACCATTGTGGACGCCGAATGTCAAACCAACAAATTGCGGCAACATAGTAGAACGGCGAGACCAAATTTTAATCACTTCATTACGGCTAGAAGCTCTGGCAGCATCAGCTTTCTTCAGAAGATAGCCATCAACAAAAGGTCCTTTCCATACGGAACGTGTCATTAGCTTTTCTCCTTATTAATTTTTGTTATCATGACGAGATCTCATAATAAAGCGATCTGTCTTTTTGTTAGAACGAGTTTTAGCGCCCTTAGTAGGTTTACCCCAAGGTGTAACCGGATGACGGCCACCAGAAGTTCTACCTTCACCACCACCAAGTGGGTGATCAACCGGGTTCATAGCAACACCGCGTGAAACAGGTCTTTTACCCATCCAGCGTGCGCGACCGGCTTTACTAAGTGAAACGTTCTGATTATCTGGGTTGGAAACCGCACCAATGGTAGCCAAGCATTCTTCACGAACGATTCTTAATTCGCCAGAGTTTAATTTCAATTGAACATAACCAGCGTCTTTACCAACAACCTGAGCATAGCAACCGGCAGAACGAACCAATTGTCCGCCTTTGCCAGAGCGCAGTTCAACGTTGTGTACAATAGTACCAACCGGCATATTCTTCAGAGGCATAGCGTTACCCGGTTTAATATCTGCTTTTTCGGCAGAAATGATTTTATCACCGGCTTTCAAGCGTTGTGGAGCCAAAATATAAGCCTTTTCGCCGTCGCTGTAATTTACCAAAGCGATAAATGCAGTACGGTTAGGATCATATTCGATTCTCTCAACAGTAGCCTCACAATCAAATTTATTACGTTTGAAGTCAATCACACGGTAGCTGCGTTTGTGACCACCACCAATGCGGCGACTTGTAACGTGACCAAAGTTATCACGCCCACCAGTCTTATTCAGACCTTTTGTTAAACTCTTCTCAGGCTTGCCTTTGTACAATTCGCTTTTATCAACGAGTACAAGTTGGCGGCGGCCAGCAGAAGTGGGCTTAAATGTATTCAAAGCCATAACTAAATTCCTGTAGTAACATCAATGTTTTGACCGTCGGCAAGAGTAATGATGGCTTTTTTGAAATCAGAACGAACGCCCTGATGACCTCTAAAGCTTTTTACTTTACCGAATTGTTTAATTGTATTTACCTTATTAACTTTAACGTTAAAGATGGCTTCTACAGCAGCTTTAACATCGTCTTTCGTAGCTGATAAAGGTACCATAAATACCACTTTTCCAGCTTCCGAAGAAACCATAGATTTTTCGGTAATTACCGGACGAACCAATGTATCATACATTGCTGCAGTTACATTGTTTGATTTGCTCTTAACCATTTAATCTCTCCTCTAAGCAACTTACTGCATCTTTTGTCAATACCAATTTGTCCTTTTTCAAGATGTCATATACGTTGGCGCCGATTGTTGGCAGAATATCGATCCCGGCAATATTACGGCTTGCCAAAGCAAAATTAACATCTACTTCCTTGCCATCAATGAAGAGGCAGTTTGTCAGACCGCAAGCGTTCAATTTAGCTTGTAAATCTTTTGTCTTAGGAGCTGACAGCTTTGCTTCGTCAATAACAACAAGGTTGCCTGCTTTTGCTTTTGCAGATAAAGCAGTTTTCAGACCAAGTTTTCTGAATTTTTTAGTCAAATCGAAAGAGTGATCTCTAACAACTGGACCAAATACAACGCCACCTTTTCTAAATTGAGCGCCCTTGCGAGAACCTTGACGAGCGTTACCAGAACCTTTTTGTTTGAAAGGTTTAGATGCTGTCAAAGCCACATCAGAACGGCCTTTAGTAGCGTGGTTGCCGCTTTGCAATCTAGCCAACTGCCAGTTTACAACGCGTTGTAAAATATCAGCGCGAACTTCCAAGCCATAAATGGAGTCGTTAAGTTCAATAGAGCCGACATTTTTATTTTCTAAATTTAAGATGTCCTGTTTCATTTTTATTATTCCTTACACTTCATTATGCATTTTCAGCCGGAGTTTCAGCCGCTGCAACAGGTTCATCAACTTTTTTCAATCCTGCAGGCATTGGAACAGAGGCGTTAGCCGGTTTTTTAACGGCATCAGTAACTCTTACCCAAGTGTTTTCAGAGCCAGGAACACCACCTTTAACCATAATCAAGCCTCTAGCAGCATCAATAGCCACAACTTTCAAGTTTTGAACGGTAACGCGTTCAGCACCCAAGTGACCAGCCATTTTTTTGCCTTTGAAAACTTTACCTGGATCTTGTCTTTGACCAGTAGAACCATGAGAACGGTGAGAAATTGACACACCGTGAGATGCTTCCAAACCAGCAAAGTTGTGACGCTTCATAACACCGGCAAAACCTTTACCGATAGAGGTAGCGCAAACATCAACATACTGACCAGCAACAAAGTGCTCTACTGATAATTCATCGCCAACAGAAAGCAAGCAATCTTCAGAAACTCTGAATTCGCCCAACTTTTTCTTTGGTTCAACATTAGCCTTTGCAAAATATCCTTTCATAGGCTTGGTTACGTTTTTGGCTTTAATAGCACCAGTACCAAGCTGAACTGCATTGTAGCCGTCTTTTTCAGCTGTTTTTACATTAACAACCTGCAAGCCGTCTACGCTCAAAACAGTTACAGGAACATGTGTTCCATCTGCTTCAAAAATGCGGGACATTCCTAATTTTTTTGCGATTAGACCCGTACGCATTATTATTTTTTCCTTTTCTTAATAGGTTGACAACTTTTTTAATTCAAAGCGCCAACATTAAATTACAATTTAATTTCAACATTAACACCGGCAGCCAAATCAAGCTTCATCAAAGCATCAACTGTTTGCGGTGTAGGATCTACGATATCCAGAAGTCTTTTATGAGTACGGATTTCGAACTGTTCACGAGATTTTTTATCTACGTGCGGAGAACGGTTTACCGTAAACTTTTCGATTCTGTTAGGCAGAGGAATCGGACCTCTGACATTAGCGCCTGTTCTTTTGGCTGTATGCACGATTTCTGCTGTAGATAAATCAAGCAATCTATGGTCAAAAGCTTTCAAGCGGATTCTAATATTTTGTGTATCCATTTTTTATACTTTTCCTATAGCTAAACGGCAAAAATCACCATAATGGTTATCTGCCATCTAAATTTGTTACATTCAGCAAACTCTTTCGCAACAAAGGTTTGCACTATATTTTATATTTGCTTCGCTGCGGGGCAACCCCCTCAAAACAATTGTTGTAGCGCTTATATACCATAAGTGCACCCCCTTTGCAAGCAAAAAATGCACATTTTTTCAAAAAAAGTGACAGAAAATTTAATTGAGTCTATTTAGAGTCTAATAACTGTAAACAATTTATATTTTTTCAAACAAAACAAATTGTTAGCCAATACTAAAACGTATTGTATATATTAATAACTTTTTGGTTGCAAATAAACATTATTTAGTTTACATTAAAAATTAAATACAACCTATTTGGAGAAATCAATGACTATTTTATTGAACCGAGTTATCTCAATATATGAGCACAAAACAAGTATGCGCCTAGCAAAATCAGAATGGTATATTTTGGATAGAATTTGCATTCGCGAAAACATTAAACGCAACCAACTGCTAGAAATTATTGATAAGCACCGTACTCCAGAACTAGGGTTGACACCGGCTGTACGTTTATTTTCGCTATTATATATGCATAACCTAGCCAGACTTAACACAAATTATTCTTATGCGCCTGACAATAGTACCATAAACAAGGCACTTGAAGAAATGTCATTTTAATAAACATTTATAATCTTTGGTATTCGAAAAATACAGGTCTTCTACCTTCACGCAACGCTTTACGCTGATATTTCGTTTCAAACCAATCTGCAGGTGGGTTCCGCCAATCATCAGAACATTGTGCCGTCCAGCGGAAATTACTGTCTTTAGCCATTGTATGTAAAACCCAGCTTTTGTATACAGGGTGATCAGTAGCAATCTGCAATATACCACCTTTTTTCAGCAGGCGAGCCAATTCTTGCAAATTATCAGGATTCACAAAACGACGGTTAGCATGCTTTTTCTTTGGCCACGGATCCGGAAATAAAAGGTAGATTTTATCAAAACTATTATCTGGCAATGCAGCAAAAAGCAATCTGACATCATCATCATAAATCCGAATATTGTCAACGCGGCCGTCTTGAAGCATTACATCTTGCAAATCCGTTTCATTACCCTCTTTTACACCGGTAATTAATGACAACAGATTCGCCACGCCGTTTTTATACACTTCGACTCCAACAAAACCAGTATCCGGTTGGCTTTTTGCAATAGCTGCCAAATGACTTCCATCACCAAAACCAATTTCTAATGCATATTTATTTTTAGACTTTGTAAAACACTCAGATAGATTGATTTTTTTATCTACATTTAAACAAATCTTAGGCAAAAAGTCCTCCAGCAGAAAACTTTTTGCCTTACGAATAGTTCTACCTTTGCGGCGGCCAAAAAACTTTGGCTTATCGCTTTGAACAAACTGCTGACTAGAATTTGTCATCAGAATCTTTTTCTGCCATTGCTAAATTGCTGTTTGATTTTGACAGAGCAACCATCAAATTAAACAAATTTCTAGCAATTGAACGGTTAGGAATTTTGTAATATGCACGAACCAATTCCAAAGTTTCTTTTCTTTTCATTGGATCATCATCAAAAGATCGACGGTCTTCTTCAAAGTAATAATTTTTTTCACTTTGGTTTTTATTAAGCATACGTGGGCTGTTTTTAACAACATCCTCATCCATATCCTCAAAGAAAAAGCCCATCGGCACTTCCAACACACGGCTGATATCCCACAGACGGCTGGCACCAACGCGATTCATGCCTTTTTCATATTTTTGTATTTGTTGAAAGGTTAATCCAAGCATTTCAGCCATTTGTTGCTGAGTGATGTGCAAAATAGTACGGCGCAAGCGAATTCTATTGCCCACATGTACATCTACCGGATTTGGTTCGTTATCATTAACTCTTCCTCTAAGTGATTTATTTTCTTTCATTTTTATACCTCACATGTCAAATACTATGAATTATATAGAATCAACTCAACCATTTGTCAAATACTAAATCACAAAAAATATATTGAAAGCACAATAATTTAAACAAATTGCTCTATTTTCCGCATATAATATAATGTATGCACAGCATCTAAATTCATAAATTTTTATATTCTTTATAATGAATCAAAGTACAAAAAAATCCCTTTTCATTTTAGAAAAGGGATTTTTATTAATCAGCTACATCTTTCTTGTAATCCTCATGAGTTAAAAATTCGCTATCATCCTGATATTTGTTCAAAAGAGCAACAAATATCAGCATACCGATGGCCGAAAAAACCATGGGAAGTTGATTTTGATAAGCCTTGTCAATTGCCGCAGCATCAACCCTTCCGCTCATAAAATGAGTTAAAGTGTCTTTTTTAATAGTAAACACCGTGACTAAACTGTCTTTTTGAGGATACTTCATCATACCATGCTCAGAAAGTACGTGATCAACCAAACAGCGACGATTGCCTACCACAGCAAAATAGACCTTTTTTGTTTTTTCTGTAGAATCCAACTGCACAACAGTCTCGCCAATAACTTTGGGATAAAGCGTCTTACGGCCAAACTTATTATAACCAAAATGCAGACACGCCATACAGATAAAAAATAATACTAGGTTTTTCATAAATATAGAACTAATTATAATAAATATTGTATTCTCATTAACATATTTTTTCTAAGAATCCAAGCCCTTTTGTCAATCTTTATAAAAAAACTAACTATCCACATATTTCTTAAGCAAATTCATTTAAATGATATTTGCTCTTACCCAACTTTGATAATGAATTTAATCTGATGTCAAAACAAAAAAGCCCCGCCAAAAGGCAGGGCTTTTTTAATTGGTGATGCTTACCTCGCAAATTACGAGCTACTGTTTAATGATATATTAATGAATAAATAATATGTTCAAAAGGCATCATAATTATCACTAGGAGACTGCTTTGATTAAAAATAGCATAAAAATACTAAGCATTATCAGTATAGGCCTAATCAATCATGCTTATGCAAAAGACTTCATAAAAGTAGAATATACTCCATTAAGTCAGAAAGAATGCCTCTCTTATAAAGAAACTCTCGGCTTAAAATATTGTCCTTATGACAATGATTACCTAGCTGGTGCAGCCAAAGCTTGCGGGCACATTGAGAATCTACCTACAGGAAATGATCTACATAAATTAGCAAAAAAAATATATAATAAGGAAACAACAGAAACAAGCATTTATGGTAATAGAAACGATTCACTTATGAAAGCTATGAATATTTGGGAAAACGATAGTCACATCTATTTTTGGACAAGAGAAGAAGCTAAAGATAAAAAGGGAGGATATGTGAGAATGTTTGCTCTCAAAGGTTCAATTCCTTATTATGCCCCTAGAGACGGAAGTGGATATGTTTCGCATGCGCTGGGAAAAATTAATTACGGAGAAACAAAATACATCAAAGTGAGTAATCAGCAATATGATTCCAATTTATATGGTTATCCAAACAATGATGTATTGGTAACAATTTGTTATAAATAAAAAAATCAACATAAACGAGTTCGGAAAAACTTCCCAAAACGCAATTTTCGAAAATACGACTTTCGAACTCGCTGAAAGGCTTGGAAAATAAAGCAAAACGGCAGGTTTTTATACCTGCCGTTTGTATTGGTGATGCTTAACTGGCGGTTTTCAAACCTTTTGAGCATTTACTGTAATAAAAATTAAAATTCCATAATCTCATTATCTTCCGGAACAAGAACATTATTTAGTTTCATCTTCCGAATGTCATTTCTTGTTACTGTTAAGTGACTTACGGTATCCATATGACTAGCGATAATAACCGCTTTCGGAGCATATTCGGTCAATGTTTTGACATCTTCATCATTCATGATAATTCTTTCACCATTGAGTAATGTCGCACCACAAGCATTAACAACTATGACATCAGGTGCAAATTTATCTATCGCATCAACAACTTCTTCACACCAGATTGTATCGCCGGCAACATAAAGTGTTTTTTCATTTTTAGCCTTAAAAACAACACCCATTGCGTCATAGGCCATATTAACTTGCTCACACAGCGGTTTAATTATCTCCCGCTTTCCATGTTGCCCGAATGTTTTATAAAGTGTAATATCATCAAATTCTGTCCCACTTACAGAAACAACTCTCACATCACTGAATCCAAGTGATTGAATTTGTTTTTGGTCAACTTCACTCTGAACAAAAAAAGGAATTTTTTTATCAATAGCCTTTGTTGCAAACTCATCCCAATGATCAGGGTGGAAGTGTGTTAAAATAACAGCATCAACATCAACGATTTTTTCAACACTTAAAGGGAGTTCAACTCTTGGTTGACGCACATTTGCATTAACAGCCATCTCAAAACCTGGCATATAATCTTTAGGCATTAACCACGGGTCTATCAAAAATTTTTTATCCTTATAGGTTATGATAAGCGTAGCATTTCTAATCTGATGTATAAGCATTTTATTCATTCCTTTCAAAATATTTTGTGGTATCTTTCAGATGTTGTGAGTATTTTTGAAGAAAATTGAGAGCAAATTCAATTTCATTTTTATCAAATTGCTTAAAAAATTCTGTGTCTTTATCGTTCCATTCTTGATGAAGTTTTTCATGAGCCTGAAAAACTTCTTGTCCAAGATTGGTTAATATATAATAGATTTCTTTTTTATTTTCATCACGAGTATAAGTATCTATAGCACCTTTACTAATCAGCTTTTTAATCATTTTGCTGACTCCACCTCGTGTAATATTTAGCGATTGAGAAATTTTAGTTACGTTAGGATTCTCAATCTTGCCAATACACTCAATGCAATGCATTTCTGTAATTGTATAACCAGACAAAACAGGTTCAGCATGATTTTTTAATGTATTATTGATAAGTTCAAATGTATTTAACAGCATAGAAAGGGTTGTGTTTAGAGTTTTAGTCATTACTTTCTCAATATTGTTTCCTAGTTAACAATATTTGTATAATTACTTTTGTTTCCTTGTCAACAAAAAAATAAATAAAATCTCCAAAACTTAGATAAAATTAAAAATCACTCCGACGATTTATTGAAAGAATGATACAAAACAACAACCTTATTGTCATCAAAGTCAACAACTTTTCCTTTAGGCTGGCTTCTAATCTGATTGATGATAAAAAAGTATCCCAAAGACCTAACGAGATTCTAACTCACTCAATACATTAAAAAATAAAGACTTTTGCATAAACGAGTTCGAAAAAACTTCCCAAAATGCCATTTTCGAAAATACGACTTTCGAACTCGCTGAAAGGCTTGGTAAATAAAGCAAAACGGCAGGTTTTTATACCTGCCGTTTGTATTGGTGATCCCAACGGGACTCGAACCCATATTGCCACCGTGAAAGGGTGATGTCCTAACCATTAGACGATGGGACCACGCTAAGAACAAGCGTATATATACTTGTATTTTTTGCTAAGGTCAAGAACTTTTTTTCACAAAATCAATTTTTTTTCAATTTTCTGCTTTTTTATTTACTTCGCGCACCAAATCACCCAATCTAACCAAACGTATTTTGCGATCTGGCAAACCATTCATCCAATCACGCAAAGCTAAATATGTTTGTGAGCGTGGATGTCCTATAGCCACGGCGTATCCGCGCATATGAGCAATTTTTTCGGTCAAGTGCAACTGTTTCATAATATAATCATAATCGTTTTCATTATCCAAAAACACATCTCTGGCAATATATGGTACACCATATTCAGCGGCAACTTTAGCGCCAACAGATTTAGATGTAGTTTTAGAGTCCAAAAAGAAAAGACCGCGGACTTTCAATATCTGCATCACATAGCCCAAACTTTTGACATCTTCCGTAAACAAACTGCCCATATGGTTATTTATGCCTTTCATGCCCAAACCTTTATACCTGTCCAGCATAGCAACAAAGTCCTCTTTTATTTCCGATTCGCTCATATTAGGAGACAATGTGACCGGAGCTAAATCAGCCTTAGCATGCGGCATCATCGGAACATGCAGCATAACCTCAAAATTTTTAGCTTTAGCTTCTTGAACTTGCTTACGATTTGCCGCCCCATAAGTTAAAAAAGAGGCTGTTATCGGTCGGGGCAAGCTCAAAATATCTCTGGTATGCGACGCACTAACACCCATATCATCAATAACCACTGCCACCATAACTTTTCCACCAGTAATATTATTAATACGAGATTTAACCGCTATATTTTCAGATATTGTCTGTTTTTTTTCTTCTGCTGGCGCTTTTTCTGTTGCCTCAGGTTCTTTCACCCCCTCAGACAAAGAAATTATTTCATCCAGTAAAGAATTATCCAAACTATCCTCCAAATTCTGCAAATCTGTATCCAGCTCTTTGAGCTGTTTATTTTCAAAAACAAATTGCGGAACCTCAACACTGCGCTGCGGAACGTTTATTTCCGCCTCAGCAAGCTGGAATTTTTCCGGCGCCGGACGCAGCAAATCAACAAAAATAATAAACCCTTCAATTAAAGCTATTGACAATAAAATCAGCGTCGCAATCCAGCTTTTTTTCAGTTTTTTCATTTTATTAGTCTTTCTTTCTCAGAGTAGGAAAAGCAATAACGTCACGAATAGTTTCAGCTCCGGTAAATAAAATTGCCAAACGGTCTATTCCCATACCCATTCCGCCGGAAGGAGGAAAACCGTTTTCCAAAGCGTTAATAAAGTCTTCATCCAGCATCTGTGCTTCGTCATCGCCATTTTCACGAGCAGCAACTTCGGCTTCAAAACGCTCACGCTGCTCCAACGGATTAGAGAGCTCGGAATAAGCACAGCCAATTTCCATACCACCCAAATACGCATCAAAGTGTTCTACCAAACGCGGATTAGAACGATGGGTTTTTGCCAGCGGAGAAATATCGCGCGGCATATCCATTACAAATGTCGGCTCTATCAAAGAAGCCTCAACTTTTTCATCAAACACTTCTTGAACCACTTTTCCCCAACAGCTGCAAGCACCTGCATCAACGCCAACGGATTTAGCCATTTCCTTTGCCTGTTCCAAAGTTTCTGCCTGCAACAAGTCGATTCCTGTTTTTTCTTTAATCAGGTCAACAATGGATTTACGCACAAAAGGTTTTGACAAATTAACTTCTTTGTCGCCAATCATCAATGTCTGTGTACCCAAAACCTCTTGAGCTACAAAGCGTAGCAATTCTTGGATTAAATCAGCCATATCGTTGTAATCGGCATAAGCCTGATAAGCTTCCAAGCCCGTAAATTCCGGATTATGATTTTTATCAATACCTTCATTTCTAAAATTACGACCAATTTCAAACACTCGGTCAAAACCGCCGACAACCAGCTTTTTCAAATAAAGTTCTGGAGCAATACGCAAATATAAATCCATATCCAATGCGTTGTGATGAGTAATAAACGGCTTTGCATTTGCACCGCCCATAATTGGGTGCAACATAGGCGTTTCAACTTCTAAAAACTCATTTTGCTCAAAAAAGCGGCGGACAGCTGAAGTAATACAACAACGTTTTTTGAAAATTTCTTTGCTGTCTTCATTCATGATAAAATCAACATAACGTTGACGATAACGAGCATCAACGTCGGTCAAGCCATGAAATTTTTCTGGCAGAGGCTGCAGCGACTTAGCGATAATATCAAACTTTTCGGCAGCTATTGTTAATTCTCCGCGCGGAGTGCGGCGAACAAAACCGCTGACGCCAACCATATCGCCGACATCAAGACATTTCAATAATTCCATATCGGCTTCTGGCAAAATCTTTTTGTAGCAAAACGCCTGCACTTTGCCGCTTTTGTCTTTGATATCCACAAACATACCGCTATTGCGTACAGCCATAGCGCGGCCGGCCACAGTAACTCTATCTTCAGTATCGGTTCCGGCTTCCAAATCTTTATATTTTTCCTGTAATTCGGCAGCATAGATTGTTGGAACAAATTTATACGGATAAGGATTATATCCTTTTTCTTGCAATGTTCTCAATTTTGCTAATCTGGATTCTCTGTGAATATTTGTTTCATTTGCCATTTTTTATATCCTAAATCAATAAATTCTAAACTATTGCCAACTATAAACGCAGAGTATTTTTTTTTCAATAAAAAACTGGCATTTTAGACAGAATTGTGCTAGAATCAGCGATGTATTAAAAAAGAAGAGGTAAAAATATGGCTAAACCGGATAAAGATTCACTATTAACAAAATTAAAAACGGCATTTATCGTATTTGCCACTACAATTTCATCAAATTCATTTGCTCAATCTCAATCCCCGAAAACTGAGCAAAAAAAAGAAAATCCAAAAGAAATTTTAATAACTCGGGAAAATCGCGAAATTCCGATTTCATCTGAAGAAATAGTAGAAGTTCAAACAAAAGAGCCTGTACAATCCAAAAATTCGACCTCTACCAAAAGTAATTCTTTTGAAAACTTAGAAGAGTTGCCATATGGCTTAATGCAGCAAAAAGCTGTCTTTGTTATGTCAACAGAAAATTGGCATAATCAGAGTGAAATCAACATAAAACGTGTTAATAAAGACCAAATTGCCAATTATGATTTAGTTTCAGTAATGGAAGCACGAGAAGGTAAAAAAGGCGATTTGGTTAATAAAAATAAAAGCAAAACTCGTATGTTTATGTTCCAAAGCACTCCTATTGTAGGTAAATATTTTGTGAATTACCTCTATTGCTCACACAATGAGACTTTACATAACTTTGCTAGCAAATACGTCGAGCGTACGCTTGAAAACCAAAAAGCGATGAACGAAGCACAAAAACTTTTATATGATGAAAACGGAGAAATTAAAACCGATTTAAGAGGCAAGCTTGAACGTCAAAACGCCATAAAAGAATTAATGAAAATTAAGACCAGAAATATTGGTGGCGCTGTTTATTTTGACGCCTTTATAAAAGATTTTACAAACCTAACTAAAAAAGATTATGACGCTGTATTAAATGCGCAAAAAGAATTTATTGTCGGTATTTATCCGTTGCTCGGCACCAGAACCAATCGAATGGCAAACGATATTGAAAAACTAGCTAAAAAACAAGGCAAACGCGACGGCTCATGTTTGCCGCTTGGATATGCAGGAAATGTAGTGGCATCAAAAATTGCACACGGAGCTGGTTCAGAAAAATTACTGACAGAAACTAAAGTCATCAACAAAGCTAACGAAGTGAACAAAATTGACTTTATCACTTTGGACGCCGCCAGACAAATGGCTATCTGCGGAATTAACGGCGCAGACAAAATGTATGCAGATTTCAAACAAAAAGTTAATGAGTATCAAGATAAAATGGCTGAATATGTACAAGAGCAAATCACTCCGGATTTAACACAAAAACAAGACGCTGTAAAAGATTATCACAAAGAAGCAGATATGCTGAAAAACAAAACGATGCTACAGCAGCAACACCATAACATAGATTTTCAAAAAATGCTTATGCAAAAAAACTCAGGTCGCTAATTTTATAGCACTTTACAAGCTTCGCCTCTGCCTTTTTTTATTATTGGCGGAGGCTCTTTTATTTTCCTCTGAAAAGTTTGGTTAATTTTTTTACATCGTCATTGCTCAAAATCTTTTGAACTGCAATTGTTTTTTGCCACAGTCTTCCGCAATAATAAGTATGCTGCCAGCGAAATTCATCTTTTTGAGAACAAAAATTTTCTAGTGGCTGCTGCCACAAGCTTTCAGCAAACGGACGATACAGCCGATTGAAAAAACATAAAGGAAAACGCACAATCTGCCACCACACCGGTTTAGCATAGTCAATAAAAACAGCTTTTCCACCGGTAGCCAAACTATTTAAAACATTGTCCATAACTTTTTGACGTGTTATTAAAGGCAATTCATGCAAAAGATTATAGCATATAACAACGTCATATTTTTCATCCCAACTCATTGTTGCGTTATAATTAACAATTTCAATATTTTTGCGGGCATATTTTTCTTTAGCGCGTTCAATTTGCAAATCAGAAATATCAAACACATCTATTTTACCATGTTTACGCACTTTTTGATAGATTAACTCCAGCTCATCGCCAAAAGTCAAACCAATTTGCAAAACATGCGCATTTTTTGCAATATCGCGCAGCAAATCTGTCATTATTTTTTTCTTTAAGCCAAAACTGCCCAATTTTACGATTCGCTCATCATCGCAAATCCCCGACAACACCTTGTTATTATACAATTTATTGAATAAAATCTTCATATATGGCGGAACAGGATTTGATTTTTTCATATTAGTCCTCCTTAAACATCGCTGTCCTGCAGCAAACCACGATGTCGGGCTTCTCGCACAGCCTGCATTCTATTACTTACCTCTAACGCCCGCATTAACAAAGTTATATGAATTTTCACGGTTCCTTCGCTCAACCCCAAACGATAAGCAATTTGTTTGTTAGAAAGCCCCTCAGATAAACACTTCAAAACTTCTGTTTGTCTTGGCGTAAGCACTTTATTTTCACGCACTGATTTTGGCGATTCGTTTAAATCTTCAATTAAATCATGTATGGGTAATTTTCTGTTTTTCAGATTCAGGTTCAATAATTCGGGAGGAATATACATACCGCCAGCCATAACCAAATTAATAGCGCTTAAAATAATGTTGTTCGGAAATGCCTTAGAAACATAACCAGATACGCCGATATCATACGTTTTTTGTAAAATTTCCGGATCAAAAACAGCCGATATGATGATAATAGGCACTTCAGGACAAAGTGAATGTACGTGGCTGATTGCTTCAAGCCAATTTGCCCCCGGCATAGCCAAATCGGTAATAATTAAATCAAAGTCTTTTTGTTTTTCTAAAATTTCAAAAATTCCCGTATAGCTGTTAGTCAATAAAATTTCTGCCTCTGGATATTGCTTATGTAAAATAAACTCCAGCCCTTGCAAAAACAACTCATGATCATCTGCAATTAAAAACTTCATTTCACCAATCTCCGTTTATAGCCTGCCAGCACGAAAGCGAAGCAATCGCTGCTGTTTCGGCACGTAGAATACGCTGTCCCAAAGAAATTGACCTAACAAAAGAATACATCCGTAATTTTTTTGCCTCTTCAGGGCTAAAACCGCCTTCTGGTCCCACAATAATTGCCGCTTTAGAACTATTCTTCATCACTTCGGCAATATTTTTTCCATTTCCCTTTTCATCTAAAAAAAACAGTATTCTTTGGCTATCCCAATTTTCTAAAATTTTATCCAGCGCAACAACTTGAGCAATCTGAGGAATCTCCACTCTGCGACACTGTTCAGCCGCTTCTATGGCTTGTATTTCCAGTCTTTCCAACCGAACTTTTTCAGAATTTGTATACGCTGTTTGTACTGGTATAATACGGCTTACGCCCAATTCTGTCGCCTTTTGAATAACCATATCTGTTTTATCTTTTTTCAATGGAGCAAACAACAGCCATATATCCGGCATCTTGCCGATTTCTCTTGTTTTTTTCAACAGCTTGACAGTCACGCTCTTTTTTTTCGTACCCACGATTTCGGCTTCATATTCACCGGACAAACCGTCAAACACAAAAAAAGTACTACCGATGTCCAAACGCAAAACATTATTCAGATAATGGCTTTGCTTTTCATCAAGCTCAATAATCTGTCCTATCTCATCAAGTTTTTCTTTATAATATAGTCTAACAATCATCTTTGGCCAAAAAACATTGTATAAATCCACTTTTATTTTGTAAGTATACGGCATATATGTTAATTAATCTATAATATATCAAATTTTATCGGAGGAAAAAGAATGATTATCACCATTGACGGACCTGCTGGTTCAGGAAAAGGAACAATCGCCGCGGCTTTGGCTAAAAAATACAAAATGGCCTATTTTGACACCGGAATGGTGTATCGCGCCGTCGGTTTGCAAATGGTTTTAGATGGTAATGATTTAAATGATGAAAACAAAGCCGCCGAAATAGCTGCAAATCTAACTTTTCCTAAAATGATGGCTTTATCTACAAACAAAGATTTTCGCTCTGATGTTGGCAGTAAAGCTGCTTCGATAGTTTCAGCTTATCCACAAGTGCGTTCCGCTCTTCTCGCCATGCAAAAAAACTTTGCCAACAACCCTGTTTTTGCAGACGGCACACCTGCCGACGGCGTTATTTATGACGGACGCGATACCGGAACGGTTATTTGTCCTCAAGCCGATTTAAAACTTTATGTTATAGCCGATTTAACTATCAGAGCTCAGCGCCGCTGCCGTGATCTTAACAATGCCGGACACAAAATTTCTTTTGAACAAGTCTTTGCCGATATGAAAGCCCGCGACGACCGCGATCAAAACCGTAGCACCGCCCCGCTAAAACCGGCTCCAGATGCAGTGACAATTGACACCTCAAATTTTCAGTTAGAAGATTCGCTTAAAGTCATTATTCCGCTGATTGATAAAAAACTGGCTGAGTTGGCTTTAAAATAACTTTTTCGTCTACTGTTTCAATTTTTTTAGCCCTAAATAAAGATGCGTCGGCAGCATCTTTATTTTTTTGTTTAATTTCCAATAAAGCCTTACTCTCTTTCTTTGTCTTATTATCTTCTGAACGCAAATAATTTTCAGAAGTATCAAAACTATGATAGCTAAAAACCGAAATCATTGTCCAAATACCTATCAGCCAAATATTTTTTATCCTTTTCATTTTAATCTCCTTCCCCCGTTTATATATGCGCGAATATTTTAATTTAAAGTTTGACGGATTCAGCTTGACCTCATTTCTTTTTATGCTATTTTTATAGACGATTTAATTATGAGGAATAAAAAATGCAAAAAGTAATCGTTTGGGATTTAGACAACACTTTATATCGTGAAACTCCGGAATTTCATAATCTATTAGATGAAATTACCGCCAAAGCCGCTATTGAAGATTTAAACTTACCTTTGGATTTTCAAACCGCTAAAGCCATGGTTACCGAATCATATCGCACTTACCGCGACGGCGGTGAAATTTTTGTGCAAAAATTCGGCATTTCTCCCAAAGATATGTTTGATGCTTATCACAAACGCAAAGAAATGAATCTGCACCCCATAAAACCTTATGAAGGACTTTTGCAACGCATCGAAAAACTTCCTTGTCCGCAATATATCCTTTCCACCAGTTCGCATGATGCTTGTGACGCCATTTTAAAGCACATAGGCCTTTATAACTTTTTTGCCGGCAAATTTTATTCGGTAGAAGAATTTGATTGCTACAAAAAAAATGAAAGCCCTGATGTTTATCTAAAATTCTGCAAAAAAATCGGATATCAACCGGAAGATTGCCTGTTTATTGACGACAGCTACTCAAATTTGGAATTTGCTAAAAAAGCCGGAATGAAAACTATGCGTCTTTGCCATGGCAAACCAAATGACAAATGCTGCGAATATATCGACATCGCTGCCGATAACATTAATGAATGCTTAGAATATCTGGAAAAAAACTTCTGCTCTAAATAACTTTTAGTGACAGAGTTTTGCCTCTTTATGATAATTTTCATAATTATCTAATAAGGCATCGTTTTTCTTCCACTTTTCATTATACACATTAGTAAAATCTTTGATTTGCGAAAAGTATACGTTGGAATCTTCCTCAAAAACGGGGCCGGTATCCATAATAATTTTGGAAATATTTGCTTTTAAAGCCAAAACTAAGGCCTTCAAAAAAGTATGAGCATTGTCTAAATGATTCAACTCATGACGTAATGTTTTTTGCTGCAAGCAACTATCGTTCTCCAAAGTTTTATCCAAATAGATAGTCGGGTCAGCAAAACCTACAAATATTTTGATTGTCCGCGGAAACACACACATAAAATCATCATTTTCTTTTTTTTCTTTGTGATACTCTATATCAAAAGATTGATAAAAATTCAGCAAAGTCAAACCATAATAAATGGTATTTTCTTGGACTTTATTTTTTTTGCTGAATAATTGTTTTATTTCTTCTGCTGATAAATCATGGTTATAACTCAATTCACCATAATTATAATTTATTGAAATTTCTGGAGGATTATTTTTCATGGTTTCCCGACATTTTTTTTGCAAATATGCGCGAGAAGCGGCAATTGCTGTTTCTGACAGCAAAAGACAAAACAAAAAACAAAAAAATATAAATTTCAAAATCAGCTTTTTCATAAACTCAGGCTAGCATTAATTTATTAAGTCCGCGTTAACACAAAAAAAATGTTTTATATTTAAACTATCCAAGCATAAGGAGTCGTTATGAAAAAATTAATAGCCATTTTAATTTTGTGTTTTATTACCGGAATAGCCACCGTAAACGCGGCTTATCAGCGCAAACAAAAGCAACCTAATTTTTTTATACCCTCAAAAGCTATCAGTAATACCGTAGATAACATTCCGACAACCGAACAAGTTATCATGCAACAAAATCGCCGCCTTAAACTTATGCAACAAAAAGCCGGTAAAAACCAAAACTTGACTGCAAACAACGCAAAATCTAAATCTACCAAGCAGCATACTCATAAATTCGTAGAAATCACTAAACCAAACGAGCAAAAAGCACAAGAATTACCTGCTCCTCCCCAACCGCAAGAAGCAAATCTCAAAGCCACCGCAAAAACACCAGAGCAAAAGCCAACCGCGCCCCACACAACTGTTGACCAAACTGATTTGAATTCAAAACCTCTACCGCTGCACACTGATGAAATAAAACCCGAAGTTCCGCAAGAAAATACCAAACCGGAAACAGATTTTACCCCTATTGATTATACCGATATCGACAAAGCCTATGAACAAACTTTCATTGACTATCAAAATGATTTAGCGGCCATAAAAAATAAAACACCTATTGACAATCCCCGTCTGCTAAAAGTGCAGGAAGACTTTCAAAACATTGAACACTCGCTCAATGCCGACTGAGTTATTATCAGTTATCACCGATTCGCAAAGCTTCAATAAAGGCTGACTGCGGCACTTCCACTTTGCCGAATTGGCGCATACGCTGTTTACCTTTCTTTTGGTTATCCAGCAACTTGCGCTTACGGGTAATATCACCGCCGTAACACTTAGCCGTCACATCTTTACGTAAAGCCGAAATTGTTTCGCGCGCCACGATTCGCCCACCGATAGCTGCTTGCAAAGGAATCTTGAATAAATGCTTCGGAATTAAATCTTTCAAACGTCCGCAAATCTGCCGCCCTCTGGATTCGGCTTCGGAACGGTGGCACAAAAACGACAAAGCATCAACTGGCTCTTCGTTAATCAAAATCTGCACTTTTACTAAATCTGACTGCGCATAGCCGACCAGTTCATAATTAAAACTGGCATATCCGCTGGTAATCGATTTCAAACGGTCATAAAAATCAAAAACAATCTCGCTTAGCGGAATTTTATATACCACCATGGCGCGATTACCGACATATGTCAAATCCTCTTGTTCGCCGCGTCGTTCGGTGCAAAGTTTCAAAACCGAACCCAAATAAGTGTCCGGAACCATGATTGTGGCCTGCACCATTGGCTCCTCAATCATTTTAATCGTCGAAACATCTGGCATATCAGCCGGATTATGCAGCATCATTTGCGAGCCATTGGACAAATAGATTTTGTAAGCTACTGACGGAGCTGTTGTAATGATGTCTAAATCAAACTCTCTGCCGATTCGCTCCTGAATAATATCCATATGCAGCAAACCTAAAAATCCACAGCGGAAACCCAAGCCTAAAGCTGTTGAATTTTCCGGTTGATAATTTATGCTTGCGTCATTCAGTTTTAATTTAGCCAAAGCGTCTTTCAGCGCGCCGTACTGACTGCTGTCTACTGGAAAAATAGAACAAAACACTACCGAAACCGATGGTTTAAAACCGGTAAGCGGCTCTGTACAAGGCGCTTTATTATCTGTAATTGTATCGCCGACTTTACAGTCTTCTACACTTTTAATACTAGCGGTAATAAATCCTACTTCCCCCGGATAAAGCGCCTCAACATCTTTCATTTTTGGCGTAAAAATACCAATTTTATCAATTATATAATCGGTACCGTGCGACATCATGCGAATATTTTGTTTTTTACGCAGCACGCCATCTTTAACCCGCACCAAAATAATCACACCCAAATAAGAATCATACCAGCTGTCAATCAATAAAGCTTTAAGCGGAGCGTTTTCATCTCCGGTCGGCGCCGGAAGTTTATGCACAATTTCTTCCAGTAAATTATCAATACCAAAACCTGTTTTGCCAGAAACTTCAACTGCATCGGAAGCGTCCAAGCCAATCACATCTTCTATTTGCTGTTTTACTTTTTCCGGTTCGGCGGACGGCAAATCAATTTTATTAAGCGCCGTAACAATTTCATGGTTGTTATCCAAAGCCAAATACACATTTGCCAAAGTCTGCGCTTCCACTCCTTGCGTGGCATCAACAACCAGCACAGAGCCTTCGCATGAAGCCAGTGAACGAGAAACTTCATAAGTAAAATCAACGTGCCCCGGAGTGTCAATCAAATTTAGCTGATAAGTTTTTCCGTCTTTAGCCTGATAGTTCAAACGCACAGTCTGCGCCTTAATGGTTATGCCGCGTTCTTTTTCAATATCCATTGAATCCAATACCTGCTCAGTCATTTCACGATGCTGCAAACCGCCGCAATATTCAATCAAGCGGTCGGCGATGGTGGATTTTCCATGGTCAATATGGGCAATAATAGCAAAATTGCGGATTAAACTTAAATCAAACATAATTTCTCCTTTTCTTGCGCCAAGATAATTTATTTTTTTTCTTTAATCAATAGGTAAAACATTTAGTCAGGCAAGTTTTGAAAACATCTTTACTTTTCTGCGCAGATTTATTAAACTTGCAAATAGACAGGTGATGGCCTGTTCGGGGTGTGGTAACCCCTCAACTAGCGTCTTGTGTAAAGACGATAATTTTGCATGCTTTCTGGTTTTGGCTGGAAGGCAGTAAAATATATTATGCAATATACTGCACCATCTAGTTGTGGTTACCAACTTCCAGTCGCTCTCATCAAGCGGCTTTTTTGTTGTGATATCAAAATGATAGTAAGGAAGTTGAGATGATATTCAAAAATTTGGAAAAGAGTTTAACAAAAAGCAGCGTTTTTCGTTTGATAGCAGATGACACGCAGTACGGACGAAGTATGATAGAGATGCTGGGCGTGCTTGCTATTATCGGTGTGCTAAGTGTCGGCGGTCTTGCTGGCTATTCCAAAGCTATAGAAATGTGGAAAATCAGCAGGCAAAAACAGCAAATCGCCGAATTGTTTATGCAATGTATAAATCTAAAAGATGATTTTTTACGTGAATATAACAGAACTGTCAAAGCAGTGCCAACAGCCGCAATTATGGACGCCATGGGAGTAATTCCAGATGGTATGAAGAAATTAACAAATTACCATATCAAGGATTTTGCTGATAATAATATACATATCTACTTTACAGAAAGTAAATGGACAGACGAATTTGACCAGAACAAGCAATATTCAGCTTTAGAATATCTTTTGATTTTCAATATTTTCAACTCCGAAAAATCCAGTAGGTTGTCACAGCAATACTGCGTCACTTTCTTAGAGCAAGCACAAGCTTTTTCATCATATATAAAAGGAGTGCAAAGCCGCGCTAGTGACGATAGCTATCATGGATATAATGCTAAGAGCATTAAAATCACTTCAGCCAAGCCAAATGAAATTCATAATTTTTGCAAAGTATGCAATTCTGATAAAGCCTGCACGCTTGTTCTTTATTTTAAATTATAAACTCCGGTAAATAGCTATTGTAATATAGCCAAAAATATGTTTTAATTATACAAAATTATAAGGGAGTTAAAATTATGCGCAAAATGATTGATATTGATTTTGGTTCTTCTCGCTATAACGAGCTTGTAGAATTGCGTTATAAAATTCTATTGGAACCACTGGGCTTAAAATTTTTGGATTCGTTTCGCGCTAAAGAAGCCAATTATCTGCATATTGGCTGCATTGAGCAGCTTGATGACAAACTTGTCGGCGGTTTAATTCTCGCCCCGCTGGATAATGAAAAAATCCGTTTAATGCAAGTTGCCGTTGACACTGTATACCGAGGAGAAGGCGTGGGACGAGAGCTGGTTAAATATGCCGAAAAACGTGCCAAAGAAGCCGGATATAGCCAAATAGTTATGCACGCTATGCTCTCTGTTGTCGGCTTTTATGAAAAATTAGGCTATCATGCGGAAGGTGATATTTTTGACGAACAAGGCATTACTTTCTTGAAAATGGTTAAGGATTTATAATATGGCTTCTAAAAAAACTTTAATTGCAAACTACTTAAAACATCGTTTTTTTGAAAGATTCGATACTGCCGGCAATAATTTGTCGGTCTTGGCCTTGCAAAAATTGAAAGACAATCTTTCGGAAACAGAATTCGAGCCCTACAAAAACTTTGATACAGCTACAACTGCCTTGGTTGACTTAATTTCTGAAGATGAAGAACGTACCGGAACTCCGGCTGATAAAAAAATTATTACAGATTATGAAAAATTGGCCGATGAAAAAAGTTTACCCCGCAATGTTAGAGCAGAAATGTATAACCTTGTTTTAATCGGACGTGAAAAATTTATAGATGACGATAACGCATTTTTAAATACCATAAGCAAACGGCTTCCTCTTTTAAACAAAAATAATATTTCTGATTTAAGATACACCGCCATGCTGGTTAAACAGCACTCGCCAAAAGGTACATATCATTTGAAGCACGAACTTTTATCTGTTATCAGGAGCAAACTTTCAGATGATGATTATCCAGACAAACAAGAAGGGGCTGCACTAAAAAAAATGTCGGCAGAAGAAAAAAAACGACATCGCAATTCACTGGCTTGTCAAAAAGTTGCCAATATAGACCAACAGTTAAAAGAAAGTTTATCTCCTGACGAACGAGCTGAACTTTTACTACAAAAAATAGAAGTTTTAGGACATTGTGGGTTAGGTCGCATAAAAACCTGCCGCGCAAAATTATCCATCTACCAAGAATTGGAATACCTTTCTATTGTCAACAACGATATGGAAGCTGCAGACTTTTATGCGCGCAAACAAGAACATCAAATCCAAGTGGAAAATAATATATTCAAATATTCTCGTTTACGCGCTAAAGGCCGAAATTTTTAACTATCTAAATACATTGAGCTTTGCTTATAATTTTTAATTAAATATTTTAATAAAACGCCAATAATGGCTGCACACGGCACGGCGATTATCATTCCCAGCAAACCTAAAAGCACTCCGCCGGCCAACAAAGCAAACATCACCCAAACTGGATGCAAACCGATATTTTCACCCACCAGCTTCGGAGTTAAAAAGTTTCCTTCCACAAATTGTCCGATTCCGAACACAACCAAAACTGCCGCAATCTTCGGCAATGTGCCATATTGAGTGATAACAAGTGCCATAGCCATTAAAAATCCAGATATACTGCCCACATAAGGTATAAACGAGATAATACCGGCCAAAAAGCCGACAAACACGCCCATTTCCAACCCCACCAGCCATAAGCCGAAAGAATAATAGCTTCCTAGACACAAACAAACCAAAGCCTGTCCTCTTAAATAACCAGAAATTATACGATTAACTTCTTGCATACCGGCAAGCACTGTCTGCTTATGTTTTTGTGGAATTAATCCCTGAATTTTTGCCGTAAACTTATGCCAATCTCTCAGCATATAAAACGCCACCACCGGAGAAATAAGCAATAAAGACAGAATATTAATAAATGCAACCCCATTGCTGACAATGCTTTGCAAAACTTTGCCGACTATTTTCAAATAGTTTGTCATATTTTCTTGCAGCACATTTTCCACATTGCCGTAATTCAAGCCAAAATGTTCTTTAATTTCGCCCAAAAGCGGTAATATTCTTTGCGCAAAAGAGCGAGCATATTCCGGAAGTTTTGCCGCATATTCCGCCGCCTGTGAAAATACAGCGCTGCACAGCAAAATTAAAAGCGGCAATAAAATTAAAAGCGCTATTCCCATAACAATAGTAGTGGCAACTGTGCGTGAAGTACAGCTGTTTTTAGAAACCTTGCTAACCAGCGGGTCCAAAAAATAGGCCAATACAATACCAACCACAAACGGCAACAGCACCGAACGTAGTACATACAAAAAACCAGCGCAAATCAAAAACACGCACAAAAACAGCAGATAGCGCTGATTATCAATTTTTTTCTTTGTCATCAACTCACCTTAAAACATAGAAATTATCATTTAACTCATAGCTCAAACCAAGCTCTTGGAAAGAGCTAAGCAAATTTTCCAAAGAACCATTATAATTTATCGTAAAGCTGACCTTGCCGCCGCCAATACTTTTTGTGTCAATGCTATCAACCTGCGACAGGGCGGTTATCGCAGCGCTTTTAGTCAGCCACTCCTTCATATTTCCGTATTCATAAACAGCGTTTAATGTTCCATTGGCCGCAATACCGCTGCTGTTTTCTGTTTCTCGCTCCATATTAGAAATAAACATCACACTTTTTTCAATAGCTTTATCAAATATATTTCCCTCACCATCGTTATAAACCGAAAAACTGTTTTCACTTTTAGTTTTTTCATTTTTTACAGTTATCATCAAATCGCCATTTTCCAACGATTCGGCGTATATAACATATATTCTGTCCGAACCAAAACGGTCCGAAATTTCATTATACAAAGAAGAATCCATATACAAAGCGTTTTCCGCATTTAAATCCGAAATATCTTGAAAACGAATGTCCGCAGTTTGCACTTCCATTGTGCCAAATTTTATAAGCCCCTTGCTGCGCCAATTTGCTTTCCAGACATTAGTATTTTCCCACAGCTGCGGAGCCGTGCGCGGTTTTTCTTTATAAACAGGAATAACCAAAAGATTGGTTGTTTCAGCCTCAATCATATTATTTTCTGCCAAATAGTCTTTCAAAAGCGGCTCGTTTATCTGCACGGTCAAAACAGCCTTATATTTTGTACCGCCGGCTTTTTCATCTGCAACACTGACAGCTTGCACAAAATGCAATATCTCATCATCACTCAAATTTTTTAGATTTTCGACATTTGCCGCCGAGGTCAACTGTCCGGCAACATTTAAAAATCCCTGTCTTTGTGCTTCTAACATTGCTTTATCTTTAGCCTTTACCGAATTTTCGGCTTCAACCTCAACCGGAATCTGCGCTTCATAACTGACTTTTGCCCAAGCCGGAAACGCCAGCAGCGCAGCAATAACCCAAACAACTATCTTTTTCATAAAAATTCTCCTTGAGTCTTTTTTCTTAACATAGTATAGCTAAAACAAAAATGCAAAACTTTTATAAAACTTAATCTAATTTTAAAAGATAAGCGCTTAAGTAAAGATACTAAATTTTTAATATACCAAAGGACGTTTGTAATGATAAAAAGCACATACATCAAAAGCCTGCTGGAACGGGCAAAAAAAGATTTGAAAACTATTGTACTTCCGGAAGGCGAAGATGAGCGTGTTTTAGCTGCCGCCCACATGATCACCGCCGAAAAAGCGGCTAAGGTGATTATTTTGGGTGACATAGCAAAAATTAAAGAATTTTACGCCCAAAAAGGCTGGGATTTGACAGATATTGAATTAGTCAAACCAGAAGAAGATTCTCGTCTTTCTGAATATACAGAATTGCTTTATAATTTGCGCAAAGAAAAAGGTCTGAGCCATGAAGACGCCGCTAAACTTGCTTTAAACTATAACTATTTTGGCACTTTAATGATAAAATCAGGACATGCCGATGGTATGGTTTCGGGCGCAAATCATTCTACTGCCGACACGGTTCGTCCGGCATTACAGATTATTAAATCAGCCAAAAAAGGCAGCAGCGTATCATCTTTCTTTATCATACTTTCCAACGACAAACCTTATGTTTTGTCTGACTGTGGCATTATCATTGAACCTACTGACAAAGAATTGGCAGATATTGCCTTGAACGCTGCCGAAACAGCTATTCACTTTGGTATAGAGCCATCTATCGCCATGCTTTCATATTCTACTAAAGGCTCTGGCAAGGGCGACAATGTAGACAAAGTTGTGCGTGCCACCCAAATGGTCCAAGAAGCTTTACAAACTGAAGAATACAAAAACTTGGGCATAGAAGTTGACGGAGAGCTGCAAGCCGATGCCGCTCTGGATTCGGTTGTTGCCGCTAAAAAAGCCCCAAACAGCCATGTTGCTGGTCATGCCCGCGTTTTGATTTTCCCTAACTTGGAAGCCGGAAATATCGGCTACAAACTATTACAGCGTCTTGGAGGCTGTGAAGCATACGGACCAATTCTACAAGGATTAAATGCTCCGGTTAATGATTTGTCGCGCGGCTGCTTTGCCGAAGACGTTGTCGGTGCAATCGCCATCACCTGTATTCAAGCTCAAAAATAAAGGATTAAGCTATGGAAAAAATTTTAGTTATAAACTGTGGTTCATCTTCTCTTAAATTTCAGCTCTATAACGTTGATAACGGAAATTATAATGTTATTTCCAAAGGTATTGCCGAACGCATTGGCCAAGCTAACTCAATTCTAAAATATCAGCATACTGGTTCGGATAAAAAAGAAGAATTGATAAATATGCCGACTCACGCCGAGGCAATTAAAGATGTTTTGAAATGCTTGCTAAACGGCGCTTTGCAAAATCTGGAAGACTTGAGTGCAGTCGGCCACCGCATTGTGCAAGGTGGAGATATTTTCAAAGGTTCGGTTTTAATTACCGATGAAGTTATAGAACAAATCGCCGGCTTATCGGATTTAGCGCCATTGCACAATCCGGCTCATGTTTTGGGTATTAAAGCTGTTAAGGCTGCTTTGCCAAACATTCCGCAAGTGGCAGTATTCGACACCTCATTTCATCAGACTATGCCGCCTGAAGCCTATCGCTATGCTTTGCCAGAAGACCAATATGTGCGCAACAAAATCCGCCGTTATGGTTTTCACGGAACTTCGCATAAGTACGTTTCGGAACGCTGTGCCGAGTTAATTGGCAAAAAAGGTAAAATAATCACCTGTCATATGGGCAACGGCGCTTCTATCTCCGCCATTGACAACGGAGTTTGCGTTGATACATCTATGGGATTTACTCCGCTTGCCGGTACGATTATGGGTACTCGCTGCGGCGATATTGACCCTTATATTCCGCTTTATATTGAAAAGAAAGACGGCTTAAGCGCCCATGAAGTCAATGAAATGATGAACAAGCAAAGCGGTATGCTGGCTTTGTGCGGATATTCTGACAACCGCGATATTGAAGCCGGCTATTTAAGCGGCAATGAAAAATGTATTTTGGCCACCAAAACTTATGTTCACGCTTTGCTGAAATATATAGGCGCATATATTGCCGTGTTGGGTGGAGTAGACGCCATTGTGTTTACGGCCGGCGTTGGCGAACATGGTGTTATTATTCGTCAGTTGGTTATGGAACACCTTTCTTATTTAGGTATCAAACCTGATTATGAAAACAACAAACTGCACGCAACAGAAATTATGATTTCCACTCCGGATTCAAAAGTTAAAGTTTTTGTTATTCCGACTGATGAAGAAATGGTTATTGCTCAAGACACTATGCGCTTAGCCTTAAATAAATAAACATTTCTTATTTATGCAAAAGCCTCTGTTATGTTAGCAGAGGCTTTTAATTTTATTTGCTGTACTTATCTACAATATTGGCCGCTTTTGTTTCATACAAAAATTGTCCCTGTTCATCATTTAGATTAAATACCCAATCCTTAAAATACTTTTGATTTTCAGCCACAAAAGAATCCACACCCTTTTGCGAAATTTTGGTTTTATTCAGTTCAACGTCAAGCCAATAATCTTCATTTTCAATTTTGTATATTTTAAAATTATAAACTAAACCAACTTTTGTTTCTACCGATATTTTTTTTGCTTCTTTCTCAGGATAATCTTGTGCAAAATCAGTTTTATAAGCTATGCCGTCATATTCCAGAAAGGCTAATATTTTCATTAATTTTTGTAAATTTTCTGAATACGGCAAATATGCAGCCAACGCCTTTTCCGATAATTTTATATTTTGCACTATAATATTTCTAACCGCAAAAGCAGGAACTTCTAACAAAGGATATGGAATCCACGCGCCGGCAGCGCCGGAAAAACCACGCACGGCACTAATCTTGTAAACATAAGGATATTTTTGAACTCTGGCAAAGCGTTCTTCACCTTGACTATCGCTTGAACCAATAATCACACTATCCATAAGCTTTTCATCTTCATTAAAGGTTTCAATCAAAGTTCCGCTGTTGCTATGACTTTCTAACGGATTTAGTAATAATTTTTGTTCATATTCATCTTTATGTGTTTTAGAAACCGCGGTAAAAATAGAATTATTGAGCATATAATAAAAATCCGCTAATTGCTCAGGATTCACAAAATAGTTTGCGGCTTCTTGAAAATGCCATATCCCGTCTTTTAGATATAAATTAAGCTCGCCGCTATCAGCCGTTGTCAATTTAACATGTCTTAAGTGGCGGATATTGCTGCGGGTTTCGGCAAACACATACTGCCCGCGCACGTTTTCACCCTGCTTACGCTGTGAATACCAAACAGAAACGCCCGCTAGCAGAGCAATAAAAGCAACACTTATCAATGTTAATATTAAATATTTTTTAGACATGGTATTTTTTCTCCAGCTTTATATTTTTAATCCTTCTTAACCAACGCAAAGCTATTGAGGCTAAAAGTAATAATAACAACGGAAGTGCCAAAATCTGCACCAACATAATATTTGTTATTTTATGACTATATTGCTGTTTCATCTCATATTCATAGGTTTGCAATTTTTTTTCATCTTGTGCCAATTTTTGACCTGCGTCGCTTATTTGCAGCAGTAGTTCAAATTTAGACATATCTTGACCGCTTCCAACAAACAAAAGACTTCTTTGTTCTGTAATTTTATTTTGTAAAGCCTTATATTTTGCCTCTATTTTATTAAATATTTGAGCTTTTATTTTTTGGCTTATACTTTCTCTATTCAGCAATTTATCATTCAACGGCAGCTTTTCATAAATTTCATTCCCCGCCATATAATCAATCAAAGATTTTACCGCCATCTCATTACCGCTGGTTTCAATAACACTATACGGATTTCTGTCAGGAGAACTGGAGGCCAACCAAAAAGCTTCTTCCAGCATATCAACATCGCCAACCACGGCAACTTGTCCATCTTTCCGCGACATTGGCAAAAAAGGCTTCATTGAAGAGTATATTTCCGTGTTTTCATATGGATTCTTGCTATACAAAGAAAAAAACTTTCCTTCAAAAATTGCACCGATAAGCCCGTCTGCAGCTTTTATAAACGGTTTGACTGACAGCATTTCATTATCATTATTAAAAACCACAGCTTTGTTCATACGCAAATTCCATAAACTACGGCCAAAAGAACTATCCATTTTTCCGTTATCAACCATTTCTTCTTTCAAATTAATTTTCCATTTATTCAAAAAGTCGACAAACTGCACGCTTTCTTGGTTAACTAAATCCGTTTGGCTTTCAGTATAAAAATCTATAAAACTGATAAGTTTTCCGCCGCGCAAAACAAATTGATCCAAACCATAACGCAAAGTTGAGGAGATTTGTTTCGGATTTAGCAAAATAATCATATCTACCGTATTGGAAAAATCATACATCAAAGGCGAAACATTAAAAACATTATAATCATTTTCCACACCCAACAAAAAGGCTTGCAACCCGTCAAGATTTTGGGTGTTGTCAATATAAACGCCAATTGTTTTTATCCGCTCTGGCTCCAATAATTTAAGCAAAGCTATATCCACGTCTTTTTCAACAAACGGCCGTCTTTGCAATAAAAATTGCTTAATTATCTGTTCCTGTCCGTCTTCCAAATGTATTACCGCACCAAAATAATCTCTGCTGCCTTTGTTGTTGGTTTCAAAATAAAGACCTTTTTCTAATATTGCCTCTTCCAGTTCGGAATATGGTTCAACATAATTTATATTCACCTCAACCATACCCTGCGATAATTTAGTATAATTTGTTAAGAAACGTTTTATTTGCTGAGAATAGTGGAAATAATCGGCATTACTGTTAACATAATCTTTTGCCGCATAAATATCGATACTAATGGCCTTATTTATTTTTTGCAAAATTTCTTTAGTTTCCGTTTTTGGAGTATATAGCTTTGCTGTTGTAAAATCGGCTTTTTCGGCAAAAAAGTTATCAAGAGTGAAATAAAATAACCCTGCACCCAACCAAACCAAAACCGCAAAAACGCTAAATTTTATAAACTTCAATCTCTTAATTTTTTGCCAAAGTTTTATTGCTTCAATATTCAACAAAAGAAAAGAAAAAGCTATCACTATAAAATATACAACATCAGATACACCTATTTCCGCAAACAGAAAATTGTTATAAATTTCATAAAATTTAAAACACGGAATTACAACAAGCAACGCAGAAAATAAAAATCCCGTCAAATATGACACAATCATACTGCGGCTTAACGATGAAATAAAGCTGCCGACAGCACATAATGCCGCCAAGGACAGCCCCAAACCAACATAGTCCGAAACAATATTTTGCCAATCTATCATCAACCAACTGGAGCTATAAAAAACAAAAGGCAGCAAAAATATGGCCATAAACAAACAAAACAGTAGCAGCGCTAAATATTTAGCCAACACCAAATACATAATTTTAATCGGCTGCGTCAATAAAAACTCTATTGTTCCCAGCCTATATTCCTCGCTCCATAAACGCATTGACAAGGCGGGAATCAAAACAGCAAGAATGATTGGCTGAGCATAAAATAATGCATATAACGCCGTGTCATGCATACCTAAATAAGAACCAAAATAAAAGGAAGAACCAATAGATACAAATAAATATACAAAAAACACCATAAACGCTAAAAAACTGCGGAAATAGCTGCGGAATTCTCGTAAAAACAAAGCCCATAACTGTTGCATATTTTTATACTCCTGTAATTTTTTTGAACGAAGCTAATAAATCATTTTTAGCTGTTTTTTTGAATTCCAAAAAACTCTCATTTGCCAGCATTTTACCCTTACGCATGAGCAAAATTCTGCCATTTAAGGCTTCTGCGTCCTCTAATGCATGTGTAGAAATTAAAATAATATGCTTTTTCGCATATTTCTTGATAATTTTACGAATTGTTTCTTTTTGCAAAGGGTCCAATCCTTCTGTCGGTTCATCAAGTAAAACAACTTCCGGCTCAGCCACTAAAACAGCCGCTAATTCAACTCTTTTTTTGAACCCCTTTGACAATGTTTCTAAATTTTGCACAACAACATCGTTCAGCTCTAAAATATTTATAACGTTTTTTACCTTTTCGACAATGTCCAAACTATTTATTTCTCTAATGTTGGCCACAAATTCCAAAAACTCGGCCACAGTCATCTCGGCATAAAGCGATGAAACTTCCTGCACATAACCGATTTGACGCAAAAAAGACATTCGGTCTTGCCTCAAATTAACGCCGTTTATCTCAACCTCTCCGGCGTCAGGCTCCAAATAACCGCTGATTATACGCAGCAAAGTTGACTTGCCGGCTCCGTTTTCCCCCAGCAGCACAGCTATTTCACCTTTTTTCAAATCAAAGCTTATCTCGTCAACAGCTTTAATAGAACCAAATTTTTTACATAAATTTTTAATTGTCAGCATTATAATTCTTTCAATGTGCCTTAATAATAACGTTTATTTTAGCAATTTTTTTTAAAATTTTAACAATTATTTTAACCTATAGTGAAAAAACTTTAATGACAAATCATTTTTAATGGAGTAATAATATTCCAAATACGAAAAATATGGAGTAATATTTTGGATAATTTCAGTAAAGACGAGTTAAAAAATTTTATAATCGGTTTATGCGTCATCTGCGTTTTTATGCTTGGGCTGATAATTTTCAAAATTCAGCACAACGTTTGGAAAGACGCTGAAGATACTGACTATCAAATTTATGCCACTTTTAACCGTACGGACGGTCTTGTTGTCGGCAATAAAGTTCGTATGTCGGGAATTGATATTGGACGCGTTGTCAACTCAGTTCTGGACGATGATTTCCGCGCGACCTTAACTTTACAAATCAAATCTCACATACAAATTCCTGATGACAGCAGCGCCTCTATTGTTAGCTCAGGCATCATGGGTAATAAATATATAGAAATAGAACCGGGGGGCTCCGAAGATTACATCGAGCCGGAAGCTGAATTTTCATATACCCAAGACGCAATGATTCTTGATGAATTGATAGACAGAATTATCTCTTTGGGTAAGGCCAAACGCAAAAAATCTTGTCCTCAATCTGCTGAACCTGCTGTCGCAACCGAAAATATGGAGTAATAAAAAATGAAAAAGAAACCTGTTGAAACCATTATGGGCTTGGTTGTTTTAGTCGTCGCCTTGCTGTTTTTGGCTTTTGCTTACCGTGTTTCGGATTTGCAAGTTGTAAAAGGTTACCCGCTAAAAGCCGAGTTTATGAAAGTCGGCGGCTTGAGCATTGGCTCCGATGTTCGTATTAACGGCATCAAAGTTGGCACGGTAACATCGCAGAAGTTAAATAGTGATGATTATATGGCCGATGTAACTTTCAGCATTGCGTCAGATATAAAATTACCCAAAGACAGCACTGTTTCCATTGTCAGCGACGGTCTTGTCGGTGATAAATTCGTAAAAATTGAACCAGGAAAATCTTCTGAACTCCTAAAAGCCGGCGATTCTTTTTCTAACACCAAAGATTTCAAAACCATTGAAGATATGGTCGGCGAAATAATTTTTATGGTAACAGATGACGGTAACAGCAATGAAAATAACTAAAACTCTTACACTAACGGCTGCGGCTATGTTTGTAGCCACAGCAAGCAACGCAACAGAAATAGAGATGAACACAGCCAGAATGCAGGCTATGGATAAAATAACCGGTCATGTCAATGTTATTAATGTTCCGGTAAACGGCATGGTTAACTTTGGCTCGCTGTCAATAGTCGTTCGTAGCTGTCAAACCCGTCCTGTTGAAGAAGCTCCCGAAAACTTTGCTTTTGTAGATATCACAGACAAAAGTCTAAAAGGAGAAGAAGTTAATGTTTTCAAAGGATGGATGCTGTCATCTTCTCCGGCGACAAATGCCTTGGAACACCCGATTTATGATGTTTGGCTTTTGCAATGTTTGAACAACAAAATAGATGAAACAACTCTTTTAACAGAAAAGCAATTGTCGGAACGCGACAACCTGCCTATGACAAACCAGCAAAATAGTCAACAAACTGTGGCGGAATTAAAATCGGACAATTCAGCAGCTAAAGAAAATGACCATACCGTAAATCAGCAAAAAGCCATGAGTGAAATGGAATATATTAAAGACAAAGATGAAGAAAACAAACCAGAAAATCTGCTTGAATCTAAAAACACTGATACAGAATTTTCTTTTGATGAAGAAGACGACGATTCAGCAGAAATTCAAAATGAACTTAACCGAATCAATACCGAAAAGAAAACTAAATCTACTGACTATACGCAACAACCATAACCATAAAGATTGCGCCGTATAAAATTAAACCCAAAACGCGGCGGGAACCTTGATAAAAATCCATACGCGAAGGTATGGCGTTTTCTATCAATATGGTAAGCAAAAAAATATGTATTAAATACGTGGCAAAGTTTAGCGGCACGAAGTCAAACATATGTTTATTTACAAAATAAGCGGCAAAAAGCAGCAAGAGAGGCGCCATTGAAACCGGTAGAGCGTTATAAAATTTCAGATTAGAAAAACCGACCTGCCCCGTAACATAATGATCATCAACTTTTTTGGGAAACAGTGAAAAACTCACGGGTTTAGCATTCAATAAAATTCCAACCACAAAATGGGCGCATTCATGCAAAAACGTCCCAGGTAAATTTATCAAAACTGCCAGCCACATACTTTTATAAGCGGCGCGCTTAAAAGACGTTAACACAATCACCAATAAAATCAGCAAAAACCTGTCCGTCGTCAATTTGGCTAAACCTTCTGAAGAATTAAGATAAGCAATAAAATCCATCATAAATTTATTTCTTTTCCAAAACTGTCAAACCGGCAACATATGTATTGAACATCAGCTGACAAATTGTTTCTTTATTGACCTTGGTAAAAGAATCCAAAATATCCTTGGTTAAAAAAGAGCTTAAAGCAAATAAAGTCAGCCACAAAATCTGCGAAGATAAAATTCTTTCCGGTCTTTCCATGTTTGGTACCAGCTGTATTAGCAGCTTATTTATCAAGCCGGTGATTTTCACAACTTTTCGCAAATAAAAATAAGAAAAAGTCCGATTATTGTTACGCAAATGAAAACTATGCAGCATAAACCACAGATTTTTATTTTCTATCACAAAATTAATAAATTCATGCAAAAAAGCATTCATATCTGCAAAAGCATCTCCTGTTTTTTGCACTTTTTCCAAACAACCGGCCAAAGCATCAAGTGTCATATAATTTTGAATAACCACAAAATTATCCATATTGGAAAACTGATTATAAATCGCCCCCACCGAACAACCTGATGCTTCGGACAATTTGCGTACAGTCAAGGCTTCTGTACCTTTTTCTTGCACAATCTTACGCCCTGTTTCCAATAACAAATTTTGTATGTTGTCTTTTTCCATTTCAGTAATAAATCTTATCTGTGTTTAATAAATTATTTGCATTTATGGCGTTAGAATAGCGCAAACCTTTAAGGTATTCAATTTTTTTTTAAGGTTATCAAAGGGATAATTATGAAAAACATTTCTATATTTTTTCTTTTAGCACTTTTTAGCACTCCATCGCTTGGCTTTTGCCAAACAATTTCTCTTTTTGATGAAAAACCAGCCGATGAAACAGTAGAGAATAATGCTGATACTGCCGATGATGCAGCCCCAAAAGCAGAAGAACCCGCCGTTTCCGAAACCACAACCCTAAAAGAACCCGCAAAAGAAGAAACAACCGCTTCACAATCCGCCGAAACAGACTATCTAGATAATTATATTGATGATGTTGAAACCGAAAAAAAAGCACAAAATACCGCTCGAGATTTGCTTAATCAAAAACCGCAATTACTGACTATTCGTCAAAATGACCAAAAATCTTTAGAACAACTGAAAGAAAAAACCAAGCAAATAAAAGAAAAATTGGCTCCGTTTGCCACAAATACGGATTCAACCGATAAACCACAAGAAAAAAAAGAAACTCTTGAAATGCGCAGACAAAAAATTAAAGACAACCTGCAGCCTGCGCCATTGGGATTATATTGGGCAGCAACCGAGGCAGAACTTAAGGAACTTGGATTTAATTTGCTTCCGGCAGAGCGAAAAGACTATAAAAATGTTTTTCAAATTACAAACGCCCAACAAAAAAATAACACGTTTCAGCAAATAATAGCCATTTTCGGCGAACAAGATAAACTGTGGTGTATCTATGCACAAAGTCATTTATTGGTCGACAACGCCAAAGCTGAAAAAGTTTTAGCGTTATACCGCCGTTATTATGAAGCGTTGGCAAAAAAATACGGCAATGCCCAAGAACATTTTGAACCGTATTCTTATGAAGAAAAAATAATTGAAGGCGAAAAAGAACAAAAACAAACAAAAATCATTCAAAAACAAAACCCTATCGGTGGCGCCGACTTTTTAAAAGAATTGCAAGAAGGCAAAGCTGTTTTATATGCAACTTTTCAAAACGATGAAATTGGTGTTACTTTAGGCGTTTCGGTTGACGGAGATGGCAAGAGCTATATTTCCATTGACTACAAAGATTTTGCTTTAATGCAAAGTGAAAAACAAACCGCCTTAGACAATACCATTGATGATTTATAACATTAAAGGACTAAAAATATGAAAAAAGTCAGTTTTTGCGGAATTTCCGGCAGCGGAATGAGTTCTTTGGCACAAATTCTAAAACTTTCCGGCTATGAAGTGCAAGGCTCGGATAGAAACTTTGATTTAAACCGTGATTTAGAAAACAAAAAAGCCTTAGAAAATCTAGGTATAAAGATATATCCGCAGAATGGCTCCGGAATCACCAAAGATTTAGATTTTGTTTGCGCTTCAACAGCTGTTGAAGATACCATTCCTGATATCAAAGCCGCCAAAGAAAAAGGAATTACCTTAAAAACCAGACCGGAATTGCTAAGCGAAATCTTTCATAGTTATAAATACGGCGTTGCTGTTGGGGGTACTTCTGGAAAAACCACAACCGCCGCCATGATTGGTTATATTTTAGATAAAGCCGGTAAAAAGCCTTGCCTTATCAACGGAGGTTTACTGCGCGATTATGAAAATAAAGCCGGAATTCCAAATATTATTTATAATAACGGCGATATTTGCGTGGTAGAAGCAGACGAAAGCAACGGCAGTATCGATTTGTATAATCCGTATGTTTCTGTGGTTAACAATATCTCTCACGACCATAAAAGCATTGATGAATTGATTGAATTATTCCAAAATCTGAGCAACAGAACTAAACAGGCTGTAATTATAAATGACGATTATGAAAATTGCCAATTATTAACACATTCCAACAAAATTTCATTTTCTTTACAAAATCCACAAGCTGATTTTTATGCCAGCAACATCAAAGCTCTTCCCCATGGAACAGAATATACTTTTGCCGGCAAAACCTTTACTCTGAAACTTATTGGTCGTTTCAACGTCGCTAATGCACTTTCTGCTATCGCCGCTTGTTCGGTTTTTGGTGTTGATAAGTTTCAAGCAGCAGAAATTTTGCAAAACTTTAGCGGCACCAAACGCCGTCTTGAAGTAATCGGCAAAAAAAACAATATAACCGTTATTGACGATTTTGCTCATAATCCGGATAAAATTACAGCTTCGGTTTCGGCTTTACGGCAATACGACGGACGTTTGCTGATTATGTTTCAGCCGCATGGCTTTGGCCCAATGCGCTCCATGGGCAAAGAAATTATGGATAGCTTTATGAAAAATATGCAGCCTGATGATATTTTGGTAATGCCGGAAATTTTCTTTGTTGGCGGAACTGTAACCAAGGATATTTCTTCTCAGGATTTAATAAACTATATTCATAAACAAGGCAAACAAAACGCCTATTTTACTACCGATAAAAAAGCGGCCGCCGACTTATTACTGAAAACCGCCAAATCTGGCGACAGAATAGTCATTATGGGCGCAAGAGATAACTCTTTAACTGATTTATGCAAACAAATTTTAGAAAGACTGTAATTATGAAAAAGCTGCAAAAAGGTGATAAAATCGCACTAATAGCTCCATCGGCTCAAATAGGCGGGATTGAAAAAATTCAAAAAGGCTTAAATTTTCTAAAATCCCTTGGTCTTGAACCTGTTTTTGCCCCTCATCTTTATGATGTACGCCGCTACATGGCTGGAACTGATGAAAAACGCGCAGAAGATGTTAAATGGGCTTTTGCCAACAAAGAAATAAAAGCAGTATTTTGTGTCAGAGCCGCTGCCGGCGCCGCGCGAATTTTGCCCTATATTGATTATGAATTAATCAAAAACAACCCCAAGCCTTTAGTTGGATTTTGCGACAATGCGGCTTTAATGTTGGCTTTAAATAAAAAATCAGACATAATCAGCTGGAACGGATTTTTACCAACCTACGATTTTCGCGGAGATTCCTTGGATTCGCTTGTCCATGACAGCTTGCTTGATTTAATTTCCGGACAACCCCAAAAAATAATATCCGGCTCTACGCTTCGCAGCGGCAAAACCGAAGGAACATTTTTATGCAGCAATCTCAGTGTATTGATGAAACTCGCAGGAACACCGTATTTTCCTGATTTAACCAACAAAATTTTATTAATGGAAGATATCCATGAGCGCTTGCATAAAATTGATTTAATGCTGCAGCAACTAAAGCAGCAGCCTAATTTTGATAAATTAAAGGGAATTATATTTGGACATTTTACAGACTGCAGCGGAGATGAAGAAGACGGGAATTTAGATGATTGTTTTGCTGATTTTCTGTATAAGACTTCATTCCCGTGTATAAAAGATTTTGAATTTGGACATACTGTCAGTCGCTATGTTTTACCGCTGGGAGCAAATGTAAAATTTTCGGCAGACGAAACAAAACTAGAAATATGCAGCTACTAAATTATATATTTTTTCTGCATATTCCATATTCATTTTGTTAACCAAATGCCAAAAAGTATATACTCCGTCCCATGACTTGCTGTTAAAAGCTAAAACAAAGCCATTAGTAAACAAATTGGCTCCCACAATTATCATAGCCGAAAAAACAAATCCTTCTTGGCTTAAATCTGTCTGCTTTAGATGTACTTGAGTCAAAACCACCAGCCAGTGATAGGCTAAAAAATAGCCCAACAAAGCATATACCAACCAATGAGAATCCGTTACTTTTATCCAGTAAGGCATTGTCACCATATATAAAAAAGCGAATAACGGGAAAAAATATGGAGATAGCGAAATAAGCCAGTTTCCATAACCGTTTAATTGCATTGAGCCGCCGCTTCCATCTGGATTTAAGCGGATTCTACCGGCTTTATGCAAGGTTAAATATGCAAAAAAAGTATGGGTTAATTCGTGAGAAATCACCTGCATGGCGTTTCGACCGCCAGAACCGGAAAATATGACTGTCAGCCAAAAAAAGACAAATCCAGCGCCAAAAGTCAAAAATCTAAGAGTATAAAAGTTAAAATATTGATAAACATTTATCAATGCCGGAATAGAAAATACAAAATATAACGCTGCCGGCCAACGTAAAATATTAACTATAAAATCTGTAATTTTATGCATTACCACCTCAAATTTTAGATAAATTTTAACTTCAATGTCCTAAAATAAATTTAATAAATAAAAGAAAGGAACATAATATGCCTGATTTTAATACCTTTGACTTTATGGTTACTGATGAAAACGACGTAATGCTATTGCTTTATGCCCGCAACACGGCACCAGAAAATCCGTCTGTACAGCTAAATTATGACGAACATAACATCGTGTTAACTCGCAACAAAGATGATGTTTTAACCTTGGAAAATGTTGAAGATGTAATTTTTGATAACCTCCAAGATGATAATACTTTGCTGGTTTGTGAAATAGAACCTTCGGACAATGAAGAAGAAGCCGAAATTGTATATACTTATGAGGCTGATATTGTTGATTAGCTAAATATACATACCAGAAAGTATATTTATCTTCTTGAATTACAACTTTGAACTCAGTATAATTAAGGTTTAGGGAGGGATAATTCAATGCATAAAATTTTATTTTTAACCTTGCTAACACTGGTTTTTGCGAAAAACGCAAATGCTGATACCATAATAGTTATGGACGACAACAACGTTGTTAAACAACAAATTTACACTTTACCAAATTCAACCGTACAAACCATACAAACAGTGCCTGCTGTTCAAACTCAGCCGATATACGTTTCTTCGGCGCCTTTACCGCCGCAACAGGTTATTGTGACACCTCCGGTTCAGCCGGTAGTGGTAGTCAGAGAAACACCTGCTCCGCGCAATTATTACTATGATTCTACAGCGACTGCTGCTGTTGCCGGATTTACCGGAGCGCTGGTCGGTGGTTTAATTTATAGTAGAGCAGATCATCATCACCACCGCCGCCATTGTCACCATTGCAGATAATATTTTAATTACTCTTGATGCTAAAGCCAAATCACTTTGTGTATAACTTTTTAATCTGAGTTGATGACTGGCGTGTACAAACTAGTACATAAGAAAAACCGGCTGCTTATTGTTGCAACCGGCACAAGCCCTTAAGAAACTCGGATAATGAGGCTAATACGCATTAACTTTTTTGCTTGTGAAACTAGTACATAAGAAAAACCGGCTGCTTATTGTTGCAACCGACACAAGCTCTCAGAAACTCGGATAGCGTGCGTAGATGCGACGGAATTTTTAAGCGACGTGTACAAATTAGCACACAAGCGCAAATAACTCAAAAATCTCAGAAACTCGGATAATGAGCTTAATGCGAAGTAAGATTTTTTCGCAGTGTACAAACTAGTACATAAGAAAAAATCTTACCAGCAGAAAGCCATTAGACGAGTTTCCCTAATTAGACGAGTTTCCCTACTCTCTTAAAGTTACCAAGGAATATTATTAACACACCTCTCCGGATTCTGCTCGCAGTATTCTTGATTATTGTTGCGCTCATAAAGACGCTTACGCTCCGGACTTATCTCACCGGCAACAAAACCTTTACAGGCTGATAATAAAAACAAACAGATTAAACAACTTAAAACAAGTTTCATTGCTCCCTCCTAGATAATGGATTTAATACTCAAAAAGCCTAAGCAGATTATCAGTAACTTAGCTGAATATGGCCAAAATTTTGATCCTTCGTATGAATCAGAACATTTCCATAATCCACGTATTAAAATTATGAAGTAACTTACAAACAAAGCGCTTACCAATAAATGCGGCAAAAAAGAAGATATCCGTCCCGAAGATGTCATTAGTATCGGCGCATTTCTAAGTATGTATAAAACCACGCTATTAAAACATACGCGTCCGTAAGGACAAACCAATCTAAGAGCACTGCTATGCGTAATGTGCGTGACAATAGTAAAGAACATCATTCCAAACAAACCAAACAGCCAAAAAGTAATTTTCAAAGAATACTCTCCAGCTCCAAGTTTTTTTAACATCGACCACATGTATTTTATCCCTTAAAAATATGTTACAAGTTTAATATACGGTTTAATCCCTAATTTAAGCTTAAAATCAGAAACATATTGTGCTAATTCGCCCCATGAATTCCATTTTTCGACATATTGTCTTGCGGTTTCAGGAGATTTTGACAGCTGCACTTCAATAATATCTTCCAGCATTTTTTTGCATACCATCGGCATTAGTTCAAAGTTAATATGCAATTTTTTATCCTCATCAAAAGAAATAGCCTTATGCGCCATAAGATAATTATACTCTATTAAATCAGCTACTCTGTGAGCTTCGCCGCTAGAAGGAAAAGCATTCATCAAATGCCGCTTAACCACCCAAGTGGTATAAATTTGTTTAAGCTGTTCTGCGGTAATGATTCCATCTTTTACATATTCGGGCATCATTGTCGCCGATATCAAATTTGCCTTGTGTTCTTCTATAATATGCTGGTAAACACCTAATGCAGTTTGATACGAACTATCAGGCCCTAAAGAATGTCCATTTTCGTGTCCAATCGTAAATAAATGGTCCGCTTCTTCATTATAATATTTATGCAAATTTTCGGCAACTAAACCTTTTAGAATTTGTGCGGTTTTATCTTTGTCCCCACACTGACGTACTTGCCGATGATAAACGTTGCGCCGTCCGCCGCCACGCTTTAAGGACGGTTTATCATTATTAGGCAGATTCTGAGCCAAAGTAATTCCGCCGCGGCACATTGCATAATCTCCACTCAACATAGTCAAATCCACATCGACCATTGTTTGCTTCAAACCAGAATCACCGCCAACATTTTGTATATACATATTTGCTTTTGGCATCAAAGTTGCAAGTTTTAACATTTCATCTTTAAACTTCAGCAGCAAATCTGTACCTTGCTTATTTACAATACCTACCCGCACGCCAAGCATATCTTTTGGCACCGGAGCAATGTTCAGCTGTGCTAAACGAGTGGCAAGATTTTTGTTATCAAACAAAGTCGGTGTTAACTTATCTTCATAATTTTCACGACTTATTGTAAATTCCAGTGGAGTTTCCTGCATTTTTGCCCAATGCTTATCGGCTAAAACATCCATCTCTTCATTGTTCTGCAAAAAAGCCTGAGCCTGCCAGCCTAAATAGTCTTTAAATAATTCATCGGTGGCAAAATGAGCCGCACATTCAATTTCATTGGCTATTTCCGAAAATTCCGAAGCAAAATATTCGGTATAATCTATAGCCTTCAAAAAATCTCCGTTGCGGCGAACCATTGTACGGGCGCTTAAAATTTTTCTTACTTCATTTTCTTGACCGGCATCAAGCATAGCGGTAACAATTTCAGCTAATTCTGCAGCGGTCATATTTTCCGGATAAAAATTGCAGCCAGATTGCAGATGTATTCCTTCAAAAATTTCTATCGGCTCTTTATCTATACCATTGTAACCGGCAACGCCATTCAATGAATTAAACAGTTGCAAAGCCAAGCGAGCCTGATCGCTTTCTGCCGCCGCGAGCTCCAACGCTTTTTTTTGCGCCAAATTAAAAGGATTATCCATTTCTAGTGCTACATTATTCATAATCCGCGCCGCTTTAGCCAAATATCCCAATGCTTTTTTGTCGCCGTCAGCCAAAGCTTCATACGCCGGATTATTTTTATCAATCAAAACAATCTGACGCATTTGTTTATTAACTTTTTCCGCCAATTCCTCAGTTGTATATTTAAGTTTAAAACCGTTAATCTCCATACTTCATCTCCACTGTTTTAAATCTATAATAATCTATTTTTGCGTCTGGAACATCATTTGGAATATTTGCCTTTTGCCGCACAACCAACGATAAATCCTCTGGATTATCCGGACGGTCGTCTGCCACCAATAAAGCTGATTTGTCTTTATATTCGGCAAAAATTCCGTCATCCTGTTCCAAATAACTCATCAGCATGGTATCAGCCTCTGGTTTGACCCTTTCTAAGTCCGTCAAAAGATATATTTTAAAATATTTAGCCTCATTAGCCTTGCCGCTATCAACCAATTTTTGCGTTGCATGTGCCAAAAGAAATGCGATTCCTTTATTTTCATGCATTTCCGCCTTTTCAAAAATTTCAACATAGTTATCATCAAAAGCTTTCAGCACCAACCGCCCGCGGTCAAACAGACGATAGTTTTCATCAATATGCGAAGGCATAATAATTTGTTTGTGCTGTATAACTTGCAACATATTCAGCTCAAAATAATTGCTTAGAACATGCCAATAATGACGTTTATATCTTTCTAAATTGCGTTTTTGTTTTGCCAGTAATGGTTCATCTTTCATTGTTTCCAACGGATATAATGTCCCATAATCTTTATCAAGAGCTTTAGCCAATTGAGTGTCTATAATATCAAAAACATTCATCTGATAAAAATATTTTTGTGCAAAATAAACCGCCTCACCAACCAAAAAATCGCTGTTTTCGTCATTCAATCCCTTATCCAAATCCGCCAAAAACACCACCAACCTCTTAGCTTCTGACAAATAAGCGTCTATTGATTTTTCTTCTTTCAGATTATTTTGAGAAATTGGGCTTTCATCTACACTTTGCACATCCATAATCTGTAGCAACATTTTTTTATGTGCTTTGACATCGCTCTTGCTATCTTTATCATAAACCAACAAAACTTTTTCTATTTTATTGTTATTGCGAAGTTCTTCATAAAGTTTTTCTACCACCTCCGCATTATACGAGGCCAAATTTTTAGGCACCACGACCATGCGTACATTTTGTTTTTTATAATTGGCGCTATGATTGAAATAGGTAGAAAGAGAATATTTCTTATCACTTTTTCCCTGATAAAATATTGCGGCTATCGCCGGTCTTATCAATTTATCTTCATCTTTTATACGACCATAATCAATCACTTTTTCATAATTAGAATAATCATTATTACATAGTTTAGCAATATTGGCCCAAATAACAAATCCGCCAAACATCAGCCACAAAGCTTTTACCGTCCAATTTTTAATCAAATATTTAGTCCGTGGCCTCATCTGTTTTGTTCCTTCAACATCTGCCAAAACATTTTGAAATCGTCAACAAATAAAATATCCGAATTTTTATCATCAATATCCGCACCCCAAATCGGCTTACCAATTCTAATGGCTTTTGCGCCGGCTGACAAAGCGCACAGACTATCCATAGGGCTATCCCCAACCATCCAGACTTTATCAGAGTTTATTTCGTCGATTAACCCTTTTACGGCAAATTCCAACTGTTCTGGATAAGGCTTATCTTTTTGCGCCTCATGACCGCAAACAACCACATCAAAAAGAGAACTATCATATAAAAATGGCAGTTCAAAATCAAAAAGCTCACGGTCTTTATTAGAAACAATAGCAATTTTAACTTTATGCTGTTTCAACAGCATTAAAACATCTTGCGCTTTATCCGGTCTTTTCAAAAAACGTTTAGCATTATTTTTATACACTACCCGATATTTTTCATACGCCTCCTCGGCTTGAGCGCCAAATATCCGCGGAAAATTATCTCGAAAAGAAAGATTGCGATTGCGCTGCTGTTTAACCACATCCCAATCAGGCAAGTTATATAAAGGCAAAATTTGGTTAATAGAATAAACTAAAGCCTCGCGGCTACACGCCAGCGTATTATCCCAATCAAACGCGGCAACCTGTAATTTATCTATTGACACACCTTGATTTTGCATTTTGCCATATTCTCCAAAGTTAATGAAATTATACTTTGTTCCAATTCTGACAGAACATCTTCTTTTAGTTCAGAAACAAGCTGTTTTTTGGCTGTAGCTATTTTATAGTATTCCTCACCGTTTTCACAGTAGCTCCAATAACGAATATCACCATCGCCAAAACGATTTGCCTGTAAATTTGCTTCCATTTTATCAAGTACTGAAACTAATTTTGCCTCTGGTGTTTTTCGCTCTTCATATTCGCAAAATAATGCAAAAATATGTTCATTCAAGGGATACGGCAGCATATTTTTATATTGCTCCATCGCCTCTTGTTCAAGCTGTTCTTTTTCTAGTCTGCGTTCCGGATGAGCAACTTGAGCCGAACGAGGACAATCCCCTGTTATTCCTTCGGCAATATCATGAACCAAAGTCAATTCCAACAATTTGGTGTAATTATATTTTTTTTGCAAATACGGATAGACCAGCATCACTAAAAATGCCAACTTGAAAATATGCGCGGCATCAGTTTCAGGCTTCCCATCCGTCATCCGTGTATCACGCTCAACCAGACACACACGTTCCATGGCGCGCATAAAATCAAGTATTTTAGCAACGTTTTCTTGCATTATTTAGCATTCTTGCCAATGAATTTTTTACCACCCAAATACGGCTGCAATTTTTCCGGTATGCGGATAGTTCCATCTGCTTGCTGATGATTTTCAATAAACGGAACCAAAGCACGAGGAGTAGCAATACCAGTGTTATTCAATGTATAACAATATTTTACTTTACCGTCAGCATTGTCGCGGTAGCGTAAATTTGTGCGGCGAGCCTGCCAATCTGTAATATTAGAGCAAGAGTGTGTTTCACGATAGCAATTTTGCGACGGCACCCAAGCCTCCAAATCATATTGACGATATTTTGGCGCACCCATATCGCCGGTGCAAACTTCCAAAACCTGATAAGGCAATTCCAAATCCTGCAAAATTTCCTCTGAATTTTTAAGCAAAATTTGATGCCATTTTTCGCTTTCTGCCAAATCATTTTTGCAAATAACAAATTGCTCGGTCTTGAAAAATTGGTGTACGCGCACCAACCCGCGGGTATCTTTTCCGGCAGCACCAGCCTCACGGCGGAAACATGGAGAAAATCCAGCGTATAAAACAGGTAAATCTGCTTCTGTCAGCAATTCATCGGCGCGCAAAGAGTTTAAAATCAACTCGGCTGTACCCGACAGATACAAATCATCAGCCGGCATATAATAAATTTCATCACGGGCAAAAGGCAAATATCCTTGATTGTACAACGGTTTTTCCTTAGAAATTGCAGGAACTGTCAACAACGTAAAACCTGCCGCCCGCAATTTATCCATTACCAGCATATGAATAGCCAATTCCAACTGAGCCAAATCATTTTTAATGGCATAGGTGCGAGAACCCGAAACTTTGGCAATACGTTCCATTTCGCTCCAATCATTAATTTCCATCAACTCCACGTGGTCACGCGGTGTAAAATCAAAATGAGGAATTTCACCAACACGACGACGGACAACATTGTAACTGTCATCAGGCCCGTCTGGACTATCTTCGCTAGGATAGTTTGGCATTCTTAAAATCATATCGTCAAATTGAACTTGCAAAGCTGCCAACTTTTCCTGTTCAGCTTTAAATTCCTCTCCGATTGCTTTACTTTTAGCAATAATCGCAGGACGTTCTTCATTAGAGGCTGATTTGATTGAATTACTTAATTTATTTTTTTCTTCGGCCAAAGCTTGTGAAGATGTTTTAAGCTTGTTCAAACTATAATATGTTTCCAAAAGTTCATCAACCTTTTCAGCCGGAAACCCTTTACGACCCAAGCTTTTCTTTACCCATTCCGTATTATCGGCAATAAATTTTATATCTAACATTTGTAACGTCCTAAAATTAAAATTAACTCCGATAAGTATATTTTATTTCGCTGATATTACAATACAAATTTTATGCTTATTGACTCTTTTACGCATAAAAATTTAACCAAACTTGCAAATTTTTATCTATTTATCGTCACCGACACTAAAAACCGTATAATGCAACGCAAAAGAACAATCTTTGTAACCACAAAAACAACCAGCTTCCGCCGTACCTTGACTAAACGGCGTTGGCATAAATTTATCATTTGGTCTGGCTACATTCATTTGATATTGCGACATTGAACGCCTAAAATACATACCATCATCAGCGTCTTCTTGAGCTTTAGCCTTTTTCTGTTCAGGAGTTTCATCAATTTCTTCAAGAGCGCTGTCTTTTCCGGTCCTAGCATCAACACTTCCTATTGCCACGGCTAAAAGACCTTTCAAATTATCGCCCCAATCGAGCATTGCCAAATCAACGCAAGCCCTTCTGGAAAGTCCTTGATAAGACATTTTGAAGGTCGGTGAAGACAAAGTTCCGGCCTTATTATAAATGACATGCGACGGAACTATTTCTATTTTACCGCCAAACGGATTTAATAAATATTTACCCTTTCTATCTTTATGAACTAAACGTTCTGGAATCGCTCCCATTTTTATCAAATTATCTAAATTTTGCGCCGGTTCATCTGTATGTAAAAGATAAGCATTGCGGATATTGTCAATAAGTTGAGAAATTTCCAAAGTTGTTCTGTTTAGTTTTTTTATATACTGTAAATCTTCATAGCGATTCGAGATAAACTCAGAAAGAAAATAGCTTCCACCCCCGACAAAAACGGCTAAAACAAAAAGAAGAATAACAAACTCTTTAATCTTTTGTTCAAGCCTTTGTCTGGCGCGTTCTTTTTCTTTTTTAAGAATTAACTGCTCGTTGGCATTTAAATCTTTTTTGGGTTTATTCATCGCTTATTCCACTATTCTTCCGTGACAATGCTTAAATTTTTTACCGCTGCCGCACGGACAAGGGTCATTTCTTGACACACCAACAAACATCGACGGATCCATCGGTTTCAACGGTTCATCACCTTCATGCACGGCTGACATCGGGCGATTTTGCTCTTTATCCATAGCTTTTTGCATTTGCTCTTGCGAATCTGTTTGAATTACAGTATGGCAAATAACCACTGTCACGCGCTGTTTCAAAATATCCAGCATCCGTGAAAACATATTAAAGGCCTCTTTTTTATATTCATTCAACGGATCTTTCTGACCATAAGCGCGCAACACAATAGTATGACGCATCAAATCCAATGTCGCAATGTGGTCTTTCCACAATTGATCCAACACTTGCAAGAAAATGCTTTTTTGCACCATTTTCACAGCATCAGCAGGCAAAGAAGCTTCTCTTTCCGTCATACGGCTATCAACTTCCTGTAAGATTTTTTCTTTTAGACCTTCGCTGTCCAATTCCGGCTCGTTGCACCAATTAGTAATTGGCAAAACAAAACCTGTGGCCACTGACAAATCTTGTTTCAAGCTTTCTTTATCCCATTCTGAAGCTCCAGTGCCATAAGGAACATGCGCGTCAATAATACCGCTTAAATATTCATCGCGCATATCTTTAATGGTGTCAGACAGGTCTTCGCTTTCCATAATTTCACGACGTTGTTCATAGATAATTTTACGCTGTTCATTCATAACATTGTCATATTTCAGCAAGTTTTTACGAATGTCAAAGTTACGCTCTTCCACTTTTTGCTGAGCTTTTTCCAAAGCCTTGCTAATCCATGGGTGAACAAGAGCCTCTCCTTCCGGAAGTCCTAAACGCTGCAAAACATTAGACATTTTTTCTGAACCGAAAATACGCATTAAATCATCTTGCATAGAAAGGAAAAACTTAGAAGTACCAGGGTCACCCTGACGACCGGCACGACCGCGCAGCTGATTATCAATACGACGGCTTTCGTGGCGTTCAGTACCCAAAATATACAAACCACCGGCTGCCAAAACTTTTTCTTTATCCGCAGCAACTTCAGCTTCTATTTTTTGTTTCAGCTTTGCAATCTGCTCCGGTGTTTCATCACCTTTAAGCATTTCTTGCAATTTCATTTCCGGATTACCGCCAAGCTGAATATCAGTACCGCGGCCTGCCATATTGGTGGCAATAGTCACCGCACCAGAAACACCGGCTTGCGCCACAATGGCAGCCTCACGCTCATGATAACGCGCGTTCAAAACTTCAAAATGCAAATCCGGCGCCGCTTTATGCAACAAATTAGCCACAACTTCTGATTTTTCCACTGAGGTTGTACCCACCAAAACCGGCTGTCCGCGACGGTGGCAATCTAAAATCGTGTTAATAATAGCACGATATTTTTCACCCTCGGTACGATATATTTCATCATGCAAATCCTGACGCTGTACCGGTTTATTTGTCGGAATTTCCACACAAACCAAATTATAAATATCGCAAAATTCAGTTTCTTCGGTCATAGCCGTACCTGTCATACCCGATAATTTTGGATATAAACGGAAATAATTTTGGAAAGTGATAGAGGCTAAAGTCTGATTTTCTGATTGAATTTTAACCCCCTCTTTTGCCTCCAAAGCCTGATGTAAGCCATCGCTGAAACGACGTCCTTCCATAATACGGCCGGTAAATTCATCAACAATGACTACTTTGCCGTCTTTAACAATATAATCCACGTCTTTTTGAAACATCTCATGTGCACGCAAAGCATTATTAACGTGCTGCACTAAGCCTACATTGCCAATATCATACAAAGAACCGTCCTTAATCAGTCCGGCTTCACGCAGCAATTTTTCAACATGCTCCATACCAACTTCGGTTAAAGTCACATTTTTTTGCTTTTCATCTTTTTCGTAATCTTCCGGAACCAACTGCGACATCAAATTAGAAACACTTATATATGTGGCCGAAGAATCTTCTGCTTCTCCCGAAATAATCAACGGAGTTCTGGCCTCATCAATCAAAATTGAATCCACTTCATCGACAATTGCAAAATTAAAATCGCGTTGTACCCGTTCATATAAGCTAAACTTCATATTATCGCGCAAGTAGTCAAAACCAAGCTCGTTGTTAGTCGCATATACAATATCCGAATTATAAGCCATACGGCGTTCATTATCATTTTTGCCGTGAATAATATAGTCAACAGTCAAACCTAAAAAGCGATAAATTTTGCCCATCCACTCAGCGTCACGTTTTGCCAAATAGTCATTAACCGTCACCACATGCACGCCTTTGCCCTCAAGAGCATTCAAATACGCGGCCAGAGTAGCAACCAAAGTTTTACCCTCACCGGTTTTCATTTCGGCAATCATACCTTTGTGCAAAACAATACCGCCTATCAGCTGTACATCATAGTGGCGTTGTCCCATAACGCGTTTAGAGGCCTCGCGTACGGTAGCAAAAGCTTCCGGCAAAATATCATCAAGTGTTTCGCCGTTTTTCAAACGATTGCGATATTCATCGGTTTTTGCTTTCAATTCTTCATCGGATAATTTGATGAAATTAGGTTCTAATGCATTGATTTGATTTACGATTTTATATAATTTTTTAACAAAGCGGTCATTAGCGCTGCCAAAAATTTTACGGGCAATTTTTCCTAACATAGAAGTTCCTTATAATATATTGTTTCAAAATACATTTAGTTTGATTATATTATAAAGTCAAGCCCCTGCGCAAAAGTTATAAACCATAGGCAAAAAATCCTTTGAATTTTATTTATATTGTATATATGATATTAACGATTTGTTTATTTTAGGAGGAATTTATGCAGAAAAAATATGTTTTTGCCACCACTGCCGCTGTTGTGGTTATGTTGGCAGGCGCTTTTACTTATAAAGTATACGCAGAAAGAAACAACGGTATCGCCGCTGTGGTAAATGGTGAGCAAATTACTGTTGCCGAAATCAAAGAAGCTTACGAACAAACACCGCAAATTAAAGCTCAAGTTTCTTTTGATGAATTTTATGGCCGCGCTCTTGACGTTATGATTAATAGCAAATTAGCTTTGCAAGCTGCAACAGCTGCCAATGTTCAAGCATCGCCGGAATATCAAAAAGAATTGGCTGCTATGCAAGAGGATTTGGCTCGCAAAGTTTATATTGACCAACAATTGGCTCAAAAAGTAACCGATGCCGAAGTTAAAAAAGTATATGATGAATATGTTGCAAACTTTAAGAGCGAAAAAGAAATTAAAGCTAAACATATTTTGGTTGACGATGAAAAATTAGCAGAAGAAATTATTGCTAAATTGAATAAAAAATCTGCTAAATTTGATGATTTGGCTAAACAATACTCAAAAGATCAGGCTGATTTAGGCTATTTTACGGCCGAAGCTATGGTTCCAGAATTTTCTGAAGCTGCTTTTGCTTTGAAAAAAGGCTCTTTTTCTCAAAAACCGGTTAAAACTGAATTTGGATATCATGTAATTTTGGTTGAAGATATCAGAGATTCTAAACCATTGGCTTTTGAAGCTGTTGCCGAACAAATCAAAGGCAATCTTTCTCAACAGGCTGTTGGTCAGATTGTTGCCGATTTACACCAAAACGCTCAAATTGAAAAATTTGACTTAAAAGGCAAAAAAATCGTTGATGAAGAAAAGAAATAATTTATTTTTCTAATTTTCACTAAAAACACCACCTTTTTCGGTGGTGTTTTTTATATAATAGTTGTACTTACCATATCTCTATTTTTACTTTGCTTCATCGCGAACAAAGCAAATGACATTCAAATACCCTATGTCGAGCAGAATCAAAAAATAAATTAAGACAATTAGCGCAAGCTAACAATCGCGAATTTAAAAAGCTGACGAATATAATTACAAGAAGCTTTACGGTAATACTCCGCCACCTATGCAAACACAAAATAGTAATGCTGTAAATAGCTATTTTGTGCCGCAAGAGGTTTATACTAAACCAAATTGGGGACAGCAAACTGCTGCCAAATTAGACGAGTATCTGCAAAACTATAATTCTTATCCGGGAGTTACACATACAGGAGTAGCCGCTCCATTTCATGATATGTGGAGAAATTATAAAACCATGACAGATGAACAAAAATGGACAGGTGGGGATAATTTCTTTCATTGTAAAGCAAATTATGAAGCCGCTAATCGTGGTCTGTGGGGGGAAATGGTAGGCAAAGCCATAAGCACAGGTAGGGAAATATATGGCCTAATAAAAGGAGAACCTTTGTCAGATGTGCGTAAAGATTGGCATGCCAACCGTATGGGGTGGCAAGGCGTTAAAAAGGGTTTATCCTTACAACAATCCTGCCCCACCAACCCTAAGGCATACGTCAATCCAGATGATTATAATGATATCTTTTAATTTTATTTGACTTTCAGTGTGTTGGTACCTATTATCATAGGTATCAACACAAAAGGTTTATAAATGCAAATAAATACTAAGAAAATATTTCATTGGGGACTTGGATGCACAAAACGAGGAATAATTTTGTTGGTTCCGATTTTTCTTGTTGCAATGATTTTAATTGATATAATAACATTAGCGCAGAGTGATTATCCTGATAATACATCTGTTTTTATATTTAGCATGATAGGTGTATTGTTCTACATAGCTTGTTTATGTTGCATTTTAGTACCTATCAATAAGTGGAGTAAATTGCTGTTTCTTATTTCATGTTGCTTGTTTATAGGAATGTATAAGCTTAATCCAGATATTCGAAAAATATCTCAACATTCACAATGTATTGAAGTATCGAGTGTACCTTGTCCGAATGGGATTGTTCTCGGTGGCGGTTGATTCTATGATATACTTTCTCTATTTACTGGTATTAATATTTTCAATTTACTCTACTTTACTTAACTTTCGTATCTGTCGATATTTTCATCAAAACATGCAAATGTCGCAATAAAAAAAGAACAGTTAAGAAAATTCTATATTATATCGGCAATACTTGGAATATTTCCGGCGCTTCTGTTATTATCATTTTCGTTTTGATTAAATGATATTTGTCTTGTTTCTTTTGTTTTATGTATTGCTTCTTTTTGCGGACTTTTAAGCCATTTTGAAAAGTAATTTTCACTAAAATGTTAAACAAAGTTTGAAATCCGCACAAAGTTTAACATTTTTTTATTATCGATATATCTGTAGGTTCAACGTCTAAGAAAGGGTCAACGAGATTGTCTTTCGCTTTTGCTCACGACGTTCGTCGCTTATTAGCTACGCTGACCGACATACTTACGTCTGCCGGCGGCTCCTCACCAAACACGCTATCTCGCGTGTTCGCACCCGCTTACTTCGTTCTTTAAAATAGAAAAAGCGGTGATAAACACCGCTTCTTCTATTTTAGTGGTCGGGGCAACGAGATTCGAACACGCGACATCTTGGTCCCAAACCAAGCGCTCTACCAGGCTGAGCTATGCCCCGTCGACCGATTTAGTTATTACAACATATTTTTCTATATTGCAAGCACTTTTTTAAATTTTTCTCTTTTGTGGCAAAATTAAACCGGAATTACGAAAACTAAAAATCTCATTTCTGGTCACAATCAAGTGGTCATAGACTTCTATATCCATAGCATCTGCCACCATTCTGATTTCCTCGGTCAGCTGCTTATCGGCCGCCGATGGCTTGCATTCGCCGGACGGATGGTTATGCGCCAAAATAATAATCACAGCCTTATTATCCAACGCCGCTTTAATAATTTCGCGCGGATGCGCCATTGTTTTATTCACAGTTCCGGTATTCATCAGCTTGCTTCCTTTATAATGCAGCACATCATCAAAGAAAAACACTCTAAACTCTTCCACCTCGTTATAAGCCATTAGCTGGCGGCAATAATCTTCAAACTGATCCCAATAAGCGATAATCGGCTGGTCGCTGTCCGAAAAACAAGCGCTTGACGAACGCAGCGCACATGTCGCCACAACTTTGAGCAATGCCAGCGTATTTACACTCAGCCCGCACACATCAATCAACTCATGCGCCGGAGCATGCAAAACTCCTCCGATATCACCATATTGAGCCACCAGTTTTTTAGCCAATGGTTTAACATCTCTCCTTGGAATAGACATTGTTAAAAGCAATTCCAAAACCTCATAATCCGGCATACTGGCGCCGTCATCAGCCAAAAATCTGGCGCGAAGACGCTCTCTGTGTCCCAAATATAATGGCTTTTCTTGTTTATCGTCCGTCATTTAGTGTCCTTATTTATAAGGCGGTTTATCCATACCTTTTGGCGAATATGTAAACACTTCTACGCCATCTTTTGTCACCCCCATAGAGTGTTCAAACTGTGCCGACCAAGCATGGTCGCAGGTCACAGCCGTCCAGCCGTTAGAAAGAATGACGCCGTCTTTTTTGCCCATATTAATCATCGGTTCAATCGTAAAAATCATACCTTCTTCCATAATCGGGCCGGTTCCCTTTACGCCGCAATGCATAACATTCGGTTCATCGTGAAAAACTTTGCCAACACCATGTCCGCAAAACATATCAACCACCGAATAACCATATTTGTGCGCGTATTCTTCAATAACCGCACCAATATCGCCAAAATGCGCACCAGGTTTTACCACATCAATGCCACGCATCATACATTCGTATGTCACATCACACAAACGCTTACCTTTAACTTTTGGTTTACCGGCAAAATACATACGGCTTGTATCACCAAAATAACCATCAACAATTGCTGTCACGTCAATATTTAAAATATCACCATCCGCCAGCTTGCGTTCATAATCCGGAATACCATGACATATAACCTGATTAATAGAAATACAGGTTGCTTTTGGATAACCGTGATAGCCGATACAAGCCGAAACTGCGCCTTTGCTTTTCATAAATTCATTGCAAAGGTCGTCAAGTTCACCAGTTGAAACACCGACTCTTACATAATCTGCGATATAATCCAAACATTCGGCAGCTACCTTTCCGGCTTTACGCATACCGGCAAAATCTTCTTCACCATAAATTTTGATACCGTTTTTATTTGTGCGAACCATAATAAAAATCTCCCTTAACTCTTTTGTTTTACACATATAACATTCTGCAATAAAAGACAAGAGTTAAGAGAGATAATAACACGTTATATAAAAATAACTATCTACCGCCGCGACCTTTTTTCAAGCCAATCGGCATACCTTTTTCATCAATAAGTCCGGCCGCCATAGCTGCTTTGCGCACAAGTTCTTTCTTTTTCTTGCGTGATAGTTTTTCTTTTTGCGCATTAACTTCTTTGCGTGATGGAACATAGTAGTTATCTTCATCTTCTCGAGCCTGTTCTAACGCTCTAGAAGTATAATCTCTTGCAACATCCTGACCATTTTCATCACGAACAACCATTAAATCTGCCACTTTTGTAAAGTCTTTGTTCACCAAAGTATATGTATATTGGCTTGCTCCGCCGGCATAACCAGTCAATGTTTCGCCCTGAACAGCAATCCAACGCTGGTCATCTAAAGGTTTTTGCTCAAGTTTTTTAGTACCGCCTGCCCATACTTTAATTTCATCGGCATTATGACAAATAGACGGTTCGCCGCCAGCTTCGCGCACAACTTTTGCAGTATTTGCCAATTGATGAACATCACCGTGAATAGGAATAAATACCAACTTGCTGCTGTTTTTACGGTTATTCACAATCAGCTCAATAAATTTTTTCGTTTCCGAACGCACTGCGTGACCGGTACGCTGCATCAAAGCAGTTTCAAATTTACCCGTATTGTTGCCGGAACGATTTTCAACAATGGTTGCACCCAAAGCCGCCAAGCGATTATACATAGCGCGCACTTGTTTACCGTTAATAGCTTCAATACAACGCTGACGAGCCAAAATCAAAGTCATCTTATCAACCGTAAAATCTGGATGTCCAGCCTCGCCCTTGCTGTTGCCTTTTACTTTACCGTCTTTATCCAACGTAACTTTTTGCTGTTCAGACATTTTATACAAACCGGATTTCATGCCTTTTTTAGATTCGGCAAAAGCCCCGCTTGGAATAATATAGCGCTCTCCGCGGTCATATTTGGCTAAATAAGCTTTGGCGTTAGCGTTTTTCAAATCTGCACTTTTATACACAACTTCGTCATAATCATGAATACCGCTACGTTGCATAGCCATAAAAGCAAGCTTTGCCCAATAACCATCAATAAACACTGTGCGGTTAGATTGTTTGGCAGTTTCCAAATCAATCGCCAAATTTTGAATACTGCGAGAAATAACCGCAGAAATTACTTGTTTTTCTGGGTGTTTATTTACTTCTTCCAGTGTATTAGCAACCGCGTGGTCAAAATCAACCAAATACTCATCTGTGCCATCGCTAGAGGTAGAATCCAGCAAAACGTGCGTAACCGGTTTATCTTTTAAAAATTCTACAAACTTTTCTTCTTCAAAACCAGGGCCGACTTTAGATTCGCCCATACGATAGTCACCTGGGTCAACAATACCGGCGCTGGTGCGACCGCGAATAGTAGTCAAAACATGGAACCCCATAGCACCAACGGTAGAGTGAGAAACATTAAATGGACTGACATGAACATTTTCGGCCACGTCTATTGTCTGACCTTCGCTGACAACTTTTACTTCTGGCTGATTTTCTGCTGGGACATGACCTTCTTTGAACGCGGTTTTCAAAAGCTCTTTGGTATAAGAACTTGTGTAGATTTCCGGAAACTTATAACCGGCACGGGCTAAATGCACCAACCCGCCAATATGGTCTTCGTGGCAGTGAGAAATAAACATGGCATCAACTGGTTTTTCTGCTGGCTGATCTTTATATCCCAAATATGGACGAACATCAGGAATAACGGAATCCAAGCCTGTCCATTCCGGTGGAAACAGTGCGCCGCAGTCAATCATCACTCTTTTTACGCCTTCACCTTCTTCGGTGTGCTCAATCAATAAGCTGTTGCCGCCGATTCTGGCTTCATTATTACCGCCTAAAAAATCAATTTTTGTACCTTCTTCTGTTTTAGCCATGACCATCACTCCATATAATTTAAAAGTTATACCTTAAATAATACACGTTTTTTGACAAAATGCAAATAAAAAATGTGACAAAAAAGAAAAACTTTTAATGCCTTGAAAAAATTCGTATTCTTACTATCTTTATTGCAGGAGAAAACAAATGTTTAATAATAACTTATCCCGATTTTTGTATGCCTTTTTAGCAGTTGGGGTCACTGCCGTATTATGCGGATATTTAAATGATTTTGGTCTAAATACATTTTACACCAAAATAGACTTACCGATATTGACACCTCCAAACCATGTTTTTCCGCTGGTGTGGGGTGTTTTATACACTTTACTCATAATTTCAACAACTCTTGTGCTTGGTAGTTCTGACACCGTAAAAATAAAATCAGCACTGCAGATTTTTTGGCTGAATATGTTATTACAAATAATTTGGACATATATTTTCTTTTACAGCGGAATGTTTTTGGCCGGATTTTTTGTTATAGCACTATTGGATTTTATCACGGTACTGCTGCTAGATGCTTATTATCATCTGCGCAAAATCGCCGGATATTTGCTCATTCCCTATTTATTTTGGCTGCTTTTTGCCACTTATTTGAATTGGGGAATAATTGATCTAAACGGCAACGCCTACATTTTTTAATATATTTTTAAAAAACACTAAAGATTCTGCTAGACAATACCACAAGTTTGCGCTAGTTTAGCCCCGATAAAATTAATTTAAACTAAACTTTTTTTAGGGACGTACAATGACTAGTGTAAATCAAATTCGCAAAACCTTTTTGGACTATTTTGCCAAGAACGGTCATAAAGTTGTTCCGTCATCATCACTTGTTCCTGATAATGACCCGACATTAATGTTTACAAACTCCGGTATGGTGCAATTTAAAAATGTGCTTGCAGGCAACGAAACCCGTGACTACACCCGAGCGACCACTGCGCAAAAAAGCGTGCGCGCCGGCGGTAAACATAATGACCTTGACAGCGTAGGCTATGATGTACGCCACCACACATTTTTTGAAATGCTCGGCAACTTTTCTTTTGGTGATTATTTCAAAGACGGCGCAATTCCTTTTGCTTGGGAATTGCTGACCAAAGATTTTGGACTACCGAAAGACAAGCTTGCCGTTACCATCTACTATAACGATGAAGATGCCTATAATTTGTGGAAAAAAGTTTCCGGTTTACCTGATGACAGAATTATTCGCATCAGCACCAAAGACAACTTTTGGCAGATGGGTGATACCGGTCCTTGCGGTCCTTGCTCCGAAATTTTTTACGACCATGGTCCGGAAGTTTGGGGCGGTTTACCAGGAACACCGGAAGAAGACGGCGACCGCTTTATTGAAATTTGGAATTTGGTTTTTGACCAATTTGAAGATTTGGCCGATGGTTCGCGTATAAACTTAAAACGCCCCGGAATTGATACCGGTATGGGTTTGGAACGTATTGCCGCTATTTTGCAAGGCGTTCACTCTAACTTTGATACCGATATGTTCCAACACATTATCAAAGCTATTGCCGATATGGCCAACACTGACCCGAACGGTCCGTTAAAAGCTTCGCATAATGTGATTGCCGACCACTTGCGTTCTATTTGCTTTTTGATTGCCGACGGTGTTTTGCCGTCTAACGAGGGACGCGGCTATGTTCTGCGCCGCATTATGCGCCGCGCCATGCGTCACGCCTATATGTTGGGCGTTAAAGACCCGATGATTTACAAGTTACTGCCGACTTTGCAAAAAGAAATGGGCGAAGCTTATCCGGAACTTTATGCCCGCGAAAATCTTATCAGTGAAACCATTAAGATTGAAGAAGAGCGTTTTGGTCGCACTTTGGATAAAGGCTTAAAACTTTTGGATGAAGAAATTTCACATCTTGGCCGCGGTGACAAATTGAGCGGTGAAACTGCTTTCAAATTGTATGACACCTATGGTTTTCCGTTGGATTTAACCCAAGATGCTTTGAAAAACAAAAACATTGAAGTAGATACAGATGGTTTTGACGCTTGTATGGCCCGCCAAAAAGAAGAAGCCCGCAGAAACTGGGCCGGTTCAGGTGATACGGCAGTAGAAAAAGTTTGGTATTCCGTCGAAGACAAGGTAAATCCGACCGAATTTTTAGGTTACAATGTTACAAAATCTGATGGCGAAATTGTTGCCTTAATTCAAGATAACAAAGAAGTTAATGAGGTTACTTCAGGCAAATTCGAGCTTGTTGCCAACCAAACTCCGTTTTACGGCGAATGCGGCGGTCAAGTCGGCGACACCGGTTTGATTGTTTCTAAAAACTTCACCGCCAGAGTTATTGATACAAAACGCAAATTAGACAAGATTTTTGTTCATGTCTGCGAATTGGAAAAAGGCTCGGTTAAAATTGGCGATTGCGCTAACTTTGAAGTTGATGAAGAAAACCGCAAGCGGATTTGCGCCAACCACTCGGTAACCCACCTTGCCCACAAAGCTCTTAAAATGATTTTGGGCGACCACGTTGCGCAAAAAGGTTCTATGGTGGAAGCCGACAGAATGCGTTTTGACGTTTCTCATCCAAAGCAAATTACTGCCGAGCAACTGCGTCAGGTCGAAGACATTGTCAACGAGCAAATCCGCAATGATTTACCGGTAACAACCGTTATTATGAACAAAGAAGAGGCCGTAAAACTCGGCGCTATGGCTTTGTTTGATGAAAAATACGGCGATGACGTGCGTGTTGTAACAATGGGCGATGAAAATGCTCCGTTCTCTCGCGAACTTTGCGGCGGTACACATGTTTGCTCTACCGGAAACATTGGTTATTTTCACATTATTGGTGAATCAGCAGTGGCTGCCGGCGTGCGCCGTTTGGAATGCTTAACCGGCGTTGGCGCTGATTCTTATGTGCGTGAAACCGAAAACAAATTACACCACGTTGCAGCAACCTTAAAAACAAATCTGAATGATTTGGAAGCTCGTATCAACAGCTTGTTGGAAGAACGCAAAAAACAAGAGCAAGAAATTTTTAATCTCAAAAAAGCTCTGGCTAGCGGTAAATCCTCATCTGATGAAACCGAAACTGTTAACGGCGTAAAATTTGTCGGTAAATTGGTATCCGGTGCTCACCCGAAAGAATTGAAAGCTTTTGTTGATGATATTATGCAAAATCTTGGTTCCGGCATTGTTGTTCTTTGCTCGGATAAAGATGATAAAGCATCTGTTGTTGTTGGCGTTAGCAAAGATTTGACAGCCAAATATAACGCCGTAGACTTAGTTCGCGCTGCTTCTGCCGTGGTTGGCGGACAGGGCGGCGGCGGTCGTCCGGATATGGCGCAAGCAGGCGGCTCCGATGCATCTAAAATCAATGATGCCATTGCTAAAATAAAAGCAATGATTGCTTAACAGCGAAAAAGGGCGAATTTTTATGGCTAAACCGCAGTTTTTTCGTTCCTTTTCGATAAACATTGAAGTGTACAGCATTTTATATATGCTGTACACTTTACTTGCTTTTAATTATGTTTTTTTTGAAAAAATACATGAACTCAGCCAAAGTACAATGTTTACAATCGGTACATTTTTTGTGCTTTGGATACTATTAACTATTTGCAGCTTATTGCTTTTTTGGAAGTGGACGGTTAAACCTCTTTCCATTTTGTTTTTGCTTATTAACAGTGGTGTTTTTTATTTTGTAAAAAATTATCATATTGCCGTTGATGAAGAAATGCTACGCAACGTTTTACAAACCAATCCGCACGAAACAGCTGAATTACTTAACTTTACACTGCTGGCATATATTTTGGTTTTAGGAGGAATTCCGGCATTTGTTATCAGCAGGCTTAATTTTACTGAAACCAGCATATTTAAACAACGCGGCACTGTATTTGTCCTTTGTTTAGTGCTGTTTGCCACAATTATTGTGCCAAACAGCAAAGACGTGGCCCAGTTTGTCCGCAACAATAAACCGGTAAAATATTTATTAGTTCCGGTAAACTACATTGGAGCAATTATTTCAACCGTCAAACACAATATGCGGGCCAACCATGAATTTACACCTATCGGTCTGGATTCGCATTTCACAAAATATTGGAAAAACGACAAACCGTTATTGATTGTTTTTGTGGTTGGCGAAACCGCTCGCGCCGCAAATTTTTCTTTAGATGGTTATAAACGCGAAACCAATGCTCCGCTAATTCCTTATTTAAACAATATAATCAACTTTACCAACACCACATCTTGCGGTACTTCCACCGCCGTTTCTGTTCCATGTATGTTTGCTAAAGACAACCGCACGGAATTTAACAACGGCAGTTTGGATTATACTGAAAATGTGTTAGATATCTTCAAAAAAAATGACTGGCGTGTGGTTTGGCTTGAAAATAACAGCGATTGTAAAGGCGTTTGCACACGTGTTGAAACCTATAGTCCATGCGCAACCAATGCCGGAACATGTTTTGACAGCGTTCTTACCCAAGAAATGCAAAAACAGCTGACTAAACCGGCGCAAAACACCGTTATGGTTATGCACCAAGCCGGCAGCCACGGTCCAACCTATTATAAACGCTATCCGCAGGAATTCCAACGATTCGCGCCTGTATGCAATACCGAAAAACTGAATCAATGCACAGGTGAAGAAATTATAAACACTTATGACAATACCCTCCTTTATACTTCTCAGAATTTAGCAGATATTATAAGTTTGCTAAAAAATGATTATCCTCAGTATAACAGCCTGTTAATTTATGTTTCCGACCATGGTGAGTCGCTTGGTGAGTACAATATATATTTGCATTCCGCACCTTATAGCATTGCGCCAAAAGAACAGAAACAGGTTCCATTTTTTCTTTGGGCCGACGATTCTGTGTTCAATGCGCTGCAAATAGACAAACAATGTTTGGAAGAAACTAAAAATGCACCGGTTTCTCACGATAACATCTTTCATACTTTATTAGGTATTGGTGGAATTTCGGCTCAGGAATACAAACAACAGCTTGATTTATCGCACAAATGTAAAAAATAACAAAATTTTGACAAATTATACTTGCTTTTGCCAAAAAGTAATGTTATATAATTGGGTATTGAATTTATTATTAACCCTTAAATTATTTACGTATGTGTAAGATTATTTCTTCAATGAGTTTGAACTCTTATTTTACTAACCGCAAAGCTAACAGTGCTGTCAAGAAGTTTGACAAGGCCAATCCTGACCTTCTCAACATCGACATGCTGACGAAGCTCGTGCCGCGCATGGTAAAGATGGTACTGCGTGTTGATGCGTTCAAGCGTCCGGCAGGAGTTCCATTCTTTGCTTTCGTCAAGGATGGTAATCCGCTATCTGTGGTTGTTGACGTTCAGACAGGTAAGGCACAGGTCATTGACTCTTCGGTCATCGCATCGGAGACCAATGTCGGTTCTGAATTCCAGCTTGACGGCACGACCTACAAGCTGGTAAATGAAAAAGCCCGCTGGAAGCGCTACACCCCGACTAAGGTCAACAGCAAGAAGTACACCAAGCCGCGCAAGCGTCTCACTCCGCTCAGTCCGGAAGTTGCCGGCGCCGATGGTTTGACAGATAAGTAGTTCAAATCTTACATATTAAAGGCACTCGTTTTCACGAGTGCTTTTTTTTATTTTTCCGAATAAATCTTATTTATTTGTAAATCTTTTTGTTTTATGATGCGAGCATAGTTTAAAGTTTTTATAAGAGGCTTATCATGAATAAAATTGCCATTGTTGGTGTAAATAACAGTTTAGGTCGTGAATTATTAAATATTTTGGAAGAAAACGGCACTCCTGCCGATAGTATTTTTGCCGTAGACACAAACAGCCCTCTCGGCACACAGGTTTCTTATGGCGAAGATGTGGATATGGATGTTTGGAATTTAGACGATTTTGATTTTTCATCTGTAAAAATAGCCGTGTTTGCCACTTCTGAAGAAGTTGCGAAACGCTATATTCCTCATGCTTCGGCAAAAAAAGTAATGGTTATTGATTGTTCATCGGCTCATACCGCAGATTCTGATGTTCCGTTGATTATTGCCGGCTTAAATGATGAAAAAATTGCCGATGCTAAAAAAGGTATTATCGCCGTTCCATCACCACAAGTAACACAAATTATGCTGCCTTTACAAAAAGTTGCCGAAACACACAAAATCAAACGTTTGGTAATCAACACCTATATGGCAGCCTCAATTTATGGCCGCGAAGCTATGGACGAGCTTTTTGCCCAAACCCGCAAAATTTTTATGAACGAGCCATTAGTTGATGATGAAAAAATATTTCATAAACAAATCGCCTTTAACGTTTTGCCGCAGGTTGGCGAATTTATCGGCGATGAAACAAAATACGAATGGTCAGCTAATGTAGAAATTAAAAAGATTTTGGGCGGCAATATCAAAGTACACGCCAACTGTGCTGTTATTCCAGCTTTTATCGGCATTGGCGAATTTGTTAACGTTGAATGCGAAGATGATGTAGATATAGACCAGATTCGCAACCAAATGCGCGATACCAAAGGCGTGGTTGTATTTGATAAACATGTTGACTGTGGCTATGTTTCAATCAATGATGTTCAAGGTGAAAACGACATTTATATCAGTCGTCTGCGCCAAGATGTTTCTGTTGAAAATGGTTTCAGTTTTTGGTGTGTTGCCGATGATTTACGCGCCGGAACAGCCCAAAACGCTTATAATATTTTGAAATCTTTGCTAAAAAAATAGGAATAAATCCATGGTTAAATATTTTAAAACTTTATTTATTATCCTTTTTGCCGCGGTGCTGTTTGCCGGTAATCTGCAAGCCGCAGACGAGATAACTTCTAAAAATTCCATAGACTTTAACAAAATCAATAAAAAGCTGGAACAAATCGATGATAATTTAAAGAAAGAAAATTTAACCGAAGATAATATAAACACCTATGTCAACTATTTAAGCGAACAAGAAGCTCAAATAAGCGCTACCCGCAAAGATTTGGATAAAGATATAAAATATATTCAAAAGCAGCTTGACGCCCTTGGAGAACCTAAAGAAGGCGCCACAGAAGATAAGGTGATAACCAAACAACGCAATGATTTGACTAAACAGCTAACCGCCGAAGACCGCGTGCTGAAAGAAGCGGATTTGCTGATTGTAAAAATAGAGGACTTAACCACACAAGTTTTAAACGCCCGCAGCAAAAGAGTTTATGGTGATTTAATCACCAAGCAATCAGCCCTGATTAATCCTATGGTTTTCTTTAATAGCCTCAAACTATATGCCATTTTCTTTTGGGATGTTACAAAATCGCCGATTGACTGGTACAAAAGCATTCCGGCGGCAGACCGCAGTTACACAATTTTAAGCATTGTTTCCATGGCGCTGATTTTGGTAGCAGCCCTTGCCGTTGCTATTATTTTACGTAAATACATCTTGACCCATTGGGGTTATAAAGAAGACATTGAACTTCCGCATTTCAGCCGCAAAATTGTTGCCGCCATTGCCGTTGCCATAGCTCGAGGCCTTATTCCAGACGCCTTTGTCGGCGCTTGCATGATTTGGATGGTCAGCACCAAAATCTTTGGCGACAGTTTGCTGGGACATGTTTTGATGATTACGGGTTTTTCATCATTCTTAGCCATCATAGAAGCCACTATTTCTCGTGTGACTTTTGCGCCGAATTACCCGCAATGGCGTTTGTTTAATATTCCAAATGATAAAGCTTTGCGTTTTACCCGCGTGATTTTCATGTTCATTATCTGTAATGCTATTGCTCTAATTCAAGTGGTGGTAGCTCAAAAAGCAAACTACTCTATTGATACTGTTCACTTTTTGACCATGATTTCTTGTGCGGTTAAAGCATTCTTCTTGATTTGGATTATTAAAATCGCCGTTGACACCTATCGAGAAATGAATGGTATCACCACCGAAAATATTGAAGAAAATGAAGAAGAAAATGACTCTTTAGACAGCGGATTCAAAATTATGGTTGCCAGCAATCTGCTCTTGGCCACTGCATTCGGTTTATCTTTAATCGGTTATCCGGAATTATCATCTTTCATTTTACGCAACCTAATTTTATCTATGGTTATTTTTGGTATTTTTGAACTATTCCGCCACGCGTTTATAGATATTATAAAACGTCTTGTTCTTGCCAGCCCTTGGATGAAATCTATAAAAGTAACCAAACGCAATGTTAGTAAAATAGAATTTTGGATAACCTCATTTATTAATCCTATTTTGGTTTTAACCTTTATTTTCACATTGCTGAACCTTTGGGGTTTACCAGGCGACTTTATGCTGCAAATGGGTAAAAAGCTGCTGTTTGGCTTCAAAATCGGCGGCGTACAAATTTCATTAATTGCCATCGCTTTTGGTATTTTAGTGTTCTTTGTATCTTTAACCGTGGTTAAGCTGATTAAAAAGCACTTAGCTGCCAATGTCTTTAACAATATGGATATAGACGACGGTATAAAACACTCGCTTATTTCTGGTATCAGCTTTGTCGGTTTCATTATATCATGCTTGCTGGCCATTATCGCCGTTGGTGTTGACTTAACCAACCTCGCCTTCATCGCCGGTGCTTTATCAGTTGGTATCGGTTTTGGTTTGCAAGATGTGATTAAAAACCTTGTATCCGGTATCATCATTTTGTTTGAACGTCCGTTCAAAGTAGGTGATTGGGTAATAATGAACGATACCGAAGGCAAAATTAAGCAAATCAACATTCGCTCTACCGAAATGGAAAGCTTCAACCGCACCAGTGTGATTGTGCCAAACGCCACCCTACTTTCTAGCTCTATTGTCAACCTTACCCACGGCGACAATATCTCGCGCCAAAGCATTTCCGTTGGAGTGGCTTATGGTTCTGATGTGGAAAAAGTGCGTAAAATTTTGCTTGAATGTGCGCTTGCTCATAAATATGTGATGAAAAATCCAGCGCCTTATGTGCTGTTCAAAGACTTTGCCGACAGCAGTTTGAACTTTGAATTGCGCTGTTACACCAATGATATTTGGAAAGGCTGGATTGTGCCAAGTGATTTGCGTTTTGCCATTAACAAACGCTTTATTGAAGAAGGTATAGAAATACCATTTCCACAGATTGTGGTTCACTCTGGTGAAAAAGTGGCTCAAGACAATCAGTTCTACGCCCTCAAAAAAGGTGAAACAGAACAAAGTTAATACTTGCAAAATAAGCAAAACTGCTTTATGTATTATTGTGTTTGCCGGTTTAGCTCAGGTGGTAGAGCAACGCATTCGTAATGCGTGGGTCGTGTGTTCGAGTCACATAACCGGCACCATTCTTTTCAAAGGGTTAGGGCAAATTAATTTGCCCTATCTTTATTTTGTTAATGATACAAAAAAAGTACCCAAATTCAGGTACTTTTAAAAAGACAATCAAAATACTTTACTCACCGTCAAAGTCTTTAACTTCAACTTTTTTCTGAATTTTCTTTTGATAAATGTTCGGTTGTTCTTTTTTACCTTCAATATCCATATCCGGATTTACAAAATTAACCTGACCTTTTTCATAAAAATAAAAATCACGGCGAATTTTTGTTTTATCTTTAATCGAAAGCTGATTCCATTCCGCCTCAGTCATTCCGTATGGATATGTTTCTTGCGGGGTGGAAGAACAAGCGGCAACCAATGCCACCAAACCCAACACAAATAATTTTTTCATAGTACTTCTCCCTAAAAACATCTTTATTATGACCAAATCGAAGTTAAAAAGTTGTTAAAATTAAATGTTTATTTTTAGCCAAAAAGGTGTTATTCTTGTTTTATGATAAGCAAAGAAGAATATAAATGGCTTGAACGCCACACAGATATTTTAAACATAGTTCCAAATATAGACGACTATGCGCATGAGTTTGTTAAATTTAAGGTTTATCGCCCAAGCCATATTCAAAAAATAAAAGAAATATTCAAAAATTATAAATGCACCAGCGGACAAAATAAAAAAGATATCTGGATTAAAATAAATGGCTTTACGCTAAATAGTTTAAATGAAACAGCTTATCACTATTTTGGCGATATGATTTATGATTGCTCTGACCATGGAGTTTATTTTATGCCGACAAACAAACGCCGCAATCAACGTATTTTGCGCAAGGCTTCGCCAAGACTACTCGAAAATTTGAGCAACCGCAAAAAACTGGATATTCTATTTTCTTATGCGCAAACAATTTTTCCAACAGAACAGCAGCGCTTGCACCAAAATGAATTTATAGACCAAAACAGCGAAAAATTTCAAGCCTTACTTCAACTTAAAATCTCCTCCCGCTTTATGGAAAATGAATATCAAAAAGTACGGCAAATTGTGTCTAAAATAGCTTCATTGCCTGATATAAAAAATAAATTAGAAAATTTTCATTCTTTACCAGAAAAAGAACAACGTTTTATTTTAAATGAAACCAGTCGCATAACTGCAGAAGTTAATAATGTTAAACCGCCTAAAATTCACTATCTGAGCCAAAAACAGATAAACAATGATGAACAAGTGGCAGAATGGACACAAGCGGATGCTTACGCTGATTACAAAGACATCTATCTAAATAAAGATTTTTTAAAAAAATATAATGGAATAGAATGTCTGACCTTGGCTTTTCATGAAACAACACACATTGCGCAATCTAATGTTAATTATACTGAATTTCCTGAAATGGAAGAATTATTCAGCCACCGTTTGGACTATTTGCAAAATCATGCAGAAACGTACTTATCAATACCGATGGAACTTGTTACTTACAACCTTGAACAATACTTTAGAAACAAAGTATCAGAAAAATTAAATATCCTCTCAAAAGAAGCTTTTTATGATTCCGAATACACTATTACACAACAACATATGAAACGCGCTTTGCGCCGAGCTTATTAAAATTCTTTATTTCGCCGCAATAAGATATAAAGAGCGCCCTCACCACCCATTTTTTCAGACGGATGCTTATAAACCAAAATCATAGCTCTCAAACGTGCCATATTCAGCCATTGCGGTACTTGCTTGCGTAAAACACCTTTAGAAGTAAAAATATCGTCATTCGGATGAACTCTGATTCCTTTTCCGGTTATAATCATAACGCAGCGGCGACCTAAAGCATAACTTTGCGGAATAAAACTATCCACCTTAGCAAAAGCCTCATCTTCTGTCAGCCCGTGTAAATCCAAAACCGCTTCCACCTTAAACTCTTCGCGCTTAAACTTGCGTAAAGTCGATTTATCTATTCCGCCGTTTTCAAAATCATCTAAAAATTTGGAATAGCTGGAAAATTCCTGCTTTGTGGCATAATAAACCTTTTCTTTTTGCTTAATAGGATTCGGCTTAGCTGAAGATATAATCTGATTTGACGCCGTTTTTTTAATATCTTTAACCGTGTCCAGCCAAAATTCTTCATCTTCGCTTTGCAAAACCATTAGTTTACCTTTGGTGCAGAATATTTAGGAGCCAACAAATAATATTTACCGGCAGAATTCATACGACCAGCCTCTGCCAACGCCTCTTCGCCATGTCCCCAAAAATAGTCACCGCGCACCACGCCTTTGATAGCGCTACCGATATCCTGCGCAAATACAACTTTTTCTATCTTTCCATTATCGGGATTTACCGTATCCAGCCACATCATCGCCCCTAATGGTATAAAACGATTATCAACCGCCATACTGCGACCGGCTGTCAGTGACAACCCATAAGCCCCGACCGGACCATCTGCATCAACCACTCGTTGAAAAATAAAACGTTCATTTTCAGCCATAACTTCTGCCGCTTTCTGAGGATTTTTACGCAGCCAATCACGAATTTTCGTCATAGAGGCTTCCCCAGGTTTAATTAAACCTTTTTGCAGCAAAATAGAACCGATACCTTTAAACTTGCGCCCATTACTATCGGCAAAACCGATTCTTAACTCGGAGCCATCTTCCATAATGGCAATAGCCGAACCCTGAATCTGCATAAAGTGAATATCGACCAAATCATCACCCCACATCAAAACCGGAGCCTTGACACCATTTTGTTCAATTTGTCGACGGTCATAATACGGAATAAATTTTTTGCCTTCAACTCTGCCGACTAAACGAGTATTCGGCAACGCGCTGTCAAAATCTTTCAAATTTATTTCAATCAAATCATTCGGCCTGCCATAAATCGGAAATCTATATTTTGCGCTTTTTTCAAAAGAAGCGTGAATTGTCGCTTCATAATAAGATGTAAATTTACCGTCAGCCTTACCGTCGTCAGATACTATGTATGGCGCAAACTCGTTTTCTATAAACTTTTTCATCTGCACGCCGCTGCTTATACCGGCATTGGCAAACTTTTTGCAAACACGCTGATAGTCCGCGGTTTTTATCTTTATCACCGAATTATAAAGGTAAGTATTTTTATTTTTCAAAACATTCTGGCAATTCTTAGCAAAAACCGGAATAACCTCGCCAAAATCTTCAGCATTCCAACCTTGCAGCTGTTTAAAACTAGTTTTTTTCAAAACTACTTTGCTTTCTTCAACCGATGGAATTTTAGGTTCTTCACGAAAACAGCCGTTAAGCAGCAATACCAGAGTTAACGACAAAACAAAATTAAGCTGTTTTTTTAGTGGAAACCAGCACCCAATTATTGTTTTTTGCATTTATCATTCTTTCAAAAGTCCAAACATCGGTAATTTTTTGCACAAAGTTCTCATCGCCTTCAACCACTTCTCCTTGAGCATTGCGCAACAAATTAACCTGTTCGCTCACAAATTCGACCACAACTTTTATGCTGTTTTTCAAAAACTTAACATCTTTAATTTCGCTTTTATCAAAACAAATAAAATCAACTTCCGATGTCATATTCTGTTCTTTTCTTTCGGCCAAGGTAGTATTAAAAGCCTCAAAAACTTTTTTGCTAACCAAATCTTTAACCGGCAACAAATCACCGCTGCTAAAAGCCTGCAATATCAGTTCAAAAACCTTACGAGCGCCTTGCATAAACATCTCTTTATTGAAATTTTCCGGTGTTTCTTCATTAGCCGAAACTTTATCCACAGCCTCATTTGCCCTTACAATGTGCACCACATTGTTAGCAATTGCTTCTTCCGAATTTTTATTAATAGGTTTTAAAATAACACGAACATTTTTGCCGTCATTGTCTTTGCCAAACACACTGTAAAGACGCACAGCCAAAAAAGCCACTAACACAAATAAAAAAATCAAATCAGCCATAAAAAATCTTTTTACCTCACTAAACACATTGTAATAATATAAAACAAATAAAAATTTTATCAATATAAATATTTGACGATTAGCTTTTTTCGTATTATTTCTAACATAAACTAAAAAATTATGGAGAAAAAAATGGAAAACACTCAGAATAATACTAACCAACAGCCTGCAGGCATTATGATTCATAGCCAATACATCAAAGATATGTCTTTGGAAATTCCTTTGGCTCCGGAAATTTTTAAGGAAATGAACAAAAATCCTAATGTCAATGTAGACATGGGAATGAACAGCAAAAAAATGGAAGACGGCAACTATAATGTTACTTTGACCGCCAAAATGAATGCTGACATTGAAGGCAAAACTTTGTTCATTGTTGAATTGTCTTATGCCGCTGTGGTTTCTGTAAACGTTCCGGAAGAACATTTGGAACCGGTTTTGTATATTGAAATGCCGCGTTTATTGTTCCCGTTTGTCCGCAGCATTATTGCCAACAGCTTGTCAGCAGCTGGTTTGCCGCCTATGCTGTTAAGTCCGGTAGACTTTGTAGCTTTGTACAATGCAAAAAAAGCCAAAGAAGCCGAAGAAGCTGCTAAAAAAACTGCTTAATTTATAGGAAATACCGACCATGCGCTTAGCTTTATATCAACCGGATATTCCGCAAAACACAGGAACTCTTTTACGATTGGGCGCCTGCCTTAATCTTGAGTTAGATATAATTGAACCTTGCGGATTCATTTTTAATGAAAAAGCTATGCGCCGCGCCGGTATGGACTATTTGGACCTTGTGCATTGCCGCCGCCACAACAGTTGGGCCGATTTTATGGAATACCGCGCGCAGCACCCCAAAGAATACGGCCGTTTGGTTTTGATGACAACTCATGGAGCGGATTCGTTTTTAGATTTTGAATTCAAGCCAAATGATATCATTTTAATGGGGCGTGAAAGTGCAGGCGTGCCGGAAGAAATACATGAATTAGCTGACGCTCAGCTTTTGATTCCGATGTCGCCGGAGGCTCGTTCAATCAATATGGCTGTTTCTGCGGCCATGGCCTTAACCGAAGCTTTAAGACAGACAAAATTATTTCCAAAAATTAAAAAATAGTGAAAAATTTAATAAATTTTGCATTTTTGCTCTAGATTTAACCCGAAAAATGTGATATATTCACTAATGTTTTCGTGATAAATTTTATTTTTCTGGAGTGAACATGAGTATTAAAAAATTACCATCACTAACCTTCAACGCCGGCGAATATGTCGTTTATCCAACACATGGTGTGGGTAAAGTTGCTGACGTGACCAAACAAAATATTGCCGGTTCCGAGCTTGAGCTTCTGGTGGTAAATTTTGATAAAGACAAAATGACTCTGCGTATTCCGACTTCTAAAATTCAGCATGTCGGCTTGCGTAAAATCTCTGATGACAAAACAATGAATGAAGCTTTTGCCACCTTAAAAGGTAAAGCTAAAGTTCGTAAAATTATGTGGTCGCGCCGCGCGCAGGAATATGAAAATAAAATCAATTCCGGCAATCCGGTGGCCATTGCCGAAGTTATCCGCGATTTATACCGTAATGAAAATATTGCGGAGCAATCTTACAGCGAACGCCAAATTTATGAACAGGCTGTCAGCCGTTTGGCCAGCGAAGTTTCAATTTACAGCAATTGCTCAATGGATGAAGCCAATAAAAAATTGTTAGACATCTTGTCTAAATAACGGCGAAAAAAGAGTATTTTTAAAAAGGTTGTTTCTATTTGGACAACCTTTTTATTTTTGCGTAAAAATAAGCAATTATGTCCATATTTTTTTCCCAAAAAATGTAATATTTTGCTTGAAGTCTGACGTTTTGTGTTATACATTCTAGGCAAATTGAAGTTTTTTAATTTTAGTTATGGCTCGTTTGCGGGCTGTAACTTCGTTTTAACAAAATAGCTAATAGGAGCTTAAATAACCATGAGTAAATGGGTATATACATTTGGAAATGGCAAAGCCGAAGGCGATGCCAACATGCGTAATCTCCTGGGCGGTAAAGGTGCTAACTTGGCAGAAATGAACAAAGTTGGCTTGCCTGTTCCTCCTGGATTCACCGTTACAACAGACGTTTGCACATATTACTATGCAAACAACAACACATACCCTGCTGACTTGAAAGACCAAGTTAAAGCAGCTGTTGCCGGTGTTGAAGCCATTATGGGTAAAAAATTTGCTGATCCTGAAAATCCGCTTTTGTTCTCTGTTCGTTCCGGCGCTAGAATTTCTATGCCTGGTATGATGGACACCGTTTTAAACCTCGGTTTGAACGATGAAAGCGTTAAAGGTTTGGCTAAAGTTTCTGGTAACGAAAGATTCGCTTATGACTCTTACCGCCGTTTTATCCAAATGTTCTCTGATGTAGTTTTGGGTGCTGATCTTGATGAATACGAAGGCGCTCTTGAAGCTATGAAAAAAGCCAAAGGTTACAAATCTGATACAGATATGACAACCGAAGACTTGAAAGAATTAGTAAAAGAATACAAAGAAATCGGTAAAAAATTGGGCAAAGTTGTTCCACAAGATCCTTGGGAACAATTGTGGCTTGGTATTGGCGCCGTATTTGGTTCTTGGAACGCTGCCCGCGCTATCACCTATCGTAAATTGAACAACATCCCTGGTGATTGGGGTACAGCTTGTAACGTTCAAACCATGGTGTTCGGTAATGCCGGTAACGATTCTGCAACCGGTGTATGCTTCTCTCGTGACCCTGCAACAGGTGAAAATAAATACTACGGTGAATACTTAATCAACGCTCAAGGTGAAGACGTTGTGGCTGGTATTCGTACTCCGCAACCTATGGGTTCTGAAGGTAAAGGCAACTCTTTGGAAGAATTGTGGCCAGATTTGTACAAACAACTTGTAGATGTTCGTAACGCTTTGGAAGCACACTACAAAGATATGCAAGATATGGAATTCACAATTGAGCATAAAAAATTGTGGATGTTGCAATGCCGTAACGGTAAAAGAACTGCCGCTGCTGCTGTAAGAATGGCTGTTGAAATGGTTAACGAAGGTTTGTTGACTAAAGAAGAAGCTATTATGCGCGTTGGTGCTGACCAATTAGACCAATTGTTGCACCCAATGTTGGACCCTAAAGCCAATAAAAAAGTAATCGCTACTGGTTTGCCGGCATCTCCTGGTGCTGCTGTTGGCCGTGCTGTATTCTGCGCCGAAGATGCAGAAGCTTGGGCTGCAAAAGGTGAAAAAGTTATCCTTATCCGTAACGAAACTTCTCCGGAAGATATTGGCGGTATGCACGCTTCTCAAGGTGTGATTACTGCTCGCGGCGGTATGACTTCTCACGCTGCTGTGGTTGCTCGTGGTATGGGTACTCCTTGCGTATCTGGTTCTACAGACATCACCATCGACTACAAAACTAAAACAATGTCTACAAAATCTGGCGTTGTAATTAAAGAAGGCGATTGGGTATCTTTGGATGGTGCTAAAGGTCAAATTATTGAAGGTGAAATTCCGACTGTTAGCGCATCTATGACCGGTAACTTTGGTACATTTATGGGCTGGGTTGATGAAATCCGCACTATGAGTGTTCGCGCCAACGCAGAAACACCTGCTGACGCTAAACAAGCTTTGGCATTTGGTGCTGAAGGTATTGGTTTGGCTCGTACCGAACACATGTTCTTTGACGCTAAAAGAATTTCTGATATGCGCACAATGATTTTGTCTGATGATGAAGCCGGCCGCCGTGCTGCTTTGGCTAAATTGTTGCCATATCAAAAAGAAGACTTCAAAGAATTGTACAGAACCATGAACGGTTTCCCTGTAGTTATTCGTTTGTTGGACCCACCGCTCCATGAATTTTTGCCTCACACAGATGCAGAAATGCAGGAATTGGCTGATAAAATGGGCAAAACTTTAGCCGAAGTTAAAAACCGCGCTAACTCTTTGCACGAAATGAACCCTATGTTGGGTCATCGTGGCTGCCGTTTGCCGATTACCTATCCGGAAATCTGCGAAATGCAAACCCGCGCTATCTTGGAAGCTGCTTTGGAATGCCGCGATGAAGGCGTTAAAGTTATACCTGAAATCGAAGTTCCATTGGTTGGTTCTAAGAAAGAATTGGATATTGTTAAAAACATCATTGATACAACTGCTAAAGCTTTGTTTGCTGAAAAAGGCAAATCTATTGAATATGAAGTTGGTACCATGATTGAATTGCCAAGAGCCGCTTTGATGGCTGAAGAAATCGCTGCTTCTGCTGCATTCTTTGGTTTTGGTACAAACGATTTGACTCAAACAACTTTGGGTATGAGCCGTGATGATACCGGTGCTATCTTGGATTGCTACCGCGCTAAAGGCATTTATGTTGCAGATCCGTTTGCTTCTATTGATGTTGAAGGTGTTGGTAAATTGGTTAAACGCGCTTGCGAATACGGCCGTAAAACTAACCCAGAATTGTTGTTGGGTGTTTGCGGTGAACACGGTGGTGACCCTAAATCCATCGAGTTCTTCCAACAGTGTGGTTTAGACTATGTGTCTTGCTCACCGTTCCGTGTACCGGTAGCTCGTTTGGCTGCTGCTCAAGCTGCAATCAAATTTGGCAAAACTCAAAAAGACCACGCAGAAAAGAAAGCTGCTTAATCTTTAGAGATTGACTACAAAAAACTCCCCGTTATTAACTTAGCGGGGAGTTTTTTAATAAGGATCTAACATTAATGAGAAACGAACAGTTCCTTTTTCATTAAAGGTGATTTTGCATTTTTTGTAAATATCAGTTAAATTAGCTTTAGCTAATGTGTTTTTATTATATAAAACTTCTTGTTTAACTTTATTCCAAGACAAAGAATCTGGATACTCAACCTTAAAAGAATAAAAATCTTCCAAATAACGTTCTTTCATTATTTGTAATGTGCTTAAACAAAAATCTTCCGCAGATGGTAAAGTAATAGACGCAGAAGAAATGTAGTTAAACCGAAATCCATAAACAAATTGTTTTCCCTGAGATCCATCTTGCTTATTCCAAACGCCTACCCCATAATTTATATAAATTTCATTACCTTCGGTATCATATAAATAATTATTTCTATAAGTAAGTCCTTCCGGAATACTATGCATTGCTTCAAAAATATAAGTTATATTTTCCAACTCTTGTGATTTGTTGTCCAATTTATCGCGTATGTTTATCATATTGACTATAATACTTGAAATCATATTTTTTTGAATATTAGATTTATACATTCTTAAAGCTTTCGAATATCCAGCAATTCCGCCAACTGTTAAAACAGCGATAATAGCAAGTACACCAAGCATTTCTATCATTGAGCGGCCATTTTCTAAATTTTTATGCATGTTTTCAACTCCGTTTATTGTTATATAAAAACAAAACCCGCTGTTAAAAAGCGGGCGGATGTTCAGAAACCGTACAATAGGAAACGGCTCGGCTTATTCAGCACATAGCCTTATTTAGCCGACATCCGCTCTTGGCAGAAATCGGCATATAAATCAAGTCAATATGCAATGACTCCTATTGAAAAGGGTTTCTGACGCCCTGCATTTTATAATGCATGTCTAATATAACTTATTACTGTTAAAATAAGCAAGGGAAATTTAAAAATCTAATTAAATCTCATTTAGTATAATTTTATTTCATGTAAAGTCGCCACAAAATCTTCTTTTTGCGGAGAACAAATATAAGCTCCGACTTTTACATCATCAACATCGTGAACCAAATAAAACTTACGCAATTGAATATAATTTTGCGCGTCAAGAGAATAACTGGCTATATAACAGCCTTTATATTTTTTCAAACGATACCACACACGCTTTACGCCTGCCGGCAAAGGAATAGTTGCTAAATCCGAATAACCATCTATTGTCAAAGAAGTTGCCAACATCGGAGCATCATCTTTTTCATACATTATTGAACATTTAAACCAGTTGTTCACATCGGTACGCAGCATTAACCCGCACTGGTCAAATAATCCGGCATTGGCAAATTCCCAATTCAAATCACAACAAAAATCACCCAAAACATAGCTAAAGAAAAAATGACCGTCATCTTTGCGAAAATTATAACGGGCGCAACACCAAAAATCAGTTCTATACTTGGCCAAAACCACCATGCCGTTTTCATCAAACCTAACATTTGCCGGCTCATTCATCCAATCAAACTGTTTTAGGCTTTCTAAAAGCATCAAAAACTCCTAACCGCGTAATTTTCCATTTTTTCAGCAGCTGCTGATAATTCTGCAGATTTATCTTTAGGCAAAACAATCTGCAAATTGACAATTTCATCGCCTTGACCTGATTTTGCTTTTATACCCTGCCCTTTCAAGCGCAGTTTTTCACCGCTAGAAGAAAAAGCCGGCACTGTGACTGCAACTTTACCATTAATTGTCGGAATTGTTATCTTTGCGCCGCTAATCGCTTCTTTGATAGAAATCGGTAAATCAAGCAAAATATTCAAACCATCAGCTTTAAAATACGGATGTTCATCAACATTGACCGTTATCAAAACATCTCCATTTTCGCCGCCGTTTATACCGACATTGCCCAAACCTTTCAAACGCATGGTCTGACCACTCTGCATACCGGCCGGAATTTTTACATTAATGGTTTTACCATTCAAATTGATTTGTTTTTCAACGCCTTTGGCCGCGTCTAAAAAGTCAACACGCATATTATATGCCACATCTTGACCACGCTGCGCCGCCGCACGTTGTCTAAAACCGCCTTGAGCAGCTCCGCCAAATTGTGAAAAAATATCATCGCCGAAAATAGAAGAAAAATCAAATCCGCCTTGCGAACCGCTAAAACCACCGCTTTTAAAACCACTAAACGGATTTCCGCCGTAATTTTGGTATCCCCCAAAACCAGAGCCGCCAGAACCAGCACCAAAACCGGCACCAAACCCTGTCGGTTTGCCGTCTTCATCTATTTCATTATTATCATATTTCTTACGTTTTTCCGCATTGCCTATAATGTCATAAGCATTTGAAACTTCTTTAAATTTATCCGCTGCGCTTTTATCATCTTTATTCAAATCCGGATGATATTTACGCGCCAATTTTCTATATGCTGACTTAATTTCAGCCTCAGAAGCTGTTTTGGCAACACCTAAAACATCATATAAATTTTTACTCATATTTTATTATTCTCCCTAAGATTTTATATAGGGATAAAACTACTCTGCTGCAAGGTCAACACAGTCAAAAGTTGCTCTTCTCTTATGGTTTTTATACATATAAATGTCACGAAGATAAGCTTTTTTAACACCGTTGGTCATTTCAAAACAATATGCAGAAGCTAAAGTTGCCACATCATCAATGCGCACATCCATATACTCATAAACTACATAATCTTCGCCCATCGCCTTTGTGGAAATATTACGGCGAAAACGTTCGGCATCAGAAGAATAAACAGGCTCGCCGGTATTTTCATCAACATTAGATTGACAAGATACACAAGCCAGCGCCAACAGGCACAACATTAAAACTTTTTTCATATTTCCTCACTTTACGCTTCTTTAAGAACCGTTAACACAAGGAAATTATAGCGCAATAATAATTAAACAATTATTAATTAGACATCAGATTATATATTCTCTCGCCGGCGTCATTCAATATTTCAATAACTTGTTTGTTTTTTTGGTTGTTACGTTTGCTATTGCTTAATTTAGAAAATATTTTATCCATATCTTTGTTATATTTTTTATTGTCATCTAAATTATCATAGTATTTAGCCAAATTTTCATCACCCATTTTAAAATTTACTACTTCTTTAACTACCATCAAATTACGGGCGGTTTTTTGGTCTTTATTGGTTGGCAAAAGACTACGGCTATATTTTACAACCGGATTATTTTCCATTTCTGCAACTCTTTGCTGATGTTTAGCCTCATCATTCATCGTTTGAGCCAAAACACTTGAAACACAGCAATTCAAAACCAAAAATAACGCCATAAAAAATCTCATATTACCCTCCCTGCAAAAAAAACTTGCTATATTCTTGATATAGCATATAGTATTTAAAAATCAAAAATATTTATGGAAAAAAATATGGAAAAAATTCTTTGGGCCTTAATGGATAACCGCCGCGGCAGTGTTGGACAAGCAAAAGGCGTTATTGACGCTTTACCTAAAAACATTAAAGTTATGGAAAAAAATTTACTTTATACAAAACTTTCCGGACTTCCTAACTGGCTACGCGGCTGTTCGTTGATTGGTATTGATGCTGAAAGCAAAAAAAATATTAAAGCTCCATGGCCTGATTATGTGTTATCCATAAGCCGCCGCACCGTACCGGTTGCCCGCTACATAAAAAAACACAACCCTAAAACCAAACTTATCCAGCTTATGCACCCAGGTAAAACCGGACTTAAAGATTTTGATTTGGTTATTGTGCCGGAACACGATAAAAACAAAACTCCATCTTCAAATATTCACTACATTACCGGCTGCCCGCATAGAATTACGCCGCAATATTTGCAAGAAGCCAAAAAGAAATGGGAAACTAAATTTGCAAATTTGCCCAAGCCTATAACGGCGTTGATAATCGGTGGTGCTATCAAAGGCAAACCTTTTTCAAACGAAAACGCCTTAATGCTTGGACAAGCTGTTAAAAAACTCAAACAAAAAATTGGTGGTTCTCTTTTGATAACCACTTCACGCCGCACCGGTTCCGAACCCGAAAAAATAATTATGGAACAGTTGAAAGAGATTCCACAATTTACTTATTTATGGGGCGATACAACTGAAAATCCTTATAGCGGATTTTTAGCCTGCGCCGACAATATTGTGGTAACCGGTGATTCTGTTTCTATGTGCTGCGAAGCGACGGGAACTCAAAAACCAATTTATTTATTTATCGGAGAAAAATGGCTGACACCCAAGCACCTGCGGTTTGTGCAATCTTTATGCGATACCGGCTGTGCTGTTCTTTTGGATTCGCCACAAGCTGCTGCTTTTACACCAAAGAAAAGCTTGAATGCAGCTTCAGAAGTGGCAAAACTTATTGCTCAGCTTTAATTTTTATCAAAATTAATCCGCGGATCAACCAACGAATAGGTCAAATCACTCAATAATTTTAAGACTAATCCCAGCAGTCCAAATATGTAAAGTGTTCCAAAAACCACTGGATAATCTCGCGTGGTTATAGCCTCATATCCAAGCAAACCCAAGCCATTAAGAGAAAAAATTACCTCTATCAATAATGAACCCGTAAATAACATTTTAATCAACAAAGCCGGAAAACCGGCAATAATAATCAACATTGCGTTGCGGAACACATGACCGTATAAAATATGATTTTCCGAAACACCTTTGGCGCGGGCAGTTAAAACATATTGTTTATTAAGTTCATCTAAAAAAGAATTTTTTGTCAGCATTGTTAAGCTGGCAAAACCGCCGATAACCATAGTCAAAACAGGCAAAGAAATATGCCAAAAATAATCGGTTATTTTATGCAATAAATCCAAATTATCCCAATTTTCAGAAACCAATCCGCGCAAAGGAAACCACTGCCAATAAATTCCACCAGCAAAAAACACTATGAAAAATACAGCTAACAAAAAAACCGGCATTGCCGAACCTATAATAACCAAAAATGATGTGACAATATCAAAACGAGAGCCATCTAAACGAGCTTTTTTTATCCCCAAAGGAATAGCTATCAGATAAATAATCAATGTTGACCATAAACCCAATGAAATAGAAACAGGTAATCGTTCTTTTATCAGTTCAATTATTGTTTTGTCGCGATAATAGCTTTTACCAAAATCAAAACATAAATAATCTTTCAGCATTTTAGCATAACGATAGTACCATGGTTTATCAAAGCCAAACTGCTTTTCTAGCATTTTTACCAAATCTTCAGGAACACCTTGCGCGCCTGTATATTGTGAATTTGCATTGCTCTGAGCAATTTCCGCGCCTGAGCTTAAAGCCGATTTTGTATCTGTGTTCATTCCGCGGTATTGCGCCAAAATATAATCAACCGGTCCTCCTGGTGCCAGCTGAATAATAGCAAAGTTAATAGTTATTATACCCCATAAGGTAAAAGGAATAAGCAATAGTCTTTTTAGAATATATGTACGCATTAATCCTCCTTTACCCACCATAAATAAGGCTGAAAACCAATTTTATATTTTGCCGCCGGTTTGCCAAATTTGTTTCTGTAAGCGATTCGCGAATACGGTGAATACCATTGAAAAATCATATAATTTTCGCTCAATAAAACTCTATCCAAAGCTTTAACATACGCCACATAATCTTCTTTTTTTTGAACCGCCACCAAACCTTTTATCAAATCATCAACCACTGGGTTTTTAATACCTATAATATTATTACTGCCTTTAATATCAGCCGATTCGCTGCCCCAATATTCTCTTTGTTCGTTTCCAGGAAGTTGGCTTACCGGATAAGAAATAATAGCCATGTCAAAATCAAAATTATCCAACATGTTTTTGAAAATATTAATTTCTAAATTTCTAAAAACAGCCTTTATACCTATTTTTCGCAAATTCTCAATAAATGGCAACATAACTTTGGTAAAAGTAGAACCATTGGCCGAACTACTCAATATTTCAAATTCCAACGGTTCTTTAGTTGCTAGATTAGTCATCTTACCGTCAACAAAATCATAGCCGGCTTCTTTTAGCAAACTTACAGCTTTTTTTAAATTTTCACGAGAATTATTCATGTCAATATTAAAAGTTGGACTATATGGAACACTGAATATTTCTGGATTAAGCTTATCTTTATAGCGCTGTAAAATTTCCTTTTCCTTACCTTCGGGTAAACCGACTGCCTCCATTCCCGTGTTGGTAAAATAACTGAACAAGCGGCGATATTGCCCATAAAAAAGTTTAGTGTTGGCCCATTCAAAATTAAAAGCCAAATCAATTGCCTTCCGCACTCGCCTGTCCATAAACTTTGATTTCCGCAAATTAAACGCAAAATTCTGCAGCGTCGCAGGATTATTATGTTCTAATTGTTCTTTTATAATTCTGCCCGATTTGACCAGTTCATTATCATAGCCTGTCATCCAAATTTTGGCTATATATTCTTCTCTGGCGTCTATATTGCCGGCAAACAGTGCCTGCAATGTCACTGTGGTGTCCTGATAATAGTCATAACGAATAGTTTCAAAATTAAAAAATCCCCGTCGTGATGGTAAAATTTTTCCCCAATATTGAGGATTTTTTTTAAGTTCCACAAATTTATTAACCTGAAAATCAGTAACTTTATATGGTCCGCTGCCCAAAGGAACTTCTAGTCTAGGTTTTGAAAAATCCTTATCTTTCCAATCTTTTGCCGAAAAAACGCTAAATTGGGATAAAATCAACGGTAATTCTTTGTTTTTTATATCTTTCTTAAAATAGAAGCGAACTTCTCTTTCGTTTATTTTTTCAACTCTATCCACGTCAGCATAATACATTTTATAAATCGGCGAGCCTTGTTCAGTTATTGCCTTAAAACTGTATATAACATCATCAGCCAGCACTGCAGAACCATCAGAAAACTTAGCCTTTGGGTTCAATATAAAACCAACGTATGACTTATCCTTTGGCAAATCAAATTTTTCTGCCAGCAGCGGATAAACTGTAAAAGTATCGTCTGCCGGAGAAAAACCAAGTGTTTCAAAACTGAGCGAAGCCACAAAAGTCGCGGCCACTCCCTTAAAAATATAGGGATTAAAGTTATCAAAAGTACCATATGCCGGCAAAACTAATTTTCCGCCTTGCGGTGCCTTGGCGTTAACATAGTCAAAATGCTTAAAACCACTTTTATATTTTGATTCGCCATAAAGCGCAATACAATCCGAAATCACAGCCTCGGCCGTTTCAACCTGCCCTAAAAAAGTAATAAAACAAAACAGACTAACGATAATTTTCTTCATCTGTCCAGCCGCCAAACGGATATGCTAAATCATCTTCTTTTTCTTCTTTTTTAACCGAACTTGAAACTTGTTCGGAAACTGAACCTAATTTAGGTTCTTCATTTTTTTCGGCTTTTAGACCACTATCATAATTAAATGCCGTCAAAGAATCATTACTGCTGCGCAAACTGTCCAAAGTGCTGCGAGTGCCGCCAAAAGTTGGGGCGGTACGATTTTCAGATATTTGCGGTTGCTGATTTTCTTCATTTTCGGATAATAAAGAAAATTTAGGCTCAGAGTTCGTTTCATTATCAAAAGACGATGTTTTATTTTCAAAAAATGATACATCTTCATTTTTTTCAGCACTCAAGCTTGGAGTGCTATCCTGAAAACTATTATGCAAAGCTTTAAAAAACGGATCTTGTTCATGTTCATCGTCTTCTTCTATTTCTTCTTTTTTACCGAATATTCTAGAAAATATAGAACGCTTAGGAGCATGAATTTCCACATCTTCATCATCGTTTTTATCAACATTTACTATTGTTTCGGTTGCCGATGGCTCTTCCAATGTTGCAATTTTCAAAACAGACGAATAATCGTTTTCCGGTTTTGATTGCTGAATTTTATCCGCCGGATTTACGGTCAAATTGTTTAAACCTTCGCTCAGCGGAGCAATTATTGAATAGACTTTTCCAAACACACCTGTTTCAATAATACGCAAAAAAATACGATCTCTGTCATGCTTTTCTAAAAGCTGCAACAAATTTTGATAACGAGAGCAAAATTCAAGTAACGTTCCTCTAAAAACCTTATCACGGTTAACTTTTTCTCGCACCCACGCATCAAAAGTGCTTTGACTTTTGCTTGCATCTAAGATAGCTTTTCCCAAAACCCAGCGTTCGCCGCGTTTAACCCGCTGCCACAACTGTTCTAGCTGAGCAGAAGATGCAATATTGCAGCGCTGTATTATTTCACTCAAAGATTCATTCATATCCGAAATAAACAAATCAAACTTATTTATAACAAATCCATCTTTAATTTCGTGTTCGGCATCCAGCATTACCCGCACAACCAAATCCGTATAATCCTGATTTTTTTGCAGCTGTTTCAAAAGTTCACTTTGTTTTGCATTCATACTTCTGTTGGTCAAAAATTGGTTTGTATAACCAAAAACCATCCATATTATCATAACCGGTACAAACAAAACAGCCAAAGTTAATAGCATTTGTTCGCTGTTTTGCTCCCATAAATGCGCGTCTGCCAATTTAGAATTGATAAACATTACGGCATATATAAACCAGCTGGCTGATGAAAATACGGCAATAAAAAAACAAAACATTAACATGGTCTAAATCCTTTTGAAACAAGATATTGCTCATTATAACCGCATATATTTTAATAGCAAAGTTTTTTATAAAAAAGTTAACAGTCATCAACATCATAAAAAAAAGACTAAACATTTAAAAAAAATGTGCTAAACTCCAGCCAGTTATGTTAACATAAAGGAATTAAATATGAGCGATAATGAAACCGTCATTCTTGATTTTGAAAAAACAATTGTAGATATTGAAGAAAAAATTCAACATTTGAAAACAATTGCCAAAGATGAAGATTTGGACATCACTAAAGAAATCAATCGTTTGGAAAAACATTTGCAAAACCATATGGCTAATGTTTACAAAAATTTGACGCCTTGGCAAAAAGCTCAAATAGCCCGCCACCCTAACCGTCCGCACTGTCTGGACTATATAAAAGCTCTGATTACAGATTTTACATTGCTCTGCGGCGATAGATGCTTTGGCGATGATCCGGCCATGATAGGCGGTATCGGCAAACTCGGAGATATTTCTGTTGTGGTTATCGGGCAAGAAAAAGGAAATGATTTGGATTCGCGTATAAAATATAATTTTGGTATGGCCAAACCAGAAGGTTATCGCAAAGCCCAGCGTTTAATGGATATGGCCGAAAAATTCAAACTTCCGGTTTTAGCTTTTGTTGACACCGCCGGCGCCTATCCTGGAATTGACGCTGAAGCCCGCGGTCAAGCTCAAGCTATTGCAGCTTCTATTGAAAAATGTTTACGCATAAAAACACCTATTATCGCCACCGTTATCGGTGAAGGCGGTTCAGGTGGTGCTATAGCCATTGCCGCAGCTGATAAAGTTATTATGCTCGAACATTCTATCTATTCCGTAATTTCACCAGAAGGATGTGCCTCAATTTTATGGCGTTCGGCAGATAAAACCAAAGAAGCTACAGAGGCTCTGCATTTGACAGCTCAAGATTTGAAACATCTTGGAATTATTGATGAAATTGTGCCTGAACCACTGGGCGGAGCTCATCGCAATCCGGCTAAAACTTTTGAAAATCTGCGTTCATGTTTAGAGAAAAACTTGAAAGATTTATGCGCTCAAGACTACACCAAATTAAAACAACAACGCACTGAAAAGTTTTTGAAAATTGGCGAACAATTTGTAACAGCTGAAAAATAGTCTAATAAAAAAACTTGACTTTAGTAAAACAGCAGAACTAAAATAGAACAAATTTTAGGAGAACTTTATGCTGACAGAAAAACAATACAATCTTTTGATGTATATAAACAAAGTCAACCGTGAAACTGGACAATGTCCATCTTTTGATGAAATGAAAGATGCTATCGGACTAAAATCAAAATCCGGTATTCATGCGTTAATAAGCTCTTTGGAAGAACGTAATTTTATACGCAAACTTCCCCATAAAGCTCGAGCTTTGGAAGTAATCCGCTTACCAAGATTCAAACCACAAGCCATTCTTGATGAAGAAAAAAAGCGCGAACAAGCTTTACATAATGGTTCTGTGCAAATTCCTTTATATGGGAAAATAGCTGCCGGAACACCTATTGAAGCATTAGCAAATGAAACCGAAACGGTGTCTGTGCCTTTTGATATGGTTGCTCTCGGTAAATATTACGCTTTAACTATTGAAGGAAATTCTATGGTTGACGCCGGAATAATGGACGGTGACACAGCCATTATTCGCAAACAAGAACAGGCTGATAACGGAAAAATAGTCGTAGCCCTGATAGATAACAATGAAGCAACACTCAAAGTCTTGAAAAAAGAAGGAAATATGATTAATCTTTTACCGTGCAATAAAGAATACAATATTCAAACCTATACTTCTGACAGAGTAAAAATTCAAGGTGTTCTTTCCGGAATTATTCGGCAATATTGATAAAAAAAGGAGAAATTATTATGTCTGATAAAAAATATGCTTTTGAAACTGCGTTAAAATTGTTATATTTCTGCCTACCGCTATTTTTTTTGATATTCGGAGCGTATTTTGCTTATTTTCATATATCTATAAATAACAATATTATAAAAACAAAAAATGACATAGCTTTGATTGTTAGTAATATGTCCGAATCATTCAAAGGACAATATCCGGCTTTGGACCCTAACATTATAGTTATGCAAAATATACTCCCTTATGATTTTCCAGTAAAAAAATCTATAAACACCTATGATATATCAAACCGTTTCGGCGGTAAGTTATTTTTCTACAATGCCTACAACACTGTTCAAGAACGATATGAAAATCCTGCTGTTTTAGGCGCTTATATAATTTTATTGACTCGTCTAACCAAAAAAGAATGCAAAAAATTAGCACAAATAGATTGGAGAAGACAATCACCTAACTTTTTAGGCTTAGAGGCATCTTATTTATCGGCGCAAAAAAACTTTAACGGTGTTTATAATTTGCGCAACTATTTGCTTTTTGATAATATTAACGAACAATATTCCAGCCGTGATGAGGGTATTATAACCAGACGCAGCCTCAGCCGTTATGAAACTAAAGAAGCCTGTGGCTGTTTAATTAACACCTGCACTGTGGCATTGAAATTTAAATAAATTCTTTTGCCAAAGTGCCAATTTTTCTTAATTATAATACCATACCTATCGAAAAATTTAGTATTGCTGTCAGCTATACGCGTAAAACTATAGAGTTTTTTGCTAATTTTTAATATTTCAAGGCAATACCGCTAATCACCGCATAACCACGATTATTATTATTCGACTGGCGTTCTGTGCCTTTAGAATTTATATAACCATTAATCAAAAACAGTTCGAAATATTTATTAACTTCAAATCTATTTGACTGTACATATAAATCATCACGATTGCGAGTATTTTTAGCTTCGGTATGTAAATAAGCAAAATTAACCTTTAAACGGTCAAAAAATTTATATCCAATACTAAAATCCCAAGACTGACCTTCACGATAATTATCGAACAACGCCGGCAAATAAGGATTATCGGATACAATGGTTATTGGATTTTTGTTACCATCTATGTATGATTTTTTGTATGATGTAGAAACATTGAAGTTATCAACAATCCAGCGCACCCCAAATGCCCATTCTTTATCTGTGCCGTTAAATTCGCCGTAAGCAGCCGAAGTATAAACATCACCCAAACCAACAGACCACTTATTTTGCATAGCCGCTGTATAACCGTCTTCATTTTCTTCATAATCGGTATAACGGCTGACCATGCCGCGTCGGCTAGCATTTTCAGGAGTATAACTAAAACCAAATTTAGTGTTACCAAACATTGGAGTAAAATAAACAAATTTAGGCGCGCGACCATCATCAATAATAGTTGTTGTTTTAGGAGTAGCAAACTTAGTTTTCTTTAGACCATTAGACCAGTTTACATCTGTCAAAAAGTTTGACAGATTACTGTCTTGAATACCAATCCAGCTGATATCTTGTGCACCCATATGCAGCTGTTGCGCTGCATTATAAGAATATCCGACCGTAAATTTACCATAAACTGGATTTTCGGCCAATGCATAAGGATAAAAACGCCAATCGCCGCCATTATAATCTTTGTCATGCTGACGCAAAGCTAACGTATAATCTGCGTGCGCACCCAAACGTGTTTCATCGGCAAATTTATAAGCACCTTCAAAACGTCCATCTTGACGATACACTACACGATTCGGCATATTATCATAGTTATTTTGACGTCTGGTTTGCATAACGCCATAATATACACCAGCCAAACCGGATTGACTAAAATCAAATTCCTCTGCTTGAACCGCGCAAGGCAATATAGCGATTGAACCTAAAATACAAGCCAATTTTTTCATCATAGTCCTCCGATTTGTTAAAATACGCCGGACTATAACATATTATTTATTTTAATAAAATCGGAAAAATTAAATATTAACGTTATTTTTTGCAATAAAAAAATTAAAAAAACTCTTGACCTAGAACACGCTCTAAGGCTTAAATAAATAAGTACAAGGAGAGTAAGGATATGAATAAAAAAATTTTGATTATTTCCGGAAGTCCGCGTCTACACGGAAATTCTGATATTTTATGCGATGAATTTAAGCGCGGAGCTTTGGAAGCAGGTAATAATGTAGAAAAAATACGCCTTAGCGATAAAAAAATAAACTATTGCTTCGGCTGTGGTGTTTGCAATGCTACCGGAAAATGCGTACAAAAAGACGATATGGCAGAAATTTTACAAAAAATGATAGATGCCGATGTAATTGTTTTAGCCTCACCGGTTTATTTTTATGGTATGAACGGACAAATGAAAACATTTATTGACCGTACTGTTCCACAATATACAAAAATCACGGACAAAGATTTTTATTTTATTATCAGCGCCGCTGACACCATTCCAAAACACATGAATAAAGTTATTGAAAGCTTTCGCGGATTTACCGCCGACTGTTTAGATAATGTTCGTGAAATGGGTATTGTTTACGGCCTTGGTGCTTGGCAAAAAGGCGAAATTGAGGATAATCATGAAGCAATGCTGTTGGCCTATGAATTTGGTAAAAATGCTTAATTATTCAACAAAAAGCTAAAGCCGCCCTAAATAAAAGGACGGCTTTTAATTTTAATTAATCTTTTCAAATTTTCCGCTTTCTGTATCATACTGCAAATGAAGTATAGCACAATTTTCAAAGCTGACATTTTTTAGCTGATAACCACATTGCAATGCGCTGATAACACCGGCATGACAAACAATACCTACTGTTTTTTCAGGCTGAGCAGTTATTTGCTGCAAACAAGCATCAACACGGCAAAAAGCATCGTGTTTACACTCTCCGTTTGGAAAATGTAAAAACCAACTTTTTTTATCAGGATTTAAAAGCTTTTGTTCAAATTCCTTACCGTAAATCTGCCTTACTTCATCAAAAGTCAATCCTTCGGCTGTTCCAAAATAAACCTCGCGCAAATCAGGCATAATCTCAACCGTTAAATTATCATAATTTTTCGCAATATATTCGGCTGTTTGCTGCGCACGGGTTAAAAAAGAACAATAAAGTTTTTCCAATCCCAAATTTTTAACTTTTTCAGACAAAGCTTCTGCCTGTTTTTTACCGGTTTCATTCAAAACATCATCACAACCGGAACCTTGCCACTTTTGAGCCAAATTTTTATCAGTCTGACCATGGCGGAAGATAAAGATATCTTTCTTCATAATTTACATAAGTATATTTTTATAATAAGAGGTATAATGCTTTATTCTCTGCAATGCAACAAAAAAAATACTCGATTCTCCATTGAATCGAGTATTTTTTTTAGTTTAGAACAAAGCGCTTTTAGCGTCTTCAAGACTCAGCTCTTCCATTTTTTCCGGAGCAGTCCATACCCACAAATTCATGTGGTGTGTCTGACTGTGACAATACTCCGACGGAGAATAACTTCCGCCGAAAGAATCAAACAACGCCACAGCATGCTCTTTTGTTCCAACAAAATAAGGCTTTTCATCTAAAGCTAAAACTTCAAATTCCAAGCCAATTGACTGACTGCGGGCGTAAACAACATCACGCAAAACACAGCCTGTGCCTTCGCTGACAAAGAAAACAGCTCCTACATTGTCTACTTTACGAAAAACCTTGTTCAAAGCTGTTTTAACTAAGGATATTCTCTCCTTCTTAGTCTGTAAATCCATAAAAAATAATATTTAAATTAACATAAAAATCAAAACACATCTATATAATTAACACATTTTTTTCATTTTTGCAATATTTATTGACAAAATTACTATATAAAAAAATGCGTATGTGGATTATACTTTCTGTAATTTTAATTTTTTCAACCATTGCCGGTTTAGTTTATTTAACAAGCCGTGTTGCTAAAGCTTTTTGCTTTAGCTAAAACAAAGCTGTTTTAGCGTCTTCAAGACTCAGCTCTTCCATTTCAGAAGCTGGAGACCATGTCCACAAGTCAAGCGGGTTTATTGCTTTGAAGCAATATTCCGAGGGTTGACTGTTACCGCCAAAAATTTTTTCAAGAGCTTCAGCATGTTCTATCGAGCCGACAAAATACGGAGTTTTATCCAGCGCAAACACTTCAAAGTATAAATCTTTTCGTGTTGCATATTGGTATATAACATCTCGTAAAACACATCCGTGACCGCCGCTGACAAAAAATATTGCGCCTACATTTTCTACATTGCGAAAATAAGATTTCAAACATTCTTTGACATCGACAATTCTCTCTTTTTTAGTCTGTAAATCCATAAAAAGTAATATTTAAATTAACATAAAAATTAAAACACATTTACATAACTAACACATTTTTTTCATTTTTGCAATATTTATTGACAAAATTACTATATAAAAAAATGCTTGACCTTGAGTATACTCTAAGAATTATTATTTAGGAGAAAGGAACATAAAAAAAATGCGTATGTGGATTATACTTTTTGTAATTTTAATTTTTTCAACCCTTGCCGGTTTAGTTTATTTAACAAGCCGTGTTGCTAAATTTGATATTTTAATTAAATTAACACACGAAAACACAAAATTACTATATATCATAAGTCTTATATTGGTTTTGACTGTTTTTGGTCTGCTTTGTTTAAGCCTTAATTTAATGAATGCGGTAATAGTGCTTTTACATTTAATGATTTTTTGGCTATTCTGTGACCTTGTTTTTGGTATTATTGAACATTATCAGCAAGAACAATTCCATCATTATTATGCCGGAATTACCGCTTTGTTGCTTACTTTTATTACTCTAGGCACAGGCTGGTTTTTAGACAACCACGTTTGGACAACTCATTACACTATTGAAACAAATAAAACAAATAAACCTTTACGCATTGTGCAATTTGCGGATTCGCACATTGGCACAACATTTGACGGCGATGGTTTTGCCAAATATGTTGAACAAATACAAAAATTAAATCCGGACGCTGTAGTAATAGTCGGAGATTTTGTTGATGACGACACAATGCTTGAAGATATGCAAAAAGCCTGCGCCGCTTTAGGCAAATTAAAAACAACATATGGAGTTTATTTTGCTTTTGGTAATCACGATAAAGGTTATCATAGTCCAGAAAAAAGAGGATATTCAGGCACCGATTTAATTAAAGAACTGCAAAAAAATAATGTTATAGTTTTACAAGATGAAGCCGTGCTTTTGGATAATAATTACTATATTCTCGGCCGTAAAGACTTATCTGAATTTTATCGCGGCGGTAAACGTGAAAATATGAGAGCTTTAGTTAATAAACTCGATAAAAGCAAATATATTGTTGTTTTAGACCATCAACCGAATGATTATAAAAATCAAGCCGCCGCAGAAGTAGATTTAGTGCTTTCTGGTCATACACACGGCGGACAGCTTTGGCCTTTAAACAAAGTTGGAGAGTGGATAGGCGCCAATGATAAAACTTATGGCTATGAACGCCGCAATCTTACTGATTTTATTGTTACTTCAGGTATTTCTGATTGGTCTATAAAATTCAAAACCGGTACAAAATCAGAAATTGTTGTAATAGATATAAAAAATCGCTCTTAATAGAGCGTTTTTTTATAACATTTTTTAGCCTACATACAAACATTGTAAGCTAAAAAGTATTTTTAAGAATTCATATTCTGGAAAAAGTCAGCGTTATTTTTTGTCTGACGCAACTTATCCAATAAAAATTCCATACCATCGGTCATACCCATTTGCATCAAAACGCGGCGCAGCACCCACATTTTTGTCAGAGTTGCACGGTCAACCAGCATTTCTTCTTTACGAGTTCCGGAACGGGTAATATCAATAGTAGGGAACAAACGTTTATCGGTTAATTTTCTATCCAAAATTATTTCTGAGTTACCGGTGCCTTTAAATTCTTCAAAAATAACTTCATCCATACGCGAACCTGTATCAATCAAAGCAGTGGCTATAATAGTCAAAGAACCGCCTTCTTCAACATTACGGGCTGCACCCAAAAGGCGCTTAGGACGTTGCAGAGCATTAGCGTCAACACCACCGGTAAGTACCTTTCCCGATGATGGAACAACAGCATTATAGGCGCGTCCAAGACGAGTTATGGAATCTAAAAGAATAACCACATCTTTTTTATTTTCTACCAAACGCTTAGCTTTTTCAATGCACATTTCAGCAACTTGAACATGGCGTGTTGCCGGTTCATCAAAAGTAGAAGATATAACTTCGCCTTTAACCGAACGAGTCATATCCGTAACTTCTTCCGGACGCTCATCAATCAACAACACCATTAAATAAACTTCAGGATGATTTGTAGCAATAGCGTGAGCTATATTTTGCAACATCACGGTTTTACCGGTGCGAGGAGGTGCCACAATCAAACCGCGCTGCCCTTTACCTTGCGGAGCAATTAAATCAATCACGCGAGTGGTATAGTCTTTATCGCCGCAAATAATATCAAAGTTTAATTTTTCTGTTGGATAAAGAGGTGTTAAGTTATCAAAGTTAACACGCAATTTAGATTTTTCTGGGTCATCAAAATTAATAGCATTAACTTTTGTCAAAGCAAAGTAACGTTCATTATCTCTTGGTGCGCGGATTTCCCCCTCTACCGTATCACCGGTGCGCAAACCAAATTTTTTTACCTGAGCCGGAGAAACATAAATATCGTCAGGGCTGGCTAAAAAATTAGATTTAGAAGAACGCAAAAAGCCAAAACCATCTTGCAAAACTTCTATAACACCATCGCCGCAAATAACTGTGTCAACTTCTGCTAATTTTTTCATAATGGCAAAAATCAAATCTTGAACACGCATTGATGATGCGTCTTCAACCCCTAAATCTTCGGCCTGAGTCAATAACTCAGTTGGAGATTTATCCTTTAACTCTTTTAAATGCATAATAACCTTAAAATTTTGTGATTGTTAAAAATAGAACTGTAAACATTGAAATGTTTGTTGCTTTGCTTATATTAAATATGCTGGCAAAAGTCAATTGTTTTATACACAATTTTTCATCCCCTTTAAAATTTAAAAAAATAAATAGTTATTATTATTTATCCCTGCGCAAAATGTGGATAAGATTCTATCCACAGGTTTACTAACATTAACTAAATATTTAAGTAAGTTAATAAAAAGTTAATGATTCAAGAAGTTAAAAAATAGTTAAAATTTTTTTCAACAGATTTTTATAAAAAATGTTTAATGTTAATAAGTTTGTATAACATTTTTACAAAAAGTTTATAGTTTGTTAAAAACTTTATATAAGCTCTACTTATACACATTTAAAGGCCTATTTGTGGATAAGATTCACAAGTTTTTGAAATAAGGTAAAAGATGAAAATAATTGCTATTACAGGCTCCATAGGTTGCGGCAAAACTTTTTTAGCAAATATTATAAGGAGTCTTGGATATGTGGTTTATGACGCCGATAAGTGGGTTAAATATCTATATTATCGTCAGGCGTTTTTAAATGTAATTAAACAAAATTTTCCAAAAGTTTTTGATGATTATGGTAGTTTTAATAAACGAAAATTAAGAAATTTAGTGTTTAATAACACTAATGAATTAAAACGGCTAGAAAAAATAGTCCACCCATTTTTGAAACAAAAATTATTAAATATTATTCATAAAAACGCTGAAAAAGATTGTGTTCTATTTTTTGATGCGGCATTGTTGATAGAAATGAAATGGAATATCTATTGTCAGACTGTTATTTTGGCTGATGTAGATAAAGATATTCAAAAACAGCGGGTTATGGCTCGAGATAACATAAGCGCCGAAGATTTTGAAAAAATTGTGTCAGTGCAAATGGATAATGAACAGAAAAAAAAGTTTGCCGATGTTATTATAAACACAGATAAATCTGAGAACTTATTGAAAGTGGAATTGATTAATATTATAGAAGAGTTGAAAAATAATGCGTGAGATATGTTTTGATACGGAAACAACAGGTTTTGATCCTGATACCGGCGATAGATTGGTAGAAATCGGAGCGGTCGAGCTGATAAATCATCTGCCGACGGGAAAAATATATCATGAATACATTAATCCGGAACGAGATGTACCTGAAGAAGTTGTAAAAGTCCATGGTTTGGATAATGAGTTTTTAAAAGACAAGCCTGTTTTCAGAGATGTTGCGCAATCTTGGGTCGATTTTATTGGTGATGATGGGATTTTAGTGGCTCATAATGCTGCGTTCGACTTGAAATTTATTAATTTTGAGCTAAAAAAATGCGGTTTTCAAACTTATGACTGGGATAGAGTTGTTGATACTTTAGCAATAGCTAAAAATGAATTTCCAGGGGCTCGTAACAATTTGGACGCTTTGTGCCGTCGTTTTAATATAGATAACTCTGCCCGTACTTTTCACGGAGCTTTGCTTGATGCTCAGCTCTTGGCGGAAGTATATTTACAATTGCTTGGTGGTGATGAGCCGAGTATTAATTTTGTTAAAGCATCTGAGGATACTGCTAATAAACATTCAGAAAGCATAAATTTTGTGGCAGAAAACGTGCTAAAACGCAGTTTTCCCTTATCTCCGGAAGAACAGCAGGAACATATTGATTTTTTGACTAAAAGCATAAAAAATGCTTTGTGGTTGCAAAGTGTTGAAAGTGAAATAAAAAAAGATGTTTAAGCAAATCAATGATATATATAACACTTATATAAACAAAAGAATGCTTATTTTAATGGCGCTTGGTTTTACCAGCGGCTTTCCTTTTTTATTGGTTTTCGGTACACTGAGTTTTTGGCTTAAAGACTTGGATATATCCTATACTTTGATAGGTGCTTTTTCTCTTGTTAAAATACCATATTCTTTGAAATGGGCTTGGTCGCCGATTGTTGATAACGTTAAATTACCAATATTATATAAACTTGGTCGCCGCCGTTCATGGGCTGTTTTTATTCAATTTTTATTATTTTGCGCTTTAGTCGGAATGGCTTTTACAAATCCTGAAATTCATACTTTGCATATGGCTTTGTTTGCTTTTATAGCCAGCTTTTTATCGGCTTCGCAAGATATTGTTTTGGACGCCTATCGTGTGGAAAGTTTTGAAGATGAGCCCGAAAAACAAGCCTCAGGAGTAGCAATTTATGTATTAGGATATCGTTTAGGCCTTATTTTTTCCGGCGCAGGAGCTATTTATATGGCTTCGGTCATCAGCTGGCCTAAAGTGTATGTTATTATGGCTTGCGGTTTGTTGGTTGGTCTGACTGCTATTTTATTAGCAAAAGAACCCCAAAAATATCAATATACAAAGTATAAGCTTAAAATAAAAGACAGTATAGCTTTTGTCAAAAATTCATTGGTAAATCCGTTTAAAGACTTTACTAAACGCCGGCATTGGTACTGGATTCTACTATTTATATTTACATATCGTTTGAGTAATGCTTATTTTGGTCCGATGAGTTTTCCTTTTTACGTTGATTTAGGGTTTACTAAAACAGAAATAGCTTCGGTTATAAAAATATATGGCATGATTGCAGCTATTTTAGGCGGTTTGGCCGGCGGTTTGATAGTAATGAAAATAGGGCTTAAAAAAAGTTTGATGATTTTTGGCTTGGCTCAATGTTTGACCACATTTTTATTTGCAGTCCAAGCGCAATATGGACACAATATGCCGCTGTTTATAACCATAATTACTCTGGAAAATTTTTCTTCAGGTTTGGCTACAACGGCTTTGGTTGCATATATATCATCTTTGTGTAATAAATTGTATACAGCCACGCAATACGCGCTTTTATCATCGGTAATGAGTTTGTCCCGCGATATATTTTCTTCAACCAGCGGATTGTTGGCGCAAAGTGTTTCTTGGGATGTATTTTTCATAATTTGCGGATTTTTAAGTTTACCAAGTTTAATAATTGTTTGGTTTTGTTTTAAAAAGGATAAATAGCAATTGTAAAAGTTTAAAAAATGCGTTATAATGCTAATGTTTTTTAGTGAAAGATTTTGACAATGGCCGATGAAAATAAATATTCTATAGATAAGGAAGCCAATAAATACTATGAAAAACATCGCAAAGATGAAGTTGATGAAGTTTTAAATCGTAGTGAATCTTGGCAGGCTATTGCTAAGCAGTTTGACAAGTTTTCTGAAAAATCAGATTCTCAAGGTCATATTGTAAATGATATAATTTTTTCCGGAAAAATGCTGCAAGGCGGTAGCTTTAATGGTGAAAACTTTGAAAATGCTGATTTTAGCGGCAGTAATATGCAAGAAAGTAGTTTTAAAAATGCCAATTTGCGTAATGTTAATTTTACTGGAGCAGATTTAAGTGGAGCAGATTTTAGCAGTGCTAATTTAGATGGTGCTATATTTGTAGGCGCTCAGCTTATCGGTACAAATTTTACCGGTGCGCATATGCATGGTGTAAAATTGCAAAATGCGGATTTACAAGACGCAATTTTACTTGATGCCGATTTGGATAATCTTTCTATTGAAGAATTACAGGAACTTATTGAATATTTAGCTAAATATTATCCATACAAGCTTAATTTAACCAGATTAAATTTGACTTTGCTTGATTTAAAAAGAATAGATTTAACTCAAGTAAATTTGCGCGGAGTTGATTTTACGGGCTGTGATTTTACTGGCGTAAACATTTTTGAACTAGATTTGAGTGAATGTGTTATATCTCCTGCGCAAATAGAACAAGCCATAGGTCACATTCCTACAGCTTTAGAATTAAAAAAACTTCTTTCCCCTAAAAATAAAAAGCGTAAACCAGCCATGAAAGGGATTGATTTTGAAGATTTTTTTACCGGAGGTAATAAAAGCCTTGATTTAGATACCACTAATATGGGAATAAATGTTCATAATATTGGCAAAAAAGGTAAAGAAGTTTCAAAATCTTTTCATAAGAGAGATTCTGATGAAAAAATTATAGAAAAATTTAATAATAAATCAGAACGAAAAGAAAGTAATGTCGAAGAATTGCGTAAAACTATAGAACAGCACAAAAAAGAAGTTTTAGAACGCCGTCAAGAAGAGCAGGAAATGGAAAATAAAGAAAAAATGCGTGAGCAAATAAGAGAAAAAATTAAAGAAAATAAAGCAATGCTTATGCAGGTTCATTCTTCTAGGGAAAGATAATGGAAGATACGCTTTTTTCAAATAAAATTAAAAGACCTTTAGCAGATAGGTTGCGGCCAACAAAATTAGAAGAAGTTGTCGGACAAAATCAAATTGTTGGCGCAGACGCTCCTTTAGGTCGTATGCTTAAGTCAGGAAAAATCAGCTCCTTTATTCTGTGGGGACCTCCAGGGTGTGGAAAAACCACCATTGCTCGCTTGATAGCAGAATATACAAATCTTTATTTTGAACAGATATCAGCAGTTTTTTCTGGTGTGGCTGATTTAAAGCGTGTTTTTCAATATGCACAGGAGCGTAGGGCCAATCAAGGTAAAGGAACTTTACTTTTTGTAGATGAAATTCATCGTTTTAATAAATCTCAGCAAGATGGTTTTTTGCCGTATGTTGAAGATGGTACGGTTATTTTGGTTGGCGCGACGACCGAAAATCCTTCGTTTGAACTAAATTCAGCTTTACTTTCACGTTGTCAGGTGTTTGTGCTTAATCGCCTTACTCCTGATGATTTTGAAATTTTATTGGAAAGAGCCGAAAAAGAAGAAGGACGAAAATTACCTGTTGATGAAGAAGCTCGTGATTTTATAAAGGAAATAGCCGACGGCGACGGCCGCTATATTTTGAATATTGCAGAAAATATTTGGTCATATGCGCAAAATGGCGAAACTTTTAACAAAGAGCAGATTTTAAATATTATTCGCTCTCGAGCGCCTATATATGACAAAGGCAGAGACGGTCACTATAATTTAATTTCCGCCGTGCATAAATCTTTACGAGGTTCAGATGTTGACGCTGCCCTATATTGGGTGGCCAGAATGCTTGTGGCTGGAGAAGACCCGCGCTACATTTTGCGCCGGTTGTTAAGATTTTCTGTTGAAGATGTTTCTTTAGCCGACCCTAACGCCGTCAGTCAAGCGATTGCTTGTAGTGAAACTTATGAGCGCTTGGGTTCGCCAGAAGGAGAACTAGCTATTATGCAATTAACCGCTTATTTAGCAACAGCTCCTAAATCTGCAAGTGTGTATAAGGCGATGCATAAAGCATTTGACGCGGCTCGGCAAACAGGTTCATTGATGCCGCCAAAACATATTTTGAACGCTCCTACTAAATTGATGAAAGATTTAGGGTATAAAAAAGACTATATATATGACCAAGATTTAGAAGATGGCTTTTCTGGTCAAAATTATTTTCCTGACGGTATGAGTCGTTCAAAATACTATAATCCGGTAGACCGTGGTTTTGAGCGTGAAATTAAAAAACGTATAGAATATTTTGACAGGCTGCGCAAAGAAAAACAAGCTAAAATGAAAGAAAAAAATGGCTGAGTATATCTATAAAATATGTGTTAGCTATAATGTTTTTCGCAAGCTGCAGGAATGCGATATTATTCCAAGTCTTGAAGAAAATCATGTAGGGCTGGAAATTCATATTTCTAAAGAAGATTATAAAAAATTATCTGATGAGGAAAAGAAAAATTTAAAGCAGTATGAAATTGTAAATTCTCCATTACCGAAACAGCGCAAAATTGGACCGCTGTTTGATGAAATAAAAGCTGAAAATTTGAATAGCGCTGCTGAAAAAATCAGGTGTAAAATGAAATTTCCGGATTTAGCAAAACCTAAAAATATAAAACAAAAGTATTATATTCCCAGAACAATAGGCAAAGTTAACACAAAGAAAAAAGGTGGTAGATAAAATGTCAGGCGTAACAATAGTTAAAATAAAAGCAGAAGATGACGGCATAAGGCTTAACCGTTGGTTTTTGCGTGAATACCCTTCTTTGAGCTTAGGGCGTTTGCAAAAACTTTTGCGTACTAAACAAATAAAAGTAGACGGCAAAAGAGCAGAAACATCTACTAGATTAACCACGGGGCAAGAATTGCGCTTACCTCCTTTGGATAATGAAAAAGCCGTTAAAACAGCTGATAATATCAGTAAAAATGACGCAGATTATATAATGTCTTTAGTTATTTACAAAGATAAAGATATTATAGCTCTCAATAAACCATCTGGTTTAGCTGTGCAGGGCGGAACCAATACATCTCGTCATATTGATGGATTTTTAGAGGCATTAAAGTTTGAAAACAATGAAAAACCAAAATTAGTGCATCGTATAGATAAAGAAACCAGCGGAATTTTATTGTTGGCGCGCAATCGGAAGTCTGCCGAAATATTAACTAAAGCTTTTAGAGAACACAGTTTACAAAAAACATATTTAGCTTTAGTGCGCGGTTGTCCGCAGCAGTTAAGCGGAGAAATAAACTTGCCGTTGGAAAAAGTCGGTGAAAAAATGGAAGTTGTAAAGGGTGGTAAAAAAGCTGTTACAACTTATGAGGTCTTAGATAGTGCGGCTAAAAAATATGCTTTGTTGGCTGCTTCTCCGCTTACCGGCCGAACTCATCAGATTCGCGCGCATTTAGAAGCAATAGGCTGCCCTATTTTAGGTGATAATAAATATTATGGAACGGAACGTGTCCGTTTAAAAGAAGTTACAGATAAACTATATTTACATGCGTATAAAATAGATTTATCCGTTATATATGGTAAAAAGACGATAATATGCGCCGAATTACCAAAGTATTATAAAGAAGCTTGTGAATTTTTTGGATTGGAGTATAAAAAATGAAAAAATTTTTAATAGTTTTAGCAATAATCATTTTTGTTCCTTTAATTGGTTTAATTACCTTTTTGAAGTTAGCCAATTTTAACAATTATAAACCGCAAATTGAAGCTTTGGCGCTTAAATATGCAAATATGATTGTTAAAATTAACGGTGATTTAAAAATTGGTGTTTCACTTAAACCAAGTATTGAGTTAAATGATGTTTCTATTGCACAAGCCGAAAATAATCAACCGGTTGCGCAAATAGGCCAAGCTCAAGTGCAATTTTCTTTGTTGCCGCTTTTAAAAAAGGAAATAGTGGTAGATACAGTTAAAACTTCTAACACAAACGTTTTTTATAGTGATAAAGACAGCGTAGAAATTAAAGATTTTACTGTAGGCACAAATAGCTTTGACTCTCCAATAAATTTAAGCTTTGATACGGTGGTTTCTGGTATTCAAATTACCGGAAACGGCACAACGTCTTCATTTAAGTCTATTCAAGATTCAGAATATAATGATGTTGACGCCAAACTGCAGGTAAACGCTTTAGGCTATACTTTGAATTATGCCGGTGGAGTTAAGGGAATTACTAAAGGCCTGACTTCTGAGGGTACTTATGAAATCACTTATAAAACAAATAAAATCAATGGCAATGTTTCAGCTGATTTAACCGGTAAAACACCGTATTTAAAGCTGAATGCCGCCAGTGATAATTTGAATGTGTATGAATTTAGCTCAGCAAAAACAGCTGAAAATAACTGGTTAATTTCGGAAGCGCGAGCTAATGAATTGATAAAAAATACTCCAATTCCGTATGATGTTTTAAAGTCTGTAAATGCTGATGTTAATATTGATTTGAAAACAGTTAATGTTACGCCGGACATGACTTTAACAAATATTTTAACCGATTTAGCTTTGAAAAACGGTGTATTTAAAGCTGATATAAAAAATATCAGCGGCGGTGATGGTGTTATTAAAGGTATGGCAACCCTCAATGCTAACGCCAAAAATATGAATATTGATTTAAACGGAAATGGCATTGTTTTACAAAAACTAAACAAGGATTTTGCGGATTCAGGTAATGAAGTTTTGTATGTTAAAAATGGTGGTAAAACTGATTTTAATATCAAACTTAACACCTCTGGTTCTGATACCGATCAATATTTGGCCAATATGGATGGTCAAGTTGTGGCCATTATTGATCCATCGGTTATGAATATTAAGAGTTTGGAACGCCTGCAAGGTAATATAATTGTTCAAATTTTGAATAATTTGAAACTGAATATAGTCAATAAAGATTTGAATTTGAATTGTGCGGTTGTGCGCAGTGATATTAAAAAAGGTGTAGCTGAATTTCCTAAAGGAATAGTGGTTGATGCCAATGATTTTTATGTTGTTGTAGATGGAAACGCCAATCTTTATACTGAAAAATTAGATTTAGATTTGCAGCCGTTTTCCGGACGTATCAATGATACCAATGTATCATCGGTTTTAGGCTCACTACTGAGTATTGGCGGCACTATGTCAAAACCTAGCGTTGGAATAAATAAAACTCAGACTGCTAAAGCTGTGGTTGGTATTATTGCCACCGGAGGCATATATAATGCCGGAGATATGATTTTGAGCGCAGATTCTTCTCCTTGCCACACCGCATTACAAGGAACATCATATGCCAACCATTTTAAGGCTGCAGAAGGCGGTATTAAAGATGATGCAACAAAAAACTATTCAGATACTAAAGACGCGGTTAAAAAATCATTGACCGATACTAAAGCTGCTGTAAAAGATTTAGGCAATCAAGCCGGTAGTCTTTTGAAAGGTTTGGTAAAATAATGCTGGACTTTAAGCAAGCGGAAAAAGAAATAAAAGAGCATCGTTCCGAAGTTATCGAAAAACTGGTGGAGTTTTCTTTGACAGATGTTATTTTGTTTTGGAGTGCTAATGATGACATTAAGTCATTGCAAACTGAAAAATGGCTTCCGGTTTTGAAATGGCTTAATAATCGTTTCCAAATCACCTTAAAAGAAACCGACGGTTTAACTCCGCCGCCGCAAAATGAAAATAACCGCGCCGGTTTTACGGAAATTTTAGAAAAAATGAGTTTAAAAACGCTTACAGCTTATTATTTGGCCGCTGTGCGTCTAAAATCTCCTTTGCTGGCTCTGGCTTTTGCTGAAAAGAAAATAACTGCTTCAGAGGCTTTTGAACTAGCTTATTTAGAAGAATTATATCAAAGTAAGTCGTGGGGAGTTGACGAAGAGGCGGAGCAAGGACGTCAATGCGTGAAAAATGAACTTTTAGAAATAGAAGAATTTTTGCACGGTAAAAAATAATGTTAAAATGCTTTTTAATCAGCGGCAGGGTTCAGGGCGTTGGTTTTCGCTTTTGGACCCTGCGCCGCGTTTCTGAAATTGGCGGAATTTCTGGTTATGTTTGTAATCTACCTAGTGGAGATGTGCTGGTTTTGGCTGAAAGTGTAGAAGATAAACTGCGCCAGCTTGAAATATCTTTATATAAAGGTCCTATGTTTGCCAGAGTTGACAGCGTAAAAAATTCACCGGAGTTTATTTCGTATTTTCCGGCGCCGGAGAACGGTGTATTTAAACGTTTATAGAACTGTAAGTCAGGTTTTTTATCACAAATTAAAGCATATATTTTCTGCTGAATGAAAAAGGAGGCAGAAATGCAAAAAGTAGATAAAACCACAGAAAATATTAAACTTTGCCGTTGTATGACTTGTCCGTCATATACAGAGCATTGCAAACTGAAAAACGCGCCGGAGAATTTTTTGAAATCTTTGGAAAATTTACAAAATATGCAGCATTATGAAAAACTTTATTGTGCGTTTGAAAAGAGTAATTGTATTTATCAGGATAAAGGCTGTATTTGCAGCGAGTGTGAGGTTTATAAAAACTATAATCTGCAAAATCATGATTATTGTCTGCACACCGGCGGTGTTTTGTAAGCGATTTTGTGGTCTGACAACAGTAATTATAAGTGTTATACAAATATAAATTTTAATGTCAGAAAACTACCGCATTGTTCTTCTTTTTTGAGGGAATAATGCGGTTTTTTAGACATTTTAGAGTAAAAATTTATTTACATTTATTATAACAAAACTATAATAAATCACAAATTTTATTATTAACTAATACTTTTTATTATGAATATTTTTATTATTGATAAAAGCTATGCGATTAAAAAGATTAAATCTGTAGCTGGTGGCTGGAAACTGTATCCTCTGGATAAAAATGAAAAAGAAATTTTTATCAGCAAGCAATATTATGCCGGTAAAATGCCTTTTATGTTTCCATGGCAGACCTTTAAGTTGGATATCGTCTATGTCTGGGGTTCTAAGAATAACGAAATCGGCTTTATAACTTCTGCGGTTCTGAATGGAAAAAAGCTTTTTGAAGTTCCAAAGAAAGAGTATCCTGCACACATCAAAAAAAAGGTAGATGCTGGCGATGAGATTAACAGTAAACAACAAGAACATATTGATACTGTCAATAAGGCTGTTATTTCTGCTTTGGATTCTTTTTTGCCTACGATTATGCTGTATTATGGGTGTACTGGCTTGAATGTGGATTTACGGTGCTACCTTGGTCTTCACATTTTTAAGGGAGAAAAGACTCCGGAATATGAGCAACGCTTAAAGCTGATGATGATTCTTTGCCGGATTGCCGAGCGTATATATAAGCGTCACGTGAATATGGATGACTGTTTGAATGTTGGCTTATCGGCCATAAAGTTTGGTCTTCCCGGACCATGGTATGGTGATGAGAAGATGCCTCTTGACAAGGAAAGTCCGGCTATGCAAATGTTTTGGGAAGTAGATGATTTGCTTAACGAGTATCTTCCTCCAAAAATGAATATTTTGCTGCGTCAGTATCTTAATTATGTTGTGCGTGACATATTGCGAGTTTTTGCACAAGATTATAATCTGATTTGCAAAGGCAAACTGGATCCGTTTGAACATTTCCATGAAGAATATTCTGACGAAAAAGTCTTTAGGTTGAACATAGAAAAAATGCAAATGCCTAAGTACACATCTTTTATTCTGCCTAAAGTTTTCAGCGATGCTGAAATTTATAGCTTTACCCGTGACTATAATTTGGATTAAACTAAAAAACAGCCTTAGTTTTATAACTAAGGCTGTTTTTGTCTGCTTAAATTAGGCTTTAATTTCTGGCTTATATGTTTTTAAGTTTTTTTCATAGGTACGTTTGTCATGCAAAAATTTGATAACCGTAAATGGAATTGTCAATAAATAAGCTAAAGTAAACAATCCCAATGTCAGCCAAGGCTGAGTTAATAAACAGCTTACAAACAAAGCAAACAACACCATTAAAGGCAAGAAATAGTCTGCATTAATGCGTGTTTTTTTGAGTGACAAAGTTGGAATACGGCTAACCATTAAGTACGCTACCAAAATGATTATGGCACTGCACAAATATTTGTTACGCAAAATAAAATCATATTCCGGATATGCAAATGAAATCAGCAGCGGCATAACTGCAATTGCAGCAGCCATAGGAGCCGGAACCCCGACAAAATAGTGTGACCAATATTCCGGAACGGTTGCGTCTTCCAGCATAGTATTAAAACGTGCCAATCGCATAGCCATACCGGCAGCGAACATCAGCGTAAAAATCCAACCCCAATGAGGAATGGAGTTTAAGCACCATTGATACATCAATATAGCCGGAGCTACGCCGAAACTAACAAAGTCGGATAATGAATCCAATTCGGCGCCGAATTTTGATGAGGCTTTTAACTTACGGGCCACACGGCCGTCCAAACCATCAAAAACGCAAGCTAAAAACAAGCAGACTATTGCAAATGTCCAATTTTGCATAATTGCAAATTTGATTGTGGTAACACCTGAGCATAAGGCCATCAATGTTACAATATTAGGAGCCATTTTACGAAAAGGAACTTCCTTAAATTTACCGATTGCTTTCTTTTTTATACCGCTGCGCACGGTTGTTGAGCGGTTATTTTGATAAGTTTCTGCCATTATCTTATTTCTCCTTCAATACGGGGAGCGTCTGATTTTATGTCGGCGACAATGGTTTCTCCGCCGATTAAATACTGTCCGATACAAACTTGCGGCTCAATTTTTTCCGGTAAATACAAATCTACATATCCACCAAAACGAATAAAGCCAATGCGCTGTCCGGCAGCAAATTCATCGCCTTTTTTTAGATTATCGACAATTCTTTTACTGCAAAACAATGCTGTTTGCTGCAACACAAATTCTATGCCGCTGCTATGTTTTATAGCAATCAGCATTCTTTCATTTCTAATATCATTTTTAGCAGTAGAACCAGAAAATTTTTTACCGGCGTCATAAAATGTTTTACTAATAAGACCTTTAATAGGCATACGGTTGATGTTTACATCAAACGGACTGATGTAAAGGCTTACTTTTGTATAATTTTTACGGTCCAAACCCAAGGCATCTGGACCTTTTTCACGATTTATAGCTACGATATAGCCGTCAGCCGGAGCAATTAGCGCACCTGATAAAACAGGTGTAACTCTAATTGGATCGCGAAAACTATAAAAACACCATATTGTTACTAAAAATGAAAGACAACCGAGCGGAAACCAAATAATTGCTAAAATTACTGATAAAAACGCCAGAACACTGACAAATTTCCACCCATCTTCATTAATATTTGGAAAAAAATAATGATGAAGAGATGTGTCGACAGATTTCATTTTTTTCTCCCCAAAGAATACCGAAACGCTGTTTCTGCTGTATTCTTAAGTTAAACTAGAGGAATGTATTTCCTCTTTCCGTTGTTTAATTAAGCATATTTTGCAAAAAAAGACAAGTTTTATGTTGCAAATGTCAAAAAATTTATGTATATAACAAAAATGTGATGCGCTTGTGGCGGAATCGGTAGACGCTGCAGACTTAAAATCTGTTGGGATTTATCCCGTGCCAGTTCAAGTCTGGCCTAGCGCACCAATTAAAAAATGCTTTCCCTTTGGAGGGCTTTTTTTATTAACAACCAACAACTAATACACATTCGTCCGCTAATGAGGCGGATTTTTTTTATTTAAAAATTTTTTAAGTGTTTAATATATTGACAAAATCTTGACAAGATTGTACTATATCAGCAGTTGTTTTATTTTTATATATTTAATAATTATGATTGCTGTTTATTGTATATTGCTTATGGTTTGTACATTTATTTATCTTGGTTTGTTAGAAATGACAAATAAGGTAGAATATGAAAACCGTTATAAAGAAGATGAAAAAACATCTTGGAAAATAACAAAATGGTATGTAATAGCAATGGTTGTAATAACAATTTATTGTTTTTGTGTACGTTAATATAAAAAAGTCTTTTAGCTGACATGCGGCTAAAAGACTTTTTTAGTTATCAGTTTTCTTGCCGAAAACCACATATAAATGCTGTATTTAATGATAAAACGTTAGATAACACCACTCTCAAAATTATAAAAATGTAACAATTTAACTATATCAAATCGTGAATATTGTATTCGTCATAGCCTTCGTAATAATAGCTGACATCAATACCTTTCATAAATATTTCACGTTCATTGATTTTATCTGTAAGGGCATTTTGCAGCAAATGTTTGATTTCTATATCTTTAATCGGACTTCTTTCCATAGCGGAAAGATAATCGGCTTTATCAATTTTATTCCAATCCACGACTTTTTTCAGTTCTTTTTTGAAGATTAAATCAAGCCAGATTCTAGTCGCACGTCCATTTCCCTCTCTAAACGGGTGAGCAACGTTCATTTCCACATATTTTTCCACGATTTCATCAAAATTTGATTGCGGCATTTTATCTATTTGCTTTAGGGATTGCGCTAAATACATAACCGGAGCAAACCGAAAATTGCCTTTAGCAATGTTGACGGTGCGTAGCTTGCCGGCAAAATCGTAAATATCTTCAAACAAATACTTATGAATTTGTTTCAAACCGGCAAAAGTTCCTACTTTTATATTATCAATTTTTCCGCTGTCAAAGAGCTTTTTAGCCTTAATTTTACTTATTTTCTCTTCAGCTTTATTGAGTTCTACTTGGTCTGTGATATTTAATTTGTTTTCTAAAACCATATCAACACCTTTAAAATCTTTAGAACTTATAACCTAAATTGAACAGATAGTAAACATTGCTCTTTTGTTCGATCGGGGCGTTTACCGCAGCGCTGAGCGAAAGTTTTTTATAGTCGTATTGCGCTTTCATTGTCAGCAAACCGCTGTTACGCTGTAAACGATTACTGTTAATTTGATAAGAACCAAGCATATTGTCCATGGTCGCCATTGTTGAATATTTATCGCCAAATTCATGGAAATAGCGTCCGCCGGCAGTTAATAAAACAGATTGTTCTTTGCCAAGTTCAAACTCTTTTTTAATATCCATACCAATAACAGATTGAATAGACGTAACTTTATCGCTGTCCGCTTTAAGTCCGCCGTTATTTTCTTTTAAGTCGTCAACGTTTACTTCGGTAATATTAGCGCCGACAACAGGCTCAATTTGCGCAACATCAATATCTATAGTTTGACGGGCTTCAGCATCAACACCATAGTAGTAGTTGGTTAAATCTGCTTTATAGGCTTTATCTATGCCGCTGCGGCTGTAGTGACCTTTGCCAAAACCGACTTTAGGTTTAGCCATAGCGCGGAAATTATCGTTAGTGTAAGTAAGCGGAGCAAAAACCTCCAGCACATTGTTATAACGAGATGAATCGTCATCAAAATCGCTGTCGCTGCGAGCCGCCGCCACACCAAAACCGGCGCGCCAGTTGTTGTCAATTTGATAGTCGCTGAAACCATAAACCGCTGTCACCTTGTCTTTGTAGCCGGAAACATTTTGTTTGTTATCAAACTCTTGTTGATAAGCCATAACGTTAACTTTAGTGCGGTTGATTTCATCAGTTTGCGTCAAAATATCGTCATTAGCCGCGCGGTTAATATTTGAAAGCAAATCTAAATCTTGTTTTGCTAAATTTGGAATCATACTAAAGCCAAACTCGCGGTTTATTGCCATATCAAAAGCCGTAGCAGTAGCAGCGCCTTTTAAGATGTTGAAAACGCCCTCGCCTTTTTGCGCCGCATAGTTAGTGCTTAAATAAGAAGCCAATTTTTTATCAGCAACAGTTTCTGCAAATGATTTCATAGTCATAATCACGCCAGTGTTGCCGGATTCGTTAACGGCTTTTTCAGTATTAAACATGTATGAGCCGGAAATCACATTTAAACCTTCGTCTTTACCAATAAATGAGTTATCATTGCGATAGGTTGTTTCAAATCCGTTTTGAGTTATGTCAGCATCTGCAACAACATTACCTTTAAAGCTTTTGGCTTGATAAGAACCGTTTTTGCTGATTACAATTTTGCTGTTTTTAGATGCGGCGGAATTAAAATCCATAACCGTATCGGTTTTAACCACACCGCTATTTTTGAATACTCCACCTGATTTTACTAAAATTCCTGCAGAAAGTGATGCGGTACTGGTGGTAGATTTTTCATCTTCCACCTTTCCATTATATTGACCAGCTCCGTTTACATAAGTAACAGTACCAGTATTTTGAGCAGTTCCATTTCCTTCTACTATAATAGCGAAAATCTTGTTGCTTCCATTATTTAGACCATCAACATAAATAGTTCCGCTGTTGGTGAATTCACCGCCTTCTACTAAAACTGCGCTTGCCTCTCCTTTACCAAACATATATATTTTTCCGCTGTTTGTTGCCGAGCCGTTTTTTATACGAATACCATAACCGTTTGTTATACCTTTGTTATCTACAACAAAACTATCACCGCTGGCTGTGCCGCCAGAAACTATAGTTCCGCTGTTGGTAAATTCGCCGCCGTCAATATAAACACCGGTGCTGTTATCGCCTTTTATCCAAATTTTACCTTCATTAGTGGCTGACGCTCCTGAGCTGGAGCTGTTGCTCTCGGAAGAATTTGATAATATATAGATACCGGTGCTGTCGGTATAATCTTTATTCACATTTATAATACCGCCGGTACCATTTGTGAATTTTGCATTGCCAGTAAGTTTAACGCCTTTACTAGATGAGGATTTTATATCAATTTTACCGTTATTTTTAATTTCGCCTCCGCTGGCGTCAATGCCAATATTATTTGAGCCGTCCAAATTTATGATATTTTCATTTGTGATTTTGCTACTATCACCTGCTTTTATACCTATTCCATCGCTAGAATTTAAATTTATAGTTCCATTATTGGTTACAGTTCCGCCTTTTGACGCGTCTATCACTGTTCCGTTGTCTAAAAGTGTGAGTTCGGACGATTTATCTATTGTAACATAGCTGCCGCTGGCAAGTTTAGCTAAAGTTCCTTGACTTAGTGCTTGCTTTAAATTACCTGAAACAGAATAGAAAGACATAGTCGAAGCGGCTTTTGGATTACAACCTGAATCTCTTGCCGAACAAACATCAACAATTCCTGGGTTTTCGATGGTTGCTGTACCGCTTATCTGAAAGGCCACAGCGTTTGCGCCATAAATTTTAATTAAATTATTTTTAATTACCGCTCCGGTTTGTCCCTCACCGTTACCTTTTGAATAAATACCAATACTGTTGTCACCATAAATATTGATAATACCGTTATTATATAAGTAGCTGTTTCCAGTCGCATAAAGACCAAATGAGTTATCACCTTTTACATTAATCACGCCGGTTTCACTGTTGATAACGCTGGAAATACTTGTGGAAACGCTCGCCATACCAACGGAATAGCCTGATTCCACATTTATTGTTCCGGCATTGGTTATATTTGCCGTGATAATAGTGTCGCTACCCAAATACATACCGGCGTTTACAAAGTTATTGCCAACATTTTTATTATTATCATTGTTGGAAATTAGGTCGATAATTCCGCCGTTATAAGCAGTTCCTTGCTTTGTTTCCACTGACATAGCTGCAGAATTTGCGGTTACCAATCTTATTTTACCATAGTTTTCAATTCTTTCGGTTCCGCTTGAAGTTGCGGTGGCAGAAGGAGATTTTGTGCTCACAATGTGTTGAGTAATGTTCAAATTATATGAATCTGCGGCTAAACCGGAATTGTTTGAAGTTGAACCGCTGCCGGAAGATGAATTATCATTGCCAGTAGAGGAGTTTGCAGTTGCTTCATAATTTATGGTGCCGTTATTTATCAGATTGCTGTAATTACCGCTGAAAATTTTGGTTCCTATTGCGCTTTTATAAACATTAATAGTGCCGTCATTTTGCAAAATTGTACCGCCGCTAAAATCATTTTTCATAGCTACGGATTCAGAAGAATATATGTCAATAACACCATTGCTGCTATTGGTTAAACTTGTTAAAGTACTGTCGCCGGAACCATAGATACCAATGTTTTTTGTGTAAAATGTGTTATCTTCCGAACCTAAGCGGATTTTTCCGTTATTAATTACTTTGCCGCCGTTATATGAAGCCATACCATAGCTGTTGCTTGCTTTCATCTCAATGGTTTTGTTGTTGGTGAGGGTTGGCTTGTTTGTGGTGTATAATCCCGAAACAGTACCGTTGCCTTCTACCGCAATCATACCATAAGTTATTCTTGCGTTTGTGCCTTTTGTTTCGATTAAAATGTTTTTATTATTTGTTATTGCTCCGCTGTGTACAGACTGCATACCTGCAGCCACGGCGACATTGCTGCTAGACGAGCCAGAAGAGCTAGACGAGCCAGAAGAGCTGGAAGAAGAGTTATCAGGTAACACTATTTTTATAGTGCCGTTATTTTCTGCCGTTGTATTAGCGTCAGAACGCATACCGACAATACCGCCCAAGCCTTTGCGCAGAGTTTTGGTGGTGTCAAAGGTGTAATTTCCGGTATAGCTAAGCTCTATAATACCTTTGTTATTCAAAACAGCTTTATCGGCGCGCTGAATGTTTTTGGAACCGTTCATAAAACCGTCGTCCAAATAGCTGCCCATACCGATAAGATTTACTTTTATTTCAGAGCTAAGGCCACCGTCGCCGGCACTTAGCTTTATTTTACCGTTATTATTAGCTGTTGTTTTTTCGTTTACGGCGTTAGAACCTGTATTTAATATCATTGTTTCCATACCGACAAGAGTTCCGGAAACAGCAGTTGATGATGTGGTTGTTGTAGCTTCGGCAGACAAAATGTCGCCAATAATATTACCGCTGTTGTTGGTGTTTTTATCGGTTTCTTTAGTCGGATCTGTACTGGCTTTGATGGCTGTTCCTTGTATATCTCCGTTATTATTGATAGTTGAAGCGCTATCAGCATACATCCCTATAACTAGATTATTTTCATCAAAACCGGAAAAGTTTAAATCAATACCGTTTGTGGCTGAGCTAGTTGAGTTGTCAATAACTCCTTCGCCGTTGTTATCAGCAACAGAATGGTTGCTGGCAATCATTCCGATAGAATTGTTGAAAGCGTTAACATTGATATATCCGTCGTTTATCACCTTACTTTTTGTTATGGCGGCCATACCTGCGGCACCGGAGCCGACTTCTATTTTTGAATTTTCTGAGTTGGCATATGAACCATTATTTATAGCTTTCAAACCAATAGTCAAAGATTTTCCGGCTTCTACGACATTTTCATTGAAATTAATTTTGGCAGTTTTTTTCAAATCGGCATTAGAAACTTTCAATAAATTGTCTTTATTAATTGCCGATGAACAGTTTACGCTTTTGGTGCTTGAAGAAATACCTTCACCAATATAATTGTAGCTTTCTTTTTCTTCGCTGCCGCCACTGCCGCCGCCACCACCGCCACCCATGGCTATTGCGGCAATACCTCCGCCTAAAGCAAGACCTCCTAAGAGCCACCAAGTTGTCGGAGAAATTTTATATTCCTCTTTTCCCATAGTTCCATAAGCTTCTCGAGGTGTAGCCGTAACCGAAACAGCTTTTGAAGAGTTTACAAAATTTTCATAATAGGCAATTCTTTGTACACATGGATGACGAGGGTTAGCTCCTGCAGCGCGAAAAGCATTATAGGTGTAGGCGTCACGGTACTGAGCGGCCACACACAAGCCGGTATCTCCGTTTTGGTTGACGCTATCTATGTTCATACCTCGTCTTACAGAGGCGCGTAAAGCTTCAACATCACCATTTTGCGCTAAGTTATACATTTTAGAAAAAGATAACGGCGCCAATTTATGGGCATAAACTTTTGATGGTGCAACAGATAGACTGAAAGACACCAAAGAAATTAAACCTACGGTTTTAAGTAAAAGCTTATTTTCAAACATATTTAACCTCGTTAAAAACAAAAATTTACTTCATTCTAAATTAAAGAATTTAAATTTTGATTAAGGTACAGTGCTGAGGATATATAAAAATGCTCTGTTTCATGTGAAACAGAGCCGAGTAATTAATTTTTATTAGTTGTATTAATTGCAATTTTTTTGAATTTTTGTTTTTCAACCTGAGTTTTAGGTATCAAAACAGACAGCACGCCATTAGCATAGGTTGCGGCTGCGTTATCATAAGCCAAATCCCAAGGCAAAGGGATAGTTCGCTTAAACATACCGTATGAAATTTCGGAAAAATAAGAGTTTTTTGCCGCTGCGGTGTTGGTATTTTTCTTTTCGCCGCTGATAGATAAATATCCGTCGGCAGAAATTTGTAAATCAATATCGTTTTCGGCAATTCCCGGAAGCTCGGCTGTGACATTTATAGAATCTTTATTTTCAACAACTTGAATACGAGGTTCTAAATCTTCAGCCAAATTTTCCGGCATATCAGTATAATTCCAAAAATAATTCATAAAGTTGCTAAAATCGTTGTTGTTATGATTATAAGCAGCTGTTTCGCTATGGCGGCTGCGGCTGTTGGTGCCGCTCGCCGTCAAATTTTTCATATCAAAACCTATTTGCTGATAGAAATTTCATCAATTTCTTCCATTTCCGAAGCTGAATTGCAGCCACAGCCGCAACCTCCTTTAGAAACTGTTGGTTGTGCTTTTTGAGATGATTTTTTGTTATCATAAGATTTTGATTCTTTTTTCATTTTTTTCTCCTCTTAATTTGTTTCGAAAACATAACATTTTGCTGTTACATTCAAAAAGATAAGGTCTGTTTGACTAAATCAAAGATAACCGTTAGGTTAGATTTTTTCGCTTTCATGATAACTTTTTTCGGTAACTTGCAGATAATGTCAAATCCGTTAATAATATTCTGGCTATTAATGCTTATTCGTTAAAAATTGAAAATGTTTGCAAAATCTCTTGCCTTTTATTTGATAAAAAACTAAATAAATTATGTAACGAAAGATATTTAAGGAAAATAAATGAAAAAAGTTTTTTGCTTTTATTGCCAAAAAGACGTGTCTCCTATCAAGTTATGGAAATGGAGTTTATGCCCACATTGTCTGCATAAAACCATAGATGGGACAGATGATTTGTATTTGGTGTGCGACCGCTGCGGTGCCAACATTCCGGTAGATTCTAAATATTGTTTGAAATGCGGGCATGGTGTTAACGGATATCCGGATAACGAACACTTTATAATGTTGCCAAAAAATAAATCATGGCTGAAATTATTGCAGGAATCGGGGTTATTTGCACTTTCAATTTTGTTGGCTGCCGGTATTTTATATATCTCTGTATATTTTTTGTTGATTGTGCTGGCGCTTATTCTGATTTTTGGGTTAGGTTGTATGATTTATAGCGGAATAAAGCAAAAATTTTAGTTAATAAAAAAAGACCGATTGCAAATTCGGTCTTTTTTATAAGATTAGTAACAGAAGAAAGCTGCTACTAATGCTATTCCTGTAAAAATCGCAAAAAAGACAGCCATATCACGCGTCTTGTCAGAATGTGCCGCGTTAATGCTAAAAGCTATAGCTAATATCAAACTGATAATAGATAGCGCGGAAAACATGGCAAAAAATGCGTGGCTTTCATCTTTTTTAGGCTGTTTGTTCTGCGGAGGCAAAGGTTTAAGTTCCTGTTTTTGCGGAGTGAATGTTGCTAAAGGCACAATCTCGGCAAAATCAGAACCGTAAACAAACTCTTCTTGAGCAACTTTGGCCTCTTCCACAGCGTTAACAACTTCTTGAGTTTCATTTTGAACGAAGTATTTGTGAAACAGCATACAGCCGCCGGCACCGAATACTAAACCGAAAATGAACACGATTAAAATATAAAAATGCTTCATAAGAATAAGTTTAAAAGATTTATAATAATTGAAATTTACCAAGAGCTTAACTTTTTTTTGTCAAAAAGTCAATAAAAACAGGTTGTTTTTTAAAAGTTTTTTAAAGATTGAATAAAAATTAGAATAATGCTATAAAAAAAGTATGTTAATAAATAAAAAGGATTTTTCGATGATGTATAAATTTATATATTTTTGTTTATGTAGTGTTGTTTGCGTATTTTCTGTGCAAGCGCAGGAATTTGATGTTAAAAAAGCCGTGCAAGAAAAATTATCTGAGCCGGATATTAATGAAATGTTGGACAATAGTTTTGATGTCAGCGATGTTAACTCTGATGGATATATTTCTGAAAATGAATTTAGTTATTTAGTAAACAGCGTGGATATAGACTTGAATTTACAAGAAAGTGAAAAAGCACAGAAAAAAGCTAGATTGAGGGAATATTTTAAGCAATTTGATAAAAATAGCGATTCTCGGTTGAGTAAAGATGAATATATGGCGCTTTTGCAAAAAGAAACAGAATATGAAGCGCAAGAGCGGATAAAAAAAATGCAGGATATGGCAAATAAATCTCCCCAAGAAATGATAAATGATTTGAAAGAAAAAATGGAAAAAACAAAGACAACTTTAGATAAATTTAATAGTATGTCAACAGAAGAGCTGTCTAATAAATTTATAAACAATATTTCTAATAATATTGCCGAAGAAAACTATTTTCAAATGGATAAAGACAAGAACGGTTGTGTAACCGAAGATGAATATGCTGAATATATGGTTGTTTTTGCTAAAAATACAGATAGCTTTACTGAAGATAATTTGAGTAAAGATGATTGGCGAGAGCTTTATCAAGACGAGAAAAAAGCTAAAGAAAACTGCTTAACTAAAGAAGAATACGTGCGTAATTATTTGGAAACGACTGATATGTCAGTAGTAGAGTCCGATACTGCCGCTTCTGAATTGTTAACAGATAAAAAAGTTGTCAAATAATGTTGACAAACACAAACTAAAGTGTTAAACAAAGCCAAATTTTAATAATTATGGCAGGTATATTTTTATTTTTTACATTTATTGTCGGATTGGTTATTTTAACTTTATTTCGAATTTGTTTTGAAAGTATTATAGTTGCCGCGAATATATGCATAGGGGTTGTTTTAATACTCAGCTGCTTAAAAAGGGGAGCCGCTGTAAGTTTTAACAACTTATTGAGAACAGGTTTATTTTTACCTGATAATCTCCCTCATATTCGCTCACCAACTTAAAGGTTATTATGGAAATAATCTTTGCCGAGCTATAACCGCATTGTACTTCTTTTTTTAAGGTACTTTGCGGTTTTTTTTATTGATAATATCTGCAGCCGGTATTATATCTTTTAGCGTTAAATTCAAAAAAATAACCGCAGCGTTTTTGACTGAACACGCGGTTATCGCTTTTTTTAATGATATTGCAATAATTGCCGACATAAACAAAATAATAAATGGAAAAAGCTTTTCTATTTTTAATCTGTAAATGTGTAAAAACTAGCTATTCAATTTATGTTTTTTGTGCATTTCTTAACTTTTTCTAGTTAATATAAAAGAAGTTAATCTGTTATTTAGGGGTAAAAATGAAAAAGTTTTTGATTTTGCTGTTTATGTGTATATTTGGTTTTTCAGCGTTTGCCGCAGAAACAAATAAAGATTATAATGAATACGAAAAGATAACTGATGCCATTAAAAATAATCCGAATCAAGCTATTAAACAGCTCAAAAAAATGATTGATACAAATGATTCCGCTGCGATTGAATATTTAATATTGCAGAGTATCTATCATCCTAAACAGGTAAAGACTAAAGAGTTTTCGCAAATTGCCCAAAGATTGCATGAAAAATTGGTTGCTCAATACGAAAAAATTGTTCCGGATGAGCCTTTTTATAGAATGTATCAAGAGCATTATTTAGAATTAGTGGGCGAAAATCCGCTGAAATGTTACAAGCAGTTAAAATGCTTGATAGAAATCGGGGCTTTGCATTTTTCTAAATTTTTTAATATTTTGGATAATGAAAGTAATTATATAAATTATACGCCATGGCAGATTGTTGTTCCCTGCCCTACAGCGCGAAAACTTAAAATGACGGCTATTCTGGACTATGCCGGCGGCGGTCACGGAGCTGAAGCAATAGATATTTCTAACTGTTCGCAATATGATGAATATTATTTCCCTAAAGAAGTAAACAAATTTTATCATAATTTATATAGTAATTTTTATTTTGAGAGCGGAGGTTCCAGCCGTTTTGTTCATCAGGCAAAGGAAAAATACTATAATAACATTTACCGCTATAATCCGGATTGGAATATTAAAGGCAATGAAAAATATCTTAAAGTTATGCCGCTGGAACAATGGGCGATGGCCTCATATCCGAATTATAAAAAAGTTACAGAAACTCTAAATTATGGTATGGGTTTTAAAGAAGCGGTAAAGCAGCTGACTCAGCATTATGTTAAAACGTTTAAGGTTTCAGAAAAAATTGCAGAGCAATATGCTTATTTAGCAATGATGCCGCCGGCAACCCGCGGAGAACCGGTAGATAAAAGCACTCTACGCTATAAAATTCTTTCCGGTGCGCCGATAAAAGAAATTAAGGATTTGCTTATAAAGCAAATTCAGGGCGGAGAAATTATTAAAGAACCGCAGATACCTGTTGAGGCTGATGAAATTTTAATGATAAGCATTCATCGTCCTGATGTTTTGGCTTTATTGCTGCAGGAGTGTTCTGAAAATAAGTGTAAAGGAATAAATACAGATGTAAATGCTGTAAATTCTATAGGCAAAACCGCTTTGATGTATGCAGCTCAATACGACTTTTTAGACAGCGTAAAAATATTGTTAAAAGCTGGTGCTGATATAGATGCTCAGACTAATGCCGGCAATAAAGACAACGGTTATTATTGCAATGAGGATATTTGCATGCAGTATGGAGAAAGAACAGCCTTAATGTATGCGGTGCAGGAAGGAAATTTAGAGGTTGCGAAGTATTTAGTTGAAAATGGTGCCGATTTAAAATTGACTGATTCGCAAGGGAATGATGTTTATGATTATTTGCGAGGTTCTGTGCCTTATGGAACATCTTCTGAGCCGAAAAATGAAAACTTAACCTCAGAACAAGTTGAGGAATTTGCAGAATTTTTGAAAAATTATGAAAAAGAACATTCAGATGCTCAAACTCCTAATATTCGGGAAAAAAGTTGTCTGTAGTTTAGTTAGACGGTAAAATTTATTTATCGCAAGGCAATAGCAGAGGCAATTTTTTGACCGAATAAAGTTCTTTACTTTTTTATATTTTCAAGCTACAAAATTTATAGGCGCAGAGATGTGCCGAGGGCGTCGAAAACCCTTTAGTTGCGGATAGTCGCTTTAAGCATAAGCGACTTTAATCTGTTATGCCGATTTCTGCTTAGAGCGGATGTCGGTTGAATAAGGCTAGGTGCTGAATAAGCCGAGCCATTCTGCGTCTGCAACTAATGGTTTTCGAACATCCGCCCGCTTTAAGCGGGTTTTGTTTTTATATTGAAAATACAAGGAGCTCGGAAATATGTATAAGAATAATTTGAAAAAAGATAGTTGGCTTGGCGTTTTTAGAGTCTCCTTTTTCAGAGTCATTCTTTGCCGGTACTTCCTGCCGGAATGGCCTCAGCCGGTAAAAAGACATGAGGCGCTAAAGCATGACTGTAGTGTTGGACGTAGTATGATTGAAATGCTGGGCGTGTTGGCGATTATTGCCGCTTTAACCGCCGGCGGGTTGGTCGGGTTTAACAAGGCAATGTTGGCATATCATTGGAATATGGCTTTGGGGCAATGGGATACTTTGATAAACGTGGTTGTAAAATATAAATCGCAGCTGCATATAAATGACGGTTCACAACAGGATCTCTTATCGCTTCTGCCGATATTTGAAGCTACCGGAGAATTGCCTGACAGTATGTTTGTAGAAAATTGCGGAACAACGAAAAGAAATTGTTATGTTGTTGACGCTATGAGAAACAAAATCAGAGTGTATAATCATAACACCGGATATATCGGTATTGGTTATTTAATCAGTCAAAACAATATTGAAGCCTGTAGGTTGTTTATGACAATGGCAAAATCATATCATAATACGGTTGATATTATTCAATTTTATACAAATGACAGAATTGATGACCTTAACACCGCAAAAAATATACATTTTTACGGTGACAGATATTGCTACGGAAATAACACTTCTATATGCCTGAAAGACCTGTCTGTTTCGCAAATTAACGAAATTTGCAAAGATAATAAGGTATGTAAAGATAGAAAAACCTGTAACTTTTTAATGTATTGGGTTGATTGATGTGCCTTGTGTTTTTATTTATAAATTGCTTTTAGTGCCGTATATTCGAACTTTCTTATTACGTTAATAATTATTTGCAAACACTTTTTGCTTTATTGATATAATAAAAAATCCCTTGCAAAAATAAGGGATTGGATTGGTGCGCGATAGCGATACTATGCGCGTATCGGACTAAAGAGTATGGGTATTTTAAGCGATTAGCAAATAAAATTGAACTTCTTATGGAAAGTCTTTCAAAGTTACGGGCCTATCTTTAACATTCTTGCGGATAAAGGCTTTAAGGCAGAGAATATCAATGTTTCGCCGAAACAATATTATAAAATATCTTATTTCCATTGTGGTTATTGTGAAGTTATTTCTTTACTTTTTCCTCAATTTCATTTAGTCTGAACTCAAAATTAAGCGGCTGATTTAATAAGGAGTATGCAATGCGGAAATTGTTTTTAATTCTAAGTGTTTGCTTGACTTTGGTGGGATGCGCGTTTCCGCAAACGCCGAATGAAAGCGACCTGTTGCGCGCCAGCCGTCAGTTTCGTCCCGCATTGTTTAACAGCGGCGCCCGCGGAGTGGTCATTACCTCTTTATCGGACAATGTGTCCGATGATGGGTTCTTTGGCGCCAATTATAACGATATTGTCGCTTTCAAAAATATAAAAACAAATGAAGTTTTTTATATGAGTACCATCTTGGACGGCAACAAATATGATACGGCGATGCTGCCGATAGGGGCATACGAGGTAACCAACCTTTATTTGCAATATATCTATACAACGACCGAACAGTATGGCAATACCCAAGTCGTCCGCACGGTGGTAGAAACAGATGAACATTATGAGGGCAACAGCAAAATCAGATTTACGGTGCGCCCGCAGGAAGTGACCTATATCGGACATTTTGCATTGACAAAAACGGATAATGAGGTTTCAGCAGACGGACATGTTAAGGCGAATTCTTTCAGCATAACGGACAAATCTGATGAAATTTCAGATAAGCAGAAAATGGATTGGCAAAAAGAATTCGGCCAAAATTTTGTTGTCAGATTGGCAAAAGTTCAATAGGAGAGCGCAGATGAAAAAAGTCTTATTAGTAATTGCGATGATTGTTCTGACATCTTGCAGCACCACTATCGGAAATGAAAAATTGGCAGACAGCCGCATCAGTATAGAAAACCAAATGGTCGGCGTTTCTTCTAAAACAGACGCAAGAGAAAAATTCGGAACGCCGAATCTTGTGTTTCAGAAAAACAATTTGGAATATTATGAATATCGAAAAATATATGGTGCCGGAAGATACCATTGGATGATACCGCTCATTGGCTGGGTTATGTCATGGTTCCAAGATAATTATACTTTTGAGGAAACAAATCTGTTTATAGGATTTGATAAATCTGGCAAAGTCGTCGATTATGATATTATCCAATCCGGCGGAACGATGTAAAAGCCCAACAGAACGGTAAATAGAAATTTCAACGTTGGAGCTTTAATTTATCAGACTGCTTGATTTTACGGACATTTGCTTAAAAAGTCCGATAGAAAATGAAAAAATGGTATTTTATGGAACGGAATTACCGGACTTTACGAGAGTCAGTTATACCAACAAAAAAGCACCTTAAAAGGTGCTTATCATAAATGGTGCCATTAGCAAGAATCGGACTTGCGACCCCGTCATTACCAATGACGTGCTCTACCACTGAGCTATAATGGCATAATCAAACTAAAAACATAATACTTAACATATGACGGGGTCTGCTCCCCCGCTTGTCGGTCTAGGTTCGCCACGGTTGTTTGCACTTCCCTTGCTTACCAAGCCCTTCCAAGGCGTTACAGATAAAAATAACAAAAAATTGTTATTTTTACTTAGCCGCTACCAACGACGTGCTCTACCACTGAGCTATAATGGCAGCAACAAATTTCATATAACAACATACAGATATCATTTTAAAAATCAATGTATTTTTTTATAAAAGTGCAAAATTTATGCAAAATTTTTACTATTTGCTGTTTATATTGAACTGTGATTATTGTAAAAATAGATATTTAGAGGGAAAAATGAGCGCTAAAAATCCTGAAAAAAAATTAAAAAAAGCTGAAAAAACTGAAAATTTTACTTTGCCGGAACAACCAGAAAGCTGGTTTGCTAATGGTCTGCATCGCTTTATGATTGTTTTTAGCGTTATGTGGTTTGGTATTGTCGCTGTTTATATCACCAAATTTTTTGGCTGGGATAATCTTTTTTCGATGGTGCCGAATGAATTTAGCGGTTTTATGGCCGGCATAACCTTGCCGTTAGCTATTGTTTGGGTGGTTATGGCGTATATTGACCGCGGTAGCAGTTTTCGTAATGAAACGCAGATGCTGCGTGATTCGCTAAATCAAATAATTTTTCCGGATTCTAATGGTAACGCGGCAACAAAAATGATTGCCGATGCCATAAAAGCGCAAGTTTCCGATTTAAAAGAAACAACCCGCGATGTTTGCGCCCAAGCTGATGTCATTAAACGTGATTTGAGTGACCGCATTACCGAAATGAAATCATTAGCCGGAGAATTGGATACTTATTCTTCGCAAACTATGCAGGAATTGAATTCTGAAATAAAAAAGCTGGTGGATAATTTTACATTTGTAGCCGAAAAAGCGGCCTCAACGACTGCCGATTTTAGAGTTAACACCTTGCAGATTCGTGAGGATAGCGAACAGCTTTCGAATATAATGAAACCAATGGTTAATGAAATGGTTACGGCGGCAGAAAACATTAAAGAGGTTGTGAATGTAAATAATGAAAATATAGCAAAAGCGCAAGCGCAGCTTAATAATTATTCGGAATCCAGCCAGTTGGCAATTGGTCGAATTATTGAATCTTGGGCGGAAAAAGGCGAAAATTTGGAAAAAACATTTTTGCGTACGGCAGAAAATTGCGAAGAATTGTTTCATCGTTTAGATTCTGGAATCTCTCATATTGAAACCAGCATAAACGAGCAAAAAACAGTAGTTGAAAAACAATCAGCTATTTTGGATAAAAATTCCGGTTATTTGGATAAAAAACTCGGCGAATATGGTAAACTCATTAGTCTGGAAGTAGAGGCAATGATTGAGCGTTCAAATACTTTGGAACAAAATATTCAGTCACAGATGAAGAGCATTCGCGATGTATCTAGCCAAACGGAAGAAATTTTCGGTCAGTTAGGTACAGATATTTCAGATAAGCGGCAGCTTCTGGAAACTGAGGGCAGCCGTATGGTCAATAATATCCATTTAACTGTCGGTAATTTGGGGGAAGAAGTCACTCGTTTGCAAAATTTCTATAAGAATACACAGGATAAAAACAGTGAAATGGGAAAATTGTTTACCTCTGTGTCGCAAACTCTTAAAGAAATGGAAGACAGTTTGTCCGCCAGCGTGGATAACTTTAATGAAAAAGCCGGAAATATCATCAATCAATTGAATGAAACAAACGGCCTTGTTTCCGGTAATATCGGAAAACTTTCGGAAACCGCGGAAATTATCACCGGCCAAAGTAAAACCAATGCCGGATTGCTGATTGAACAAGATGAGTATGTCAATAAATCATTGGCTAGTCTAAAGCAAATCAGCTCTCAGATTTCATCTTTGAATAAAGATATGACAGCCACAGCCGGAAGCTTGGGAAAAACATTGTCTGCTTATGAAAATAAGATGGCGGCGTTTAATAAGGTTGTGGGTGAACATTTAACAAATCTAAATGATAATTATGATAAAACTCAAAAGCAGTATGATGAATTTAATCAAAAATTCAAAGTTGCCAGCATTGATACGTTTATGAAAAACTCAGCAGATATTATCAGCGAGCTAGAAACAATTTCTATTGATATAAACAGTATTTTTAATAAAACCGGCGATGATGAAGCTTTGTGGAAAAAGTATTATGAAGGTGATCATAGCGTGTTTGTGCGTTATCTGTCAAAAAATATGACCAAAAAAGAAGTTATCGCTGTTCGTGAAGACTATGAAAAAAAGCCGGATTTCAGAGTAGTGGTTGATAAATATTTGGATGATTTTAATAGTTTGATTGAAGCCGCGCGCAGTAATAACCGCGCCAGCACTTTGCTGGCTTTGATTTCTGGCTCGGATATTGGTAAGGTTTACTATATTTTATCTCGCGCGTTAGGAAAGGTAAATTAATAGATGGCTTTTTGCGGATTTGAAAGTCCTGTTTTTTTAGCGCCGATGGCCGGTGTCACGGATAGACCTTTTCGGCAAATTTTAACCGATTGCGGCAAAGGCAATATGTATGCCGAAATGGCGGCTATCAATGCTTTGCAGCGCAAAAATCCTAAAAGCTGGCAAATTGCTGATGTGCGTACAGAAAAATATCCTGTTGTGGTGCAATTAGTTGGCAATGAAGCCGATTTGTTTGCTGAAGCGGCTAAGTTGGTTGCAGATTTGGGCGCTCGCTCGCTGGATATAAACATGGGCTGTCCGGTTAAGAAAATCGTTAACAATGAGTCCGGTTCAGCGCTGATGAAAGATATGCCGCGAGCGGCTAAAATTATTGAAGCGGTGGTAAAAGCCACTCCTCTCAGCGTGAGTGTAAAGTTTCGCAAAGGCTGGGATAATGAACATGTAAACGCTGTTGAGTTTGCCAAAATGTGTGAAGAAAGCGGAGCTTCATACATAACCGTACATGGGCGCACGCGCGCGCAAGGCTATAGTGGGGAAGCTGATTGGAATATCATTAAAGCGGTAAAAGAAAGCGTTAAAATACCGGTTATTGGCAACGGTGACATAGATTCGCCGCAAAAAGCTAAACAGCGTATGTTAGAAAGCGGAGTTGATGGAGTTATGATTGGTCGCGCGGTGTTGGGTAATCCATGGCTTTTGCAGCAAACGCACGAATATTTATGCAAAGGCGTTACGGTTGCTGAACCAGATATCGATCAAATTCAAGAAACATTGTTGAAACATTTGCGTTTATTGATGGAATATTATGGCGAAAAAGCAGGTATAGCGGTTTCACGCAAGCATATAGGCTGGTATGTGCGCAGTTTATATGAGGCAAAAAAGTTTCGTGAACAATATACCAAGCTAACAGATTTTAACACGGCAGAGCAATTGATTAATGAATATTTTTCGGGGTTAAAAAAATGAAAATTGTAATTGGCGGAGCTTCAAGTGTCGGTAAAAGTTTAGTCGGCTATTTAAGCTTGGGTAACAATGATATTGTTGTTGTGGATAAAGACGCAGCCAAGTTGGATGATATAGCCAAAGAATATGATATTCAGCCGGTAAAAGGCTCTATATCAAATCCGGATATTCAAGAGTCTGTTGGTATGAAAAAAGCGGATATGCTTATTGCTGTGACCGAAAATGATGAGGTCAATTTAGTAGCTTGTCAGGTTGCCTACACCCTATTTGGCGTTCCTCGCAAAATTGCCCGTGTCGATTCGCAATATTTTTTGAATCCGCTTTGGAATAAATTATATAACGAAAAAAGCCTGCCGGTTGATTTGGTTATTACACCGGATATTGAAATAGCTAAGTTTTTACTGGGCTTATACAAGCTTCCGGGTAGTATGGCCGTTTATCCTTTTTTGAATGGAAATTTGAATATTTTCAGCTTTAAACAAAAGGATACAGATATTCCTTTTATGAAATTTTCACTAAAACACATTAACAGCAAATTAGCAGAACTATCGGCAGCAGTGGTAATGATTTTGAGGGGAAATCACCGAATTTTAGTAAATGAAGATGATGTTTATCTGCAAAGAAATGACGTTATCTACATGGCTTGTCAGCCCGAGCGCAATATTGATGTTATGCGTTTGTTCGGGGTAGACCATAACCCTTATGAAAAAACCGTTATTTTTGGCGCTAATGCTATTTCTTATTATATGTCGTCGCAATTAGAAAATGATGATAATGTGATTAGCTGTAGTGTTGTTGAAAGCAATGTTGACAAAGCTCATAAATTAGCCGAGCATTTAAACAAAACATCTGTTATTGCCGGAGAAATGATGAGCGACCGCATTTTGGAAGATGCTGGATTTTCGTCGGCCGATATAAGTGTTGCGGTGACAGAAAATGACAAGGATAACTTGTTGATTTCTTTGCTGGCTTCAAAAAATAAGGATACGCAAGCTGTTTCTTTGATAAATTCAAAGGAATATAATTTATTGGCGACAAATATTCGTAATAATACTATTATCGACCGTTCAGTTATAACAATTTCTGGTATTTTGCAATATTTACGGCGGGCGCGGATTAATGAGGCTTATGCCTTGGGACGTGAAATGGGCGAAATTTGGGAAATAAGATTAGGTGACGACAGCAGCAACGTCGGTCAGTCCATAAAAGACCTGCAAATGCCGGAAAACAGCGCTGTTTTAGCCATATATCAAGGCAATGAATTTATATATAATCCAACAGATTATCAAATAAAAGAAGATGATAAGCTGATTGTTTATGTTTCTCCGGCTGATATTAAAGCAGTGGAAAGAATTTTTTATCGTTAACTACTTAAAAATAAAGATTAAAAACTCTTGAAATTTTAAAAAAATGCGCTATTGTTAGGCGACTTTAAGCACGTGGATAGTGTTTTCTGCGCAGCTTTTTTGTGGAGATTTAAAAAAAGGAAAAATTAATGAGTATGAGAAATATTGCCATTATAGCTCACGTTGACCACGGTAAAACGACTTTGGTTGACGGGCTGTTGCGCCAAAGCGGTACATTCCGCGATAATCAAAAAGTAGCTGACTGCGCTATGGATAGTAACGCATTGGAGCGTGAAAGAGGTATTACAATTCTTTCTAAATGCACTTCTGTTGATTGGCATGGTACTCATATAAACATTGTAGACACTCCGGGACACGCTGATTTTGGTGGTGAAGTTGAGCGTATTTTATCTATGGTTGATGGCGTTGTACTGCTGGTTGACTCTTCAGAAGGACCAATGCCGCAAACTAAATTCGTTTTGGGCAAGGCATTGAAAATTGGCTTAAAACCTATCGTTGTTATTAATAAGGCAGATAAACCAGATGCTCGTCCGGACGAAGTTTTGAATGAAATCTTTGATTTGTTTGTCAGCTTGAATGCTAATGATGAGCAGTTGGATTTCCCTGTTTTGTACGCTTCAGGACGCAATGGCTGGGCTGTTCGCGATTTGGCTGATGAACATAAAGATTTGACTCCGTTGTTTGAAACTATTTTATCTTATGTTAGTGAACCTGTTTGCGAGCCTGATAAACCTTTTAGAATGTTGGCGACAACGTTGGAATCTGATAAATTTGTCGGCCGTATTTTGACCGGTAAAATTCAAAGCGGTAGCGTAAAAGTTAACGACCCTGTAAAAGTTATCAACGAGCATGGCGAAGTTGAGCGTGCTAAGATTACTAAAATTATGGCTTATAAAGGTTTGGAACGCGAGGCTTTAGACGCGGCTCACGCTGGTGATATTGTTGCGGTGGCCGGTATTGTTAAAGGCACTGTGGCCGACACTATCTGCGCACCGGAAGTAGATGTAAAAGACTTTATCAAAGCTCAGCCGATTGACCCGCCGACATTAGCGATGACATTTTCGGTAAATGATTCTCCGTTAGCCGGTAAGGAAGGTGATAAAGTAACTTCTCGCGTGATTTGGGCGCGTTTGGAAAAAGAGGCTGAAGGCAATATTGCTTTGAAAATTTCCCGTACCGATAACTCTGATACTTTTGAAGTTGCCGGTCGAGGAGAGTTGCAGCTTGGTGTTTTGATTGAAACCATGCGCCGTGAAGGCTTTGAACTTTCAATTTCTCGTCCGCGCGTTATTATGAAACGTGATGAAAATGGCCAGCTTTTAGAGCCGGTTGAAGAAGTTGTGGTTGATGTTGATGAAGAATTTTCAGGCGCAGTGGTAGAAAAATTAAGCAAACGCCGTGCTGAATTGGTAGAAATGATTCCGTCTCAAGTTGGTAATAAAGTTCGCTTGATTTTCCATGCTCCTTCCCGCGGTTTAATCGGCTATCATTCCGAGTTTTTGACAGATACCCGCGGTACCGGTGTTATGAACCGTATTTTCTATGCTTTTGAACCGTATAAAGGTGAAATTGAAGACCGTCGCAACGGTGTTATGATTTCCAGTGAAAACGGGCAGGCAATTGCTTATTCGTTGTGGAAATTGCAAGACCGCGGTCCAATGTTTATAGAACATAACAGTCCGGTTTATGTGGGTATGATTATCGGTGAACACACAAAATATAACGATATTGAAGTTAATCCGACCAAGTCTAAACAGCTGACAAATATCCGCGCTGCCGGTAAAGATGAGGCTATTGACCTTATTCCGCCGCGTAAACTTAGTTTGGAACAAGCTTTGGCTTATATTCAATCTGATGAGCTTTTGGAAGTTACGCCAAAATCATTGCGTTTAAGAAAGCGTATTTTGGACCCGATTGCGCGTAAGCGAGCAAAGCCAGAATCTGTTGAGTAAAAATAAAGCGCCATAAAGGCGCTTTATTTATTGAAATTTAAGCTTTTTTGCGTTAATCTTTAGCAAAGGAGAAGCCATATCATGTCTGAAAATGAAGTTAATAAGAAATGTCCGGAATATTGTCCTTTTTTGAAGGCTAATAATACTTTTTGCGAGTTGTTTAAACGTTCTTTACAACAAGTTGCGTCATTGCCCCAAAAATGTGAAGATTGTTTGAATCCAGAACAAAGAATGGCATCATATAAATCATTGGGGCTAACTTTGGATAATCGCATTCAGATGTGGCAAAATGCTGTTATTAAGCATAACGAGATTGAGTTAGGAAAGCATCGTGAAGAAGAAGCGCTGCGCCAAAAATTTGCGGCTTTTTTGACAGATAAATACGGAGATAGACCACCTTTGGAAGGAAATACCTATTTGAAAAATTTGGTTATCAATCTGTTTATGGTTTTGGACAATACCGAGCGCAGTATGATGTTGTCGGTGTTGAAAAGCAAAGGCGGACTTTCTTTGCTGCAGGCTATAGATAAGGCTCCTAAAGACGATTCTTTGCTGCGCAATATTCGTCGAGAGCTTGATTTGCATTACCAAGAATATCAAAAATCTCTGCAAAAAGTTGTGTCTGGACGCGAGAATGTTAATGCTTAATTCTGTTGATTTTTTGTCAAAAATGTGCTAGTCTTACAAAAAGACAAAACAGGATTATATAGATGGCTACAGAAAAGTTACTAGTTGCAACCGCTGACAATCATATTGTTGTTTTAGATGTAGAATATCAGAATGAAGCGGAAAAAAAACGTAAAAAATTACAATATCAGCGATTTTGTGAAAGCGTTAGTTTTACAGATTTTATGAATCGCTATAACAGCTATGCATCTTCGGGTACAGCCAGTTCTTTTGAAAAAGAGCTGTTTAATCAGCTGGATTCTGATAATACAACTTTTTTAGAAGTAGAGATATCGCATTCTAATTTGGATAAACGTATTAATAACTATAAAAATGAATTAAATACAAATAATTATCCAGCATATATTGCAAATCAGCCCAATGTTTTGCACTTTGATAATAGTATTCCAGACACAGAAATTCCTTCTTTAATAAAAAATTTAGGCTTTAATATAGAAGCTCAGGATGATGTTTATGATATTGTGTTTGATGCCGCTGAAAATGAATATAAAATAAAAGATTTTAAATTAAGACGAGCTACAGTTTATAATAAAGAGCGCAAAATTAATTTTGTTAGAAATCATTTTCGCTTTCCGCCGCAAGAATTTGTGACAATTAACAAACTAATTGATTCATGGAACAAAACTCATAAAAAATGGCCGTCTTTGAGTATCCATCACTTTGTGTCTAAAATAACAAATCCTAAAGAGCGGAGCTTATTTAAGATTTATGCTGGTGAGTATAGTATTGTTTCTCATCGAGTGCTATCCTTAAAGCATGAATTGACTCATATAAAAAATGAAGCTTTATTAGCTGGCGTAGGTCTAAAAAAATCAGCAAAACGCTTGTCCGTTGAAGATTATTATCGCTTGCATGTTGAAGATGAGCGCAGTGCCTATTTATCGCAAGTTATTAATGCGGCTAATATGTATGTGCAAAAAGGAAACCCAAACGATACATCTATGTTTGATGCAGAAAGCCGAAAGTTGGTAAAAACGTTATTGGCTTTACCTGAAGATAAACGCTTTGATCTGGTACGTAAGCCAGATGTTTTGCTGGAAACGGCTTTTAATGCCTTTGAGCAAAATCATCGCAAAAATTATGATGCAAAGCAATTCAAAAAAAATATGGATTTAGAAATGCAAAGGGTTCCTTTGTCGGTGCCTTTGGATAATGATAGAAGCGAATATTTTCTCTATCGTTCGTTGTTATATCGTTTTCGTTTGTATAATCCGCAAACAAAAGCCTTTGAAGAAACAAATTTTACTCCGTATATAACGTCTGCGCAGGAAGTTTATATTAATGAAGATAATCGCAAAAATATTATAGAGCCATGCGAGCAAAAATTAACACGGCGTTTGGCCGAGTATAACCGCGATGTAACAAGTGGAAAAATTGATGCGGATTTAGTGCCTGTAGCCAAAAGTATTATGCGTGATAATTTGCATAAACCGCAGTTTATCAATAAAATAAATGGTATGGATATTTCTTTATTGGCTGAAGAAAAGGCATTGCCAAACGAAAATACAAACAACTCAACAAATTCACAGCCTGCTGAGTGGAGTAAAAATTTAAAACAGTATTGGTCAAAAGTTGAAGGTTATAATGAATTGTCAAACAATCAAAATGAATATAGTTTTGCTATAAATAACAGTAAAGTTCGCTATACGGACAAAGACAAAGTTGAGTTGTCGCGTGATGCTGATTATGATGTTTACGTCAAATTATTAAAAGAGCCTAGCAATAAAAATAAACCGGTAATTTTTAAGGATACTTTAACTAAAGAACAAGCCTTGAAATTATATGTTGCTTGTGTTAATAATAATCGACAAATGAAAGGTGCTTTACCAAAAGATTTGTCACAGCTAAAAACTTTAAGAGGTATTCCGGCAGAAGATTTAAAAAAGTGTCAGCAATCTATTGGGCAGAATCAATCTGTGAAAAATACATATTCGCAGCAAATATTGAATAAAAAAATAAATTCCGGTCGCTGAATAGCTAAAAAAATGTCTTCATTAAATGCGTTTAGAATAACAAATTAAATAAAAAATGAATAGAGTGTCACAAAATGGTAAAAAGTCTATCTATGGTCAAAAAAATGGCCTTATTTTTGATTTTGCAATATTTATCGTCTAAGGAATGTTTGTAATGGATAATAAAACAATATACGCTTTATCTACGGTGTTTGGAAAATCTGGGATTGCTGTAATTCGTATTTCCGGTGCCAGGGCTTTTGATGTTATTTCTAAAATGACGGATTTAAATATTTCTAAACTTGTCAGCCGTAAAATGTATTTAACCAAATTTTATAATCCTGTTTCACGTGAAACATTAGATAATTCATTGGTGGTTGCTTTTAAAGCTCCAGCTTCTTTTACGGGAGAGGATACTGTTGAAATAAATTGCCATGGTTCTAAGGCTGTTATTCGCAGTTTTTTAGACGCTTTGTCTGTTTTGCCGGATTTTCGCTTGGCAGAGCCGGGGGAATTTTCTCGGCGCTCGTTTTATAGTGGTAAAATGGATTTAACGGAGGCTGATGGCTTGGCCGATTTGATAGACGCCGAAACCTCATTGCAGCAAAAGGTTGCTTTGCAACAAATGGGTGGAACATTATTTGATATATATAATGACTGGCGGAGTCGTTTGGTCTCTGTTTTATCATACATAGAAGCTTATATTGATTTTCCAGATGAAAATATACCTCAGGACACTGTATTTAAAATTGAAAACAATGTATTTAAAATCGTGGAAGAAATAAAAAGCCATTTGCAACATAATAATATAGAGGAACGCTTGCGTGATGGTTTTAAGGTTGTTATAGCCGGACCAACAAATGCTGGTAAATCGAGTTTGATAAATTCTATTGTTAAACGGAATGTGGCGATAGTTTCGGATATTGCCGGAACAACCCGTGATGTTATTGAAGCTTATGTTGATTTAAAAGGTTTCCCTGTCATCTTCACAGATACTGCAGGTTTGCGTGAATCTGATGATAAAATTGAACAAATAGGGGTTGAGCTTGCAAAGGATAAAATTGCAGAAGCAGATTTTTGTTTGTTTATGTTTGATGCACAAAATGATACGCCGGAAATTTTTTCTTCATATATAAAATCGGCAGAGGTTCCTTATTTGTTGGTTGCCAATAAGAGTGATAAAATTTCTATCGAATTAGAAAATAAATTGCGAGCAGCTGGCTGCGTATTAATATCAGTCAAAGAAAATAAAGGTATAAATATTTTGACTGATAAAATATACGAATCTTTTCAAAATATGTATGAAAAAGGTGCGGCTCAGCTTATAACCCGTCAACGCTATAAAGAGTCGTTAATTGAATGTTTGGAAAATTTGACTCGTTTTAATCTTCAAAAAGAAATAGAGTTGTCTGCCGAAGATATTCGTCTAGCTTGTCGGGCAATAGGAAAAATAACAGGACAGGTAGAAGTTGATGAGATTTTAGATAAAATATTTAGTAGTTTTTGTATAGGTAAATAACAAAACACAATGTATTTAAAATTTTTATATAAAAAATACGCTGTATTTAAATTTATACAGCGTATTTTAATTTGCATTTATTCTCTTTTTGTGTTTTATTGAAAGAAAAATTTAGAGGCAAAAATGAATAATAGTTATGATGTGATTGTTGTTGGCGGAGGTCATGCCGGTTGTGAAGCTTGTGCCGCTGCTGCTCGTACCGGAGCCAAAACTTTGTTGGTAACCCATAAAATTTCTACTATCGGCGAAATGTCGTGTAATCCTGCTATTGGTGGATTGGGAAAAGGTCATTTAGTTCGAGAAGTAGATGCTTTAGATGGTTTAATGGGGCGTGTTATTGATAAAGCAGGTATTCAATTTAGAATGCTGAATTTATCCAAAGGACCAGCTGTTCGCGGACCTCGAGCTCAGGCTGATAGAGAATTGTATAAAAAATATATGCTTCAGGCTCTGAAGGATACTCCAAATTTGGAAATTAAAGAAGGGGCTGTTGAGGGGCTACTGATAAAAGACAATATTGTTTGCGGTGTTAAACTTGCCGATGCTTCGGAAATTTTTGCCAAGGCTGTAGTTTTAACTACGGGTACATTTTTAAATGGTGTTATGTTTACCGGCCACCAAACTTCAATCGGTGGACGTGTCGGGGATATTTCTTGCACGGGTGTAACACCGTATTTAAAGTCTCTTGGTTTGCAGCTTGGGCGTTTAAAAACTGGTACACCGTCACGTTTAAATGGTGATACCATAAATTGGGCTATTTTAGAAAAACAGTCCGGTGATGAAAATCCTGTGCCATTTTCATTTTTAACAAACAATCTTTCTAATAAACAAATTGATTGCGGCGTAACATATACAAATGAGGCGACACATAAAATAATTCGGGATAATTTTTCTAAGTGCGCATTATTTTCTGGATTGATTACGGGTAAGGGGCCTCGCTATTGCCCAAGCATTGAAGATAAACTTGTTCGCTTTGCCGACAGAACATCGCATCAAATATTTTTGGAACCTGAGGGATATGAAACAAATGTTGTCTATCCTAACGGTATTTCTACATCGTTGCCGGCTGATGTGCAAGACGCATTTATTCATACAATGAAGGGTTTGGAAAATGTTGAGATTCTGCGTTACGCTTATGCTATTGAATATGATTTTGTTAACCCGCAAGAGCTTGATCATTGTTTGGCTGTTAAAAAGTCTAAAGGATTATATTTAGCCGGACAAATTAATGGCACGACCGGATATGAAGAAGCTGCAGCGCAAGGTTTACTTGCCGGTGTAAATGCAGCCTTATTTGCGCTTAATCGTGGTAAAGAATTCAAAATTGACCGCAGCCAAAGCTATATTGGTGTTATGGTAGATGATTTGATTACAAAAGGTGTTGATGAACCGTATAGAATGTTTACATCTCGCTCAGAATATCGTTTGGTTTTGCGCGCAGATAATGCTGATGCTCGTCTAACTGAGCTTGGCTATAACATTGGATGTGTTTCAGAAAATAGATACAGTGTATTTAAAACAAAAGAAGAAAAAATTAATAAGTTTAATGAGTTCTGCCTCAATAAATATGTATCATATCCGGAAATTGAATCTTTGGGCATAACTGTAAAACATAATGGAAAAAAGAATCTTAAGGATTTGCTTGCTTATCAAGATGTTTCACGTGAAACAATAACAAAAATTGCTCCTGAATGCAAAGATGTAGATAATTCTGTTTATGAACAAGTTGAAATTGATGCAAAGTACTCAGGATATTTAAAAAGAGAATACGAGGATATCGCGGTATTTAAAAGAGATGAAAATCTCCAGATACGCGATGACATTGACTATGCAAAAATTGGTGGTCTTTCTACAGAAATGATACAGCGTTTTTCTACTGTAAAACCTAAAACCATAGGCGAGGCGGCTCGTATTAAAGGTGTTACACCGGCAGCTGTCACCGCAATTTTAGGATATTTGAAAAAATGAGTGTGCAAAATTTTTCATATCATACTCATACAAACTTTTCTGATGGTAAAAATACTGTTTTAGAAATGGTTCGGCAGGCGAAGGAACTTGGTTTTTGTGAGCTTGGTATTAGTGACCATTTAAGTATACATAAAAATATGCAAAAAAGTTTATCATATCCGCTTTGGAAACAGCGTGGAAATTCGCATATTTTTAGAGATAACTTTCAAAAGTCTTTGTCTGAATTTCAAAAACATTGTGAAGAAATACGTAAAATAGCAAAAACAGAAAAAATAAAATTATATGTTGGCTTTGAAGTTGATTATTTTACCTATGACGGCTGGTTGGATGAATTAAAATATTTTTTATCACAACTTGATTATGATTATGTGTTAACAGGAAATCATATGCTTTTTGATGAGAAATGTGAAAATGTTTTTGATTTATATGATTTGCCTCTTCTGTACCCAGATATAAAAATGCAGCAAGAGTTTTTGCATCGACATTTTGTAACAATTAAAAAAGCGGTTGAAAGCGGTGTATTTAAATTTTTGGCGCATATTGATTATGCTCGGAAGTTGGGAGATTCAATTTGTGCGGCGGATATGTTTAAAAAAGAAAAGCAAGATATTCTGGCTGCTTTGCAAAAAAATAATGTTGCTCTGGAAATAAGCACAAAAGGCTTGCGAAAAATAAATGATTTTTATCCGTGCCAATGGATTTTGTCTGAGGCAGCAAAATTAGATATCTCATTTGTTATTAGTGATGATGCTCACTCTGTAAAAGAGCTAGGGGATAGATTTGATTTAGCCGAAGAGACTTTGCAGAAAAATAAAATTTTTAATCGACTGAAGTTTTAGTTAATAACCCATATATTTTGTTGCATAAAACCAAAATAACTAATACTCTATTTTTGAGGTGAACATGAATTTTGATGAAGAAGTTTTAAACTATAATGTTTCACGTGAAACACTGCAAAAATTGAAAGATTTTATGCAAATACTTCTAGAGTGGAACCAGAAAATTAATCTTGTTAGCAAAAATGCCGAAAAGGAATTAGAAACACGGCATTTGTTGGATTCTTTGCAGCTGATAGATTATATTAGCAAAGATGCTAAATTGCTTGTTGATGTCGGCAGCGGTTCTGGTTTTCCGGGGATAGTATTAGCTATAGCGTGTCAAGAAAAATTTCCAGCTCTAAAAATTGTTCTTATAGAAAGTATAACTAAAAAAACATTGTATTTAAAAGATGTCTGCTCAAGACTCGGTTTAACAAATGTTGAAGTTATAAATAATCGAGCTGAAAACGTTGTATTTAAAAATGTTGACTATATAACCGCTCGCGCTGTTGCATCTGTCGATAAAATTTTGAAATGCACAACAGGACTGAATTCTAAAAATACTGAATATGTTTTGCCTAAGGGACATACCGGATTCGCAGAGCTTGAAGAGGCGGATAAAAATTGGCAGATTACTGTTGATATTTTTGAAAATTTTTATGCTCGGCCTTTTGAGGTTGAAAAAGGCAAAGAAGGTTATGTTTTTTGTTTGACTGAGGTAAAGAAAAAATGAAAATAATATCTGTTGCAAATCGTAAAGGCGGGGTGGGCAAAACCACCACAACAATCAATATTGCTACTGCTTTGTCTGCTATCGGCCGCAGTGTGCTGGTTATAGATTTTGACCCGCAAGGCAATGCTACAACCTCAATGGGAATTGCTAAGCAAAAAGAAAATTATTCGTCATACGATGTATTAATTGGTAATTGTGATGTCAAAGAAGCTGTTTTACACACAGATTTGCCGCGATTCGATATGATTCCTTCTTCTCCAGACCTCGCGGCTGCCGAAATAGAATTGGTAGAAGTTGAAAAACGCGAATATGTTTTGAAAAAAGCTTTAAGTAATCTGGAAAGTGTCTATGACTATGTGTTAATAGATTGTCCGCCATCACTTAACCTAATCACAATTAACGCTTTGGTTAGTTCAAACTCGGTTATGGTGCCGTTGCAATGCGAATTTTTAGCGCTAGAAGGTTTGGCAGATTTAATGAAAAATATTAACGCTATTAAGCGAAACTTTAATCCGTCTTTAACTTTGCAGGGTATTATTTTGACTATGTATAGTCGGCAAAATAATTTAAGCCAAATGATTGAAGCTGATGTGCGAAAGTATTTTGGCGACAAAGTATATAAAACAGTTATACCAAGAAGTGTGCGGATTGCCGAAGCTCCATCGCACGGAAAACCTATATTAATTTATGATTTTAAGAGTTCGGGAGCACAGGCATATATACAATTGGCAAAAGAAGTTTTGAAAAGAGAAAAGGAGCTGTAAATGAATAATAATAACAAAAAATTTGGTTTGGGACGTGGTTTAGAGGCACTTTTAGGTGATGAAGAAATTAATCTTAATCTTGATGACGAAACCACAGACGTTAGCAGTTTTGTTGAAAACACTGTATTTAAATCAGAGAAAAATGAAATAAAGATATCTGATATTGTTCCATGTTCATTTCAGCCGCGCACAGAATTTGATAGGGACGCATTAGAGTCTTTGGCTCAGTCTATAAAAGAAAAAGGTGTGCTCCAGCCGCTTCTTGTACGCAAAAAAAATGATAAATATGAAATTATTGCCGGTGAACGCCGTTGGCGAGCTGCTCAGTTGGCTGGTTTAGAAAAAGTGCCTGCGATTGTGAAAGATTTGTCTGATAGTGAAACGCTTGAAATTGCTTTGATTGAAAATTTACAGCGTGAAAATCTATCTGCTATTGAAGAGGCTGAGGGGTTGAACCGTTTGATGAGCGAATATGAATATACGCAAGAAGTTATCGGTAAAGTAATTGGTAAATCTCGCAGCTATATAGCTAATACATTACGCCTTTTGGGATTGCCTGAAGAAATTAAGCAGCTGGTAAAAGAAAATAAGCTTTCAGCCGGACACGCTCGTGCCCTAATTGGCTGCGAAAATGCAATTGAACTTGCAAACAAAATTGTAAAAGAGGGTTTAAGCGTGCGTGAAGCCGAAACTTTGGCCGCTAATGCTAAAGGTTTCAATGTAAAAAACATTGCCCCAAAAGAACCTAAGCCTGTTGATCGTGATTTAGAGAAAATTATGGCAGACTTAGAAGAAAAATTAAAGCTTAAAGTTAAAATAAATGCTGGAAAAAAAGGTAAAGGTAGTATAACATTGCACTATAACACACCAGCAGAATTAAGCTCACTTTTAGATATTTTAGAACAAAGATAGGAGAATATAAATGGCTACGATTTTAGAAAAAATGTTAGATAACTGCAAAAAAGCTGGCTATTATCCAACACAAAACATTGAAAAAATTGCAAAAGCAAAAAATATGATGTTTGGTGATAGCGAATGGCAGCGTTGCCCTTGCGACGGTAATAATGAAAAAAGATATTGCATTTCAGAACTTTGCCGCAGCGATATTGAACGTGATGGAATTTGCCATTGCCGTTGCTATCAAAAAGCAAGCTCTGACAAATAATTAATCATTGAGGGGCGCCTTTGTTGGCGCCTTTATTGCCGAATGCCAGATCCTAAATTTATACATTTACGCGTTCACACCGCCTATTCATTATCGCTTGGCGCTATGCTTGTGCCTAAATTAGTACATAAAATGCATGATTTGGGCATTCCTTGCTGCGCTATAACGGATAGGGGAAACTTATTTGGCGGAAAATGTTTTTCAAAATATGCCTCAGATGAAGGAATTAAGCCGATTCTCGGCTCAGAACTTTGTGTGCATAATGAGGATTCGGAAAATTTGGCATTGTCCAAAGGAAAAGAACTTCCGCCGGATAGAATTATTTTACTGGTAAAAAACGAAACCGGCTATAAATCTATTATGAAAATGTTTCGCCGCTACTATCTTGATAATATGGAACATAGCGACACTCCGCAGCTTAATATGCAGAATTTACGCGATTTTAATGAAGGATTGATTTGCCTTACGGGTGGCTATGAAGGCCCTATTGGCCGTCTGATTCTGCAAAATCGTAAAGATGAAGCCGAAAAAAAATTGCTTGAATATAAAGAGATTTTTGGCGACAGATTATATGTTGAAATTTCGCGTGTTGGCTACGAAGAAGAAAAGAAAACCGAGCCGGTTTTTTTGGAATTGGCTTATAAGCATAATATTCCACTAGTTGCGACAAATGATGTTTTCTTTTTTGATGAAGGCATGTATGAAGCGCACGATGCGCTTTGCTGTATTGCCGCCGGAGAATATGTAGCAAACGAAAACCGCCGTAAATATTTGCCAGGGAACCATTGGCGAACCGAAGCTGAAATGCTTGATTTGTTTAAAGATATTCCGGAAGCACTTGAAAATACGGTAAATATTGCCAAGCGCTGTAATTATCTTTCTTATAAAATGGAGCCGTTGCTGCCGATTTTTATTTGTCCTGAAGGTAAAACTCAAGATGAATTTATTACAGAAGAAGCTTATAAGGGCTTGAATGAACGTATGAAAATTCAAGTTTATCATGATGGTATGACCGCAGAAGAACGTGCAGAAACAGACCGGCACTACTATGAACGTTTGGATTATGAATTAAGCGTCATCAAAAAAATGGGGTTTCCGGGGTATTTTCTTATCGTGTCAGATTTTATCCGCTGGTCTAAGACTCATGGCGTGCCGATTGGACCTGGGCGTGGTTCCGGTGCCGGTTCCATTGTGGCTTGGGCTTTGAAAATTACCGACCTTGACCCGATTCGTTTGGATTTGTTGTTTGAGCGTTTTTTGAATCCGGAACGTGTAAATATGCCGGATTTTGACGTGGATTTGTGTCAGGAAAACCGCCATAAAACCATTGAATACGTGCAAAAGAAATATGGCTACGACCACGTTGCGCAAATTATTACCTATGGTAAATTGCAGTCTAAGGCCGTGATTCGCGATGTGGCTCGTGTGCTGCAAATGCCATATAGCCAAGCGGATAGAATATCCAAAATGATTCCGCCGGGGCAGGGTGGTAAAAATCCGACGTTGGCGGAAGCGCTTGATCAAGTGCCGGAATTGGAGGAAATGCGCGTAAAGGACCCGCAGATTAACAAGCTGTTTGATATAGCGATGAAACTTGAGGGGTTATACCGCAACTCCGGAATGCACGCCGCCGGCGTGGTTATCGGCGACAGACCGCTTGACCAACTGGTGCCGCTTTATAAAGACCCTCGTGCCGAAATGCCGGTTACACAATATGATATGAAATTTGTGGAAGAAACCGGTTTGATTAAGTTTGACTTTTTGGGCTTAAAAACTCTGACTGTTATTAAACGCGCTGTTGATTGGGTAAAAAAAATTCACGGCATAGAGCTGGATATGGCCTCTGTTCCGCTGGATGATAAACCTACATATGAATTGATGCAAGAAGGCAATACCAGCGCTATATTCCAATTTGAATCTTCAGGTATGCGCGATGTAATGAAACAAATCAAACCCGACCGTTTTGAAGATTTAATTGCTGTTATTTCTCTTTATCGCCCAGGGCCTATGGATAACATTCCTACCTATATCAACCGTAAACACGGACGCGAAGAAATCAAATATCTACACCCAGATTTAGAGCCGATTCTTGGCGAAACCTATGGAATTATGGTGTACCAAGAGCAAGTGATGAAAATTGCTCAGGTTTTGGGCGGATATACGCTTGGCGGCGCCGATAAATTACGTAAGGTGATGGGTAAAAAAATGCGTGATGAAATTCCGCACCAACGCCAAATGTTTACCGAAGGAGCTATCAAGAAAGGCATAGATGGTGAAGTTGCCAAGACTATTTTTGACCAAATGGAAAAGTTTGCTTCTTATGGCTTTAACAAATCCCACGCGGCAGCATATTCTCTAATTTCATACCAAACAGCGTATTTAAAAGCGCATTATCCGGTTGAATTTATGTGCGCCATTATGGACTTTGATATAACCAACACCGATAAGGTTTTGTTCTATACCGAAGAGTTCAAAAAAATGGGCTATAAAGTCTTGCCACCGGATATCAATATGTCTAACGCGTTGTTTAAGGTGGAGGGAAACAATATCCGCTTTGCTTTGGCTGGGCTGAAAGGCGTGGGCGAGGCCAATATGAACGCCATTGTTGAAGAACGAGAAAAAAATGGCAAATTTAAAGACCTGTCAGATTTTATACATCGTGTTGATGTTAAGCAAATCAATCGCAAACAGCTAGAACAATTGATAAAAGCCGGTGCTTTTGATTGTCTGGATGCTAATCGCGGCAAGCTTTTTGCAAATATAGAAAACATTATGCGTCATATGGCGGCAGCGGCTGAGCTGAAAAACAGCAGCCAAACTTCATTGTTTGGCAGTGAAGAGCTTAATGCGAAAGTAAAACTGCAAGACAAGCCGGATTGGCCGGCTTTGGAACGCTTACAGCTGGAAGCGGAAGCCATTGGCTTTTATCTGTCAGCGCATCCGCTTGATGTATATAAAGAAAGTATGGAGCGTTTGGGTGTTACCACTTATACTGATGCCATAAAAGGTATTAAGACTGGCGATACGATTTATGCCAACTTGGCTGGCTGCTTGCAAAGTTTTCAGCGCAAAATCAGCAAAAGCGGCAAACCGTTTGCTTTTGTGAAACTTTCAGATACCACGTCGGCTTATGAAGGGTTGTTATTTTCTGACGGAATTGCTAAATTTGAACATGCTATCAATAGCGGATTGCCATTATATGCAAAAGTAAAAATAGAAAAACAGGCCGACGATATGCCTCCGCGGATGTTGTTTAACGTTATTAAAACTTTAGATGAAGAAATTACTGAAAATTCTAAAGGGTTAGTTATAGTTATAAATAATATAGAAGCAGTACGACCGCTGCGGGAAGCGTTGTCGCACGAAAGATATGGTACAAACAAAGTCTATATAAAACCAGAAAATGAGGATTGGGATGTACGTATAGAACTCAAAAACGGATATGCGTTGGCAGATGGCGGCTTATTATCTTCAATTAGGGAAATACCTGGAGTGTCTTTAGTAAAGGAAATTTAGAATGAAGCTGATTTTACCGAAAATTCTTTGGAAAACTTTAACTCTTATTAGCGAGATTTTTGCACAGTGGAAAACATTTTTATGGTATTCTCTTATTTTGACTAGCATTACCGGAATTTTGGGACAATGGACATTTTCATGTCAGATAAACCAAGCAAGCTGGTGGTGCTATGCTTCAAATGTAAAAGGCACATATATAATCTATGTTTTAGCGCTTTTAGTGCAGATTTTTTTGTGGTTTTCTTTTTGCTGTGACATTTCTACTCAATCTAAATATAAACAACAGTTTGATTTTTTGAGCTTTTTAAAGTTAAATAAGGAAAAATTAATTAAAATCGGAGTTATTCTCGGTTCTTGTTTAACTTTTATTGCCGGACCAGTTATTTGTTTTGCTATTGTTCAAAAAAAGGCAAATCCGGATTGGCGGATAGAATTTATGTGGTTTTTACTGGCTTTTGCAAGTTGTTGGCTTCCGTTTTTAGTATTACGCTATTCCGCAGCCATAAGCTATTTGTTGGATAATGGCAAAGTGCCATCATTAAAATATGTCTGGCAGCAAACAAAAGATAAAAATTTTAGTATAATTGTGCCGTTCTGCCTTTTACTTTTGATATCTAATTTATTGATAATTAAAGTAGCCATGAGTATCAAGAGTTTATTAGTAGAACAAAATGATGTAGCGACTTCATTTATTTGCGAATTTATAAATAATTTAGTTATTTTGCTCGTTGCGGCAATGCTTACTATGCTTTTAAGAGCAATTCAACAAATATTTTTGCCAGAAAATTCGAGTCCGTCAGATGAAAATTCAAGCATGGATTCGCAAAAAAATGATATAACACTGCCGGAAGCTGAAAATGATAACTCCAGAGTCAAAAAATCGGCCAAAAAAGCAAAATCCGGAAAATCTCGAAAAAATAAGAAGGAAAAAAAATAAATTAAAAGAAAACCACCGGATAAATTAAAATCCGGTGGTAAATTTATCTAGTCTTTATCGTGTTTTGGATAATCCTTAAAATCACGAGGTGGAAATCTGTGTTTTTCTCTGCCTTTAAAATCTTTTTCGTGATGTTGCTTGCGAGCTTCCAATTTTGCTTTTTGCTCCGGAGTCAATAAGGCTTCAAATTTTTTCATATCGGCTTCACGGATTTTATCCATTTTTTCGCGGATAGTTTTCATCTCGTCCATCAGTGGCTCAATTTCCTTACGGCTCTGCTCGCGGATTTCTTTAGCCTTAGCTTTTTGTTCATCGGTCAGGTCTAAAAATTTATCCATTTTTTCCGGTTCCGGACGCTTGCGCATTTCTTTATGATGTCTAGGCATTTTCTCTGTTTGTTGAGCCGGTTCTGCCGGATTCGCTGCCGCTTTTGCAAAAGCGTTGGAATAAGCCGAAAAGGCGATTAAGGTGGAAAGTGCGGTGGTCAGTAATAATTTAGTCATTTTTTTTCTCCTTTAGAAAATTTAATTTTTGGGCTAAAATCTTGCGGGCGTTAAACAGTCTGGATTTAACGGTTCCTTCGGCGATTTTCAACTTGTCGGCAATTTCTTTGTACGATTTTTCCTCAAATTCATACAAAATAATTACTTTTCGCAAATCGGCAGGCAGTTCGTCAACAGCTTTCAAGATAATTTTTTGCCGTTTCTTTTTATCTATTTTTTCATCAAATTTCGGGGTTACGCTAACCTTTTCAATTATTTCTCCCTGTAAAGTACAATTATTGTATTTGTTAAAACGAGATTTTAAATAGTCGCGGCAAATATTTGCAGTCAGCATACCGAGCCATGCGGATTTTTTGCCTTGTTCTTGATAGTTTTCTTGGTTTTGCCATATTTTCAGATAGGCTTCCTGCTCCAAATCTTCATTGTAATTGCCGGTAATTTTTTTGATGACCGCGCGAACAATGGCTTTGTATGATGCTATTTCATTGCTCATCAGCTAATCCTCAAAAATCCGTATTCATCTGTTGGAAGTCCCAAGTCTTCTATAGCCGAGCCGTTTTGCAGCATGCTTATGGTGCTTGACATATTGTCAAAGTCATAAACAAAAGTATCTGTACGCTGTAAAGTTCCCAAAGCTAAAAAAGCGGCAATTGAAAGCATTCCGGCGGCTTTTGTCATGTTTCTAATCCTTTTGCGCCGAAAATATAGCGGTTTTGCTTCTTTTAACAAATCAGATATATCGTCCATTTTCATACCTCGTTCAACTTGTTTACATTATTTATAACGACATAAGTTGCGCAAAAGTTCACTAAAAAATAAACCACCGAGATTTCTTTCGGTGGTTTTGTGCTTAAATCAAGTTATGCTTGCGGGGAGTCAACTTCAAAGTTGTCATCACCATCGGCATCTGGATCATATTCAATTCCAAGTTTTGCCAACATATCATCGTTAATGTCTTCACGCTGAGCCACAATCCAATCCGGAACATTTGGGCAAGGCGGCATTTTAGCCATTTTACGCATTTTAGGATCCAGATAATAACGCGGCGAATCCGCCATAATAGGTCTATCAATGTAACTTTGCATCAAAATAACTTGCTTTAGCAACGGCAAGCTCAGCAACTGCGTGGCGCTGATAACCGGAACGCCTTGCATTTGATAGTTTACATTCTTTGCCAGTGGGTTAAAGTCTTTACCCAAGCTGCCTTCTGTACGGCTGAAAGATGAAACTTGCACGGTTTTATTACCAATCATCTTAGAAAAACGCTGAGCAGTAACCTCATTGTTTTGTGAAAGAATAATCTTGCAAGCGGTGGTAGAAATCACTGTTTCCAAGTCATCTTTACCATATTTACCGGAAATTTGGCCCAAATCTTGTCCAATCAGCAAATAAGACACTTTTTGACCACGACCTACTGCCGGACCATCAATAATGGCTTTCATCTTAGGCATTTGCGGAAACTCGTCGAGGATGAACAAAGTAGGGAAAGGTCCCATTTTACCATCGGTTTTATTCACATGGTTAGGCGGGTTAGAAATCAAATAAGATGACATAAGTTCAATAAACGTACTACTAATAACGCCCAAAGCGCGCGCATCTACTTGGTTTACGGAAAGATACACAGAAATTGGTTTCCACTCGCCGGTCACTGGGTCTTTCATACCACGTAAGTCTTTAAATTGAATATCCGAAAAGCTGGTGCGGGCTTTTACGGCTTGGTTTTTGAAACAGCCGATACCGGCAAAAGCGGTAGAAAGCACTGAACCACGCTCTTTATCTGGCATACTGCTAAGAGAGCTTAACTCGGTGATACAACGTTGCGAATAACCAAAATTACGGGCTTCTTTTACGGCTTCTTCCAACATATCGTGAGTTGGGTCGGCCATAGCCGCCATCTGGTCGCCTTCGTCCATACGGCGCTGAATTTCTTGAGCGGCGTTAATTTGCGCTTCAGTAATCCATTCCATAATCATGGCAATACATGCTTCTCGTCCCATCCAACGTGACGGCAGCAAATTCCAAGTGCCGATAGGCAAATAGTTTTCCATGGTTAAAGTGCCGTTTTTCAAATTTTGAATGGCACGCGGTGCTGCTGGGTCGCGCATTTCCATATAATAGCCCTCCAGCACCTCTTTATCTTTTTCATCAAGTTTGCCTTCATAAATACGGCTGATGAAATAGTCATTAGCTCTGGCTCGGTCACATTTAGAGGCCACAAAGTTAATAAAACCGGTTAGCGCGGCACGACCAGTGTTAGCCCAGTGCGGGTCGGCACCGCCTTTTGGGTCTTCTACCAAAATGTTGCACATTGAGTCCACATACATATCACGGTCTGGGCCTGCTTCAGGCATAGAATTAGGAGACAGCGGATTCCAGCTTGGATAATAAATACCTTCGCTTGGGTTATCCTCAGCACCCCAGTTGATAATAAACACCGGACCAACTTTAGCGCGAGCGCCGCTGGTGGAATAGCAAAGTTCCGGTTTCGGGTCGTTTACAATGATACTCAATTTATCGGAGTTAAAAATTGTCGGAATCACCACGCCGGCGGTTTTACCGGTACCCGGAGGTGCGCAGCATAGTGTGGCGAGCGTTTCTTTTAGCATCAAAAAGCGGCCTTTAAATTTACCGACTACCTGACAAAAGCCATCAAATCCAAGCAATGCCATTTTATTAATATCACGTAGTTCTGCGATTCGCGCTGAACCTTGAGTATTGACTTGAAATTTGTATGGGCTGAGTAGCGCGCCGACAATTAAGCCGACAGGAATAGTGATAAATGGCAAAATCGGAATCCATAAGCTTAAAGAAAAAGCGCCTCGGTAGTGAACTATTTGTCTGAACCATTTGGCATACATGGCCCAAAGATGGTCTGGTTTTTCAATAATCAAAGATAAAAATTTATTAATCATCGCAAAAGATGATTTAGAAATACCATGTCCAACCAAATATGACAAAGGCAAAGCAAAAATAAACAACGCTACTGTTATACCCAAACAAATAAAAAAAGTTATAAGCATCCAGTGGACGGCGTTGTCATATTCTTTCCATTCTTCACCACGTTCTTTAAAAGCCATTTTCACCTCTATTTAATATTTTTTAGAACCTTGCGCAGACGATCTAGTTCTTTACGGTCGATTTGTCGGTCTGCGTCGTCCAATGTTTTAGAGAACAAGCGCATTTCTTTTGGGGCGCCGCGGTTAATGCGTGTTACGTCAATATCCATATTGTTCCAAATTTCAAACATATCATCGGCATTGATAATATTAGCCATCTGTACAACCACAAAAGATTTGACTTCCTGCTCAAAGTTTTCTTCGGCAAGTTTATCACGAATAACATTTCGTGCAACATCTAATTTGCGCACCGGCGATATACGATGGCTGTTTTCCGAAAACCACAAAGGTTCTTCCCCGTTAAACAGCTCTTCATCTGCCAGCCAATCGCCGCTTTCTTTATCAACGAGGCACAAACATATTTCCGCATCGGAAACACCGACAAAATCTATTACAGTGTTGTTAACTTTGACACCGGCGATAACGTCATATCCTTTTTGCTGTAAAGTATCATAAACCGGACTGCGATGAGCTGAACTGTTTTCGGTTTCAGCTGTATCATCATTGTTTGTTTTGTTATCGCGTGATAATTTGTCATTGCGGTTGTCTTTGCCGCGGTTATTTTGCTTATTATTTTGTCGACTATCGTCATTATTTTTGTTGTTACGGCGGTTATTACGCGGTTGATAATCTTCATCTTCATCTTCATCATCGTCGTCAAAAACAGTTTTTTTACTTGAACGTTTTGTTGATTCGTTGTTATCTTTTTTGTTTTTGCGAGGCTTTGCCGGCGTATTATCGTCATCGTCGTCGTTAAATATCTCTTTTTTAGGTTTTACCGGTTCTTTCTTTTTCAAAATATCGGCTTTTTCAAAAGAATCTATGTCCAAATCAAAGTCATCGTCGTCATCGTCAAATTTGAACAAAGCATGATCGATAGTAGATGGAATATCTGTTTTTTTCAATGGTTTTGGCGCGGTAGCCGCAGTTGCTGACAAATGTCTGGTTTGAGGCATTGCCGAGGTATTGCTGATATTTACACCGGCAGTAACCGGAGCTGCAGATTTATTGTCAGAATAATCAGAAATCGGCATTCTGAAACCGCCGACGCCAGCCGGTCTGATTTGTTTGTATGATTTTTTCTTTACCACGCCGTATTTATTGTTGGTTTTAATAACGTTAATCGGAGTTTTAATCAAACGTCTATAGAGCAAAACCGGCGACATTATAATATCATAGATAATGTTTTCCCATGCAACCATACACAAAGTCCACCAGCCGGTGATAAGCATTGGGAAAAATGTGGCAAGGATAATAACAAACGCCCACTCTTTTGGTGCGCGGATAACCCAGCCTGCTTTCCATAGGGCGTAGGCTTGTCGCCAATGGTCTGGCCAAAAGATATCAAAATGCCAATTGCAAAGCATAATCACACGGATACCTTCAATGAAGACTATGCTCCACAGGCAGCCGACTATGATTATTCTTGCAAAGACAATTAAGGATTTCACCCTTTTTACTCCATATTTTTCTTTTCAGTATAAACCCAATTTATAAAGAGAGTGTTAATTGATTTCATTTTCTATCTTTTCAACAATTTCTTTACGGAATTCCGCAGAATCTGTTTTTTGCGGATTTTTCTTATTTTCCAGCTCTATACGTTCCTGCACCAGTTGTTCCAGTGTTTTTTTCTCCTCTATTTTTAAGTTTTTAATATTTACTTCCGGCATTCCGCCGCTGTATTTATCCAATCCCAGATTAGAAATTTTTATAAGCGGCGTCATAATCAGGTTTATATAATGATATTTCCACAAAAACCACCAGCCCAAAATAACAATCGGCAAATAAGTAAAAATACCCAAAATCATAACAATGTCGCCGGATTTTAGTACGCCGCCGTTATTCCAATAATTACGGATACTGGCATAAGTCAGCGGTGACAAAATATCTATTTGATATCCATAGAAAAATATTAATCTATAGAGTAATAGCAACAAAGCGCTCCACCCTGCGCCGGCAACTAACGCGCAAATATAATGAAGTGTTTTTTTTATCATATTTAACCTCTTTGTCTATTTCCAGGGTCAACTATTGAGTTTATGAAAATTTTTTCTCTCAAAGTCTTTTGAACCTTTTTATCGCCAAGAGCCTCATGAAAAGCGGCTTCACGCTTGCGAAAATCGGTTTTACGCTTGGCATGTTCTTCAGAATCACAATCAAGTGCTTTTCTATTCAACACCAATATGTCAGACATTTCGCCTATCGGAGATTTTTGCGAAGCATTAATAGCCTCTTGCAGAAGACCAATCTTCTGGTCACCGACTTTATTAGACAGCTGCTCTAGCCATTTACCACCGATATCATCGATTTTTGTAATTTTTTGTACTGACTTATATGCGTCTTTAGCTTCTTTAGAGAGTTCTCCGTTTGCATATTTATATTCTTTGGTGTCCAAGCACTGTATAAATTCTTGTTTGCAGGTTGCAACTGTACTAGCACCTACTTTTAGCAAAGTAGCAAAAGCATTGGCCTTGTATTGTTCTATTTCTTTCGGGTTTGTAATACCATTTTCTCGAGCTTTTAATTCTGCATAAACACCAATATTAGTCACGTTTCTCTGCAAATCTTCTTTTTTCTTGAGAATTTTTTTATCAAACATCTTTTTGCGTTTTTTATCGCTCATATTATGAATAAGCTGCGTCAAAGTGGCTTTTCTTACGACTTTGCCATAAGTCATTTGCTCTTTCATTATATCCAAAGCAACCATTTCTGCAGCTAGGCGCTCAAGTGCAAAGTCCAGTTTTTTTATTTCTTCTCGTTTTTTAATGACAGATTCTAGTTCAAGCTTGTAGGCTTGCGGATTTTTTTGATATTCTTTATTTATGACGTCAAGAAATACCTTATGTTCAGGATTATCTTTATTGAAAACCGTATAATTTGGCGGATTTTTACCAAGATTTTCGTACAAGTCTTTCCAATAAGCATCAGTGTTACTGCTTTGTTCTTTATATTTTGAAGTATGCTCTTGCGCGCCATCAAGCAAGAATTTTTTACCGACTTTAGAGAAATCATCACGATTTTTCTCTCTTTCCTCATCTCGGAGTTTTTCGTTTCTTTTATAGCGTTTCTTAAAATCATCACAAAGGTTGTCGACGGAATCGCAAGCTAAATTAACTGTTTTGTTTAAAAACCAGCTCATACTAGCTAAGAACCATTCTCTATACATGTACGAGATAATGTCTTCTTCTTTGATAGGAGTGTTATCATTAGAACCACTTTTGGATTCATCATCCTCTCCCTCTTCAACGGTAGCTTCATCTTTTTTGTCTTCAGGATTTTTTGCTTCTTTACCCTCAGGGTTGACCTTCAAAGCTTTTTTGCCAAAGTTGACTTCTAGGGCTTTTTTATTGTTTTCACCATTCACTACTAATCCGCCGTTTTCATCAACATTTTCTCGGACTGAGCCTGATTGTTCTCTATCTAAAGATTTACCGCTGATAATTGGAGAATTGCCGTCAGCGTCTTTCATTCGAGATTGTTTTGCGATGTCATCTACAGTTTCACCTTTTGAATTTGGTAAATCCATAGGAATTCCCATATCTTTCATTTGGTTAAGAATATCAGCATTGGCTTGAGCTGAGTTGGCGAAAGATGTTTGCCCTTGTTCAGAAAGATTATCTTCAGGCGCGCGGTCTAGGCACGACTTATCATATGCGGCAACAGCGCTTTTGGCTACATAAGTGGCAATGGTATCTCCGGTATATGGATTTTGTGCTCCATAAAAAGCCTTGGCATCATCGGTTGTAATAAGACCTTCTTTTTCCATACTATTAATTTGTTTAACCAAATTCAAGGTTTTGTCTAAATTAACCCTGCCTAAATTTTCAAGATTTTTGCAAACATCAGGCAATGATTTTGACATAAATTCTTTAGAAGTCAAAATTCCTGGGTTATCATTAAGAATTTTAGCTAAATCTTCCACAGGTTTACCATTATCGAGAGCAGAAAAGAATTCTGCCACGGCAGCTTCAAGTTCCGGTGATTGTGTATTTGTGTCAGCCATAAGAAATACTCCTTCTAAACCATTGAATTAAATATATCATAAAAAAAGATTTTTGTCTATTACTTTTTATTTAGACTTTCAGCTTTCTCAAAAAGTTGCCGATTTCCAAATTTACTCTGATACCGTCTTTAGGTGTTACTTTTAAAATTCCGAAAAAGCGAGGTTTTATTTTGCTGAAATCAATTGGAGCAAAAATAGCCGGATTGGTTGTCAGAGCTTTATATGCGCCGTCCACATCTTTTTGTGCCACTCTAAAATAATTGCTGACGAGTCTGTCGGCATCAACCGGAAAATTCTTTTTAGCCAGAGCTTCGGTAAATTTACGCTGTCTTTCTTTACGCGCTAAATACTCTTCATACATCAGTCGTTTGATATATTTTTCTTGATGTTGAAGCAGTTTTGCCTGATATGACAATTCGCAGCTTTCAATATCAATTAAAATTTCCACATAAGAGATTATTGCTAGTTGTAAATCTGAATTGCTGATTTTTTCGGCCAAATTTAAAAATTCTTCATCTGAAGAACTTGGAGAAAATTTACCAAGTTCATTAGGAAACAGAGAAACCAGCAAAACCCAGCCGTGAACCAAATCGTTTGATAAAATTTGTCCGGTGCTTGGTTTGTAGTTTGGATAAAGGTCATCAACTTCAAAATTACACTCGTAAGGTTTTTTCAGCATCTGGTTTGAAAGTTTATTGACAGAATTGTAAAAGTTCAAAAAGGCTTGCGCTAATTCCGATTCGTCACTACCAAGAGTTGGCTGTTCTTTGGCGTCTTGAGCTTCATCTTTGGCAGCTTGTAAAGAAGACACCAGTGCTTTATCCAAATCTTCATCTGTCATTTGGGCGTTTATTTTTTGATCTCCTTCATCCAGAGGCATAAGCATATCTTCGTCATGAAGAATATCGTCATTTGTTTCTTCTGGTTCGGCATCGGGTTCGGGATTCTTAAGTTTATTAATTTTGTCAGAAACATTGCCGTCAACATCTTCTTCAATGTCATCAGTTCTGTCATTGATAAAACTATTCAATAGTTTTTCAAAATCATCATCTTCAAGAATATCGTTATTATCAGCCATTAAAATTCTCCGGATATAATCTCTTGCATTTAAGTACAATAATTATTAAGGTGCATTATATATAAATTTACTTAACAAAGGCTAAAAATGAATAACGAAGAAACAATATTTTCGACACCAGAGGCGACAAATACCGATAAAAATTTGCGCTTGGACAAGTTTTTAACAAAAATGCTTCCTGATTTTTCTCGTTCGCAGCTGCAAAGGTTGATAAATGACGAAAATGTACTGCTTGATGATATTGTGGTTTCGGACAACTCGTATAAGGTTAAAATCGGCGATGTTTTTCAAGTTTTGGTTCCTCCGGCGGCAGAAGCAGAACCTGTGGCCGAAGATATTCCGCTGGATATTGTTTATGAAGATGATGATTTGCTGGTGGTTAACAAACCTGCCGGTATGACAGTTCACCCCGCAGCCGGTGTTTCACGTGGAACGCTTGTTAACGCCTTGCTTTTTCATTGCAAAGACAGTTTATCGGGAATCGGTGGGGTAAAACGCCCCGGAATTGTGCATCGTATTGACAGAGAAACAAGCGGTTTGCTTGTGGTGGCAAAAAATGACAATGCACATCGTTTTCTAAGTGAGCAATTTGCAGAGCATTCGATAGAAAGAACTTATTGGGCGGTGGTGTATGGTGTGCCAAATCCTTTAAGCGGAAAAATAGAAACCAACATTGGACGCAGTCCGGTTGACCGTAAAAAAATGGCGGTTGTGGCAAGCGGAGGCAAACACGCTGTCACTAACTATAAAACCCTAAAAGTATATAAAAACGCCGTTTCATTGGTGCAATGCAATTTAGAAACAGGCCGTACACATCAGATTCGCGTACACTTAACAAGTGTAGGCAATGCTCTAATTGGCGATAAGGTCTATGTAAAAAATCATAAAACATCTGTAAATTTGCCGCAAAATCTAAAAAATTATGTAAATGATTTTCCGCGACAAGCCTTGCACGCAAAGAGTTTGGGCTTTATTCACCCTCGTACGAAAAAGTTTATGCAATTTGATTCTGAACTACCAAAAGATATTGAAAATTTGCTTCAAACCCTTTCAATTATTTACTAATCTTTAGTTGATATTTACTAAAAAAATAAAACTAAAGTATAGGTTGTCTGCTGTTTTTTTCGCATATATCATACTCAAAAACAACTAACAGGGGAAGTGATAGATATGGAAAATTTAACAGCACTTACCGGAATTGATTTTTCTCCGGAAATAAATTTGGCCCGATACTTGCAAAATATTCGCAAATATCCGATTCTAACGCAGGAAGAAGAATATAAATTAGCGATGAAGTATAAAGAAACCGGCAATAAAGATGTTGCCTATCAGCTTATTACCTCGCATTTGCGTTTGGTTGTTAAGGTCGTTTCACGTTATAAGGGATATGGATTGCCGGTCAGTGAAATGATATCAGAAGGAAATATGGGGCTTTTATATGCAGTAGATAAGTTTGAGCCGGATAAAGGTTTTAGGTTTTCTACTTATGCTTTGTGGTGGATAAAAGCTTCGGTGCAAAAATATATTTTAAATTCGTGGTCTTTAGTTAAATTGGGGACAACTGCGGCGCAGAAAAAATTGTTTTTCAATTTGCGTAAAATTAAAAATAGTTTGAATTTAGTCGATGACAGAGAGCTTTCTTCCGACATTTTAAAAAATATAGCACAGTCGTTAGATGTCAGCGTGCAAGAAGTCACCGAGATGAACACTCGTCTAAAAGCCCATGATGGTTCGCTTAATTCACCCATAGATAGTGACTCAGACCATACGTCAGAATGGATGGATTTTATTTCTGACGGTAAGCCGACACAAGAAGAGCGCTATGCTTACAAAGAAACTATGAATTATCGCCGCCGCTTGTTTAATCAGGCTATAACGGTACTAAATCCGCGCGAAAAAGATATTTTGTTCAAACGGCGCATGAGTGAGGAAAATATAACTTTGGAAGATTTAAGCCAAACTTATAATATTTCTAAAGAACGTGTCCGCCAAATAGAACTTAACTCTATCCGCAAAATTTCTAAAGCCATCGAGGTTTTGCAATAACATCATTACTTGAAAAGTGCTTTTTGCCATATATCTAGAGTCTATCTAACTATTTGCAGATTGGAGATAATATGAAAAAAGACACTTTCAAAAATTGGCTGATTATCTTTTTATTACTAGTAATTATCGGCGGAGGCTGGCTGTTGTATAATCATAAAAAACAGCCGGCTTTGCAAAATTTTAAAGAAAAAGAAATTGAGGTGCAGGCTACGCAGCTGCCGCCAGAAAACATAATGGTTGCCCAGAGTTTTATTGGTAGTGTTGTGGCGGTCAACAGTGTTTATTTGGTACCGTATTTGAGCGGATATATTGCTGAAATTCCGGTTGACAGCGGGCAGCAGGTTAAAAAAGGCGACACTGTTATAATGCTGCGTCAAGAAGAATATAAGGCTGCTTTGGATTCGGCGTATGCCGCTGTTTTATCAGGTGCAGCAGATTTAAATAATGCCGAAAGCCAATACCAACGTTTGCTTAAAGCCGGAAAAAAAGCTGTGTCGCAAACAGAACTCGACAACGCAAAAACGGCTTATCTTACGGCGCAAGCCAATTTAAAACAAGCCGAAGCTAATTTAGAAACCGCCGGTATAAATTTGGGATATACCAAGATTACCGCGCCGTTTGACGGTGTTTTGGGCAATATAAATGCTTCGGTTGGTAATTTTATTTCTCCATCTACAAGTAATCTGGTTCGTATAGTGCAATATAATCCGGCGCGTGTAATTTTTTCGGTAACAGATAAAGAGTTTCTGCAATATAAAAATCTTTTTGCCGATGCGGTGAAGTTGCAGCTTTCAAATGGGCAAGACTATCCGTATAAAGGTCAGATAATTTATACGGAAAATGTTTTGGATAAAGCTTCAAATTCTTTAGCTGTCTATGCTGAGTTTGAAAATCCGCAGCGTGTACTCATTCCAAACGCTTATGTAAAAGTTTTGTTGGAGCATACCTATAAAAATGCGGCGTTAATTTCAAAAGATTTGGTTCAATTGAAAGATAACGGCTATTTTGTGTATGTGGTACAAGACAATACAGTGGCGCAGCTTCCAGTAGATGTAGAGGCCGAAAAAGGTAATGACTTTGTGGTTAAGAATACTTTTAAAACAAACACATGGCTTATAACTCAAGAAATAGAACCAAGTTTAATTGGCCAAAAAGTAAAAATTAAAAATGTTCAGAAAGAGGAGAAATAAGCTATGTTTTCGGCGTTTTTCATTAATCGTCCGCGTTTTGCAATAGTGCTTTCTATTGTGCTGATTATTTTGGGATTATTGTCATTAGCGGTTTTGCCGGTGGCGCAATATCCCGAAATTACTCCGCCGCAAATTGTAGTTTCTACAACCTATTCAGGTGCGGGAGCAAAAGTTTTGGTCGATACTGTGGCGGTTCCAATAGAAAATGAAATTAACGGCGTTGAAAATATGCTTTATATGTCATCATCTTCAGATGACAACGGTTCATATAATTTAACAGTTACTTTCGATGTTGGAACCGATGCCGATATAGCGCAAGTAAAAGTGCAAAATCGGCTGCAGCAAGTAACCGCGGAATTGCCCGATGAAGTTAACCAATATGGCGTTAGTGTCAAAACGCAAAATCCAAATATTTTAGCTTTGTTGGTTTTACGCTCCCCAAACCATACTTATAATGATTTATTTTTGAGCAACTATGCTTATACCAATATTAAAAATGCTTTATCCCGAGTTAAAGGCGTAGGCGAGGTGCAAATTTTTGGTCCGCAATATAGTATGCGTATTTGGCTGAACTTGGACAAGCTGAATGCTTTGGGCTTAAACAGCACAGATGTGATGAATGCCGTAAAAAGTCAAAATGTGCAGGCATCTGTGGGTAGTATTGGTTCGGCGCCGAGTGCCAAAGATAATAAAATAGTTTTGTCTTTAACTGCCAAAGGCTTGCTTAACAGCGTGCGTGATTTTGAAAATATTGTTGTCGCCTCATCAGTTGACGGAGCGCAGATATATTTAAAAGATGTGGCAAAAATAGAACTAGGAGCAGATACTTATAATATTAAATCAGGTTATAACAATGCACCGGCTTTGATTATGGCTATTAATCAGCTGCCAAATTCCAACTCTTTGCAAATTGTAAAGAATCTGCGCAAAAAAATTGCCGATTTATCGGAAGTTATGCCCGAAGATATGGATTTGGAGGTTGCATACGATTCAACCGATTATGTGCGTGCGTCAATACAAAGTATTATTGATACGCTGATAATCACTTTTTTGCTGGTTGTGTTGGTGACGTATGTTTTTTTGCAAAAAATAAAAACAACTTTAATACCATTGTTTACTATTCCGGTTTCTTTGATAGCGACATTTATTGTTGTTTATTTGTTGGGATTTAATATTAATATTTTAACTCTTTTTGCTATGATTCTGGCTATTGGTTTGGTGGTTGATGATGCAATTATCGTGGTTGAACGCGTGCAATATCTAATCCTGACACAAAAGCAAGACGCTAAAACGGCGGCAATCACAGCCATGCAAGAAATCGGCAGTGCGATTGTGGCAACAACATTTGTTTTGCTGGCTATTTTTATTCCTGTTGGCTTAATGGCGGGTATTACCGGCAAAATATATCAGCAATTTGCAGTAACTATAGCTACAGCGGTTACTTTTTCGGCTATTAATGCGCTAACACTGAGTCCGGCTTTGTGTGCAATTTTTTTGCAAGGAGATGAAAATTCTGAACCGCGCGGCTTTTTTGCTTGGTTTGATAAAGTGTTAGATAAAAGTAAAAAGCACTATTTGCGGGCGGTTGTGTATTTGTCAGAACACCTAAAAACGATGTTACTGTTGGTGACTGCGGTTATAATGTTTATCATTTGCGGTTTTGTGTATACTCCAACCTCATTTTTACCGGAAGAAGACCAAGGCATAATTTTTGCTAATGTCCAGCTTCAAGATACGGCTAGCATAAATGAAACAAATCAAGTGCTGAGTGAAATGAATGATAAAATTCTTAAGACAAAAGGAGTTAAATATTTTATTTCTGTTGCTGGATACAGTATGTTGGGTGGCAGCGGCGAAAATGTGGCTTTAGGGGTTATCGGATTGGATAATTGGTCAGAACGCAGCGCTAAAAATCTTTCCATAGAGGGTATAAGCAAAGAACTACGGCAGCTATTTATGGGTAATAAAAAAGCTACTATTAATTTTTTTGCTCCTCCCGCAATCCCTGGGGTGGGACAAAGCAATGGTATTTCGCTGGAATTTGTCACAATGAACGGCAATACTCCGCCGCAAGAACTATATGCTCAGCTAATGAGCTATTTGCAATCGGTGAACAAAAGCGGATATTTTGACTATGCGTTCAGTACATTTACGGCGCAAACTCCGCACATATATTTAGATATTGATAGAAAAAAATCAGAGTACTATAAAGTTCCGGTTTCTTCATTGTTTGCCACCTTGCAAAACAATCTTGGTTCTTGCTATATCAATAATATCACTTTAAGCGGTCAGGTTAACAAGGTAATTGTGCAGGCTGATTATTCTTATCGTAAGCAGTTGTCGGATATTGGTAAATTATATGCCCGTTCCAGCGATGGAAAATTAATTAGAGTAAATAGTTTCGCCGATATAAAAACAGAGCTTTCGCCAAAGACAATTTATCGATTTAATCAATATACGGCAGCCGCGGTGACAGCTATGTCAAAAGACGGCATCAGCAGCGGAACAGCTTTGTCCGAATTAGAAAACTTAGAAAAAGTACTGCCGAAAGAATATGATATATGGTGGACTGGATTGAGTTTGCAAGAAGTGGAAACAAGAGGCTTGGCGGTAATTCTTATTAGTTTGGCGGTGGTGTTTTGCTATTTGTTTTTAGTCGCTTTGTACGAAAGTTGGCTTTTGGCACTATCGGTTATATTTTCCACAATATTTGCGATTTTAGGCGCGCTGGTCGGATTATGGCTTATGGGACAGTCATTGAGTATTTATGCGCAGTTGGGGCTGATTATGCTGATTGGCCTTGCGGCAAAAAACGCTATATTGATTGTAGAGTTTACAAAAATGTATCGTGAGCAGGGTTTAAGCATTACTGAAGCAGCGCGTCGAGGGGCCGAGGAGCGGTATAGAGCTGTTTTGATGACGGCATTCACTTTTATTTTGGGTGTATTCCCAATGATTGTGGCCACCGGTGCCGGTGCAAGTTCGCAAATAGCCATTGGTTCGTCGGTGTTTTATGGAATGATAGCGGCAACATTAATCGGAATTATTTTTATTCCGCCTCTATTTGCTTTTTTTGAACATGTTAAAGAATATTTCGCCTCAAAGGCAAAAGGAGATAGCAATGCTTAAAAAATCTGTTGTTTTTCTTTCTTTAATAATAGCTGTATCTTGTACTGTCGGACCAAATTATAAAAAAACGGAAACCTATAGCGATGTGGTAATAAAACAAGAATTACAGTTACAAAAAAAACATCAAATACCGAAAAATTGGTATGCTTTGTTTGGTGACGAACAGTTAAACCGCTTGATAGAATTGGGATTAAAAAATAATACGGATATTGAACTGGCCGTGACTAGATTAAAGCAAGCTAGAGCCGAACTAAGAATAACTCAAACGGCTTTTTTACCGCAAATCGGTGCTCAAGGCGGATATAATTATCAAAAAGTGAGTAAAAATATCGGCGCGGCTGCGGATAGCCAATATTATTCTGCCGGTTTTGATGCGTCGTGGGAGCTGGATTTATGGGGTAAAGGACGTCGGCAAGATGAAGCCGCTTTAGCGATGGTAAAAGCAGAAGAGTATTCTCTTAGCAACGTAAAAGCCATAGTGACAGCCGAGCTGGCAGTTAATTATATAAATTTGAAGCTAGCTGCCGAAAAATTACGGATAGCCAAACAAAATCTTGCTTTGCAAAAAGATATTTTTAATACCGTACACGCAAAATATCAAAGCGGTTTGGCCGATGATATTGCTTATAATCAGGCTGAATATTTGTTGGATAATACGAATGCGCAAATTCCAGCATTAGAAAGCCAAATTGAACAATATAAAAATGCTTTAAGTGTTTTAGCCGGAGTTTTGCCATCGCAATTGCCTTTAGATGTTAAAAAACGCTCGCCGATTTTTATGAATGTTTACGAATTTAACACCTCGGCTATGTATGATTTGCCGGCGTATGTAATTCGCAGTCGTCCGGACGTGGCTGCTGCAGAACAAAATGTGATAGCCCAAAATGCTTTAATCGGCGCGGCGGTGGCAGATTTATATCCAGATGTCAGTGTTTCGGCTTTATGGGGTTATGCGGCCAGCGGCGGCAATAGCTTATTTAATTCCAAAAGTCAGGGCTACAGTTACAAGCCTTTAGTGACTTTACCGCTTTTAGATTGGAACCGATTGCAGAATCAGGTTGAAAAGCAGCGGCAGGTTAAAGCCGAGGCTTTGGCGCAATATAAAAAAGTTGTTTTATCTGCGGTGTCAGAACTAAAAAACGCCATGACCTCCGTTCAAAATGAAATAAAAAGTAACAAGTCAAAAAATGCCGCACTATTTAGAATGAACAACGTTGTAAACTCTGCCGCAGAAAGATATCGTAATGGCTTAATAGAATTTTCCGATTATGCAACTTTTGAACAAAATCGACTTAATGCTCAAAACAGCAGCATAGAAAGCCGCGCGCAAATTTTTCAAAATTTGGTGGCTTATTATAAAGCTAGCGGTGGCGGTTATTTGCTGTAAACATCTTCCAAAGGCACGTAATCGGTACCTTTTTGCGGATTGTATACAAAAACGTTTGTAACTGTCGGAATATCATAGGTCCTATGCCAATAACCTTTCGCTTCCATGCAAAGACGGTATTCACGCGGGTTGGAATCCGCAGAATCTCTAATTGAATTTACCAATAAAGGAGAAGCTCCGCGATAAGGAACATAACTGGCCCAAATGCCTTTAGATTTATGCCAGTCTACAACAATATTGTAGCGGTATTCTTCAGAATAAAACCAACTGCTGATATCCGGCCAATGAAACCAACCTTCTGCTTGTTTCAGACATTCGGAGTGATCGCGAGAAAATTTTTGCACACCGGTGCGTTCTCTTTCCCAGTGATATATAATTTGTCCTTTCCCTCCCCAAGAAGAGCAAGAACTTAAAAAAACAGTAACTAAAAACAGTATATATCTCATGCTAAAAATCCAAGTCATTATAATGAGTTGATGGATAGATTCCCTTGAATCTGTCGTTTAATATATCTTTGAAACTTGGACGAGATTTTATTTTAGAATACCAAAGTTTGGCATTTTTATAATCTTCCCAAGGTACATCGCCCAAATAATCAATAATAGAAAGTTGCGCGGCGGCGCTAATATCTGCCAATGAAAAGTTATTGCCGGCCAAATAGTTGTTTCTTTCTGTTATCCAGTCAATGTATTCCAAGTGGAAACGCAAGTTGTTGATTCCAGCTTTAATGCGCCGAGATTCAGGGGGTTGTTTAAGTGCAAACCTTTTATATATTTTTTCTCCGGCGATATATTGATAAACTTCGCGGTTAAATTTATTATCAAACCAATCAATTAAGCGTCTGACTTCAGCGCGTTCTTTGTTGTTACCGTTGATTAAGCGGTTTTGAGTATAAGTTTCTTCCAAAAATTCTGTAATAGCATAATTTCCAGAAATAATATTGCCGTCATAAATAAAAACTGGTAGTTCGCCTGCTGGATTTATTTTCATTATATCCTTAGAAAGCATCCATGGATTTTCTTCTTTTAAAACAAACAGCATTTTCTTTTCGGACATCAGAATTCTGATTTTCCGGCAATGAGGCAAAACGCTGTTATGAACCAAAAGAACCATTTATATCACTCCTTAAATACCGTCAAGAACTTCGTCAAAAGACTTTTCTTCTGTTTTCTGTTCAACAATTTTTCCGCCATTGTCTTTTTCACCCGGAAGGTCTACAACCGGTAAAGCAGTTTCTTGTTCTGTTTTTTTAGCAAAAGCAGGCGGTACAATACCCTGATTTTTGGTAATTTCATTTTCAACAATGCGCAGTATTTCTTTTTTGACCTCGTTTCCAAATTCTGGCTTAGAAAATTCTGAACTCAAATCTTTTTCATACAAAGACATTTGCGGCATCAATTTAGAAAGTGCGACAAATGTAGGAATTTTGAACAAAGGCTTGGTTGAAAAAGCTAAATATTGTTCAATACCATAGCGACTGGCCATAATTCGGTTATAATACATACTGCCTAAAATATAATCGGCTTCTCCGGTAAACAAGGCTTCATAAGCCTTATAAGGTGTTTCAACATAAGTTATATTCAAAGGCTTAATTTTTCTCAAGACAAAATCACTGAAATATTCAGATTTGCAGACAATTCCCTTCATAGCCACCAAATCTTTGGTGCTTTTTATTTTTTCTTGTGTTTCCGGCAAGGTTATAACATGGATTGGATTGGAAACCGACGCCGGATAAATCAATTCTATACCGGTAAAAAGTTTTGTATTTGCATAGGCGCCAAAAAATAATTGGATATCTCCGCTTCGAATATTTAAGATATTTTGCTCAAGCGTAGGAACATTTATCGAGCTAGTCATCTTAATTTTAAATTTATGTTTTGCGGCTATTTTCTGTACAGGTTTTAAAAACGCGCTCTCATAAATCAATTTCGGATTCATAGTGTTTGTAATCAGTGTATATTCCGAAAAAGGAGGATAATCCGGAACGCCGCCGTAAATTAAATCTTTAGTCAAATAATTTTCTTCTTTTATCATATGCTGAGCTTCGGCACTTTGGATAAAAGCCGAACAGATAAAAACCATCATAGTTAAAAATTTTTTCATTATAGCTCCTCATATAATTATGCTTAAATATAAATAAATTGTGTTAAAAAGATTTTAACTCATTGCATAAAAAATAGAAATTTGCCACTATCATAATAATAAAATCTGAAAAGTACAAGATGATAAATAGAGATAATATAAAAATTGACAAGAATTTGTTTTTGACGCCGCCTTCACACATTATCGGCGTAACTTCCGGTTTGGGCAGCATGGGGAAAACGTGGCTGTCTGTTACGTTGGCGCATGCACTCAACTTGCTGCGGGATAGTGTTTTATTATTTGATGCGAATAATGGTTTGCTGAACACTGATTTCCAGTTAGATATACCATATAAAAATTATCTAAATCAGGTTATAGAAGGCAAAATTACGCTTAATCAGACTATTACTCCGATTAATAAAAAGAAATTTGATGTCATTAGCGGTCAATCAGGTAGCGATTTGCTTGAAGATGTGCCAATAGGCCGACTGCAGATTTTGCGTGAAGAACTTTCATTGTTGGCGCAAAATTACAATAAGGTTGTGGTCGACTTACCTTTTTCCGAAAAAATTTTATACAACCTGTTGCCTTTGTCTGATATTATCTTGGTTTGTACCAGTGATCCGTCAAATTTGGTGTCAACCTATGATTTTATTCAGAAAAATGCCTATAATCTTTCATATAAGAGTTTGCAAATAGTCATAAACTATGCTAATTCTTATGAAGAAGGTCTGCGTACATATGATACGCTGCGTCGTGCTTGCGAGCAATATATGACGGCAACGCCAAAGCTTTTGGGGATTGTCCGCCGTGATACAAAGGTTAGGGACGCTATTCGCAACCATGTTTTGTTGCTGAATAGATATCCTAATTCTGAGGCGGCGGAAGATGTGGTTAACATAGCCCGAAAATTATGGATAAAGGAGACGGAAAGTGAGTTATAATTACGATGGTATGGGATATTATCGAGTTTTGGAAGTAACCCCAAATGCGCCTTTGTCTTTAATTAAGCAGCAATACTATGACAGAGCTAAGTTTTGGCATCCTGACCATAATGATGATCCCAACGCTGTGGAAGTTTTTCAAAAAATATCAGTGGCCTATAATTTATTAAAAGACCAAAAAAAACGTCTGAAGTATGATTTGTTGTCATTAGTTTATGAAGAAAAAGATTTTCCGGATATGGAGGCATTGAAGGTTTATAAAAACCAACAAGGTAAAGAAGATGCGGCGCTAAGAGTTTTAAAGCAGCGTAGAGTTTATGCCGGTTTAAACGGTTATAAAATAAAAAACACCAAAGATATCTGTAATTATTACGAAGCCAAAGATATGGTTTTGACCACTTCTATATCCAATTGGCTCAGAGGTTGGTGGGGTATTAAGCCTTTTAAGGAAAATATCAAAGCCATAAAATATAATTTACAGGCAGCGAGTGCGGAAGATGAGGATAATCTGAAATTATTGATTCATAATTCTGTCGCTTATGACAATATTGGCCGCAAGGATATGGCTTGGTTATATGCCAAGCAGGCGTTTTTACAAGTTGTCAAAGACAGTCGGGCTTATGAACTTTTGAAAACGTATATTGATATTTTGGATTATCATCCGCAAAAATCCGTGGTTTTGCCAAAATGGTCGGCGGCAGAACTAAGAACCAGACAAATGATTCTTCCGGTTTTTGTTTGTGCTGTCGGTATAGTTTTTTCATTGTTTTCTTTAGATAAAATCGGAATAGTAAAATTGCCTCAACACCAAAAGTCAGGCTATTATACCGAGATGATTATCGGTGGAGTGAAAGTGGCAGATGACCAGATTGAAGCCAGAGTTATAAAAGTTGACAGCGCCAAAGACGATGATAGCTCTCTATATCATCTTAAAGAAGGTGTTAAAATATATTATGGACCGGATAGCCGTTATGATGTTTTGGCCGATGGTATAAAAGGGCAGACTGTTCGGGTGGTGGGCTATATGCCTAACAAAAAGTGGTTTAAAATAATGATTGACAATGGCGAAACAGGTTACGTAAATATAAATAATTTACAAAAAGGAATTGGGTTGCCTATTCCGGCGCGTTCAAAAGTTAAATAATAGGATATGACATGGGACTTAAATTTGAAATTGATAAAAAAGTTGGCAAAAGCCGTTTAGGACGTTTAATCACCAAACATGGTGTCGTAAATACGCCAGCATTTATGCCGGTGGGAACTTGTGGAACGGTTAAGGCTATGATGCCGGAAAGCGTAGCGGCGACCGGCGCGGAGATTTTACTTGGCAATACCTATCATTTGATGCTGCGTCCAGGGGCAGATTTGGTAGAAAAAATGGGTGGTTTGCACAAATTTATGAATTGGAATAAGCCTATCTTGACCGATTCCGGCGGTTTTCAAGTTATGAGTTTAAGCGGTTTGCGCAAATTAACCGAAGAAGGGGTTACGTTCCGTTCACATGTTGATGGAAAAAAATTCTTTTTGAGTCCGGAAGAGTCCATGAAGATTCAACATAAATTGGATTCTAATATTACCATGTGCCTTGACGAGTGTACGCCATATCCTTCTACCTATGAAACTTGCGCCAAATCCATGCGAATGTCTATGCGTTGGGCAAAACGCAGCAAAGAAGCGTTTGTTGATCGTGAAGGCTATGGAATTTTTGGTATTCAACAAGGTAATGTTTATAAAGATTTGCGAGAGGAATCCGCTAAAGCTTTACGAGAAATTGGTTTTGACGGCTATGCAATCGGGGGATTGGCTATCGGTGAGGGGCAAGAAAAAATGTTTGAAGTTCTTGATTATGCGCCGGATATGCTGCCGGAAGATAAGCCTCGCTATTTAATGGGTGTTGGTCGTCCTGATGATATTGTCGGTGCGGTTTTGCGCGGCGTTGATATGTTTGATTGTGTTATGCCGACACGCTCCGGACGTACAGCACAGGCCTTTACCAAATATGGACCGATAAATATCCGTAATGCTCGTCACCGCGAAGATTCTCGCCCGCTGGAAGAAGGTTGCGATTGTCCATTATGTTCTCATTATAGCCGCGCCTACATTCACCATTTGCAAAAATGTAATGAAGTTTTAGGGATTATGCTGCTTACATGGCATAATGTTCGTTATTATGAACGCTTGATGCAGGGGCTGCGCGCTGCTATTAAAAATGATAAGCTCCAAGAATTTGCCGCAGAATTTTATGCTAATCAGGCTAAAGGTGATATTGAGGAGTTATAGAATATGGTTGATAATGTGTGCGATGTAGAAGAAAAAGTAATTCAGAGCTTTAAAGAGGCTAATAAAGAAGATGGCATTCGTGTGTTTGTGGCCGGTGGTTCGCGTTCTGGTAATGATACTGCTTATGCGCAAGAAGCATATAATTTGGGCAAAAAAATTGTAAAAATGGAATTCAAGCTGGATTTTGGCTTGTCTAACAGTGGTATCATGGGCGCAGTTGCCAAAGGTGTATTAGACGGCTGGAATAAGCGCCAATGTAAGCTGGAAGGCTCTCCAATCCAAGGTATTACCACCAAAAAATATTTTGATTTATATCCAAATGACGATGAGTTGATTAACAAAATGGATATAGTTGTTGCTAAAACTTTGGAAGAACGTAAGCAAAAACTTTTGGAGTCTGATTTTGTTGTATTCGCTCCGGGTGGAGTTGGAACTTTGGATGAATTAGCCTATGATTGTGTGGCTATGCAGGACGGCATGCTGCCGATGAAACCATTTATTATTTACAATATTAACGGCTTTTTCCATCACTTGCTGGAGTTTTTGAAATATATTGCCCAAGAGGGTTTTGCTAATCCAGTGCCGTTTATTGTGGTGGATAATAATGAAGAACTTGAAATTGCTTTTCGCCTTTTGAAAAAACGCTACATAAAGTGTGCCGATGGGCAGGAAGCATACGCCAATGCGCGTCAGCTGGTGTATGAGCTTCCTTATTTTATTAAACAGAAACTGAGTTACAATTTTGAAGTAGAAGATTGTATTGAAAAAATGCACCAAATCAACACATCTGGCACTTATCAGGAACGGACCGTTTTGCGTAATGAAATAGAAACAGCTTATTTGGAAAAAGAAATCAGCCGTATGTATGACCGTTTGGCCAAAACAGGACGTGATACCGGCAATGTCAGTGAAAAACTTTCAAAGCTAAAAAAACGCCGTAAGGAATTGGAATGAGCGTACTTGGCTTTATATTCAATTATTTACGCAAAACAAAATTAATGGCGTCGATTATTTTGACGGCGCTTATTGTCCGCATTATTGCTGAACGCGGGCAAATTTATGCTATGTCGCAAGTTATTGGATATTTACCAAAATATACGCAAGACGAAGCTATTTTATCTCAGATTTTATTATTTATCGGTTTATTGGCGGCAATGTTTGTGTTGGAAGGGCTTGCTTCGTACATTTGGCGCTACACGGCCGGCAAATTTATGCCCTATTTTTGCAGTCTGGTTTATAAAGATATTTTTGTTGTGGTTCACCATCATTCGATTCGTTTTTTTAATGAAGAAATGGCCGGTAAAATTGCGTCAAAAACCAAAAATATTGTTTCTGGAATTAAAGACATCTATGGACAAATAGTGTTTGGTGTTATTCGCCCTGTAGGCGGACTGTTTATTACTATGTTTTTGATATGTTACTCTAATTTGGAATTAGGGCTGATAATCTTTTTATTGAATATGATTTTCATGCTGCTTATGATCTATATTCGCAAAAGAATAGGTTCATTTGCCGAAAAGCGAGCCAGATTTGGAGCAGAAACAGACGGCGTTTTTATAGATACGGTTACCAATTCGGATTTGGTTAAAAGTTTTGCCAATTATTTGTACGAGAAAAAACATTTTTACAATGTACTGAAAACAGCAGTAAAAGCTGAACAAACCGAACGTACAAAAGACGCGTGGTTTGATTTTGAAGGAAAACTATGTTTTGCTTTAACCTATATGGCCTCGTGCTTGGCGGTTTTTTATTATTGGTATCTGCAAAAAATCAGTTTTGCCGATGTGGTTATGGCTACTTCGTTGTTAAACGGTGTAATGTTTGATGTTATAAATATAGGCTTTTTTGTGAGTGAGTTTTCGCAATCTTACGGACAAGTTAAAGACGGGCTGAATTTGATTTTTCAGCCGTGTTTGGTTCAAGATTTGCCTGATGCGCATAATATAAAAATGCGTAATCGCTCGATTTGCTTTGAAAATATAGATTTTTGCTACCCGTCAAAAGAAAATTTGTTCAACAAGTTTTCACTAAAAATTAAATCTGGGCAAAAAATCGGGCTGGTTGGGCATTCCGGCAGTGGTAAATCTACATTGATTAAGTTGTTGGTGCGTTATTTTGATGTTTGCGGTGGAAAAATTGTGGTTGGAGGTGAAGATATTTCCAAAGTTCGCCAAGAAAGTTTGCGGGCGCAAATTGCGGTGATTCCCCAAGACACAACATTGTTTAACCGTACGATTCGCGAAAATATCCGCTATGGGCGTTTAGATGCAACAGACGCGGAGGTAGAGTCTGCGGCAAAGCAAGCGTTTGCTGATGAATTTATAAAACAACTTCCTGAGGGTTATGACAGTAAAGTCGGAGAACGAGGTGTGCTGCTTTCGGGAGGAGAACGCCAAAGAATTGCCATCGCGCGGGCTATTTTGAAAAACGCACCGATTCTCATTTTGGATGAAGCAACCTCAGCACTGGATAGTCAAAGTGAAAATTATATACAGAAGTCTTTGAAAAAGTTAATGAAAGGCAAAACGGTTATTGCTATTGCCCATCGACTTTCCACCTTGAAAGAAATGGATTCGTTGGTGGTTATGGATAAAGGTAAAATTGTGGAACAGGGGTCGCATGATGAACTTTTAGCCCGCAAAGGAGCTTATTATAAATTTTACCTCCTGCAAAATTTTGAACAACGCGACAACAAATAAAATGCTTGCAAAAAAATAGAAATTGCATATATTTTAGGCAGTTATAAAACTTAACTTTTTAAGGAGAAAAAATATGCCTTTAGTATCTATGCGTCAAATTCTTGACCATGCGGCAGAACACGGTTATGGTGTTCCGGCTTTCAACGTAAACGATATGGAACAAATTTTAGCTGTATTGCAAGCTGCTAAAAAAGTAAATGCTCCGGTTATTTTGCAAACATCTACCGGCGCTCGTAAATTTGCCGGCGACCCGATGATTCGCCACATGGTAATGGCCGGTATTGAAATGTTTCCAGAATTGCCTATTTGCTTGCACCAAGATCACGGTGCTTCCGTAAATATTTGCCAATCCGCCATTGTAAACGGTTATAGCTCTGTTATGATGGATGGCTCTTTGGAAGCTGACGGCAAAACACCGGCTTCATTTGAATATAACGTTCGCGTAACTCAAGAAGTTGTTGCCCGTGCGCACGCTGTCGGCGCTTCTGTTGAAGGCGAGTTGGGCGTTATCGGCTCTTTGGAAACTGGTAAGGCCGATAAAGAAGATGGTCACGGCGCTGAAGGTACTTTGGATAGAAAACGTTTGGTAACAGACCCTGATGAAGCTGCCGAATTTGTGGCTTTGACACACTTGGATGCTTTGGCTGTGGCTGTTGGTACTTCTCACGGTGCTTATAAATTCACTCGCAAACCGGATGGCGATATTTTGGCTATTGATGTTATTGAAAAAATTCATGCCAAATTGCCTAACACTCACTTGGTAATGCATGGTTCTTCTTCAGTTCCGCAAGAATTGCAAGATTTAATCAATGCTTATGGCGGTGCTATTCCTCAAACTTATGGCGTTCCGGTAGAAGAAATTGTTCGCGGTATTAAATCCGGCGTTCGCAAAGTAAACGTAGACACTGATTCCCGTATGGCTATTACTGGTGCTATCCGCCGTGTATTTGCTGAAAATCCAAAAGAATTTGACCCTCGTAAATATTTGAAACCTGCTATTGAAGAAATGCAAAAAGTTTGCGAAGCTCGTTATATTGCTTTTGGTGCAGCTGGTCATGCCGACCAAATCAAAGCTATCAAATTGTCTGATATGGCACAAAGATACGCTGCCGGCGAACTTTAGAATATAAGAATATGTCTGCTTGGCATGGGTGCGTAAAGAATTTGCAAAAGCATTTGGCTTTCGCATCCTTGCTGCAGACATATTCTAGGGTATATCCTAGTTTCTTGCGTTAAAAATGATGGAAATAATACATTATTTTTACAAACTAAATTCAAATATATGCAAAAAAATAAACTCCACTGGCTTACGTCTGTGGAGTTCATTTTAATGTTTGTAAACTATTTAATAAATTTATCTAAGCTTTCAATAGCATTATCAATCAGCATGCTCTTGTTTACTTTATTAATATGAGTTTTAATGGCTTTTTTTGCAAGATTAATAGCAGAATATGCTACAGATTGATTAATTTCCGCTAAAGCGTTTTCAGTCGAAGTAGCAATACGGCGCTTAATTTCTTTTTCTTTAACCGCTGTGTTTTCTTTCAATATTACCAAATCATTTTTCTTTTGATTAGCTATATTCTTCTCTGCCTGTTTTACAATTTCGGCAACTTCATCTTCCGTTGTTGAAAATTTCCGTTCATATTGCGCCAATAAGTCCTGTGCGTCATCACGAAGCTTTACGGCATCGTCAATTTGGCTTTTTACACTGTCTACTTTTTTGTGCATAGCTGCTTTAAAGAATTTATACGCAGGTTTGGCTAACACCACAACCGTAAGTATAAAAGCCATACCTACCCAAAATTCAACATCTGCATAAAAAGGGACATCAGTAATGTTATGAGCCAAATCTTGATTCGGTTTTTCAAACACTTCTGAAACGTTTTCTGCCGCGTTTATTATGGCATTCTGAGTTGCATCAATCAAATCATTGTCATTTGCTAACACATTGATTGAATCTTCGCTCAAAGAATTGTCAATAATTTCATTTGCCATTTATTAGTTTCCTTTTTGAGCAGCAACAGCTTCTACATCATTTTCCGTAATTTCTGCAAAACCTAACTTTTGCACAATATCAAAGGCCAAATTCTGCGAAAGATTTTGAATTTGCTGCATAGTTTCTTTTTTTTCTTTTGCTAATTTAAATTCGCTATCGGCAATTTGCTTGTTTAAGCGCTCATTCAATAATCTTTCTTCTTCAGCCAAAAATGCTGCAGATTCTTTTTGATTTGCTGCAATATCAGCCGCGGCTTTTGCTTTGGCTTCATTTAAAGTTTGCTCATATTTTTCCAACGAAGCCTTAGCCTGTTGGTTTAATTTCTCGGCTTTACGAATATAATCGTCTATTTTGCGTTTCCGCTGCTCCAGAACATCTGCTATTTTTGGAGTGATAAAAATAGAAAGCAGAAGCCAGAGCAGAGAAAAGCACAAAACCATCCAAAAAGCCTGAGAGGCATAAGTTGATAAATCTAATTGAGGCATTTGTTCCCCTCACAATAAAAGGAATTTATGTCTGTTAGATAATCATCAAGATGGCGATAACCAGAATATACAAAGCAATAGCTTCGATAGAACCCATACCGATAAAGCCAAACAATGTAACGTCTTTCTTTACTTGAGGATTGCGGCCAACAGTTTCAATCAAAGCAACCCACAATTTTGTCAAGCCCCAAGCGGCAACAGTCATAGCCAAAGCACAGATACCAGCACCGATATAAGCCAAAGTTTTGTTTTGTAAGATTTCGTTTTCCATTTTAAGTTCCTTTCTATTTAGTCAACAAAATTAATGTTCGCTGCTGATTGCCATGTTTAAATATACGCAGCTCAATGTTGTGTATATATAAGCTTGCAACAGCGTAACGAATAGTTCAAACATAATGATTCCCATGTCAGCCACTAATGGCACAAAGCCAAAAATTTGCATGGTAATGATAAAACCGCCCAAAACTTTAAGTATAATGTGTCCAACAGACATATTTACGGCCAAACGGATAGTCAGGCTGAACGGTTTAGATAAAAGTGATATGGTTTCAAGCGGAATAATCAGCGGGGCCATAGCTAGCGGTACACCTTCCGGAAAAAAAGTCCGCAAATAATGCCAGCCTCGTTTTCTTATGCCAAAGAAAATATTTAGCAACAAGCAAAAAATAGAGAGCGCGCCAACGGCCGCAATATGCGATGTAAATGTAAAGCTATATGGGAAAAGTCCAAGGATATTACCGCCGGCAATAAAGGTAAAGAGAGCAAAAACAAATGAAAAGTATTTTATACCGTTTTTGCCTAATGTTTCCCCCATAATGCTCAAAATAAATTCATACACAGCCTCTGGAATTGTTTGAGCCATTGTCGGCACAACATCTCTTTTTCTGAGGCAAAAGCCCATACTGAGCAAGATAACGGCAATAGTTATCATCATACATAAAGAAGAATTTGTAAACGATAAATCAATACCGTTAAATTCTAGCGGAATTATCTTTTTTATTTCAAATTGTTCTACTGGACTTGACATCAATCTTTTCCCTTCTGAATATTTTTATCTATCTCTTGAGCTGAGCGATAAACATTCAACATACCAGCCATACACCCAAATACAGAAAATACAAGTAGAAAAACAACTTTAGTCCCGAAAAATTTATCTAAAGCGTATCCAATGCATATTCCTACAAAAACCGCAGCAATAAATTCAGTGCCTATTCTAAAGGCATTGGCAATAGAATCTCTAAACGAAGAACCCTGCTCTTTTTTATTATTTTCAGAATGTGTCTTCTTGAGGTTTTGGATTCTTTCTTCCATCAATTCAATGTCTTTAGGTGTTTTTCTCATTGAACAGATTTTACTCCTAAACGTGTTAATCTGTCATTAAGATATTTTTTGAGCGAGCTAAAACTTGCGGCAGAATAAATTATTTCATTTCCATCGCGGCCACTGAATAAAAGAGCCGGGGTGCCTGTCATGCCAAGCTGTTTAAGCCCTTGCTGGCGATCAGATATAATTGACTGCGCCATAGCATCATTATGAAGGCATGTTTCGGCTTCGCTGTAACTAATTCCAAATTCTGCGGCATAGTTATGCAGTTGGTCAGTATTGCTGGACAGATACCAAAATCTTTGCTTGTCAAATAAGCGAGATAGTAATCCTTGATAATTGTCTACGGAGGCGCATTGCAATACCATGGCTGCTTCCATTGATTTTTTATCTAAAGGAAAGTTTACAAAGATAATGCGCAAAAGCCCTTTTTCAACATATTCTTTTTTAAGCTCGGGAATAACGTCTAAATGGAAATCTGCGCAATGCGGGCAGCCCAAAGATGAAAACTCATATAAAGTAAGCGGAGCGCCAAGAGAGCCTTCGGCATATTTTTCTGAAGCATTTAGATGGAGATTGTCTGGCAATACGGTAGCTATTCCGTGTTTTTCGGCAGCAGCTGCAATTTGCGTACGCAAAACAATCTGCCCGTTTTCATCAATCATAAATCCCTTGTAAGTAAAATAAAAATAAGCGGCAACAAAAAAAGCGACCACAAAGGTTGTCAATTTGCTTAAATTTTTAATTATATTATCCAAAATGTATCTCCTAATTTTTTTTGCTGCTAAACACGGCCTTGCCCAAATTTTCTAATTTTTGGCGCAAATCGCTATTATCTATATCCTTAACTATTTCCGTAATATAGTTTTGTTCTTCTTTAGATACAAGATTTTTTTTCATATTATCAATGGGTTTTTTATCTATTAAAAAATTTTCGGGACAGCTGTTTTGAACTATTTTCAATTTTGAAACGGCTTTATAACCAAAATAGGTGTTGATTTTATCCAAAATTTGCGGTTCGCGTTGTTTGATTTCCATGGCAAAAGCACCGCTTAGGACTAAAAGTTCAAGTGTTCCGTCGCTGCGTTCGTTTTTGCGGAAAGAAATTTTCTGCGGAAGAGAATATTGAGCCAAATCTTCTCCGACAATAGAAGTCCAACCGGATAAAATTTCAATCTCCATCAAACCCTTTGCTCCCAAAAGCTGTTTAGCTAAAGGTAAAATAGTTTTAGAAACACTGGTCAAATCTTCTAAGGTATGCTCTTCTTTTATTTGTATCTTTTTAGTCATCGGCTTTTTCCTTAAAATGTGCCAAAGGGTGTTTGCTGCGCACAACATCGCCAAGCTTTTGTGGTATGATGTGGGTATAAATTTCTGTGGTTGTTATGTTTTCGTGTCCTAGCATTTTTTGCACAGAGCGTAAATCGGCGTTGTTATTTAGAAGGTGGGTGGCAAAAGAGTGGCGTAAAACGTGCGGCGAAATTCGAGATGGATAAATTCCACAGTCGGCTGCCAATTTTTTTAAATCCTTATAAAAGGCATCTCTTGTCAAATGTCCTGAAACCGAGGTTAATGATGGAAAAAGCCAAGTTGAGGAGGAGTTTTTTTTGATAAATTCATCCCGTAGAGGCAGATATTCTTGCAAAGCTGTGATAACGCGTCCGGCAATCGGAACAATACGTTCTTTATTTCCTTTGCCCACCAAAGTTACCAGCCTTTTGCCATAGTTTATGGCGTTTTCCGGCAATCCTACCAGCTCAGAAACTCTCAGTCCAGTAGCATACATCAGCTCAATCATCACTCCGATACGCCAATACCGATAATCTTTTTTTGTAAAAGCCGTGTCTATAAGTTGTTCTATCTCTTTTACAGATAAAAATTTAGGTAAAGGCTTTTCTTGTTTTGGTGTTAGAATATAGGCTGCCGGATTAGTGCTGATAACTTTTTCGGAATATAAAAAACGGCAAAAGTCTTTTAAGGTAGATAGTTTTCGAGCCATACTCTTTGGCGCGTAGCCGGAAGTTTGCAAATATTGTAAAAATTTTTCGATTCGTTCTTCAGTCAAATCTTGAGGAGCAATAGCTCCGGAAAAGCTAAAAAACTGCTGTAAATCGCTTTTGTAAGACGAAATAGTAGTCAGCGCCGCTCCCTTTTCTGCGGATTCGGCGTCTAGAAAACTATCTACGTAACGGCTCAGCATAAAAGTTTAATTTTCTAGGTTAATCGAAATCTCTTGAGTTGTGTGTTCTGTCGGAACTTGTATGTCATGTACCATCAAAAAACCAACGCCGGCTAAAATAACCAATCCTAAAGCATAAAATACAATTCTCAGGTTGCCGCCCTGATTATAAGCAGATTGTCTTTTCATAAAATTCTTCCTTGTAACAAATTAAAAAAAGATTGAATAATAGTAGCAAGGTTATATTATTAGGTCAATAGAAAGCAAATGTTTGAACAAAGAAAATTTAAGAAAATGTCAAAAATAGATAAAATAATTTTGTTGGTTGGATTAATGGGAAGTGGCAAAACCAGTGTGGGAAAAAGATTGGCGCGCAGGTTGTCATTGCCATTTGTCGACGGAGATCAAGAAATTGAAAAGGCCGCAGGATTGTCATTGGTAGATGTCTTGAAATGTTTTGGTGAAAAAGAATATCGTGCCGGTGAAGAAAGAGTTATGAAGCGCCTTTTGCAAGGTACGCCATGTGTTTTAGCCTCGGGCGGTGGCTCTTTTGTGGCGGCTCAAACTCGGGAATTGGCTAAAGAACACGCGGTTACCATTTGGTTGAAAGCTGATATAGACACTTTGTATCATCGTACAGCCGGACGGACCAGACGACCGTTTTTACTCGGTGATAATGCTACGGTAAAACACAAGCTGCAGGAATATATAACAGAAGAATATCCATATTATTCAGAAGCCGATATAGTGGTTGAAACGCGTGATGAAAAGGTTGAAAATACCGTAAAAAGAGTGGCTTCTGCGGTGCATCATTTTTTTCAGCAACAAAGAAAAACAATAAAAAAAGAGGATTAAAATGCGAAAAGACGGAAGAACAGCCGAAGATTTGCGGAAAATAGAGATTATTCCTAATGTAAATTTATATGCCGAAGGTTCGTGCTTAATAAAATGCGGAAACACGCACGTTTTGTGTACGGCCAGTGTTAGTCCGGAAATTCCAGCTTGGCTCAAAGGCGGAAACAAAGGCTGGATAACGGCAGAATATTCCTTGCTGCCAAGGGCAACCCAAACCAGAGTAAATCGAGAAACTAAAGGCGTGGGCGGCCGTACGGCTGAAATTCAACGCCTTATCGGGCGTTCTTTGCGGGCGGCTGTGGATTTAACAGAAATGCCTGAAATGTGTGTGCAGGTTGACTGCGATGTTTTGCAGGCCGACGGCGGAACCAGAACGGCGTCAATCACTGGTGGATTTGTTGCTCTTTATCTGGCTATGCAAAAAATGGTAAAAGACGGAATATTGCCCCGTAATCCGATTCGTGAGTACGTGGCCGCCGTTTCTTGCGGTATTTGCAACGGAGCGCCGATATTGGATTTGAACTATGAAGAAGATTCGCACGCAGACGCTGATACAAATTTTGTGTTGATGGAAAGCGGAAAAATTGTGGAAATTCAAGCCACGGCAGAAGGGGCTGTGTTTAGTGAAAACGAGTTCAACGAATTATTTCGCTTGGCTAAACAAGGCATTCATCAACTGATAATGGCTCAGAAAAAAGCGATTAACGGATAGGAGTTATAAATATGAAACTTGAAGAAATAGTGTTTGCCAGCCATAATGAGGGGAAAATAAAAGAAATAAAAAAGCTGCTCGCTCCTTACGGTATAAAGGTTAAATCGGCGTTGGATATGAATTTGCCTGATGTGGAAGAAACCGGAGAAACTTTTGAGGAAAATTCTCTATTAAAATCCAGAACTATTGCAAAATTGGTAAACAAGCCTTGCTTGGCCGACGATTCTGGGCTTTGTGTTGACGCGTTGAACGGCGCGCCGGGAGTGTATTCCGCCAGATACGCTCCAAATCGTGATTTTGATAAAGGTATGGAAAAATTATTGGCGGAAATGGAAAAAAGTCCGAATAAAAGTCGTAATGCGCATTTTTCTTGCGTTATTTCATTGGCTTGGCCAGATGGACAGTATAAAATTTTTGCTGGTCAAGTAGATGGAAAAATCGCTTTTCATAAAATGGGTGTCGGCGGATTCGGCTATGATCCGCTGTTTGTTCCAGAAGGTTTTACCTGTAGTTTTGCTCAAATGAGTCAAGAAGAAAAAAATAAGATTTCTCACCGTGGTCGGGCTGTGGAAAAACTCAAGGATTTTTTGAACAATTTATAAGGAAATAAAATGGCTGCAAAAATTTATAGCATCAATGCAAGCGATTCGTTTGTTGATGTTTTAGCTGGGCATTTTTTGAAAAGTTATGAAGCTGCGCCGGAAGAATTGGCAAAGGTTTTGTTTTTATTGCCAAATCGCCGCGCCTGCCAAAGTTTGTCAGATGCTTTTGTGCGTCTGCGCGGTTTAGAACCAACGATATTGCCGCAAATTTTGCCGATAGCCGATGTTGAAGAAGATGAAGTTTTTTTAACAGGCAATCATGATGTGATAAAAAATTTGCAACCTGAAATTTCTAAAACCAAAAGAGTTTTGATTTTTACCAGATTGATTATGCAAAAACCTGCCGAATTGGGATTGGGACGGTTGTCTTTAGCTCAGGCCTATGCCTTGGCGGAAAATTTGGCGGATTTGATGGATTTAGCGTATAATGAAAATTTGGATTTTTCTCGTCTAAATGAAATTGTGCCAACCGAATATGCCGCACATTGGCAAGAAAGTTTGAAATTATTGGCAATTATTACCGAGTTTTGGCCGCAAATATTACAAGAACGCGGTGTTGTCGACAGTTCTTTTCGCCGCAATCAGCTTTTGCAAACCGAAATAGAGATATGGCGTCAAAGCCAAACTACGCAAAAAATAGTAGTGGCTGGTTCAACAGCGGCGTTTCCTTTGCTGAAGAAATTGCTTAAAACCGTGGCAGAGTTACCAAATGGAGAAGTTTGGCTTTATGGCTTGGATAATTATTTAGAGGATTCTGCGTGGGAACAAATTGATGAAAATCATCCGCAGTTTGAGCTTAAAGAATTATTGGATTATTTAAATCTAAACCGCGCAGATATTTGTTGTCTGCCCAACAATGCTTTTACTCCGCGCGAGCGTTTGGTTTCAGAAATTATGCGTCCGGCGGCCAGTTCGGCAGAATGGCGGAAACTTTCATCTTATCAGCTGCCGGATGAAGCATTTTCCGGCTTAAAACTTATAAGTTGCAGCGATATCCGACAAGAAGCGCAGGCGATTGCTTTGTTGATGCGCCAAACTTTGGAAACTCCTGCAAAAACCGCGGCTTTGGTTACAATGGATAGAAATTTAGCTCGTCGTGTTGTTTCCGAATTAAAAAGATGGAACATTGTTGCCGACGATTCGGCGGGGCAACCATTGAGTTTGACTCCGATTGGCGTTTATTTGCGTTTGCTTATAAATGTTTTGGAAAATGATTTTTCACAGGTTAGTTTGCTATCTTTATTAAAGCATCCGTTTACTTCCTGTGGGCAAAAATCCAGTGTTTTTAATCAAAATGTTCGTAGTTTGGAGCTAAGCTGGCGTAAAAAAGAAAATTTATCTGCTCAGCAGACTGATTTTGTTTCAAAGATAAAAGAGTGCTTGCAGCCTTTAGCAGAACTATATTCGCAGCCGGTTGTTAATTTTAAGGAGTTGTTTATCTGCCACATAAAAACAGCAGAGCGTTTGGCTGATACAGATATTAAGACCGGCGAAAAAATTATCTGGAAAAATGATTCCGGTACTGCGGCGGCCAAATTTGTAAATGAACTTTTGCAAAAAAGCGAGTTACTGGAAAATATCAATGCGCGGGATTATTTGCCGCTGTTGGAATGTATGTTGATGGAACAAAATGTACGTGTTCGATTCGGTATGCACCCGAGAATAAAAATATTGGGACCAATAGAGGCGCGGTTGACGCAGTTTGATGTTACAATAATCGGAGAAGCCAATGAAGGCGTGTGGCCAAAATTGCCGTCGGCAGATATGTGGATGTCGCGTCCAATGAAAAAGGACTTTGGTTTTCCGCTTCCGGAACGTTCTATCGGAGTTATGGCTGCTGATTTTGCCCATTTACTTAATGCAAAAGATGTTTATTTAACCAGAGCCGAGCGGGTTGACGGAACACCAACCAATAAATCTCGTTGGTGGCTGCGTTTAGAAACAGTGCTGGCTGCGAATTTTGGTGAAAATAAAGAAAAATATGCTTATCTGCAAGATGGTAAATATGCTTTATGGGCTAAATATTGGGAACGGGCTGCTGTTTTGAAAAAAATACTATCTCCTCGGCCATGTCCGCCGGTGGCAATGCGTCCGCGCAAACTTTCGGCCGTAAACTTTGAAATGCTGATGCGTGATCCGTATAGCATATATGCTAAATACATATTGGGACTATATCCGTTGCAGAATCTTGATGAGAATTTGGCTTTCCGTGATTACGGAAATATTGTTCATGCGGTTATTGAAAAATTTAATAACAAATATAACACCGGTGCTTATCCGGCAGATGCCGAAGAACAACTGTTAAAAATCGGCGAACATGAATTTGCGGCGCAAAATATCAGTGCTGATATAAAAGCTTTTTGGTGGCCTAGATTTGTTAAAACCATAAATTGGCTGACAGCGATAGAAAAAAATTATCGCTCAGAGGTTGCTTTTGTGCATAATGAGATAGAGGGGAGTCTTTGTTTTGATTCCAGCGGCGGAAAATTTACCATTACAGCCAAAGCTGATCGTATAGATGAAACTAAGGACGGCAGACTTAATATTTTAGACTACAAAACAGGCCGTGTCCGCAATGTAAAAGAAGTTGAAACCGGTGTGGCTCCGCAGCTGCCGATAGAGGGATTGATTGCCGAACATGGTGGCTTTCCTGACATACCAGCCAAAAAAGTAGAGTCTTTGCGTTATTGGAAACTGGGCGAAAAAGAAATTGTTTGCAATGAAGAACAAAGCAGCAGCGGTTTAGAAAAAACAATGCAGTATCTGCAAACATGGATTAGCAGCTATGATTGTGTTACAACTCCGTATTTGGCTAAACCAATTCCGCACAACGCCCCAAGTTATACGGATTATGACCATTTATCACGATTTTTAGAATGGTCTGTAAAGGAAGATTTTGATGAAAACTAAAGAAGAATTTATAAATTTACGCAAAGAAAGAGGTAATTTAGCTACATCACAGCAACGAGCCGCCGCTAATCCGGATAAATCAGTGTGGGTTGAAGCTTCTGCCGGAACCGGAAAAACAAAAGTTTTGTCGGATAGAGTTTTACGTTTGCTGCTAAATGGCGTTAATCCGCAGCGAATTTTGTGCCTTACCTACACTAAAGCTGCCGCCGTTGAAATGAATACGCGTATTTCCGAGCGTTTGAGCGATTGGGCCGTTTGGGGTGAAGAAGATTTGGAAAAGAGTTTGTTCGAACTCTTGGGCGATGAAATAAAAAATACGGATATTTTGAAAAAATATAAGCGTCGGGCGCGGACTCTTTTTGCCATATTACTTGATACCCCAGGAGGCATAAAGATTCAGACCATACATAGCTTTTGCCAAGAAGTCCTAAAACGCTTTCCGTTAGAAGCCGGAATTTCACCGTATTTTGATATTTTGGACGATGAAAGCGCGGAAGACGCCTTAGCACAAATTCAAAAAGACCTGTTAGAGCAGATAGAATACGGAAAAGAAAGCCCAGTCAAAAAAGCGATGCAATATCTGACCGAAAATTTAACGGAGAATTCTTTTCCTAAGGTAATGAAGGATATAACAAGCAATAAAACCAAAATTGCCGATATGCTGAAAAATTATAAAGATAAAACAGATTTTGATAAAGCTCTTGCTCAAAAATTAGGAATTTTTGCCGATGAAACAGAAAAAACAGCAATAGACGAGTTTATGGCAAAAATAAATATTGCTGATTTGCGGGCTAACATCGCGGCCCTTTTGCAAGGTGGAAAAAAAGACGCCGAGCGGGCGGAAGAATTTGAGCGTTTGCTGCTGCAGGGGCGTTTAGGCTATGAGGACTACAACAAATATAAAAGTTTATTTTTAACCAAAGAAGGTTGTTTACCAAAAAAACAGGCGGATAAAAATTCGTGCGCCGCCGATTCGCATGTGGCGGAGCGTTTGCAATCAGAAGCGGAACGCGTATTGAAAAATGAAGAAAAACTTTGTAAAATCAGATTGTATCAAGCCACATCTTCAGTATTGGCAATAGCGCGAGAACTAAACAACCGATATCAAGATTTTAAAAATAAGCACTCGCGTTTGGATTATGAAGATTTAATTTTATTGACGCGTAACTTGCTGGCAGATGATTCTGTTGCTTCGTGGGTTTTGTTTAAATTGGACGGCGGTATAGACCATATTTTGATTGACGAGGCTCAAGACACCTCGCCAAACCAATGGGAAATAGTAAAGTCTTTGAGTACGGAATTTTTTGCCGGCGCTGGCAGCAGCGAAAAAAAACGCACGGTATTCGCGGTTGGTGACCGAAAACAGTCAATTTATAGCTTTCAAGGGGCTGATCCTGACAAATTTGATGATATGTCAGTTTATTTTGCTCAAAAAGCTGCGGCAGATTTCCAAAAAATCAATTTATCGGTGTCTTTCCGGTCTTCTGCCGCTGTGCTCAATACGGTGAATATGCTTTTTAGCAATCCGGAAAATTCAAAAGGTGTGACTGCTGTTGATGAAACCGTAAATCATATTCCTTTTCGCGCCGGAGAATTTGGAAAGGTGGAAATTTGGCCGTTGTTGGTGGCGGAGAAAAAAGATAAAGAATATAATCAATTTCCACCGATTGAAATGAGCCGTGAAGTGTCGGTTAAAAATCTTTTAGCAAAAGCCATAACCGATAAAATCAAAGAGTTAGTAGAGGTTAAACATCTGCACTATCGAGATATAATGGTTTTGGTGCAAACTAGAAGCAGTTTTGTGAATGAGTTTATCCGCGCCTGCAAAAATAACGGCGTTAATATCAGCGGTGCGGATAAATTAAAGTTGGGTGAGCAAATCGCCGTGCAGGATTTAATTTCTTTAGGCAAGTTTCTGCTACTGAATAATGACGATTTAGCTTTGGCAGAAGTGTTGAAATCTCCGATATTTGGTTTGGACGATGACGATTTATTGAAACTTTGTTATAACCGCGGTAAAGCCCCGTTATGGTCAAGATTGGGCGATTTTCCGGAATATTCAGAAGCATATAATTCTTTGAAAATTTTATCGGATAAAATTGATTATGTTCGTCCGTATGAGCTGTTTAATTATGTTCTGACCACAATGGACGGCCGCCATAAATTTACTGAACGCATGGGAATAGAGGTTGAAGACGCTTTAGACGAGTTTATCAATTTGACTATTTCTTATGAACAAGAGCATATTCCAAGTTTGCAAGGTTTTATTGATTGGATAGGTCGGACAGAAGTTGAAGTCAAACGCGAAACAGAACAAAAAGACGCCGATGCGGTGCGATTGATGACTGTGCATGGTTCAAAAGGTTTGCAGGCTCCGGTAGTCTTTTTACCCGATACGGTGCGTATGAAAAATATTAAAAACGAACAGGCGCTGCTTTGGGATAATGATATAGCTTATTATCCGCTTAACAAGACTTATTATGACAATATGTGTGCGAGCGTAAAAGAAGAAAACAGCCGTAAAACTCTAGAAGAATACCGGCGGCTTTTGTATGTGGCCTTGACCAGAGCCGAAGACCGGTTGTATATCTGCGGTTTTTGCGGCAACAAGGGCGCTGATAGCAATTCTTGGTATAAATTATGCGAACAAACATTGAAAACAAACGGGGTTGAAAACGGTAAAAATTATGAAATTATCGAACCGGAAGTAATTGCTAAAAAACAAAAGCAATCTTTATCCGGCAAAGATAGGATGCCGCCGCTGGAAGATTGGGTGTCTAGTGCGGCTGAAAGCGAGTCCTTATTGGCCAAGCCATATACGCCATCGCGCTTTGATGAAGAGGAAGATGTGGATTCGACTTCTCCATTGGCGGAAAGTGGAAATTATTATCGCCGCGGAACCTTAATACATAAATTATTGCAGTTTTTATCGCAAAATAGTAACGATACGGGAGCAATTATTGATGAATATTTGGCTAAAAACGCTACAGATTTTTCGTTATCACAAAAAGAACAAATAAAAAACGAAGTATTGAATTTGTTCGAACAAGCTGAATTTTCGGAGATTTTTGGTGAAAATTCTCGGGCTGAAGTTCCGATTGTCGGTGAAGTTGAGGGAAAAATTATTTCTGCCCAACTGGATAGATTGATTATTTTACCTCATAAAATTATGGTAGTTGATTTCAAAACCAATCGTCCGGCAGCTAAAAATTTGGCCGAAACACCGCCGGCTTATGTAAATCAGCTAAACACTTACGCTAAGCTGGTGCAAAAAATATACAGCGGTAAGCCGGTTGAAACCTATATTTTGTGGACTAATGAAACCAGATTAATGAGAGTTGGCTGAAAATTTTGTTGTCTTATTTGTTAATAGACTTTAATATTAGCAAAAATAAGACTATATAGAAATTATCATTTTTTATGTTAGAGGAGAAAAATTATGACGCAACCGTTAACTGATAATCAGTTTTCTGAAAATGTTTTAAATTCCAAAGGACTTGTTTTGGTTGATTTTTGGGCAGAATGGTGTGGACCATGCCGTCAGCTGGGGCCTATTTTGGAAGCTATTGATGAAGAAATGGGAAATGATGTAAAAATTTATAAAATGAACGTTGATGATTCGCCTGAAACAGCAAGTCAATTTGGGATTCGCAGTATTCCAACCATGTTTTTGTTTAAAGACGGCAAACAAGTTGACACTAAAGTTGGATTAAACACACAATCAACAATTTCTTCTTGGATAGAATCTTATAAATAATCCATAAAAATTCCAAATATATATCCCCGTCAAACATTTTTGAGGGGATATTTTTGTTGTCATTATTTTTGAATGATTTAATAAAATTGTCTTTACAAAAAATTTTTTTATCGATAACATGATTTTGAGAATGCAGTGGCATTTTTAGGGCGTCAGAAACCCTTTTTGTATACGCAGTCGTTATGCATAAACGACTTAAATTTTTATATGCCGATTTCCGCTGGACGGATGTCGGCTAAATAAGGCTATGAGCTGAATAAGCCGAGCCGTTTGCGTATACACGGTTTCTGAACATCCGCCCGCCTAAAAGCGGGTTTTGTTTTTGGTGTTTAAGGAGTTCAGATGTATGAAAATTAAAAATCAACAAGGTCGATCAATGATAGAAATGCTTGGGGTACTTGCTATTATTGGAGTGTTGTCTGTCGGTGGTATTGCGGGATATTCAAAAGCTATGGAAATGTGGCGGATAAATAAGACTGTCGGCGAATATTCGATGTTTGTGGCGGGTTTAGTTGAACATATAGATGAATTTAACAATATAAATAAAGAGGGAACGCAGTATCCCTTAGTTGAAACGGTTAAGGCTATGAATTTAGTTCCGGAAACATGGTCTAGAGTTAGTGTTCAAGATTTAAGGGATACTTGGGGAAATCAAGTTGGAATATTCACTCGTTCGGGGCATTTTCAACTGGAAATAATTCAAGGAAAAGGCAATGGCAAAGCCGCAGGCAAATTTTGTGAAGCAATGCTTCGAGATTTTGCTCAGCCGCTAAGCGATGTTTTATACATGGTTCGTTTTTATCGTTGGCAATTTCCCTCAAGTTATTATTATGGCAATGCATATTGCGGTGATGAAAATACCGAGTGTTTACGTGATTTGAAACTTACAGAAATAAATCAAATATGCAAATCATGTATAGATGATGAAGATTTGCGCTATTGTTCGTTGATTTTGAACTTCTAATATTTATAACAAAACACCGTTCTCTTCAGAACGGTGTGGAGTTTCATTTGTAACAAATTATTTAATTAAGCCAAACTTCTTTTTGCCTTGAGAGATTTTGACAGCTCCGTCAACAATGTCGGCAGAAGTAATGACATAATTTTCATCAGTTACTGGTTTGTCGTTAATCTTTAAGCCGGATTGTTTAATCAGGCGGCGGGCTTCGCCTTTGCTGGCCACAAAACCTATTTGCAAAAAGGCGTCCAAAACTCCGATACCGCTGTTCAAATCAGCGTTAAGAGTTGGTAATTCTCCGCCGGCCACGCCTTGCTCAAAAGCTTTAACCGCAGTTTCTTGCGCTTTTTGGGCTTCGTCTAAGCCGCGGCAAATTTTGGTAGCTTCAAATGCCAGAATTTTTTTGGCTTCGTTAATTTCTTTGTCTTTCAATTGTTCCAAACGGCAGACTTCGTCCATCGGCAGGTCTGTGAACACGCGCAAACATTTGCCGACTTCAGCGTCGCCAATGTTGCGGAAATATTGATAATAATCGTACGCCGGCAACTTTTCATCATTAATCCAAACCGCGTTGCCTTCGGATTTGCCCATTTTTTTGCCTGATGAGTCTGTCAAAATCGGGCTGGTAAAGCCAAACAATTCGGTATCATAGCGGCGGCGTCCAAGTTCTGTGCCGGAGGTTATGTTGCCCCATTGGTCGGCGCCGGCGATTTGCGCGCGGCAGTTATATTTTTGCAGCAATTGGCAAAAATCGTAACCTTGCAGCAGCATATAGTTAAATTCCAAAAAAGACATTGGTTGTTCGCGTTCCAAACGGCTTTTCACACTATCCATTGTCAACATACGGTTAACCGAATAGCAGGTGCCGATATCTCGCAAAAAAGCCAGATAATTTATATCTTTAAACCAATCCCAGTTATCAACCATTACGGCGTCATTTTCACCATCGCCGAATTTCAAAAATTTGCGGAAAGATTTTTTCAGTCCTTCAATATTGTGCGCCAAGGTTGCTTCATCTAAAAACGGGCGGAGTTTGTCCTTTCCGGACGGATCGCCGATACGAGCAGTAGCGCCGCCGACCAAAGTCAAAGGCTTGTGTCCGCATTTTTGAAACCAGCGCATCATCATCAATGGCACAATATGCCCAACGTGCAGGCTGTCGCCGGTCGGATCAGAACCTAAATAGCCGACTGCTGGTTTACCTTTGCTTTCACATTCATAAAGATAAGCGTCAAACCCCTCTTCATTGGTGCATTGGTTATAAAAACCGCGTTCGTGCATAATATTTAAAAATTCTGATTTAAACTTATTCATCGTTTTTTGTCCTTTATACTAAATTTTAACGCATATTAACATATTATTTTAGCATTGCAACAAAAGAGATGAATACAGATGATAAAAAATATGACTGTTTTAGGTGCTTTTGGCGGAGCTTCGCTCAACTCGATTGAATTAGCTTTGGTTAAAACCGACGGCATAGATATTAATGAAATAATAAAAACGGCGGTTGTTCCTTATCCAGAACCGTTGGCCATGGAGATTCGTTCTGTTATTGGCAGGCGAATTTGCGATTTGTCTTTTTTGCAAGAAAATAAACAGATTCAACAGCTGCAGCAAGAGATGACAGATTTTTATCTTGAAGCTGTAAATGATTTTTGTTCGGCAGAGGAATTTGATGAAATAGGCGTTGACAGTTTGACAATTTGCAATGATCCTGCCGATAAATGTTCTTATCAGCTTGAACAAGGACATGAATTGAGCCGCAAGCTAGGACGGCGCGTGGTTACGCACTTCCATAAGGCGGATTTGCTTTCGGGCGGACAGGCATCTCCTTTGACACCGGCGTTTTTTAACGCCATTGGGCAAAATATAGAGCGACCGGCTTTGTTTATAGACCTAGAAACAGTCAGCAGTTTAGTTTATTTAGGGGTGTCAGGAGAATTATTGGCGTTTGATTGTGCCCCGGGGCTGGCGATGATAGAAGATTGGACTTTCCGTCATGCTAATATGCAAACCGATTATAACGGCCGTTTGGCAATTACCGGCAAAATACACACACAGATTGTTGAAAGCTTACTGCACCATAAATTTTTGCGTAAACAGCCGCCAAAATCTTTGGATATCCTCTGTTTTAGCGATAAAAAAGAACATCTTGAAGGTTTATCATTAGAAGATGGAACAGCCACTGCCACTGCTTTTATTGCGCAGGCAATATATCAGGCGGCGCAGGATTTTTTGCCGCAGCAGCCAATGGAAATATATGTGGCAGGCGAGGGAACAAAAAATCCATCGCTGATGCGTTTTTTGAAACATGTGTTCAAAAATCAAGCCTTGAATTTGATAACAGATTTAAATTCGGAACTAAATCAAATCGGCGCGGTTTCTACGGCGTTTAACACGGCGCGCCGGCTCTATGCTTTGCCGATAACCTATCCCGCAACAACAGGTGCTTATGAGCCTATGACCGGAGGAGAAGTTTATGTTGAAAAATAAAAATACAACTCTAAAAATATCTCATCTTTGCAAAATGTATGGAATTATAAAGGCTTCAGATGATTTGTCATTTAGCACCAAATGCGGTGAAATTATCGCTCTTTTGGGGCCAAACGGCGCCGGTAAATCAACTTTAATGAATATGATTGCCGGCTATTTAGCTCCAACTTCCGGCAATATTGAGGTTATGGGCAAAAATATTATAGAAAATCCGCTGTTTGCCAAAGAAAATATAGGCTTTTTGCCAGAAGGTTCGCCGCTTTATCCGGATATCAGCGTAAAAATGTTTTTACACTATATGGCAGAGCTGCGAGGTGTTGACACAAAACGCGTTAATGAAGTTATAGAAATTGCCAATATCAAAGAAATCATTAACCAAAAAATAGAAACTCTTTCCAAAGGCTATCAGCGGCGAGTAGGTTTTGCGCAAAGTATTTTGAATAACCCGCCGTTGTTGCTTTTAGACGAACCGACAGACGGTTTGGATCCAAATCAAAAGGATTATATTCGTAAGTTAATTGTCAGCATGGCTAAGGATAAAACAATTATTATCTCTACCCATTTGCTGGAAGAGGCCGAAACCATCTGTAACCGTATTATTTTGCTGGATAAAGGTAAAATTAAAGCTGACGGCACTCTGACTGATATTTTGCAAAAAGCCGGAACGGATAATTTAGCCGACGCGTTTCGTAAATTAACCGCGCATTAAGGAGAAGTAAAAATGAAAAAACTTTGGATTGTTTGTAAAAATGAGTTGTTTCGATATTTTGTTTCTCCGCTGGCTTATGTGTATTTGCTGAGCTTTTTGCTGCTAAATTCTTCATTTGCACTATATTTTGGTGGTTTTTTTAACCGCGGACAAGCGGATTTACAGTCAATGTTTGCTTTTCAGCCATGGTTGTATCTTTTGTTTATCCCCGGAATTTCTATGCGTTTATGGGCGGAAGAATTTCGTAACAAAACGATTGTCCAGTTGGTGACTATGCCGGTTTCGATTCGCTCCTTGGTTTGCGGTAAGTTTTTTGCCGCTTGGCTATTTTGTGGTTTGGCCTTGTTTTTAACGTTTCCGTTTTGGATAACGGTTAATATTTTAGGAGAGCCGGATAACAGTGTAATTGCGTTGGGATATCTGGCTAGTTTTGTTCTTGCCGGCTGTATGCTGGCTATTTCCGAAACCATGTCGGCTTTAACCAAGAATCAGGTCATAGCGCTAGTGTTGGCGGTGATTGCCAATTTGCTGTTTTTTTGGAGCGGAATTGAATATATATTGTCCTTTTTCCGCCTGTTTTTGCCGGATTCGATTATTGATGTTATAGCCTCGTTCAGCTTTTTAAGCCATTTTGACACGCTTAGTTTGGGGTTGGTTGAGTTGCGGGATATTATCTTTTTTGCGACTATAATTTTCTTTTTTAACTTTACTACCATTTTGATTGTCAACTTTAAAACTGCCGGTACTTCCGGTTGGTTGAAGTCTAATAACCGCGGCTACTATATTTTTGCGTGGAGCATGTTGTTGTTTGCCTTTTTGGGCGTTAATATTTTGGCAAACGGCTTAACCCGTAACATTCAATATGACGCTACCGAAAAGAAAATATTTACTTTAACAGAAAGTTCTAAGCAGATATTGCAGAATTTACCGGAGCCGGTTTTAGCCAAGCTGTATTTTTCTCCGGTTTTGGAACAGCGCAATTCTTCATTGCGGACAATTTTTGACAATGTGCGTTTGCTGTTGAAAAAGTGCAAAGATGTTTCTAACGGCAATTTTGATTTCAAGATTTATCACCCAAAATTTTTGAGTGAAGAAGAAGACATTGCTTTGGCCAACGGTTTACAGCCGATTCCTTTGATTGATTTAAATCAAAACGCTTTGTTTGGTTTGACTTTGGAAGATACTTTGCAAAATAAACAGGTTATTCCGTTTTTTGCACAAGAGCGACAAGGCAAGCTTGAACAAGATTTAATTTCCAAAATCCGAGATTTACACCATAAAAAGAAAACAATCGGTGTTTTGACCGGACTTCCGTTGTTTGGCACTAACAGCGCCGACGGAACATTTTTGGGACAGCCGTGGAAAATTGTCGATTTATGGCGAGAAAATTATGAAATTATTAATATTGTCCGTCCCGAAGATTTTAACTATAATTTTGATGTTTTGGTGCTTTTCTACCCCAAACCATATAAACCGGAATTTGTGCAGGCCATAAAGGATTATTCGCGCAAAGGCGGCAAAATTATGCTGTTTTTAGATCCGGCAAATGAAGCTTCTCGCTTGTATTCAATGGAAAACCACCGCTTAGAAGGTTCAGATTTGGGAGAACTGGAAGATTTTTGGCATATTAAATTTTATAAAGACTATGTTGTTGCCGATTTGCAAAACTCCATCACGGTTGATGCGACGGCTAACTACAAAACCAATCCGACTTTTTCACAGGACATAATTCAGTTTCGCATCAAGTCAGATGATATCAACTACAAACACCCTGTAACCAAAAATCTAAACGAAATTTTGATGGCTTCAAGTTCGGTGATTATGCCAAAACTAGAAGATTTGAAAGCTGGCAAAATTAGGTTTGAACCATTGTTAAAAGCCAGTCCGATTTCAGAAATTATGCCGGTGTCGGTAGTTATAGACGGCTTGCACCCGCAAGATATTTTGCAAAATTTTGAGCCGGATAACAATCCAAAAATTTTGGCGGCGGAAATTATCGGACAGGAGCCGAACAATAAATTTGATATTATCGCGATTGCGGACACCGATTTTATTTATGACACATTTTGGGGAACAAAAAGGTCATTTTTAGAAAATGAATACATTATTGATAATTTTGATAACGCTAATTTTGTTTTGAACGCGCTAGATTATTTGACCGGCGACACAGCCCTTTTGGAATTGCGAGGCAAAACGGCGCAAGACCACCCGTTTAAAGGTATTGAAACCATGCGCCGCCTAAATTCTTTGAAATTTACGCAGCAGGAAAATGCTATTTTTGCTGAGATGGATAGAGCTAAGGCTGCCATGCAGGAAGTCTGGAACAAAAAAGATTTTGAAGAGCGCGAAAACTTTACGGCCGATGAATTGGCAGCAATTTCCAAAGTTAGAAATCAGCTGAATGATTTACGCCAGCAGTTGAGCGATATCCGCGAACAGGCTTTTGAAGATATCAAAAGAATAGATACCAGAATTAGTTTGTTTAATTTGTTGCTGATACCATTTTTGTTGGCGGTGGTTTTGTTGGGCGTAAAGGCTAAACACTGGCTGAATGATTCTAGACCTGCTTCAGAAAAAATGTTTAAGCTGGATAAGCGATTGCAAAAGCTTTCTGGAATTTGTCTGTTTATTTTTGCAGTGGCTCTGCTTTCGGTTTATTTTGCCAACCGCAGCAGCGTAGATGCTTATGAGGGCAAACTTGCTTTTCCGGCGGTAGAAAATAATTTGAACAATATCAATAATATTTGTTTAAAATCAAATTCTGCCGAGTTGGATTTTGTGAAAAAAGACGGGCTTTGGGTTTTGGAAGGGCAAAAAGATATGCCGGTTTATCAAGAACGAATACGCCGTTTGTTGACCACTGTTGCCGAGGCCAGATTTTTTGAGCGCAAAACCAATAAGGCGCAAAATCTGGGTATGTTTAATCTGCTGCCGCTTGAGGATAAGGATTCCAAGGCCATAGAAGTTGAATTTAAACAAGATGAAAACGTTATACAGCGTTTTGATTTGGGCGATATAAATATAGATTTGGGGCGAGGTTCTCGCGCGGCGTATATAAAATTTGAAAATCAGTTTCAAGTTTGGGAAATCAGCGGCGATTTTGTGGATATGGATTTAGATGAGTCCAAATGGACATATAGCAAACTATGGGATTTGCGTTACGGCCGCTTGTATTCACCAAGCAATTATGTTCCGGAGCAAGAAAAATTGGTGATTTTGATGAAAAATGCCTTGAACACACCAATCAAAGTATCTAAAGATAGTTTACAATCTAAACCGATTAAAACCAAAAAATTATATATTGAAAACGGTGACCACGCGATTTTGTCATTATATAAAGAAAACGGCAAAGCTTATGCAGTGCTGAATTTTGATGAAAATAATACCGGTTCGCACATTAAGCTTGCGGCAAAATATTTTAGCGGCAAACCATTGGAAATAGACATGCAGCATTTGGAGAAAATTCTTGAGCAGCTCTGATTTGAACATAAAAAAAATAAATAAACTAAAAACCTTGGCGGCTAGCGCCAGCATTGGCGTTTCGGTCACATTAAGCCTGATAAAAGGAGCCGCCGCTATTGCCACCGGTTCACTTTCTGTTTTGTCGTCAATGATAGACAGTTTGACCGATGTGTTGTCGTCAAGTATTTCTTGGATGGCGGTTAGATTTTCTAATAAGCCACTGACCAAACAGCATCGTTATGGTTATGGCAAGGCGGAATCTCTCAGTGCCTTGATTCAGGCGGCGTTTATTGCCGGTTCTGGTGGATTCATTTTATATGACGGTATAAATCGTTTTATTAATCCGACGCCAATCAAACAAACAACGGCTGGTTTGTGGATTATGGGGATTAGCATTGTGTTGACGGTTGCGCTCATTTCTTTTCAAGCGGCGGTGGTAAAAAAGACCAATTCGCAAGCGATTGAAGCCGATAGCGCGCATTACACGGTTGATTTACTGACCAATGGTGCGATTATTGTTTCTCTTTTGGTGGTCAAATATTTGGGGTGGCAGTGGTTTGATAGTCTGACCGCGGTTTTTATTTCTGGTTATTTATTGTGGAATGCCGCGCATATTGCTATAAAAGCCCTAGAAGAAATTACCGACCACGAGGTTGATGACGATATAAAAAGCAAAATCATTGCGCTGGTGTATGAAGTGCCAGAGATAAAAGGCTATCACGATTTTCGCACCCGTGTATCCGGCTTGCGGATGTTTATTGAAATACATCTGGAGCTGGATGGAAATTTAACCTTGTCAGAGAGCCATGATATTTCAGACAAGGTTGAAGCCAAGATTTTGGCGGAATTTCCTCAGGCGCAGATAATTGTCCACCAAGACCCGTATGGTTTGCACGAAAAGCGTTTAGACCATGAAATCAGCGGACAATGTGATTTATAGTTTTTTCTGATAATTGAATATAAAAAATCCCTGTTCATTGGTAACAGGGTAATTTTTTTTACAAGGAGGAAAGCATATTTATTAAGAATAAGAATTAGAACGGCTGCTCAGCGCGGCAACATGGATATCTGCATTCAACCGGCGGATTTTTTGCACATTAACTCCAACCGCTTCATTTAAGCCAGAAGCAAAACTGATGTAACCGCCGTTTTCGACTGCATACATAGCCATTTTGCTAGGAGTTTGCACATTCACAGCATCATTGCCAGCATCGATAACTTTACCTTCAAACTTAGTCACTTCCCCGTTAAAATAAGCATCGGCAAGCGGTTTGCTCATTACGGCAACCGTTTCATTATGCGCCAACACCACAGGATTTTGCATTGCAAAACTTCTGCGCAAGGTTGTTTCTTTTTTAGGTTCATTAGACATTTTTCAATCCTTATTTTCTAATCTTTTGTCTATTCTTGCATATTTATTTTGTTTTGTCAAGTGCAATAATTTAGACAATCCCAATTTTTCGCAACTATCTAAAAGCAAACAAAAACCGCAGTAAACTTGGGGGAGAACTGCGGTTTGATTTTTAGGCTTTACGATTTAATTTTTATGTGTCTAAATCACCTCCTTAGGAAAATTTAAAGCTTTAGTATAGTGAACAAGAAAATTTGCTGGTTCTATAACAAATAGTTCGATTATCATTACCTATATACAAGGTTACGCAATTATTTGTTCCAAAGTCATAGCGTTTATTTTTTGCGCGTATATAAATAGATGTAGAGTCGTCAACACCGACACAATCATAAAACTTTCCATCTACCCCGTTACCTAATACTCCCGGATAACGATTTTTATACAATTCACAAAATTTTTCATTATATATTTCTGGATAATCAGCTGCATACCAAATGTCAGTTACATTTTTTAATAGAAATGATTTGTTAGAGAGTTGAGCATATTTCTTCCCTTCGCGAATATATACATTTACATCTCCAAACAACTCAACTTCATTATCTATGATAAAGCGGTCATTTTTAGCCGAAGAATCTGTGCTTAAATCAACATTAGCATTTACTGCGCAATTGTTATCTATATTTACAATAAACGGCGTAATATCAATATAATATGTTTTACTACACGTACCGCATTTTCTACCATTGTAGTCGGTATGAGCTGGTGAATCTGGAATGAAAGTATAACCAGTTTTACAATCGGATTTAATAGTACAAGAATTACAAGCATAGCACTGTCCATCTCGACCTACTGCATCCATTTTAGTCTTATTTGGATAACAAGATTCACTTTCAGAAACGTAGAATTCGTTAATCTCACGACATTTTTTTACAGAATCAGATAAATTATGTGTAAATTTCAAAATGTATGGATTATCAGATGGTTTTCCTGGTTGTACAACCAAATCCTTTAATTTGCTAAAACCGGAAATTAAGTTGTTCGTATCCGCCATCGGAAAACCGTAGATAGCTTTTCCTGCAACTTTGAATACGCCACCTCCTGTTTCTGCATCTGCTTTTTTGCCATTTTCCGTAGCTAATGTTTTGGTCCAATACAAAGCCCATTCAGGTTGTGAGGTTTTTCCATATATTGATAACGGATAAGAAACAGGAGCCATGGAAGCAGTTGTTATAGGTGATACCGATGGAGCATTATAATCTCTAACACCGCTGTCAGATGTTTTTCCGATAATTTCAAGATCTACCTTGTAATCATTATCATTTCTTGAACATCTGCTATGTTTAGCTAATTCACTGTAATTATAGCCATTCTCAACACTTGTGGTAAACCCTGCATAGCGGTTTAATGATTTAATTTTAGCATGTTGCAAACCGGAAGTGCCATCAATCATCTCAACATCTTCATTTATGTTAATGTTTATGGTTGTTTGTTGGCAAATTGCGCATGCGCCATTTGCAACAGTCGTCATAAATTTAGGCGCTTTACCTTCCGGACAAATATTGTGGCAGTCATCATTGGAAGTAAACGCAACATACGCAGAGTTAATTTTTTCACAAGCTTCGGATACACTTGGTATTTTACAACCACCGTTTCCGTCAGGAATATAATTGGCATCACACACACACTTGCCGCCGTCATTATGTTTTTTCTCTGGGCAGCAAATCGCACCATCTGCGTGTTCGCCAACAGGACAACACGTATTACTAGTTGTATTTTCTTCTCTGTCAGCCGGACATACGCAGTTACCCAAAATGCTGCTCCATACTTTCGGGGCGTCACATTCGTCGTGTACACAGCCGCCAGCCGGACAACACTTACCTTCTCTCAAATCATAGGCTGTTCCACCTGTGCAGCAAGCGTTCCAATTAGGATACCAGTGGGTATTGCTTTTTTTACCCCCTTTTTTATAGACTACTTCTTTTGTTTTTGATTTTGTGCAATATGTAAAATTAAAACAATCTTTCATCTTGTCATAATTTGTGGCACTAACCGTAAAACCGCTGCATTCTTTTACCGGTTTATCGTCATCGCTACCGCTACCGTCCGAAATTTCTATATCTCCGCCGCCGCAACTGCCGTCATCATCAGGCAAAAAACAGACTGCAGATTTTGCCGGCGACGCATACATAATCACGCCAACCAGCATAGCCGTCAAAGCCGCTATTTGCTTCATCTTATTCATCGTAAAGCCTCCTTAAAAAATATTTTCTTCTTAGCTTTTTATGTCCTAAAAAACGGTCGTTATTTTTATACACAAAAAACTACTATAAATAGGGTATCCGATTTTTCGCCAATATGCAATAACTATTTAAGTTTTCAGCATTTTCTTCATATTTCTGTAACATTCAAAATTCTCTGTTTAAATGGGTAAAAATAACGGTCGTTATTCTTACCCTCTTCTAGAATAAAAAGTTCTGCATAATCAAATTGTTATGATGAGTGCTAATGCTGATGGCAATGGTTAATGTTTGTTGCCAGCGGCAACTCATATTGATATTTAGTTGTTATCAATAATTTTTTTTATTATACAATCTGACTTAAAGACGCTATTTTGTAATAAAGATAAAAAAATAAGGTAAAATAATGTCATTATTTAAATCAGTCGCCACTTTTGGCGGGTTAACTTTGGTCAGCAGAATAACCGGTTTTCTGCGTGATATGGTTTTAGCAAATTTTTTAGGCGCCGGAGCAATTTCCGATGCTTTTGTTGTGGCGTTCAAACTGCCAAATTTGTTCCGTAGCCTATTTGCCGAAGGGGCTTTCACCAGCGCGTTTGTGCCATTGTTTTCTCAAAAACTGGTGTCAGATGGCAAAAAACGCTCCGTATTTTTTGCCGCGCAGGCAATTTCGGTTTTAGTGTTGTTTGTTGGCTTTTTTGTTTTAATGTTTGAAATTTTTATGCCTTATGTGGTCGATGTTTTAGCTCCCGGGTTTCGCAGCGAGCCCGAAAAATTAGTTTTGGCTACCCAGCTTTGCCGCATAACTTTTCCGTTTTTGCTTTTGATTTCATTAGTTTCTTTTCAGGGTGGAATCTTAAATTCGTTTGAAAAATTTGCCGCTCCGGCTACCGCGCCGATTATTTTGAATATGATGATGATTTTTTCGGTGTTTTTATTTGTGCCGTTTACTCCAACTCCTGCCCATGGTTTTGCTCTTGGCATAACCACTGCCGGTTTGCTCGAAGTCTTTTGGCTGCGCTATTTTCTGCACCGTATAGATATAAAAATAAATCCGTATTTGCACATTGTGAAGATTCTGCGTAATCCCGAAATTAAAACTTTGTTCAAGCGTATTGCTCCTGGGGTGGTTGGCGCTGGTATCTATCAAATTAATATGGCGGTAGATACGATTTTGGTTTCGCTTGTCGGCACCGGAGCTATTTCTTGGCTCTATTATGCAAACCGTTTACAGCAGCTGCCTCTAGGCGTTATCGGGGCCGCAATCAGTGTGGCTTTGTTGCCGATTCTTTCTAAATATCTAAAAGAAAATCAAATAGATGAGGCAAGAAACACTCAGGATAAGGCGGTTGAATACGGTTTTCTGTTGTCGCTGCCGGCTGCGGTTTTGCTGATTGTTTTGGCAGAACCTATTGTTCGTCTTTTGTTCCAGCATGGTAAATTTTTGCCGGCCGATGCTGTAAAAACAGCGTACGCGGTCATTGCTTATTCGATTGGTCTGCCTTGTTATGTGCTGACTAAAGCGCTGATGCCAAACTTTTTTGCCCGTGGTGATACGGTTACGCCGGTAAAATATAGCGCTGTAGTGTTTTTTACAAACTTGGCGTTTATATTGCTGTTGATGCGTGACTATGGGCACGTTGGAATTGCCTGCGCCACCACTATTGCCGCTTTTGTTTCTTTGCTGCAGTATGTGATTGGGCTAAAAAAACGTGGATATTGGCAATTTTCGCGTCCGCTTTTGGGTAAAATATGCCGCATTATTGCGGTTTCCTTGCTAACCGGAGCTGCTATTTATGCTTGCCGCTGCGAATTGTCGGTTTTGTATCCAAATTGGATATATGGTTCTAAGTGGCTTCTGTTTTTGAGCTTATGCGGTTTGGGTATCTTTGCGCTTGCATTTTTCTTTATCTTGGCTAGAATATTCAGAGTGATAGATATTTATGAGATTCTTCGCCTTATCCGGAGGAAAAAATAATGGACAAAGCTAAAATCATCGCTTTACTAAAAGAAAAAATCAAAAATTTTCAGGTTTGGGTTAAACAGCTGAAATTTGGCGATGTACTATCAAAGGTGGCAGAATATTCCAGAAATATGCTAAAAAAAATAAAAGCATTCAAATTCAAAAAAGTTTTCCGCTATGCTAAAAAAATCAGCCGCAAGCTTTCGGATTCGTGGAAACTTGTTTTAAGCTGCTTGTTCTGTTTTTTGTTTTTTTACTATATAATCGGCAGTTTGTTGGTAGAAAATATGAGTATCCGCCAAGTATATCAGCTGCCAAAAGAAAAAAGTGAAAAGTCCGAAACGCTTAATGCTATGGCGTTTTTAATCAACCGTGAAATCGACGCCAAAATGTGGACTCCGAATTTGCCGTTTGTTTTTCCGGCCTACATTTTGGATAATATGCCCAATTTTCAAATAGGCATTATGTCGGCCGTGCGTGGAGCATCGACAACCGTCAAAAACTTTAGACGGCTGACTCCGGCGCAAACAGAACGTATAAAAAAAGCTGATGAATTGCTGCGGTATCCGCCAAATATATGGATTATGTCCCGTAAAGGAACGTTTGGTTTGGCGCCGTCTTCTAACGCTCAATACCGCAAAGCACGTCGGGAACTGTTGAAAATTAATGATGAACCGTTGGTTTTAGAAGAACAAGAATTTAATTCCTATTTAAGTCATTTGGCAAAATCTTTGCGTTTTTATGTGCAAAAAAATGATAGTCAGATTATAGAACATTCTTCACAAATTTTGGATACAAAATCTGATGATGTGTTTTATAAAGCCCGTGGATTTGCTTTTGGCGCTTGGCAGATAGCTTTGGCAGCCGGTGTTGATTTTAAAGCTGTGATTGTGCGGAACAATGTTTATACCGAATGGACTTATCTGATTTCTTCTTTGCAGAAAACAGCTGAATTTAAACCGCTGTATATCCGTAACGGCAAATTGGGCGGGTTAACTGGAGCAAATCATTTGATTGTTCAAAATTATTATTTAGAGCGAGCTCTGGTTGCCGTATTGAATATTCAAAACAAATTACAGGAAAATCATGCTGATTAAAATAGAAGATTTACAACCCAAAAAGTTAATTAATTTTTATTTGCCCAAACCCTTGGTAAAGCCAAATTCGGCCGAAATTTTTACCTCACAAAAAATGGAACAGCCTCAGATTGTCGCCAATATTTTAGCTATAGACGGAGTGGAACAGTGTTTACTGACCGATGTTTTAATTGGTGTGCGCTTTACGGATTCTGCTGTTAAAGAAGATGTGCAAGCTCTTGTTTTGGCAGAAATTGATGATTATCTGAACGATAGCGGATATCAGGTTTTGCAAACAACTCAAGTCCCTGCTGGTTTAGAATTGCTAGAAGCTTTGGCGGATTCTTTTATCCGTCCAACGCTGAACCGAGATAAGGGAGATATAAAAATAATATCTTATGTAAATAATTGTTTGGAACTGCAATTCACAGGCCATTGCGTCGGCTGCCCCTATGCTCAAAACACTTTGAACAATGTGATAGCAAGCTGTTTTAATCGCTATGTTCCAACCCTAAAAGAAATAAAGATAAAGGAATAAAATGTTTTTACGCTTTTTAACTCTGTTATGTTTTTGCTGTGCGGCGTTTACTGCAGACGCTCGGCTGATTGCGGAGAAAAAAGGCGGCGCTTTATATGTTAAATCGGCAACGACTAAAGAAGCGGAAGAACTTTTTAAGCAGTATGACTTTGACGATTTTTCTCAGATAAAAAGCAAATTTCCGCGCATTTATTTTTTACGCTTGCCGACAGATTGGAATGATGTTGCCGACAGCGACGATAAACATCGTACCTTTATTCGGATAATGATTCCTCTGGTGCTAAAAGTCAACGAAGATGTTTTGCGTGAGCGTGCGCAAATATTGGAATTTCAGCAAAAAAGTAGCAATCTTACAAAATCAGAATTGGAAAAGTTAGAAAAATTGGCGGAAAAATATGACGCTTTTACTCGCTTAAAAGGCCAAAAGCGTACAGACTTATTGCTTAAACAGCTATTGGAAAAAGTTGATGCGGTTCCGGCGTCATTGCTAATTTCAACCGCCGGAATTTATAGCAATTGGGGAACTTCTCGCTTGGCTATGCAAGCTAATTCTCTATATTTGCGTGAGATTTGGTATAATAACCAAGGGTTAAAGCCTTTGGACGACGCCGAGGCTGACTATCGCTACAAAATGTATGGAACGCTTGAAGAAAGCATTGCCGACCAAGTTTTGAAAATGAACACCGGAATAAGTTATAAATATCTATGGACTTCGCGGTCTGATGCTCGAAGAATAGAGCGTCCTTTATATGGTCCGCAAGTTGCCGCCGTAATGATTGCCGACAGTAATCTTAAAAATATAGCCGGTATGATTGACTATACTTTTTCTTATTATAAAATGCAAAATGTGGATTATAAACCGGAATTGGAGAATATAAAATGAGTTTAGAAATTTATCCGATTTTGTGTAATGCCGGTTTTATGGATAATTATGCTTATGTTTTGATAGACAGCGAAACTAAAGTCAGTGCTATAGTTGATGCCGCCGAAGAAAAGCCGATTGTTGAATTTTGCCAAAAACAGGATATTATACCATCATATATTTTAACAACGCATCATCATGAAGATCATACCAATGCTAATTTGGCTTTGAAGAAGCGCTTTAACGCCAAAGTCGTAGGTTCAAAAATTGAAGAAAATTTAATAAGCGGATTAGATATTGCGCTGAATGACGGTGATTTATTTAAACTTGGAAATTCAGAAACTGCGGCCATATTGGCGTCAGGACATACTAACGGACATCTGCTGTGGTATTTTTCTAAAGACAAAGCAATTTTTACCGGCGACGTGCTTTTTAATTTATGCATTGGTGGGTTGTTTGAGGGGACGCCGCAGCAAATGTGGCAAAGTTTGCAAAAAGTTAAGAGCTTGCCAAATGATGTGCGTTTTTATCCGGGGCATGAATATACAAAGTCAGCGTTCGGTTATTTGATTGCCAACCAAAATCAACCGCAAATTAAAAAATATCTGCAGTTTTTAGAACAATGCCGGCAAAACAACCAGCCTCCGGTTGGAAATACACTTGGTTTAGAAAAACTTTGCAATCCGTATTTATTGCTGCAAACAGAAGCGGATTTTGTTAATCAGATGGGTTAAAAATGTTTATCAGTCTTAATAAAAAGATATTATACAGTATTTTGGTTTTCCTTTTTTTGATAACCGGACTGTTCTTTGCCATTTTCATTAACCTTTATGGACGCAACTTGCAAGATCGGCAAAATTCTTTGTATTTGCGAAACCAATATGTGGTTGATTTGCTGTATGATAATATTTCTTTACAAAAACAATTGGCAGAAATTTATGAAAATAATCCAAAAATTTCTTTGCGCTATCGTGGCAATAGAGTGTCGCAAGGTATTGATTTAACACAAAAGGAACTGTCTAAAGAACAGCGTCTTAATGCAGAGCTGCAAAAAAATTATAACAATAATAAAGAAGCAATTATTGTCGGCGCGCAAATTTTAGGCGTTAGCCTTTTTATTGTGGTGTTGTTCATTTTTCTGTTGATATTTATGTTGGATTACTGGGTTATTCGTCCAATTGAAAAGCTTATTGAAATCAGCCGCAAAGTTTCGCTTGGTATATTTTCGAGCCGAATAATGGTGGAAAGCGGACGTTTTCAAGATGAGTTTGATATTTTGTACTCAACTTTTAACAAAATGCTGGATAACACGGAATACAATATTGAAGAAACAAAGGCTCGAGAGATTTTTTTGCAAAGGTTGATAGATGCCATTCCAGATGGGATAAGAGTGATTGATAAAAATTATAATGTTATTATGGCAAACAGCGCTTTCCACTCTATGCTGAAACTAAAAAAAACTTGCGTTGGGCAAAAATGCTACAAAGCGTATAATACTCATTGCGATGGCTGTCCGCAGCGGCAATATGCTTGTCCGGTCAAGGAACTTTTGCTCAATTCTGCCAATATACCAGAGCATTTTCATACTATTCATGAAGTTGGTAAAGTTCCTTTGTATTTGAATGCAACCAAGTTGCGTTGGGGGCAAAATGAAGAGGATATTTATATTGTGGAGGCGTTGCACGATTTAAGTAACGATGTACGTTTTTCACATCAGCAAAAGGTTTCATCTTTGGCTTTTCTTTCAACTTCTATTGCGCATGAGATGAAAAACAATCTTGGTGCAATCAGAATGATTTTTGAGGGGATTCTCTCCAACTATTATGCCAATGTTCCAGATACCGATGACCAAAAAAAATATTTGCAAATGGCGTATAATCAGCTGGTTGAAACCATAAAAACTCCAGAAAGATTGTTGCGCTTAGCCCAGTATTCCGATAATGAAAATGTAGAAATTGATGTGTCTGACGCAATTAACGATATGCTGCTGATGATTGATTATGACGCTAAACGTCATGGCATTGCCATAAAAACTCAGCTGACGGAAAATTTAACTTTTAATGGCAATGAAGCCGATTTTAAGATGATTATTCTAAATTTGGCGCAAAATGCTATCAAGGCGATGCCCGATGGCGGTGAGCTTATTTTAACAACAAGCAATAATCGCAAAAATATCAAAATTAGCATAAAAGATACCGGAATTGGCATAACACCCGAAAAAATCAAGCATATTTTTGAACCTTTTTATTCGGCAAATGATAATGTGCGTAGTTCTGGTTTGGGGTTGGCTATTGTCAGTGATTTAATCGAAAAAATGCATGGACGCATTAGCGTAAAAAGCAAAGTCGGTAAAGGAACGGAATTTATTATATCAATACCGATAATCGCAAAATAATAGGTGTGAAGACAACAAAAAACGGAGCAAATTGCCCCGTTTTTTAATTTGTATCTACTGAATCTTATTCGGCAGAAGCAGCGTTTTCAGCTTTTTCAGCTTCAGCAGCAGCAGCTTTTTCTGCAGCAACGCGAGCCAAGTCTTTAGCGCCTTTAGCGTTTACATCGCGGTCAACCAATTCAATGATAGCCATCGGAGCGCAGTCGCCATAGCGGAAACCAGCTTTCAACACGCGGGTATAACCGCCGTTGCGTTCTTTATAACGTTCTGCCAAAGTAGAGAACAGTTTAGAAACTACTTCATTATTGCGCAAGAAACCTGCAGCAATACGACGGCTGTTCAAATCACCTTTTTTAGCAAAAGTAATCATGTTATCAGCAAAAGTTCTCAATTCTTTGGCTCTTGTCAAAGTAATTGTAATTTGTTCGTGTTCCAACAAAGAACTTGTCAAATTAGAAAACAAAGCTCTTCTTTGGCTTTTCGGCATACTAAATTTTCTGTGTCCATCACCATGTCTCATGATGTAATTCCTTTCATTTTCTCTAAAGCTTTGATGGGCAAAGCGGATAAATACAAGGTTTTTACTACGGTGGCGCAAGCGCTCATACATAAAAACCAACTTAATTTCAGGTGCTGTATATCACACTTATTCTCTAAAAGCAAGAAGATTATGGAAAAAATGTAAAATCAATAACAAAACAAGAGATGCTATTTTCTTCTTTACTTTTTACGTTGTAGCCGTTAATCTTTTAGATGGATAGGCGATAGTCTGTCTGGGGCGTGACAACCTCTTTTACACATGTCTGCAATAGCGGACACTAAACTAGCATAACTTCTGGCTCAACTGGCCGGAAGGTAGCAAAATATGCTATTAGCTAATATGCTACGCTATCTTGTGTAAAGTAGTTGTCAACTTCCGGCCGCTTTTTCGGCGGTTTTTTTGTTGTTAAATTGAAAAAAGGGGAAGTTGTTATGAAAAATAATCAATATGGCCGTTCAATGATAGAGATGCTGGGGGTGCTTGCTATAATTGCCGTGTTGTCTGTCGGTGGAATTGCCGGATATTCAAAAGCGATGTTGAAATGGCGTTCCAACAGTCAAAGGCAGATGCTTGAAGAAATTATTGCGGCTTCCATAAAATTAAAGCCTAATCTGGATTCAAAATCAACAACCTGGGATGACCTTACTCCGGTTTTATACGCAATGGGGGATATTCCGGAAGGTACAAGTTATGAATATCAAAGAATTTCGACTAAAGATGGAATTTATGTCAGTTTGCATTATGGTTTATGGACGTTGGACAAAGGAGATGGAACCAGAGGCAAGAGTTTTAGAATGGTTATGGCTGTTTCCTATAGGGTTATAACGGGGTCTTCTTTTTCTCCGTCGGGAAAGGATTTTTGCCAAAATCTTATTGCCGTGTCAAAGAAAAACTCTGAAGTAAATAATGCTGTTATGTGGGTGAAAGATTCGGAATCCACTAATGTAAATGGAACATCTCCCGTATATCTGTATGATAAGTCAAAAGACCAAAATATTTCTCTCGCGGAAATTGCTGACAGGTGTAATCAAATAATAAAAGAAGATACTTATGCCAATATTTGGGTGGACTTACAGCCTTATTAACGGTCAATATACTTTATTCATATTACCGTCTTCGTAGCGGTAAATGGCATAAGATTCGTTGGTGCTAGGGGCGCCGTTATGAAACATTTGGCTGCCAAATTCGGTTTTTACACCCTTTGCTGCTTGATTAGAAACTTTATTGTAGTCAAAAGATTTTGCGGCATTAGCCAAGCTTTTCCATAAATTAACCGCCGAATAGCCATAGAGCGAAAGTCCGTCAGCGTCAAAGCCGTTTAAGCGTAATTTTACTAAAGTTTCAGCAAATTCCGGATCTTCTTCTTTGCCGCGCAAAGCCATAAAATAAACGCCGTTTGCAAGTCCGTCCATATATTCAAAAAATTCGCTGCCGGCTGTATATTTGTTAACAAATACTGCCATATCATTGTTGCGCTCTCTCAGCGCATACGACATTTTGCGGACATTTTTAGGATATCCCAAAACAAACGCGGCGGTGTTGCCGTCAGCTAAAACTTGTTCTGCCAGTTTTTTATAATCTTTATCTGTTAATTCATAAAAATATGAACCTAATACTACCGATTTTCCGTGCTTGCGAAACTCATTTTCAATGGCTTTGGCTTCTTCAGTGCTTTCCGCATCAGATGAATTATAAATAACAGCCACTTGCGAACCGGCCATATTATTATTGTAATAGTCAAAAAAGTCTTTAGCTTGCTGATTTGTGTAGCCTAGCATTTTTACCAAACCTTTTTTAATGGTCTTGGCTTGGGCGTAGTTGACTGTGGTTGGAATAATTTGAAAAATCTGCCCTTTGGCGTAAATATCTGCTATCATATCAAAAGAGTTGGCGCAATAAGGACCTATTACCAATTTGATATTTTTTTGCTTCAAAATCGTCAGCATTTGCGCGGTGGAAACGGCAATGCCGTCGTTACATTGGTCGTCAATAGCCAATAATTCCAGCTTTTTACCTAATAAACCGCCACTTTCGTTTATTTCATCAATAGCTCTCTGCACACCTTTAGTCAGTTCTGTTCCTTGCTGCTGATAAGAACCTGCTTTAGGCATAACCAAAGCAATAGTAACATTATCTGCCTTTGCCAAAGTCGGCAAACACATTATGGACAAACTGAAGAATGTAAATAAGCGGCGCAGCATTACGGCCATATTCCCTTTATTTGTTTGAGCCTAATATATAGATATAAATTTGTAATTGCAATAGTTTAATAGCCTATTGCCAAGTATTGTGGATTGGTGTATATATAACGGCTGTTTGGAGTTTATGAAATGTCGGAAAGTAAATATATAGAAATTAGAGGCGCACGCCAACATAATTTGAAAAATGTTGATATTAATATTCCTAAAAACAGTTTGACCGTGATTACCGGACTTTCTGGTTCTGGTAAGTCATCGTTGGCGTTTGACACAATTTATGCCGAAGGACAGCGCCGTTATGTTGAAAGTTTGTCTTCATATGCTCGTCAATTTTTGGATTTGCAAAACAAGCCTGATGTGGATTCGATAGAAGGTTTGTCGCCGGCAATTTCCATAGAGCAAAAAACAACCTCGCACAATCCGCGTTCCACTGTTGGTACGGTGACAGAAATTTATGACTATATGCGTTTGCTGTGGGCAAGAGCTGGAACTCCATATTCTCCGGCAACCGGATTACCGATTGAGGCGCAGTCTGTGGCGCAGATGGTAGATAAAATTTTGGCCATGCCGGAAGGAACAAAACTGATTTTATTAGCTCCGATTGCCCGCGGGAAAAAAGGCGAATTTAAAAAAGAGTTTGCCGAATTGCAGAAAAAAGGTTTTCAGCGGGTTAATATTGATGATGAAATTTATAATATAGAAGAACTGCCGGAGCTAAACAAAAATCAAAAACACGATATTGAAGTAGTGGTTGACCGTATTATCATTAAGCAAGGAATTGAAAGCCGTGTCAGTCAATCGGTGGAAACTGCTCTAAAGTTAAGCGATGGGTTGCTGTATGTGGAAAATATGGCGGATAAAAAACGCCAGACGTTTTCTTCTAAATTCGCTTGTCCGGTGTCTGGCTTTACGATTGAAGAAATTGAGCCGCGTTTGTTTTCGTTTAACAATCCGCAAGGTGCTTGTCCGTGTTGCGGTGGTTTGGGTGCAAGTTTATATATGGACCCTGAACTTGTGGTGCCAAACGAAAATTTAAGCTTGGCCGGAGGTGCGATTGCGCCGTGGTCGGTCAGCAGCCACTCGATGTTTTATCGGCAAACTCTCGATTCGCTGTGCGAATATCTGGAAATATCCAACAAAACGCCGTGGAAAGATTTGCCGGCGTATGCGCAAGAAACAATTTTATACGGTTCCGGCAACAAGTGCGTGCCGATGGTTTATTCTCGTTTTGTCACCGATAAGCCTTTTGAGGGGGTTATTCCAAATATGGAACGCCGTTTTTTAGAAACGGATTCGGCGGCAAGCCGTGATGAATTGGCGCATTATCAGTCGGCGGCTCCTTGTGAGTGCTGTCACGGAAAACGCCTGAAACCTGAGGCTCTGGCGGTCAAAATTTGCGGTAAGGATATTATTGAGGCGTCGGATATGTCTATTAAGCAAGCCTTGAACTGGTTTAGCGAAGTAGAGGCGCAATTGACGCCGCAAAAACAAGAAATAGCCCATAAAATCATTAAAGAGATTGTTGAACGCCTGCGCTTTTTGAATAATGTCGGTTTGGATTATTTAACTATGTCCCGCCAATCCGGAACGCTTTCCGGCGGAGAAGCGCAGCGGATTCGCTTAGCTTCGCAAATCGGCTCTGGTCTAACCGGCGTTATGTATGTTTTGGACGAACCGTCCATCGGGTTGCACCAAAGGGATAACGACAAGTTGTTGGCGACGCTTACTCGTTTGCGAGATATTGGCAACACAGTGATTGTGGTTGAACATGACGAAGACGCTATGCGCGCGGCGGATTTTTTGGTTGATATGGGACCGGGGGCCGGCTCCAACGGCGGAAACGTGGTGGCGGCGGGGACTGTTGCCGAGGTGCTGAAAAATAAAAAAAGTTTGACGGCGCAATATTTGACTGGTGAAAAATATATTGCCGTACCGTCGATTCGCCGTAAAGGAAACGGAAAATTTTTGGAATTGACCGGAGCAAAAACAAATAACCTGAAAAATGTTGATTTAAAGATTCCTTTAGGGACGTTTACTTGCGTGACCGGTATTTCCGGCGGCGGCAAATCGTCATTGATTTTGGAAACGCTATGCAAGGCTATTGATAAAGAGCTGAACGGCAGCCGTATTCCGACCGGCAAATATGATAAACTGATTGGTTTGGAAAATATTGATAAAGTAATAGATATTGACCAGTCGCCAATCGGACGCACGCCGCGTTCTAATCCTGCTACTTATACCGGCGTGTTTACCAACATCCGTGATTGGTTTGCCGGACTTCCTGAGGCCAAAGCCCGCGGTTATACTTCGGGAAGATTCTCTTTTAACGTTGCCGGCGGACGCTGCGAGGCTTGTAAAGGCGACGGCGTGATGAAAATTGAAATGAATTTTTTGCCGGACGTTTATGTTCCTTGCGATAGCTGTAATGGTACACGCTATAATCGTGAAACTCTGCAGGTTAAGTTTAAGGATAAGTCAATTGCCGATGTTTTGGATATGACAATAGATGACGCTTATCACTTTTTTGAAAATATTCCGGCCATTAAAAATAAGCTGGATTTGCTGCGTCGTGTCGGTTTGGGATATATTCATCTTGGGCAATCGGCTCCAACGCTTTCCGGTGGCGAGGCGCAGCGTATTAAGCTTTCAAAAGAATTGAGCAAAAAAGCTACCGGCAAAACTCTGTATATTTTAGACGAACCGACAACCGGATTGCATTTTGAAGATATTAAAAAGTTGCTGCAAGTGTTGCAAATGCTGGTGGAACAAGGAAACACCGTGGTGGTTATTGAACATAATCTAGATGTGATAAAAACAGCCGATTATATTGTGGATTTGGGACCAGAAGGCGGCGACGGCGGCGGCGAGATAATTGCAACCGGTACACCGGAAGAAATTGTTAAAGTTGCACGGAGTTATACCGGCAAATATTTAAAAGGAAAATTGTGATGCAAAAACGGCTTTATATTGTGCGCCATGGCGAAACCGAATACAACGCTAAAGGAATTTGTCAGGGACAAAAACTTGATGTTGGGCTGACGGATACGGGGCGGCAGCAGGCTAAAATCGCCGCGGCGAAGCTAGAAAATTTTCCGGTGGGAGCGATTTATACCAGCCCAATGCGCCGCGCTTTTGAAACAGCGCAAATTATCGGTCATCATTTGCATTTAAAACCGCAGATTCACACCGGACTTATTGAGGGTAATTTCGGTATAGCCGAGGGCGTTTCAATGGAAATGGTACGCCGTTGGCCTGAATTTTCCGATTGGACTAATCCTGATCCAGCTTATTTAGATGCGCATTATGAGGGCGGTGAAAGCAAACGCCGGATTCGCGACAGGGCAATGCGCGCATTGGAAGATATTTGCGGAACTTGTGAAGCTCAAGATATTGTTATTGTCACACACAGTGCGGTGGCACGTTTGCTTAATTGGACCGCCGGCGGTGCAGTGCGGCGGATGATGCCGAACGCTTCAATTTCTGAACTTGTTTATGAAGATGGCAAGTTGACACAGCGGCAGAATAAATTATTGTTGCTTTCCTGTTGCGCCCCGTGTTCTTGCGCTGTGATAAAAACGTTGGCGGCCGAAGACGCTGATTTTACGGTTGTGTTTTATAATCCGAATATCCGCCCGAAAGAGGAATATGACAAACGCTGCGCCGAAAATAAACGGGTTTGCGAGCTATATGGCGTGCCGTTTATTGAATTGGAGTATGACAACGAGCGGTGGTGCGAATTAACTCAAGGCTTGGAAAATGAGCCGGAACGCGGCAAGCGTTGTTCTGTTTGTTTTGAAATGCGTTTACAACGGGTTATGGAATATGCCAAAGCAAACGGCTATACGGCAGTGGCCTCGGTTTTAGGCGTGTCACGCTATAAAAATTTGGAACAAGTGAACGCCGCCGCGGCTAGGGCTGGTCAAACTGTTGATTTTCCGTATCAGCAGATTGAGGGGCGCAAAAACGGTATGCAGGAATTGCGCCAACAGCTGATAGAAGAATTAAATTTGTATAATCAAGATTATTGCGGCTGCAAACCGCGTCATTCATAAAAAAGGAGAATAAAATATGCAAAAAATTATTCCGCAGAAATTGCAAAAAGGCGATAAAGTTATGATTGTGGCTCCGTCGCGCGGGTTGAAAATTATTGGGCAGGATACTCGCAAAATTGCAACAGAAAGATTGCAAAAACTTGGACTGACAGTTGAATACGCACCGCATACCACAGATGATAACTGGAATATGATGGGTTCAAGCTCTATTGCCGACCGTGTTGACGATATTATGACCGCGTTCAAAGACAAGTCGGTTAAGGCGATTTTCACCATTATCGGCGGATTTAATTCAAATCAGATTATTCCACATTTGGATTATGATGTTATTCGCCAAAATCCAAAAATTATCTGCGGTTTTTCGGATATTACCGCGCTGTTGGCGGCAATCGAGGCCAAAACAGGGCTTGAAGTTTATTATGGTCCGCATTTTAGCTCTTTGGGAATGAAAAAAGGTTGCGAATATACTTTGGAATATATGGAAAAAATGCTGTTTGCCGATGAAGCGGTAAAAGTCGAACCAGCTGCCGAATGGAGTGATGATTTGTGGTTTATTGACCAAGAAAATCGTGAATTTATTAAAAACGAGGGCTATTGGACCATTCACGCCGGTAACGCCGAAGGCACAATTAAGGGTGGTAATCTCTGCACTTTTAATTTGCTTCTGGGTACGGAATATCGTCCGGCGTTTGCAAAGGATACAATTTTGTTTGTTGAAGACTTTGAAACAACCAATCCGACCGCGTTTGACCGCGATTTGCAAGCTTTATGTTATCAGCCGGATTTCAAAAATGTTAAAGCTTTGGTTATCGGGCGTTTTCAAAAGAAATCGGAAATCAGCCGCGAAATTTTGGAATTTATTATCAATAATAAGCCCGAGTTGGCAAATTTGCCGGTGATTGCTAATGTCGATTTTGGTCATGCAACCCCAATATTGACTATTCCATTGGGCGGTCAGGCAAAGCTAGAAAATGGCAAACTTACATTGTCTAAATAATTAAAAAGGCCGGAGCAAAATTCCGGCCTTGAATTTTTACGCCAGCTGGGTGCGGTATAAAGCCGCATAAGCGCCTTTCTTTTTCAGCAATTCTTCATGCGAGCCTTTTTCAACTATTTGTCCGTCATTAATCACCACAATGCAATCGGCGTTGCGGACCGTGGATAGACGGTGGGCAATTACCAACACTGTTCTATCTTTCATTAAGTTGTCAATAGCTTGCTGTACCACTGCCTCCGATTTGTTGTCAAGAGCCGATGTCGCCTCGTCTAAAATCAGAATCGGGGCATTTTTAATAAAGGCGCGGGCAATGGCAATACGTTGTTTTTGACCGCCGGAAAGCAATACGCCTCGTTCGCCTATTTGGGTGTCCAATCCATCTTTCAGCGTGCTGATAAATTCATCTAAGCAAGCCGAATGAATAGCTTTTTGCAGTTGTTCTTCGCTAACATTTTCTCGTCCAAATAAAATATTTTCTCGGATTGTGCCGCAAAATAAAAAGTTATCTTGGAAAACAATGGCGATATTATCACGCAGACAGTCTAAATCTAAGTCCTTGATGTTTATGCCGTCCAAAGTGATAGTTCCGGATTTTACATCATAAAAACGTGGCAGCAAAGAAGATATTGTGGTTTTGCCGCCGCCGGAATTACCAACCAATGCTATGGTTTGACCGGCTTTGATGTTTAGGTTAACATTTTTTAACACAGGTTTGTCTTTTGTATACTCAAACATCACATCTTTGTAGCAGATATTGCCTTTACAGTGTTCAATTTTTTTAGCGTTTTCACAATTGCGGATGATTGGAATGCTGTTCAATTTTTCAAAAACGCGTTCAACAGCCATAAGTGAGAATATAACGCCGTTATAGTTGTTGCCGATAGATTTTATAGGGTTATAAAGCATAACCAAAGAGGTGATAAAAGAAGCAAAATTACCGACGGTAATATCGTGATTGACAATCAAATAACTGCCGAACCAAATCACAAAGGCAATGCCAAAAGACGAGATAACATGCATAATTGGGGTGATGATGCCGATTTTAGTCACCATCTGTACGCCAAGTGAAAAGATGTTGTTAACAGAATCAATAAACTTAGCTTTGCAAAAGTCATAGAGATTATAGGCGGTTATAATACGGTTTCCGCTATAGGCTTCGTTATAATGCGTCATCAAAGTAGCTATGGCGTTTGCATCTTTAGAAACGACTTTTTTCAGGCGCTTGCGTACTCTGGTTAAAGGATAAAGCGCGCCAAACATCACGACCACGGCAACAATAGCCAGCTGCCATGAGTTATAAAATAATACCGCAATGAGTGAAAGTGATGAAAAAAAGCGGGTAGTAAACATTTTCATATTGCTTAATAAGCCGCTGCAAGCCGATTCGGCATCGTTATTAAAACGAAACAGAATATCGCCGGAGTTGCTTTTATCAAAAAAAGAGGCGTCGCTGCGCAAAAGTTTGTTAAATAATTTGCGTTTGATATCTAGGGCAATTTTATTTCCTACCCATGTGTTCATATAGGTTGCGATGTATGTAAACAAAGCTTGCAGTACACTGAATACCACTATCAACAGCGGAATATACATGGTCCAACCTGTCTGTTTTTCAACCAGTACCACGTCCATAAATGGTTTTAGCGACCAAGCAATGACGGCATCCATCATACCAACTGGAATGGTTATAACAACGGCTATCAGCGCTCTAAACCAATATGGTTTAGCATATGGAAAAATCAAAGCGTAGTTTTTGAAAGTGTAAATTCCCATAAGTTTATCTTTGATTTTTTGTCGGCATAAATAAGCGGCAATGGTTAGCGCGCTTAAAAGCACATAAGCTAACAAAATAAAGCACAAAGCCGTGTAATTAACCTGTCTGTTAGTTGGCAACGGCAGACAATCTGTACAAACATCTATCTGCGCGCTGTTTCGCATATTAAAACCAACCAAATTGGCGCTGCTGTTCAAAATATTTATATCAGGAGCGGCGGCTGGTATAATATGTTTGAAATTTTGACCTCCAACAAAAACGTCACCTATATTTAAATACCCCTGATAGTTTGAAATATCTAACTTTAAATTTTTAAGCTCCGTGGTTTTGAGTGAAACAGTATAAAGCGTAGGAATTTCAGTTAATACCGGTGATAATGCGGTATTTTCTACACGGCTATCATAGCGTGTGGCATAAATGTCAATATGCGGAGTACCGTTACCGCTTAAAAACATTGAAAGTTTTAGTTCCGGATAAGTGTACCAAAAATAAGAGCTGGCAATTAAAATTCCCAAAAAAGAGCTTAGTCCGTATTTAATTAAATTTTTAAAATTCATAATTCACTCATTGCAATGTAAAATCAAAAACTTCTCTATCAATAAAATATTTTTAAGAATAGGGCAATAAGAATATGTTGAATATATGCAAATTCTTAAGTTTTCTGTTCTAAAATGCAACCAAACAAGGAGGATAATATGCAAATTGATGCGAGAATATCTAAATTAGCTGAAAATATTTTGAAAAATTCGGTACAGCTTAAAAAAGGTGAAAAGATATATATTGAGGCATTTGGTGCCAGTACAAAAGATTTTTTTAACGAATTGATAAAAGAAACCATCAAGCTAGGAGCGATTCCATTTTATTTTTATAACGATGCTTCTTTTGAAAAAAGCCTGATTGAAGGGGCGGACAAACAACAGATTGAAGGGTATACATCTATTCATAAACGTTTAATGGAAGAGGCGAACTGCTATGTGGCGGTGCGCGGTTATGATGACGTGTTTGCGCTGTCTGATGTTAGGGCGGAATCTATGGATATGTTTGGCAAAATTTTTCAAGAGCAGGTGCATATGCGCACACGTTTGCCAAAAACTCGTTGGTGCGTTATGCGCTGGCCAAATACCAGCATGGCGGCCATGTCAAGAATGTCGCTGAAACAGTTTGAAGATTTTTATTTTGAAGCCTGCCTGCTGGACTATCAAAAAATGGGCAAGGCGATGCTGCCGCTCAAAAAATTGATGGATAAAACAGAAAATGTGCATATTAAAGGCAAAGATACTGATTTAACTTTTTCGCTTAAAGGCATAAAAGCCATTGTTTGCGACGGCAGGATGAATATACCAGACGGAGAAGTGTATAGCGCTCCGGTTAAGGATTCAATTAACGGATATGTGCAGTTTAATACGGATACTATGTACGACGGCGTATTTTATTCCAATATTAGGCTGGAGTTTGAAAACGGTAAGATTATTAAAGGCACATCACTGGTAAATAATGAAAAATTTCAAAAAATGCTGGATTTAGATGAAGGAAGCCGCTATATGGGCGAATTTGCTTTTGGCGTTAATCCCTATATAACCCACCCGATTTTGGATATTTTATTTGATGAAAAAACTTGCGGTTCGTTTCATATGGCCATTGGTAATTCTTATGAAGATGAAACCAACAACGGCAACAAATCTTCTATTCATTGGGATTTAGTAAAAATCCAGACAAAAGAACATGGTGGCGGCGAAATTTGGTTTGATAACACATTGGTTCGAAAGGACGGACTGTTTGTTTTGCCGGAATTAGAAGGACTAAATCCACAAAATCTTAAATAGAATTTAATATTTATTTTTTAAGATGATAAAAAAATATAGAAGGATGAAATTATGGTTAGAATTAATGATGTTTATCATTCAGATATTTATATCACGCCTGATAGACAAATGTTTGTTCCTGACACCAAATCAGAATTTGGTTTGGTGCAATTAGAACCAGATGATTTTGAAGAATTTTACAGTTTGCTGGAAAATACCTATAATGGTAAATCCAGTTATTCGGTTGTTTATGAAGGATTCTTTTTCCGCGTTGAACGTACGGTTTCAATGTATGGCGTAATGTTTTGTATGCGTAAAATGCCAAAGAAAGTTCCGGATTTAGTGAGTTTAGGCTATCCGCCGGCTTTGATAAAATACTTGTCAACATTGAGCAATGCATCTGGTTTGATTTTGCTAGGCGGCGCCACCGGTTCTGGTAAAACCACCACTATTTCCAGTTTGTTGCGAGAATATTTGATTCGCAGCGGTGGTTTTGCTTATACAATTGAAGATCCGTTTGAAATGCCTTTGGATGGAGAATATCACGCCGCTAATGGTTCTATAGGTTTGTGCAAGCAAACACAACCGGTAAATGATGATTGGGGGGCTTCATTACGTTCAGCCCTGCGTTCACGCCCGCGTTACATTTTTGTGGGCGAGATTCGTACCCCAGAAGCTGCAAGCGAATGCCTGCGTGCCTCAACCTCGGGCCACTTGGTGCTTTCTACAATTCACGCTAACAACGTTGCTGATGCTATCGATGCTTTAGTAAAACACGCTTCCGGCGGTGAAATGAGCGAAGAATTGGCATTTGACTTGTTGTCACGCGGTCTATTGGGTGTTATTCACCAGCAATTGGTTGGTATAGGGCAAAAGCGTCCTGTGGTTCAGTATTTGTTTGCCAATCCAAATACTACTCAAGGCGACCAAACCCGCAACATTATCAAAACCGGAAAGATTAACTTGGCTACAACTATAGAAATGCAGATGACGCGTATGGCACAAGGCCGTCCGCTGTTTGATGTGGTTTCAAAATAAAATATCAACCCCGCTAACCATAAAATTTAGCGGGGTGCTTTCTGTATACAAAGAAAAATCCTCTTGTTTAATAAACAAAAGGATTCTTTGAATATAGGGGATAATAATATAAAAAGCGCTAGTTACCTAACCCATTTCTATATTATTCAGTATCCTATATCACAATTAGGTGCTGACGTCAAGTTTATCTTATAATGATTATATTTTATTGAAATGACCAGCTGATAATATTATCTTTAGCCGCGCAAAAACTACGTGCAGAGTATTTTCCTATTGGCAGAGAATGTTCTCCGCCCCAAGAAAATTCTACATTATTTTTGTCATTAATAATTGTTATTTTCATCAAGATAAGCTTATCTTGTTTCTTTAGTGGCATTTCACTAAGAGAAATGCAGGCCGACTTATTAAGGTTTTTAACCGTAATATCAAAACTCAAATCACTTGGCAGACCTGCGTCGCCGTTGGTGCCTCGCCCAATCTGAATGTTATATTCTTTATACTGCTGCAAGTCATCACGTAACAAGTTGTCATCTTTTGCGGTTTGCGTAGACAGTTTCCAATATCCAGGGCGGTCGCGGTAATATGTGTGCACCCTATCTGCTGTTGAAAATATGGCTTGATGTAACTCCTTGTGCGGATTATGCAGTAAGAGCACACTCAGCGCTATACATGAGATTAACAATAAAGCCAAAATGGCTATACCAAATAATCCGTTAAGACGAGCTTTCTCTAAATTGAATGATATTTTTAGCATAACTCTATCCTTTTTATTTACCCATAGCGCTCGTAATTTGATCTTGCATATCAAAGGTTCCGAATACAGCCCAAGCAATAATACCGGAAACTGCCAGCATGGCAATCATGTTCATAATCTCTGCTCTTTGCTCAATCATGTATACAGATTCTTCCAGCCATTCATTAGCCAATTTATCCAGAGCTTCTTCAAAGTTATCCAACTCAGAATAAATTTTTAAGTCTGTAATAATTGCTTTATCCGGAAATTCTTGCCCTGCTTTATCTAAAGCCTGCCCCAAGTTATCACCGTTTTTTATGTGAAATAAAGCTCCATCGATTCTTTCTTTCAGGTATTTATTAGAATCGCGCCGTAGTGATGTTAAGGCCACAGATACCGGTACACCGCCCTTAACCAACGCGGATAAAGCCAGCAGCCAAGTAATACCGGTAAAAATTTTATACAGTGACCAAGGTGGGCAATGGTCAATTTTAACTCGAACAGGACCTGTCCAAATACCAATGGTTGTATAGATTAATAAGCCTAAAATTGGAAACACAGAAAAAGCAATGAGCCAATTTACTTGAATCCATTCAGACAAATCAATCAAAGTTTTAGCCGTGCCGGTCCAGCGTGTGTTTGGAGCAGCATCAAGCATAGGCGGCACCATATAAACACCGATAGCATAAAGAATTAATACAGACATCATCAACAAAAATGACGGGTAAGCAACGGCGCTAATGATTGGTCGAATCATACGTGTTGAACCTTCTGTCACCTTAATCAAGTTTAACAAGGCGCTTTCCAAGTCTGATACGTCACCCACAGACAGCATCAAACGTTCACGGCTCGGCGCCCAGCCTTTCAAACAATCAGAAAATGGGTGACCTTCTTGCAATGATTTACCCCAGCAACCAACAGCTATAGCCATTGGGTCGCTAGGATGTTTACCATCTTCGGACAAGCCGTTGTAAATCATATCCAATGCATTCATAAGCGAAAAACGGTTACGCAGCAGCGCCGCTAGTTTTCGGTATATTTTCAGGCGGTTTTTATTAGACATGGAACATATAATCTTTGCATAAGACATCAACCATTGGTTGTTGTTACGCATAGCTTTATTAAAGGCACTTTGTTTTTTTATTTCAGGCATTTTTCACTCCTAGTAAATCGGGCGCTGATCCAATAATCCGCACCAACGTTCCACTTCATCTAAATCAATATAGCCTTTCAGCATTCTTTCAATTGCCGCTTCTCGCAAAGGTCTGCCATCTAGTTCACTAACCCAATAGTCAATAGCGTTTTTGGTGTCGCCATTGACCATCAATTGTAAAAAGTGTGCATCAGGAACAATAATTTCAGGCACAGACATACGTCCGATTACACCTTTATGATTACAATATTTGCATCCAGGGCCACGGACATAAGTATTTTCAATACCATAGTCGCCAAGCGCGGTTTTCAGACGGCCATAAGAGGGGTCGCTCATTCTTTCTTTAATTGAAATTCGGCAATAAGGACAAATTTTTCGGAATAAACGTTGAGAAATCAATCCTTTCATAATTTCTGGGTCGCAAAGCATATACGGCTGTACCCCCATATCGCGGAAACGAGTTATAATTGCCGGTGCGGAGTTGGCGTGCAATGTTGACCATACACTATGACCAGAAAGCGCGCCCTTGAACACCAAATCCGCGGTTGCTAAAGATCGAATTTCACCAACCATCATTACATCTGGGTCAGAACGCAAAGCAGCCGACAACGCTTTTGTAAACTCTTCATTTTTTTCTTCTTCGCTGTTTGCATTAGTAACAGGCATCTGACGTGCCCCCGGAATAGGATATTCAGGCGGGTCTTCCACGGTAATAACATTAATTTCGCCGTTATGCTCTTGAATCATCTTAATCATGTTGCGTTGCAAGGTAGTTGATTTACCAGAACCAGTCGGACCGGCAACAATATTCAGACCTACTGCAGTTGCTCGCAGACGATAAAATAAATTTAGTTCTCTTTCTCCTAAGCCTAGAGATTTCAAATCTCCGTTACCATTAGGATTATCATCAGCGTACAAAAGACGCATAACCAGATATTGTGAACCGAAAGCAACCGGATTAAATTGTAAACGAATAGCCAAAACGTTATGCGGCAAGGTTAATTTACCATCTGTACCGCGCAATGGAGTTGAACCAAGTTTTTGCGCACCTTGAAACTCGTTTTGAGCATAGTTTGCATCAGAAATATCTGCCGATGCAAAAGCAGCACGTACAAAAGCTTCACCCCATTCGGCAGAGTATTCCAGCTCTCGCTCCATCATACCATTAACCCTAAACAGAATTAAGGTTGAATCAGCCACAACAACATGCACGTCGGAAACATTTTTGGCTGCAGCACGGTTAATCACGCTCAAAAAGTCTATTTGCATTTGATAGTCGGCAGATTCTTTGGCCGACATCTTGATTTCGCCAGCGCCACGCATTGCATAGGCGTAAATAGCTGAAATTTCTTGGCTTGATACATACTTAGGAGTATGCATAATCAGCTTGCGTCGTTTAGCAATGGCTGTAAAGTTCAGAACTTGTCCGTCAAAACGATGTGCTTCATCAATAAGATATGTACCGTCAGAAAATAATACCAACATTCTGCGGGTTTCACTATTGATGTTTAAATCACCATCTTCAGAAGTTAATACTTTGTTACCGTTAGCAAATAATGTTTGTAGAATATTGCCGCTTTTCTTTGTTTCAGCCGCATCTTCCACAATATCAGATGTTTTTTTAATTGGTGGCGGGGTTAATGATGATTCTTGCTTTATTTCTGGTGCCGCAGGCTTAATATTAGATGTTTTATCCGCCGTAGCAGGCTTAAGCACGCCAGAGCTTATACGCTCGGCGCTGCTTAAAGTCTGAACTTGTTTTACATCTTGGTTAGCCATTTTTATTTAACAAACATATCCTGTCCAATCGAACCAATACTAGCATTAGTACTACTACGTTTGGCTGTATTTATTGTCTCCTTTTTATCTGCAGCGCCTTTATTTTGTGGTTTTGCCACTGCTGCTCCGGTTGCTTCTTTCAAATTTGAACCAGCTTGCTGGGTAATAGGGGCACCGCGCACATTACGCACTACATTATTGTTGTTAACAACACCTTGTGCGGCAACAGGAGTTTTGTCTGCTCCGTTAAAAGAATTTTCAGGTTCATATTCGCGAACTGTTCCGCCGGTATATAAGTAGCTTTTAACTCCTTTATTATCAAAAGCAATATAGTTATCAGTAATTGCCATCACAACTTCGCCGCCTTTCAGCATAGAACCTTGGTGAACAATAAATGTAGTACCATCTTTATTAATGATTTTAGCAATAATATCTTTGCCTTTACCAGTTATATCCATGATAGCATATTCATCAGACATATCAATAGCATTTTCGTCTATACCCTCCGCAAACGGATTAGCCGAGTTACCGTTACCTGATTTCAACTGATTTATTGTATCTTCACTTTGTATAATAGCTTTTTTCAAGCTGGAAATTTGAGTTTGCAATGAGGATACAACTTTATTATGTGCTTCTTTTGCATTTTGCGCTTTCAAAATGGTAGCATCAGATTCTTTTTTAATTGTAGAAATTTTATCCTCAAAATCTTTGATTAAGGCTTTGCGTTCATCGCGAAGTTCTTTTACTTTACTTTGTAAAGCTGCATTTTTTTCAACCCATTGCTGATTAACAATCAACATTTCGTTCATATATTCATTTAAGACTTTGGCTTGACGAATTTTTTCCAACTCCATTTCGGCGCGTTTCAATTTTTCTTGCGCTTCAATTTCTTTAATTTTACGTTTATTTTCTTCATCTTTTGCACGGTTTTCTTCTTCCTTAAGACGACTAGCCTCTTCTTGTTGAGCTTTCAGACGCTGGATACGTAAAGCTTCAATACGATTACGCACTTCTTCGCGCTTATATTCCAAATTGAGAATAGTTGTTTGTTTTTCAATGTTAGACATTTGATTGAATAAACTATTGTCAACTTTAGAAAGAATAGCATTTCCAAAGTTTTCAAAAGGAGATTTAGGCGCTTCAATAGCAACTTGTTCATCGCTGTCAGATGTTGCAGCCTCTAAAGATTTTTTACCTTCATCCGTGGAAGTATCAGGAATAGAGTTCAAATCAACATTACTTGGTTGAACTTCTTTGTTGTTTTCCTCTGTAGGTTGAGCTTCACCAGCAGCTTTGTCAACGTCAGCTAGGCCTTGAGGTGCAGACTCTGCCTGTGTTTGACTATTTTCATCAGCAATAGGTGCTGGAACAGCTGTTTCATCTGCAACTGCATTTTCGGATGCGGCGTCAGAACTTGTTTCTGCCGGAGTGCCATCTGCAGGTTCATCTAATCCGAACAAATCGTCATTTTCATGGACCTGGGGAGCAGGTGCTTCAGCATTAATCTGATTGTCTGCAGTTTGTGCATATGCTGCAGGGCTGATAGTCATAATTGCGGCAATCGCCACAGCAATCATGACAATGTTATTATTTTTAAGATTATAACTCATAAATTTCCCCCTTATAAGTCCAAGTGCTGCTGTTTATATCATAAGTTATTTCTGTAACAGATAAACCTGAAAATTTCATTAACAATTCAATCCAAGTTAACGGATCATTGTTTGATGAAATGCTAAAATTCATAATATTATACAATTTTCCCCTTGGAGAAGTCCAACTTTTTTTCTCAATTTGAATATTTGTTGTCAACGTCTGATTTAAGTCGTTGATAATATTTCTTAAGTCTTGTTCGGAATATTCCGGAGGAGAGTTTAACGTCGAAATTTCACCGATTGGCACGGTTACCATAAAGGTGTTACCATCGTCAGATATCGCGCGAGAAGTAAAATTAACTCCAGAAACATTCAAAGCTTGTTCCATCCAAGTAATACGGCCTAAATCCCGTTTCCAAGAGGTCACAAGTCCGCCGGAATTGCAAGTTATACCTTCAATAGACCAACCAGGCGTAACAATTTGCACAACTTTTTTTGTTGCTTCATAACATTCACGCATTTGGTCTATAGGGTTTTTTATAGTTTCCCATGGTTTTGGTTCTGGAGGTTCTGGAGCAGGAGCTTGTACTTGTTCCACCGGTGCAATCACCGGAGCCTCAGGAGCCGAGAAAAACATACTCTGAATCGTTGAGTAACCATACCATAGTATAATCGCGAAGCCAACGACAACAACGCCAAGCATAATAGCATCATTGCTACCGTTAATTTTTTCCAATTTTACTAGAAGGCCGCGATTTATCAAAGTCGCCAAAGCATCTGGTTTTGTGTCTTCAATTCCCCATTCCTGCGGAGCGAAAAGCATATCCCAATCCGGAACGGCCAGCATTGAAATAAACTGATCCTTAGCGTCTTTTTCGTTTACAAACAAAGTATCGCCATCAGAAAGGATAACATCATTTCTAAAACATATATACCACCAGCCGTTATCAACTTTGAATACGCCTAAAAATGAAGTCACGTTACCGAGCGCAGAAACTAAAGCAATAGCTGCAGAAGGCATACCGTGGGTAAAGCCTTGCGAAGAGGCCGCCAAACCAAATTGAGATGATTTGCCTTTGCGCACTGCATATAAGTCGGCGCCTTCAAGAATGTTTTCGGCAGCTTCTTTGACTTCCGGAAGCGGATTGTCATCATTGATTAAAGGTTGCCAAAACAAGCTGGCGGCATAGGTCACACCGCTTTCAGAGAAAGATGACTTCCATGCTTTTTCTTCTTCTAAATCATCAGCCACGGATTTTCTCCTTTAATTGTTAGTTCATTCTGGACTCTGGCGACAGAGGAGATTCCAAAACAACCGGAGTTAACATGATAACTAAAATTGTTCTGTTTCTTGTTGCTGCTTGAGAACCACCCAACAGAGTGTTTTTCGGTGAGCCAACGCCCTTCTTATCTGTTGAATCTTCAACACGTTCATAACCTGCCAAAATCAAAGTATCACCAGATTTAAGTGCAACTTCTTGAGTAAAGCCGCGGGTTTCGATAACAGGGTTTTGAATAAATTCGCTGTCACCGCCGGAATTGCTGTCACTATCACTGTCACTGTCATCAGTCTTATCCGATGATGAACTGTCAGAAGATGAACCGCCGGAAACATTTATCGCGTCAAGAGATAACAAATCAGATAGAGTTAAGTTAAAGAACATCAAGATACGACCATGATCCAAGATTCTTGGCAAAACGCTCATGGTGAAACCTGTCTCAATTTCTTCTGTTTCTACAGAAATATCATAAGTATCTGAATCGCCGCTGTTTGTTTTGGTGATTTGTGAAATATAGTTTTGTGTTTTCACCACCTGAATTGGAGCCGGTTTATTATTCATTGTTGTTACCGTACCGCTGGTCACAAGGTTTGTATTTCCTTCTTGTGACAAGGCCTGCATAGCGGCGTCAACACTCCAACGGCTTGAACTAATGCCCATTGTTAAATCAGTCAAAGGATTATCAATACTTGATGTGTTGTGCCCAGTAACATCTTTTATTGAGCCGCGTCCTTTAAATGTTGCAGACAAGTCAAGACTATATTTATCAGCATTAGAGATGTTAACTTGAATAACTTTTACACTGATTGCAACTTGTTTTGAAACGCGTTGGTTCTGTTCATTAATGTATTTTGCAACACGTTTGATATCAGTCGGTGTGGCAGTCAAAGTAATTGTGCCCGCGCCTTTATCCATTACCAAGTTTGAATCAGAGGTAATCATAGAACTGATTGTGCTTTGAATATTTGCCCACATATCCATACCGTCAACTGAGCTGCTCTGCGAAATGCTGGAAGAGCCGCCGGAACCGCCAACAGAAACGCTCAGAGACGGATTTGTCGGTAAAGAATAAAGAACAAATGTTTTAGTGATGTATTTGTAGAAATAGATTTCATTCTTTTCATACTTCCACCAAATTCCAAAACGGTTAGAAACTTCGTCAAGCAAACCACTGATAGGACCTTTGTAGTTTACAATCATCTTGGTTGAATCTGTCCATTGAGCACCGATGTCTTTCATTGCCGGTTGGTTTTTATCAGCATTAGCAACGGCATTTTCTTCTAATTCTGGAGCATAGCGTACCGAAAGAGAGGTGATTTTATTAATCATTGAGCCGATTTCATAAAGGGTAATCGGGCGGTTACTAATTAAAGTAATACCATCTTTAGTTTCCAAATAAGCCGGAACAGGCTGACCTTCAAATTCAACACTGCTGGTGTCGCCAAGCCAAATATCGTTTTTAACTCTTACAACGTCATCTGGAATAGGGTCGCCCGGAACGGCGGCTTTTTGCTTCAAATCTAACGCGTTTTCGGTTTGACGCGAGATAGATTCGTCAATTTCCGGTGAAACGGAACAAGCAACAGTAACGCCTAAAATTCCAACAACGGCAAGTTTCAGTAAATTAGTCATACGCATTTTCGTCCTCCATAGTTTCAATTACCAAGACGCGGTTACCTTTATAAAATGTGGCTATTGGAGCAGGTCTTGCTCGGGCAAAAGCGCGTACAAGGGCAGACGATACATCGGCAAAATTACCTCTGAACATAGCGCCTGCGTTTAAAGTATAGTTGCGGTTGGTTTTCCAAATTAATCTCCAGCCGGACTCTTCACTCCATGCTGTTAATAATTCTTTCAGGCTTTGACCTTCTTCAGCCAACCAATCTTTATTTTGATCTTCTTCTTCCGAATTTGTTTCGGTATTCTCTTCTGTTTCCGCAGCAGATGTATTCACAGCCGCAGCAGGGCAAGGTGCGCCAGCAGGTGTCACACCATCCGCGCAAGGTGTTGTCGGAGTATCGCGTTCCATAACTTCAGCTTCATAATCAACAACTTCATCATCTATGCTTGGCGGAACGGCAGCCGAAATATTGTTTCCGGCGCCGGCTTGCGTAATACGATGATCTCTAGGAGTACGCTCGCCATATTTGCGGAAATCGGCTTGAGTTCTGGTATAGTTAACGTTTTCTGCTGGTTCAACACTGTCTTCACATACACTGAAGCCATCAGGAGTTTCTGTGCAAACTTCACGATACTCTTTTTCACTGGTGCAAATACCGTTTTCGCATTCTTCTTCCATATAACTTTTGTCGCTTACGCAGCCGCTTATCATTACTAAGCTCAAGCATAAACTCATCAAAGCAAGTTTATTAGTCATAATATTTCTTTCAAAGTTGTATCTCATCGTATTTTCCTATAATACAGGTTGAAATTAAAATAGCAAGCAGAAGTTAATACCATGGATTGTAAGCCTTTTTATGAACATTGATAGCATCATCTTCGCTGGCATATCTAACATTTCTAATAATAAAAGAGTTTGGCTCTCTATCCGTAAAAATTATGTTAATTTTATTATAATCAACACCATTATTTACTAAGATTGAATATAGAAGGTTCAAACGTTTTTGTTGTAGCTCAAAAGAGCTTGAACCGTCAATGCGTATTTCTACAAACACGTTTTCATTGTTAACAGCGTTCAGAGAAAAAGCTTTTAACCAATCAAGCGTCTGTCCAGAAATCTCTGCGCGGTCGGGCTGAAAAGCTAGTTTCAGTTCTGAGGGAGCAATATTATTGTCTTTTTTGGCTCCTAGTCCCAAAAGTTTGCTAAAAGTAGAACTGCTGCTTTCTTCTTTTTTATTTTTATCTTTATCTTTATCTTTATCCGCCTTATTGTTTGTAGAATTATTATCTGACGAAGGATTGGAAGAAAACCAAGCTGCAATACTATCAGTGAGGCTCGGTTCAGATAGTTTATTTTCACTTTGATTGTTAGTCAAAGGCACAGGAGTTGTGGTCGTTTCTTCTTTGTTTTTTATTTCTTCCTTTATTGGTGTTGGTGGATTTAAGATGCCTTCTTTTTGTAATTTTTCGCTTAGTTTTTTATTTTCTTCCGAATAAGAAAGCTGCGGCGTCAAATTTTCATCATTAGCGATGTCCTCTGGAATTGGGATTAAAATGTTTTTAACCATTTTATACGCAACTTGTTTTTCGTTAGGCGATTTAGCCTCAGCAAGCTTATCTTGGTCTAAAGCCTCCATAGTTTTATTTCCATCGCCTGTGAAACTATCGATTTTATTTTTTGTTATATGAGAGTTTCCCACTGCTGCCACTTCCCAAGGGTCGGAATCGTTCTCAGCTGTGTCTGGAACTAAGTTATTTGGTTCTCCGCTGGCGGCAGCTATTTTGTTTTCGGTGCCGATATTTTGAATTAAAACATTGTTTGAGGCTAAAGCGACTTGACTGTTTGCAGCTTCATTAGAAACTTCTACTTTTTGCGCAGCAACCTGAAAATTATGCAATAAAGGTATAGTAAATGGTCTGGCTTCGGAGGCGTCGGCAATTTGCAAGCTTTCATCTTCAGTATCGTCCACCAAGATTGCTTGCTCAAAAGAGTTACTATTTACAGGATTTGTTTCTTGATTTTCAGAAATTTCTGGCGCTTCGTCAATATCTTTATTTGCTGAATTATCAGCATCAGTGACAGAAATTTCCGACATATCTTCATCTGGAGCATAAAGTACATCTGAAGAAAGTGAAGATATTTCAATGGGCTTATCCTCTTTATCTGCCACAGAAACATCAGATTGCACGCTTTTTGGGGTGTCAGTAGTCGGAGCAATATCTTGAATAGCAGCTATTTTAGCCTGTTTATTATTTATTTCATTGAACTTTTCAACAATCGGATTGGATTCTTCATTGTCTGCAAATAAGTCTATATTTTTGGTTTCAATGTCCTCGAAAGCTGTTTTCTCTACAGGATTTTGGTGCTCAATAGGCAATAAAAGATAAACTTTAGTGGAGGCAAACACCGCCGCTAAAGAAAAAAGAAAGCTACCAATAAAACATTTCCAACCAAAATTTGGCATTTCATTACCCTTAAATGCAGGAATCCGCACGCACTACGGCATATAGGACACCCGTCTTATCGGCAGAATACATCTAATTGTGTTAAAATAGAGTTAATAGCAAAAAACAAAGTGTAAGCCATACAAAAACAAGCGTTACACCGTATTATTTATTATCAAATTATTTACCTTTTCATGCTACAAATAGCGCGTATATGCTGTGTATATAAATGTGAAATTTTTGTGACAAGCTTTTTTTTGTAGCAAAAACAATAAGTTGCATAACTACAAAAAAGCTGGAAAAGTTTACAGATTTGCGTTAAGATATAAATGTATATAATTCTACTTAAGGAGAACTAAAATGAAATTTTTAAAATCAAATATTTTGAGCATTGTAACAATGTCATTATTGTTTACAGTTGTTATGCTCGGAGATGCCTCTGCCGCTGATTCTGTGTTTGGTACGGCCATCAAAAAAATGGCCAACTTGTTTACAAACGCAAAACTTGTTATTTTTATGATTGGTGGTTTTGGTTTGGTGGCCTTGGCGTTCCAAGCTATTTTTGGTAAAGTAAAATGGCCGTGGTTTGCTGCTTTGGCTTTTGGTTTGGCTGTTGTGGCCGCCGCTGGTGCTATTGTTAACTATGCTGCAAATACCAATAATGCAGTTGGTAACCAATTTGAGGATACCCTTGGTAATAATACTGGTATCTAATTTTATCCTTCCAAAGAGGCACCCAGTGCCTCTTTGGGAAAAATAAATATAAAATTTTGGAGGGATGAAATGTTTATAAGAATGTTGAAATTTTTAGATAGCAATAAGTATACTATCGGTTTGTTCCTTTCAGTATTCTTATGCGCATTTGCTGCGTCAGCTGAAACTTTTGATGCCTTAAATAATGCCGGTAAAAGTATTTTTGCCGGATTGTATAAGATTATAGCTCCTGCGGCAACAATTGGTATCGCCTGCTGTTGTATTGCTGGTATGTTCGGTAGCTTCAATTGGAAATGGTTTGCCGCTATTTCTATCGGCGTTTTTGTAATGTCTTGGGCCGCCACAAGTTTGATTGGCGCTAATGAGCTAAGTGCCGATTTAATTGGTGTCAAATAGGAGATAAGTAATGATTAAAAAATACAATATTCTCTTTTTTATGGTTCTTGTTTTGCTTTTTGCGTCCATACCAGAGGCGCATGCCGATGTTTTTGATAGACTAAAAGATCTTGGTGATGCAATGGGAACCGGTCTGGCCAAATTTGGCTATATGGTAGCCGGTTTGGGACTATTGGCGTTTTCTGTTGCTGCCATTTTTAATAAAGTTAGCTGGAAAACTTTGGCTTATATCATGATGAGTACTTTTATTATCACGTTACTGTTGAAAGGGGCTATTCATGATTATTTGCGCGTTAGTGGTGACGCGGGAGTGGTGACAAACGGCGTGGGAGGAAATGCAACTCCACCAGGAGACGCTCAATCAAATAGTGTACCGAAAAGTGGAAATAAACCTTAATGAGGTAGATAAATGAAGTTATTATTATCAATATTCTCATTTATGCTGCTAAGTCATACGGCATTGGCGTATATGAATGTTGAGGAAGCTCAGGCAACTCCGGGAGAGCAAACTTCTAATTTGTATAAACTTAACGCCGCTACAGCAATTAAAATAAAAAAATTACGAGAGATAGATAAAGTCTTGGCCAAAAATCCTGACGCGGTAATAAATAGTGAAAATGATATAGCCGATTTACTCGAGGATAAAGCCCAAATGGCTTTGGATGAACAAAATCAGTTGACTCGGCAGTATCAAGATACGGTGAAACGTACTGCTCAGAAAAAAAATTTGGTGGTTGTTAATTCCAAAAGCTATCAGCAAATTAACCAAGTTGCTTTTTCAGCCGTGAAAGATACTAAGTCTGTTTTGGAACTTAAACAAAAATTGCGGAGGAGATAATATGCGGGAAGAAATTTTAAAAGCTGTGGCTCAGCCGCCCAAATTTTTGTTTGCCCCTATGGTGCCGTCAATGATTAATTTGGGTATTCAGTTTCCGATGTTGTTTATGGGAGTTGGAATATCTGGATTAAACCCTTTGTATTTTATTTTCAGTATAATTGTCGCACATGCAGCTCTGGTTGTGGCTGGTTTTAAAGAGCCACATTTGTCAACCATGCTTCAAGCCTATGGACAAAGTAATAAAATAAGCCATAATTTATACGCAGTGCAAGGAAACAAGTTTGAGCCATGAATAACTATGATTTTATGAGTATATTTGTCGAAGGATTAAACAGCTTACAAGTAATTGTGGCTTTGATTGGTATTGCTTCGGCGGCGTCGTTTGCGGTTTTGCTTTCAACCAGATTCGGTCGAATGGTTTTGCCGCAGCCAAGGGAATCTCGCGTTTCAGATTTTTTACCGTTTACCAAACTGATGTCTGATGGCGTTACTATCCAGTGCAGTAATAATTCTTTTGCCCGTGTTTTCAAACTTGAGGGTATGGATTTGTCTGCCGCCACTGGAGAAAAAGTATATTCCATGATGGAGGCTCGCAAATCGTGGATTGATGATATGGCTAATATGCAAATTGTCTGCCGAGTTATCACAACGCGTGAAAGAATTTCATTGGAAAAAGAAAAAAGAGATTTCAATAACCAGCTGCTTGACACAATTTCGCAAATTTGGTTCCAAAATATGGATAGGGTGTATAGCAACAAGCACTATATAATTCTGTCGGTTATTGACCGTAAGGACGCTTTAAAAGATTTGAACTACGCTTCTCAAAGTTTGCTTTCTACTTTAAGTGAATACGGTGTCAGACCAATGTATGAAACTCCTGAAAGTAAGGCAGAGGATAGCCCGTTTTATTTGTTTTCGCGGCTATGCAGCCCTATTTCTAAACCAGAGCCAAAGGTTAGAGATGTTGAAGGCGCTAGATTGTGCGAGATGCTGACTGCCGACCATATTCATTTTACCAAAGAGGAAGGTATAATTCATTTCTTTTCCGGCGAAAAAAATCTCTATGAAATTGCTATGGGTATTCGTTCCAGCGGCGAAGCTATGGATGAAAGTATGATTTATTCGCTGAATGCTATTGATTGCGAGCTAGTAATATTGCAAAATATCCGTCCGCTTTTCCGTTCGGAAGGGCGTATGCTTTTGATGCAGCAACAAAGAATGTCGCGTGTTACCAGCTTTTCAGAAAATGTTTCGGACCAATACAGCGAAGCTTTAGCTGCTATTGATGATAGTGATAATAACTATCAATCGCTGTGTGAATATGCGTTTACAGTGATTATCAAAGGCGAATCAAAAGAAGAGATAAATTTTGGGGAATCTGAAGTACAACGTATCTGTCGCGCGTTTGGTGTGACACCTGTTCGAGAAGGCTGGGTTAATCAAGCTGTGTTCTTTACGCAATTTCCAACATACGACACCTATCCAAGAACGTATCGCTACTTGTCAAGAGTTATCGCTATGGCGACAACTATGGATAAACCGGCGGAAGGATTTAGCAAAAGTGACTGGGGAAATGGCGCTATTACTGTGTTTAGAACTATGTCGGGTTCAGCGTATCGTTTTCAATTCCATGTGTCCAGCGAAGAGTCTGCCGTGGCGCACTGTTGCATTATCGGTCCTACTGGTCAAGGTAAAACCACATTGCTCACATTTTTAGCCGGACAAGCTATGCGGCATGGTGATTTGCGAGTTTTCTTCTTTGATAGACACTTGGGTGCTCAAATTTTTACCCGCGCTGTTAAAGGTGCTTATGTAGGTTTCGACGGTGATGAAAAAAATGTATCGCTTAATCCGTTTGACTGCGCAAATACTCCTGAAAACCGAGCATTTTTGCGTCGTTGGTTGAAAGCTATCACCATGGTTGACGATGCGTTGGCCGAAAGAGAAGTTGCACGCGCTATTACCACGGCATTTGACTATTTGCGGCCGGAAGAACGTTTGTTGAAAAACTTGTATAAGAGTTGTTTTTCACCAACCGGAAATATGCGTCGTGAATTATACCGTTGGGTAAATCCGGATCAGTATGGTGCTATTTTCAATGGGCAAGACGATAGTTTGGATTTGAAGAGCCGTCGTTTTATGGCGTTTGACTTTACACATATTTTTGAAGATGAAAACCTTGCGCCGGCGGTAATCAGCTATATTATGCATCGTATTCAATCTGAAACTGGTGAAACCGGTGTGCCGTCATTGATTATGATTGATGAAACGGCGCCAATGTTAAAACACCCAATGTTCCGTGATTACTTTATAATTGGTTTGCAAGAGGGACGTAAAAAACGTCAAGCCTATCTCTGCGCCTTCCAACAACCGAATATTGTTGATAAGTTAGGTGTCGGCGAGGTTATTCGCGGTCAATGTCAAACGGTTATCTTTTTCCGCAACCCGCAAGCACAGATAGAAGACTACGCCAACTGGAATTTGACTCAAAGCGAACTTGATTTTATTTTTGGTAAAAGTTACCGCGATTTTCCGTACGCCATATTATTATCACGCCCAGTAACTGGTGAATCGGTTATTTTGGATGTAAATTTAGGTGGATTAGGCAAATATTTGCGTATTTACAATTCAGGAAGAAAAAATGTTTTGTTGGTTCAACAACTCATTCAAGAATATGGGGAAGATGGATTTGTTACAAAATATTTAAATATTGCCTAGGTTTTTGAAAAAGTCTTAACTTTTGCAAAAAAATAAGGTACTATAAGAGTATATAATTATAATAAGGTTTGACGGAGGACGTTATGAAAGTTTTTAGAGTAAATATTGTTGTTTGCACCTTGGCAAGCCTTTTAATTTATATGTGGTCTTCCGTTTGCATGGCTTATCCGCTACCGACAGTGGACTGGAAACGTTTGGGCGATTCTGCTAAACAAGCATCACAAATAGCAAAACAAGTACAAATAGAAGTCCAAAGCAATCTGAATATTATCAGACAAATCCAAAACGGTGGTTATGCTGCTGCTGCCGGCGAATTGTTTGGCAAAATAGAACGTGGCGATTATGATAGATATGGCAAAATGTACGCCGATTCCAAACAGGTTTTGGAAGACGGTGCTGACGCTACAAAAAAGAAAAAAGAAGAAGAAGCTAAAGTAAAAGAAAAAAATCAAGAAACAGCAGCAAAAGCAGCCGAAGAGACAGCTAAAGATAATGCAGAAGCGCAAAAACAAGCTGATGCAGCTCAAAAAGCAAATAATGAAAAGGCTAAAAAAAGTAAATGGAGTCAGGCTTACAGCTGGGTGAAAAAATATGGGCGCAGCACGTCAGACGCAGCGTTTGGCGGGGCTGACGCAATTAAAAGCGGCGGCTCTATTACCACAGTGGGCAAAAATCTCTATGATTCCGCCGGTAAATCTGGTATGAAAGTTTATCAAGGTATGAAAGATGAACATGACCAGCAAAAGGCTGAAGAAGAAAAGCGTGCTGAAGCACAAAAGCAAGCCGAAGAAAAGAAAAAAGCCGAAGAAAAAGCAGAAAGCGATGGTGCTAAAACAGATACAGAAGAAAAATAAAAAATAGTGAAGGAGCAAAAAGATGATAACATTTAATAAATTTCTAAAAATTGCCACCGTTGCTTCTTTGCTTATCGGAATGGCTGAATACGCTAAAGCCGCAGATAGCACTACTGAAAACGGAACTTCTACCACGACAGAAACCACTACAACTGATTTGGCAACAATTACAACTACAACAACAGAATCTAGCTCTGAACCTAAGCCGGTGACGTCAACTCCTTCGTCAACATCATCTACTTCTGCATCTAGTTCCGCTACCGGTGGCACCGGCAATGGGAATAAACCCAAAAAAGAAAAGATAGATGTTAATTATAGCGGTTTGGTCAATGGACGTCAGGTTATTCCTAACACTATGGCTATTTTTTGCAAAACTAACGCTATTGATATGGTTAAAGATACGGAAAAGCTTTATGATTGCATTAATAAGATGGTAAAAAAAATAAAAAATAAAGATTCATTAATTCGCCAAGAGGGATTAAATGACTGGGATGAAATTCGGGCGGAAGAGCTAAAAGCTATGATGTCGCAAGCGGTTGCCAAAGGTGCGGCCATTGCTAATTATGAAGAAATTCAAAACTCTACCGGAAAAGCAGTCAGTCAAACCAAAACCGAGCACGAAGATAATGTCGGTATTGCCAATACCATAAGTATTTCAACTGATGTTATGAATACAATGCGTGACCTTTATGCTGAAAGATTAAAATATGAAGCTATATCTGGTATTAAGGATATTGAGTTATCGGCTTTGGCTGCCGGAAATGATGATGAAGGAACTGCAGAAGAGGGAACAGCTGGTACAACGGTTGCTGGCAATGCAGCAAGCGGGGATAAAACAATATCTTCATCAGAAATCAATACCTCATCAACAATTACTGACGACGAAACATCAGATAGCCAAAGTTCAGAAGAATTATGTTCAGATGAAAGCTTAAAAAAGATTAGCGGTATAACTCCAAAAAATTCTGCGTCTGGAAATGTTGTATGCTCCGATGGCAATCAAGAATCAGCATGTCAGGACGGTATTTATCAAAGTGGCGAGAGAACGTTTATTGCGTGCAAAGGCGGAACATGTACATCTTGTGTAGAAGAAATCGTTGTTACACCGGATAATCCACAAGATGACAGCGAACCTAATTTGGATTTAGATGCCGATGAAGATCCTAATGGTGCAGAAGAAGAGGAACTTGCTTGTTATGATGATAATCTAAAAGAGGTAAGTGGTTATAAGCTGCTTAGTGCATCAACAAGTGGCGCGGTATGTTCCGATGGCTCAAAGCAAGTTGCTTGTCCAGACGGCAAATACAAAGATGGAAGTAAAACTTTTGCCTGCAAAGAAGGAAAATGCACTGGGTGTATGGATGAGGTGGTAATCACAGGTCAAAAGAAGAAAGCAAACAATTAAGTAATTGTGACTTAAAAGTCTAAGACGAGGAGAAGGAAAATGAGAATAAAAATAACTGTAGTTTGCAGTGCTATTATAGCTCTGTTTCCTTATGCTTCTTTTGCAGACTTTGATCCGACCACTTTTATTCAAGATCAACTGACTACTTATCAGGAGCAAATAAACACCATTATCAAGAATTATACGGGTAAAGAGCTTGATATGCAGCAATTGACCAACAGTCCTAATAAACTAAAGAGTTTGAAAAAGGCTGGTCAAAAATTGGCAATCGGTTCGGCTGTTAAATATGCTCCGCAAATGATAATCCGTTCTAAAGTCTTAAAAGGAATTTCCGGAAAAGTTAAAGGAAGTTTTGCTACTCCAGAATTAGCTAATGCCGTCAATAATGAGATGTCTCGAAATAATCAAGTCAATAATGATGCTCAAAAAGCCAGAGAACGCCGCGAAAAGTTAAACAAATTGCAAGTGCAGAATGTGTCAATACTATATGCAAAGGCTTTAGTAACCCGTCGCTCCATCATCAATGAAACCGAACAACTTGATGAAGAAGAAAAGCAGCTGAAAGAACTAATTGAAGAGTGCAGCGGCAGCACAGAAGGCGGAAGCGAAAGTGATAGCGGAAGATGTGAGGGACTTATACCGATTTTAACTAAGTCGTATACTCAAACCGTTGACCGAGCTAACGCCCGTTGGCGCTCTATTTTGGACTTTACCGCTAATTACTACGGTCAAAAAGCATCTATTGAATATTTGGGCGTGTCTATTAGTAGAGCGGATAAAGACGAGCAAGCTGCAGAGGAAGCCGCTAAAAAAGAACAAGCAAGTTCTTTGAATCTGGCTAATGGTTTACAAAACGGAAACGGTGCAGACTTGCTGATAGACCCAAATAAAGGTAAAGAAATGTTTAATAAAGGCAAGGATATCTATGGCAAGGTTAAAAATGGTGACTACGGCGGTGCCTTGGGTGAAGCCGGTGATATTGCCGGAGATTATGGCTTGGATAAGGCCGGTGATTATATTGGTAAAGCCGGCAGTACTTATGATAAAGGTAAAAGAACCATAAATGACGTTAAAAGCGGTGATTACGGCGGGGCTTTGGGTGAAGCCGGTGATATTGCCGGAGATTATGGCTTAGATAAGGCCGGTGATTATATTGGTAACGCTGGTTCGACCTATAATGCGGGTAAAAATGCTGCGAATAATGTACAAAGTGGCAATTATGGCGCTGCAATCGGCAATTTGGCATCTGGAGCGACCAGTGTTGGCGGAAGCTATATGGATGACAAAACGAAAAATATAATGTCCGGTGTGCAAAAAGGTGCAAACTCTTCAGACAGTATTATTTATAATGTTGGCAAAGGAGACTGGAAGGCAGCAGCGAAAGGGGCTGAGAACGCCTATAATGATGTGAAAAACACGGTAAAAACAGAAGATAAAAATAAAGATAATGAAAAAACAGAAGGCTCTGCCGATACAGATACTGATACTGGCTCTGATACAAAAGATGGTTCTGATTTTGAATATCCGTTGACACATGAAAATCAGCCAAAACCAGCCAACAAAGAAAGTGATACAAGTCAAGAGGAAACAGACGATTCGCAAGTTACCCCTCCATTTGCGCCAAAAGGTGATGAGAAAAACACCAAAAGTTCACCAAATTGGAATTTCTCACTCTGGGGAAATAATTCCTCAGGGGCATCTTCAAAAACTTCTACTTGGCCGAACAGTGGAAATAATTAGAGAAAGGAAACACCATGAAGAATATGTCATTAAAAATCCTTACTCTGGTTTTAGCAAGTTGTTTTCTGACTTGTTCAAATGCTTATGCTATTTCTAAATTGGACTTTTTTACCCAAGCTGAAAATTTTGGTAAGTCTGTTCAAAAAGAACAAGAAAAATGGGAAAATCGATATAGCAATTCCTTGAAACATTTACACGACAAAGCTATAAAAGCCGGTGGAGCAGAAGGCGGAATTCTGTTTAATATTTTACAAAAACAAATGGAAGGTATGGTTGTTGATTTTTCCGATAATGTGAAAAACCAAGCTGTTTCTGGTGAAAAAGTTGATTTGGGCAGCTCTTTTAGCAATGCAACCCGAAATTTTGCCAATACGCAATTAGCGGCAGCAATGGCGCAATCTATGCTTGACGATTATAAAAAAGCTTTGGCTACAGAACGCGCCGCAAAAGAAAAAAATATTGATGAAGAATTAATGATTTTGGAGGCAAGGTTAAAAGCTGATAAAGGCGATGCGAAAGAACTTGAAGAATTGGCGAAGAGAATTGCTGAGTTGAAAGCTGAAAGGGAAGATTTGAAAAATCAAACAGCTCTGCGAGATAAAAAAGCAGAACAGCTGCAAAAAAATGCCACGGCAGCGGCTAAGGAGGTATCTGATTTGGAACAAACAATTGCTGGTAAGAATACGGAAAAATATCTGGATAAAGTTACAGATTCGCTGTTTTCAGGCAAAAAAGACGAAGAAGACATTGAGGCTCAAGAAGAACAACAACAGCTTGAAGATATGTATGGCGCAGATATAGCGGAATTTTTTGTTGGCAAATATGAATATATCGGCTCCAAAAGTATTGCCCGAGTTAGGACAAAACGTCAACAAGAATACTATAAAGCTTTGCAAAATTTAATGAGGGTTCTTGTTGTGGGCGCCGTAAAAGGTGAAGAGTTTGAAAAGAAATCTGAGGCTTATTTGGAGCAAACCACCAAAGTTGATGGTCAGCTTGGTGGTATGGCGGCAAAAATAGGGGCAGACGTGCAAAATGCCAAATTGGCAGCTCGTTACTTGGAATTATTGTTGGCAGAAATGAGATTTACCAGCATGGTCGAGATTAATAGCTGGAATGATAAATTCAAAAATACCAAACAAGATGTCACTAAGTTTAATTTGGACGAGTATATCTACAAAAAGAAGAGTTTGCGAGATACAGTTAACGACAAATTACAAGACTCTATCAGCGGTTGGCAGGGTTTTTAAAGTAAAGGAGCGGACTATGAAAAAAATTATTTATATTTTAGCTTTTTTTAGCAGCTTATTAGTCAATCGCCCTGCTTTTGCGGTCTGGCCAGATTATACTCCATTGCTGCCGATGGCTCCTCAGCTGTGCTTTCAATGTACTCCAGCCACAATCAGTACGTTAACCACCACAATTGCCCAAGTTGAGCAGGTACGGCAAAATTTTAATGGTACTAATTTGGTGACCATGGTTACTCAGTCGGCAAAAGGATATGCTGTTGATTTAGGAAAAAGTAAATTTAACTCTTTGCGTCAAAGTCTTAGTAAGCGTAAAAAAGTTGTTTCTTATTCGCGAACAATTGAAGACAGTCTAAAAACTACGGCCGATAAAATAGAAGATGAAGGGAAGGTGCAAGAAGCCTTTATCAAATTGTTTTTGCAATATCCATCTAAAAATGGTGGTGTAAAAAGTCGTTATGATGATAATGCGCGCCAGTTAAAAATGGATAGTACGATGGAGATGTATATCACCGCTCGAGAGATGAATAAAGAACTGCGTACTATGTTGGCACAGCTGGATAATATCGAAAAATGTTTGGTTGCCGGTCAAGATTGTTCTGAAGAAGGGTTGGAAGAATATAATTGTCAGAAAGAAGGCAAAGAAGATAAGGTTTGTTTATGGCGTAACGCTTTAACCGCAGTTAGAATATATGATAAAATTATGCGCTATACATTGTTTCTAAATGCTATGAATGCTCAATATGATGCAATTAAAAATATAAATGGCAATGCGCAAGTTTTGGAGTATGATGCTGAAAACGCATCTGGAAAACAAAAAAGAAGTTCGGCTGAAATATATTTGAATAGCAAAACTAATGTTGCCTCATATCATGAAGTAACGACCATTGCTTCGGCTTCTACAGATGACAGTTTGTTTGATGATTTGTCAGGCGCCGGTTTGCAATCTCCAGTAGAAGGAAAAGAGACTGAATTTGAAAGCTTGGAAATAATTTCTGATGCAAATGATAATTTGAATCAGGCAGTGATTGCTCATAACTATAAACAATTATTGCCTAAATATAAAGAAGTGTTCAAAACATATCATGAAATGATGAAGCATCATAATCGAGCTAAACAATATCTAAATGAATCTGAAAGCTGTGTTATGGGATATTTGTCTAGATATTATAAGGATAGTTCAGAAGCTTGGAACGGGAAAAAATTTGTTAAAGCCACAGCTATCAAAACCGCAGAAACTAAAAACGGTACTTTGTATAAAACATCATCGGACAAAGGAATACAGGCTTGGCTGATGAAACTGTATGAAGAGTTTCAGACTGAAGAAAGTAATGAACAAGAAGATGTGTATGAAGCAACAACATCTAAAGACCAAGATGGAAATCAGGAAGATTCTATTTATATTTCGGAAGAAATTGATCAAAGTGTAACCCAAGCAGCCTCAGTAGATGATATAAATAAAAATGAAGAAGCTGCTTCTCAAAAAGATTCCAAAGGTAAAAATGTTAAAACTTATAAAAAGCCTTCAACAGAAGACGACATGTATGCGGAATCCAGAAAAAACGCGTTGGTTAATTGGACTATTGGTGCTGAAGTTTCAGCCAAAATTAATAGTGACGCTATTAATGGTAAATCGGATTTTGGCGCAATGACCGGCAAGCGTGATGTTTGGAATGACCAAAAACATTTTTATGACGCGTATCTTTCTGGTAAATATGAAAATATGAAAAACTATGTTGATGAAACGCACCTACTTTCACTTCTGTTATCTAATGTTACTTCGTTTAACGATAAGAAACAATATAAGGATATTACTGATGGTAAAGGCAAGATAATCAAAACTGCCGCTCAGCAAAGACAAGAGAACAAAAATAGCATAAATAAATTAAGTTCTCTCATAAAAGCAGGCCCGACAACTGAAGAAATTGATAAATTGTTGGAAGAAGAACAAAAAAGCTTGGATAAACTTACTAATACATATAGAGCAAGTTTAAAATCTTTGCAAAACCATAAAACATCTGTTTATGCAAAGATGGATGCTGACAGTGTCACACTAAGTGATACAAGAGATGAATTGAATGCTCATAACGATGTAATAGGCGATACAGAGGTTTCTACTCCAAAATCTGAAGATGCGCTTGACTATGGCAGTAAGCTTGAACGCGGTACCTCAGTTTCTTTAATGCGTAAAACATTTTCAACGTCTATTAAAGATGGTGAAGTTAAACGTGCGGAAGCCCTAAAACAAAGAACAATTTTGTCTGCTAAAACTAGTGGCTTAGAGAAATCTATTGATAATAGCCGCGCAGAATTGGAAAATATTGATAAACAAATCAAAGAGTTGCAGGCAAAATACATCAAAGATTATAGCGCAGCGCAAAATAAATATAAGCAAAGCATTGATAAAGCCGTTTCTGATTATGAGGGCAAAATGACTGCTTATAAAGCGGCTATAAAACTTATATTTGAAAACACGCCGATACTTTCGTCTATACATAATATTGTTACTGCCGCCAGCACACAAGCGCAAAGTAAAATAGATGAGGCTTATAACAATATTAAAAGCATGGGTGATTCAATATATTTGCCAGACAACAAAAGTGTTGTGCAAACACACAATGAGTTGCTTGCAAATTTACGGAAAATAGACGTTTCCGGCAGTGTGACTGGAAGTTTGTTTTTTGCTGATGCAATGCAAGATGTTTTTGCTAGAATCGCCAGTGAAGATAAGGAAAAAGCCGATAGTGATTATTTTGTTGGCATTGTTGAAAAAGAAAGAGATTTTACAGCACCAAAGAATTCTACATTACAAGCAGCTCCTTTGCGCGAAATCTTCCATTTTGACACTGATGACTACGACGCTGTTTTAAAGTACAAAAAAGGCGGTGTTAATAGCACTCCGGAAAATGTGGCTGATATAACTTTGGCCGGACCAAGCTTTAGCGAAAGCGGTCTTGAAATTCCGGAAATTTGGCAGAATGTTTTGAAACCGCGGCCTTTTGTGGAAAAAGAGCTTAATCTGGAAGAGTTTTTAACCGGCGACAAGAGTACCGATGTTTTTTGGTCAGCAGGTCAATATCCATGCAAAATAGAAGATGGAAAATATGTTGCTGCTTTGAAAAATGAATATCTGCTGGCAAAGCCTCTGCCAGACAGTAAGAATTGTGTGAATTTGTCTGCCGAAAAAATCAAAGGCAAATCTGCCGTAACAGATGTTGAGGCTGCTGAAAGTCAGATACTCAGCACTAAAACTACCATCGACCCACAATCTTGGGCCGAAGCCAGTGAGTTGGGACAGATTGTACAAATAGTGGAGGAAAATGCAATTTCTCTAGGTAATTTAGGTGTGCTTAAAGTTAAAAAACTCACATTTAACCCTGCGTTTAATGCCGCTGTTGTAACTTTGATAAAATCAGCAAATATGAACAAAGCAAAAGGTGGAGAAGTTAAATTTAATATGGATTATTATATTGCCAATCGAGCAATGTTTGGAGCTAACCAGTTTGGCGATTATCTGGACAATAGGGAAAATGAAAAAGCTTTAGCTGAAGTAGTGGCTCAGCAAAAATTGCAGGTTGAAGATATAAAAGAAAATTTGCGTAAAATGTTTGAAGAATTGGGCTATACATTGAGCGAAGATTTTGATTTAATGAATGACGCAGACTATGAAAAAGCTTCGGAAACTTTAGAAGAGCATAAAACAGGTAATTTACGCCGCTTGAAAGAACTGATTGGAAATATAAAGGGAACCGCTGAAATAGTGAATACAAATAAAGAACGACTTTTACATGGTGTTGCTGTGTTGGAAAAAGACGGTGATGAAAAAGTTCAGATTTCTGCCGACGAAGATTTAGTTGAACTGGAAGAAAAAATAAAAACATCAGAAGCCGATGCGGCTGTTTTAGATGTATATGACCAAGAAGGGCAAAAAAGTTTGAATAAACAATTGGCTAGAATGCATTCTCCATATTGTGCGGTTTATCCATAATAAATAAAGGCGAAAGATGTCAGAATTAGATAATGGTATAGAAAAAAAATTGCTTGCAGACGCTAACGCGCAGCAAAATGGGCAGAATAATATTAAACTGCAATACGTCACCGACGATAAAATAAACAATAGTTCAGCTAAAGAGGTTTATTTTAGGTGGCTGTCAAGGTTAGTTATTTTTTGCGCAGTTTTATCTTTAGGGGTGTTCTTGAGCGCTTCACTGGTTATTTTTCGACTATCACCGGAGATTATCGTGGAGCCACTTTTGATTATCAGTCAAAATGATTCTGAAACGATGGTGCGCTATGAACCTATAACGCCTAAGATGCCGTCTATCAAACAAATGACAGAATTGTTTGTAAAACAATATGTTATCATACGTAATTCAGTTATAAATGATGAACAAGAGATGAAGACTCGTTGGGGTGAAGGCGGAATTGTTGCATATTTATCAACACCTGAGGTTTATAGAGAGTTTGTTGGTAAAAACGCCAAAGATACAGATAAGATGTTTGAAAAAGGTTTTTCCAAAGAGGTACGTATTGATAGCTTAAATAAGGTAAGTGACAGTAGTCCGGCGTGGATTGTGAATTTTACTGTATATACTCTTTCACAAAAGAATAACGGAAACTCGCTGGTTTTGACCAAGACCAAGATGAGAGCCTCTGTTACGCCGCGATTTATTCCCGAACGCCGCGCTGTGTTTACAAGATTGGTAAATCCTTTGGGGTTTGTGGTCTTGAAATATAACCAAGATGAGATTCGTGAATAATTTGTTTAATCAATTTTAATCTTTTTATTTTAATATAGTTCCCAAAGGAGTACCCGAATATAACCATAAAAATGGTGGACATTCGGAAAATCCTTAAGTATAGTCGATTCTATACACTGATGCTAATGAAATTGAAAGAGATATAAATGTCGAAAAAAATTTTATTAATAATGGGATTATTGCTGATTTTGTCGGCATGCAGCCTTTTTGGTTCATATTATGAACCGGAAGCGGTCGGACCAGGTAAGGATATTAATGAGCTTAAGCTTTCTCCGTGCGCCTGCATGCAGATAGAAACTATTAAAAATGTGCCTAGTTGGTTTTGGGAAACAATTTAGTTATATTTAAGGAAAATCAATGGCTGATCAATTAGGTATAAATAGCACACAGCAAAAGCTCTTGAATTCAGGTTCACAGGTCAGAACCGGAATGCGTACCGGAGCGCGCCGAGTTAACCGCAATGAAAATAGTTTGGTGGTAAATGCCAGTGAAAAAAGATATTTGTGGACAGCTCGAGCCTTTGCCGTTGTGACGGCTATCAGCCTTTGCTGTAATATGATTTTGCTTTTGACGATTTCAAACATTGTTCCTTTATACCGTGTTGAGCCATATTTATTGACTTTGAGCAATAAAGAAGAGCAAGTATACCGTATTATTCCGTATACTCGAAATATGGATTCTGAAAAAGCAATTACTGAAACATTTATTCGTGAATATATTTTGCTGCGTACTACTTTATTGGCAGACACTGAAGAAATGGAAGCCCGCTGGCAAAACGGCGGCGATTTGCAAGAAATGTCTTCTTCCATTGTATATCAGGATTTTTTAAAAAACACTGGTCGTAAGCTCATGCAGCGTATGAAACAAGACGGCTTGACCAGTTCGGTTAAAATTCTGACTGTGAATGAAATTGAAGAAGGAACATGGCAAGTTGAATACAGTGTTGATTATTATTTGCCTTCTTCATATAAACCGCGGACAATTCGTTATCGCGCAAGTTTGAAGGTGCAATATCAACCAAGAAGAGTTCAATACAAAGAAAGATTAAAAAATCCGGTCGGATTTAAAGTTATTTCATACGGAACCAAGCAATTAAAAGATTAACCATTAAGGATAGAAAAATGAAAATGAGTATGGGGAAATGGATTGTTATAGTGGCTGTGTTGTTTACAGCTGGTGTCTGTCGTGCTCAATTGTTGGAAGATACGATGGATCAATATGATGATCAGTCACAAGGAAACTATCAGCCTATGAATTTAAATTATGCCGGATTAGGAAATTCTATTGGCATGATACAAAGTGCTTGGCAGGATCCTTTGCAAAACTTGGGCGAAGGACAAACAAAGCCTGCGTACTCAAAATATTATTGGACACCGGATTTAGTTTTGCCTATTCGTGTGCGCGAAGGTATGATTACCTTGGTTAACTTTCCAGAATGGGAACTGATAGAAAATGTTTCATTTGGTGATATAGGTTCTTTTGGCGGTGAGATATCTCCTCCGAACACCGTTATGTTATATCCGCAAAAGGGAAGTCAGGTTGGCGTGGACAGCAACGTTGTTATTAACGGGCGTTCCGGCAATAAATATGTTTTCTATATTAAAAGTGAAGGCGTCAACACTGAGCGTTTAACCAACTCAATTATTGATATTGATGTGGTTGGTGGCAACGGTTCATCGGGAGACAGTCCCAGTAGTACGGGGGTATTAGGAAGCGGTGGCTCACGCCATGTAAATGCAACAGCTTTTCGCAACAGCGGTTCTAAAAGCGTTGATTCCACTTTTACCAATCGTTTTCAAAAAGAAGATTGGTTGAAAAGTATACCGATGGACCCGACAAAATTCAGATTTGATATTGAAATATATGTTCCAAATCCTGATGATGTAATTATTGCGCCGGAAAGAGTATGGCGAGATGACATTTTTACTTATATTGACCTTGGTGAAAAAGCCTTAAATATGACGCAGCGTCCTATTGTGACTTTAATCGTTGAACGTGTTGAAACGCCTGTTGGTTTTAGAACCAAAGGTCCAAACAATCGTCTGATTATAGTTGAAGGTGTCGGGGATATGGTTATGCGCAGCGGTAAACGTATGGTATGTTTGAAATTGCGTCGCTCCGATGAAGAAGGTCTGCAATATGTAACCTATGCGGATGACCAAAATGATTGGGATATTGCACCGGCTATTCCTGGTGGCAAAGCTGCGGCAAGCGGTGCTGCTGGAACAAATAATCCATACGGTGGCAGCGCGGCGGGAGAAACAGGCGCTGGAGCAGGCATTGGAGCAAATAGTTCTGTTAGCAGCGGAGTTGCGGCAGGGGCTATGTCCAGTGGATCAGGCGGCGCGGCTGCTGGTTCAAATTCCGGTTCAGGAGTTTCATTCAGTGGAGGTAATTTGTCTGGTATGATGCAGCTGCCAAATTATGCCAATGATAATCCTGGGGGTAACGCCGGGGCTTCATCCAAAGGAAATGGATTTAATGCCTCAATTACGTCTTATACTCAGCAGATAGGTGGTAAAGATTGCAATTCTGGAGCGGTAAATCCATATCCAAAATATAAATACGGTAGTGCGTTTATCGGGCAAAATAGCGAAAATCTATCCATAGAACTCGGCACGGATTCTAATGTTAATAATTTGGAAGCTTTATGGAAAGATTTGTCGGGCAGATATTCAGCTTTGCTGGGTGGGTACGAGCCTTTTTATTCAGTTGACGCGCCGGCAGACGGTCAAGGCAAAGAGTTGTTCCATTTAAGAGTCGGACCGGTTAAAAGTTTGGAAAATGGTGATTCTGTTTGCAGCCAGTTGGGCCGCAGCGGGGTATTTTGTAGTGTTGTTAGAGTGCAATAAAGTAGAAAAATGAGCAAAGAAGTATTAACACATTCGGATAGATATGTCCGCAAAACAAACCGAATAATTCTGATTGTCGGAATTATTACTTTATTTGTTTTCTTATTTGGGTTGATGCTTTTGACTACGGAAACTCCAGAAGAAGAGCAGCATTATGAAGTTGAAGACACAATTGATGCTGAATCAGATTTGGGAATGAACGTAAATACCAATAACGAGGCAGAAATAGAGTTTGATGACGCCGAAACAATTGAGCGCCCAATTACTTTAACCCCAAATCCGATTAATATGGGACAGGTTGTTTTGGGTAATGACGCTACAAACGTGTTGACTATCGGTACAAACAGCAAAGCCGCCATAAAGATTGTATCTGTTGATTTGGAAGAAGTTGCTTTTGAAGGTTTTACTTTTGACACAAATTGTAATGGTAAAGAACTCAGAGGTAAAATTACCTGTACGGTTACAATGAAGTGGTCGCCGACTATAGCCGCCAATGTTCAGAATAATTTTAAAATTACTTGGCATGAAACCAATGTTTCGGATAAAAATGCAAAACATGATGAAGTTCCGGTCTATGGTAATGCCATACACAAAGAAGACTGCAATTTTTGTGAAGGCGGTGTAGGCAGCGGCGCGAACTTGAATCAAAATGATTTGGAAAGTAGCGGTCATGTTCGTTATGCGGTTGGACCGGACGGAAAAATTATAGGTGTTATTGGCGATGACGGAATAGTCCGTGATACAAGTGGCAATGAAATAGGTCGCGTCAATGCAGATGGCTTGATTGTTGATAAAGACGGTAATATTATTGGCGTGGCTTCTACCGGAAAGCTTGTTTTAGATGAGAACGGCAATGTAATTGGCTATGTTGATGGCTCTAATGTTGCGCATGATGTTAATGGTGAAGTGCTGGGCAATATGTTGTCAGACGGAACTATTATTGACAACGAAGGCTACATCAAGGGTAAAGCCGTTAATAGTGGTTATGTTTATGATGAAAACGGCAATATCCTCGGCAAAGTGCTAGAAGATGGAACGGTCGTAGATTTGGACGGCAATGTAATTGGTCGTGTCAATGAAAATGGTGAAGTCGTAGATAAAAACGGCAGTATCATCGGGCGAGTAGCAAAGTCTGGTGAAGTGGCCTTAGATGAAAATGGTAATCCATTAGGTGTGGTAATGCCAAATGGCGATGTCGTTAATGAAAATGGCGATATTGTCGGTCATACTGATGGTGACGGCAATGTCTATCGGCAGCAGAAAATAGGGCAAAAAGGCGCAGCGGCTCAATTAGTTTATGATGCCAATGGCAATATTATTGGCTATGTTGATGAAAATGGTATTGCCTATGATTTTAATGGCAATGTGATTGGTCATGTTGACGAAAATGGCAATGTTGTAGATGAAAACGGCAATATTATCGGTCATGTTGGAGAATGGCGTGATTTAGCTTATGATGAAAATGGTAAGATAATTGGTTATGTTGATGAGAATGGTATTGTCCAAAATGGAAAAAATACCATTGGTTACATTGACGAAAACGGTAATATTATTGGCGACAAAAACGGCACTAATTTATCCGATCGCCCTACTATAGGTAAAAAAGGCAATGAGGTCCAGTTGGCCGTTGATAAAGATGGAAATGTTATCGGTTATATTGATGAAAACGGTGATGTTCGTGATTTCAGCGGCAATATCATTGGTCGCGTTGATGAAGATGGTAATATCTTGGATAACGATGGCAATATTATTGGTCGGACAGGTGAAAAGGCCAGTTTGGCGTTAGATAAAAACGGTGCCGTTATCGGCTATGTTAATAAAAAAAATATAGCCTATAATAAAAACGGAAAAATTATCGGCATTGTTGATGCAAATGGCAACATTCGTGTGTTTGGTATGATTAAAGTAGGCTCTCTGTTGGATAAAATGTTGTTGCCAATTACTCCTGATGGTAAAGTTTTGGGCGAAATTAATAATCGCGGCGAAATTGTAAGTCAAAATAAAGTAATTGGTAGAATGCGTCCAGACGGACTTGCAACTGATAAAAGCGGAAGCAAGATATTAGCCAGAGGTTTGCATGCAGGATATATAGCCAGCTGGGGCTGCAGATATGAATATAAACTAGATAAAGATGGTGTTGTCCGCAAAGAAGGAAATGATACAGATTTAAGAGTCTATGCCGATGGTACAGTTTGGTCACCTGAGGGTAAATTCGTGGGAAAAATCATCAAGACAGGCAGTGTCTATGATGATGAATGTAACTATATTGGTGAAGTTAATGCAGATGGATCTGTTAGAGATGCTTATAATAAAGAAATTGGCTGTGTTAATCCCGATGGAACGGTTTTAGGTCTGGATAAACCGCAAGTCAAAGGCCATTTAGTTGAGCCAAGAACGGTTATGTCGCTAGATTGGCAAAATATGGGCACCTTGGATGAAAATGGTACATTGCGTCAAAATGGTATTGATGTTATTGGCTGTGTCAACGGACATGGCGAAGTGTTTGACAAAGATATGTCTTATATAGGCAGTGTTTCAAACGCGTACTATGCTTATGATTTGACAGGTAAGTTTTTAGGGACTTTGGATGAAAAAGGTAATTTACCGTCAATTGGCAAAGATGGGGCGCATTTGTTCTTGAAAAATCTGATAGCGGATAAAAATAATCAGATTATAGGTTTTGCGGCGCCGGAAATCAATATTTTGATAGACGCAAAGGGTAATATTTTAGGACATCTGTTTCCAGACGGCAATGTTTATAACTCTGAGGGAGAGGTGGTTGACCAAATCAGCGGTGATGGAACCAGTGTTTATAACGGGCAGCCTGCCAAGTTTTTGAAAACAGGCTATGTTGTAGATATGGACGGACAACTTATTGGGTATATTAGTTTCGATATGGATGTTGTCAAGGTCGATGGAAGTGTAGTTGGTCGCGTTGATGCTAATGGCCGTATGTTTGATGCAAATGGACGCCAGCTGGGCGGTATTGTAGTTCAGGGCGGAGTTCGAGGATATAACGGCAGTTATATGGGATACGTTGTTGCTTCGGGCGATGTGGTAGAGCTTATGTCTGATAGTAATAATCAGGACTTAGATGGTAATGAGTACCATCTTGGAGATATTACCGGTCGTGTTGTTCCTGATGGGCATGTTGTAAAAGACGGCCGTTTACTTGGTGAAATTTTACCCGAAACGGCTATGATTGATATTTTTGGCAACTATGTCGGTTATTCCGATGCTTATGGGATAGTGAATGGCGCCGATAATCAGGGAATTACTGCTTTATTACCTGGTGGTGTCACAAATAATAATATCTCTGCTTTGCCGAAAGGAATCGTAATTGACTTTGGCGGTAAAGTTATTGGCACAGTTTTGCCTGATGGTAGATTTTTTGACCTTCAGCGTTCTGCAAGCGGCACGGTTATGGCCGACGGTAAAGTAATAAGTAACGATGGTAAATTGCTGGGAGAAGTGGTAAACGGCGATATTGTTATTGGTAATGATGATAAAGTTGCTGGTATGGTTGGTTTTGATGGTAAAATTTATCAAAACGGGAATATTGTTGGTCATTTGCTAACCGACGGTTTTGCCGTTGATAACCAAAATAATGTGATTGGCCATGTTTACAGCATAGGTAATACAATACTTTCTAATGACGGAGATTATATTGGACGTTTAGCGGCTAATGGTAAAGTTATTGAAAGCAGAAATAAAGAAATTGGATATATGAAGAGTAATGGCTCATTCATAGATGCTGATAAAAATGTTTCGGGGTATTTGTTGCCTGAAGTTGCGAAAAATCGGAGGAACTAATGAAACACAGCGGAATCGTAAAATATCTGCAAACTATAATCCTTTCATTAGGAACTTTTTTGGCGTTTAACCAAGTGGTAAATGCTGCAGAAATTACCGCCGTGGATTTTAACGGCGAAGTAATTGGGCAAGTTATATCAAATGGTATGGTTATCAGTCCTGATGGAGCCAATATAGGATATATTACCGCCGATAGTTTGATTCTGAATGAGGACAATGAAGTTATAGGCGGAGTTGTTCCACAAGGTGTGGCAATCGGCACAGATAACCGTCCTTTAGGAAAAATCAATAGCGACGGTGTTGTAAGAAGTTCGACCGGTAAACCTTTAGGTCGTGCTTTACCAAACGGTTTGGTTGTTGATGAGCAATATAATGTTATCGGTTCAATTTTATTTCCAGGGCTGATTTATTCTGCAGATGGAAGTACAATCGGCCGTCTAACCGGAGCTGGAACCTATACAAATTTGGATGGTGCAGAAATTGGCTTCGTTTCGGCCAACGGCTATGCATATCGAAAATCGGGCGATGAATATATTTTAGACGGTAGATTGATGTCTTCTAAAATGGTGGTTTCGTTGAGCGGAGAATTTATCGGTAGTATTGCTCCTTCTGGAAAAGTTATAAATTTTGAAGGTAAAGAAATTGGCTCAGTGCATGCCAATGAATATGTTTATGATTCAGAAAACAAAGTGATAGGCCGTGTTGTTCGCACTGGTTATGCTTTTGACTTAAACGGACGTTATATGGGAATTATCACATATAACGGTGTGGTGGTAAGTGGAATTGATAAAGTTGGTTTTTACCGCGCTGACGGCAATATTGTCAATAGTGACAACGAGGTTATAGGTTTTTCTATACCGATGTCAGCCACTGCCAATGACAATGAAGGGCACTATATCGGCAGAGTGTTGCCAAAAGGCGTTATTGCTAAAGGAACTGAAATTATCGGCTATGTTGGTGCCGGCGCTGATGTTTATAATAAAGACAATCAACAGATAGGCCTCATAACCCCAACCGGACCGGTGTTTAATGCATTGGGAAATTTAATTGGTCAATCCATGGGTAATGGTGCGTATATTTCTTTGAAGGGTAGCAACATTGGCCGCATGAAAAAAAATTGGGCTTTTGACGGTAATGGAATGCTTGCCGGCGGTTTAGTGCAAAATACCATAGCTATAAACGGTAACAATAAGCCATTTGGTGTCGCCGAAATAAATGCAACTATTCCAGATGGCTCGGAAAAGAAAAAAGTATCACCGTTTGGCTATTTGTTATCAGCCGAAAACAAATTGGACGGTCGAAGTCGTTACCTTACCCCTATATTAGGTTTAGAAGGGCAAGTTTATTCGTATCTTACTCCAAACGGAACTCTTTATAGAGAAATGTCAGATGTTAAAATGAATATGAATGGTTCATTAACCGGAAAATCTGGTTATATTGGAAGTCAGTTGGATGTGCGTTATGCTCTGAGTTTTAAGGGACAGTCTTTAGGACGTTTGGCTGCAAATAATTTGCTTTTAGACGATAAAGGAGAAATTGCTTATAAGGTTACTCCAGGCTATAATGTTGTTGAAACCAAAGGAAATATTGGCGAAAATATTATGCCTTTGCGCGGTTTTGCCGGTTCTCGTATGGTTGCGGTTGGCACAAATGGTGATTTGCTTGGCTATGCGGGGAACAACGGAAAAATTACAGATTTAGACGGCAATATTTATGGTCGGGCTTTGTATGGCAATTTTGTAAGCGATAATAATAATTCAGTAACCGGTAAATTAGTGCCGTTTGTTGGCGTCAATAATGACAAATGCGTTCAGCTTGGTATTTTAAACGGACGCGGTGAAATTATAAATAATCGTGATGTTGCTGTTGGACGCCTGCTGCCTAACGGTCAAGCTGTTTCCGATGTCGGTTCATACATAGGTTATTCTATTTTTGAAAGCGGATTGATTGATTTTGATGGCAATTACATCGGTGTTGTCAATGCTGGCAAGGGAATTGACAATGCAAATAAAAATCTGGGTTGTGTTAACCGTCAGGGAATAGTCATTGATAGTGATAATAAATGGAAATATGGCGTCATAACTCCTGCTCCGGCGATTGATTTTGATAATAATATTATTGGACAGGTTATGGAAAATGGTTCTGTTGCCGATAATAATAATCAAATATTGGGCGCAATGCAGCCAAATGGAAATGTGATTTCAAAATCTAAAAAAGTTATTGGTAACGTGATGCGTTATAAAGTCGCATTTAGCAATGATAATACTTTTTTAGGTATGGTTCAAAACAACGGGCAAGTATGGAATACAAAGGGCGAAAACGTTGGGCAAATAAATTTTGACGGTAGTATTCAGCATAAGGGAGAAACAGTGGGTTTCGCTCTCTATGATTTTTATGTGTATGATGGAAACTTTATTGTATATGGCTATATTATGAAGGATGGTACAGTATTGAATACATCAGGTAGTCGTATTGGTAAAATGGACCGTGGTTTTGTTGTTGATAAGACAGGACAGGTTGTGGCTCGCGGAAACAGAGATTATACTGTGCGTGATGCAAGCAATAATGTTGTGGGTGAACTGCAGATAGATGGTAATGTGTTGGATTATGATAATCAAAATATAGGATACTTATCTGACGCCGGTGTAATCCGCAACACGAGTGGAGATGAACTGGCTAAGGCATATACATTACAGTATTATATTGCGACAAACAATAAAAAAACAGATACCAAACAGGATTGGGCTGATTATAAAAAAGTACAGATTCAAGAGGAAGGACCACTAAAAAATGATGAAATTCAACCATCTCAGCAATCATCAGGAGGGCAGTTCAATCGCCGTATTATAGGTATTGCCTTAAATCCGGACGGTGATATTTTGGGCAGTATATATGATGATAATAAGGTTTATGATGATAACAACAATCAGATAGGTTTTAGAACACCAGATGGTATGATTGTTGATATGAAATATAATCCGATAGGGGTGGAAGAAATAAAAGGTTCATCGGCGCAAAATATGTTTGTACCGGCAGGAACATTTGGCAGTGGTAACGCTTATGGCATTGGCAATAAGCCGTCGTCACTCGGACCAGGAGGTGGCTATGGAGCCGGCGAACGCTATGATCCGAGCAAAGCGGCAGCGTTGGCAAATTTGCAAGCAACCCGTCGTTCTGGAATGGCAGTGGGTTCAATAAGCTCAAATGTTTCTCCGTCAACTTTTACCGGTTATGAAGAAGATGGCTGGCCGGATGTTGGCAAAACTGTTTCAAGCTGGAGGGTTGATATGAGCCAAATGATTTTGGAAGACAAACCAATTCCGGCAGTTTTGTCGCGTTCAGTTTATGCTTCTGATGGCCTAGGCTCCGGAATACCAGTAACGGCGGTTGTCGAACGTAATGTTTATGCCGAAGAAGGACGTAACATTGTTATTCCAGCAGGTTCTAGGGTTATAGGCGAAATCAGCGGAGAAAACTCCGGCAGCAGTGGTGGCAATAGCGGTGGAGCTGTTAAAATTGATATATCATGGAGAAGATTAATCCGTCCTGATGGTTCTCAATTTACTATAAACGGTTCACAAACTGCTGATGCTCAAGGTAGAGCCGGTGCTATTGGATATTTGGATGAACAACTGTTGAAAAAATATACAGCGCCGATGTTGATTACAGCTATGGAAAGCGCCACTGCATATCTTATGGCCTCAGGAGATGGAACAAGTGAGGGGAATGGTTATTCTACGACCTCGTCAAAAAGCCAAGCAGCCAGCGACGCTCGCCAAAACTTTTTGGATCAAATGGATGATATTTTCAAGGAAATTGTCCAGAAAAAGGCAAATATTCAAGCTGTTACCTATGTTCCTGCCGGTACGCGTATTATCATCTTTCCTAAGGTTGATTTGTGGCTGAACAATCCAGATAGAGCCAAGAAAAATAAATCAGGTAACGGAGATTTTGATAAGTCAGGAGGTTTGACAATGAGAAATCCTAGCCTAGGTTCAAATTCAGGTTCTGTTTCAACTAATGATGATTATGATGAAAATATTCGTCCGACCGGCGGCAATCGGTCATCAAGTTCTAAAAAGAACAGCAACAGCGGAGCAGCGCGCCGTCAGCAACAATTGAGGTCTGAACAGCAGCAACGTATGCAACAAGGCCAAGGTCCGGCGGAAATTCAACAAATTGAAACTTCAACCGATGACGATATCCCGTCGCTGTTATAGGAGAAAAAGATGAGTGATTTTGCAGTTTTGGAATCTGTCTTGCGCCCGTTGTCCTACTGGTATAATCAGGATAATTTGGAGGAAGTTGCAATTAACCGCTCGGGGCAAATTTGGTTGCGTGTGCGCGGAAAGCGTGCCTACCCGTGGGTTATGTATAAAGATGAAAAGTTATCTAAGTCATATTTGACTGATTTACTTTATATTATTGCAAACACTTATGAACTTAAATTTGACCCTTTGCAAGGTTCGCCGCTGGTTTATGCCACAATTCCGGGAGATCATCGTTTTTCGGCGATTTGCGGCCGTAACGTGATGTATGATGAAGAAGATTTAACCGGCGGTGTGGCGTTGGCAATTCGTTTGCATTCTGATGATGTGGCGTTTGGACTAGAAGATTATGGTATGCGTCAAGGTCATGCTTTGCAAAAATTAAATCCTCTTAAAGATATTAAAGTTCCTGACGATGCATACGAACGTTTACTTTTGTATATCAAGCGCGGTGAACATATTTTGGTCAGCGGTGCTACTTCTACCGGTAAAACAACATTTTTGAACAATCTGCTAAAGATTTTGGATATTCACAAACGAATTATTACTGTTGAAGATACGCGCGAATTGATTGTGCCACATCCAAACCGTGTTCACTTGGTAATGTCACGTACCGATCAAGCTAATGAAATGGACTATTCAAAAATTATCGACTTGGTTGTGCGTTTTACGCCTGACGCCATTATCGGCGGTGAGATTTCCACAAGTAACGCCAGTGGTATTTGGCAGCTGATGGGTTCAGGTCACGATAACTGTTTTGCCACCATCCACGCCGAAAGTTCGCAAGAAGCTTATCTGCAATTTATCAAACGTATTCAAGCTTCTACACAAGGTACGGTAAATGTTGAGCAAACACTTGATGAAATGAAACGTAAACTGCACGTGGTGCAAATTTGCCGTTTAGGCAATACGCGTGCTATTACTGAAGTAACCTAGAATTTATTTCATAAAAGAGCAAATTTCGGCTTTGAGAATATCAAGGCCGATTTTCTTTTCGGAACTTGTTGCTAGTGGTTCGGGCATAGCCGCTGCGTGTTTTTTCAATTCTTCAATAATTGACAGACTGACTGTCGATAAGGCTTTTTCAGAAATTTTATCAATTTTGGTTAACACAACTTGATAAGTAACCGCAGATTCGTCAAGCAATTTCATAATTTCACGGTCTTCTTTTTTTAAGCCATGGCGGGAATCTATCAACAGAAAAACTCTGCGCAAAGTAGGCCTTCCGCGCAAATATGTTTTTAAGACAACTTGCCATTGTTTGACTAGTTTTTCCGGCGCTTTGGCATAGCCATACCCAGGCAAGTCAACCAAATACAGCTTATTATCAAAGTTAAAAAAATTCAGCTGCTGTGTGCGCCCAGGGGTGCATGAGGTTTTAGCCAGCTTTGTCTGATTAAACAAAGCATTAATCAAACTTGATTTGCCAACATTAGAACGTCCGGCAAAAGCAACTTCATCAAAATCGGATTCCGGCAATTGCACTAAATTAGCCACACTAATCACAAAATTACAAGGTCTTGTGAATTGCACATTAGCAGCCAGTAATTCTTCTTTAGTAAATTTTTCGCTCATTTTACCCCGTTTTTATACATGATATATCTTTGCTGAATAACCGACAAGATGTTGCTCAGAGTCCAATAAATTACCAAACCTACGGCAAAATGTGCAAACATTATCATAAAAATCAGCGGCATCATCGCCATGATGCGTGCTTGGTCTTTGTTTGTCGGAGCCGGATTAAGTTTTTGTTGAATAAACATGGTAACGCCGTAAATTAGAGGCCATACGCCAATATCCAGCAAAGACGGAACATAAATATGCGCCCAAGTTGAAATTGTCAGCGGGTCCGGAGCAGACAAATCTTTAATCCAGCCGATAAACGGTGCATGACGGATTTCAATTGCGATATTCAACACCTTATACAGTGAGAAGAAAATCGGAATTTGAATAAACAGCGGCAGACAGCCGGAAGCCGGATTAACTTTTTCGCGGCTATAAAGCTCCATAGTTGCGCGCTGTAACGCCATTTTATCATCTTTGTATGTTTCTTGCAGCTCTCGCATTTTAGGCTGCAATTTTTTCATTTTAGACATACTCTCGTATGACTTGTTAGCAATTGGAAACATCAGCAGACGCAGCAAAGCCGCAAACAGCAGAATTGCCCAGCCCATATTGCCAATTAAACGATACAGGTAATCCAAAATATAGAAGAATGGTTTAGTTAAAAAGTAATACCAGCCAAAATCAACGTTTAAGTCAAATTTTTTGATGTTTTCTGAATACTTATCTAAAAGTTTAATTTCTTTAGCGCCGGCGTACATTTGCGAGCTGAAACTTGCTGAGCTGCCGGACTGAATTTGCATTGGCAGACCTTTAAAGTCCAGCTGGAAAGTGTCGTCATTGGTTTTACGCAAGGTTACTTTTGCTTTGTAGGTGTCATTAAAGATAAAAGCGCTGAACCAATATCTGTCGGTCAAAGAAATCCAGCCGCCCGTTGTTTCGAAAGTTTCAGGCTCTTTTTCTTTGTCAAGCTCACTGTATCTAATTTCTTTTAAATCACCGTCAATAATACCGGTAAAGCCTTCATGCACTACACTGCGGCTGTTTTGTTCATTGGCGATTGTTTTGCTGAACAAACCATACGGATAAACCGTGATTTCATGTCCGCTGTTGTTTTCTACTGTTTGTTTTATGTCAAACAGGTAATTGTCATCAAGGCTGATTGTATACATAAATTTAACGCCTTGTCCATTTTGCCAAACCAGCGTAACCGGCGTACTTGGCGTCAATTCCTGATTACCGGCAACCGTCCACAGTGTGTCTTTATTTGGGAGCAATAAACTTTTGTCACCGGAAAGCCAGCCATAGTCTGCGTAATAAGAGTTTTCGGTTTTAGCTGGAGATAAAAGCTCAACATCCGGACTATCCGCGTCTAAAGTAAGTTTGTATTTATCAAGCAGAATTTCATCAAAACGAGCGCCCTTCAAGCGAATGCTGCCGTTAATAACGCCGTTGCTGATTTTTAGGCGTTCATCTTGTTTAAGCACTTCGTCAACCGGCGCATAAATTGTTACTGCCGTATCGTTTGTTTTAGGCATTTCTTCAGCAACAGGCGTTTGCGCCTCTTCGGTCACAACTGTAGTTTCTGTTGTTTGTTGCGGAAAGAAATAGTTAAAACCCAGCACAACTAAAGCCGATAAAAAAACAGCGGTTATAAAACTTTTGAAATCATCACTTGACATAGTAAGCTCCCATTAAACAAATCTTCTTCTATCTAAAATAAAATTGCTGAAAAGGCAAGCAATTATAGCGACTTATGCTTTGTTTCTTTTGGCGGTACTGGGTCATATCCGCTTCCGCCCCACGGATTGCAGCGCAAAATCCGCTTTATGCCTAAATATAGTCCTTTGCAAACACCATGAATTTGGATGGCTTCAATCATATATTGAGAGCAGGTCGGTCTAAAACGGCAAACTCCAGAGCACCAAGGTGAAATGCAGAGCTGATAAATTTTAATTGGTAGAATGAGTAGTTTTTTCAGCATTCTCATCACTTTGCAAAATCATTTTGTTGGTTTTACGGAAAGTCCAAATAACGTCGCGTTTCAAATCTTCGTACGGGCAGCACCAGGTATCAAAACGCCCAACCAATACATAATCAACGTTATCTAGTGCATATTTTTTGTAGATTTCTCGCACAACAGCGCGCAGACGTCGTTTTGTGCGGTTACGGATATGGGCTTTGCCCAAACGCTTTGTCGCTGTAAAACCGATTCGAGCTTTACGGCTTTCTTCTGCTGAAATATCAGCAGATAAAGGGCGAGCCGCCTGTAACATCACGTTTTTAGAAACCATGGTAATGTCTTTGGCGGCTCTGAGAAAATCTTTTCTTTTTTTTAGAATTAAGAATTCACTCATTTTTGCTACTTTAAGCAGAAATTCTTTTACGGCCTCTGGCTCTGCGGGCTGATAATACTTTGCGTCCGCCAACGGTTGCCATACGAGTTCTAAAGCCGTGACGGCGAGTGCGTACCAATTTACTTGGCTGATAAGTTCTTTTCATTTTAAAATCTCCGGTTAATTATTAGTTATTTAAAGCCTGCCCCATGCAGACTCTCGGTATTTTTCGCTCTCTTTATAAACATATAATGCGTTGAAGTCAATAAAAAAGTTTATAACAGCTTATTGTTGGGAGACTTTTTCTTTTTGGCGGAAACTCAAAGTTGTCTGGTAGCTGCAAATATCGCACTGTGTAACCTCATTTTTTATATAATCGCGGTAATATACACCATGTTCAACATGATGACCGTCTTCGGTGTAATAAGTTTTGTTATAGAAATAGCTGAAGGCCGAATGACAAGACGGACAAACGTATTTGGCAAATTCCATGGTGATGACAACATACGAATATATCACACAGAGCCAAACCATTAAATATGCGGAGAAAGCAAATAAATTATTAGCGTAAAAATCCATAAAGCTTTGCAGCGCAGAATTTTTTTGAGGAGGAAATAAATCATTTATATTGTCTATAACCTTAATTATTGTAATCATTGTTATAGCTGCTAAAATCAAAACTATAACACCGTTTTTAAGCGACGCGGCTTTGTTTATACAATAAAGTACATTTTTTGTTTTTACAAAAGAAACTCCTTTACTTGATTTTGAAACAAGCATCAAAATTGTGTGCGAAGTTGTAAAAATGGTAAAAAAAGCGCGGTATCCGGCAAATATTAGTAACACTATACAGGCGGCTAAAATAGAATTTCTGATTTGTAACGCCAGTTCGTTAAAGTAAAAATGGATAACAGAATACACGGCAATAACAATAAAAGCGGCGGCTGCAAGCTGTTTTAGCATGGAAGTTGTTTGATATTTTAAGATATCAAAGATTTGCTTTTTTAACTTTACCGGCGGAACATATGGTGTATTAAATGTATCATCAAAAGCATCATTGTTGTCGGTATTTTCGGGCTTTGTTGTTTCGGTTTTGTAATCTCCTCCATCATTTTTGTGCAAAAAAGAAAAAGTTTGTTTTTGGCGTAGATCTTCTTTGTATTGTTGTAATTTGCAATTTAGCTGATTGATTTGATTTTGCGTGTTTTGGTAAGCTTTTCAAGATGTTCTTTTTCTAAGTCTTTTAATTTATGGTCATATTCTTTTCTGGATTTTGCTTCCGACAAAGTTGAATAGGCTTCATTTATCTTTTTGAATTTTTCTTCAAATTCTTGTTGGTTGTCGGTTGTGCTGATATCTGGATGATATTTTTTAGCCAACGCATGATAAGCCGCTTTTATTTCTGCAGAAGAGGCATCTTTTTTTATTTCTAAAATATCATAAAACGTAACAAATTCATCCATATGCCGAATATTAAGAGGATTTATATAAAAGTCCAGTAAAAAAGAAACAAGCTGAACGGTTTATGTTCAGCTTGCTAAAAAATATCAGACAATTAATTTATTTATTTTCTATCACCCATGATTCTCATTAAATAGATAAACAGGTTGATAAAATCCAAATAAAGATTCATCGCACCGGCAATAGCTTTGCGCGACATATTGTCACTGCTATCTGCTGAATAATACATATTTTTAATTTTTTGTACGTCATAGGCAGTCAAAACAGTGAAAACCAACACGGCAATGTATGAAATGGCAAAATACAAACCGCTGCTTTTCAAAAAGATATTGACGATGCTGGCGATGATTATACCCCAAAGTCCCATAATCATAAAAGAGCCGATTTTAGTTAAATCTTTTTTTGTGGTGTAACCCAATAGACTCATGCCGCCAAAGGTTGCCGCTGTGATTAAAAATACGCGGACAATACTATCGCTGGTATAAAGCAGACCAACATTGGCCAGTGACATACCCATAACCACAGAAAAAGCCCAAAACATAATTTGCGCTGCAGCGAGGCTGCCTTTGCTTAAAATTGCGTTGAAGGCAAAAATCATAGCCAATGGAGCCAACGAAACAATCCAGCCAAAAGCAGAGAGCGAGATTGTTTGGGCAGCTTGGTCGACATTAAACATCCACGAAATTACAGAAGTGTACAAAGTCACATAAGCTGCAAGTGTGGTGATAGCCAAGCCAACACCCATATAATTAAAGACTTTAATCATATATTGGCGTAAACCTTCGTCCACGCGTTCAATGGCTGATTTGCGAACAATTTGTTCTGATTCTAACATTTAAAATTCCTCCTTAATTTATTATCTACACTAAAATATAAGGTGAATTTTTTTGAAAATCAATAAATATTGCAGATAAACGGAAAACTCTTGGCTTTTTCTAAAAATACTGCTATAGGCAATGTAGGAGATATAAAAATGTATAGTCAGCGTTTCCAGCAGTTTATAGATATGTGGCGCAAAGATTTTGCCATTGAGCGCAGTATGAATGAAAAAGTATGTTTGGACAGAGATGGCAATCCGATTCCATGGTATACGTATCCGGCGATTGAATATTTGTCGCAGTTTGATTATAGTCAAAAGAAAATTTTTGAATTTGGCACAGGCTATTCGTCTATGTATTGGGCTAAACGCGCGCAAAAGGTTATCAGTATAGAAGACAAGCCGGAATGGTTTGAAAAATTTTCTGCCGAGTTTAGCGCACCCAATTGGCAAATGCGCTATTGTGATGAAAAACAAGGCTATGAAGATATGATTTTTGCTGACGGCGAAAAATATGATGTGATTGTGGTAGATGGCAAACGCCGCGCCGAGTGCGCCGCCAATGCCGTCAAAGCTCTGGCAAGCGGTGGATTGATAATTTTGGACGACAGTGACCGGATTAATACGAGTTTGGAATATTTTAACGCTGTAAAATATTTACGCGAGGCCAATTTATTGCAGGTTGATTTTTATGGCTTCTGCCCGATGAACAACTATACCAAAACCACGTCGCTGTTTTTTTCCCGTGATTTTAATTTTAAGTCGCAGTATGAAGTGCAGCCGATAAACGGCTGGGGTAATATCTGGTCGATGAGCCGCAAAGAACGCAAAGGCTTTTTCAAAAAACAAGACTATCCTTTGAAGGAAGAAAAAGAAGCTAAATAGGAACTGGATTATATTGAAAATGGTGTAAAATCGTGAGGCGGAGTTTTCAAGCTCCGCCCTTTGATGTTATTATTCAAAATATTATCCGATTCGCTGAATAATTTTTTGAGCAATATCTAAATAAGCCTGACTATACGGACTGTTTGGCGCGGAAACTACAATCGGCGTGCCTTTGTCGGCGTTTTGGCGGATTGCCATATCCAATGGAATTTCTCCCAAAAAGGTTTCGCCCATTTTTTCTGCTGTTTGCTTAGCTCCCTCGTGTCCGAAAATATCCGAACGAGCTCCGCAGCAAGGACAAATAAAATAGCTCATGTTTTCAATAATTCCCAAAATCGGCGTACCGGTTTTTTTGAACATATTCACGCCTTTAATAGCGTCTATCAGAGCAATGTCTTGCGGGGTGGAAACAATAACAACGCCGTCCATATTCACGCGCTGAGATAAAGTAATTTGAATATCTCCCGTTCCCGGCGGCATATCAATAACCATAATATCAATTTCGCCCCAATTAGTCTGTGTCATCAGCTGCTCCAAAGCACTGCTGATTTTTACGCCGCGCCAAATTATCGGGGTGTCGCGGCTGATTAACGAGCCGATTGAAATAGATTTTATGTTGTATGTTTCAAACGGATTAAAGGTTTGCCCGTCGTCAGAAAGCAGTGGTTGTCCTTCATAGCCAAGCATTGTCGGAATTGATGGACCATAAATGTCGGCGTCGACCAAAGCTACTTTTTTACCCTCATGCGCCAAGGCTAAGGCTAGATTGACCGAGGTGGTTGACTTGCCAACACCGCCTTTTCCAGAGGCTACACCGATAATTTTTTTCACTGTTGGCAGCTGCCATTTTTCAATAGCGTTGGTGCCGAGATTAGCGTTTTTATCCTCCACAAACACAATGGATATTTTTTTATCCTGCAGAGCGGCGGCAAGAACTTGCTTCAACTCTGCAGTCTTAGCGGTATTTTCTGCCAAATTTTTAAACTCTAAAATCAAGCGGTTGCCAATTTCTTTCAGATTCGCCAAATTTTCAATCGGATAAAATTGTTGACATATTTTTTTGATTTCTTCCGGTGTCATTATTATCTCCATAATGTGGATATTCATTGTTCATTAATTGTTTTTATCTAATATGTAGGTTATCTTATTGCAAGAATTATTTAAAATAAAAGGAAAAACAATGGTAAAAAAAATAAATCCTTGGGATAACAGCGGCGATGAAGACGGCTGGTCTTTAGGCGGAGAAATGTTTAAGAAAAACAAAATTGTTGATTTTACTAAGATTGCCAAAATGCAAGGGTCAAAAGACAACTTTGGCGGCTATTTCAAAGGTGTTTTGCTTTTGTTGGCTCTCATATGGCTGTCTTCGGGATTCTATCAGGTGCAGCCTAGCGAGCAAGGTGTGATTTTACGTTTTGGCCGCTATGTTGACACTACGGACGCTGGTTTGCATTATCATTTGCCATATCCGATTGAAGATGTGATAAAAGTGAATGTGACGCAAGAACGTAGTATCAATCTTGGTTCGGCTGAAAATCGCGACTACCGCAATAATGCGTTTACGGAAAGCCATATGCTGACCGGAGATGAAAATATTGTGGATATAAACTTGACTATTGTTTGGAAAATTAAAGACGCTAAGGATTATTTGTTTAATATGCGCAGTCCTGACGCCACAGTGAGCGTGGCGGCGCAATCTGTGTTGCGTGAAATTGTCGGACAATCAGAAATGCAGCCGATTATCACAGGCGACCGCGGCAAAGTTGAAGATGACACCAAAGATGAATTGCAGCATGTTTTAGATGAGTTTGGCGCCGGAATTCAAATTGTGCGCGTAAAACTGCAAAAGGCTGATCCCCCAAGAGAAGTTGTTGATGCATTTAATGAAGTGCAGCGCGCCAAAGCGGATATGGAACGTTTCAAAAACGAGGCTGAGGCTTACCGTAATGAGGTTTTGCCAAAAGCACGCGGTAAAGCGGCGCAAGTTTTGCAAGATGCAGAGGCTTATAAAGCGACAATGATTAACAAAGCGCAAGGTGAGGCGGACAGATTCGCATCAGTATATGCAGCCTACAAGTCGGGAAAAGAAGTAACCATAAAGAAAATGTATTTGGAAGCCATGGAAGATGTTTTGCAAAAGTCTAACAAAGTTATTGTTGACCCGTCGCAAAAAGGTAATTTATTGCCGATTTTACAGCTGAATACCCCGCAAACGCAAACAAAGGATTAAGAAAATGAGTTTATTTAAAGCGCAGTTTTATATTTTTCTGGGATTAGTCGCTCTGGGGTTGGTCCAGAGTTCTGTATATATTGTCTATCAGCCGGAACAGGCTATAGTTTTGCAATTCGGCAAACCTATACGATTGGTTAACGAGGCCGGATTGAAATTTAAAATTCCGTTTATTCAAAAAGTTGTATTCTATGACTCTCGCCTGCTCAATTTGGATCCACCGGCTCAAGAGGTGGTTTTGAATGATAAAAAACGTTTGGATGTAGACAGCTTTACTCGTTATCAAATTGTTGACCCTCTTAAATTTTATAAAACCGTAAAAACAGAAACGCAGGCGCGTAGCAAATTGGAAGAAATTGTTAATTCGTCATTGCGAAAAGTTTTGGGACGTGTGACTTTGACTGAATTGCTGTCGCAGCAACGTACGCAAATTATGGCGGATATCAGCAAAACGGTAAAAAAAGATGCGGAAGCCATTGGTGTGAGTGTGGCCGATGTGCGGATTCGCCGTGCCGATTTGCCGATTGAAGTTATGCAGGCCATTAATGAACGGATGAAAACCGAACGCCAGCGTGACGCTAAAGAGTTTCGCGCCAAAGGTCAGCAAAAAGCTCAAAACATTCGTGCCACCGCAGATAAAGAAGCCGCAATTATAGTGGCAGAGGCCGAAAAACAATCACAGATACTGCGAGGCGAAGGAGATAAAGAAGCAGTGGCTATTTGGAATAAGACTGTGGGGAAAGACGTGGATTTCTATGAGTTTTATCGCAGTTTGGAAGCTTATCGCAAATCGCTTGGAGATAATGAAACTTCTTTGGTGCTTTCTCCGGATTCGCAGTTTTTCAAATATTTCAATACAACTTTTAGAAAGTAGAAATATGCTTAAATTTTGGAGTGTTTTTGTTTTGGGGCTAATATTGGCGTTGCCGTTGCGGGCAGAGCAGCGCTTGCTAGAAGATGTTATTGAGGAAGTTAATCCCTCGGTTGTAAGCATCGCTGTTGATGTTAGTGATGACGAACAAGCACTTGGTGCCGGCATTATTATCAGCGCCGCCGGTTATGTGGTGACAAATGCGCATGTAATGGAAAATGCCAAAAAAATCACACTTCAACTTCCAAGCGGCGAAACCTTTGCCGCAAATTTAGTCGGGGTTGATGAAAAAACGGATATAGCTTTGCTTAAAGTTAAAAATCCTATTAATCTCGAGGCAGGGCATTTTGGCGATTCGGACGCAATCAGGGTTGGTAATCAGGTTTTTGCTATTGGTAATCCTTTTGGATTGGGCAATAGCGTGTCTTTGGGAATTATCTCGGCTAAAGAACGTGATATAGATAAAGGGGCTTATGACAACTTTTTGCAGACTGACGCTGCTATCAATCAAGGAAATTCCGGCGGACCGCTTTTCAATATGGATGGCAAAATCATTGGTATGAGCACGGCTATTTTCTCGGAAGACGGTAAAAACGTTGGAGTAGGCTTTGCCACACCATCAAATGTGGTCAAATGGGTTGTCAGCCAATTAAAACAAAATGGCAAGGTGATTCGCGGTTGGTTGGGTATGAGCGTGCAAAAAGTCTTCACCAAAGATGATGCCAATAGTGAGGCTTTGATTGTTTCTGCTATGGAAGAAAATTCACCTGCGGCAAAAGCCGGATTAAAGGTTGGGGATAAAATTTTGAGTTTTGGTCAGGTTAGCTTAAAAAATCCGCGCTTGTTTTCTTATGAAATATCAAAACTTGCGCCGGATACAGAAATACAGGCAGCCATCGTCCGAGATGCTCAAATCATTGAAACAAAAATCATAGTAGCTAAAGCTCCGGAAGAGCCAAAAGTTTTACCTAAAGATAATTTTGCCGAAATGCGAAGCTTTGAGGAACTTGGACTGGATAAATATAAAATCGGGAAGGCGGTTTTGTTTGAAACTTTAGGTATTTCGGCCTATTATGAAGAAACGACAAAAGAATTGGCCATAACGGCGGTGAAAAATGATTCTGAGGCTGAAAACAAGGGGATAAAAATGGGCGATCGCATTGTTATGGTGAACGATAAACCTATTTTCGGCGTTGAAGATATGAAAGTCAAAATAAAGCAGCCGGTTGATGGAAAAATTAAACTGCAGCTAAAAGACAGCGACGGCTCGTATAATGTTTATTTGAATGTGAAAGCGGCGCTATGAGCAGAGTAGATTTTTATCATTTACAGAAAAAAACACTGGAAGACGTTTTACCTCTTTTGCTGCAAAAAGCTTATGGCACTGGCAAACGTGTCAAAATAAAGGTGGGGACAGAAGAGAGAGTAGAATTTCTAAATTCTTTGCTTTGGACCTTTAATGATGAAAGTTTTTTACCGCATGGCTCCAAAAAAGACGGTTTTGCCGAGCAGCAGCCAATTTGGCTCGCGGCGGATTCTGAAAATCCAAACAAAGCTAAGTTTTTGTTTTTGGTTGACGGAGCAGAGGAAAGTCCGGCCGCAATAGAACAATACGAACGTGTGTTTAATATTTTTGACGGCAATTCTGACGAAGCTTTACAACAGGCACGACGCTTGTGGAAAGAGTATAAAAACGCCGGCCATGAAGTTTATTATTGGCAGCAAAGTTCTGCCGGCAAATGGGAACAAAAAGCCTGAAAAAGAGCATAAAACCCAAAAAAATCTTGAATTTTAGGGCAAAAATTCTATTATTCTGAAAAGAATTAAAAAAAGGAGACTATCGTGACGGAAAATAAAGATATTGAAGTGGCAAAACAAACCATAGACCGTGAAGTAGAGGCTTTAAAAGCTATGGAGAACGAGCTGGACGGTACTTTGACCACAGCGGTTGACGTTTTACAAAAAACAAAAGGCCGCGTGATTGTTACAGGTATGGGAAAATCAGGCCATATTGGCCGTAAAATGGCTGCGACTTTTGCTTCTACCGGAACGCCGTCTTTCTTTTTGCACCCAGGCGAGGCCAGTCACGGCGATTTGGGTATGATAACAGCAGATGATACGGTAATTGCGATTTCCAACAGCGGTGAGTCAAAAGAACTGTCCGATATTTTGGTATATTGCCGCCGTTTTGGTGTGCCATTGATTGCTATTACTAAAAATCCGGAAAGTTCATTGGGTAAAAACAGCGATTATGTGTTGAAACTGCCAAGCAATCGCGAGGCTTGTCCTTTGGGTTTGGCGCCGACATCTTCCACAACTGCTACTTTGGTTATGGGCGATATTTTGGCGGCAGATTTAATGGTGCGCCGCGGTTTTACCGAAGATGATTTCCATTTGCGTCACCCAGGCGGAAAACTTGGTTCTGTTTTGCGCCATGTTTCTGATGTTATGCATACTGGCGAGGAAATGCCGCTGGTTAAAGACAACGCTATTATGCAGGACGCTTTAATTAAAATGTCAGAAAAAATGTTGGGCTGTGTTGGCATTGTCAATGATAACGGCGATTTAATCGGAATAATTACCGATGGTGATTTGCGCCGCTGGATGTCGCCGGATTTGATTACGGAAAAAGTTTCAAAAGTTATGACCAAAAATCCAAAAACGATTGCGCCTGACGCTTTAATTGCCGAAGCTGTTAATGTGATGAACAACACCGGACGCGGAATTACCAATTTGTTTGTGGTTAAGGGTACAAAACCGGTTGGAGTTATTCATATTCACGATTGCTTAAAAGCTGGAGTTAGCTAATTAATGTTTGACTCGCGCAAAATTGATGATTATTTCAACGGAAAGCGGCAGCTTGACGAAATTAAGTATGACAATAAACCGCAAACTTCCAGATGGCTGCGTTTTGTTAAATTAGGTTTTCCTTGCGTTGCCGCCGCCATTTTCGGGGTTATGTTGGTAATGCCAAACATAAAAAAAAGTATCGATTTGCAAAACAACGTGACTATGCCGCGTAAAAATGAAATGGAAAAGCTGCATATAGAACAAACTGTTTATCATACCACGGATTCTAAAAACAGGGTTGGAACTGTTACCGCAGACAGTGTCGACGAAGTTGCCCCAGGTTCTAAAGAAGTTAAAATAAACAGTCCTAAAGGCGAAATACCGACTGATAATGGTACGATTAAAATCAGCGCTGTCGAAGGTTATTTTAATCAAGAAAAAAATATGCTGCGCTTAAACGGATACGTAAATGCAATTGATGAAAGCGGCACCAAAGTTCGCACCGAACAAGTTGTTTATGACTTTGAGGCTGAACATGGTTATAATAATGAACGCGTCAACGCCGAGGGAGATTGGGGCGATTTAGAAGCTTCCGCTTTTGAATATTTCAAGCAAGATAATATTTTGGTTTTGAAAGGCAAACATGTTGTTACCACCTCACAAGGTACGTTGACTGCCGAAAAAGAAACCCGTTATTTTCAAAACAAGCACGAGAGCGTTTCGGTTGGCAATGTTGTTGTGCGGCAAGGCGACAATATTTTATATGCCGATACGGTTAAAGCTTTTTATTCTCAAAAAAATGAACTGGAAAAGGCCGAAGCCATGGGACATGTGCGCATTATCACGCCAAAAGGAAAAGCTTATGGCGATAAAGGCGTTTATAATCCAAAAACGGCAAAGGTTCAGCTCACAGGAAAAGTTAAGTTGGAGCAGCATGGAAATGTTATCAACGGAAATATGGCTGAAACAGATTTAAATACACAAATAAGCCGAATCGTCGGAAATAAAAAAACAGGCGGCCGGATATCCGGTACGTTTTACAGCAAAAGGAAAACGGAAAATGGTAAAAAATCAGACTAATGAAACCGAAGAGCTGGAAATTTTCAATATCGGTAAAAAATATAAAAAACGTACTGTACTGAAAAATGTGTCGCTGCACGTCAAAAAAGGCGAGGCGGTTGGTTTGCTTGGCCCTAATGGCGCCGGTAAAACCACATGCTTCTATTGCGTTACCGGTTTGATTACACCTGATTACGGCGATGTTTATATCGGTGGGCAGGATATAACCGATATGCCAATGTATAAACGCGCCCGCATGGGTATTGGCTATTTGCCGCAAGAAGCTTCTATTTTTAGAACTCTGAGTGTTGAGGATAATATTAAAGCCATTTTGCAAATTGTTATAGATGATGAAAATCAGCGTGAAGACATGCTTGAAGAATTGCTAAATGAATTTTCTATTGCCCACCTGCGCAAATCTCCGGCTTTAGCGCTATCCGGCGGTGAGCGCCGTCGTTTGGAAATTGCCCGAGCGTTGGCTAGCAAACCAAGCTTTATTTTGCTGGACGAACCTTTAGCCGGTATTGACCCTATTGCCGTTGGAGAAATCCGTACCTTGGTGTCACAGCTTAAAAACCGCGGTTTGGGCGTGCTTATTACCGATCACAATGTACGAGAGACCTTGGATATTATTGACAGAGCGTATATTTTACACGGTGGAACAGTTTTGATGGAGGGAACTCCGGACGAGATTGTGGCAAATGAAGAAGTGCGCAAAGTATATTTGGGTGATAATTTCTCACTATAAAAAAGTATGTTGTTTACTTTTGCTTAAACAGTGTTATACTATAAAACAGTTACAAAAGGCGATTGTGCCGAAATAATTAACAAATGAGGTAAATCATGAAAATTACATTAACAGGAAAACAAGTAGATATTAGCGACAGACTGCGCAACCGTGTTGAAGAAGCTGTTGAAAATGCCGTAAACAAGTATTTTAACGCTCCAATCAGCTGCAGTGTAGCTTTTTCTAAAGATGGCGAAGATTTTAGAGCAGAAGTTACTGTTCATCCGGCTAAAAACATTGTTTTGAAAGGTACAGGCGTTGCCGCAGATCCTTATTCTGCTTTTGATAATGCTAATGAACATATCGCTACTCGTTTGCGCCGTCAAAAAACAAAATTGAATGACCACAAAGGTAAAACCGGTATTGTGGAAATGGCTCATGCTGCTGTTTTCCCTGTTAAAGAAACCGAAGATGAAATGAGCATTGATGAGTCTGCTCCTTTAACCATTGCCGAAACCGATGCTAACATCAAACTTTGCACTGTTGGTGAAGCAGTTATGTATATGGATTTGGCCGATGAAAACGCTTTGATGTTCCGTAACAGCGCCAACAACCGCATCAGTATGGTATATCGTCGCAAAGATGGTAACATCGGTTGGGTTGAACCTGCAGAATAATTTTTTACTAAAAGGGATAAAAAATGGGAATATCAGATATCTTGTCAGAAGACATGGTGTTGGCTCATGTTGAAGCCGAGAGCAAGCGCAATATGCTTGAACAGTTATCAAAATTTGTTGCTGAAAAAGAAAACATTGATGAAAATTCTGTTTTTGAAGCAATATTAGAACGTGAAAACTTGGGTTCAACCGGCTATGGCGATGGTGTTGCTTTCCCTCACGCCCGAATTGAAGGCTTAGATAAAGTTATTGCTGTTTTTGCTCGTTTGGATAAAGGCGTAGATTATGAATCTTTGGATTCGCATCCGGTGGATTTGGTAGCGTTTTTATTGTCACCAGAAAAAAGTGGAGAAGACCATTTGAAAGCTTTGGCTGTGATGTCAAGAGTTTTGAAAGATGAAGAAACTTGCCGCAAAATCAGAGAAGCAAAATCAGCGCACGAAATTTATGTGGCTTTGCAAAAGTAAAATTAAGCTGATTAAAAAAATAAGGGTTTCCATGCTATGAATGGAGACTCTTATTTTTATTGACAAAAACGTATGCGGAATATAATATATAAATTACATTTTTATTATCATTTTTATTATTAATTTTAAGCATATGGAAGATTTGGAACTGAATTTTAAATTTTTATATCCGGCGATTGTTTGGGATATAAAAAAATCTGAAAGATATGTTCAGATTTTTTACATTTATCAGAAACGGGCATGGTATCAAAAAGTTCGTCCAATACATAGTGAAAAAATCTATACGGATGACAAGCGTTTTGTCCAAGCCGTTCGTTTGCAAAAAGGAGATGTTCTGTATTTGGAATTTGGCGGAGACAGCCCAATTCAGGAAATGAAAAAGCTTCCTTTTTGGGAACGAATCAAAAATCGTGTTTTTTCTTTATGTTATAAACGGGAAAAATGTTAAAATGAACGCCATGTTGCTTTTGTGCATCATGGCGTTTTTGATTTTTTAGTTAGACTTGTCAAAAACAATATTAAAAAGGCAACCTTTTTCTGTCTTGTTACAAAATTGGCAAGTTTGTTGCACTTTAACCGGAGATGAAATGAGCATTGACGAATCTGCTCCTTTAACCATTGCCGAAACCGATGCTAACATCAAACTTTGCACTGTTGGTGAAGCAGTTATGTATATGGATTTGGCCGATGAAAACGCTTTGATGTTCCGTAACAGCGCCAACAACCGCATCAGTATGGTATATCGTCGCAAAGATGGTAACATCGGTTGGGTTGAACCTGCAGAATAATTTTTTACTAAAAGGGATAAAAAATGGGAATATCAGATATCTTGTCAGAAGACATGGTGTTGGCTCATGTTGAAGCCGAGAGCAAGCGCAATATGCTTGAACAGTTATCAAAATTTGTTGCTGAAAAAGAAAACATTGATGAAAATTCTGTTTTTGAAGCAATATTAGAACGTGAAAACTTGGGTTCAACCGGCTATGGCGATGGTGTTGCTTTCCCTCACGCCCGAATTGAAGGCTTAGATAAAGTTATTGCTGTTTTTGCCCGTTTGAATAAAGGCGTAGATTATGAAGCTTTGGATTCGCATCCGGTGGATTTGATAGCGTTTTTATTGTCACCAGAAAAAAGTGGCGAAGACCATTTAAAAGCTTTGGCCGTGATGTCAAGAGTTTTGAAAGATGAAGAAACTTGCCGCAAAATCAGAGAAGCAAAATCAGCACACGAAATTTATATTGCTTTGCAAAAGTAAAAAATTAGCTACTATGTTTTACAAAAAAAATCCTATTTACGCCGTAAATAGGATTTTTTGTAAACAATAAATGTCTTTACTTTTCAGACTGATTCTGCTAACAATATAAGCAGACAGACAATAGTCTGTTCGGGGTGTGACAACCTCTTTAAGACACGTCGATAAAAGACGTTAAATACCTTCTGGTCTGTAGATCGGAAGGTAGCAAAATAAGCTATATGCTAATATGCTACACTATGCTTGTCTTAAATAGTTGTCAACTTCCGGTCGCTTTTTCAGCGGCTTTTTTTATTACTGTTTAACAAGAGAAGAAAGGAAGTCACAATGAAACATAGCCAATTAGGTCGCTCTATGATAGAAATGCTGGGTGTGTTGGCGATTATTGCTGTTCTATCCGTTGGCGGAATTGCCGGATTCTCCAAAGCTATGGAAAAATATAAGACAACCAAACTTATGAATGAATATAGCGAACTCGTTCGTAATTTGCTAGAATATCGCCCAAATTTTGAAAAGAATTACCCAAACACCGTAGGTGTTATTAACTTCAGAAATACTTTATATAATGCAGGCCTACTGCCGGCAAAGTGGTATCCTGACTATCAGCCTGCATATTTGCGAGATAGTGCCGGTAATTATTTGGGAATTGAATGGAATTGTGACAACAATAAGCCATGTTCTTATGTTATAGTAATAATTTTAGGCGGCTCCGGAATAGCTTACGGAAAAAAACGAGATAAGCCTAAAAGAATGTGTATGCAAATTTTGCAAACTGTTATTCAACCTTTACATGACGTGTTAAAAATGGGGCGGGGAACTTGGTCCTTGGGCGGCAGTGCTAAACCTTATTATGGAGATGCTTATTGCGATTCTAAACGTCAGCTTTGTTTACGTGATATGTCATTGGCCGATATAAAAGCGTCTTGTGATCCTTGTGATGTAGCCGGACGCTGTGAAGTTTCTATGTATTTTTAATAAAAGCAAAACACCTCGCTTAAAAAACGAGGTGTTTGCCGGAGTTAAAAAAACTTAAATATCCAAGTTTTGTACTTTTAGAGCGTTTTCTTGAATAAATTCTTTACGAGGTTCAACCACATCGCCCATCAAAGTAGAAAATGCTTCATCGGCTTCTTCAATGCTGTCAATTTTAACTTGCAGCAAAGAACGAGCTTCTGGATCCAAAGTTGTTTCCCACAGCTGTTCAGGATTCATTTCTCCCAAACCTTTATAGCGTTGGATAGAAATGCCTTTTTTACCGGCAGCTGTAACGGCGTTCATCAAACTAACCGGACCGTCGACGCGCTTTTCGCCCAAAGCCTTTGTGGTTAGCTTAGAAGATTGGGCAAAGTTTTCGGTTAAAAACTCGTGCATATCGTTCAAGACTTTACCTTCCGGACTTTCTAAAATGTTCGCGCCGATAACGTGCTCTTCTTTCACACCGCGCAGAACGCGATAGAACACCACGCTGCCTTCTTCGTTAAGTTCGGCTTTCCAACCGCGGTCATATTCGGCTTCCAAAGTATCCAAGCGCTGCGCCATTTTATCCAATTCGGCTTGCAATGCGGCTTTGTCTTTCAAAATTTCCGGATTAAACAAACCGCGGATAGCCATTTGCTCAACAATTTTTTCCGGTGCTTTTAGGGTTAAGGCTTTAATCATACTGTTGGCGCGTTTTGTGCTTTCTACAAAAGCAATCAAATCTTGACCAATCAGGCGTTCGCCGTTGGCTGTTTCCAACGAACCATCATCGCAGCCGCCGTGAATAAGGTAGTCTTCCATTTCGCGGTCGTCTTTGATGTAGATGATAGAGTTGCCGCGTTTAGCTTTATAAAGAGGCGGCTGAGCAATATAGATGTAGCCGCGGCGGATAAGCTCCGGCATTTGACGATAGAAGAAGGTCAGCAACAAAGTTCTGATGTGCGCGCCGTCGACATCGGC